>CAWHIA010000017.1:0-76330 GCA_963829155.1 uncultured Chloroflexia bacterium | reverse complement strand
GCTCCACGCGCACCAGGATCCCGCCGTCCCGCACGAGTTCCAGGTCCGCGGCCGGGCGGGCGAGGTCACCGACCCGGCGGTCCGTGCAGCCGCGGCGGGCGACTGGTTCTTCGAGGTCGACGACGCGTACCGGCTGTTCGAGCTGGGCGTCGAGCACGCGTTGCTCGGCCAGCGGGCATCCGAGGACGACTGGCCGCCCGCATACCGCTCTTGGCGAGCGCCCCGGGCTGCGGGCTGACCGTCTGCGTGCGTTAGGCTGCCGCGATGGCTGACGAGGGCAAAGAGCGGTGCCGGATCGCGGTCCTCGTCGCGTCGCCGGACGGCCAACGGATCCTCGTCCGTGACGACGCCGCCCTCGGGGGTCCGACGCTGCCGACGGGCACGGTACCCATCAGCGATGAGCCGGCGATGGAGCGGACGATCGAGGTCGCGGCCGAGGTCGTGGGCCACCCCATCGTCCCGTTGCGTCTCGTCCTCCGGGCGTTCGATGCCGAGCGACGCCCCACCCTCGCCGTGGTCGAGACGGCGCCCATGGAGGTGGAGGCTGACGCCGGCACCCGTTGGATGTCCCGCGAACGGCTCCGCGGTTCGCTCCAACCGGCAGACCTGCGCGCGATGTTGACCTGGTGGCTCGATCGCGACCGCGACGCATCGACCGGGTCACCTCCCTCCCCATGGACGCGGCCCGGCTGGTTCGAACGCGCGTCGAGCTGGATGGTCGACCGGATGACGCGCGCCGGCCATCCGCCCGACGGGCCGACGCGGATGGTGTACCTGTGGCCGCTCTCGGTGGTCCTGCGGACATCGTCTCCCGCCGGGAACGCCTACCTCAAGAGCGCCGCGCCCGTCTTCGCGCACGAAGCCGCGATCACCGCGTTGCTCGCGTCGCGGACGCCCGACGCGGTGCCCGAGGTGCTCGATTTGGACCCGAACGACAACTGGCTCCTGATGCGCGACCTCGGAGGCTCGGTGGTGGGCGACGAGCCGCCGGCGGCATGGGGTGACGGACTCGTCCGCCTCGCCGCGCTGCAGCGGTCGTGGGCGGACGGTGGCGCCGAGCTGGAACGCGCCGGCGCCCAGAGGCGGACGCTCGACAGTCTTTCCGAGGACGTTCCGGGGTTCTGCGATCGGCTGCATCTCGGCGATCGGCTCGACTGGGAGTCGCGTCGTGCGTGGTCGGCATCCATGCCGAGGCTCGTTGCGGCGTGTAGCAGGCTGCGGGACGCCGGCGTGCCGGACACGCTGGTCCACGGCGACTTCCACCCCTGGAACGTCGCGCGCACGCCACGCGGCCTCGTGGTCTTCGACTGGTCGGACGGCGCGATCGGCCATCCGTTCGTCGACATGGTGACGACACTCGCCCGGACACCGGACATCGAGGTGCGCCGGGGCCTCGCGGATCGGTACCTCGAGGCGTGGCCCGAGATCGCCGCCCGCGATCGGCCCGGCGTGGCCGATCTCGCGATGGTCGTCGGGTCGCTGTACCAGGTGCAGAGCTATCTCGCAATCCTGGCGACCCTCGACCCGGAAGACTCGCTGGATCTCCAGGGCGCCGACGTGCGGTGGGCCCGCCGAGCCCTGGGGGCACTCGAGCAGGGGATCGCAGTGCCGCGGCCGTCCTGACGGGGCTCAGGCGAAGGTGACCACCTGGCGGGCTGCCTCGCCGGCGCGGAGGCGGTCGAACGCGTCCTCCAGCTCCCCGAGCGGCAGGCGCCGATCGATGAGCCGGTCGACCGGCAGCCGGCCGGCCAGGTACGCCTCGGCGTAGCGGGGGAAGTCCACGGCGGCGACCGCCGAGCCGTAGTTCGAGCCCAGGATCCGCCGCCCGCCGTCGACGAACGGGAACGCCTCGAACGCCGCCGTCTGCCCGAACTTCGTCAGCCCCACCAGCACCGCCGTGCCGCCGGGCGGCAGCGCCGCGATGGCCTGCCCGATGGTCGCCGGCAGCCCGATCGCCTCGAACACGAAGTCCGGCCCGCCGTCGCCGGCCGCCTGGCGGATGCCCTCGACGACGGCGTCCGGGTTCGCCGGGTCGGCCTGGACCCAGTGGGTGGCCCCGAGCGTGCCGGCGAGGTCGATCTTGGCCCGGCTCACGTCGACCCCGACGATCCGCCGCGCCCCGGCGAGCACGGCCCCCATCACGCACGACAGCCCGACGCCCCCGAGGCCGATCACCGCGACCGTCGACCCGGCCGGGACCTCGGCGGTCTTGATGACCGCCCCGACCCCGGTCGACACGCCGCACCCGATGAGCGCCGCGACCTCGGGCGGCACGCCGTCCGGCATCGGGACGACCGCGCTCGCCGGCACGACCTGGGCCGTCGCCATCGTCCCGATCGAGAGGTAGGCGAGGACCGGGGAGCCGTCGGCGCGCGACAGGCGCGTCGTGCCGTCGGCCTGCGCGTGGCGCAGCGACGGCGAGCCGGAGCACAGCCACTGGCGGCCGCGCTGGCACTCGCGGCAGTGGAGGCAGGGCGCGTACCACGACAGGGCGACCGCCCGCCCGACGAAGCCCGGGTCCAGGCCCGGCCCGACGGCCTCGATCACGCCCGCGCCCTCGTGCCCCAGGACGATCGGCCCCGGCCGCTCCCAGTCGCCGTCGCGGACGTGCAGGTCGGAGTGGCAGACGCCCGATGCGGTCATCCGCACGAGGACCTCGCCCGCGCGCGGGTCGTCGAGCCGCAGCGTCTCGACGGCGCTCCGCTCGCCCGCGCGCTCGATGACGGCCGCCTCGATCTCGCGCATGACCCTACGATGCCCGATCCGCCGGGCGGCTACCCGGTGTTCTGGAGCCCGGCCGCGATGCCGTTGATCGTGACGCCGATGACGGTCCGCAGCGCCGCCTGGTCGGCCGGCGCGAGGTCCGGCGCCCGGAGCCGCCCGAGCAGCTCCACCTGGACGGCCGACAGCGCGTCGACGTAGGGGTTGCGGAGCTCGATCGAGCGGGCGAGCGTGGGATGGCCGGCGAGCAGGCGGTCCCGGCCGGTCACCAGGAGCAGGAGGCGGATCGAGCGGGCGTACTCCGCCTCGATCATGCCCCGGATCGCCCGCGCCTCCGCGCCCTCCGCGAGGTCCGCGTAGCGGCGGAACGTCCCGAGGTCGGCCTTGGCGAGCGAGAGCTCCGCGTTGTCGAGGACCGAGGCGAAGAACGGCCAGCGCCGGTACAGGGCGCCCAGCTGGTCGAGGACCTCGCGGCCGCCGCGCTCGGCGACCGCCTCGAGCGCCGTGCCGAGCCCGTACCAGCCCGGCAGGTTGGCCCGGGCCTGCGACCACGCGAACACCCACGGGATCGCGCGCAGGGCCGCCACGTCGTCGGCGCCCGACCGCGCGCGCCCGTGCCCGACGCGCCGCCCGCCCCGCCGGCCCGCGACCCGGCCGACGCGGCTCCCGGCCGCGTCGTCGGCCTCGACCCGAGCCCGAGCCCGGCGATCAGGTCGATCGGCGTCGCCGCCCGGAAGAACGCGGCGAACCCTGGCCGGTCGACCAGCGACCGGTAGGCCTCGCGCGAGATCGCGGTGAGCTCGGTCATCGTCGCGCGGCCGGCCTCGGCCGCCTCGGCGGTCGCCCGCTCGTGCTCCGGCGTCGAGGCGAGCAGCACGGCCGAGGTGACCTGCTCGAGGTGGCGCTGGGCGATCGCCGCGTCGGCGTAGTGCGCCGCGATGACCTCGCCCTGCTCCGTGAACTTGAGCCGCCCGCCCACCGAGCCCGGGAGCCTGGGCGAGGATCGCCCGGTTCGCGGGCCCGCCGCCCCGCCCGACGGCGCCGCCGCGGCCGTGGAACAGCGTCAGCGCGATGCCGTGCCGCCCGGCGGTCGCGACGAGGGCCTCCTGGGCGCGATACAGGAACCAGTTGGCCGCCAGGAACCCGCTCTCCTTGGACGAGTCGGAGTAGCCGAGCATCACCTCCTGGGCGTCACCGCGATCCCGGAGGTGGGCGCGGTAGGCCGGGTCGGCGAGCAGGCCGTCGAGGAGCTCGGCCGCGCCCGACAGCGCGTCGGCGCTCTCGAGCAGCGGGCACGACGTCGAGGACGGGCAGGTCCGGCGGCAGGTCGGTGAGGGCGGCGACCGGCCGGCCGAACGGCTCGGGCTCCGCGGCCCGGCGCGCGAGCTCCAGCACCGCCGCGACGTCGTCGGGGCTCGTCGTGAACGAGATCACGTACCGCCGGCACGCCTCGACGCCGAACCTCGCCTGGAGGCGCGCGATCGCCCGGAACGTCGCCAGGACCTCGGCCACCGTGACCCCGGCCGCGACCTCGGCGTCCGGCCCGGCGCCCGTCCGGAGGGCCTCGAGCGCGGCCCGATGGGCCGCGGCGTGCTGGCGGACCTCGAGCGAGGCGAGGTGGAACCCGAACGTCGCCCAGCTGCCAGCGCAGCTCCGCGACCTCGCCCCAGGCCACCCGGCCGAGCCCGTCCTCGACCAGCGCGTGCTGGAGCGAGGCCAGCTCCGCGTCGAGCGCCTCGGCGCCCGCGTAGCCGCCCGCGCGCGCGCCGGGCTCGCCGGTCATCGCCGCCCGGGTCCGCCGGAGCCGCTCCGCGATCGCGCCCAGCCGCTGCCGGTACGGCTCCTCGGGAAAGCGGCGCCGGAGCTGGCGCATCGTCTCGGGCAGCTCCTCCGCGTCGAGCGCGAGCGCGTGGTCGAGCGCCCGGTCGACGCGCTCGGGCGCGACGCGCGCGGCGACGGTCTGCATCAGCCGCGAGGCGACCGCCTCGTAGCCGCGGAGGAGGTGGTCGGCCTGGAGCCGCGCCGCATGGAGGGTGATCTCGGCCGTGACGCCCGGGTGCCCGTCGCGGTCGGAGCCGATCCACGAGCCGAACCGCAGCAGCGACGGCGCCGCGACGGGGCGGGTGCCGGTCCGCCCGGCGTCGACGGCCAGCGCCGGCGGCGCGTCGTCGGCGGCGCGCCCACCGCCGGCCGCGACCGAATCGAGCGCCCGGTCGAGCGCCCGGACGTAGCGGGGGACGACGGTGAACAGCGTCTCGTCGAAGATCGCGAGCGCCGATCGCACCTCGTCGAGCGGCGTCGGCAGCACGGCCCGCAGGTCGCCGGTGTGCCACAGCAGCGTGATCTCCTCGCGCAGGCGTCGCCGCAGGTCCGCGTCCTCGTCGGGCGTCGTCAGCGGGTCGTCGAGCGAGTCCAGCAGCCGCCGGATCCGGCGCAGCGCGACGAGCAGCGTGCGGCGCCGGGCCTCCGTCGGGTGGGCGGTGAGGACCGGGTGGACCTCGACCGTGCGCAGCCGCGCCTCGAGCCCGGCCCGGTCGGTGACCGCGGCCAGCCGCTCCACGGCCTCGCCCAGGGACTCGTCGATCGGCCGGCCCTTGGCCCGCCGCGCGCGCGTCCGCAGCATGCGGATGCGCTGGCGCTCCTCCGCGAGGTTGACGAGCTGGAAGTAGAGGGTGAACGCGCGGGCGACGGCCGCCGCGCGCTCGACGTCGAGCGACCCGATCTCCGCCCCGAGGCGCTCGCGCTCGATGTCCGGCTCGAGGACGACCTCCGGGTCGCCGCGCCGCAGCGCGATCGTCCGCCGCCGGATGCGCTCGACCGTCGCGAACAGCTCGGGGCCGGCCTGCTCCGCGATGACCTGCCCCAGCAGCGAGCCGAGGAACCGCACCTCGTGCGCCAGCGGGTCCCGCGCGCGACCCAGCCCGGGCCCCGGAGGCTCGGCCGCGGCGGCCGGAAACCGGGACCCCCGCGTGCGGGACGAGGCCCGAGCCGGTCGGGCAGCGCGGTCGGCCACGGGGACAGGATGGAGGAGGCCCGGTTCGGCTGCCAGTCGGCGACGGTTACGGTTCGACTGCAAGGGCACCGGCCCGGTACCGGGCCGCAACCGATTTCGGTATCGGTCACGCCTAGGCTTGTAAGGTGTTCGCGATGGCCGGGATCGATGGCCCGCACCTTTCCGCTGCCGCGCCTCCGGTCCGCACGGACCCGGCGCCGGAGCGCCCGCGCGACCCGATCGCCGAGCTCCGCTTCCTGCACGAGCTCCTGGGCCTCGCGACGACCGCCCAGACCTGGGAGGAGCTGCTCGAGACCGTCGTCGACGGGACGCGCGACGCCCTCGGGGCGAGCGTGTCGTCGTTCTACCTGCTCGACCGGGACGGGACGCGCCTGACGCTCGCCGCGACCAACGGCCTCGACCGGTTCCAGATCGGCCGCGCGGTCGTCCCGTTCGGGGAGGGGATCACGGGCCGGGTCGCCGCCACCCGGGAGCCCATGGTCATCCCCGACGTCGCCGCCGACCCCCGGTTCCTGTGGGTCCGCGGGATCGACCAGCGCCGCTTCGTCGCCTCGATGCTGTCCGTGCCCCTGATGTGGCACGACCAGGTCGTGGGCGTGCTCAACGTCCAGACCGAGACCCACCGCGACTTCGCGGAGTCCGACGTCGACCAGCTGTCCGCGATCGCCGACCTCCTCGCGGGCATCGTGGAGAAGGGCCGCCTCCAGCGCGAGGCCGAGGCCCAGGTCGAGCAGCTCAAGGCGCTCGACCAGGCCCGCAACGAGCTGATCGCGCTCGTCACCCACGAGCTGCGCACGCCGCTCGCGGTGGTCCGCGCGTACACCGACCTGCTCTCCGACGAGCCCCTCCTCGAGGGCCGATCGTCGCGCGACCCGGTCCGTCGCGCGCAGCGGGCCTCGTGGCACCAGGGGACCGTCGACCAGATCGAGCGCCTCGACCGCCTGGTGGACTCGATCCTGGAGTCCGTGCGCGTGGTCCCGGACCGGCCGCCGGACCTCCAGACGATCGACATGGCCCGGCTCGTCGACGAGCTGCTGGGCGACCTCGGTCCGCTGCTCGCGCGCCACCAGCCCCGGATCACCGGCTCCCGGCAAGTTGCACGCGATGGCCGACCGGAGCCGCCTCCGCCAGGTGCTCGAGCACCTGCTCGAGAACGCCGTGAAGTACGCCCCGCCCGACACCACGATCGAGATCGACTGGCGACTCGACGAGGGGATCGTGCGGGTCGAGGTCACCGACGAGGGGCCGGGCATCCCGCCGGAATGGCGCGACCGGATCTTCGAACCCTACGCGCGCCACGAGACCGCGACCGCCCGCGGCTCGGGCATCGGCCTGTACGCCGCGAGGCGCCTCGCCGAGTCGATGGGCGGGCAGCTGTGGTGCGAGCCCGCGCCCTCCGGTGGGGCCAGGTTCGTCGTCGCGCTGCCCGCGGCCGTGGCGGTCTAGATCGATGCAACGTCCGTTGAGGGAAGGCTGGGAGACGACTTGATCGGCACGCGACCCCTGAGGATCCTGGTGGTGGACGACGACCCGGCGATGGTCGGCGCGATCACCGCGCTGGTCGGCACCGAGGGCCACCAGGTCATCACCGCCTACGACGGCCTGACCGCCGTCAAGCGGTTCCGCGAGGAGCGGCCCGACCTCGTCCTGCTCGACCTGGCGATGCCGGGCCCCGACGGCTTCACGGTCATCGGCCAGCTGCGCGCGACCGGCAACGTGCCGGTGCTCGTGGTGTCCGGCGAGAGCGCCGAGGCGGCCAAGGTCAAGGCGCTGGGCATCGGCGCCGACGACTACCTCGTGAAGCCGTTCGGCAAGCAGGAGCTGCTGGCCCGGATCTCCGCGGTCATGCGCCGCGTCGACCTCGCCGGAACGGGGCGCGTCGGCGGCAACGGCGACGGCCCGGCCGGCGTCCTGACCGCGGGCTCGCTGACGCTGGAGCCCGCCCGCCACGAGGCGCGCGTCGGCGCGATCCAGCTGAGCCTCACGCCGACCGAGTTCCGGCTGCTCGAGGCGCTCGTCCGCGCGGGCGGCGACCTCGTCGCCCACCACCGGCTCGCGCGCGCGGGCTGGCCGGCCGAGCCCGATCCCGACCTCCTGTGGCTCAAGCCGCACCTCGCCCGGCTGCGGTCCAAGCTCGAGGCCGTCGGCGGGCCGCGGATCGTCGCCGTGCGTTCCGTCGGCTACCGGATCGAGGCCGACGAGGCGGCCTGACGGCACGACGTCGCGGGTGCGCTTCGGCGCGGCCCGAAAGCGCCGCGAGGCGTTGGCGCCACACCGGCTACACTCCCGGCGTCCGACGGCCAGCCCTGACCGAATCGTCACTCGGACGCCCATCAGCCACAAGAGAGAGAAGGGGGAAGCACGGTGTCGACCAGGTCGCGCATCGCGTTGCTGCTCGCGTCGGCGCTCGTGCTCGGGATCGCGGTCCCGGCGAGCGCCTCCGGCACCGTGGGAGCCCGCTGGGCCGCGGACGCCAAGGCCTTCGAGGGCCGGCTCATCGTCGTCTGGAAGGGCGTCGCCCCGGCCACGGTCGGCGTTCCCGGCGTGGCCTCGACCTCGCCGATGGAGCGCCCGTGGCGGTCCATCGTGACCGCCAAGCCGGGCCAGGCCGCGTCCCTCGCCCGCACCCTCCGCGCCGACCCGCGCGTCCTCGCCGTCGTGCCCGACGCCCAGCTGTCGCTGCTCGACTGGCCGGACGACGGCAACCCGTCCGACACCCACTACGCCGAGCAGGGCGACCTCGCCCAGATCGACGTCCCCGAGGCCTGGAAGACCACCACCGGCGACCCCTCCGTGGTGGTCGCGGTGATCGACTCGGGCGTGGACCTGACCCACCCCGACCTCGACGGCGTCGCCGTCGTCGATCCGCGCAACATGATCTGGAACAACAGCGACGTCAGCGACCAGGTCGGCCACGGGACGCACGTCACCGGCACGATCCTCGCCGAGACCAACAACGGCGAGGGCGTGGCCGGCATCGCGCCGGACTCGACCCTGATGCCGATCAAGATCGCCGACGACTCGGGCTTCGTCTCGTTCGGCGACATCCTCGACGGCGTCGACTGGGCGCGCGAGCACGGCGCGGACGTCATCAACATGAGCCTCGGCGGGGCGCTCACGCCCGACCAGGTCGCGCTCGGCCAGCCGACGTTCACCGCCGCCCGCGACGCGGGCGTGCTGATGGTGGCCGCCGCGGGCAACGACGCGACCCGGATCAAGATGTACCCGGCCTCGTTCGCCGGCGTGGTGTCGGTCAGCGCGGTCGACTCGACCAACACGATCGCCGAGTTCTCGAACACCGGCGTCGCCGTCGACCTCGCCGCCCCCGGCGTCGACCTCATCTCGACCATCCCCGGCGCCGACTACGCGCTGGGCACCGGGACGAGCATGTCCTCGCCGCACGTCGCCGGCGTCGCCGCGCTGGTCCGCGCCGCTCGCCCGGGCCTGGACGCCGACGAGGTCGAGGCCGTGCTGCGTGCGAGCGCCGTCGACCTGGGCGCGCCCGGCCACGACATCGTGTACGGCGATGGCCTGGTGGACGCCGCCGCGGCCCTCGTGGCGCCGGTGCCGGATCCCATCCCGAACCTCGACCCGCCGACGCCGCTGCCGTCGCTCTCGCTCTCGTTCCTGGCGCCCACGTCGCGCGTCGTGCAGACCGCGACCACCTACACCGTGCAGATCGCGGTCGACCACGACGTCGTCGAGTCGATCGCGCTGCTCGGCTCGTGGCCCCAGACCAACGGCCACTGCAAGAACGACGGCAAGGTCCACGTGAAGGAGCTCACCTTCGGCACGACGATCGAGCTCAAGCACCTGCAGCCCGGCAAGTGCTACCAGGTCTACGTGGCCGCCGTCGACGACGACTTCAACTACAACGAGGCGCTGTCGCCGATCATCAAGATCCTCGACGTCGTCGCCCCGACGGTTGCCCATCGCACCCCGGCGCCGGGCACGCATGGCGTCGGCCGGTCGGCCAACGTGAAGGTCCGGTTCTCGGAGCCGGTCGTGCTCAAGGGCACGCCGGTGGTCCTGCGCAACGCGCACACGGGCAAGGCCGTGCCGGCGACGACCTCGTGGGACGCGCACACGCTCGTGCTCGTCGTCAACCCGGTCAACCGGCTCCAGGCGAACACCCGCTACCGGGTCGAGGTCGGCCTCACGGTCGTCGACCGGGGCGGCAACCACCTCGTGCCGGTCCATTGGGGATTCGTCACCGGGTCCTGACCTCGCACTCCCCGGAGAATCGAACGGCCCCGGTGCGTGAACCGGGGCCGTTGCATGTGGTCGGTGCCGCGCGCGGCGCGGCCGGGGTGTCAGCGACGCGTCAGGCGGCCACCATGGCGCGCCCGTGGGCGTCGTGCCCCGCGTCGGCGCAGTCGATCAGGCAGCCGCGCGCGTCGCGGCCACCCATCGGGGCGAAGTGGAACCAGAGCTCCTCGCCGTTCGCGGCGCGCTGCAGCCGGCAGCCGCAGGCGCTGCAGGTGATCGGACCGCTGCGACCGTCGATGGCCTCGGCGATGTGGCTGGTGTCGAAGGCGGGATAGGTCATCTGGGGCTCCGGGACAGCGGCGCCAAGGGACGCGGCGCCGAGCGGTCATGGTCTCGCGACGGGCACTCGCGGGTCGACACCGCTCAGGCGACGGCCCGGTTGCGGTTCGGTTGCGCGTCGCGAGCGGCCGCCGAGGCCACGACCGCGGCCGTCGCCGCCGTCTCGGGCGCCGCGGCGGCCACGACGACGGGCGCGGCGGGGACCGGCTCGACGAGCCACACGTCCGCCAGGACCGCGTCGCCGATCTCGAACAGGCGGGCGGCGAGCGCCGATCCCGCGTCGCGGTGGGCGCCGAGGAGGCGCTGCAGCTCGGCGACCAGCACGTCACCGTCCTCGCGCGTCGCGGCGGCCTCGGCGAGCCGGACCGCCCGCACGGACGGGCCGTGGAGCGCGGCGACGTGGCGCCCCGACGGGTCCCACAGGTACGCACGGCCGCCGGTCATCCCGGCGCCGAAGCTCTGGCCGACCGGGCCCAGCACGACCACCGCGCCGCCCGTCATGTACTCGCAGCCGTGCGGCCCGACGCCCTCGACGACGGCCTCGGCGCCCGAGTTGCGGATCGCGAACCGCATGCCGGCCCGGCCGACCACGTGCAGCCGGCCGCCGGTCGCGCCGTACAGGCAGGTGTTGCCGGCGAGCGCGAACGACGAGGCGCCGGAGGTCGACGTGGGCGACGCCGCGGCGCCCGCGACCATCTCGGGCGCGGGCCGGACGACGAGGTGGCCGCCCGACAGGCCCTTGCCGACGTAGTCGTTGGCCGTGCCCTCGAGCACGAGCGAGACGCCATCGCCCGCCCAGGCGCCGAAGCTCTGGCCGGCCGCGCCGCGCAGCGCCAGCCGGACGGGCGCGCGCAGCTCGCCGCGGTGGATCGCGCCCGTGAGCGCGGCCCCGAACGAGCGCTCGGCCGTCGTCACCCGCAGGCCCGAGGCGGACAGCCCGCCCTCCTGGCCGTCGAGCGCGGCCACCAGCCGGCTCTCCAGTGCCGACGCGGCCTGGCGCTTGATTCCTCGCGACGCGGCCCACGGGGTCGCCCGGCGCTCGGCCGACGAGCCCCATTCCGGGGACAGCAGCGCGGACAGGTCGATCGTGCTCCCGGGCGCCTCGCGCAGGTAGCGCCGGCCCTCGCCGACGACCTCGCCGACGGACCGTGCCCCGACCGCCGCCAGCGAGCGCCGGAGGTCCTCGGCCAGCCGGAGGAAGAACGCGACCACCATCTCGGGCGTGCCGGTGAACTTGGCCCGCAGGTCCTCGCGCTGGGTCGCGATGCCGGTCGGACACGTGTCGAGGTGGCACTGGCGGGCCATGTCGCAGCCGACGGCGACCAGCGCGCCGGTGCCGAACGCGAACTCCTCCGCGCCGAGCAGCGCGGCGATCAGCAGGTCGTTGCCGGTCTGGAGGCCGCCGTCGGTGCGCAGCGCGACGCGATCGCGGAGGTCGTTGCGCAGCAGCGACTGGTGGACCTCGGACAGGCCGAGCTCCCACGGCGCGCCCACGTGCTTGATCGACGACAGCGGCGACGCCCCGGTCCCGCCCGCGTGGCCGGACAGGTGGATGTAGTCGGCGCCGGCCTTGGTCACGCCCGCGGCGATCGTGCCGACCCCGCGCGTCGCGACGAGCTTGACGCCGATCCGCGCCGAGGGGTTGATCGCCCGCAGGTCGGCGATCAGCTGGGCCAGGTCCTCGATCGAGTAGATGTCGTGGTGCGGCGGCGGGCTGATCAGCGGCTGGCCCGGCTGCGCGCGACGCAGGGCGGCGATGTACACCGTGACCTTGCGGCCGGGCAGCTGGCCGCCCTCGCCCGGCTTCGAGCCCTGGGCCATCTTGATCTCGAGCTGGTCGGCGCGGGCGAGGTACTCGGCGGTGACGCCGAAGCGGGCCGACGCGACCTGCTTGATCTTCGCGTCCGTCGGGCGGCCGTCCTCGCCCGGCGCGTACCACGCCGGGTCCTCGCCGCCCTCGCCGGTGTTGGCCGCGCCGCCCAGCGCCTGGATCCCCAGCGTCAGGGCGCGGTGGGCCTCGGGCGACAGCGCACCGACGCTCATCGCCGACACGACGAACCGGCGGGCGATCGAGCGCGCGTCCTCGACCTCGTCGAGCGGCACGGGCTGCCGTGCCGCGGGGCCGCCGCACCCGGAAGCCGTCCCGGACCAGCGCCGCGTCGCGCCGGAGGGCGTCGCGATAGGTGCTGAGGGCCGCGTCGACGCCCGTCGCCGGGTCGTCGGCCGCGGCGAGGGTCGTGAGCGCCGTCGCGTTCGCCGGGCTGTACAGGTGGAGCTCGCCGTCGCCGCGGAAGCGGGCGAAGCCGGGGTCCGGGAGCCGGTCCGGGCCGGACGGCGGCCGCGAGCGCCCGCGCCTCCTCGAGCCGCTGGAGCTGGACGCCGGCGAGGTCGGCGGCCTCGAGACGCCCCGGCCACGCGGCCGCGGCGGGGAAGCAGCGGGTCACGATGGCGGGCCCCAGCTCGAGGGTCTCGAACAGCTGGCCGCCGACGTAGCTGGCGACGGTCGAGATGCCCATCCGGGCGAGCACCTTGCGCAGGCCGGCGTCGAGGGCGGCGAGCATGTTGCCGACGGCGTCGTGCTCGGACAGCTCCTCCGCGCCGCGCGAGCCGGCCTGCTCGCGGGCGAGGGCGAGCAGCAGCCGCGGGTGCACGACCCGGGCCCCGGCGGCCACGACCATCGCGAGCCCGTGGACGTCGAGCACGTCCCCGGCGTCGACCACGATGTCGGTCCGGCCGCGGAGGCCGGCCTCGGCGAGGGCGGTGTGCACGGCGCCCGCGGCGAGGACGGACGGGACGGGGAGTCGTGCCGGGTCGTCGAGCGAGGCGGCGGCGTCGGACAGGACGAGGACCTCCGTCCCCGCACGGGCGGCGTCGAGCGCGCCGGCGGAGAGCCGGTCGAGCGCGACCTCGAGCCCGGCATCGCCGCTGGCGGCCGGCCACGTCGCGTCGAGCCGGCGCACGGCCCGGTGCGGCGCCCGGGAGCGGTCGCGGACCGCGTCGAGCAGCCCGTCGAGGTCGACGACGACCGGGCGTCCGACCCGCACGGTCTCGGCGCCCGCGGGCATGCCGCCCAGGAACGCCGGCCGGCGGCCGAGCTCCATCTGGAGGTCCATGACCGCCCGCTCGCGCTCGGGGTCGATCGGCGGGTTGGTGACCTGCGCGAACGCCTGGCGGAGGTGGTCGCTGGCGGGACGCGTGACGCGCGCCCGCCCGGCGAGCGGCGTGTCGTCGCCCATGCTCCACAGCGGCTCGTGCGCGTCGAGCGCCATCGTCCGCACGTCGAGGCGCAGCTTCTCGGCGTCCAGCCCGAACAGGTAGCGCAGGGCGGGGGTCGTCGCGGCGACGCCCTCGGGCGCCGGAGCGGCGGCAGGGTCGGCCGCGGGGTCGGCCGCCGGCTGGGAAACCGGGACCCCGGTCGGGCCCTCGGCGTCGGCGAAGACCTCGCGCGGGGCGTCGTGGAGCGGCAGGCGGCGCAGGACCCACGACTTCGCGTCGGCGTCCGTGAGCACGCGCCCGGCCGCCGGATCCACGAGGAGCAGCTCGCCGGGCGCCAGGCGGCCGGTGCGCACGATCTCGCCCGGGTCGAGCGGCACCGCGCCCGCCTCGGACGCGACGGCGACCAGTCGATCGGCGGTGATCGACCACGCCGCCGGCCGCAGGCCGTTGCGGTCGAGCAGCGCGCCGACCCGGCGGCCGTCGCTGAACACGAACGCGCCCGGGCCGTCCCACGGCGCGACGAATCCGGCGACCCGCCGGCGGAAGGCGGCGACGGCCGGGTGCGGCGTCCGGCGCAGGCCCGGCGCCTCGGGCACCAGGGCGAGCAGCGCGGTCTCGAGCGACCAGCCGGTCGCGACCAGCAGCTCGAGCGCCTCGTCGAGCGACCGCGAGTCCGACACGCCCGGCGAGAGGAGGGGACCGGCCGCGCGGAGGCGGTCGGCCGCGTCCCGGCGGCGCGACGAGACGCCGGCGTCATCGCGCCGGCCGCGGATCGCCTCGCGGTTGCCGCGGACGGTGTTGATCTCGCCGTTGTGGGCCACGTACCCGAACGGCTGGGCGAGCGACCACACGGGCTGCGTGTTCGTGGCGTAGCGCTGGTGGAACAGGGCGAACGGGAGGTCGACCGGCGACGCGAGGTCGGGGAACAGGCGGGCGAGGCGGCCGCCGGCCACGAGGCCCTTGTAGACGACGGTCTTCGACGACGCCGAGACCACCGCGAACGCCGTCAGGCCGGCCGAGCGTGCCGACGCGTCGGCGCGGCGACGAGCGCAGGCGAGCGCGAGCTCGAACTCCGGGTCGGACACGCCGTCCGGCCGCGGGACCAGCGCCTGGAGGATCTCGGGCAGGGAGGCGGCGGCCACGCGGCCGAGGGCATCGGCCTCGACGGGCACCGTGCGCCAGGCGGGCGCGCCCAGGCCTTCGGCGGCGAGCGCGGCGGCGACGATCGAGCGCGGGTTCGCAGCCGGGCCCGCCGCTCGGCGGCGGGCGGGTGCGAAGACCGTGAGCACGCCCGGCCGGTCGCCGGCGATTCCGTCGGGATCGAGGAGGCGCACGAGCGACGGCGTCAGGGGCAGGAGGACCCCGGCACCATCGCTCGACGCGCCGTCGGCGGCGAACGCGCCGCGATGTCCGAGGGCCCCGAGGCCGCCGAGCGCCAGGGCCAGCACGCGCGAGTGGGAGGTGCCGCCCGCGTCCGCGACGAAGCCGACGCCGCAGGCGTCGTGCTCGTAGCGCGCGTCGTAGAGCGGGGGCTCGGAGCGGTGGCGGTTCCGGGTCTGTCGCTGTGGTGCGCCGTCGTTGGTCATCGAAGACTCCAATCGGCCGCCGGATGGACCGGCGGCCGATCTGCGAGACGGCCCGGCGAGCGCACCGGGCCGCCGGGGTCAGGCCTGGTACGCAGCCTCGCCGTGGACCGAGATGTCGAGGCCGACCTCCTCGTCCTTCTCGGCCACGCGGAGCCCGAGGACGAGGTCGACGACCTTGACGATCACGAACGTCCCGACGGCGGCGTACGCGACGGTCGCCGCGACGGCGACGAACTGGGTGACCAGCTGCTGCGGGTTGCCGTCGAGCAGGCCCGAGTAGGCGGCCTGCACCGTGGTGGAGGCGAAGATGCCGGTGGCGAGGGCACCGAACATGCCGCCGACGCCGTGGACGGCGAAGACGTCGAGCGCGTCGTCCACGCGGGAGCGGGCCCGGAGGAGCGTGGCGCTGAAGCACAGGCCGCCGGCGACGAGCCCGATGATGAGCGCGCCGCCCGGCGTCACGTAGCCGGACGCCGGGGTGATCGCGACCAGGCCGGCGACGGCGCCGCAGGCGGCACCGACGACGCTGACCTTGCGCGAGTGGAGGTAGCTGGCGAGGACCCACGTGACCGTGGCGGCCGCGGCGGCGATGTTGGTGACCGTGAACGCGCTGGCGGCGAGGCCACCGGCGGTGACCGCGGATCCGGCGTTGAAGCCGAACCAGCCGAACCACAGCAGGCCCGCGCCGAGCACGGTCATCGGGACGTCGTGCGGCTCCTTGCTGTCGCCGTTCATGTGCCGCCGGCCGATGATCAGCGCGACGACGAGGGCGGACACGCCCGAGCTGATGTGGACGAC
Organism: uncultured Chloroflexia bacterium; assembly: GCA_963829155.1. Lineage (GTDB taxonomy): Bacteria > Chloroflexota > Limnocylindria > Limnocylindrales > CSP1-4 > CAIXZV01. The sequence continues at coordinate 60,448 of CAWHIA010000017.1, read as the reverse complement.
GGTGCCGCCGGCGAAGTCGAGCGCGCCCTTCGCGAACAGCCAGCCGTCGGCCGACCACACCCAGTGGGCGATCGGGGAGTAGATGAGGATCGACCACAGGATCGTGAACAGCACGAACGAGCCGAAGCGCTTGCGCTCGGCGAAGGCGCCGGTGATCAGCGCCGGCGTGATCGCCGCGAACATCAGCTGGAACATCGCGAACAACATGAACGGGATCGTCACGGCGTAGACGGTCGAGGGCGCCTGGCCCACGCCGTTGAACATCGCGAAGTCGAGCCCGCCGATCCAGCCGTGGCCGAGGAGCGGCAGGTCGACATCGGGGCCGAACGCGAGCGTGAAGCCGACGATCACCCACACGATGCTCACGAGCGCGAGCCCGAAGAAGCTGTGCATGGTGGTCGACAGCACGTTCTTGCGGCGGACGAGGCCGCCGTAGAACAGGGCAAGGCCGGGCAGCATGACCATGACGAGGGCGGTCGACATCAGCATCCAGGCGGTGTCGCCCGTGTTGATCTCGCCACCGTCGGCCGCCGCGGCGACGCCGGGCAACGCTGCCAGGAGCGCGGCCGCTGCCGCACCGCCGAACACCAATCGTCGGATGCTCATCGCTCGATCGACCCTCCCACGCGCCGTTGCCCGGTCGCTCTCCGGGTTGCGAGCAGGGTCGTCGCGGGTGCCCGAGGCGTCAGCCGCCGCGCCTCGGTTCGAGGCGGGACCGATTGGGTTTCGCCCGGTTGCGATCCGGTGACGGGCCCGCGAGTCGCGCGCCCGAATCCAGCCCTCGATCGCGGCTACGGCTCGGCGTCGATCACCCCGGCGCGCCGGATCACCCAGCCGGCCGTCGTGCCCTGCACCAGGAGCGTGATCAGCACGACCCCGAACACGGCGCCCGTCAGCAGGTCCCGGTCGGGCAGCGAGAGCGGCAGCGCCAGCGCGAGGGCGACCGCGACCGCGCCCCGCAGCCCCGCCCAGAACATCACGTGCAGGTACCCGACCGGCAGCGGCGCCTCGCGCCGCACGAGCCGCGAACCGCCGCCGATGAGGCCGTACACGACGAGCACGCGTGCGACGCGTGATCGCGAGGTAGCCCGCCCCGATCACCGGGCAGCGAGGCCGTCAGCTGCCCGGGGCTCATCGCCAGGCCCACCAGCAGGAATGTCAGCGCCGTCAGCAGGAACGCGATGAACTCCCACACGATGTCGAGCGAGTCGACCGTGCGGACGCTGAGGCGGTTCTGCCCGCCCGCGTTGCCCAGGACGAGGCCGACGAGGACGGTCGCGATGATCCCGGACTCGTGGAGCCGGTCGGCGATCAGGTACGTGCCGTAGGCCGCGACGACCGAGATCGCCACCTCGATCAGGTGGTCGTCCGCGAGGCGCATCAGGCGCTCGGCGACGAACCCGGCCACCAGCCCGATGATCACGCTGGCCACGATCGTGACCACGAACGAGACCACGCCCTCCTCGAGCGTCACCGGCTCGGTGACGGCCCGGATCGCGATCGCGAACAGCACGACCCCGGTGCCGTCGTTGAGCAGGCTCTCGGCCTCGACCACGGTCGACAGCCGGGCCGGCGCGTGCAGCCGCTTGAACAGCGAGACCACGGCGACGGGGTCGGTCGCGGACAGGATCGCGCCCAGGATGAACGCGACGCCGAGGTCGAGGCCGGTCAGCGTGGACACGACCACCGCGACCACGGCCGCCGTGATGATCACGCCGGGCGCGGCGAGGAACGCGATCATCGGGAACGACCGCCGCAGCTCCCCGACGTCGATCTTGTAGGCCGCCTCGAACACGAGGCCCGGCAGCAGGACGGCGAGGATCAGCTCGGGCGTGATGTCGACCTGGGCCCCGGGCACGACGATCGCCAGCCCCAGCCCGGCGACGACGAGCGCGACCGAGTTCGGGATCGCGAGCCGGCGGGCAACGAGCGCGATCCCGGTCGCCAGGGCGAGAAGCAGGATGAACAGCTCGATGGGCAGCAGCCCCGCGGGTTCGGTCGAGGTCATCTGGCCTCCGTCGCCGTGCGCCGGCCGGGGGCGCGCGGCCATGAGCGTAGCCGAGCCGGGTTCGGCCGGGACGAGCGCCTGCGGGCTACCCTTCGAGCACGGAACGGAGGGCAGGCATGGATCTGGGGCTCGACGGACGACGGGCGCTGGTCGGCGGCGGGGCGTCGGGGATCGGCAACGGCATCGCGGAGGTGCTGGCCGCGGAGGGTGCGCGCGTGGCCCTGGTCGGGCGGACGGCGGCCCGCGTGGAGGCCGAGGCCGCTCGACTCGGCGGCACGGCCGTGGTGGCCGACCTGTCGACGCCCGACGGCCCGGCCGCGGCGGTCGACGCGGCGATCGCGGCGTTCGGCGGCCTCGACCTGCTGGTCGTCAACACCGGCGGCCCGCCCGGCGGCACGTTCGACACCCTGAGCGAGGCGGACTGGGAGCAGGCGATCGATGGCACCCTCCAGTCGGTCCTGCGCCTGCTCCGCGCGGCGCTGCCCCACCTGCGCGAGGGCCGCGACCCCTCGATCCTGATCAACCTCTCGTCGTCGGCCCGCATGCCGATCCCGGCCCTGACGACGTCGAACCTCATCCGGCCCGGCCTCGTGGGGCTGATCAAGTCGCTGACCGAGGAGCTCGCGCCGATCCGCATCAACGGCCTGGCGCCCGGCCGGATCTCGACCGACCGCATCGCCTGGCTCGACAGCCGCCGGGCCGAGGCGGCCGGCGTCACGGCCGAGGTGATCGGCGAGCGAACGCGGGCGACGATCCCGCTGGGCCGCTACGGCGAGATCGCGGAGATCGGCCGGGTGGCGGCGTTCCTGCTGTCGCCGGCGGCGTCGTTCGTGACCGGCGCCATCGTCCCCGTCGACGGAGGCATGATTCGCGCCTTGCCGTAGGGCGACCGCAACGGGCGGAGGAGCCTTCGGATGGAACTCGCTGACGCCGCCTCGGCGTCATTCGCGGTGGGCCTCGACGCGGCGAGGAGGGCCGCACCGCCGGGGATCGCGGTCAGGGCGCTGCGCGACGGCGACTACGCGCCGATGGCCGACGTGCGCAACGCGGCGGCGCGGGCCGACGGCGACCGTGTGACCACCGCCGACCGCATCCGGGCAGATCTCGAGCTGGACGACGCGCCCCCGGCGAGCAGGGTCATCCTCGCCGAGACGGACGGCAGATTGGTCGGCTGGGTGCGCGCCACGGATCGCGGCGTCGCGCCTGACGTCGGACGGAATCCTCAACCATCGAGGGGCGTCGATCCTGACTGGCGTGCGCGAGGGATCGGGCGAGCGCTCCTGGCGGGTGCCCAGGCGTTGCTGCGCGAGTTGGACCGCCTCGTGCCGGACGACGCGTCGCCGATGTTCGAGGCGTGGGTGCCTGCGACGGGGATCGCGACCGCCAGGCTCCTGCGACACGCGGGCTACGCGATCGAGAACTGGAACATCGACATGCTGCGCCCGAGCCTGGACGACTTGCCGCCTGTCGATCTCCCACCCGGGATCGAGAGCCGCCCCGTCCAGGCCGAGGACGTCTTCCCGGTCATGATCGCGTGGGACGACGCGATGCGCGACCACCCGGGCTGGGCGCCGCTGAGCGACACCCGCATGCGAGACGCCATCCACCACCCGCTCCTCGGCCAGATCGACGTCTGGCAGGTGGCCTGGGACGGCGACCGGGTCGTCGGCGGCGTACTCGGCTACATCGATGAGCAGGAGAACCGCGAGCGCCATCGCCGGCGCGGGTACACCGAGAACATCTTCACTCGCCGGCCGTGGCGCGGGCGTGGCATCGCCTCGGGCCTCGCGGCGCGAAACCTGCACGTGCTTCGGGAGCGCGGGATGACTGAGGCAGCCCTCCAGGTCGACACACAGAACCCGAACGGTGCGCTGGCGTTGTACGAGCGCCTCGGCTTTCGCGAGCACGACCAGACGCACGTCTACCGCCGGCCGGCCTGATGGCCGCCCCTGCCGACGAGGTCTCCCCGCGCTCCGGACCTGCTCGGAGCCAACGTCGAAAACGTCCGCCTGCATCAATTCTGCCTCGAGCGCCCTCTATAGGTTGATGGACGCCGTCGGCCGGATCCGCCTCACGCCCGCGATCGTCGCCTCTGCCGCCGCGGGCGACACGGACGCGTTCGCCAGCATCGTCGCCGAGCACCACGACGACATGGTCCGGGTCGCGTACCTCGTCAGTGGCGACGTCGACCCCGATCCCATCGGCCAGGCGTGGTCGCCCGACTCGCGCTGGCTCGCGTTCTCGGCTCGCGGCGGTGCAGCGACGGCAGGCACGTGGGTCGTCCGCGCGGACGGTACCGGGCTGCGACGGATCTCCACCCGGGTGCTCGACCCGATCGCCTGGGGACCCGCGCCGCCCTGACCCGTCAGCCGGCGGAAGCGCCGCGGGACGCCACGCGAGCGATCCGGAGGTTCGTCGACCGCGCGAGGCTGCCCACGGGGACCCCAAGGACCAGCGCGAGGCTGACCATGATCAGCGCGAACCCGACGACGAGCTCGGGCCCGATGGGCTCGCCCAACGCCAACGCTCCCCACAGGATCGCGAACGCCGGGACGATGAAGGTCACCGTGCTGGCCGCGGTCGCGCTCGTCCGCTTGAGCACCCGGAAGTACAGCGGCCAGGCGAGCGCGGTCGACACGACGGCCACCGCGAGCAAGGACGCGGCACCGGCGGGGGACGGCACGCCGGGCGTGCCGGACAGGAGGGCGAACGGCAGCAGGACGATCGAGGCCGACACGAGCTGGCCGGTCGCGATCTCGATGCCCGGGATCCCGCCCAGGCGGCGGCGGACGAAGGTGCCCGCGACGCCGTAGCTGAACGCGGCGCCGAGCGCGGCCCCGACGGCGAGCAGCGTGCCGGGCCCGAGGTCGAGCGGCGACCACCCGACGACCAGCGCGACCGCGCCCATCCCGATCGCGATGCCGGCCACGACCCGACCCGTGAGCCGCTGGCCGAGCACGGCCACCCCGATCATCGCCGTGAACAGCGGCGTCGCGGCGTTGAGCAGCGCGCCGACGCCCACCGGCAGCGTCAGCGTCGCGAAGGCGATCAGCGTGAACGGGATCGCCGAGAACGTCGCGCCGGTGACGAGGAAGTCGAGGACGCGGCCCCGCGCAGTTCGCCAGGTCCGCCGGCCCGCGATGACCACCAGGAGCAGCGCGGCGAGCGTGACCCGGATCTCCGCGGCCCAGACCGCGCCGACCTCGGGGGCGGCGATCCGCATGAACAGGAAGACGGCGCCCCAGACGGCGCCGAGGAACACGAGCAGACCGAGGTCTGTGCCGGCGGTGGCGCGGGCGGAACTGGAAAGCGATGGGGAGGCAGGCGAGTCAGGCATCCAGGGAGTGTCGATCGAGCACGCGCGCCCGATAGTCGACGGCCGTCGAGACCTCGCCTACGTCAATCGACGGCCGACCACGAGCCCGGCGCGAGGCAGGCATCGAGCCCGGTGCGGCGGAGGAGGTCGTCGAGGTCGGCGACGGTGCCCGGGTCGGGCGGCAGACCGGGCGCCCGGACGGTCGCGTGGGCGATCGCCCCGCGACGCTGGTACACGAGCTTGCGGATCGGGAGGTTCAGGATCGCCTGGTTCTCGAACCGGATCAGCGTCGCATAGCGGTCGAACACGGCCGCCGCGCCCTCTCGATCGCCCGCGAACCAGCGCCTCACGACGGCGACCAGGATCTCCGGGAACCCGAACCCGGTCATCGTCCCGTGGCTGCCGCGGCGGAGCTCCTCGACCAGCATCTCCCCGCCGAGGCCGCCGAGCACGATGACGTCGGGCGAGCCGTCGACCAGGCGGCCGGCCTTCGGCGGCGTCGGCTCCTCCTCGAGCTTGATCACCCGGCACGACGGCGCCTCGGCGGCCAGCGCGAGGAGGAAGTCCGTGCTCATCTGGACGCCCGAGGACGCCGGGTGGTCCTGGACGACGACCGGGATCGAGACGGCCGACGCGACCGCGAGGTAGTGGCGGCGGAGGGCGGCGTCGGTCGGCCGGGCGAGCGGCGGCGGCGCGAGCATCACCGAGTGGGCGCCGGCGGCCTCGGCCTCGCGCGCATAGGCGATCGCGCGATCCGTGGAGGCGTGCGAGACGCCGACACAGACGGGGATCGCGGCGCCGGCCGCTCCGATCGCGGCCTCGAGGACGGCGGTCCGCTCACCGTCGCCGAGCCTGGCCGCCTCGCCGAGCACGCCCAGGATCGTGAGGCCGTCGACGCCGGTCGCCCGGACGAAGTCGACGAGCGTGGGGATCGAGGCCAGGTCGAGCGCGCCGTCGGGCAGGAACGGCGTCGGGACGATGTTCCAGACTCCGCGCAGCGCGCCCGATCTCGCCCATGCCGCCTCCTGTGTTCGTGCCCGGATCGAGGCTACACGGGCGTGGCGGCACCGGAGGCCTCGCGGCGTGCCGCAGCCCAGCCTCAGCGCGAGGCCGGCGGCTCCCGCCAGTCGAACGCGACGGCGGTCCCGCGCCCGCCGCGCCCGGGGCCCAACGCGAGCGTGCCGCCGCACGAGGCGGCCTCCGCGCGCATGTCGGCGATCCCTCGTCGCCCGGCCCGGACCGCCGCGGCCTCGTCGATCCGGCGGCTCGGGCCGTCGTCCTCGATCCGGAGCCGGATCTCCGTGGGCGCGACGGCGATCGTGACCACCGCGACGCCCTCGGGCACGTGGCGCACGACGTTGTCCAGCGCCAGCTGCGCCACCCGGAACGCCGCCCGCTCGGCGTCGCGCGGCGGCCGGGTCACCGCCTCGCCGACCACGGCCGTGTCGCCCTCGACCTCGATCTCCACCCGGACGTCGGAGCGGTCCTCGATCCGTTCGGCCAGCCACTCGATCGCCGCGCGCAGCCCCATCTCCTCGAGCACGATCGACCGTCGCGAGACCAGCAGCGACTCCACCTCCTCCACCGCCGATCGCAGATCCGCGGCCAGCCGCTCGACCGTCCCGCCCGACTCGGCCTCGACGAGCGCGCGCCGGAGCGACGGCAGCACCTCCGCGTGGAGGTCGGCGGCGATGCGCGTCCGCTCGGTCTCGCACGGCCTCGGCGCGCCCGACGTCCCGGCCCGGCACCACCTCGTCCACGAACACGCGCAGGAGCGACCACGTGTGGCCCGGTGCCGCGCCCGGCCGCCTCGCCCGCGGCGACCCGCTCCCGCGTGCGCGACAGGGCCGGGCGGACGTCGCGCACGACGCCGATCGCCGCCAGCAGCGCGACGACCAGCAGCCACAGCCACTTCGGGACGCCGCCCTCCTGCTCACCTGAGATCGCCCGCGCAACGGATCGCCCCACGAGCCCGAGGGACAGCGCCACGACGACGATCCAGCAGGCCACGAGGGTCGAGCGGGGCGCACGGGCGTCGGCGGTGGCATAGGCGCCGGCGATGGCGGCCGGGGCCACCAGCGCCGCGAACATCGTGAGGTCCAGCCACGGCCCGGGGATGACCTCGACCGCGCGGACCTCCGACCCGACCCCGATCACCGACAGCGTCGCGGCAGTGGCGCCGACGATCGCGGCCCCCCAGGCCACGGCGGGTGCCCAGGTCCGCGTCAGCGCCAGCACGACGACCGCGCCCGCGCCCCACAGCAGCGGGACGACGGCCGAGACGGTCGGGCCCGGCACGCCGATCGGGATCAGCCGCAGCGCGGTGGCGCCGATGACGAGCAGCGCGGCCGCCAGGGCCGCCACGAGGAGGCTGCGGGCCGCGGCGGGGGCGACCAGCCAGGTCACGACCGGCCCTTCTCCGCCACCCATCCCTCGCGCAACGCCAGCACCGCGAGCTCGGTCCTCGACAGCACGCCGTACCGGTCGAACAGGCGGCGGAGGTGGCTCTCGACGGTCTTGTCCGAGACGCCCAGCCGGCCGCCGATCTCGTCGTTCGTGGCCCCGGCGCACACGAGCGTCAGCACCTCGACCTCGCGGTCCGAGGGCCGGCGCGGCGCCGTGCGGATCGTCCGCAGCATGGCGGCCGAGAACATCGTGCCGCCCGCGGCGACGGTGCGGATGGCGTCGAGGATCTCGGGCAGCTCGCTGGTCTTGAGCAGGTAGCCGGCGGCGCCGCGCTCGAACGCCGTCCGGACGAGCGGCGGCTGGTCGAAGGAGGACAGCAGCAGCACGCCGGGCCCCTCGCCGCCGATCGCATCGAGCAGGCGCAGGCCCTCGGCCTCGCCCGCGAGCTGGACGTCGGTCACGACGACGTCGACGGTCCCGGCGGCCCCGAGCAGCGCGAGGGCGTCGTCGAGCGACCGGGCCGTCCCGGCGAGCTGGAGGTCGGGCGCGGCCTGCACCGCCGAGCCCACGGCGTCGAGGATCGCGGGATGGTCGTCGACGAGCACGACGCGGATCGGCTGGTCAGTCACGCGCGCAGCCTAGCGCGGCGTGTGGCGGCCGCGAAGGCCCGCGCGCAGGGTCGGCGCCCGACGGCCGTTGCGGGATTTCCCGCAGTCGAGTGCGTGGGCGCGTTCGATTCGCGGCCGATCGGTCGCGGGCCGGCCGACGTCCCGGTCATACTCCATCGCCAGGGAGGACGACATGCAGGAGGACCAGACGACGCCGGACGGCCCGTCGGCGCCCGGTGGCGATGCCCAGCGGCCCGCCACCGCCCCCGACGACGCCCCCGTCCCGCCGCCGCCCGCGCCCCCGCCGCCCCCCGATCCCGCCTCCGGAGGCCTGCCGCCGCCCCCGGCGTACCCGGCGTCCCCGCAGGCGCCGGCCTACCAGGGCTGGGTGCTGCCGGCGAACGTCGTCGCCGGTCCCCGGATCGACGTCGGGTCCGTGCTCGGGCGCACCTTCGACACGTTCGGCCGCGAGTGGTCGCTGTTCCTCGTCCTCGCCGTCCCGGCGGCCGTCGCGAGCCTGCTCCAGATGCTGATCACGCCGACGGTCGAGTCGCAGGTGCAGAACCGCTTCGCCGCGGCGCCGGACACGACCGATCCGTGGGCGCTGTTCGTCGTGAGCGTGATCGTGGCCACGGCGGTCGGGGTCTCGGCGCTGGCGAGCGTGGTCGCGGCGGACCGCCTGTGGCGCGGCGAGGCGGCGGGCATCGGCGACACGATCCGGGGCGTGGTGCGCAGCATCCCGCGGGCCATCCCGCTGTGGCTGCTGGTGGTCCTCGTGCAGGTGGGCGTCGTGCTGTTCACGGTCGCGGTGCTGCCGGCCATGAGCGCCCGGCCGACCACCGCCGCCACCGGCCAGGCCGCGGCGCTGACGCTGATCGTCCTGCCGATCGCGCTCGTCATCGGGTTCGCGTTCGTCGCGATCCAGGTCCGGCTGTCCCTGGCGCTCCCGGTGGTCGCGCTCGAGGAGGGCACGCCGGGGACCGTGATCCCGCGGACGTGGCGCGTGACCCGCGGCCACATGATCGCGCTGTTCGCGTGCTCGCTGGTGATCGGGCTGTGCGTGTCGGTCACGGCGTGGGGCGCGACGCTGTTCCTGCTGTTCGGCGACAACCGGGTGGTGGCGGGCATCGCGCTCGCGATCGCCGAGCTGGTCACGGCGCCGCTGACCGGGATCTGGGTGCTGATCGCGTGGGGCGACCTCGTCGGCGCCGGCCGGCACCACGACTCGGAGCTCATGGCTCGCGGAAAGGGGCGCTGGACGACCGTGGCGATCGTGTTCGGCCTCGGCACCATCCTGCTCGTCGCGGGCCTCGGCGTCACCGGCGCCGCCGTCACGAGGATCATGGCCGCGCCGTAGACGATCCGCGCATGTGTAATGCCGCCGTGGCAGACCGCGATGAGACTGCAATGTCCCGCTCGATACGGTCTGCGGGTCGCACGACTACACCCCGAGGTTGACCGTGCCTGCGTTCCGGACTGGGCACGCGGAGACGGTGCCTCGCCAGGAGGTTGCATGAGCGGGTCTCCTCGTCCCCTTCGCCTGTTCTCGATGGCCGCGCTGGCCGCCGTCATGATCGCCGCGTGCTCGAGCACGAGCTCCACGACCGCGCCGTCCGTCGCCCCGACCGCGCCGGCGTCCGTCGCCGCCCCGTCGGCGCCCGCATCCGTCGCGCCGTCCGAGGCAGCGTCGCCGTCGGCCGAAGCGTCCGCGCCGGCCTCGGCCGAAGCGGGCTCGCCGGCCGCGAAGATGATCGAGATGTACGCGCTCGACGGCTCGTACCTCGACACGCCGATCACCCCGACCCCGGGCACGATCATCACGCTCCGCAACCTCGGCACCCAGGCCCACGAGCTGCGCCTGCTGCGCCGCAACGACGACGCGACCGACACGCAGACGTTCGACGGACCTGTCGAAGGTCAAGCCCGCCGACCTGCTCAAGTTCGCGACCGTGGTCGCCGTCCTGCAGGCCGACGCCAACACCGTCGCCGACGGCCAGATCGTGATCGACCAGCCGGGCGACTACGCCGTCGTCGACTTCCTGAAGACCGGCTCGACCGCGGTCCCCGCGAGCCCCGACCCGGCGATGGCGCCGGACAAGACCTCGAACTACTCGAAGGGCATGTTCACGACGTTCACGGCGGTTCCGCCCGCGTCGTAAGCCAACCGCCAGCCACCGAGAGCCGTCCCGATCCACCGGTCGGGGCGGCTCTCCTGATTCAGCGCTGGATCCGGATGTTGTCGACCTCGGCCTCGACCAGGTTGCCGTTCGCCCCGTCCTTCGCCGCGATCACGAGACGGATCGTCTGGCCCGCGTAGTCGGCCAGCGACACCGAGCCGGATCGCCACGAGGCGTTGAGGTTGGTCGGCGCCCCGAACCGCTCGAACACGGGGGTGCGGGTGCCGTCCTCCGCCTCGACCAGGACCCGGAAGGAGTCGGCGGTCGTCGAGGTCGCGGAGTGGGCGAACACGTAGGAGAAGGTCAGCCGGCCGAAGTTCGCGGGATCGGCCGGGAGCGTGATCGGGCGGCTGCGGATCGAGGTGACGCCGCCGTCGACGTCGTTCGATCCGGCCTTCCTGCCCGCCGCGGCCCCCGTGACCAGGGCGCCCGACCCCGACACCGCGTCGCCCAGCTGCTTCGGGCCATGCGAGGTCGTCGCCGCCGGGTTGGTGACCGCCCACAGCCCGGAGGACGCGGTGTCCTTGTCCTTGGGGTCGCGCGACCAGCCGCGGTTGATCTCGAGGTCGTCGTAGAGCGGCCCGCAGTCCGCCTGTCGGGCGCTGGTGCCGAGGGTCGCGTACGGGCAGGCCGCGCGATCGATGAGGAGCAGGATCGCCTGGCGGTTGCGGACCGTCTGCTTCGCGATCTTCGAGTCGTCAGGGTAGTGGTCGGCCCAGACGGTGGGCTTCTCGGTCGGGAACAGCTCGAACGTGTAGGTGAAGATCCGGTACTTCGCGTACAGCCAGTCGATCTGGTCGCCGTCGGTGATGTACAGGTCCGACGACTGCTCGGCGGTGTAGCCGTTGGTTCGCGCCATCGCCCGGCCCAGCGACGCGAACGTCTGCTGGTCGAGGGCCGTCATGTCGGGCGGCACGTTCTTCTTCGTGTAGCCGTACGGCCACAGGATCAGCTCGCCGTTGGTGTGGAGCGTGATGTGCGTCCGGATCTGCTGGACGCCGTTCACCACCCGGCTCTGCACGAAGTCGCGCATGGCCTGGGTCTCGGGGGCGGAGAACGCGTGTGCGCCGCGGTACTCGATGTTCTTCCCGTTGCCGGACGACCCGCCGCAGCAGCCGAACCGGTAGCCGTAGTTGCGGTTGAGGTCGGTGCCGACGCTCGGGCCGGGGTTCGGCTGCCGGTTCTTGCGCCAGGCGCGGAACGGGTTCCCGGTCAGGTCGTACTGCATGCCGTCGGGGTTGAGCGCGAAGATCACGTAGATCTCGCGGGTGTCCACGAGACGGGTGACGGTGTCGTCGGTGCCGTAGTCCTGGGTGAGCCACCTGAGCGTCGCGAGCGCCTGCTCGGTGGTCAGGTGCTCGCGCGCGTGGTGGAGGGCGTCGATGAGGACCTCGGGCTCGTCCTCGTCCTCGGCGACGTTGTCGCTGATCTTGGCGGCCCAGATGTCGCGACCCTGGTAGCTCTTGCCGATCGAGAACACGTGGACGATGTCGGGGAAGTCGGCCTCGGCCTGCTGGATCTCGGCGACCATCTCCGGGTAGTTGTGGTAGCCGCTCATGCTCGGCGGGAAGTCCGGCGTGGCCGCCGCGGCGGTCGCCGGGCCGGCGGCCTGCGCGACGACCAGCGTCCCGAGGCCGAGCAGCATGGACAGGGCGCGCATGGTCTGACGCATCGCCCAAGCCTGCCAGACGGGGCCGCCCCGCGCCCATGCCGAGAACGTTGCAGTCGCAGGGAGGACCTCCGGCGGCGCTCGCCGCCGTCCGGCCGCCCTGCTGGCACCGACGTGTGCCAAGGACGCGAGGTCGCAGCACGGCGCGCGTCGCGAAACCCATCGTTCCGAGCGATCAGCACGTTCAGGGCTCGGTCGATTGGCACATCACCGTGCCAGGGCGGCGCTGCGAGGGGCAGGCGCCTTCGAGGCTCAGCACTCTCGCTGCTCATCCGCGGGTACGGGCGCGACCTGACCCGCCCACAGCCCATCTCGGGCGTTCGTAGCATCCGGGCTGCCAACTGTGCATTGCGCACCGATGTCGGCTGGCGCGGGCGCTGACAGGCGCAAATGAGCAACGGGAGTGCGCGACATCTTGACAGTGTGACGTATCAGTGTCACGATCAGCCCATGCCTGACGACCCCTACAGCCTCGCCGATCTCGCCCGTCTGGCCGACGTCACGCCGCGGACGGTGCGCTACTACGTCGCCCAGGGCCTGCTCCCCTCGCCGGAGGCCGCCGGATCCGCGACGCGCTACGGCGAGGGCCATCTCGCGCGCCTGCGCCTGATCAGGCGTCTCCAGCGGGACCACCTGCCGCTGGCCGAGATCCGGTCGCGGCTCGAGCGGATGGGGGACGACGACGTCGACGCCGTGCTGGGCGCGGCCGAGACGCAGGAGGCGCCGCCGCCGATGTCCACGGACGCGACGCTCGCCTACGTCCGCGAGCTCATGACGAAGTCCGGCGTGGCGCCGCGCTTCTACGACCAGCCGCCCGCCCATCGCGCCTTCGGAAGGCGACGCTACGTCCGCGAGGCCCCGGACGAGTTCCCGATCCGCGACGCGCCGGGCATGCCGGCCTCAGCCCCCGCACCCTCGAGGCCATCGCTGCAGCCGCCCGACCCCCTGTGGGCCCCGGTCCCGCCGCCCGCCACCAAGCCCCAGCCCGTCGACCGCAGCACCTGGGAACGCCTCGCGATCACCCCCGACATCGAGATCCACGTCCGCCGGCCGCTGGACCGGCGCTCCAACAAGCTCGTCGAGCGACTGGCCCGGATCGCCCGGGACCTGTTCGACGACGAGCCCTGAACCCGAGAGGCACGCCATGACCGCCGACAACGACGCCGCCAACAAGCCCCGACTCCTCGATCCACACCTCGCCATCCGGCCCGACCGGCGCCTTATCCGCGCCAACGGCCGCAGCGAGCGCTTCCTGCTCGTCGACCTGGTCGCGCCCACCGTGGCGCTGGACCCGACCCGGCGGCGTCCGCCGGTCAACCTCGGCTTCGTGCTCGATCGGTCGGGGTCGATGGGCGGCCAGAACAAGATCGGCCTTGCCCGGCAGGCCGCCCTCGAGGCCGTCCACCGGCTCGAGGACCCGGACCGGTTCTCGGCCGTCGTGTACGACAACGAGGTCGAGGTCGTCGTGGAGAGCGTCGTCGCGTCCGGCGAGAGCCGGAAGCTCGCGGCCGAGCGCCTGAAGACCGTCGACGCGCGCGGCTCCACCGACCTCCACGGCGGCTGGCTCGCGGGATGCGAGCAGGTCGCCGGCGGCCTCTCGCCCGATGGCGTGAACCGCGTGCTGCTGCTCACCGACGGCCTCGCGAACGTCGGCATCACCGACCGGGACGAGCTGATCGGGCTCGCGTACGACCTGCGTCGGCGAGGCGTCTCGACGAGCACGTTCGGCGTGGGGACCGACTTCGACGAGGGCCTGCTCCAGGGCATGGCCGACGCCGGCGGCGGCCACTTCTACTTCATCGGCGACGTCGCCCAGATGCGGGACCACATCACGAGCGAGGTGGGGGAGACCCTCGAGGTCGTCGCCCGCGAGGTCGTGCTCGAGCTGACCCTGCCCGAGTCCGTCCGGATCGACTCGCTGTCCCCGTTCCGCGTCGAGCGGCGCGGCGGCCGCGTCCTCGTCTACCTCGGCGACATGGTGTCAGGCCAGATGCTCTCGATCGCGCTGCGCGTGACCTTCGACTTCGGGGAGGTCGGGCGCGAGCTGGGCGTCGGCGTGCGGGTGTCCGACCGCGACGGCGCGTTCGAGCGCGCCGAGCCGGGCCTCGACCCGGTCACGATCGCCTGGACCTACGCCGACAACCCCGCCAACGACGCGCAGCCGCGCGACCGGGACGTGGACCGGGTCGTCGCCCGCCTGTTCGCCGAGCGGGCGAAGCAGGAGGCCGTCGCGCTCAACCGCAAGGGCCAGTTCGACGAGGCCGGCCGTGCCCTCGAGGGCGTCCGGAAGCGGATCGCCGCCTACGCCGGATCGGACACCGAGCTCCGCAAGATCGCGGCCGAGCTGCACGAGCAGGCGCCGGCCTACGCCGCGCCGATGGCGGAGATGGCGCGCAAGCAGCGTCACTACGCGGCCAGTGCGTCGCTCCGCATGCGGACGCCGGACGGGAAGTCGATGCGCCAGGGGTAGCCCGGGAATCCGCGCCGCCACCGCCAAGCCCGGCTCGATGAGCCGGGCTTCTCCCTTGACGCTCGCTCGTGCGCGGGTCACTATGGTCGTGTAATCGATTGCCGCAGTCGATGGATCGGCGTCCGGTGGAAGTGGCGCGGCGAATGGCGGACACGATTCGAATGAGCCTTGATCGACCGGCGGCCGCGCGGCTACTCCTCCGCCGCGCGGCCCCACCGGCCCCGGACGGGACGATCGTCGACGTCACCGTCGATTCGGCGGGCTGGGAGTTCGCGGACATCGCCGTCTTCCGCCTGCGGCCGGGACAGTCCGTCGCCCGCGAGGCCGACGACCGCGAGCGGCTCGTGCTCGTGCTCGAGGGCCACGCCATCGTACGGGCCGGTGACCTCGACTTCGGCACCCTGGGCACGCGCGAGTCGGTGTTCGACGGCCCGCCTGCGCCGGGCGTCCTCGTCGCGCCGGGTCGACCGTGCGACCTCGTCGCCGAGACCGACGCGCTCGTCGTCGTCGCCTCGGCGCCCGGCGGACCCGTGCGGGTGACCCGGCAGATCGCCGCCGGCGACGTCCTCGTCGAGGCCCGCGGCTCGGGCCAGACCGCCCGGCGCATCCACCACCTGCTGCCGCCCGACGCCGAGGCGGGGCGGCTCATCGCCTACGAGGTGTTCACGCCCGGCGGCAACTGGTCGAGCTACCCGCCGCACAAGCACGACACCGAGGACCCGCCGGTCGAGTCGCGCCTCGAGGAGATCTACTTCTACCGGTTCGCCCGGCCGGAGGGGTTCGCCTTCCAGCGCGTCTACACCCCGGACCGCTCGCTCGACGAGTCCCTGGCACCAGGCGACGGCGACGTCGTGCTGGTGCCGCGCGGCTACCACCCGGTGGGCGTGCCGGCGGGCTACGACTGCTACTACCTCAACATCATGGCCGGCCCGACCCGCGCCTGGCATTTCACGATCGATCCCGACCACGCGTGGCTGATGGACTGGAACCCAGGGGCACCGATGGCGGCACAGGAGGAGGCGTCGGTATGACGCTCATCGAGGTCGACAGCCCGCTCCAGCGGATGGTGGACACGACGCCGACCGACTACTGGAACGACTCGTGCGCGATCGCCGAGCTGGAGTACGCCGTCGCCCGCGGCGGCACGGGCGCCACCTCGAACCCGGTCATCGTCGGCGAGGTCATGAAGAAGGAGCGGGCGCACTGGGAGCCGCGCGTGCGCGAGCTCGCGACCGAGCATCCGACGTGGTCCGAGGTCGACCTCACGTGGGCGCTGATCGAGGAGATGGGCGTCCGCGGGGCGGCGATCCTCGCGCCGGTGTTCGACCGCGAGGACGGCCGGAAGGGCCGCCTGTCGCTCCAGACGAACCCCGCGAACTACCGCGACCCGGCGCGGATGCTCGATCAGGCGGTGCACTTCGCGACCCTCGCGCCGAACATCCAGGTCAAGTTCCCGACGACCGCCGCCGGCCTCGAGGCGATCGAGGAGGCGACCGCTCGCGGAATCGCGATCAACGCGACGGTCGGGTTCACGGTCCCCCAGGCGATCGCCGTCGGCGAGGCCGTCGACCGCGGCCTGCGACGCTACGAGGCGGCCGGCGGCGACGCGAGCCGGTTCAGCCCGGTGTGCACGATCATGGTCGGGCGGCTGGACGACTGGATGAAGGTCCTCGTCGAGCGCGACGACGTCGCCCTGCACCCCGACGCCGCCAACTGGGCGGGCATCGCCGTGTTCAAGCGCGCGTACCGCATCTACCAGGAGCGGGGCTACCGCACGCGCCTCCTCGCCGCCGCCTACCGCCACCGGCTCCACTGGACCGAGCTCGTCGGGGGCGACGTCGTCCTGACGATGCCGCACGCGTGGCAGGTGCGGCTCAACGAGAGCGGGATCGACCCGGAGCCCCGGATCGACGTCCCCGTCGAGCCGGCGATGGTCGACGACCTGCTGCGCCGGATCCCGGACTTCGAGCGCGCGTACGAGCCCGACGGCCTCGCGATCGACGAGTTCGCGTCGTACGGCGCGTCCGCTCGGACCCTGCGCGGCTTCGTCGCCTCGTACCACGACCTGCAGGGCATGATCCGCGACATCGTCCTGCCCAACCCCGACGTCCGCGCCGGCTGACCCAGGGTGAGGATCGCGCTGCTCGGGGCGGGCCGGATCGGCGCGTTGCACGGACGGCTCGTCGCGGCACAGCCCGGCGTCGACGAGGTCATCGTCCACGACGTCGACCCCGATCGCGCCGCGGCGACGGCGACGAAGGTCGGCGGGCGCGTTGCCGCGACCGTCGACGAGGCCCTCGGCGCGGCCGACGCGGTGCTCGTGGCGGCGTCGACGAACGCCCACGCCACGCTCGTGAGCCGGGCGATCGACGCCGGTCTCCCGGTCTTCGTCGAGAAGCCGCTCGCGTTCGACCTCGAGGAGACGGTCGCGCTCGTCGACAAGGCGGAGGCCGCCGGCGCGGTCGTCCAGGTCGGCTTCCAGCGGCGCTTCGACGCGGCCCACGTCGAGGCGCGGCGACTGGTCGAGAGCGGCGAGCTCGGGACCGTGTACCTCGTCCGGCTGATCGCGAGCGACCACGAGCCGCCCCCCGACGCGTACATCCCGGTCTCCGGCGGACTGTTCCGGGACTCCTCGATCCACGACTTCGATTCGCTGCGCTGGGTGACCGGCCAGGAGGTCACTGAGGTCTACGCGGCGGGCGCGGTGCGAGGGTTTCCCGTGTTTGCGGAGCACGGCGACGTCGACACGGGCGCGGCCATCCTCTCGCTCGCCGACGGCACGCTCGCGGTCCTCGGGCAGACCCGCCACGACCCCCTCGGCTACGACGTCCGGATGGAGGTCATCGGCTCGAGGGATGCGGTGACGGTCGGCCTCGACCGGGGGACGCCGATCCGCTCCCTGGAGGCGGAAGCCCCGGTGCTGACAGGTCCCGCCTGGACCTCGTTCCTCACCCGGTTCGAGGCGGCCTACAACGCCGAGCTCCTCGCGTTCCTGCGGGTCGCGCGGCGCGAGATCCCGAGCCCGTGCACGGCGCGCGACGCGCTCCAGGCGATGCGGATCGCCGTCGCCGCCACCACATCGCGCCTGGAGCACCGCCCGGTGCGCCTGGCAGAGGTGCCCTGAGGACGTGGACCCGTTCGGCGTCGGGGTCGTGGGGATCGGCGACATCAGCGACGTCTACCTCACCAACCTGGCGCGCTACGGCGACGTCGTCCGCGTGGTCGGCTGCGCCGGCCGCGACCTCGACAAGGCTCGCCGCAAGGCGGCGCAGCACGGGCTGCCGAAGGCGTACGCGACGGCCGGCGAGCTGTTCGCCGACGACGAGGTCGAGATCGTGCTCGACCTCGCGACCCCGGACGCCCACGCGACGCTCAACCTGGCCGCGCTGCAGGCGGGCAAGCACGTCTACTCCGAGAAGCCCCTCGCCGCGACGTTCGCGGAGAGCCGCGAGCTCCTGGCCGTCGCCGACGCCGCGGGCCTGCGGGTCGGCAGCGCGCCCGACACGTTCATGGGCGGGCGGCTGCAGACGTGCCGCCGCCTCATCGACGACGGCCGGCTCGGCGAGATCGTCGGCGCGAGCGCGTTCTTCGTGAGTCCCGGGCACGAGTGGCACCACCCGAGCCCCGCGTTCCTCTACGGACCGGGCGCCGGCCCCGTCCTCGATATCGGCCCGTACTACGTCACGGCGTTGCTCTCGCTCCTCGGCCCGGTCGGGTCGGTGACGGCGATGGCGTCCCGGACGTCCCCGCGACGCACGATCGAGAACGGCCCGCGCCGCGGCGAGACGTTCGCCGTCGAGGTCGACACCCACGTCACCGGCGTGCTGCGGTTCGCGTCCGGCGCGCTGGCGACCGTCATCCTGAGCTTCGACGTCTGGGACTCGGAGCTGCCGCGGATGGAGATCTACGGCACCGAGGGCACGATCTCCATCCCCGACCTCGACCCGCTGTCGGGCCCGAACCTGTTCGGGGGGCCGGTCCTGTTCCGCGATGCGGCGAGCTCGCGCTGGCGCGGGGTCCCGCGCGCGGATCCGCTGCCGGCCTGGACCGAGGTGCCGATCGCGCACCCGTTCACCTCGACGTCGCACCAGGACAACAGCCGGGGCATCGGCCTCGTTGACATGGCGTACGCGATCCGCGACCGCCGGCCGGCCCGGGCGAGCAGCCAGATGGCGCTGCACGCGATGGAGGTGATGGAGGGCATCCTGACGTCGGCGCGCGAGGACCGGTTCGTCACGATGGCGACGGCCTTCGAGCGCCCGGCGGCCCTGCCGGTCGACTGGCCGGCGGGCGAGCGCCGCTAGACGCCGATCGTCCGCAGGTACTCGCGGTTGCGCAGCGCGCTCTCGCGTGGCGTGCCCATCCCGGGCAGCACGTCCTGTTCGACGACGATCCAGCCGCCGTAGCCGATCTCGTCCAGCGCGGCCAGGACGCCCGGGAAGTCGACGCTGCCCGTGCCGAGCTCGCAGAACACGCCGTGGCCGACGGACTCGGGCCCATCCCACGCGTGCTCGCGGGAGGCCGCCATGACCGCCGGGTCGGCGTCCTTGAAGTGGACATGCCAGACACGGTCGCGGAACTCGCGCACGGCGGCGACCGGATCCCCGCCGGCGCCGAACGTCCAGTGCCCGGTGTCGAGGCACAGGCCGAGGATCGACGGATCGGTCATGTCGAACAGGCGGCGGGCCTCCGCCTCGGTCTCGATCAGGGTGCCGATGTGCTGGTGGATGACCGTCCGGATCCCGGCCTCGTCCATGACCCGCCGGGCGACGTGGTTGGCGCCGTCGGCGAACACCTGCCACTGGTTCGGCGGCATGCTGTCCGATGGCCGGACGCGTCCGGCGATCCTGGTGCGGTAGGGGTCGCCGTACGGGTCGTTGCCGAGGACGACGACGCTCTCGGGGCCGCCGACGCGCGCCAGCTGCTTCGCGGTACGCACGGCGTCGTCCGCGGACTCGCGATGGCTGTCCGCATCGTGGAGCCGGACGCTGACCCAGGAGCCGATGAGCGCCAGGCGCCGCTCGTCGAGCTCCGCGCGCAGCTCGTCGGGATCCGTGGGCATGAAGCCCCAGTCCCCGAGCTCGGTGCCGGCGTAGCCGGCCGCGTGCATCTCGTCGATGACGCGGCGATAGCCGTCGCGTTCCCCGTCGATGCCCTCGATGACGCCCCACGAGCACGGGGCGTTCGCGATCCGGACCCTGCTGCCCACCGCCGATGTTCCCGGATCAGGCAGGCCGACCGGCGGCCGGGGTCGCTCGCCGCCGCGGGCTGTCTCCTCGGAGCGCCGGCGCGACGACCTTCGGCGCCGGCCCGGTGGACTCGCGTTCGATGAGGATCATCGGCAGGCGGATCGTCTGGGAGGGCTCGGCGAGGTCCGGATCGTCGATGCGAGCGGCGAGCTGCTCGACGGCGAGGCGGCCCATCTCGGCCTTCTCCTGGGCGACCGTCGTCAGGGTGGGGGAGACCCACGAGGCGGCGGCGATGTCGTCGCAGCCGATCACGCTGACCTCGCCCGGGACGTGCCGGCCGGCCGCGCGCAGCGCGCGCATGACCCCGATCGCGGTCACGTCGTTGTGGCAGGCGATGGCCGTGACGTCCGCGCCGCCAGCGTCGAGCGTGGCGACCGCCGCGAAGCCGCCCTCGAACAGGCCGTCCCCCTCGACGATCGGGGTCGCCGCCGGGTCGAGCCCGGCCTCGGCGCAGGCGCGGCGGAACCCCTCGACGCGCGCCGACGCCGCCGTGAACGACGGCGAGCCCTGGACATACGCGATCCGGCGATGTCCGAGCCCGACGAGGTAGCGGATCGCGAGCTCGGTGCCGCCGATGTTGTCGCCGGTGATCACCGGGACCGGCAGCCCCGCTGGCTCCGCGTTGACGACGACGACCGGCACCGGCGACCGGAGCAGCCACTGCCAGCTCGCCTGCGACACCTGGCTCGAGGCGATGATCATGCCGTCCACGCGCCGGTCGACCATGAGGTCGAGGTAGTGCATCGCCCGGTGCTCGTCGTAGGCCGCGCTCCCGAGCAGGATGGAATAGCCGAGGGCGCGGGCCGCGACGTCGGCCGCCTGCACGAGCTCCGGGAAGAACGGGTTCTGGATGTCGGTGACGATGAGCCCGAGCGTCCGCGTGCGCCGCATCCGCAGCGATCGCGCCACGCCCGAAGGGCGGTAGTCCAGCTCGTCGACCGCCGCCATGACCGCCGACGCCGTCTCGGGCTTGGGATTTCCGATGCCCGCGAGCACGCGGCTGACGGTCGCGGTCGAGACGCCCGCCCGCAGGGCGACGTCGCTGATGGTGACGGGACCCCGCCGGTCCGTCATCTGACCTGCTGGTCGGGTGCGGGCGATCGCCGGCGCAGTGGACGTGCCCGGCCCAGCGCCGGGAGAGGCAGATACGATCCCGCCTCTCGTCCACGCCGACCTCCAGCGACAGCTCCGCCTCGCCGGCCACTGACGCCCGACCGGCGACTCGGGTAATCGATTTCTCAGGCTAGCGGAGCGATCGTCGCGTCGTCAAGCGCCGGGGGCCGTCCAAGCCGTGACCTGGCCGAGGCCGTGGGCGACGTCGTAATCGATTGCACCCTATGCGACGATGCGGGGGACGGTCCGACGCGGTGGACATGCGAGATGAGGAGCGACCTGTGAGCACGGTTCGCCTGACGGTCGGGCAAGCGATCGTCCGCTTCCTGGCGGCGCAGTACGTCGAGCGGGACGGGGTGCAGCAGCGCTTCATCGCCGGCGTATGGGGGATCTTCGGGCACGGCAACGTCGCGGGTCTCGGCCAGGCGCTCGAGGAGCTCGGCGACGAGTGCGACATGCCCTACTACCGACCGCAGAACGAGCAGGGCATGGTCCACATCTCGACGGCGTACGCGAGGCACAAGAACCGGCTCCAGGCGTTCGCCTGCACGTCGTCGATCGGCCCGGGCGCGACAAACATGGTCACCGGCGCGGCGACCGCGACCGTCAACCGCATCCCGGTCCTGCTGTTCCCGAGCGACTACTTCGCCAACCGCCTCGTCGATCCGGTCCTCCAGCAGGTCGAGCACCCCGTCGAGCGCGACGTCAGCGCGAGCGACGCGTTCCGGCCGGTCTCCCGGTACTTCGACCGGATCAGCCGCCCGGAGCAGCTGCTCTCGAGCCTCCCTGAGGCCTTCCGCGTCCTCACGGATCCGGCCGAGACCGGCGCGGTGACCGTCAGCCTGCCCGAGGACGTCCAGGCCGAGGCCTTCGACTGGCCGGTGTCGTTCTTCGAGCGCCGCGTCTGGCGGATCCGCCGGCCGGCGCCCGAGCGCGAGGTCGTCGAGCGGGCCGTGGAGCTCATCCGGAGCGCGAAGCGCCCGCTCATCGTGTGCGGCGGCGGGGTGATCTACGCGGACGCCACCCAGGCGCTCGACCGGTTCGCGACCCGGTTCGGCATCCCCGTGGCCGAGAGCCAGGCCGGCAAGGGCGCCCTGCCGTGGAACCACCCGATGAACGCCGGCCCGATCGGCGCCGCCGGGGGGCTGGCGGCGAACCGGCTGGCCCGCGACGCGGACCTCGTGATCGGGATCGGCACGCGGCTCGGCGACTTCGTGACGGCGTCGAGGACCGCGTTCCAGGATCCCGGCGTCGCGTTCATCGGGATCAACGTCGGCGGCATGGACGCGGCCAAGCAGCGGGCGCTGCCGATGGTCGCGGACGCGCGCGAGGCTCTCGAGGCCCTCACGGCCGCCCTCGAAGCGGCCGAGTGGGAGGGCACGTCGCCCGCCTACCGGGAGCGGATCGCCGCGGAGAAGGCCGAGTGGGATGCGGAGGTTGATCGCCACCGCGCGGGCACGGGCGGCACCGGCGACGCCGACGGCGTCCTCGCCCAGCCCGAGATCATCGGCATCGTCAACGACGCCGTCGGCGGGCACGCGACGGTGATCTGCGCGGCGGGCAGCCTGCCGGGCGACCTCCTGAAGCTGTGGCGCCCCGAGGACCCCAAGGCGTACCACCTCGAGTACGGCTACTCGTGCATGGGCTACGAGATCGCGGCGGGGCTCGGCGTGCAGCTCGCGGATCCCGAGCGCCACGTCGTCGTCATGGTCGGCGACGGCTCGTACCTGATGCTCAACTCCGAGATCGTCACGGCGGTCGCCGAACGGCTGCCGTTGACCGTCGTCGTGCTGGACAACCACGGCTACCAGTGCATCCTCGACCTCGCGCGCGACCGTGGCGTCCGCGACTTCGGCAACGAGCTGCGGTTCCGCGATCCGGTCACCCGCCGGCTGACCGGCGACTACATCCCCGTCGACTACCGGCAGCACGCCGAGTCGATGGGCGCCGTCGCCGTGAACGCCGGCACGCCCGACGAGATCCGCGCGGCGCTTGCCGGGGCCCGCGGCCGCGACCGGCCCACGGTCGTCGTGGTCCCGACGTCCCCCGCGGGCCGCGTGCCGGGCATGGAGGGCTGGTGGGACGTGCCGGTCGCCGAGGTCAGCGGCCAGGACAACGTGCACGAGGCGCGCGACCGGTACGAGCACAGCCTCGCGCTCCAGCGACGCGACCTGCTGTGACCTTCGGCCGAGGGACCCGAACGCGATCGGCGTCGCGGTCCTCGGCGCCGGGCGGATGGGCCAGACCCACCTCCGCAACATCGCCGCCATCCCCAACGCCCGCGTCGTGGTCGTCGCGGACCCGAGCGCCGACGCCGCGGCGACGGGCCGCGAGCTCGCCCGTGCCGACCGCGCGTCGGCGGACCCGCTGGAGGCGATCCACGACCCGGCCGTCGAGGCGGTCGTCATCGCCACGCCGACGAGCACCCACGCCGCGCTGATCGAGGCGGCGCTTCGGGCCGGCAAGGCGGTCTGGAGCGAGAAGCCGATCGCCCAGGACATCGGCGAGACCGCCCGGATCGTCGAGCTGTGGCGCGAGACCGGGATCCCGGTCCAGCTCGGGTTCATGCGCCGGTTCGACCCCGGCTACCAGCGCGCGAAGCAGCTCATCGACGCGGGCGAGCTCGGCCGGATCGAGCAGTTCCGCGCCTCCTCCCGAGACACGTTCCCGCCGTCGCTCGAGTTCCTGCTGACGGCCGGCGGCTCGTTCCTCGACATGGCCGTCCACGACCTCGACCTGGCCCGGTTCCTGGTGGGGGAGGTGGAGGAGGTCCACGCGTGGGCCGGCGTCCTGTTCGACGACCGCTTCGCGCAGGCCGACGACTTCGACACGGCGGTCACGATGCTCCGCTTCCGCAACGGCGCCCTCGGCGTCGTCGAGACCGCGCGCCACTCCGCCTGGGGCTACGACATCCGGACCGAGGTCGCCGGGGCCGTGGGCAAGGTGGTCGTCGACGGCGGCCAGAAGACGCCCGCGACGCACCTGCGGCGGTTCGGCTCCGAGGGCGACCTGTACGAGAGCTTCCCCGACCGGTTCGAGGTGGCCTACCGCCGCGAGCTCGAGGCGTTCTTCGCCGACCTCGCCGCGGGTCGGACCCCGGCGCCCGGGCCGGACGACGCGCTCGAGACCCTGCGCCTCGCCGTCGCCGCGACGCGCAGCTGGCGCGAGGGCCGCCCGGTCCGCGTGGACGAGCTGACCGACGCTCCGTAGCGTCGTCAGCGTCCCTCGCGATTGCGACAAGGTTGCGAAAAGGGTTGACGGTTGGACGACCATTCGGCTAGCGTCAGCAATCGATTACGTGACGTAATCGTTTCCGCGGGAGACAGGCGTGACGGCGCCCCGCGGCCAAGGATCGACCGCGTGATCGGGAGCGCATCACCGCGGCGGAGGAGAGAGCACATGCGAGTCAACGGCGTAGCCCGTGTTGCGGGCATGGTGCTGGTCGGGGCGATGGTCGCCTCTGCTTGCTCGAGCTCAGGCAGTACCGCGGCGCCCGCGTCCGCGGCCCCGCCCGCGTCCGTGGCCCCGGCGTCCGTGGCGCCGGCGTCCGGGCCCCGGCGTCGGTGGCGCGCCCGCGTCTGGCGCGGCCGGCGCCGTGACGCTCGGCGTCGCGTTCCCGAACAGCGACACGTTCCTGAGCCGGGTCCAGAACGCCATCACGGAGGAGGCGGCCGCCAAGGGCGCCACCGCCACGATCACCGACGCCAAGGACGACACCGCGACCCAGCTGTCGCAGGTCGAGAACTTCGTCTCGCAGGGCGTCTCGGCGATCATCGTCGTCCCGGTCGACACCAGCGCCGCGCAGCCGATGGCGGACGCCGCCAAGGCCGCGAACATCCCGATCGTGTTCGTCAACCGCGAACCCGGCGATCGCTGACGTCCCCTACGTCGGCTCCGACTCCCTGTTCGCGGGCACCGTGGAGATGGAGGAGCTCGCCAAGCTCGCGGGCGGCAAGGGCGACGTCGTCATCCTGCAGGGCCAGGTCACCAACGAGGCCGCCGTGCTCCGTACCCAGGGCTGCAACGACGTCGTCGGCAAGAACCCCGACATGAAGGTCGTCGCAACCCAGGCCGGTGACTGGGACCGCGCCAAGGGCCAGTCCATCACCGAGAACTGGATCCAGTCCGGAATCCTGAAGGCCGGCATGGTCGTCTGTGCGAACAACGACGAGATGGCGCTCGGTGCGATCAACGCCCTGAAGGCCGGCGATCTCCTCGATACGGTCTTCGTGGGCGGCGTCGACGCCACCTCCGAGGCCCTCGCCGCCATGCAGGCCGGCGATCTCGAGGTCACCGTGTTCCAGGACGCCGAGGGGCAGGGCAAGGGCGGCGTCGACGCGGCCGTCGACCTCGTCGCCGGCAAGACGATCCCCAACAACCTGGTCGACATCCCGTACGTGCTCGTCACACCGGCGAACATGTCAGCAATACCTCGGCGCCAACTAGCGCCAACCATGGCGAGACGGCCGGCACCGCCGGTCGACGCCGCAACCCGAGTGCTACCGTTCGGAGGCCCGGCCCGCTGGGCCTCCGAACATCGCATTCGGGCACGTTTCACCCGTTCGTTCCGACGACCCTGCACGGGTCGTCCGGGAGCACCGTGAGGCAGGAGATGGGCGAGGACGTTCTCCTCCGGATGACGGGGATCTCCAAGTCGTTCCCCGGGGTGCAGGCGCTCGACGACGTCCACCTGGACGTCGAGGCCGGCACGGTCCACGCCCTGATGGGCGAGAACGGCGCGGGCAAGTCGACCCTGATGAAGGTGCTGGCCGGGATCTACCGCGCCGACTCGGGGACGATCGAGCTCGACGGCGCGGAGGTGCAGATCCCGGACAGCTCGACCGCCCTCAAGCTCGGGATCGCGATGATCCACCAGGAGCTGTCGGCGGTCCCGGAGATGCTGGTCGCGGAGAACGTCTACCTCGGGCGCGAGCCGCTGAACCGCTTCAAGCTGGTCGACAAGAAGCTGATGATCGCCGACGCCCGGGCGGTGTTCGCCAAGTGGCAGATCGACGTCAATCCGCGTCGCGTGATGAAGACCCTGAGCGTCGCCCAGATGCAGATGGTCGAGATCGCGAAGGCCATCTCCACCGACGCGCGCCTGATCATCATGGACGAGCCCACGTCCGCCATCACCGAACGCGAGGTCGACCACCTGCACCGGATGATCCGCTCGCTGCGGGAGAGTGGCGTCGCGGTCATCTACATCACCCACAAGATGGACGAGGTGTTCAGGATCGCGGACAAGGTCACCGTGTTCCGCGACGGCAAGCACGTCGCGACGCTGCCCGCATCCGAGCTCGACCGCCAGAAGCTCATCACGCTGATGGTGGGTCGCGAGCTGACCCAGCTGTTCCCGAAGGAGCACGCCGAGATCGGCGAGGTGGTCATGTCCGTCCGCGGCCTGACCCGCCAGGGCGTGATCTCGGACATCAGCTTCGACCTGCGCAAGGGCGAGATCCTGGGCCTCGCGGGCCTGATGGGCGCAGGCCGGACCGAGGTCCTCGAGGCGATCTTCGGCGTCACCAGGGTCGACGCGGGCGAGATCCTGATCCGGGGGAAGCAGGTCCGGATCAAGTCGCCGTCGGGCGCGATCTCCGCCGGGATGGGCCTGCTCACCGAGGACCGCAAGCTGACCGGGATCATGGGCGTGCTCTCGGTCCGCGACAACATGACGATCGCGAACCTCCAGCGCTTCAGCCCCAGGGGGATCCTTCGCAAGCGGAGGATGGAGAAGGCCTGTCAGGTGCAGCGGCAGGCGCTGTCGATCAAGACGCCCTCGCTCTCGCAGCTGATCCGGAACCTGTCGGGCGGCAACCAGCAGAAGGTGCTCGTCTCGCGCTGGCTGCTGACGCTGCCAGACATCCTGATGATCGATGAGCCGACCCGAGGCATCGACGTCGGCGCCAAGTCGGAGATCCACCGGCTGATGTCGGGGCTCGCGAAGGAGGGCAAGGCGATCCTGATGGTCTCGTCCGAGATGCCGGAGATCCTCGGCATGAGCGACCGCGTCCTCGTGATGGCGGGTGGCCGGATCACGGGCGAGTTCAGCCGCGCCGAGGTGACGCAGGAGAAGGTCCTCGAGGCCGCGACGCTCGTCGCGCCGGCGGCCTGAGGCGGGAGGGAACGATGACGGCCGCGGCCCCGACCGCCGACGGGCTCCTCACCCGGGAGCGACTCGGCGCGTTCATGCGCAAGTACCTGATCGTCTTCATCTTCCTGGGGATGTGCGTCCTGCTCGCGGTCTTCTCGCCGAACAACTCGTTCCTGAAGCCGCAGAACCTGATCAACGTCGTCCGCCAGATCTCCGTGATCGGCCTTCTGGCGCTGGGCGTGATGGTGTGCATCATCGCGCTGGGGATCGACCTGTCCCTGGGGTCGGTCCTGGGCCTGTCGGCGGTCGTGACCGCGAGCCTCGTCCAGCAGATCGGCTGGAAGGAAGCCCTCTACCCGGGCTTCAACACCCCTGCGGTTGTCGCCCTCCTGGCCGGCCTCGGCGTCGGCATCGCCGCCGGCGCCGTCAACGGCAGCCTGATCGCGGTCTTCAGGATCCCACCGTTCATCGCGACCCTGGGCATGCTGACCATCGCCCGGGGCCTGGCCTACATCTACTCCAACGGGCGGCCCGTCAGCACCCTCACGCCGGAGTTCCTGTTCATCGGCGGCGGCGCCCTGCTCGGCATCCCGTTCCCGATCATCGTGTTCGGCGTCGTCATCCTGCTGACGCACCTGATGCTCAACTTCACGCGGTTCGGGCGCCAGGTCTACGCGATCGGCGGCAACGAGACCGCGGCCCGCGTCTCGGGCGTGAACATCGGCCGGACGAAGATCCTGATCTACACCTTCTCGGGCCTGATGGCGGGCCTCGGCGGCGTGGTGCTCACGGCTCGCGTGCAGTCGGCGACGCCCGCGCTGGGCATCGGCTACGAGCTCGACGCGATCGCCGCCGCCGTCATCGGCGGCACCAGCTTCGCCGGCGGCATCGGCACGGTGTGGGGCACCGTGGTCGGCGCGCTGATCATCGGCGTGATGAACAACGGCCTCGACCTGCTCAACGTCTCGCCGTTCTACCAGCAGGTCGTCAAGGGCGTGATCATCATCGTCGCGATCATCATCGACGAGCGCAAGAACCGCTGATGGCCCGGTGACCGCCAGCGTCGAGTACCCGAAGCTGCGGCTCGGGACCGCCCCGGACTCGTGGGGCGTGTGGAACCCGGGTCTCGACCCGCTGCAGACGCCCATGGACGCGCTACCTCGACGAGGTCCAGGCCGCGGGCTACCGGTACAGCGAGCTCGGGCCCTACGGCTACCTGCCGACGGACCCCGGCGTCATCCGCGACGAGTACGCGAAGCGTGGCCTCACGCTGACCGGCGGCACGGTGTTCGTGGCGCTGCACAAGGGCAAGGACGCGCTCGCGCAGGCGAAGGCCGACTGCGACGCGGAGATGGCCACCATCGGCCCGCTCGGCGCCCGCCACCTCGTGATCCTGCCCGAGGGATACACGGACTTCCAGGGCAACCTCATCGGCAGCCCGACCCTGACCGACGACGAGTGGACCGCGCTGACGTCCGGGATGTCCGAGCTCGGCAGGTACGTCGCCGACGCGTACGGGGCCGTCCTCGTGTTCCACACCCACGCGGACAGCAACGTCGGCACGCAGCAGGAGATCGAGCGCTTCCTCGACCGCACGGACCCCGAGGCGGTCCACCTGTGCCTCGACACGGGGCACGTCGCGTACTGCGGCGCCGACAACCTGGCCCTGATCCGCGACCACGGGAGACGGATCAGCTACGTGCACCTCAAGCAGGTCGACCCGGCGATCCGCAAGCGTGCGATCGACGAGCGGCTCGGGTTCGCACCGGCCGTCCGCCTCGGCGTGATGGTGGAGCCGCCGCTCGGCGACCCGGACATGCCGGCCGTGCTGGCGGCGCTCGGGGCGCTCGACCGGGAGCTGTTCTGCGTCGTCGAGCAGGACCTGTACCCGTGCGCCCCGGACGTCCCGCTGCCGATCGCGATTCGCACCCGCGAGTACTTCGCGGCACGCGGGCTCAACGTCGGGCGGTCGCCCGGCGCAGCCGCCGGCGGAGGGCGTCCATGACGGTTCGCGTCGGGGTCATCGGCACGGGCGGCATCGGGACCGACCACGCCCACAAGCTCGCCCACGCCATCTCGGGATCCAGCGTGGCGGCCGTCACGGACATCAACCGGGCCCGCGCCGAGCAGGTCGCCGCCGAGATCGGTGGCGCGACCGTGTTCGACGACGGCTTCGACGCTGATCGAGTCCGACGACGTCGACGCCGTGCTGATCGCGTCGATCGCCGAGACGCACGCCGCGTTCACCCTCGCCTGCATCGCCGCGGGCAAGCCCGTCCTGTGCGAGAAGCCGCTGGCGCCCACCACCGCGGAGTGCGTCCAGGTCCTCGAGGCCGAGGTCGCGCTGGGCCGGCGCCTCGTCATCGTCGGGTTCATGCGCCGGCAGGACCCCGGCTACCGGCAGGTCAAGGCCTCGCTCGACGGCGGGGCGATCGGCGAGGCGCTGATCCTCCACAACGTCCACCGCAACCCGACGGTGCCGGACTCGTTCACGAGCTTCATGACGATGACGGACTCGATCATCCACGAGATCGACACCAGCCGGTGGCTGCTGGGCGAGGAGCTGGCGTCGGTCCAGGTCATCCCGCCGAAGCGAACGGCGAAGGCGGCGGCCCACCTCCAGGACCCCCAGTTCGCGGTGTTCACGACCAAATCCGGCGTCCTCGTCACGGCCGAGTTCTTCGCCAACTGCCAGTACGGCTACGACGTGCGGTGCGAGCTCGTGGGCTCGGAGGGGACGGCGTCGCTCGTGAACCCGGTGATGGCCGCGCAGGTGACGTCCGGGATCGACGGCGTCCCGGTGCCGCCCAGCTGGCGGGTCCGGTTCGGCGACGCCTACGCCGCCGAGCTGCAGGCCTGGATCAGCGGCCTCGAGCGGGGCGAGATCGTCGGCCCCAGCGCCTGGGACGGCTACGCGGCGACGCGGGTCACCGAGTTCGGCGTCGCGGCGGTGAGCTCCGGCGAGCGCCACGAGATCGACTACATCGCGAAGCCGGACCTGTACCGGTGAAGATCGCCCTCGACCCGTACATGTTCCGGACCACGCCGCTGACCGAGCTGCCTGCGCTCGTCGCGGAGCTCGGCTACGAGCACATCGAGCTGTCGCCGCGCGAGGACTTCATCCCGTTCTTCAAGCACCCGCGCGTGGACGCGGCGACGATCAAGGCGTTTCGCCGGTCGCTCAAGGCCGCGGGCGTCGAGGTGTCCTCGCTGCTGCCGCTGTTCCGCTGGTCGGGTCCCGACGAGGACGAGCGCGAGGCGGCCGTCCGGTACTGGAAGCGGTCGATCGAGATCGCCGTCGAGCTGGGCGTGACCGTGATGAACTCCGAGTTCAACGGCCGGCCCGAACAGGCGAGCCTGTCCGAGGCGATGTTCTGGCGGTCGATGGACGAGCTGCTGCCGATCTTCGAGCGCGAGGGGATCGGGCTCCGCCTCGAGCCCCACCCCGACGACTTCGTGGAGGACGGCAAGGTCGCCGCCGACATGGTGCGCGGCATCGACTCGCCGGCCGTCACGTACCTGTACTGCGCGCCGCACACGTTCCACATGGGCGGCGACGTCGCGGGGATCCTGGAGCACGCCGGCGACCTCGTGACCCACGTCCACGTGGCGGACTCGTTCGACCACCGTGCCTCGTCGGGCCTGCGGTACATCCTCAACCCGCCGGGCACGACCGCCCGGATCCACCAGCACCTGGACATCGGCCAGGGTGAGGTCGACTGGGACGTGTTCTTCGGGACACTCGGCGCTCTGCGCTTCGACGGCATCATGACCGTATGCGTGTTCGCGTGGGAGGAACGGGCCCGGGAGTCGAGCCTCGCCAACCTCGAGGAGATCCGGCGCCGGACGGCGTCGTGGCCGCACCTCGGCTGAGCCGGCGACGCCGCCCGTGACAGGGGTCGCGCCCGAGGCGATCGCACCCGTCGCCACGGCGGTCGACGAAGGCGACCAGGCGGTCGCCGAGGTCCACTCCCACCGCTCGGCGCTCATCCTGCTCGCGCTGCTGGCGGTGATCTGGGGCGTGCACTGGGTCATCGTCAAGGTCGGCCTCGGCTACGTCCCGCCGATCACCTACGCCGCCTCGCGCGTCGCGATCGCGCTGGTGCTGATGACCGCGTTCCTGGGCGCGCGGGGCCGGCTGCGGCGCCCGGACCGCGGGAACCTCTCGATCATCCTGTCGATCGGCGTCGTCCAGGTCGCGGCCGGCGTCGTGCTCCAGAACCTCGCCCTCCAGGTCGTCGACGCCGGGCGCTCGTCGGTGCTCGTGTACACGATGCCGCTGTGGGTCGCGGTGCTCCTGGTGATCGGCTTCCGGATCCGGCCCAGCGGCCCCGAGCTGATCGGGCTGGTCCTCGGGCTCGCCGGCCTGGTCCTGCTGCTGAACCCGTCCTCGATCGACTGGAGCAAGCCCGGCGAGCTCGCCGGGGCGCTCGGGCTGCTGCTCAACGCGGTCCTGTGGGCGGCCGTCACGATCCACATCCGCCGCCACCGCTGGACGCAGTCGCCGCTCGACCTGCAGCCGTGGCAGCTGCTCGCGGCGCTGATCCCGCTGGCGATCCTGGCCGTGGGCGTCGAGCGCGGCGAGGGCATCCGCTGGGAGCCGGCGACGCTGCTGTTCCTGCTGTACAGCGGCGTGCTCGCCACGGCGTTCGCGGTCTGGGCGACGCAGGCGATCACCCGCTCGCTCGGCTCGCAGGCGTCGGCGACCGGCTTCCTCGCGATCCCGGTGGTCGGGCTGCGTGTCCGGCTGGCTCCTCCTCGGCGAGACGCTCGGGCCGCTCGACCTGCTGGGGATCGCGCTCATCCTCGGCGGCGTCGGGGTCACGCAACTGGTCCAGAAGCGGTAGGCGGTATCGTTGCCCGCCGTGGCCGCGCGGCGGCCGCCTCGGGAGGATCGGGTGGCAGCACGGCGCGCGCTGGCGGGGGCGGTCGTGATCGGCCTCGTCCTCGCGATGCTCGCGCCGGCGGCGGCACTCGGCGCGGACCCCCAGCAGGGCGTCAAGCCGCTGCCGGCTGTCGACCAGGCACCGTGGCAGACGGGGACCGGGCCGGCGCGCGCGGACCCGCCTCGACCGCCCGCCGCGGGCCGCGTCATCGTCCGCTTCCGCCCCGGCGCCACCGTCGCCGCCAAGGCCCGGGCGCGTGCCGCCATCGTCGGCCGCACCAAGCTCCACTTCGGCCTCGTGCCCGGCCTCGAGCTCGTCGACACCGACCTCCCGGTCGCGGACGCCGTCCAGCGCGATCGAGCGGCTCCCGGGCGTCGAGTACGCGGAGCCCGACCAGGTCATCACCGCCTCGCTGACGCCCGAACGACCCGGGGCTGCCGCTGCAGTGGGGATTCGACCAGCCGGGCGACGCCGACATCGACGCCAAGGCCGCGTGGAACACGACCACCGGCGACCCGGGCGTGGTGGTCGCGGTCATCGACTCCGGGCATGCAGCTCAACCACGGCGACCTCGCCGGCAACCTGTGGACGAACCCGGGCGAGATCGCGGGCAACGGGATCGACGACGACGACGACGGGTACGTCGACGACGTCCACGGCTGGGACTTCGTCAGCGACGACAACCTGCCCAACGACGACTTCGGGCACGGGACGCACGTCGCCGGCACGCTCGCCGCGGTCGGCAACAACGGCATCGGCGTCGTCGGCGTGGCGTACTCGAGCCGGATCATGCCGCTGCGCGTCCTCGACGGCTCCGGCCAGGGCTACGTGTCCGACGCCGTCCGGGCGATCGACTACGCGACGCGCCACGGCGTCCGCATCTCGAACAACAGCTGGGGCTACACGGGCGCCGCCTCACAGGTCCTGTACGACGCGATCCAGGCCGCGGGCGCCGCCGGCCAGCTGGTCGTGACCGCGGCCGGCAACTCGTCGGCCGACATCGACGTGATCCCGGACTACCCGGCGGCATACGACCTGCCCAACATCATCTCGGTCGCGGCGACCACGCAGGACGACCACCTCGCGGTGTTCTCGAACTACGGGGCGGCCAGCGTCGACGTGGCGGCGCCCGGCGAGCACATCCTGAGCACGCTGCCGGGTGGCTACGGGTTCGCCGACGGCACGTCCATGGCCAGCCCGCACGTCGCCGGCGTGGCCGCGCTGCTGCTGGCGGCGCACCCGACCTGGACGGTCTCCGCAGATCCGCGACCGCATCCTCGCCACCGTCCGCCCGATCAAGAGCCTCACGGGCGAGGTCGCGACCGGCGGCATGGTCAACGCCGCGGCCGCCCTCGCCCCGACGACCAACCTCGCCCCGGTCGTCACCATCACCAAGCCCGCGACCGGCGCCTCGGTCCTGCGCGGCGTCAAGGTCTCGTTCGCGGCGACGGCGGTCGACCCGGAGCAGGGCAACGTCGCCTCGTCGATCACGTGGTACTCGAGCCGCATGGGCAGGATCGGGACGGGCGCCTCGTTCAGCCGGAGCGACCTCGTCGAGGGGACGCACGTGATCGTGGCGATCGCGAAGGACGCGGCGCACCACACGCCGCTGGCGTCGATCGTGCTGCGGGTCGGGCCTGCCGTGCGGACCATCGCCGACGGCCCGGCCCTGCGCGGGCCGGTCGTCGCGGTCGGGCCGGACGGGTCGCCGGTCGTCGCCTGGTCCGAGTACGGGATCGGCACGGTCGCGGCGCGCCCGGACGGCGGCGGCTGGACGCGGGACGTCGTCTCGCACGCCTACCAGGACGGACCGCCCGACCTCGGGGTGGACGGGGACGGCACGGCGCACCTCGCGATCGAGCGCGACTGGACGAAGCCCTCGGTCTACACGGACAACGGGATCCTGGTCGCGACCTCCGACGGCGGCGACTGGACGACGGCGAGGGTGGGGGAGGGCTGCGGCGACGACGGCGACGGCTGCGGCATGGACGGCTCGCCGAGCTTCGGCGTCGACGCGGCCGGCCACGCGCACGTCGCGTGGGTGCGTGGTGTCGTCGCCGACCATGGCAACGAGCCGGGCCTGTGGCACGCGATCGAGCACGCGAACGGCACGTGGACGTCGGAGCGGGTGCTGGCGGCGGCGTCGGGCGTGCTGGCGCCGGACCTCGCGATCGGCCCGTCCGACGCGGTCCACCTCGCGTTCGTGCGCACGGACGCCGGCCACGAGGGCGTCTACGACGCGACGAACGAAGGCGGCTCCTGGGTGGTGACCAAGGTCGCCGCGCTCGGCGCCGGTGCCGGCGTGACCGAGGCGCGGGTCCAGGTGGCCGGTTCCGGCGACGTCGACGTCGCATGGGCCGGCCCGGACGGCGTGTTCGTCGCGACGCGGAGCGGCGGGACGTGGGGCTCGCCGGTCGAGGTGTCGCCCGATCCGGCGGGATCGGTCGACCTCGTGCGATCGGGCGCCGACCGGCACCTCGTGTTCGGCCGGCTGAGCGCCGGGCAGCCCGCGGGCGTCGCGCACGCTCTCTCGGTCGGCGGTGGCCCCTGGACCATCGAGGCGATCGACGACGGGGCCGACGCCACGCCGCGCCTCGCGGTCGACGGCGACGGCCACCTCCACGTCGCCTACCTGCGCACCTCGCCCGAGCCCGAGGTCCGCTACGCGACCAACGCGGGAGGCGGCTGGGCCGACCAGGTGGTGACCCGATCGTGGACCTGGGTCGATCCTGCGTTCGCCGTCGATGCGGCCGGGCACCACCACGTCGCGGTCGGGCGGATCGGGACGGAGCCGGGCCTCTGGTACGGCACGGACGCGGGCGGCGGCTGGTCGATGGAGCGGGTGACGACGACGCCGCCCGACGGCAGCGTCGGGCTCGTGGTCGCGCCGGACGGGACCGCGTCCATCGCCTACGGGGAGTCGGGCGCGGGCACGTCGGCCTGGCTCGCGACGGGCACGCCGGGCGACTGGACGTTCACGAAGCTCGCGGACGGGGCCGCCACGCGGCACCCACGCCATCGCGCGGGCCGCCAACGGGTCGCTCCACGTCGCGTTCGGCGTCGACGTGGCCGGCAAGACCCGCATCGCCTACGCCACGAACGCCGGCGGCGGCTGGGTCGTGACGCCGATCGGCGCCAGCTCGCCGACCACCGAGGACGCCAACCCCTCGATCGCCCTCGACGCGGCCGGCCACGCCCACCTCGCGTTCGAGGCGCTCGGCACGTCGCCCGACACGACCTCCATCGAGTACGCGACCAACCGCACCGGCGCGTGGGTGCTCTCGAAGCGCACGACGGGCGCGCCGCGCGACGTCGAGCCCTCGATCGCCGTCGATGCCGCGGGCCACCCGCGGATCGCCTTCCTCAGGGCGGGGTCGGGCGTCCGGCTCCAGTCGTCCAACGGCTCGACGTGGACGTCGAAGACCGTGAGCACGAACCCGAACGACGCCGACCCGTCCATCGCCATCGACGCCGCCGGCCACACGCACGTGCTGTACGCGGGCGGCGGCCTCCACTACGAGGCCTGCGACCAGCCGCTGTGCTCGGCGCAGCCGGGCCTGCGCTGGTGGACCGACGCGCCCGGCGCCGGCGCGGCCCGCCGGGTCACCGACTTCGGCGACGACGTCAGCCCGTCGATCGTCCGGGGGCTCGACGGCAGCCTGTCGGCCGCCTTCGTCAACACGCAGTGGCGCCTCGCGGAGGTCCGCCTCGCGCGGCCGCTGGCCACGGTCAGCGCGCCGGTCGTCCACCTCGCCGGCCCTGGGACCAAGCTCGAGCGCGGCTCGGCGGCGCTGCGCGTCACGTTCGCCGGGACCGCGGCCGACACCTATCGGCTCCAGGACAGCGTCAATGGCGGCGTGTACGCGACCGTCGGGCCGGTCAGCCGGTCGACGTCGCGAGTGGCGTCGGTGCAGGCGGGGGCCAAGGTCACGCACCGGTTCCGGGTGATCCCGTACGACGCGTTCGACGTGCAGGGCGTCGCCGCCTACGGGCTCGACGATCCGGGTGTCGACCAGGAGCGAGTCGCCGGGTCCGTCGCTCCACTACGTCGGCGCCTGGTCCACGGCTGCCGACCCCGGCTACCTCGGCGGGCACGCGCGGCAGGCCTCCGCGTCGGGGGCGACCGCCACGTGGACGTTCACCGGCCGCGAGGTCGCCTGGGTCGCCGCCAAGGGCCGGCACTACGGGCGGGCGACGGTCTCCGTCGACGGCGTGCTGCGTGGCACGGTGGACCTCGACGCCGCGAAGACGCGGTTCCGGCGCGTGGTCTTCCGGGCGACCTGGGGGGCGTCGGGCACGCATTCGATCTCGATCCGCGTCCGTCGGCGACGGCCGCGTCGACCTCGACGGCTTCGAGCTGCTCCGCTAGGACCCGGCGTTCGCCGATCGGGCGGACGCGCGGCGCGCCACGAACTTCTCCATCTTGTCGGCGGTGCCGCAGTCGTCCATCGAGCACCATCGCCGGCTCCGGTTCTTGCTCAGGTCGAGGAAGTGGAACCGGCACCGCGCGCAGCCCTTGATGCGATCGAGGTCGGCCGTCGGTCAGGAGCCGCTAGTGCGTCGTGGATGACGGGCCACAGCGGTCGCCCCAGGTCGTCGTCGGACCAGCGCCACTCGTAGGCGCCGTCGATCGCGGACGAGCTCCCCGTGGGCCAGCGCGTCGGCCTCGTCGGCTGCAGCCGGGCGATGGCGGCGGGCGGCGGGTTCCGGCCGGTCGCGATCGCGCGAAACAGCTCGTACAGGTAGCCGCGCGTCTCGATCACGCGCGCGAAGACCGCGCGAGCGGCCGCGGGGTGGCGGCGTGACCGCCGGATCAGCCGCTCGGCCTCCGCGGGACTGAGCGACCCGACGTACACACCCCAGGCGACCACGTCGGCGTAGTCGCGGAGGGCGTCGTCCTCCGGCGTTCCTCCGGCCGGCCCGTTCTGCGTGTTGAGCAGGTCGAGGGCCAGGCTTCCGCCGACGATCCGCTGGGCGGCGATGTGCGCGGGTGTTTCCATCAAAACGCAGTTTAGCGGTTGACGGCGGCCATTCCAAGCGGTATCCTGTTACCAGCGTAAAGAGATTGAGTGGTAACACTCGTCTCCGGCACCGGAACGGAGGTCGACATGGATGCCTCGCTGATCCTTCCCGGCGCACTGTTTGTCCTCGGATCGCTCGTCGTGGCGCGGTTGCTGCTGCGCCCGGGCGGGGTGACCATGGATGACCTGTTGATGCGACCTGACCTCGCCTGGCCGCATGGCGTGCAGGAGGAGGAGCCGGTGCCCTGGCGGTTCGAGCGGCTCGACCCCGCCCGGTCACCGCCGAGCGGCTCGGCTGGCAGCCGGTCTCGCGGCCCGTCCGACGCACGAAGGCTTCGGACGGCGTGATCGAACGCGGAGCCGCGTCGTCCGTCCGCTGAGTGGAACTGGCGCGCTCTTCGAGTGCACACTGCGGCATGAGCAAAGGCCGCCTCGAGGCGTTCAGCGACGGCGTCCTCGCGATCATCATCACGATCATGGTCCTCGAGCTGCGGCCGCCCGAGGGGACCACGCTCGACGCCCTGCGCCCGCTCGTCCCGGTGTTCATCAGCTACGTGCTGAGCTTCGCGGTCGTCGGCATCTACTGGAACAACCACCACCACCTGTTCCAGGCCGTCCGGGTCGTGAACGGTCGGGTGCTGTGGGCGAACCTGCTGCTGTTGTTCTCGCTGTCGCTGCTGCCGTTCGGAACGGCGTGGATGGGCGAGCACGAGTTCGCGTCGGTGCCGGTCGCCGCCTACGGCGTGATCCTGCTGGGGGCCGCGATGGCCTACTTCGTCCTCGTCCAGGCCCTGCTGCGGGCCCAGCCCGACGACGCGCCGCTGGCCCGGGCGATCGGCCGAGACGCGAAGGGCAAGCTGTCGCCGGTCCTGTACGCGGTGGCGATCCCGGTCGCGCTCGTGGCGCCGCTGGTGGCGTTCGCGGTCTACGTGTTCGTCGCGTTGATCTGGATCGTGCCCGACACCCGCATCGAGCGAACGCTCGCGCACTGATCGCCGCCGTTCGCCGATCGCCGCCGATCCCAGTCACGTACGACCCGGGAGCGTACTAGGCACCTCGCGCGCCGTGATCGGGCGGGTTGACCGGCAAAATCAGCCGTTCTGAGCTAACCGCACGGCTCGTTGCCCCCGATCTGGCGACGGATCGCTGCTTAGTACGATCCGGGAGCGTAGATGGTGGGCGAGGCCCGTCGCCCGCGGCTAGCGAGGCTCGCGGCCGCCGCTCGGGTCCCGCGGGTCCGTGCCCGGTCGCGGCGCGGTGCCGCGCACGCCCACGACCATGTCCTGGTAGTCCGCGTGCCGGCGGATCCACGCCGAGATGAACGGGCAGGTCGGCGTCACCTTGAGGCCCCGCGCCCGGACGTCGTCGAGCGCGCCCTGCGCCAGCCGGCTGCCGACGCCCTTTCCCTCGTACTCGGGCCCGACCTCGGTGTGGTGGAACACGAGCCACCCGTCGTGCGGCTCGTACTCGGAGAAGCCGGCCAGGCGACCGTCGAGCCACGCCTCGTAGCGGCGCTCGGCGGGGTTGTCCTTGACCTCGATCGTGGGCGTCACGCGTCCATTGTCGGGGATCACGCCGGGGAAGGCGGTGCCTCGACGTGGTCCGCCCAGTGGTGTTCCGGCGCGTAGCCGAGGATTCGGCGCGCGCGCTCGATCGACAGGAGCGTCTCGCGGCCCTTGACCTCGCGGGTGAGCGGGACGTCGGGGAAGACCTCGGCCATCAGGTCCGCGCTAGGCCGGGTCATCACGGTGTCGTCGGCGGCGACGATGCAGACCTCGGCGCCATCGACCTTCGCGGTCAGCCCCAGCCGGCAGGCCTGGGCGACGTCACGGCAGTCGACGTAGCCCCACAGGTTCCACTTGCGCAGCGAAGCGTCGTCCCAGAACGACGGGGAACCGGGCGTAGTCGTCGGGTTCCATGATGTTCGAGATCCTCAGGGCCACGATCGGGATCCCGGTTCGCCGGTTGAACTGGGTCGCGAGCGTCTCGCCGGCGAGCTTCGAGAGCGCGTAGCTCGTCTCCGGGCGCGGCTCGATGGTCTCGTCGATCGGCGCGAACTGCGGCGGCGTGTCGAACGGGAGGCCGAGGACGGTCTCGCTGGACGCCCACACGACGCGCTGCAGGCGGTTGGCCTCGGCCGCGGCGAACACGTTGTACGTCGACAGGACGTTGTTGCGGAACGTGTCGGCGGGCGGGCGGAGGCCCGGGGCG
The DNA here is from genome assembly GCA_963829155.1 of uncultured Chloroflexia bacterium. Taxonomy (GTDB): domain Bacteria; phylum Chloroflexota; class Limnocylindria; order Limnocylindrales; family CSP1-4; genus CAIXZV01. The sequence continues at coordinate 21,220 of CAWHIA010000017.1, read as the reverse complement.
GGGATCGCGGCGAGGTGGACGACGGCGTCGTAGCCGGCGAGGGCCTCGGCGGTCTGGCCGTAGTCCGCGAGGTCGGCGAGCAGGCACAGGCCGTGCTCGGAGCCGTCGTGTCGGGTGTCGACGTTGGTCACGTAGTGGCCGTGGTCGCGCAGGTCCTTCACCACCCACCGGCCCGCCTTGCCGCTGCCGCCCGTGACGACGATCCGCATCGCTCGCTCCTGCCTCAGTCCACGTCGACGCTGGCAGTGATCTCGGACACCGCCGGTCGCGATCTCGTGTCGACCGTGAGCCGGAACACGTCCGGGCGGTTGTAGTGGCCGGTGGGGTCGAAGTACCGCCGCGAGGACTGGACGACGCCCGGGTCGACCTCCGCGTACAGGATCGTCTCCTCGTGCCGGGCCGGGCCGGCGAGCAGCTGGCCCAACGGGTCGACGATGACCGAGTTGCCCGGCGAGACCCAGTCCGGATCCTCGTCATCGATCCGCCACACCTTGTCGCGGTCCGGGAAGCCGACGGGAATCTGGTCCACCCGCAGGCACGGGTTGACGCCGACGACGTACATCCGGTTCTCGCGCGCGATGTGGCGCATCGTCGACACCCAGCCGTCGCCGAGCGCGAGGGTCGGAGCCACCCATACGTCGATTCCCTGCGAGTACAGGTAGAACCGCGCGAGCGGCATGTAGTTCTCCCAGCAGATCAGCCCGCCGACGCGTCCGACCTCCGTGTCGACGACCTGCAGCATGCTGCCGTCGCCCATGCCCCAAACCGTTCGCTCGGAGCCGGTCGGGACGAGCTTCCGGTGCTTGCCCAGGAGGCTCCCGTCAGCGCCGAAGTAGAGGATCGTGTTGTAGATCGTGGCGAGGTGCGGGTCGCGTTCATCGATGCCGACGACAAGGGTCACGCCGTGATCGCGTGCGATGGCTCCGAGGCGATCGGTCGCGGGGCTCGGAACCACGACCGCCTGATCGACGAGGAGCCGGTACCAGGCGTCGTCGCCCTCCCAGATCGGACCGGCGTCCTTCCAGATCGGGTCCCCGGGCACGAACACCTCGGGAAACACGACGAGGCGCGCCCCCGCGCCGGCGGCCTCCGCGGTCAGCGCCGCGACCCTGTCGATCGTCGCTTCGCGGTCCATCAGGACGTACGCCGCCTGAACGGCCGCGACCGTGAACGGACCCATCACTGCATCCCCCATGCGTCGCAGATGCGAGGGACCATGGTAGACGGCGGAATTCCGGCGACGTCGCGCCAGACGACCGGCGGTCAGAGCCCGAGCACGAACCTCAGCGAGGCGTCCACGCGCATCATCGCTGCTGGGTTGAGGCGCCCCAACCGCGGGCCCAATGTGTCGAGCGGTCTCGTGAACAGCTGATCGGCCTTGACCCAACCGTCGCGGTCGAGGCCCGACTCCTGACGTGAGACCCAGGCCAGGTACGGGGGAACGTAGTCAGGGCGCCGAAGGCCGCGGCTCGAGATCGGGCACACGAGAACCGTGGACGACCGTCGCAGGCGCTCCGTCTGGACGACGACAGCCGGGTGCGGCCCGCGGATGACGGAGCCACCGATCTCCTCGAAGCCGACGAGATGGATGTCGCCGCGCCGACCGAGGGGTTGGGTCGCTCCCGCCCGAAACCTACCACTCGATGTCGGCCAGGAGGCGGGCATTCATTGGCGCTGTCGCTCGGGCCCACTCGAGGTTCTCTTCGCGATCCGCCTCGAGTGCAGCATCGAGCCTGGCCTGCTCGACCTCGTCCACGAGCCGGCGGAGGGACGCCGCCACGACACCGCTGACCGTGGCGCCTGACTCTGCGGCGACTTCGCGGACGGTGGCGAGGAGCTTCTCGGGCACGCTGATCGAGAGTTTCGCGTACGGGCCGGGATCGTCGGTTGTCAGGTAGGGCTCGAGCGCCTCGCGGAAGCTCGGGAACGGGCGCTCATCGTGGTCGGACCGAGATTCATACTTCATCGCTTGTCGAGTATGACCAAGGGTCGTACCGCGTGTCAACGGTCCCCGACCGGCGTAGAGTGCGGCGCATGGCGACGAGGGATGCCTGAGTCCAGGCCCGCCGGCGACGCCCTCGCGGACGGCCGGGCGGCCTACGCGCGCGAGGCGTGGGCCGACGCGTACGCCCGGCTCACGGAGGCTGACCGCGCGCACCCGCTGAGCCTCGACGACCTCGAGCTGGCAGCGCAGGCCGCGTACCTCGTCGGCCGCGACGAGGCTTCCGTCGAGCTCCAGACCCGTGCCTACGCCGAGGCACTGCGCGAGGGCGACGTCGATCGCGCGGCTCGCCGCGCCTTCTGGATCGGGTTCGGGCTGCTGTCCCGCGGTGAGCCAGTGCGCGGCGGCGGTTGGCTCGCGCGCGCGGCGCGCCATGCGGACGAGTCCGGCCGCGACGCGCTCGTCCACGGCTATCTGCTCGTGCCTCCGGCCCTGGGAGACCACGAGGCCGGCAACTTCGAGGCCGCAGCCACCGCGTTCCGGGAGGCGGCGCGGATCGCCGGCCTGCACGCGGACGCGGACCTCGCGACGATCGCCCGGCTGGGGCTCGGGGACGCGCTGATCGGCCTGGGCCAGGTTCCACACGGCGTGGCCCTGCTCGACGAGGCGATGGTGGCGGTGACGGCGGGCGAGGTGTCGCCCATCGTCATGGGCATCGTCTACTGCGCCGTGATCGAGACCTGCCAGCGGATCTTCGACCTCAGCCGCGCCCATGAGTGGACGGCCGCGTTGGCCGGCTGGTGCGGGGCGCATCCCGACCTCGTCCCGTACCGCGGCGCCTGCCTCGTCTATCGCGCCGACCTGATGACGCTCCATGGCGCCTGGCCGGAGGCGCTCCTCGAGGCCCGGCGCGCCTCGGACGCGTCGCCGCGGCCCAGCGCGGACCAGGTCGCGGGCGAGGCCTCCTATCGGCGCGCCGAGCTGCACCGGCTTCGCGGCGAGGCGGCCGAGGCCGAAGAGGCGTATCGGGACGCCAACCGGTTGGGGCGGGTGCCGCAGCCGGGCCTCGCGTTGCTGCGGCTCGACGAGGGACGCCTGTCCCAAGCGGTGACCGCGATCCGGCGAGCGGTCGACACGTCGACGGATTCGGCCGCGCGCCCCCGGCTCCTCGACGCATTCGTCGAGATCGCGCTGGCGGCCGGGCAGGTCGAGAGGGCCGGCGCCGCAGCCGACGAGCTGGCGACGCTCGCCGCGGAGCTCGAGGCGCCGCTGCTCGTCGCGTTCGCCGCCCGGGCCGAGGGCTCCGTCCTGCTGGCCGAGGGCGAGGTGGCGAGCGGGCTCGACGAGCTGCAGCGGGCGCTCGCCGCATGGCAGGCGGTCGAGGCGCCGTACGAGGCAGCGCGCGTACGGCTGCTCGTCGCCCAGGCGTGCCGCCGGCTCGGCGACGACGACACCGCCGACATGGAGCTCGATGCCGCGGGCCGCGTGTTCCGGGACCTCGGCGCAGCCCCCGCCCTGCGTCGCCTGAAGGCCCTCCGGGATCGGCGAGCGGCCGAGGCACAGCCAACCGCCGGCGGCCTGACGCCCCGCGAGCTCGAGGTCCTGCGCCTGCTCGCGACCGGCAAGACGAACCGGGCGATGGCCTCCGACCTCGTCATCAGCGAGAAGACGGTCGCCAGGCACGTCGCGAACATCTTCACCAAGCTCGACCTCACCTCCCGCTCCGCGGCGACCGCGTACGCGTACGAGCACGACCTGGTGGCGCCGTCTGCATAGAACGACCCATACGGGCCCCCACGCGGATTGCATCGTTCAGTCGATGCGTCGGCGGTACGCGCGCCCGTAGCGTCGTCCCCGGCGACCGGGCGAACCGGTCGCCTCCGCACCCGACATCGGTGCCTGGAGGCGCGACATGCAGGATCTGCGCGACGGCGATCGCCTGGACGTGATCGTGATCGGTGGGAGCCAGGCCGGACTGGCCGCCGGCTATTACCTGCGGCAGCACCGACTCAGCTTCGCGATCCTGGACGCCGGCGCGCGCGTCGGCGATGCGTGGCGGTCCCGCTGGGACAGCCTGCGACTGTTCACGCGGGCCAAGTACGACAACCTGCCGGGGATGCCGTTCCCCGCCGGCCCGCACACGTTCCCGACGAAGGACGACGTGGCCGACTACCTCGACGCCTACGCGCGCCGGTTCGAGCTGCCCGTCCACACGGGCGTCAGGGTCGATCGCGTCCGGGCGATGCCGGACGGGTCCGGCTTCGCGGTCACGGCGGGCGACCTTGTGCTCGAGGCCGAGCAGGTGATCCTCGCGACGGGCGCGTACCACCACCCGCTCGTGCCGTCGTTCGCCGGCGACCTCGACCCCGGGATCCTGCAGCTCCACGCCAGCGAGTACCGCCGGCCGGCGCAGCTTCGAGACGGCCCGGTGCTGGTCGTCGGCGCGTCCAACTCGGGCTCCGAGATCGCGCTCGACATCGCGCGTGCGGGTGGCCGCCACGTGTGGCTGGCCGGGCGCGACACCGGGCACCTGCCGTTCGACACCGAGGGCCGCGTCGGCCGATGGCTCGATCCGCTGATCTGGTTCGGTGCGAACCACATCATGACCGTGCGGACGCCGATCGGCCGCAAGGCGCGCGCCAGCATCCAGCTCCACGGGGAGGCCGTCGAACGGGCCAGGCCCCATCTCCTGGCGGCGGCGGGCGTGGAACGCCTCCTCGGGCGCGTCAGTGGCGTCAGCGGCGGCAAGCCGACGCTCGATGGAGGCGCCGCGCTCGACGTGGCCAACGTCGTCTGGTGCACCGGCTACCGGCGCGACTACGCCTGGATCGAGCCGCCGATCACGAATGCCGACGGCTGGCCCATCCAGGACAACGGGATCGTTGCCGGCGTCGCGGGCCTGTACGTCGTGGGACTGCCGTTCCAGACGGCCATCGCCTCCGCGCTCCTCGGCGGGGTGTGGCGCGACGCGGCGTTCGTCGCGGATCGCGTCGCCGAGCGCGCGGCGCTGGCTCGCTCAAATGCCCAGGCGAGCGCGATCCCGGCCGGCACCATCGGCTGACCGGGATCGCTCTGGATCATCGGCGCCGAGCTACGGCGAGGTGGCGAAGTACACGTCCTCGTCCGCGCCGGTTCCGCCGGCGAAGCTGACCTGGTTGCGGAGGTCGGTCCAGACGGCGACCACGCCGCCCGACGGCGTCGCCGCGATCCCCGAGTAGTCGCCGATGAACGACGTCGCGAACGGGAAGTCCGGGTCGAGCGTCGCCGCGAACCACAGGTTGTTCTTCGTCGGGTCGGAGCGAACGGTCGTCAGCTCGTCGGTCGAGAACGACAGCGAGCCCGCGGACGTCTCGGTCGCCAGCGTGTAGCCGTACTGGTGGTTGGCCGCGTCGTACTGGCGGTCGAAGAAGCCGATCCGCAGCAGCCCGTTGGCGTCGTAGGCGCCCCAGCCCTGGAACTGGTCGCCCGGCAGCTCGATCGCGACGGGCGTCGACCACGTTCGCCCGGCGTCGAACGACTGGCTGACGATCATGTCGGAGTTCGTGACCGCCACGTACGGGTTTGCCGGGGCGGGGAGCGGGCTGTTGCGCATGTCCGACCATTCGACGGCGAGGTGGTCGCCATCGGTGGGATCGGCCGCGATGTTGCCGGCAGACCACGAACGGAAGATCGAGTCCTGGTAGGTCTGGCGACCCAGCGCGATCGGGTAGTCGGTGGTGCCGTCGATCAGGGTGTCGACCTTGAACGCGCCCGCGATCCGAGCGCCCGTGTTGGGGTCGAGCTCGGCGACCGCGTAGTCGTCGCGGCCGTTGTCGAAGTGGGTGAAGTCCTCGTAGGCCACGAAGATCCGGCCGTCAGCGGTCGCGATGGGCGTCGAGACGAACGCGAACAGCGCGTCGCCGGAGACCAGCACCGGTGTCGTCCACGTGGCGCCCGCGTTGTGGGTCACGGTCGAGTAGATCCGGGCGGACTCCAGCGCGCCCTTGTGGCCGAGCCGGAAGTCGCCAAACGTGACCAGCGCGTTGCCCTCGCCCCACGCCGTCACGTACTCCTTGTCGAGCAGGTCGCCCACGGACGTGCCGTTGCCGCTGCCCTGGGCCACGCGGTGGGCGTCCCAGTGGCACGCCGCCGTCCTTGGACACCGAGACGAGAACGTCCGGGTTCTGGGCGTTGGCCGGCCCGACGAACCGGAAGCCGAGCGTCGCGTAGTACGCGTTGCCGGCATCGTCGAAGTCGACGGCCGGGTCGCCGGTGGCCTGGTAGGTCGACGTCGTGCGGATCGGGTACGTGGTCCAGCTGTGGCCGCCGTCGAACGACACGGTCGCGCGGGAGCGCGTCGAGGCCGTCACGTGGCCGCCCGGGTTGATCGCCAGCTGGTAGTCGTTGGCGCCGGAGATCAGGTTGTCGGGGTCGGTGGGGTTGACCGCGATCGTGGTCTCGTTGTGGGGACCGACGCCCTCGCAGCTGACGTTGACGTTGGCGTCGTTCGTCGGGGCCGTCGAGCAGATCGCGTCGCCGTTCTTGAGCGCCGGCCCGGCCGCCCAGACGGCGCCCGCGACAGGGGCGTCCTCGAGGTTGTTGTGGACGAACTCGACCGGGAGGTCGCGTCCCTCTCCGCCTTCCTCGGCGGCGACGGGGCCTCCGACGAGCGCGACGATCGAGATGGACGCGCCGACGATCAGCGCGAGTCGTCGGGATCCGGGGCGACGCGAACCGGCCATACCGGTCGTCCTCCATCCCCCGGATACGAACGACAGGCCCGGCGGGTCGTGCCGGGCGCGGGTGGTACGGGCCATTACACACCGGCGCTCGACGGACTCACGTTGCAAGTCCATATCGAGTCCATATCGCGGATGCGGGCGGCCTACGCCTCGCGCGGGCGTGGCTACGCCTCGGCGTGGCTCCGGCCGGCGCGGCTCCGGCCGGCTCGGCGACGACCTTCGGTGCCGGCGCGAGGTCGACGGTCCGCACGCGGCGCGTCTGCCCGCCATCGGTCTTCACGACGGCCGCGGCGATCACGCCCGGGACGAGCGACTGCACGACGGCGGTCTCGCCGGTGTAGAGGCCGGTGCCCTGGATGACGACCCGGAGGCCCGGCACGATCCCGGCGCGGCCGACGCCGGCCTGCGTGTTGATCGTGGCGACGGTCGGCGGGGTCACCTGCGGCGCGCGGGGCGGCGGTGCGCCCTTGGAGCTGCGGGACGGCGGGTAGATGACCTTGCGCTTGCGGGTCATCAGTAGGACCTGCGCGAGCGCTGCTCGTCCTTCGGCGGCTTGGGCTCCCGGCCCGGCCGCGGCGGATTGGGGGCCGTGCCCGGGGCCATGTCGGGCCGGACGACGGGGACTCTGGCCTGGGCGGCCTCGACCTCTCGGCTGAACGCGAGCGCCGTCGCCGCGGGGAGGCTCGCGTACCACGCGGCCTGGACTTCCTTCATGCGCTGGACGTCGGTTGCACGTCGCTCACGCTCGTATCGAGAATGCTTGGTCATCAACCCCTCCGGGATGGAATGCCTGGTCCCCGCGATGTCGCGGATGGCCGTCGAGGCCGATCGTGAGATTTGCCGATCGCGGTCGCGTTGATGGTACCTGAGCGAGATCAGTTGATCAGGAACGTGACCTGGACGTCGATCGTCACGTCGGTCGTGCCGGGCATGACGGGGGTCGAGGCGTCGGCCGGGGCGAGCGCGCCCGCGGCCATCTCGCGGCCGTACCAGACCGGGGTCGAGACGGTCTCGCTGATCGAGGACACGCCGGTGATCGAGACGCCCACGCCCTTCGCGAGCGTGTCGGCCTTCGCCTTCGCGTCGGCCACGGCGGCCTCGCGGGCCTTCGCCTCGGACGCGGCGCGATCGGCGACGTCGAAGCTGATGCCGTTGACCTGGGTGGCGCCGGACACGACGGAGTCGTCGAGCACGTCGCTCACCTTGTCGAGGTCGCGGACCGTGACGGTGACCGCGTTCTGCAGCTGGTAGCCGCGGACCTTGGGCGAGTTGTTGTTCGAGTAGTCGTAGACCGGCTGGAGGGAGATCGTCGAGGTGGCGATGTCCTTGTCGTCGATCCCGAGCGCCTTGAGCGCCGCGAGGACCTGGGTCATCGACTCCGCCGCCGCCTGGCGCGCGGCCTTGGCCGTGTTGCGCTCGATCAGGACGCCGAGGTTGATGGTGGCGAGGTCGGGGACGACGGTGACCTTGCCGCTGCCGGTGACGGCGATCGTGTGCTCGGGCGGCTGGTCCGTGGCGTTCACGGCCGCAGCGTACCGGGGCTGGGGGGCCGTCGCGGCGCCGAGCGCGGGTCCGGCGACGAGGCCGACCGCGAGGGCCGCCACGCCGGCGATCGCCATCCAGCCGAGGGTCGTGCGGCCGGGGCCGCGAGCGGGGAGCGAGGCGCGGTCCGTGCCGCGATCCTGGGAGTCGGTCATCGTCGTTGGTCCACCGAGTCGGGTCCCGCCGGAGCGCGCCACCTGCGCGATCGGTGTGTCGACCGGTGGGTCCCGCTGCCCGGCCGTCCGGGCGCTAGACGCCGGTGGATGCCCGGCGGTTTCCGGGTGGTGCGTTCGAGCACCTCGCCGATGCGAACGAAGGGCGCCGAGCTCGCGCCCGACGCCCTTCGTTCGGTGGCTGAGGACTCAGGCCTCGCAGTGGCCGATGTAGTTCACGCCGCCGCCCCCGTCGCACGTGTCGAAGCCGTGTGCGCCGTCGATCCGGTCGGTGCCGGAGCCGGTGACGATGACGTCGTCGCCCGCCTGCAGCGAGACCAGGTTGTCGCCGTCGCCGGCATACGCGGTGTCGTTGCCCGAGCCGCCGACGATCACGTCGTTGCCGGAGCCCGCGATAGGCCGTGTTGTCGCCGGTGCCGACGTCGATCGTGTTGTTGCCGTCGCCGCCGTTGATCCAGTCGTTGCCGGCGCCGCCATTGACGATGTTGTCGCTCGGGCCGGCACAGATCGTGTCGTCGCCGCCGCGGCCGTCGATCCGGACCCCGGGCTCGAGGGCGACGATGACGTCCGGGCCCTGCGTGCCGCGGACGGCGCTCTCGCCCGGCTGGCCGACGATCGTCGCGCCGAGGCCGTTGCACACGGGCGTGGCTGCGGAGACGGGCGCGGGAATGGCGGCCAGGACGAGGAGGGTGATGCCGAGGATGGCGGTCAGCGGGGCGCGTCGCGAATTGGGCAGGTGGAATCGCTTCACGGGGAGAACCTCTCGGTGGGTCTGGCTGCACCGGGTTTTGGTGCCGGCCATCGCCGGAGGTTAGGGGCCGGTCGGCGGGCGCACAGTTGACGTCCGTCCATACCGGACATCGGCAAATGCCGACGTCGCGCGCGCTGCTACGCTCCGGCCTTGCGAACCGAGGCGCGCTACCCGGGCCTGGCGGCCGGGGCCGGTCACTACGAGAGCTTCTTCCTGCGCGCGAACCGGCCCTCGGGCGGCGAATCCGTCTGGATCCGGTACACGATCGATCGCCCGCCCGGCGCGGACGCAACGGCCTCCCTGTGGCTGACCTGGTTCGATGCTGCTTCGCCGGCTCCACTCGCCGCGAAGGCGTCGTTTCCCCCTCGGCTCGTCTTCCCGCCCGGCGGCTACATCGCGATCGGCGAGGCCAGCCTGACGCCCGGGCACGCGACGGGCTCGATCGCCCGAGAGGGCGGCGAGCTCGGCTGGGACCTGACATTCGACGACGGCGCGGACGCCTTCGACCACCTGTCGCGCGGGTGGATGTATTCGGGGTCGTTTCCGCGGACCAAGGTCCGCTCGCCGTACCCGAGCTCGCGGTTCTCGGGCGTCCTGCGCCTCGGCGATCGGACCGTCGAGATGGAGAGTTGGCCCGGGCATGGTCGGGCACAACTGGGGCAGCGAGCACGCCGAGCGGTGGGTCTGGATCGATGCCACGGGGATCGACGGCGGCCACGGGTTCCTCGACCTCGTGGCGGGACGGGTCCGCGTCGCCGGCCGGCTGCTGCCGTGGATCGCCAACGGGGTCATCGAGTTCGAGGGCAAGCGGCACCGGCTCGGCGGGTTCAGCCGGATCCCGTCGTTCCACCTGCAGGAGGGCCCGTTCGGGTGCCACGTTCAAGGTGGCCGGCGGCGGGATCGTGGTGCACGGGCGAGTCGAGGCGCAGGGCGACCCAGATCGCGACCTGGCGCTACGACGACCCGTCGGGCGGTGCCCACGAGGTCCGCAACGGCGGCATCGCCGACCTCGAGCTCACCGCCGAGCAGACCGGCGAGACGAAGAGCTTCTCGGTCGCCGGGTCGGCGACCTACGAGCTGGGGCGACGCGAGCCGAGTGCCCCGGGCTCCGTCGGCCTGATCGGTCGGCGCGCGGGGTCGCAGTACACTTCTGCGACCTTCAGGCGTTCGTCTAGTGGGAGCCGGCGGGCGTGGATAATCGGCGTGCCGAGGGCAGCGATCCCGATCCCGCTCCGAACCCGAACGAGGCGATGTGGCGGGCGATCCTCGACGGCACGGATCCGGTCTACGCGCGCAATCGGGGCCGCCTGAAGCACCTCCCCGGGACGCCGCGCTGCAAGATGTGCGCCGCACCATTCGGCGGCCCGGTCGCCGCGTTGATGCGGTGGCGAGGTCGAGCGCCGTGGCCGAACAACCCGGACTACTGCGGCGCCTGCTTCCAACTCCTTGATCGCTACCACGGCGGCGCGGAGATCGAATCGTCCTTCCTGTTCGCCGACATCCGCGGCTCGACGACCCTGGCGGAAGGGATCTCGCCGACGGCATTCCGAACCCTTCTCGACCGCTTCTACGACGTCGCCGTACGCGTCCTCGTCGCCCACGACGGCATCGTCGACAAGTTCGTCGGCGACGAGGTCGTCGGAATCTTCATCCCGGCGCTCGCCCACGACGAACATCCGGCGCGCGCGATCGCTGCGGCGCGCGCGCTGCTCGAGGCAACTGGCCATGGCGATTCCGGTGGGCCGTGGCTGCCGGTCGGCGTCGGCGTCGCGACCGGAACCGCGTTCGTCGGGTCGGTCGGCGAGACCCACACGGCGGCGATGACGGCCCTCGGCGACATCGTCAATGTCACCGCGCGGCTTGCGTCCGCGGCCGGGCCCGGCGAAGTTCTCGTCAACGACCGGGCTGCAGAACGCGCCGGCCTCGAGACCGGCTCGCTCGAGCTGCGCCGCCTCGAACTCAAGGGAAAGACCCAGCCGACGACCGTCTACGTTCTCCACGTCGGTCGAGGATTGACCCACTGATGCCCACGATCACGAACGGCGCCACGTCGACGACCGTGGCCGTCAACGCCGCTCGACGGGACGAGCCTGCTCATCCGTCGCTGGGCGGTCGCCGGGAGCGCTTGGGCCCGGATGCTGCTCATCCACGGCGCCGGCGAGCACTCCGGCCGCTACGAGCGCACGGGCGGGCTGTTCGCCGAGGCGGGGATCGACGTGACGGCGCTGGACCTGCGGGGCTCGGGTGGGTCCGGCGGCCCGCGGGGCGACGTCGAGCGCTGGACGGACTTCCTCGACGACGTCGCGATGGTCCTCGAGCGGGTTCGGGCCGCGGCGGCCGGCTCGCCCGTCGTGCTGATGGGCCACTCGATGGGCGGCCTCGTCTGCACCGACTACGTCCTGTCCGGCCGGTCGCTGCCCGATCTCCTCGTGCTCTCGTCGCCCGCCCTGGACGATCGGCTGCCGCGCTGGCAGCACGCGCTCGGGCCGACGGTGGCGCGCCTCCTGCCCACGCTCGCGTTCAAGAACGCGTGGGGACCGGAGGCGCTGTCGCGCGACCCGGAGGTCGGCCGGCTGGCGAGCGTGGATCCGGGCTGCTCGCCGACAGGCACCGTGCGGCTGGGTGCCGCGGCGTTCGCGGCCCAGGACCGCGTCAACGCGACGGTGGGCCAGCTGTCGATCCCGACCTACGTGTTCCACGGCGCCGACGACCCGCTGGTGCCGATGTCGGCGTCGGAGCCGTTCGAGGGGTTGCCGGGCGTGACCCGCCGCGTCTACCTGGGCCTCCGTCACGAGACGATGAACGAGCCCGAGGGCCCCGAGGTGGTCGCGGACGTCATCGCGTGGATCCGAGCCGAGGTTGCCGGAACGACCTGACGAAGCCGGGGGTCGTCAGGCCGGCCGACGACGCCTCAGGCGAAGAACGCGACGATCTCGGCCGTGTCGTCCGAGAAGGCCCAGCGCTCGGTGGCCTTGCCATCGCGGATGTGGAAGATCTCGGCGGTCCGGTACACCAGCGTCTTGCCGTTGCGCGTGGCGGTCGCGGTCCCCAGCGCGATCGCGTGATCGTCGTTGGCGACGACGTCGTGGAGCTCGTACTTGATGGTCATGTCGCCCATCGAGCCCATCTCGGCGCGCAGCTCGTCCTTGCCGCGACGCGGCTCGGCGCGCCCGATCTCGTGCCAGACGATGTCGTCGGCCATGAAGGCCTCGACGACCGCCATCTCCTCGTTGGCCTTCGACATGTCGATCTCGTTCATCGCCTGCATCGCGCGGCGAACCAGGGCAACGTTCGGATGCTCAGCCATGGTGGCTCTTCTCCCGTTCGGCGCTCGCGTGGAATGTTCGCGGCGCTCCCAGGGCCAGCGTATGCCCGGCCGCAAGTGGATCCGCGATGCGACGAGCGGCGTATCCCGGCGTTGAGGGCCGCACCGACCGTCACCGTCCACGAAGGAGCAGGGATGACTCGAACCGTCGCTCGCGCCATCGCCACGGCCATGCTTGCTGGGGGCCTCCTGGTCGCCGTGCCGGGCCAGGCGATGGCCGCCCGGAGCTTCTCGACCTGCCGGGCGATGCACAAGGTCTACCCGCACGGCGTCGGCAGGCCGTCCGCCTACGACTTCACCTACGGCACGCCGGTGACCAACTTCAAGCACAGCCGGCCCCTCTATCGCGCGAACAAGGGCCTCGACCGCGACCACGACGGGATCGCCTGCGAGCATCACTGACGCGCTAGCGGCGGTACGTGCTCTCGTCGCGGCGGGCGACCCGCAGCACGATGACCAGGCGCTTCGCGTCGTCGATCGCGTAGACGATCCGGAGGTCGCCGACGCGGAGCCGCCACCAGTCGCTGTCGACGAGGGGCGTCGCGCCGGGCGGCCGGGGCTCGATCGCGAGGGCCAGGATGGGTCCGCGAAGCCGGGCGGCGTCGCCGGGCGGCAGCTTGCGGAGCTGACGCGTGGCGGCGGGGGAGAGGTCGACTCGGTAGGGCTGCGCGCGCTTCGACCGGCCGCGGGTCACCGGTCGGACCCGTACTCCGCCTTCGTCTCGGCCGCCAGCTTCTCGAAGTAGTCGGCCGCCGCCGTCCCGCCGTCGCGCTGGTACTCGGCCAGGGCTTCGGCCGCTGACGCGCGATCCTCGTCGTCCTCGCGCCGCTCGAGCCACTGCGACAGCGCGTCGGCCATCACGTCGCGGACGCTCCGATCGGCGCGCGCCGCCTCGACCTTGAGGCTCCGGTACAGGTCGGCATCGAGATCGATCGTCACCTTCATCGACCCAGCATACCAGCATGCTGGCTTACCAGCGGGATCGATCTGGTCGTGAGAGCATGTCGCCCCGCCGCACCTGAGCCGACGTGAGTGCCGCCGGAAGACAGCCCGCGGCAGGATGACCGACACCTTGGGCCGATGATCAAACGGTCGGCTGGTGATGCCATGGCGTGGAGCCTGCGGACATCGGTCGGGCAAGACGGCTACGCACATTGACCCGTTTGGGGGTCCAGCTCGTTCTATACCTATTGAGATGACCGACAAAGAGTCGACCCGCACCTTGGACGTCGACCTGACGGACGGAGACACGGGCGTCCTGGTCGACGTGGCCCTCGACGCGTTCGTCGTCGAGCACTACGACCGACTCGTTCGTCTGGCTCGCCTGATCTGCCGCGACGGGCCTGACGCCGCGGATGCGGTCCAGATGGCGCTCGAGCAGGCATGGCGCCGGCGGTCGAGTCTCCGAGAAGACGGGAGCCTTCGGCCCTGGCTCGATCGGATCGTCGTCCGCGAGGCGAGTCGGATCGGCCGCTCCCGGACCTCGTGGCTCGGACGCCTCTTCAGCGCCGAGGTCCGGCGTCACGCTGGATCGAACTTGCCGACACATCCAGCGAGCAATCTGCCCGAATGGAGTGCCCTCCGGTCGGCATTCGGAGAGCTGTCCGCAGACCAGCGTGCGGTCGTCGCCCTCCACATGTACGCGGGCTACTCGGTGGCGGAGACCGCCGACCTCGTCGGCGCCCCGCTCGAGACGGTCCGATCGCGGCTGCGTCTGGCCAAGGATCGGCTGCGCAGACGAACTCGGGGAGCGCGAGTCATGAGTAACGACGAGCGGATGGACGAGCAACTCCGGCGCTTCCTCGGCTGGCAGGCCGGCCGGCTCGATGGAACGCCAGACGCGCACGGCATGGCGCTCCGGATCGGGCGGCGTTCCACCGCCCGATTGGCGGATCGATCGCGCCTAGTCTGGGCGATCGTCGCGGTCGCGCTCGTGGCTGCCTTCGCCGCCGCCGCGGCTCTGGTCGGAAGCCGCCTGATCGAGCGCCCGCCAACAGGAGGCCTGCTCGCCTACGCGCTCAACGCTGACATCTACCTAGCTGACCAGGATGGAGTGCACCCGAGGATCGTGGCCGACGGCGTTCCGTGGAGCCGACGCTCGGCGGGGGCCCGTCGTACACGTTCGGGGATGGCGGACCCGCATGGGCACCGGACGGGCGTCACTTTCTGTTCTTCGACTTGCAAGGGCCTGGCGCTACCGCACAGTTGACCGGACATATCGCCGACGCCAGCGGGCGCGTCGTCGCGTCCATCCCGAACATCTGGGTCGATGCCACGTGGTCGCCCGACTCGACCCGGATCGAGGCTTGGACCGGCGGCTCCGAAGGGATCGGCACCACCCAGATCAGCATCTACGGGATCGATGGCGCCTTGGAGGAGTCCCTGGCCTTACCTACTGGCTACGTGCGGGCGCGAGAGTCACCTGGCTTCTGGGCGCCCGACGGCCGATCGGTGTACGTCCGTCTCGGCCTAGGGGGTGCGCCAACCGGCTATTGGCAGTTGCCGGTCGATGGGTCGGCGCCGCGCCGCCTCGCCCAGGACGAGCTCATCACCCGCTCTGGAGGCGACGTGAGCTTCTCGCCCGACGGCAGTCACATGGTCGCGAACGACGGCGATTCGCTCGTCGTGGCCAATGCGGACGGCACTGACCTTCGAGGCGTCGGCCCGGCGGGCGCGTTGCGCCCGATCTGGTCGCCGACGGGGACGCAGGTCGCGCATCGGCGGGTCACCGACGCCGACGCCCAGACCTTCGACATCGCGGTCGTCGACATCACGAGCGGGGCTGACCGGACCGTTGCTACCGGTCTGAAGATCAACGGTCTCGGGCTCCTCGGGTGGTCGCCCGCCGGCGACCGGGTGCTATTTGCGGGGCTCGACCAAGAGGTGTCGTCGTTGTGGAGCGTCAGAGCCGACGGCACGGACCGGAAGCTGTTGGTCCCGGGAGCGGCCGGCGGGGAGTGGCAACCGCAGCCGATCCCGTAAAGACTCTGGCTCGAGCCGGACGAGCTGAAGCACCGCTATCCCTCGATGAACGTGGACGACCTAGCGGCCGCAGTGCTGTCGCCGCACGACGGCTGGCTCGACCCGCACAGCCTGCTCATGGGTTTCGCGCACCAGCTCCGGCATGAGGACGCGACGATCGACGTGAGCGGATGGGAGATAGCCTCGCTCGCGGAGCGGCTGCGACGCCCCGCCTCGAGGTCCTGAACCCCGAAGGATCAGGCCTCGATCGCCCGCTCGTCCGAGATCGTGCGGATCCTGGGCAACGGCGAGAACACCAGGAACAGGATCGAGACGGCCATCCCGGCCCAGCCGAGCGCGATCCCCCCACGCACGCCGATCACCCCCGCGACGGCCGCGGCCGCGAGCGCCCCGATCGGATAGGCGATCCCGTGCGAGAACACTTCCATGGTGGCGTTGACCCGGCCCAGGACCCGGTCCGGGCTGAGGCCCTGGATCAGCGAGAGCTCGGCAACGCCCTCGATCGTCTGCAGGCCGTCGCCGAGCAGCTGCGGGATGAACACCATCAGCGTCGCGAGCGCGATCGGTCCCTGCGCGAGGGGGGTGAGGATGCCGATCGCCGACGCGCCGACCGCGGTCCAGATCAGCGCCGGGCCGATCCCCAGCCTGCGGATGACCCGCTGGGCGAACAGCGAGCCGACCAGCGCGCCGACGCCACCCGCCGAGACGACGATGCCGAGCAGCAACGGCGTCAGGTGCAGGTCGTCGATCAGGTAGATCGTGTACAGGACGCCGTAGAACGATCCGGCGACGTGGGCGACCACCGACCGCATCGCGATCGGGAGGAGCACCCGGTGGTGCAGGACCAGCCCGAGGCCCTCGACGATCTCCTGCCGGATCGGCGTCGTGGTCGTCCTCGGCGGCCGTGGCGGCTCCGGCGTGCGGATGAGGAGCATCGACACCGCCGACACGGCGAACGACACCGCATCGACCAGGATCGCGAACGGGGCGCTCACCACCTGGACCAGCGCGCCCGCGAGCCCCGGGCCGCCGATCTCGGCGAGCGACGAGCTCGTCGCGAGCTTGCTGTTGCCGTCGACGACGCGATCGACGCCGATCAGCGACGGGACGTAGGCGGGATAGGCCGCATCGAACAGCGCGCCCAGGCACCCCTCCAGGAAGACGACGACATAGAGCTGCTCCATCCGCAGGACATCCGCGGCGTACGCGATCGGGATCGAGAGCAGGAGCAGCGACCGCAGCGCGTCCGTGCCGATCAGGAGCGGCCGGCGCCGGAGCCGGTCGACCCAGGCCCCCGCGAACAGCCCGACGAGGAGGATGGCCAGGCTGCCGGCGACCACCAGGAGCGCCATGTCCGTCGGGCCGGCGCCGAGGACGAGCAGCGCCACGAGCGGGATCGCCGTGCGGGTCACGACCGAGCCCAGCTCGGAGATCGTCTGACCCGTCCACAGCTTCAGGAAGTCGGCGTGTCGCCAGAGTGACGGTGGCGTCGCGGCGTCGTGAGTGTCACGAGGATTAGCCTAGGGCTCTGGTGCCGCCGGTTCTGGCCGCTGGCCGCCGGTGCGCCCGTGCACCGCGCGTGACATGCAAGGTGGCACGGTCAGTGCGCATGATCGGCACTACAGGACGGGGTCGAGTGGGGAGAGAGCCACCCGATCGCCGTCGAGAGAGGCCCATCGTTGACCGACCCGTTGCCCCCGCTCCCGCCTACGCCGTCGCAACCACCGTCCGCGCCGCCGCCCATGGCGCCGATGCCGTATGCGCCCGTGCCCGCCAACTACGAGGTCCAGCAGGGCCCGGGGCTGCTCGTGCGCGCGCTCTGGTTCATCTTCGTCGGCTGGTGGCTGACCGGGATCGTGTCGGCGATCGCCTGGCTCGCGATGATCACGATCATCGGGCTGCCGCTCGGGATCTGGCTGATCAACCGCATCCCGACCGTGATCACGCTCCGGCCGAGGACCCGCGAGGTCCAGCGGATGATCGACTCGGCCGGCTTCGTGAACTTCGTGCAGGTCCCCGTCGCCCAGGTGTCGTGGCCCGTCCGCGGGCTGTGGTTCATCTTCGTCGGCTGGTGGGCTGTCGGCGATCGTGATGGGCGATCGGCTGGCTGCTGATCGTGCTGATCGTCACGCTCCCGATCGGCCTGATGGTCTTCAACCGCGTTCCATTCGTCGCCTCGCTGTACCGGTATTGAGGGGGGACGGGGGCACGTGACGATGGCACCGGAGCGCGTCGAGCTCACGCCCGAGCAGCGCGCGATCGTCGAGGCGGGCGATGGGCCGGTCGTCGTGATCGCCGGCGCCGGGACGGGGAAGACGCGGGTCATCGTCGAGCGCGTGCGGTGGCTGCTCGAGACCAAGGGCGACGCGACGGCGCCAGCGGGCTCCTGCGCCGGACGAGGCCGGCGCACGACAACCCGTTCGAGGCCCTCCTCCCCGAGCAGATCCTCGTCCTGACGTACAACGTGAAGGCGGCGGCCGAGCTGGCGGCGCGGATCGACGAGGCCGTCGGGGTCGCGACGCGCGCCCGGATGTCGGTCAGCAACTTCCACAGCTTCTGCCAGCGGATCCTGACCGAGTCGGCGGCCGACGCCGGGCTGCCGGCGCGGCCGGACGTGCTCGACGGCGTCGGCCAGATGCTCCTGCTCCAGGACCTGCGAGCCGAGCTCGCGCCTCCGCTACCACACGAACTACGCGTTCCCGGGCTTCGTCCAGTTCATCAACCGGGCGAAGGACGAGCTGGTCGCGCCCGAGGACTTCGACCGGTTCGTCGAGGCCGAGCGGGACGTGTTCGAGGCCCGATACGGGAGCTTCGAGCGACGCGCGAGGTCCGGCTCGAGACCCAGGGCAACCTCACGCCGCTGCGCAAGGTTCGCGGCGGGCTACGCGGACCTGCGGGCGCGCGAGCGCGCCGGCGACGACCTGGAAGGCGCGTGGCTGCGACAAGGTCGCCGACCGCGAGGCGCGCCGCACGATCGCCGGCGACGGCAGCGCGCAGCCGCGGCGGGCGGTTCCCGACGAGGACCATCCCGAGGATCGACAAGCTGGCCGACGACTACGTGCGCGACGCGCGCGGCGCTCGAGATCGTCCGGCTGCGCGAGCTCGCCCGCGTCTACCACGCCTACGAGGCCGAGCTCGGCGCCGCGCGGCGCCCTCGACTTCGGCGAGCAGATCGCCCTCGTCGCCCGGCTGTTCCGGACCAAGCCCAACGTCCTGCGCCGCTGGCAGCGCCAGTTCCGGTACATCCTGGTCGACGAGTTCCAGGACGCCAACGTCGCCCAGATCGAGCTCATCGAGCTCCTCGGCCGCACGCCGGACCGGCCGGACAACGTGATGGTCGTGGGCGACGACGACCAGTCGATCTACCGCTTCCGGGGCGCCAGCTTCGCCGCCTTCGCCGAGTTCGACGAGCGGTTCTCGAGGCCGCCCGCCCACGACCGCAACGGCCGCGCGCCCGGCACCCCGCGGCGCCTCCGGATCGAGCAGAACTTCCGCTCCGTCGGCCACGTCCTGACCGGCGCCAACCGGCTGATCGCCGCGCAACGAGACCCGCTACGAGCCCGACAAGCGCCTGTGGA
The DNA here is from genome assembly GCA_963829155.1 of uncultured Chloroflexia bacterium. GTDB lineage: Bacteria > Chloroflexota > Limnocylindria > Limnocylindrales > CSP1-4 > CAIXZV01. Next base: position 2,206 of record CAWHIA010000017.1, on the reverse strand, counting down.
CCGAGCGCGAGGCCGGCCTCCCGATCGAGCTCCACGTCTGCGCCGGCCCGGACGACGAGGCGGTCGCGATCGTCGACGCGATCCAGGACGCTGACGGGCGAGGGCACCGGCCGGCGCCTCGAGCGACGTCGCCGTCCTGTATCGCAAGCACAAGCACCGCGACGCCATCGTCAAGCGGCTGCGCGACGAGGACATCCCGTACACCGTCGTCGGCGGCCTGTCGCTGTTCGAGGCGCCGGAGATCCGGGACCTCGAGCAGGGCCTGCGGGCGATCGCGAACCCCGAGGACGACGTCGCGCTCGTGCGCATGATGACCGCGGGCCCGTGGCGGCTCGACGCGCTCGAGATCCTCCGCGTCACGCACGGACGGCGCGGTTCGACGAGTCGCAGCCTGCTGCAGCGCGGCGACGGCGATGCGCGACGACGAGGCCATCGCCCCCGAGCTCCGGGCCAAGCTGCGGCTGCTCGTCGGGCTCGTGGAGGAGCTCAACCCGCAGACCTGGCGCGAGGGCCCGTGGACGATCCTCGAGCGCTACGTCGAGCGGACGGGCCAGGTCCTCGACCTCCTCGCCGCGGGCACGCTCGAGGCCAAGCGCTCGGTCGCCAACATCGCGAGCTTCATGCGCTTCGCGGCCGACTGGCAGGCGGCCAACCCCGGGCGGTCGCTGGCGGACTTCGTCGGCTACCTCGACGCGTACAAGGCGGCCGGCGGCGAGCTGCCGACGAGCGTCGAGCTGTCCGAGGACGTCGACGGCGTGCGCCTGATGACCCTGTACCAGGCGAAGGGCCTCGAGTTCCCGATCGTCATCGTCCCGCAGCTGCTCGACGGACGAGTGGCCGGTCAGGGAGCAGTCCGGCGGCTGGTTCCCGCGCGAGCTGCTGCGCGAGGCCGTGCCGACGGGCGACATCCACACCGACGAGGAGCGGCGGCTCCTGTACGTCGCGATGACCCGGGCGCAGGAGCGGCTGATCCTGACGACGCACGGCGATCGGGGCGGACAAGGCGCCGTCGCGGTTCATCGGGGAGCTGCTCGACGGGGCGGGCGAGGAGCTGACCAGGATCGACCGCACGGGCGACACGATCGACCCGGAGCTCGCGGCGATCGTTCGGGGTGACGGACGAGGACGCCGATGGCGACGCGGGTGCCGGCGATGTCGACGGCGCTGGGGTCGCGGCCGCGATGGCCGCCGCCCGCCGGGTCATGCCGCTGCCGACGGCCCGCGAGCGACGCCTGGAGCTGCGCCTGCGGGCGAGCGAGCTGGTGGGCCTGATGGAGGCGACGGCCGAGGCCGATCCCGAGGGGCCGGCGCGCGCGAGGCGTTCGCCGCCCGACTCGCCGACGTCGGCCGCAACGCCGCGATGACCGCCGACGAGGCGCGGGCCGCCGGCCTCGACCCGCTGACGTTCCGATCGGTCGCGCTCGACGCCGCGGTGGGCGCCAACCTGCTCCAGGTCGCGCCGCTGCCGGCGGTCGTTCAGCTACTCGTCGCTGTCGACCTACGAGGCGTGCCCGCTCAAGTACGCCTTCCACTACGTCTACCGGATCCCCGAGCCCGATCGGCCGGCGGCCCCGCTGACGTTCGGCTCGACGGCCCACGCAGGCGTTCGAGGCGTTCACCCGCGAGCGGCGCGAGCGCCTGGCGCGCGGCGAGGCGGCGCCGACGCGCGAGGACCTCGAGCGGCTGTTCCGCGAGCGCTGGGTGCCGACGGGCTTCGGCGACAAGGTGACCGAGGAGGGCTACGCGCGGCGCATCGACAAGCTGCTCGAGCACTTCTGGGACGGCGAGGTGTCGTCGGTGGGGGAGGCGATCGGGGAGGAGGTCGAGTTCGACCTCGCGATCGACCCCGGCGACGGCACGCCGCCCGTGCGCATCTACGGCGAGATCGACCGCATCGACCGGCTGCCGTCGGGCGGCATCGAGGTGATCGACTACAAGACCGGCAAGGTCAGCAGCCAGAAGGACATCGCGGACAACCTGCAGCTCACGATCTACGCGCTGGCCTGCCGCGACGCGCTGGGCCTCGGCACGCCCGAGCGGGTGACGCTGTACTTCACCGAGTCGGCGACCAGAATGACCACGATGCGCACGGACGAGGAGCTCGACGCGGCCCGCGAGGCGATCCTGGCCCGCGTGTCACCGATCCGCGCCGGCGAGTTCGTCGCCAACCCCGGCCGCGCGTGCCAGTGGTGCGACTATCGGGCGA
>CAWHIA010000016.1:0-142787 GCA_963829155.1 uncultured Chloroflexia bacterium | reverse complement strand
CGCCGCGACAGGCGCCAGCGATCGGCGCCGAGCCGCCCGCGACCGAGCCGGCCGCGACCGCCTGATCGCTCGTCCCGTCAGGTCCTTGACGGACGCACTGCCGATCTAGTAGCCGCCCCGGGTTCGGCCGACCCGGGTGGCACGCCCGCGCGACCGGCGGGCTCAGCCGTGATGGCAATCACCCGCCCCGGCCAGCCGAACACGCCGCCCGACGGTGCTACCGTGCACCACAGACCATGGGAACAGGCAGCGTCCGGGTGGTGGCGGGTTCCCGTACCGATCGCCTGCGGCACGGGCTCGCGCAGTCAGCTCATGCGTTTTCGGTGACGGCGCGCAATCCGGCTCTGCGTCGGGCGCAAGCGGCCTTCGGCGCCGCATGGACCGCGGACTGGATCTTCACCATCGCGATCGGCGTCGTGGCCTTCGAGGACGGCGGAGTTGCCGCCGTCGGACTCGTTGCGTTCGCGCGAATGGCGCCATCCGCGGTCGTCGCCCCCTTCGGGGCCGCGCTTGGCGATCGTTTTCCGCGGGACCGTGTCCTCCTCTGGTCGTGCCTCCTCAGGTTCGCCATCCTCGTCGCGGCCGTGGGCGTGCTGGCGACGGACGGCCCGGAGCTGGCGCTCTACACCCTCGCCATCCTCGCCACGCTCGCCTTTACGAGCTTCCGACCCGTCCACTCGGCGCTGCTGCCCGAGCTGTGCACCACGCCGTTCGAGTTGACCAGCGCCAACCTGGTGCGCGGCCTGCTCGATGCGCTCAGCACGTTGGTCGGCCCCTTCATCGCGGCGCTCCTGCTCGAGTCGGGTGGAGTGACGCCGGTTTTCGCGATCAGCGCGGCGATCTCGCTCCTGTCGGCGGTCCTCCTGGTTGGCCTTCCTTACGAGCCGCCGCCACGCGGTCCGGCGGCACCCTTGCGGCGAATCGCGCACGAGACCGTCGATGGGTTCCGAGCGCTCGCCCGGCATCGCGATGCGAGCCTGCTCATCGGGCTCGCGCTCGTGCAGTCCGTGACGCGCGGCTGCTTCAACGTGTTCGTCGTCGTCATCGCGTTCGACGTCCTGGGGCTCGGCGCGCCTGGAGTGGGTCTGTTGACCGCGGCCGTCGGAGCAGGGGCCGTCGCGGGGTCCCTCGGATCGACCGTGTTCGTGACCGGACGACGGCTGGCCGCCCTGGAAGGGGTCGGCGTCGCCATCTGGGGCCTGTCGCTCAGCCTCATTGGAGTGTTCCCGAACCCGATCGCGGTGATCGCGCTGATGGTGGTGATCGGCGTGGGCAACGTGCTCGTCGACATCGGGCTCCATACGCTGCCGGCGCGGCTCGTGCCCGACGAGGTGCTCGCGCGCGTGTTTGGAGCGAAGGAGAGCCTGACGGCGCTGGCGGTCGCGCTCGGTTCGCTGGCCACCCCGCTGGCGATCGACCTGCTGGGGACACGCGGTGCGCTCGTTGCGCTCGGACTGGGGTGTCCCCTCGTCGCGGCGCTGGCATGGCGGCGCCTCCGCTCGATCGATGCCTCGATCGCCTATCGGGACGAGGAGGTCGAGGTGCTGGAGAACGTCGGGATGTTCCGCCCGCTGCCCATGCCGGCGATCGACAACCTCGCCCTCAACGTCATGCGTGCCGAGGTCGGAGCGGGCGAGCAGGTGTTCAGGCAGGGCGACGGTGGTGACTGCTTCTACGTGATCGAGGACGGCGAGGCCGAGGTGATCGGCGATCGCCGGCTGATCCGCGTCCTGGGCCCGGGTGAAGGGTTCGGTGAGATCGCGCTCTTGCGGAACACCGTCCGGACGACGACCGTCCAGGCGCGGACACCGCTGCGGTTGTACGCGCTCAATCGCCGGCACTTCCTCGCGGCCGTGACCGGCTATCACTCGAGCATGGCAGAGGCCGACGCGCTGGTCCTCGACCGGCTCGGTCGGTTTGACCCAGGGAGCGGGGAGGCCCGCTGACGGCGCTCGAGCGTGCCGCCGGGCTCTCCCGACGGTGGCCGTGCGCTCCCAGCGCCTCGTGCGCCAGCAGCACCGGATCGAGCCGCCATCGGCGTACGCGTCGGGCGGCCCCATGGCACCCTGTGTCCGGTATTGGAGGTGATTGGATGGCCATCACGCGCTACGCCGATGTGAACTGGTCCGGCGGCCTGACGGACGGCGCCGGGACGATCAACTACGTGTCCTCGGGGGCGTTCTCGCGCCTCGCGGTGACCTGGGGCTCGCGGACCGACGCCCACGACGGACGCACCAGCCCGGAGGAGCTCATCGCGGCGGCCCACGCCTCGTGCTTCTCGATGGCCTTCAGCGCCCGGCTGGCGAAGAACGGGACCCCGCCGACGTCGCTGGACGTGCGGGCGACGATCACGTTCGACAACAGCAGCGGCGGCTGGAAGATCGAGCGCAGCGACATCACCGTGCGCGGCACCGTGCCGGGCATCGACCAGGCGAAGTTCGCGGAGCTCGCGGACGACGCCAAGGACAACTGCCCGGTCTCGGTCGCCCTCAAGGGCAACGTCGAGCTGGCGGTCGACGCGCAGCTGGCCTGACGGCGCGCCGCGCCCGGCAACCCGATGGACGAGCCGTACTACCGGCCCGACCTCGCCCGCGTGCACCACGAGGGCTTCGACTTCCATGCCGAGGCCGTGGCGCCCGGGATCCTGCGCATCCTGGAGCCGGTGCGCGCGTCCGGCGGCCTGGTCGTCGAGTTCGGCTGCGGTAGCGGGCTCCTGACCCGGCATCTCGTCGCGGCCGGACACCGCGTCCTCGCCACGGACGCGTCGCCGGCGATGCTGGACCTCGCGCGGGAGACGGCGCCGGGCGCGGTGGGGTTCGAGGTGCTGGCGCTGCCTCGCGACCCGGTGCCACCCGCCGACGCGATCGTGGGCGTGGGCCACCCGATCAACTACCTGCCATCGCTCGACGCCATCCACGAGGCGCTGGGTGCGATGGCCGATGCGCTGCGCCCCGGCGGGATCCTCGCGTTCGACGTCTGCGACCTGGCGTACGGCGCGCTGCGCCGCGACGACGGGTCGCGCGGCTGGGCGCGCGACGACTGGGCGCTGGTCACCCAGTTCTCGCTGCCCACGCCCGATCGATTCGTGCGCCAGATGGCGATCTTCAGCCGGAACCCGGACGGCTCGTGGCGGCGCGACGACGAACGCCATGACAACGTCCTGCTGGATGTCACCACCATCCCGCCGCTGCTCCTCGCGCACGGGGTCGAGGCGACGGTCGGCACGGCGTTCGGCGAGGAGACGATGCCGAGGGGCTCCACACGGTGGTCGGGCGCAAGGCCGGCTGAGCCGGCCCGCCACTCGGCCTCGCCGGCGCACCGCTGCTCGACGCTGGCTCTCGCCCGGGCACCGCTGCTCGCCCAGCGTGCACTGCGCCGGTTCCCCCGGCGATCTGCTCGCCCAGCGGCCCGTTCGCCGGTTGCAGGTCCCTTCGACCGCCGTTCTGCACGCCCGGCGAGCGATCCAGCGGCTCAACCGCTGCAGTGAACGCCTGGCGAGCAGCCGGGGCAGGTGAACGTCCGCGAGCGGCGAGGCTCGAGCAGCGAGCACGCCGGGGCGCCGGCGATCAGCCGCGCGGCATGCCGCGCTCCCGACGGCGCTACCCGATCGTCAGGATCCGCCTCGGGTTCGCGATCGTCATCCGGTCGATCTCGGCGTCCGACACCCCCGCCTCACGCAGGCGCGGCAGGAACGTCCGCTGCAGGTACGTGTAGCCGTTCCCCTCGTAGCGCCGGAGCTGGCTGTTGTGGCAGACGTCCTGGCTCAGCAGGACCCGGTCGCCGTGGCCGCGATGCAGCAGCTCGAGCAGCAGCTCGACGATCCGGCCCTCCCCGTGGCGCTCGGTGGGCGTGAACGACATGCCGAGGAAGTCGAACTCGATCGACGCGCCCCGCCCGATCAGCGACAGGTAGTGGTCGAGCACCGGGTAGCTGTCGGCATGCCCGATGACGACGCGCCCGGGATCGACGCCCTCCTCCTCGAACACCGTGAGCTGGGCGGCGCCGACGTCGGACATGACGGCGTGGGTCGTGATGGCGAGGCCGGTCCGCCGGGCGGCCCGGGCCGCGGCGCGGTGGACGCGCTCCTCGGACGGCGAGAGCCACGGCTTGTCGGTCCCGATCTCGCCGATGATCCCGGTCCGGATCCCGGTCTCCCCCACCCCGACGGTCGCGTCGGCGACCAGCTCCTCGGCCAGCGAGTCGACCGACCGCCGGTCGATCATCGCCTCCGGCGGGTAGTAGGCGGTGCGGTACCAGCCGCCGCCCATCACCACGTGCAGCCCGCTGCGCTCGGAGATCCGCTTGAGCCACTCGGGGTCGCGCCCGACGCCGGGCATCGTGAGGTCGACCAGCGCGCCGCCGCCGGCCTCGCGGTAGTGGGCGAGCTCCTCGAGGATCACCGGCTCGTCGCGGGTGAGCTCCCAGTAGTCCCAGCGGTCCTGGACGTGCCACAGGGCGATCTGCGTGTGCTCGTGGGGCAGGACGAAGCCGAGGGTCGAGGGCTCGACCGGGCCGAGGACGGTCATCGCGTGCGGCATCCCGAGATCGTAGCCGCGAGGCATGCGCCGTCGACGGCCCGAACCGGCGGTTGCGACCTACGGCGCGAGGGTCGTCGGACGATGCGCGACGGTGTCCAGGCGGCGGGCGAACTGCAGGATCGGCGGGGTCGACGGCAGCGCGATGCCGAACGGCGAGGACATCGTGTTGCGCTCGATCTCGGCCTCCGCGTCCTGCAGCGGCCAGGCGGCGTGCTCGACCCGGGTCGCCGTCAGCCGGCCGCGGTGGAACGCGAACAGGGCCATGCGGTCGGTCAGGAACGCCTCGAGGCCACCGGGCTGCGCGTGGCGAACCGGGCCGATCGGGCGGTATCGGATCCGGAGCTCGGCCGGCGCCGCTGCCGTGCACCGGCTGGTGTGGGCGATCCAGTCGCCGTCGATCCGGGAGGTCACCCTGGCGTGGTGGTAGGGCACGCCGAACGCGACCCGGGCCGCGGTGGCGCCGGCGAGCTGCGCGCCGTCGAGCGAGAGGAACCAGATCCCGCGGGTGCCGTCGGGCGCGGTCGCGTAGGTCCGGACGTTGGTCTCGGCGAACGCGAACGCCTCGCCGGGCAGCGGCAGCGCGAACGGCCGGACGTGCGTCATCCGGAACGGCACGACGCCCAGCCAGGCCGAACCGTCGAACGTGTCGAGCTCGAGGCCGGCCGGAATGAGCGGCCGGAGGACCGCCGGCTCGAGCGGCCAATGCGCGAACAGCAGGTCCAGCCAGCGCATCGACAGGAAGGGGCGGCCGGGACGGGAACCGGACGTCATGCTGCGCGCGTCGTCGGGCTGTCCATGCGGACACGATACATGCTACTTCTGAGTATCACAATCTGGCCGACGACCATCCCCGGCGTCGTCCCGAGGTCCCCGCGGTCCTCCGCCCTGACCCGGTCCCCTAGGACAGGCGGGGCTTCGGCGCGGTCTCGGTGATGCTCCAGAGCTCGGCGCGCCACGTGCGGCACGACCGGAGCCTCCGCCGCGGCCGCCGAGGCGAGGATCGGGCGCAGCAGCGCGAGCGCCCGGCGCTCCGCCTCCTCGCGGCGATAGGCCGGTCCCTGCTCGAGGCTCCACAGCAGCAGCCCGTCGAGGAACGTGACGTAGGCGGCGGCGAGGGCCGGGGCGTCGGTCCAGGCGGGCAGCTCGCCGGTCGCGATGCCCTCGCGGATCAGGAGCTCGCCGGCCGTGGCGATCTGGTCGCGCCGGCGCGAGAGCGACGCGCGCACGGTCGGCTCGGACTCGGCGCGCGCCCACTGCATCACCAGCATGCCCGCCATGTCGGGCTCGCCCGGCGCCCCGGCCATCGCGTCCAGGAAGAACCCGATCGCGATCGCGAGCCGCTCCGCGACGGTCTTGCCGCGGACCAGGCGGTTGCCCAGCTCGCCGAGGCCCTGCCCCGCGGAGAACTCGCAGGTCGCGAGGAACAGCTCGTCCTTGCCGCGGAAGTAGGTGTAGATCGCACCGACCGACAGCCCGCTGTCGCGCACGACGTCCCCGATCGTGGCGCCGTGGTAGCCCTTCTCGGCGAACACGCGCAGCGCGGAATTGACGATGCGGGTACGGACGGCCTGCTCGTGGGCGGGGCTGACTCTCGGCATCGACGGAGGCTAACAGAACGAATGCTCGTTCTGCAAGACGCGACGATCGAGCGCGTCTACGTCGGATGTCGGGGTTGACAAAGAGAATGGTCGCTCTCTATTGTCCAGCGACACCCGCAGACACCGCGGGCCAACCGCCATCGACCCCACCCACGAAACGGAGCCCGCGATGTTCAGCCGCTGGGGAGCCTTCGTCTACCGGCACCGCCGGATCGTCCTCGTCCTCGCCATCGTCGTCGGCGTGATCGGCGCGTCGGCGGCCGGTCGCGCGGCGTCGGTCCTGTCCGCGGGCGGCTGGCTCGACCCGGGCTCCGAGTCCGCCGCCGTCGCCAACCGGCTCGCCGACGAGTTCGGCGCCGGTCGCGGGGCGCTGATCGCGGTCTACCGCGGCGCCGACGGCACGGACGCCCGCAGCGACGCGTTCCAGGCGGCCATCGCGGCCTCGCTCGCCGACCTCGTCAAGGATCCCGACGTGTCGGGGACCATCGGCTACGCCGAGACGGGCGACGCCCGGTTCATCTCCAACGACGGGCAGTCGGCCTACGTGGTCGTCGACCTCAACGTCACCGACGAGGCGTCGGTCCCGCTGATCGACCGGTTCGAGTCCGAGATCCACGAGCCCACCGACGGCACCAAGCTGCTGCTCGGCGGCTACGCGGCGCTGACCCGCGACTCGACCGACCAGTCCGAGCAGGACCTGGTCCGCGCCGAGACGGTCTCCCTCCCCATCGCCGCCTTCGTCCTGATCCTCGTGTTCACCTCGCTGATCTCGGCCGGCATCCCGCTCCTCGTGGCCGGCCTCGCGATCCCGACCACGCTCGCGCTCGTGTACGTCGTCGGCCAGCAGGTCGAGATGAGCGTCTACGTCTCGAACGTGTCGACGATGCTGGGGCTCGCGCTCGCGATCGACTACTCGCTGTTCATGGTCAGCCGGTTCCGCGAGGAGCTGAAGAAGGGCCGCGACGTCGGCAGCGCCGTCGAGATCGCGGTCGCCACGTCGGGCAAGGCCGTCACGTTCTCCGGACTCGCGGTCGCCATCGGGCTCGGCGGCCTGCTCGTGTTCAGCGCCCCGGCGCTCCGCTCGTTCGGCATCGGCGGGATGCTGACCGTGTTCGCGTCCCTGTTCTACGCCATGACCTTCCTGCCGGCGCTGCTCGGCATCCTCGGACCGAGGGTCAACTCGCTGTCCGTGACCGGCCTGATCGACCGCATCCGGCGCGCGCTGGGGCGCCCGTCGAGCGAGCAGGCGGCGGCCTCCCGGCGATCCCGCTGGGAGTGGATCGCCAACACCGTCATGGCCCACCCCATCGTCGTCATCATCCCGACCCTGTCGCTGCTGCTGCTCGCCGGCCTCCCGTTCCTGCGGCTCCAGCAGGGCATCCCCGACGCCTACACGCTGCCCGCGGGCCTCGAGAGCCGCGAGGCGGCCGTCGCGATCCAGTCCGGGCTTCGAGGCCGGCACGACCGCGCCGATCGTCGCCCTCGTCGACGTCCCGGGCGATCCCACGTCCGAGGCCAACGTCCGCGCGCTCGTCGCGTACGGCGAGGGCCTGGGCGGCGTGTCCGGCGTCGAGCGCGTCGAGAGCCCGTTCACCGGCATCCCCAACCCGGCCACCGGCCAGCCGCTGACCGCCGACGAGCTCGTCGCCCTCTACGGCCAGCCCCGTGCCGCGTGGCCGCCGCAGCTCGCCGCCCTGTGGGACCGGTACGTCCACGCGTCCACTGTCCGCTTCGACGCCATCAGCCCGCTCCAGCCGTCGTCGCCGGCCGGGACCGCGGTGGTGGCCGCCGCCCGCGATGTCGATCCCGGGCCGGGTCTCACGGCGATGATCGGCGGCCAGGCGGCCACCGGGCACGACTTCCTCGTCTCGCAGACCGAGCGCATCCCGTACGCCGTCGGGGTCGTGCTGCTCGCGATGTTCGCGGTGCTGTTCCTGCTGTTCGGGTCGGTCGTGCTGCCGATCAAGGCGATCCTGATGACGCTGCTCTCGATCAGCGCCTCGTTCGGGGCGATGGTCTGGATCTTCCAGGAAGGCAACCTCAGCGGCCCGCTGGGCTTCACGAGCCCCGGGTTCACCATCGCCGGCAACCCGATCATCATGTTCAGCGTGCTGTTCGGCCTGTCGATGGACTACGAGGTCCTGCTGCTGTCGCGGGTCCAGGAGGCGTACCGCCGGTCGGGCGACAACCGGGCCGCGGTGGCCGAGGGCCTGTCGAAGACCGCCGGGGTGATCACCGGCGCGGCCGCGATCATGGTCACGGTGTTCGCGGCGTTCGCCCTGGCCGACACGATCACGATCAAGAGCATCGGCGTGGGCATGGCGATCGCGGTGTTCGTCGACGCGACGATCGTCCGGATCCTGCTGGTGCCGGCGACGATGCGGCTGCTCGGCAAGTGGAACTGGTGGGCGCCCGGGCCGCTGGCCCGGTTCGCCGATCGGCTCGGCTTCAGCCACGCGGAGGACGAGGCGACGGTGCCGACGGGCGACGAAGGCCCGGCCTCCGGCGACGGCGCCGCCAGGCGTGCCGCCGACCCGGCCTGACCCCACCACCGCCCAGGACGCCCCGGCTCCGGCCGGGGCGCCGTCCACCGCGGCCGAAGCCCGGGCAACGTCCCTGACCCCGTCCGCCGTCCCCGACCTGCTCGCGCCGGACCTGCGGCTGGTCCTGGTCGGGATCAACCCGGGCCGCGTCTCGGCGGCCGCCGCCGCGCACTTCGCGAACCCGCGCAACGACTTCTGGCGCCTGCTCGAGGCGTCCGGGCTCACGCCCGAGCTGCTGGGGCCGGAGCGACAGGCAGAGGTCCTCGACCTGGGCATCGGCATCACCAACGCCGCGGCGCGCACGACGCCCGGGTCCGGCGACCTGCGCGCGGCCGACTTCGCGGGCAGCGCCGAGCGGCTCGAGCGGATCGCCCGCGAGCTCCGTCCCGCGGTGATGGCCTTCGTCGGCAAGGAGGCGTACCGCGGGCCGTTCGGGGCGCGGCCCGACCTCGGCCTCCAGGCCCGGACCCTCGGCGACACGCGGCTGTTCGTGCTGCCGTCGACCTCGCCCGCGAACGCCGCCGTGCCGTGGGCCGAGCGCCTGCACTGGTTCCGCGAGCTCGCGGCGCTCGTCGACCGGGTGGCCCCGCGATCGGCCAACCCGGGGCGTCCGCACGATGCGCGCGCTACGCTGACCTGAGTTCGACACGGAGGTGACATGAGCGAGCCCGGCAAGCAGCCGCTGACCGGCGAGGTCTACGACGCCGGCGGCGTCAAGATCTACGGCTGGGAATGGAACGACATCGGCGGGCCGCGGGGCCGCAGCCGGCTGCCGTGGTTCGGGATCTTCCTGGTCGTGTTCGGCGCGCTCCTGCTGCTGCGCCAGGTCTTCCCCGCCCTCGAGACCGCCGGCTCGCTGCTGTTCCTCGCGGTCGGCGTCGCGTTCCTCGTCTCGTGGCTGATCAACCGCGGGCTCGGCTCGCTCTACCTCGGAGCGATCATCACGGCGCTCGCCGCCCCCGACCTGCTCGCCGCCGCGGGCGTCGTCTCCGGGCCGGGCGTCGGCACCCTGTGCCTCGGCGTCGCGTTCCTGTTCATCGCGCTCGTGCGCGGCGTGAGCGGCGCGGGGTGGGGCTGGCAGCTCGTGCTGGGGCTCATCCTGTTCGCGATCGGGGCCTCGAGCATCGCCATGCCCAACCTCAGCGAGATCGTGTGGCCGCTGGCGATCCTGATCGTCGGCGTGATCGTGCTGGCGCGGGCGCTGTCTCCGACCCGGCGCTGACGCCCGGGGACCAGCGCGGGACGCGCGTCAGGGGCTCCAGAACCCCGCCGACCCGGGTGCGAGCACCCGCGGCGCCGACCCGTCCGCCGGCAGCACCTCGAGCGATTCGTTGCCGCCCGCGTCGATGACGGGCAGCAGGATCGACGACCCGTCGGGCGACCAGACGCGGTGGCTCAGGGCGTACTGGTCGAAGTACGGCAGGATCTGGTTGACGTAGAGCGGCGAGAGGCTCACGACCTGGGCCGGCGTGGCCGTCTCCGCGGCGACGTCGACGAACTGGAGCGCGACGTCGATGCCCTCCGCGTCGGCCACCCTGGGTCCCGTGCCGCCGCCGGGACGCGTTGAGACCAGTCGCGCCGTGGCAGCGGCCGGGCCGCCGACGCGGGCGGAGCCCGGAGCGGCGGGCGTCGAGATGCCGATCGTCGCGATCCGCGACCCGTCCGGCGACCAGAAGAACGAGACGACGTCGTTGGCCGGGAGCTGGCGCACGTCGCCCGACGCCGCGTCGACGACCCGCAGCGGCCCCAGCGGCAGCGGCGCCTGGCGGTCGCCCTCCCCGGCGCCGATGTACGCGAGCTGGGGCGCGGCCGGGGCGAACTCGAACGCCGCCGGCCCGAAGACCGGGGCCTCGTGCGTGGCCGACCCGTCGCTCGCCGCGACGACGACGGCCGAGCTGCCGTCGGGCTTGCTCACGACGTACGCCTCGTACCTGCCATCGGCGGATGCCGCCGGCGCCCGGAACACGCCCGGCAGGCCGGCGACGGTGGTCACCGTGCTGCCGTCGGTCGCGACCCGACCGAGGAAGGCCGACGTGTCGGCGCCCGTGTGGACGAGCATCCGGTCCCCGTCCTCCCAGGTCCAGTACATCGGGTTGCCCTCGCGCAGCACCGTGGCTTCGGCGCTGCCGTCGGCCGGCGCGGAGCGCAGCGCCAGGCTGTCGGCCTCCTGCGTGAGGAACGTGATCGCGCGACCGTCCGGCGTCCAGTACAGGTAGAAGGGCGCCGATGCGTCGCTCTGGTAGACCACGGTGCCGTCGGGTGACGCCGAGCCGTCGGTCGCGGTCGAGTACACCCGGATGGCCGCCCCGGTCGCCGTGTTGGCGACCGCCGCCACGCGCGTCCCGTCGGGCGACCAGGCCGGGAACCGGAACGCCGTGCCGGCGGGCGCGTGCACGACGCGGTTGCCGCCCTGGCCGTCGACGATCTCGAGCGCGCCATCGGGATCCACCAGCGCCACCCGGGCCGCGGGCTTCGCCGGCTGGCCGAGGCGCCCGGTCCCGACCAGGACCGCCGCCAGTCCCCCGATCGCCAGCACCGCGACGGCGATCCCGGCCACCAGCCGGCGGCGGCCGCGGCGCGGCGGACCCGCGGCCGGATCGACGACCGGCGCGGGCTCGAGGGCGTAGGCCGGCGGCTCTTCGACCATGCAGGTGACGATACGGCGTCCTGACCCGTCGCGGATGCGCTCAGGTTCGGGCGGGCTCCCCCACCGCCGCGACGGCCGCCTCGATCGCCTCTGCCAGGCCGTCGGCGATCCGGGTCAGCTCCGCGTCGGTCACGACGAACGGCGGCCCGAGCAGGATCGTGTCGCCGTCGACGCCGTTCGCATTGCCCGTGCCCGAGTAGAGCAGCAGCCCGCGCTCTCGCGCCGCGGTCACGATCGCCTCGACGAGGCGCGCCGACCGCGGATACGGCTCGCGCGTCCCGCGGTCCCGGACGAGCTCCACGCCGACGAGCAGGCCGCGTCCGCGGATGTCGCCGACCGCGGGGTTCGCGTCGAGCCGCTCGTGCAGCAGCGCCAGCAGCCGCTCGCCCTTGGTCGCGGACGCCGGGATCAGCGACTCGGTCTCGAGGATCCGCAGCACCTCGAGCGCGACGGCCGCCGCGGTGGGCTGGTGCGAGTACGTGAACCCGTGCACGAACGGGCCGGCCCCGGTGACCGTGTCGAACACGTCGCCCGAGGCCGCGACGAACCCGAACGGCCAGTAGCCGGACGTCGCGCCCTTGGCGGCGACCAGGAGGTCGGGCTGGACGGCGTAGTGCGTGAGGCCGAACCACTCGCCGGTCCTGCCGAAGCCCGTCATCACCTCGTCGGCGATCAGCAGCGCCCCGTGGCGGCGGCACACGTCGGCGACCGCCGGCCAGTAGCCCTTCGGGGGCTCGACGGCGCCGAGCGTCGCCCCCACGATGGGCTCGGCCACGAACGCGGCCACCGTCCCGGGGCCGGCCATCGTGAACGCCTCGTCGAGCTCGTCGACGAGGGCCTGCGTCGTCCCCAGCGCCTGCGACCCGGGATCGTCGTCACGGTACGGATAGGCCGCGCTGACGTGGCGGAACCGTCCGAGCCAGCCTTCGTACGGACGGCGGAGTGGCCGCCGCCCGGACAGGTCGAGCGCCCCCAGCGTGTTTCCGTGGTAGCTGCCCCAGCGGGCGAACACGACCAGCCGGTCCGGCTCGCCTCGGGCGAGGTGCGTCGCGCGGGCGAGCTTGAGCGCGGTCTCGATCGCCTCGGACCCGCCGGACACCGGGTAGATCGCGGGGTCCGCCATCGGCAGGTGCGGCGCGACCTCCGCCGCATACCGCTCGAGGGGTTCGGTCGTGAACGCGCTGCCGTGTGCGTACGCGAGCCGCGCCGCCTGGTCCGCCATGGCGTCGGCGATCTCCCGCCGGCCGTGGCCGACGTTGACGACGATCGCGCCGCCGGCGGCGTCGAGGTACTCGCGCCCGTCGGCGTCGACGATGGTCGAGCCGTGGGCCTCCACGGCCACGGGCGGGTCGGCCGCCGCGGCGCGGCGGAAGACGCGGCCGCTCACCCGCGCGGCGCCGGGGCGAGGTGGAACGGGCGGGTGACGGTGCGGATCACGCGCCGATTGTAGGTTCGGCCGCGTCCGGCGCCGGCGGGTCGTCGGGGCCGGGCAGGGCGTCGGCCGGCAGCGCCGTCTCCCGGCCGAGGAAGGCCACGAACCAGGCGGTGTTGGGGAACGGCAGCAGCATCGCGCGCAGGGCGATCGTCAGCGGGACGGCGAGCAGCGCGCCCGCGGGCCCGATGAGCTGGGTCCAGACGAGGATCGTGACGATGGTGACCACCGGGCTCACCTCGAGGGTCGTCGCGAACAGCCGCGGCTGGAGGATGTAGTCGAAGGCGAGGTTGATCACGACGTAGCCGACGACGACCGCGATCGCCGACGCCGGGCCGTGCTCGAGCAGCGCAAAGGCGGCGGGCGGGATCAGGGCCAGGATGAAGCCGACGTTGGGGATGAAGCTGAACAGGAACGAGATCAGGCCCCACAGGACCGCGTACGGGACGCCGAGCACGAGCAGCAGCGCGGTGTCGGCGAGGGCGGCGGCGGCCCCCAGCGCCGCCCGTACCTTGACGTACGTGACGAGCTCGGTCGCGAGCACGTCGTAGCGCGCGATGACCTCGGCGGACGTCGCCCGGAGGGTCCGGCCGTGCAGGCCCTTCGCCCCCAGCAGGACGTAGATGACGATCAGGACCGAGAACGCGAGCGAGGTGACGGCCGGGGCGAGCGCCGACACGACGCTCCGCGCGACGCCGAGGGCCGCCTGCGGCTCGATCGGCGGCAGCGAGGCGCCGGGGACGCCCGTCACCGTTCCCCACAGGGCCTGCGCCTGGTCGATCCAGTCCTGCACCTGCGCGGAGTCCTCGACCAGGCGGAAACCGACCGCGGCGATCGAGGCGACGACCGCCACCGCCATCACGACCAGGATCAGGATGAAGCCGCCGACCGTGACGATCAGCGCCGCCCACGGCGGCAGGCCGTGGTCCAGCAGCCAGAACTGCGCACGCCGGGCCACGATCGAGGCGAGGGCCGAGAAGACCAGCAACGCGAACAGGCCGCCCGCGAGCGCGATCCCGACCGTGACGATGACGACCGCGGCGGCGATGAACAGCGGCCCGCGCAGCTCGCGGACGCCGCTCCGGGCGGCAGGCAGGTCCATGTCCGCGATGCTACGCGGTCGGGCCCGGGCCCAGCGCGGCCACAGGTGCGCGGCTCATGCCTCGGCCCGACGAAGCTCGAACGACGGCCCGGCGCCGAGATTCTCGGCCGGCGTCCCGTAGCGGAGGATCAGCGACCGCACCGCGTCCGCGTGCTCGACCCCCTCGAGCGGCGTCGCGGTCGCGGCCCAGGACGCGTCGCCGAGCGTGACCCGGCAGGCCGGGTCGGCGAGCAGGTTCAGCGCCCAGTCGGCGTCCGGCGACCCGGCTGCGACGACGATCGAGCCGTCCGGCCGCTCCACGAATCCGACGACCGCCGAGACGAGGCGGCCGCTGACCCGACCGCGCGTCTCGAGGCGGATCGTCCGGCCCCACGCGACGAGATCGTCCTCCATGCGCTACCGTCCGGCGGCGCGGTGGCGCGACCGGGTGCAGGGCGGACTGGCCATCTGTGGCAGCCTAGCAGCCGACACGCGCCACCTCCGCAGGCCGCCCGTCCGCCCGAAAACGGGCCATTGGTCACTACGCAGGCGAGGGAGCCGCCCCGGACACTCGTCCGCATCTCCATCCGCTCGCACCACCCGGAGCCAACGCCAGTGGACAACCCCGTCACCACGTCCGCGCCCGACCCGACCGAGCAACCGGAGCTCAACGCGCTCACCCGGCGCGGGTTCCTCCGTGCCGCAGGTGTCGTCGGGATCGCGGGGGTCGCCGCCACGGTCGCCGCCTGTCAGGCCACGGCCGCGCCGAGCTGGAGCTTCGGCCCGGCACCCAGCCCGACGCCCACCCCCACCCCGCCACCGGCCACCCCCGAGCCGTCGGGCTCCGTCGCACCCAGCGCGGCGCCGTCGCCGATCCCCAACCTGCCCGCCGGCTGGACCGAGCACGACGTCAACGGCCAGATCAAGGTCCGCCGCTTCGTCGGCAATCTCGCCGGGCCGCTCGGGATGTCGCCGTTCCTCGACAACGTGCTCGGGCCCAACCTCGACGACCCCGAGTTCACGATGGTCCCCCAGGGGAACCAGCCGCTGCAGCCCGCGCGGATCGACCCCGACGGCGCCAAGGTGTTCGAGCTCACGGTGGACGAGATCGAGTGGCAGATCGACGCGGTCAACCCGCCGGTCAAGGCGCTCGGCTACAACAAGATGTGGCCGGGGCCCATCCTGCGGGTCACCGAGGGTGACAAGGTCCGGATCACGTTCACGAACAACATGCCCGAGCCGACCGGGGTGCACTTCCACGGCATCGCCTTCGACGACTTCACCATGGACGGCGTGCCCTTCGTCACCCAGCTGCCGTTCGCGACCGGCGAGTCGTTCACCTACGAGTTCACTGCAACGCCCGCGGGCTCGCACATGTACCACTCGCACCACAACGCCACCGACCAGGTCGGGCGCGGGCTGCTGGGCGCGTTCATCGTCGAGCCCAGGCGCGCGGCCGAGAGCTACGCGCGCAAGTACGGCGTGACCCAGGAGGTCGTGTTCATCCACAACGACGCGGTGGGCGGGTTCACGATCAACGGGCACGGCTTCCCGGCCACGACCCCGATCGTCGCCAAGGTCGGCGACAAGGTCCTGATCCGGTTCATGAACGAGGGCACGATGACCCACCCGTGGCACACCCACGGGTTCCGGATGAACGTCGTCGCCCGGGACGGTGCGCCGCTCGGATCGGCGGGCTTCAAGGCGGACACGCTGGGCGTCAACCCCGGCGAGCGCTGGGACGCGATCATCGACTGCGACCGGCCGGGCGTGTGGGCGTTCCACTGCCACATCCTGCCCCACGTCGAGGGCGCCGACGGGATGTTCGGCATGGTCACCGCGCTCGCGATCCTGCCGCCCGACGCCACCTGACAACCCCCGAGCATGACGAAGCCCCCGGCGATGCCGGGGGCTTCGACGCGAGTGACGGAGCTGGAGCCCTAGGGCAGGTCGCCCACGGGCACGAGGTCTGCCTGCGGTGCGCCGTTGACGTCGTCGAGGGAGACGATCATCCAGCCCTTCGACGGGTTGTCGCCCTGGCCGGCCTCGTTCACCGAGACGTCGAGGGTGTCGCTGCCACCGGGGTTGAGCCCGATGAAGTCGCCGTTGGAGACGGCCGGATCGAAGACGGACAGCGAGGCCCGTCCGTCGACCTCGTCCTCGAACGCGTCGGCCGGGTTCGAGAGTCGCTGAGGTTCTCGCCGAGCACCTCGTAGTCGACGGTCGAGTCCGCGTCCGTGCGCGAGATGTCGCTGGCGAGGGCCGGCAGCAGGATCGTGGATCCGTTCGCCGGCGCGTCGACGCCCCAGATGTCGACGATGTTGTCGTCGGCGTCGACGACGAACGAGACCGGCTCGCCGCTGAGATCGCCCGCGGTCGCCAGGCCGAAGTCGATGCCGATCCGAAGAACTCGGGATCCGGGCCGGCCCCGAAGATCGAGATCGTGAAGACGTTCTGGTGGCCGGCCGACCAGCGGCCGTAGGTGTTGATCGCGAAGATCAGCCCCCGATCGCCGGCGTCGGGGACCCCGGTGAGGAACTCGGCCGGGAGGACCTGGAGTCCCGCCGCGCGGATGTCGTTCGTGGCCGTAACCGCGCTGGGCTGGTCCCTCGGATCCGAGAGGCCCCACGCGTACACGTCCGCGAAGGACGTGTGCGTGCCGTTGTTGGCCGAGGTGGATCGTCGCGCTCGAGGTGCCGCCGGCCGAGGTGTAGGCCGACTTCGCCGAGGGCACGATGTTCGAGGCCGCACGCGGGACGGCGCGCCAGGGCACTCGGAGCGTGTAGCGCCCGGTGCCGTTGTTCTTGGGGTTGGCGGTGATGACGCCGCCGTAGCTGAGCAGGCTGCCGGAGTCCGTGCCCCCGGTGATGCTCTGGCTGGCGAACCTGCTCGCCGCGAGCTGCGAGGCGGACAGCGACGCGGTCGCGTCGATGATCCGGCTGCTGTGCGCCTTGACCGTCACCTCGGTCCTGCTGAGGGTGACGATGCCGCCGGCCGTCAGCGTGTACGTGATGTCCTTGTTGCCCGTGTTGTAGATCGTGAACGACTTGGTCTCGCGGTACGTGCCGAGGCGGACCTGGTCGTAGCCGAACGAGACGTTCGGCGTCCGGTCCGTCGCCAGCACGTAGGCGACCGTGTCGGCCGCGCGTCGAGGCTGGACCATGCCCGAGCCGGCGATCCGGGCGTTGTACGGGCTGACCTTCGACTGGACCGCGGTGCCGACGATGGCCGCCTTGATCTGCTCGGGGCTTCCACGTCGAATGACGCGCGTGGACGAGGGCGGCGACGCCTGCGACGTGCGGCGAGGCCATCGAGGTCCCGGACTCCGTGTCGCTCTTGTAGCCGAGGCCGACGCCCGTCGACGTGATGCTCACGCCGGGGGCGCTGACGTCGGGCTTCTGCGCGTTGTCGCCGAGGCGGGGGCCGCCCGACGAGAAGCTCGGCGTTGTTCAGGTAGGCCGGTTGGTGATGCTCGGGCCGGCCCTGAGCGTTGCCCCGACGCCGTCAGAGGCCCTGAGGGTCAGCTTGGCGCCGCGCCCGATGCCGATCATCGGGATGTCGAAGATCGACGGCGTGTAGCCGATGAACGTCGGGAACTCGAGGGGATCGGCGATGTCGTCGCGGTTGACGACGATGACGCCGATGGCGCCCGCCGTCCTCGGCGGCCGCGCCCTTGTCGACGAACGTGCAGAACGCCACGCTGGATGACGGCGATCGAATTGGCCGGCAGCACGCCGTAGTCGGCCGCGACGCAGCCGAGGTGCTCGTCACCGGCCGCGGCTGCCCGTCGCCGGTTGTCGTGATCACCGTCAGGGTGCCGGTCACCGGCAGGCCGGGACAGTCGTTCTCGTTGATGCGCTGAGGTCGGCGCCCGGTCGCGCGGTCGATGTCGCGCCGGGGAACGCTCGGGATGATGTCCGAGGCCGCGACGGCGAGGCACGCCCGTGGCGTTGCCCGGCGCGCCGGTCATGAACGCGTTGGGGCCCTCGTTGCCGGCCGAGGCGACGACCACGACACCCGAGGCCACCAGCGTGTTGCTGGCCTGTGCGTCCGGGGTCTCGTTGCCGCCGACGCCGCCGATCGACATGTTGACCACGTCGATCGCGTCGGCATGGGTCGCGTTGTAGGTGCCGACCCACTCGAGTGCGTCGGTGAGCACGTTGGTGCCGCCCTCGCAGCCGAAGACCTTCAGCGAGACGAGCTTGGCCTTGGGCGCCACGCCCGGGCCGATGCCGAACGACGTCGAGTAGGTCGTGAGAGTTGTACGGGCCGGTGTAGGTCGTGTGGTCGGACTTGACGCCGAACCCGGCGGCCGTGCCGGCGACGTGCGAGCCGTGGCCGTTGCAGTCGAGCGGATCGGGGTCGGGCGCCGGATCTCGGTCCCGTCCGTGTGCCCGGGTTGTAGGCGTCACCGACGAAGTCCCAGCCGTCGATCACCTTCGCGGTCGGGAAGATGCCGGGCTCGATGACCGTCGAGTCGTTGTCGTCGTAGGCGGCCTCGGTGCCGGCCCCGCCGAAGTTGGCGTGGGTGTAGTCGATGCCGGTGTCGATGACGGCGATCGTCTGGCCGCTGCCGGTGTCGCCGAAGTCCTGCCACACCGCCGGGGCGCCGATGAACGGCACGCTGCGGCGGTTGTCGACCGTGTACGTCGCGACCGGGTGGATCGCCTTGACGCCGGGCTGCGTCGCCAGGGCCGCGATCTTGCGGCTCGGGAGGCGCACCTTGATGCCGTTGTACGCGTACTGGTACTTGGCCTCGACCGTGCCGCCCATCTTCCGCACCGAGCGGGCGAGGGCGTCCTGGTGGGCCTTGAGCCGTCCGGCGACGGCCACCTGCTGGACCTTCGAGCCGCCGCGCGCCGTCGCGGACGGGCCGGTCATCTCGACGATCACGTTGACGTCGTGGTCGGACAGGATCGACTTGATCAGCGACTTGTCGATCTTGCTGGTGTCGACGCACGCTCGAAGTGCTTCGCCTGGTTCTCGAGACGCGGTCTCGCCGCCGTGACGCCCATCGGCATCACCGTGGCCACCATCAGCGCCGCTGCGCCGATCGCGGTCAGCAGTCGTCGATTCATTGCTCCTCCCAGTCCGGTCGATGCCGGATCTCCCTGGACGGTGCCGTCGGGTGGCACCGTCGACAGACCCCCGGTGCGTGCGCCATGAGGCGTCCGGGACATGCCCGGCGTCAGGTGCTGGTCCCCCAGGTTCCTCCAAGCGCCGGGTCGCGCGCGGCCATGGCGGGATCGGCCGCGGTCATCCGGAGAGCGAGGCGGCGGCCCGGGACCTCCCTGTCCCGGGCGGAGTCAATGGGGTGAACCTACCGGCCCGTGGCGCGCCGGTCAACTTGCAAGTTCGCGCCGCCCTGCGAGCGCTGGTACGCCCGTCGACGGCGCACGGATTACTTCGTGTACACGCCCTCGGGGTCGAGCTCCTCGCGGACGATGCGCAGCTCCTCGGCGGTGGGCGGCGGGGTCTCGGCGAGCGTGTCGCTGACCTTCGGCTCCCAGGCGATCGTCGCCCGGATCTCATCGAGCGTCGCACCCGGATGGAGGAAGTCGAGGCGCATCTCGCCGGTGTCGTCGAAGTGCCAGATGCCGAGGTCCGTGACGACCACCGACGGCCCCCGGCCGTTCCAGCCGCCGGCGCGCCGGATCTTCTCGGCCTGCTCGGCGCCGCCGAGGTTGCCGGGCGAGGTCCGGAAGTCGATCCTCTCGACGAACGAGCGCGACGACTGGCGCATGATCACGAACACGTTGCGGGCGTTGATCGCGATCTCGCACGCGCCGCCCGACCCTGGCAGCCGCGTCTTCGGGGCCGCGTAGTCGCCGATGACCGTCGTGTTGATGTTGCCGAACCGGTCGATCTGGGCCGCGCCCAGGAACCCGACGTCGATCAGGCCACGCTGCAGGTAGAAGGCGAACAGCTCGAACATCGAGACGACGGCGGTGGCGCCCGTGACGATCGTCGGGTCGCCGATGGACAGCGGCAGCCGCGCCGGCCGAGCCCCGAACACGCCGGCCTCGTAGACGAGCTCGAGCGCCGGGTTGACCGTCCGCTTGGCGAGGTTGACGGCGATGTTCGGCAGCCCGACGCCGACGAAGCAGACGCCCTGTCCCGCCAGCTCGCGCGCGGCCGCCACGATCATCATCTCGGACTTGGAGAAGCGCCATCAGCCGTAGCTCCCGTAGTCGACCGAGCCGGAGGGGGCGCTGCCGGGCTTGAGGGAGGCGACACGCTCGGCGCCCAGCTTGTCCACGTAGGCGCGACGGTCGTCGAGGTCGTAGACCCACTCTCGGAGCCACGCCTGGAGCGCGTCCTCGTCGCGGCTGATGGGGTCCCAGTCGAGGTAGAACCGGTTGTCCCGGTCGTACGCGCCCTGGACGTACGAGGGATGGGCGCCGAACGGCTCGACGACGACGGCGTCCACGATCAGCCCCGGGATGATCGTGCGGTTGGGGTCGGCGCGGATCACCGCCTCGTCGACCAGCTCCTCGACGACGACGATCACGCGGTCGGCGGCGAAGGCCGCCTCCTTCTGGCAGCCGAGCAGCCCCCAGACCTGGGTGTTGCCCTCGGCATCGGCGCGCTGCGCGTGGACGATGGTCACGTCGGGATTGAGCGGCGGGACGGCGTACACGACCTCGTCCGAGTAGGGCGACTTGATCTCCCGGATCAGCGGGTTGGCCGCCGGCAGGTCCGTCTCGAAGTACGAGCGCAGCGGCATGAACGGCAGGTTCGCGGCGCCGGCCGTGTAGCGCGCGACCATCCCGAAGTGGCTGTACTCCTCGACCTCGAGCGCGGTCCCCTCCCCCACGGACGCGGGCTCGATGCGCCGGCGGATCGCGTTGAGCCCGCCGACCCCCGGGTTGCCCAGCCACGAGAAGACCAGCTTGCGGGCGACGCCGCCGGCGATCATCTGGTCGTAGATCACGTCGGGGGTCATCCGGGCGAGCGTCAGGTCGCGCCGGCGCTGGCGGATGATCTCGTGGCCGGCCGAGAACCCGATCAGGTGCGTGAAGCCCTCGATGGCCACGGTATCGCCGTCGCGCACGAGATCGGCGATCGCGTCGCGCATCGAGGCGACCTTGCCCGGCATCGTCCCAAGAGCCTCTTCGTGCGGGTACCGGGGCCAGTGTGCCGGATCAGCCCGACGCGCCGAACCCCTCGCTGACGAGCCCGGCCCGCTTCTCGGCGGCCACGGCCTCGCGGTCGGCGGCCCGATGGCTCGCCACGTGGTCGACGGCCTCGGCGAAGATCCGGACCGCCGTCGACGCCTCGGCCTGCGAGACGACGAGCGGCGGCGACATGCGCACGCAGTCGTCGCCGGCCTCGAGGACGAGCAGCCCGCGGTCGAACGCCTGCATCTGCACGGCCTCGGCCGTCTCGCCGGAGTCGAACTGGATCCCGATCATCAGGCCCTTGCCGCGCACGTCCTTCACCAGCGCAGGGTGGCGCTGGAGCAGCGGCCGGAGGGCGTCCTGGATCTCGCGCCCGCGGATGGCGGCGTTGGCGATCAGGCCGTTCTCGAGCAGCCGGACGGTCTCGAGCAGCGCCGCCAGGGCGACCGGGTTGCCGCCGTAGGTGCTGCCGTGCGCCCCGGGACCCCAGGTCATCAGGTCCGACTTCGCGATCATCGCGCCGACCGGCATCCCCGACCCGATGCCCTTCGCCGTCAGCAGGATGTCCGGCTCGACGTCCCAGTGCTGGACGGCCCACATCTTGCCGGTGCGACCCGCGCCCGACTGGACCTCGTCGGCGATCAGCAGGATCCCGTGGCGATCGCACAGCTCGCGCAGGCGCCCCAGGAAGTCGTCCTCGGGGACGACGTAGCCGCCCTCGCCCTGGATCGGCTCCACGATGACGGCGGCGAACTCGTCGGCCGGCATCAGGCGCTTGAACACGCGCCGCTCGAGCTCCTCGAGGCCCTCGTTGCCGAACGGCACGTGGTAGACGCCGGGGAGCAGCGGGCCGAAGTGCGCGTGGTACTTGGCCTTCGACGCGGTCAGGCTGACGGCGCCCATCGTCCGCCCGTGGAAGCCGCCCAGGAACGCGACGACGTTCGATCGCTTCGTGGCGTACCGGGCGAGCTTCAGCCCCGCCTCGACCGCCTCCGCGCCCGAGTTGCCGATGAACACGCGCGCCGGCGCCATCGGGGCGATCCTGGCCAGCTCCGCGGCGGCCTCGGCGTAGATCGGCAGGTAGAAGTCGCTCGCGCTGAAGTGCTGGAGCTGGGCGGCCTGGCCCTGGATCGCGGCGACGACGTCGGGATGGCTGTGGCCGGTCGAGTTGACGGCGATGCCGGCGGCGAAGTCGAGGAAGACGTTGCCATCGATGTCCTCCACCGCGCAGCCGAGGCCGCGCACGGGGACGATCGGATAGGCGCGCGGGAGGCTCGGGCTCGTCCACGCGTGGTCGAACTCGATGTGCGCCCGGGCCCTGGGGCCGGGAAGCTCGGTGACGATGTCCGGGACGGGGCGCGCCTCGAGCGGGGTCGTCACGTGGCCTCCTTGGTGCGGATCCGAGCGTCCGCGGCCCCGAACGCCGTTCGCCGGGCACCACGAAACGCATAGATGTTATGCAGAGTGAATACGACAATAGCAGAGCCGGCCCGCCATCCGCGACGACCCGAAGGTCCCGCGGGCACGAGCCGGCTCGGCCAGGCCAGGAACGGTGGCTGTTGCGCAGACGGGCGTTGCCTACGGCGCGACCTCAGTCGACGACGGTGTGGCTCTGCTCCCGCAGGAACTGCGCGACGTAGTACATCGACAGGCCCGCCTTGCCCGTGGACCCGGAGCCCTTCCAGCCGCCGAACGCCTGGACACCGGGCCAGGCGCCCGTGGTCGCCCCGGCCCGCCGGTTGACGTACAGGACGCCCGCTTCGATCTCGTCGAGGAACCGCTGGACCTCGGCCGGGTCGGTCGAGTACACGCCGGCGGTCAGCCCGTAGACGCTCTCGTTGGCGAGGGTGAGCGCCTCGTCCAGCGAGTCCACCGCGTGGACCGCCGTGAACGGCGCGAACAGCTCGTCCTGGAACAGGCGATGCGACGCGGGCAGCCGGCCGACAACGGTCGGCTCGACGTAGAAGCCGCGGGTGAGGTCGCCGTCGGTCAGGTGCTCGCCGCCGGTGAACACGGTCCCGTCCCGGCGCGCGTCGGCCACGGCCCGCTGATGTCGCTCGACGGCGCGCGCGTCAATGACCGGGCCGAGGAACGCGGGCCGCGGCAGGGGGTCGCCCACCGTCAGCTTCTCGGTCTTCTCGACCAGCAACCGCACCAGCTCGTCGTGGACGGGCTGCTCGACGTAGACCCGGCTGTTGGCCGAGCACTTCTGGCCGCCGAACCCGAACGCGGACCGCATGATGCCCTCGGCCGCCTCCTCGAGGTCCGCGGAGCGGAGGACGATCGCCGGGTTCTTGCCGCCCATCTCGACGATGCACGGGCGCGGGAACCGCTTCGAGAAGTTCTGGAACAGCTCGAACCCGACCTCGTACGAGCCGGTGAACACGATGCCGTCGATGCCCGGGTTGTGCTGGAGCTCGTCGCCGACCGTGTCGCCCGGGCCCATGACGAGGTTGAACACGCCGTCGGGGACGCCCGCGTCGCGGTACGCCTCGAGGATGGCGATCGCGGTCATCGCCGACGCCGAGGCCGGCTTGAACACGACCGTGTTGCCGGCCATCATCGCCGCGCACGATGGGCCGACGGCGAGCGCCATCGGGAAGTTGAACGGGCTGATCACCGCGAACACGCCGTGCGGGCGCAGGATCGTCCGGGTGTGGACCGCCGCGTCGCCCAGGTTGTCCATCGGGTGGTCGTAGAACGCGTTGTCCTCGGCCGTCGTCGCGTAGTAGCGGATCAGGTCGGCCGCCTCCTCGACCTCGCCCAGCGCCTCGAGTCGGGTCTTGCCGACCTCGATCGCCATCAGGCCGGCGTACTCCATCTGGCGCTCGGAGATCAGCTCGGCCGCCTTCTTCAGGATCTCCAGCCGGCCCTCCCAGCCGAGCCTGAACCAGGCCGGCTGCGCCCGCTTCGCCGCCGCGATCGCGTCCTGGACGTCGGCGCGGGTGCCCTTCGCGAACGTGCCGACGAGGATCTCGGTGTCGATCGGCGAACGGACCTCGAACGTCCCGTCGCCGTCCCGCTCGTGTCCGGCGATGTAGTTGCGGTGGAACGCGCCCAGGCGGCCCCTGGCGCGTTCGAGGCCGGCCTCGTACGCCGCCTGCAGGTCCTCGTTGTCGGCGCGCAGGGTCGCGTAGGTGATCTTGATCCGCTCAGCGGTCATCGCAGGGCTCCCGTGAGGGCGCCGCCCGCGGCATCCGACGGAGGGCGCTCGACGTCGTCGTTGGGCGCCAGTCTATGCCGGGTCGCGGCGCCGTCCGCACCGGGCGCGCCGAGGGGCGAGGACGATGGTCACGGTCGCCTTGGCCGCGCCGAGGCGGCATGCTGGTGGCGTGCATCGACTCGTGCGCCGCCTCGTGCTCCTGCCGTCGATCGCCATCGCGCTCCTCATCCCGGCCGTCGCGCCGGCGGGGGCGCTCGCCGCCCGGGACTTCCCGGCCGGATGGAAGGGCTTTCACACCTACCCGGAGATGGTCGCGGACATCCAGGCCGTCGCCGCCGCGCACCCGGGGATCGTCCACCTGTTCTCGATCGGCACCTCGTACCTGGGCCGCGAGCTGTGGGCGGCCAAGGTCAGCGACAACGTGGGCACCGACGAGGACGAGCCCGAGGTGCTGTTCGACGGCCTCCACCACTCCGACGAGCACATGGGCCTCGAGATGACCCTGCACATCCTCCACTGGCTGACCGACGGCTACGGGTCGAGCTCGCGAATCACCTCGATCGTCGACACGCGCGAGATCTGGATCGTGTTCGCGATGAACCCCGACGGGGCGCAGTTCGACATCAAGGGCGGCCACTTCCACTTCTGGCGCAAGAACCGCCAGCCGACGCCGGGCTCGAGCGCCATCGGGACCGACCTCAACCGGAACTACGACTACCGCTGGGGCCTGGGCGGCCGGACCAGCAAGAACCCCGAGGCGATCACGTACCACGGGCCCAAGCCGTTCTCGGCGCCGGAGACCCGGGCCATGCGCGACTTCCTCGCCTCGCGCGTGGTCGACGGCCGGCAGCAGATCCGCGTCGCGATCACCTTCCACGAGGCCGGCCGGCTCGTGATGTGGCCCTACGGCTACACGAAGAAGAACGTCCCCCCGGACATGACGAGCCTCGACCACCTGGCCCTGCGCGACATCGGCCGCCACATGGCGAAGACCAACGGGTACAAGCCCGAGCAGGGCAGCGACCTGTACATCACCCATGGGGGGTCGCGGGACTACCTGTACGGCACCTATCGGATCTTCGCGTACACGTTCGAGATGTCGAACCGGGACTACCCCAAGACGCCGTTCATCGCCCCCGAGACCGGGCGCAACAAGGAGGCCGTCCTGTGGCTGGCCGAGCGAGCCTGGTGCCCGCTGTCCATCCTCGGCGCCGCGGTCCGCCAGGTGCACTGCGGGGCGTTGGACGACGACTTCGAGACCGGCCGCGGCTGGACCGTCAACCCGGATGGCACCGATACCGCTCCCGCATCCGGCCGTTTCGCCCGCGGCAATCCGGACAGCTCGAGCGGCGGCGGCGTCCAGCTCCAGCCGTCGACCGTGAAGTCCGGGCAAGCGGCGTTGGCCACCGGACTGTCCGCCGGGTCATCGGCCAACGCGAACGACCTCGACGGCCTGACGACGATCCAGTCGGTGCCGATCACGCTGCCGTCGGGCACCGGCCAGCGTTACGGGTTCAGCTTCTACTTCGGCCATGCCGCCAACTCGTCGGCGGCGGACCACCTCCGCGCGATCGTCGTGGATGGTGCCACCCAGACGGTCCTGTTCGAGACGACCGGCTCCGCCACCGCGACTCCGGGCAGCTGGCAGACCGTCTCGGGTCCCATGGATGCCTGGGCCGGCCACACGATCCGGCTCCGGTTCGAGGCCCTCGACGGCGGCCCGGACTCGACGGTCGAGGCCGGCATCGACGACGTGCACATCTCGCGTCCGACGAGCTGACCCGCCGCTCAGTCCAGCGCGGCGACCACCTCGGCGATCGACGGGGCGACCGCGTCCGGCGCGTAGCCGCGGGTCCCCGACGCCGCCGCCGCCAGCTCGGCGTCGCCGTGCTTGCCCGACCTGACGAACACCGTCCGGAGCCCGGCCCGTCGCCCGCCGCGGATGTCCGAGCCCACGTCGTCGCCCACCATCGCGAGGTCGCCGCGTCCCAGCCGCGGCTCGCCGCGAGCCGCGGCCTCGGCCGCCAGCCGCTCGATCGCCACCCGGAAGAACGCCGGCGCGGGCTTGCCGACGATCCGCGCCTTGCGGCCGGTCGCCCACTCGAGCGCGACCAGGAACGCGCCCGCGTCGAGCGTCGGGCCCTCGGGGGTCAGCCACCACGGGTTGCGGTGCATCCCGATCAGTGCCGCGCCGCCGCGCACGAGCCGGAACGCGCGGTCGAGGTTCGCCTTCGTGAGCTGGTCTGGTGAGTCGCCGAGCACGACGGCAGCGACCGCATCCGGGTCCGCGTCGACGCCCGCGGAATCGACGACGCTCAGCCCGACGAACTCGGCCAACGCGTCGTCCGAGGCGATGACGAACACCGCGCGATCGCCGTATTCGTGGCGGACGAGCTCGGCCGACGCGGACAGCGCCGACTGGAACCGGTCGGGGGGCGTCGTGAAGCCAATGCTTCGCCCCCAGCCCGCGAGCGAACCGCGCGAGACCAGCGAGGTGTTGGTCACCACGAGGTACGGGAACCCGCGCCGATCGAGCGCCGCCAGCGCCTCGGGTGCCCCCGGCACCGCCTTGCCCGCCAGCACGAGGACGCCGTCGAGGTCCAGGAGCAGGCCACGCACCCCGTGCAGCGCTGCACGCAGGGTGTCATCGGCGGCCGGCGTCTCGGGCATGATGGGCGGAGGGTATCGGAGGCCGCAGACGACGCCGCGCCGATCCGTGCGGGTCAGCACTGAGGAGCGACATGGGATTGCTGGAGGGCCGCAAGGCGCTCGTCTTCGGGGTGGCGAACGACCACTCGATCGCCTGGGGCATCGCCAAGGCCTTCCACGACCACGGAGCGACCGTGGGCTTCTCCTCGGTCGAGAGCCTGATCGACCGCCGGGTGCGCCCGCTCGCCGAGTCGATCGGCAGCACGTTTGTCGAGCCGTGCGACGTCCAGTCGGACGCCGACATCGAGCGCGTGATGGACCGCTGGCGCGAGGCCTACGGCGAGATCGACATCCTGGTCCACGCCGTCGCCCACGCGAGGCGGGAGGACCTCGAGGGGTCGTTCGTCGACACGTCGCGGGAGGGCTACCTGTTCGCCGTCGAGGTGTCCGCGTATTCCCTGGTCGCGATGACGCGGGCCGCGAGGCCGCTCCTCCACCGCGGCAGCTCGATCCTCACCCTGACCTATCTCGGCGCCGAGCGGGTCACGACGAACTACAACGTGATGGGCGTCGCCAAGGCGGCCCTCGAGTCGACCGTCCGCTACCTCGCCGCGGACCTCGGCCCCGACGGGATCCGCGTCAACGCGATCTCGGCCGGCCCGATCCGGACGCTGTCCGCATCCGGCGTGCGCGACTTCCGCAAGCTCTACGGCCCGTTCGACCAGATCGCGCCGATGCGCGCGCACGTGACGAAGGAGGACGTCGGCAACACCGCGGCGTTCCTCGCCTCCGACCTCGCGGGGGCGATCACTGGCGAGATCACGTTCGTGGACGGCGGCTTCAACATCATGGGCGTGCCCTCCCTGGACTGACCGCCGTGCAGCTGCTCCGGTCGGCCTCCCGTCGCTCGCCCTACCAGGCGGCTGAGCCCGGCTCGCCCTTTATCGGCCCGACGATCCTGTCGGTGACCCACCCGCCGTAGAAGCGGCCAGCCTGGGGCGTCGCCCGCTCGTCGCCCACCCACGCCTCGTCGACCCGCCAGGCATAGAACGCCAGGTGGCCTGTGATCGGCTCGAAGCCCGCCTTCGGGGCCTCGTAGGACCAGGCGACGTTCTCGACTTTCCTGCCGTCGATCGCGACAGACCAGTAGCCTGCGTCGCCCTTCCACTCGCAATGGGTCGAGTGGAGCGTCGGCGCGAGGAGGTCCATCCGCACGTCCTCGCGCGGGACGTAGTACACGGGGGCACCCGCCGTCTCGAGCACCCGGAGGGCGCGCCCGGAGTCCGCGATGACGGTGCCGCCGACCACGACGCGGATCCGGTCATCGACCGTCTCGACCCGGGGTGGCCGCGGGTAGTCCCATACCGACTCCTGACCGGGACCAGGGACGACGGGTACGACGCCGGCCGGCACGCGTCCGGCGAAGGGATGGTCGGTGGGTTCGGGTGCGGACATCGCGGGGCCTCGCGGGTTCATCGGCGGTGTCGCCGTGCGGTGAGGATAGGCGCGCTGGCGCGAACGGGCCTCCGCCGACGACTAGACTCGGCGGCGATGTCACCCGAGCCCGATCGCGAAAGGGAGCGCGCCGACACCGCGACCGCGGCGCTGGCGCAACTCATCGCGACCACCGAGGAGTTCCAGCGGCGCGCCATCGCCGCCGAGGCCCTGGCCCACGCGACGCAACGCGAGGCGCAGGTCGCCAACGAGCGCGTCGCCCACGCGCTCCACGACACCGTCGCCCAGTCGCTCGTCAGCGCCCATCGCTTCCTCGAAGCGGCGCGTGCGTCGATGTCGGCCGGCCGCCAGGATGCCGCGACGCAGCAGCTCGACGACGCGCAGGCCGCGGTCCTCGCGGCGATCGCCGAGCTCCGTGCCGCGATCGACGGCCTGGCGGCACCCGGTGATGCGCAATGAACGGCGGGGGCGCATGATCCACGTACCGGACGAACGACGCGGGCCGCGGATTCTTTGCCTGCGGGCCCGCCACGGGCCATCGGCTGCACGGGGGACGAGGGTGACGAGGATCGCGAGCGGGGCGCGTCCGCGGCCGTGACCGGGCACAAGCGGGTGCTGCTGGTCGACGACCACGAGATGTCGCGCCGCGGCCTCGAGGCGATGCTGTCGACGGCCGATTGGGTCGAGGTCGTGGGCGAGGCCGGCGGGTGCGAGGCCGGCCTGTCCCAGATCACCGCCCTGCGCCCCGACATCGTCCTGCTCGACATCCGCATGCCGGGCGTCGACGGCCTGGCCTGCCTGGCCGAGATCAAGAAGCTGGACCACCCGGTGGCCGTCGTGATCGTGACCATGTACGACGACCGCCACTACGTGCTCGAGGCGATCCGCCGCGGCGCCGCCGGCTACCTGCTCAAGGAGGCGACCACTGGCGACGTCCTGACGACGCTCGCGGCCGTGGGTGACGGCCAGCTCGCGATCGAGCCGGGCCTGCTCCGCGAGGCGCTGAGTGCCCCGGCCGAGCCCACGCCCGCCCAGACGGCGCGTGCCCGGATCGAGTCGTTCTCTCTCACGCCGCGCGAGCTCGACGTCCTCCGCCTGCTCGCGGAAGGCATGACCAACAAGGAGATCGGCGTGAAGCTGTCGATCGCCGAGGACACCGTCAAGAAGCACGTCCAGAACATCATCTGGAAGCTCCGCGCGGCCGATCGCACCCAGGCGGCGATCGTCGCCTATCGCTCGGGGCTGCTCGACCCGCTCGACGACCTGACCGCGTCCTAGCTCAGGCGGTTGAGCGCGGGGACCTCCATCGGGCGCAGCGCGTCGGTCCGCCGGAACAGCTTCGCGAACAGCGACGGCACGAACCAGCGCAGGAAGTACAGCCGGCAGCCGACGCAGATCCCGGTCACGGCGAGCAGCGTCTGCAGCCCGGCGACCGCGGCCACGAGGAGCCACCCGAGCGGCGTGACGCCGACGAGGAACGCGATCCCGGCCAGGCCGAGGAACGTCGCGCCCAACGCCTGCGCGAATTGCGGCGGGTACTCGTGCTCGGGCTCAGTGGGACCGAGGCGCAGCGCGCGTTTGATGTACGGCCATGGTCGGCTCGGCAGGAACAGGCGGGTGCCGAAGAACGACGACAACCCGAGGTTGACGCCGACCAGCACGGCCAGCCACGGGAGGTTCAGGAGGAACGCGACCGCCAGCACGATCGCCGACACGCCGGCGCCGAAGCGCATGCCGCGTGGGTCGATGTGTCTGGCGGGCGTCGGGGTGAGCAGGGATGACATCTGGATGAATCTCCGGGCGAGGCGAACGAGGGTCAGAAGAACGTGGATCCGGGCGCGGTCGTTGACCGCGTCCACGACGTCGGTGCGAGGCCCGGAGATGGAGGAGGAGGTGGCGGCCCCGTCAGGCGGCCGCGTGCTCGACCCTCGCCGGCACTCGCCGACGACAGGAGCACTGCAGACCCATACAGCCCACGCGGGCGACCTCACTCACGGGCGGAAGCGTAGCAGGCGTGCCGCGTGGTTCAAGTGGCCCAAGGTGCGTTTTCGGTGCCCGAGCGTATCGCGTAGGCTCGACAGCACCCGCAGGAGGAGCACCGTGCGCGTCACCGTCACGCCCGACCAGGTCCGATCGGCGTTCGAGGCCGTCAAGGACGACCCCTCGTTCGACCAGAGCCGCGGGCTCTGGGAACGCGGCCAGCCACCGGTCGAGATGCTCCAGGCGATGTGCCTGCGGCCCGAGATCCTGCGTGCCTTCGGGGGCTTCGGCGATGGCGTCTACCCGGGCGGCTTGCTGGAGCGTCGGATCACGAGCGTTGGCTCGCAGACCGTCTCACCGATCTGCTGCTCGAGTGATGGCCGTGCCCGCACTGCAGCGCAATCCGGCAGGCGGTGTCGGAACAGGGCACGGGTGTTCGTGGTAGGGGTGGAGCGGCCGCCAAGAGGCGTCGCCGAAACGCAGGAGATGATTCGAGATGCAGTACCTGGTTTCCGTGATCGACGACACGGCCGGCCTGGCCACCACGGACGAGGCGGCGGCCATCGACGTGTTCAACGAGGGGCTCCAGACCAAGGGCCATTGGGTCTTCGCCGGCGGCCTCGGGTCGCCCAGTACGGCCACCGTCATTGACAACCGCGACGGCGAGGCGGTGTTCACCGACGGGCCGTTCGTGGAGTCGAAGGAGTACCTCGCGGGCTTCTGGATCATCGAGGCCCCCGACCTCGACGTGGCGCTCAAGCTCGCCGCGGACGGGTCGAAGGCCTGCAACCGGAAGGTCGAGGTGCGGCCATTCAACAGCAAGTGAGCGCATCGACGTCCGGAAACGGTGTCGGATGGGGGCGGGCGCGTTCGTAGTAGAAGCGAGAGCCGGCGAACGGGCGGCCACGCGACGAGAGGAGACGACCAGAGATGACGCAATACATGATCCTGTTTGATGACGGCGATATGAAGATTTCCGTCGCGGATCTGCCCGATGTGGCCAGGGCTTCCCAGGCCGTGGTCCAGGAGGCCAGGAGCGCTGGGGTGTGGGTCTTCGGCGCCGGGCTGGAGCACCAGGACCCGAGCGTGGTGGCCACCGACGGGACGGTCACCGACGGTCCGTATCCAGAGAGCAAGGAGCACCTCGGCGGCTTCGCAGTCGTGGATGTGCCCTCACGCGAAGAGGCGTTGGCGTGGGCTGCAAAGATCGCCGTCGCCTGCCGCTGTGCGCAACAGGTCTTCGAACTCCTGCCCGACGTCGACCCGAACGAAGTCCTGCTGTACGTCAACGCGACCGCCTGAGCGAGGAGCCGGAAGCGCGTGTTCGACGTCCGGGAAGCGATCACCGACGCCCATCACGAGGAATGGGCTCGGGTGGTCGCCGCCCTGACGAAGCGGTTCGGCGACCTCGACATCGCGGAGGAGGCGGCGGCCGAGGCGTTCGCGACCGCCGCTGCGCGGTGGCCGGCCGACGGCGTCCCCCCGAACCCGGGCGCCTGGCTGACGACCACCGCCAACCGCAAGGCCATCGACCGGATCCGGCGCGAGCACAAGCGCGACGACAAGCAGCGGGAGGCGCAGATGCTGTCCGGCGACGACCCGCCCGAGCCTCCCGGCGCCATCGACGACGATCGCCTCCGGCTCATCTTCACCTGCTGTCACCCCGCGCTCGCGATGGAGACCCGCATCGCGCTGACGCTGCGCCTGGTCGGCGGCCTGACCATGCCCGAGATCGCCCGTGCCTTCCTGGTCCAGGAGGCCGCCATGGGGCAGCGGATCACCCGCGCGAAAGCCAAGATCAAGGCGGCTCGCATCCCTTATCGGGTGCCGTCCGCGGAGGATCTCCCGGCCCGCGTCTCCGGCGTGCTCGCCGTCCTCTTCCTCGTGTTCAACGAGGGCTACCTGGCGACGGGCCCCGAAACCGATCCCGTCCGTCACGACCTGACCGCCGAGGCGATCCGGCTGACTCGCCTGATCCGCGAGCTGTTGCCGGAGGACGGTGAGGTGGCCGGGCTCCTGGCGTTGATGCTCCTGACCGAGGCCCGCAGCGCCGCCCGGGTGTCGGCGAGCGGTGAGCTGGTCGCCCTCGACGAGCAAGACCGCGGGACCTGGGACCCGGCGCTGATCGCCGAGGGTCATCGGCTGGTGCGCGAGCGCCTGGCCACCGGGGTGGCTCCGGGTCGCTACCAGATCCTCGCCGCGATCAATGCCGTGCACACCTCGGCCCGCGACATCCGCGACACCGACTGGTCGCAGATTGTCGCCCTCTACGACCAGCTCGTCCGCCTCGACCCCTCGCCGATCGTCGCCCTGAACCGGGCCATCGCCGTCGCCGAGCTCGACGGCCCGGACGTGGCGCTGGCGGCCATCGACCGCCTCGATGACAGGTTGGCGGGCTATCACGCCTACCACGCGACCCGCGCCGACCTGCTCCGCCGGCAGGGCCGCAGCCAGGAGTCGCGCGCGGCGTACGACAGGGCCATCGAGCTGGCGGGCAACACCGCCGAGACCGCCTACCTGACGCGCCGCCGCGACCAGTTGGGGTAGTGCACGACGTCAGGTCAGCTCGTCGGCCAACAGATCCAGCAGGAGCCCGTCGTGCCAGGCGCCATCCGGCCCACGTTCGTAGCGCCGCATGATCCCCACATCCCGGAAGCCAACCCGCCGATAGGCGGCGATCGCCCGCTCGTTTGCAGCCGACGGGTCGATGGTCACCCGGTGGTGGCCCCGCTCCTCGATCAGCCAGCGTGCCACGGTTCGCACGACGTCCTGGCCGAGGCCGATCCCCTGGTGCGCTGTGTCGAGGAACAGGTCGATGCTGCCATGGCGATAGTCGGGCTCGAGCTCCTCGGACGCCTGCACGCTCCCAATGACCTCACCATCGAGCTCGACAACGAACGTGTGATCGGAGTCGTCGACGTCGAGCCAGTCGACGGCGACGTCGAACGTCGCATCGTCGGGTCGCGGTCCACCCCACCACCGGGCGACCGAGGGCTCGGCCAGAATCCTCCGGAGGCGATCGATGTCCTCGGGTCGGTCCGGGCGCAGGGTGACCCGCTCCCCGCGGAGCACGGGTCCATCGTCGGTGCGCTCGTCAATCCGCTCAGGCACCGTCGGGAAAACCCCCACGGTGCAGCACCATTGGAGCGTGCGGGAGCAGGCGGGTCGCGGGCTCCGCGGCCCGCCAACCGTCCGGCGGGGCGGCCAGCCCGATACGGATCGGCGCCACGCCCGAATCCAGGGGTTCGACCAAGGCGGCGAGAGCGGAACGCAAGGCAGCCATCCGGGCTGCGCCGTGCCGCTCGGTCCAGCGATCCTCCACGGCGTCGACCGTCGCCTGGTACCGGGCGAGGGCCGTCGCGCCCCCTGCCGTCAGACGAACCGGCTTCGATTGCCCGTCGGTCCCAGCGTGTTCGACGAGCCCGCGCTTTGAAGCCGCCTCGAGCGCCATTGCGACGGCCGGCCGGGAGACGCCCGCGCGCGGCGGCAGCAGGCGACGGTCTGTCGGCTCCCGGTCGACCACCCGCAGAAGGTTGGACGCGAGGGCCATCGGGACCGGTGACGCCGTGTCCAGGTCGAGCGCGAGCGCCACGAGCACGCGTCCGAGATGGATCGCAAGTGACGGCTCGGAGGCCGAACCGGTTCGTTCGGTCACATCCCGGGCGCGTCCTGCGTTCGACAACCCAGGTCCGAGGATCGGCAGGCTGTCCGGCGTGGTCGAAGCCAGGGACGCGTCGATTGCCGCCAAGGACCGGGCCAGGCTCGCCGCCGGATCGCCGAACCGGTCATGCCAACGCCGATCGACCTCGTCGAGGGCGGCGGCCCATGTCCGCTTCGCCCGCCGGCCGGCATCGGTTGCACGAAGAACGTGCTCCGGTCGCAACCGCACCGCCGCCCGATCGTCCGGGGCCCCGTCGACGCTGACATAGCCCCACCGCCGCATCCCGTTGAGGTTGGTCTCGAGGCCCGTGCGGCCGTGGAGCTCCGCGAGGGTCATCCCGTCGTCGAGACGGCGGAGGCATGTCCAATACATCGCACAGGACGTGAGCCACGGTGCGCCGGGCTCGGCCGACCGGCGACGGGCCGACGTCATGTGAGGCATCGTCGCCTCGAAGACGTTGTCGACCTCGATGGTCCAGGCGAGGAAGGCCTGTGACAGCAGCGTCGGCAGATCCGGCGAGCCCATCGGGACAGTCTGCCCCGCGGGCGACAACCGTGCCTCAGGCTTTTCCGAGGAACTCGCCGAGCGCGACCGAGCGCGGGAACGACCGCTGCGTCCCGGGTCGCTGCACGCTGTCCGAGGCGCAGCGCACGCCCAACCGGACGGCCTCGATCTCGCCGAGACCTCGGGCCAGACCGTAGGCGAACGCGCCGACGAACGCGTCGCCGGCACCGGTCGTGTCGGACGCCTCGACGGCGGGCGCCGGGATCCGGTGGACCGTCCCGTCCTGAGCGAGCAGCGCCGCACCACGCGCTCCGAGGGTCACGACGACACGCGTCCCGGTCCGCCGGGCGAAGGCGGCGATCTCCTCGTCGGTGGCGTCGCTCGACGCATCGGCCAGCCTGGCGAACTCGACCTCGTTGGGGATGACCCAGTCCGAGACCGCCAGCAGGGCGGCGTCCATGTCGGCGGCCGGCGCCGGATTCAGCACGGTGACCGCCCCTAGCGAGTGAGCGGCCGTGAAGGCGGCGGCGGTCACGACCTGTGGGATCTCGAATTGGCCGATCACCAGCGCGAGCGGCGCGAGCTCGATCACGGCTCTGGCCGCATCGCCCGGGATCATCGTGTCGTTCGCGCCGGCCACGCAAATGATCCGGTTTGTGCCGTCCGGCTCCACCCAGATCGAAGCCACGCCGCTGGAACCGGGGACACGGGCCAGGTGCGTGCCATCGATGCCGAACGACCCAAAGTTGGCGACGGTCATCTCGCCGAACACGTCGTCGCCGAGCGCGTTGACCATCGCGACCTCGGCGCCGAGCAGCCGGGCCATGACCGCCTGGTTCGCGCCCTTGCCGCCGAACCCGAGCTGGAAGTCGCGACCCTGGATCGTCTCGCCGGCCGCCGGGACCCGCGGCGGGTAGGCGATGAGGTCGATCATCGTGCTCCCGACGACGGCGATGCGCGGCTGGTCTGCCATTGGGCGAGGCTCCCGACGACGGCTGCGTTCGCCGACAATGGTGCCCGATGCGCCGCGCGGCAGGGTGTCGTCGGGCCGATCACGGGAGTGCGGGTGACCTGGCGTGAAGATCTACCTGGCCGGCCCACTGTTCACCACGCCTGAGCGCGAGTTCAACGTCCGGCTGGCGACGCTCCTGCGCGCTGCCGGGCACGAGGTCTTCGTGCCGCAGGAGAACCCGGCGTCGGAACGGACCGGCAAGGCGATCTTCCTCAAAGACCTCGAGGGCCTCGACTGGGCCGACGGCGTGGTCGCGGTCATGGACGGCGCCGACCCCGATTCAGGGACGTGCTGGGAGTGCGGCTACGCGTATGCCAGGAAGAAGCCTGTGGTGCTGTTCCGGAGCGACTTCCGGGGTTCCGGCGACGCCGACGATATCCCGTACAACGCGATGCTCATCGGGGCCGCCGATGCCCACATCGAGCTGCGCCTTGGCACGGCCGACGAGGCCGCGGCCGCGATCGACACCGAGCTGGTGCGCCTGACGCCAGCCTAGGGCGCGGACGTGTCGCGCCAGCGGATCGGTTGGCGGCCAAGCCACCGCTCGGTAACCGCCTGGACCAGTTCCGGGATCTCGATCGCGGGGGCGAGGGACCGCGGCACGACGACCCGGGAGCTCCGGCGCTCCACCGATCGGACGAGGGCCGCAGCCGCGTGATCGACAGGGCTCGGGGAGCGCATCCTCGCGGGTGCTCGGGCCATCACCTCGGCCATAGCGGGACTCTCGACAGCGCGGCGGGCCTCGGCGGTATCGATGTAGCCGAAGTAGGCGATCCCGACCCGCACGCCGTTTCCTCGAACCTCGAGCCGAAGCGTCTTGGCCATCGCGGCAACGCCGGCCTTCGCCGCGTTGTACGCGGCATTGAACGGGCCAGGAGTCGCGCCCGAGACGGACGAGACGACGAGGATGTAGCCGTGCGCCCGGATCACCTCGGGTAGCGCGGCCCGGACGGTCTTCCAGACCCCGAGCAGATCGACGTCGATGACGCGCTCGACGTCGGTGATGGACATGGTGCCGAGGGGCCCGAGAATCTCGATGCCCGCGTTGGCTATCGCCGCGTCGAGTCGTCCAAACCGCGC
Source organism: uncultured Chloroflexia bacterium (assembly GCA_963829155.1). Taxonomy (GTDB): domain Bacteria; phylum Chloroflexota; class Limnocylindria; order Limnocylindrales; family CSP1-4; genus CAIXZV01. The sequence continues at coordinate 106,323 of CAWHIA010000016.1, read as the reverse complement.
GGTTGTTGCCGCCACGGCGCGCTCGAGATCTGCGTACGACGTCACGTCTGCCTCGATGGCGAGCGTTTGGTCGCCGAGCTGAGCCGACAGTCGGTCGATCCCCGCGCCGTCGATGTCGACGAGCGCGACACGATGGCCCGCCTCGACCAATCGCCGCGCTGTCTGCGAGCCGATCCCGCCCGCCGCACCGGTGAGCAGGACGACCCTGCGAGGCATCGCCTTCGCCATGTCTGAATCCTACGTGCAGGCCGCTAGTCGGAGGGAGCGATCATCGCTTGCCGAGAGGTCGATCGACGCCGCCTGCCCAGCCCTCGCCGCCATCTGGTCAGGAGGAAACTGGTGCGGACCGGCGAGAGCAGGGAACGACGGCGTCGCCGTTGACAGGTTGCCGACAAGCGGTTCACGTGGCGACGACGCTCCCGTCCACGATCCGCGAACCTCGGGCCATCGCGCGGCGAGCCTGTCGACTGGCCTACGGACAGGCGAGCTGAGGGCCGCCCCTGCTCGACTCGATGTGCCTCCGTTCCGGTCCTCGCCCGACGGTCTCGTGTCTCCCGCCGCGAGCCCGGGCCCCGATCGCTGCCCAGCGACGATCAGGGTTCAGCCGCTGGCGAAGCGGTCACCCGATGAGACCACGCGGCGACGGGAAGGGCCACGCCTTTGAGGATGAGATCACGCCTCGTCAACCCATCCTTCGAGTATCCAGATGCCGCGAGGGCGGCGTCGCTGATGAGCAGCTCCCGAGCCGCAGCCGCCGAGCTCAACCGCTCGGTGACGTTGACCGCATCACCGAGCGCAGTGAAATCGGTCAGTTCGCCGCTGTTTCCCACCACGCCAACATAGGCGGTGCCGGTGTGAACCCCGATTCCTACGGGCAGTGGGATAGCGATACCAACTGCCTGGAGAGGCTGCTCCGTCTCCCGGAGGATCAGCCGCGCCGCGTCGATCGCCTGGCCCGCGTGGTCCACGCCTGCGAAACCGGGGATGAAGAGAGCGAAGACGCCGTCGCCGAGGTACTTGTCGATGCTCCCGCCGAGGCCCTCGACCGCCCGGGACGCAACCCCGTAGAACGCATTCAGCAGCCGGCTGTAGGCCGACGCGGACATTCCGGCTGCGAGTTGGGTCGACTCGCGAAGGTCGGCGAAGAGCATCGACAGCTCGACCTCCGCACCGCCCTGTAGCCGCTCCATGATCCGCAAGCACGAGCCGCACAGGCTCGGGTTCTTGCTCCACGGGCCGAAGCCGAGGACACGGACGAGCGGACCAAATGGAGCGGCGTACGGCGCGTAGCACAGCTTGCAGCGCGGATCCGACGGCAGGTGCTTGAAGACGCGCCGCAGGCGGATCAGTCCTGGTGCGCGCCTCGCGTCGCCGACGAGGACAGCTCGCCATCGGGCGTCGGCTTCATCGACCGGATTGGGCAGATCCGCGTGCGGATCACGCTCTACCACCGGTGGATCATCCCATAGCCCTGACGACGATCGCCCCGCTCGGCCCGGACATGGAATGCCGGGTCAGTTCGAGGTAGCCGCGTATGAGGGGCTGGAGCGGGAGACGGGGATCGAACCCGCGACATGCAGCCGTGCGGGATGTCGAGGCTCTTGAATTCCGGTTTGCTGCGGCGGACGAGTCCGAGGACAAGCTCTAGCTCCCAGTGACGCGACGATGGAGATGCTCGTGGACGATCGTGGGTTCATGACACTCGACCTGCACGAGAAGGTGGTGGTCATCACCGGAGTCATGCGGGGCACGGGCATGCCGGCCGGAGGGGCTGGCTTTCACATCGGAAGCGGCTGGATTCTGACGGCCGAGCATGTATGGGCCGACGTGTCGGATGCTGCAGTCTGGCTATACGACACAGCCAGCGATGAGAACATGTCTGCGATTGCCGTAAGCGAAGTGGTCCCGGTGCACAGCAGCGACATGATTCTGCTGCGCACGAACTTTGAAGCGCGATGGCGTATCGCCGCCGGAGCGGGGGCAGACGAAAGGGTGCCGGCCGTCCACGCCGTCGAACCCGAGGACGCCTTAGGGCGAGCCGCGGACGGCATGGAGGTCATGGTCGTCGGCTTTCCTCGGATCCCCTTTGCCACAAAGACGTTGCTGTCTCGCGAGCTAGGCCGTGTCACCGCTGACCCGTTCTTGAACACGGAAGGCTCGTGGTTCGTTTTGTCGACCCAACCCCGAGGAGGCTTCAGCGGTGGGCCCGTGCTCAATCACCTTGGGCGCTTCCTCGGCGTCGTGAGTCGAGAGAACCGAGAAGACTCCGATCAGCCGGGTCTCATGACGTGCGGCAACCTCACCGCACTCGAGGACTTCCTACGGCTCAGGCAACGGGGGGATCTGCCGCTAGAACTGGGACCCGAGTGGACTTGGCTCTCACGCCGACCCCGGTGAGGTTGACGGGCTGACGCAAACCGTCCAGCGTTGCGCCCCGTTGAGGCGCGTGCTGACTTGTGGCGCGAGACCAATCGCCTTGGGCGAGGCGAGACTGCCAGACGCCTCCTTGCCCCGATCCGCCGTCTCCCCGCTGGTTGTCCGTCGAAGGCTAGCCGAAAGGATCGGGTCCACTCGGTTCGACCGGTAAACCCGCTCTGGCCCGGTCGTTAGGCGACAACTGCTTCACTGCGAGGCCCGCAGCGAATCGAGCTGGGTCAATTCCTCGCCATGGCGCAGTTTCCCAGACTCGGATCCCGGTAGCGCTTGCAGTGAGGACCTGCTGACCATCCGGCGAGAAGACAGCGGTTCTTACGGGACCCTCCTCGTGTCTAATCCGCCTGGGCCCGTTGCCTACGTCGTCATAAATGATGAACGCGTACCTGGAGTCGGCACCGACGAGCTCGCCAAAGGGAGAAAAGCCACCGATCCGACTGGGCCCGTTCCGATCCTCAAAGACCACGTAGCCATCAACCACGTCCCAAACGCGTACGCCGGAACCGCCCGTCGCAACCCGGCTACCGTCGTGCGAGAACGCGATGCTTATTGCGGAAGAGATGCTGTCGATCCGCTGTACCACCTTTCCAGTGGCGACCTCCCAGATGACCGTATCCTTATCACTCGAACTGACAAGGAGCGTGCCGTCAGGCGAAAAGGCCGCGCATTCAACCCTCGCCCGCTCGGGCGGCCAGTGCTCGAGACGGCGGATCTCTTCGCCGGACGCAAAGTCTTGCAACCGAACGTACTGGTCGTTCACGCCGATCGCCAGGATGTCGCCGATCGGACTCCAACGCGCAAATACGAGATTGTGCGAATCGAGTGGAAGGCGGCGGCGCAACTCTCCCGTATTCACATCCCAGAGGCCCACGAACCGCTCTGGGGTGAATGAAACGGCCGCGATCGTACCGCCGTCTGGCGAGAACCATGGCGCGCCGTTAAGTCCCGGATATGCCGCGATCCGCGCGAGTTCCTTTTGCGTGCTCAAGTCGTACACCCGGATCAGGATCTGGTCGGAGCCGTCGTCCACGACCGCCCCTGCGACCCGTTGCCCGTCCGGGGAGTAGCAGGCCGAGTAGGACTGCAAACGTGGGCGAAGCCAGACCCCATGTTCGACGCGTGTCAGTTCTGCGCCCGTGCCGGCGTCGAAGACCATGGCTTGGAAGGCTGCCGCTCTGCCAGCTGAGCTACTCCCGCCCGAGGCATCGGTGAGGGTACCAAAGCAGGTCTCGCGGCACGACCTGGCACTGAGCTCGAACGTTGCCGCGTCGTTGGTTGGGACGTGACACAGGGCTCATCTCCGCTGGGCCGGGCGGCACTTACCAGAGCCTTCACGCGTGGCGATAGTCCTCTCATGGAGACCCCTATCGCTTCGTCATGGGGCAGGGAGGCACAGCCATGAGCACCACGACTCTCGAGCAACCAGCAAAGAAGGTCGACCCCCGTGTCGAGGCGATCCCCGACGTCGAAGGCTTGCCGCAAACGGCGACCGCATCCGACATCGAGCCAGCCGTCAAGACAGTGGAGCTCGCTCCCGTCGCCGTGCCTGGCAAGGTTGAACAGGCGACCACACCACGATTGACAAGCCACCAGGTCTGGGCCGAGGTCGGCAAGGCCTCATTCGCGATCGTCAGCCACGTCACGCCCGCCGGCGAGCCGCGATCCAGCGGGGTCGTGTATGCCGAGGAGCGGCACCACCTGTACGTGGCCGTCGCGCCAGACGGCTGGAAGGCGCGCCAGATCGCCGACGACCAGCAGGTTGCGGTGACCATCCCGGTGCGGCGGGGCGGCCCCCTGTCGCTGCTGCTGCCGATCCCGCCGGCGACGATCAGCTTCCACGCACGGGCGATCGCGCACCCGGCCGGCTCGCTCGACCTCAGGACGGTATCGAAAAAGCTTCTCGCCGCTCCTTCCGAAGGATCGACGCGCCGCGACCGTGCTCGAACTCGTCCCGGAGGACGCCTTCCTGACGTACGGGATCGGCGTCTCACTCAAGGCGATGATGGATCCCGTCGCCGCCGGGGCGCACGTGCCGACCACGTGATCCGGGTGCCGCACGCGCGATGCAGGCGACCGAGCGCGTGCGGTGTGCGGCTCCGGCTGCGTATCAACCTAGAAGGATGATGACGGACCGGTTGGCCATGGCTACGGTGCGATCACGGGAACGTCCGACCGGGGGGTTCGCGCCACTCGAACATGGTCCCGGTCGACGGGACCTCGACACGGACTCGTGGTCATCCGGGCGACGAGACGAGCCAACGGAAGGAAGTGTCATGACTGACAGGTCGCTCGATGATCTCGGCCCCGTCGATTACGTGATCGTCGAGTTCCCAGCGGGCCAGCAGAACTTCACGGGCGAGGGTGTGGATGAGCTGCTCCGCCTCCACGACGCCGGCATCATCCGCGTGATGGACCTGCTCATCCTCGTCAAGGACGAGGACGGCACCGTCGAGGGCCACGAGATCTCCGACCTCGGGGAGCTCGGCGAGCTGCGCCGGATCGAGGGGGAGCTCGCGCAGACACTCGCCGTGGACGACGTCGTGAACCTCGCGGCCGCCATGGATCCCGGCACCGTCGCCGGTGTCCTCGTCTACGAGAACACGTGGGCCGCGCCGTTCGCATCGGCGATGCGTCGGGCGGGCGGGCAGCTGATCGCCAATGGCCGCATCCCCATCCAGGCCATCATCGCCGCCGTCGAGGCCGACGAGGCCGAAGCGCTCGAAACCGCAGGAGTCTGAACATGCCGCTCGGACCTGGTCGCCGAGGCGTGGGAGTCGTTGGTGCTCCCGTCGCCAAGACCGCAGCTGTCGTCGCCATCGCCAAGCCCGGCCCGTCGCCGGTCGCCAAGGCCGCCGTCGTCGGGGCGGCCGTCTCCCCGGGCCCTCCCCGGTCGCCAAGGCCGCCGTCGTCGGCGCGGTCGTCACCCCGGGTCGCCGGCGGTTCTAGCAGCCGCCACCGACCAACCCGACACACCGACGGGCGCCGCGAGGCGCCCGTCATCGATTCAGGGTCGCGACCGCCTCGACGGATCCGGGGGCATCGATGGAGAACCCGGCCATCCGGCCGCGCGACGTGACCTCGTAGTCGCCGAGGAACCCGGACAGCCGGATCCGCCCGAGCTCGTCCGTCCGCATCGTCGTCGGCGCGCAGCCACCACTCACCCTTGACGAGGCCGCGGAGCCGGTCGTAGGCGGGCTTCGGCGACCCGTCGACGCGCACCAGCCCGGACGGCGCGTTCAGCCAGCCGCCGTCGGGGAAGCCCCACCAGGTGATCGCCTGGACCGCGGGATGGGCCAGCAGGGTCGAGTAGTGGGCCTCGACCTCGTTGGCCTGGCGCGCTTCGCCGTCGGGCGTGGTCGGCCACTCGGACACCTGGTAGTCGTTGAGGTCGACGATCTCGGGCGGCATCAGGCGGCCGGACACGAGCGTGGTCTCGGTGAAGTGGAGCGGCAGCCCGAAGCGCGAGAACCGATCGAGGACGTCCAGCGTCTTCTCGATGCCCCACCAGCCCTGGTGCATGTGCGACTGGAGCCCGAGGGCGTCGATCCGGATCCCGGCCTCGAGGCAGCCCTCGATCAGACGCTCGTAGTCGGCGGACATGTCGAAGTCGTTGATCAGCAGCGTGGCCCCGGGGCTGGTCTCACGCGCCGCCTCGAACGTCGCCGCGACGATCCCGACCCGCCCGAGCCGCTGGGCCATCCGAGTGATGCCGTTCTCGCCGCGGTCGAACACCGGCATGATCACGACCTCGTTGATCACGTCCCAGGTGTCGATGAGGCCGGCGAAGTCGGCGACGTCGCGCCGGATCCGGGCGAGCTGCACGTCGATGACCGCCTCGACCGGCAGATCCAGCAGCCAGTCGGCCGTGACGCTGTGCCAGCACAGCGGGTGACCCTTGACGAGCACGCCCCGGTCGACGAGCCAGCGGGCCGCCGTCCGGATCCGGGCGGTGTCGGGCCGGCCACGGACCGGCTCGAAGCGGCCCCAGTAGAACGGCAGGGTCGCGAAGTCGAACAAGTCGAGGAAGGCCTCGGCCGACCGCTCGACGACGGCCCGGCGCTGCCCCTCGAGCTCGTCGTTCGCAAGGTCGACGAGGTCGAAGTCGGTGGCACCGAACCGGAACCCGTGCCGCCGTTGGGCGACGACGACCTCCTGCTCCGAGAGCGGCACGCCGGCCTCGTCCACCACGGTCACGGTGGCCTCGGCGGCGCGATGGCGACGGATCTGGTCGGCGACGGTCACGGGTCCTCCTGCGCCAATCCTGCCGGGTCCTGCCGCGCGTCGTGCGAGGATCGGGGCATGACGGCACCGGTCCTCTCGACGCGCGTCCTCAACCGGACGCTGCTCGCCCGGCAGCACCTGCTGGCTCGCGCGACCATGCCGGCCCTCGCGATGATCGAGCAGCTCGCCGGCATGCAGGCGCAGGAGCCGAAGGACCCGTACGTCGCGCTCTGGTCGCGCCTCGAGGGGTTCCAGCCGGCGCGAGCTGGAGTCGCTGCTGGTCGAGCGGCGAGCCGTCCGCTCGGTGCTGATGCGCTCGACGGTGCACCTCGCCTCGATCGACGATGCGCTCGCGTTCCGGCCGGTCGTGCAGCCCGTGCTGGACTGGGAGCTGTTCCGGAACAAGACCTGGAGCGTGGGCCTCGAGGGCGTCGACCTCGGACCGGTGCTGGACCTCGGACGTCGCCTGATGGAGAAGCGGCCTCGGTCGCTTGCGGAGCTGCGCGTGGCGATGGCCGAGCGCTTCCCCGACCGGGACGCGACGACGCTCGCCTACGCCTGCCGGGGCCGGCTGCCGACCCTGCAGGTCCCGCCGCGTGGCCTGTGGGCGACGAGCGGCCAGGTGAAGCTGACGACGCTGGACCACTGGAGCGGCCGGCCGGTCGGCACCGAGACCGCCCCGGACGCGATGATCCTGCGCTACCTCGCGGCGTTCGGGCCGGCGAGCACGAGCGACGTCGCGGACGTGGTCGAGGCTCACGGGTCTCAAGGAGCCGATGGACCGGCTACGGCCGCGTCTCCGGGTCTTCCGCGACGAGCGCGGCCGCGAGCTGTTCGACCTCCCGGACGCGCCGATCGCCGATCCCGACCTCCCCGCGCCGGTCCGCTTCTTCCCGAGCTACGACAACCTGTTCCTGTCCCACGCGGACCGGTCGCGCGTCGTGCCCGAGGTCATGCGGTCGGCGCCGATCCGCACGCAGGTCACGTTCTCGGCGTTCGCGGTCGACGGGTTCGGGACCGGGTTCTGGACGGCGAAGGGTCAGCCGGGCGAGCGGTCGATCACCCTCGAGCCGATGCGACCGCTGGCCGCAGATGAGCGGCGGGCGGTCGAGGACGAGGCGCTCGCCCTGCTGCGTTTCCTGGAGGACGGCCGCGAGCCCGGTCCGGATCCGATCCGCTGGGCCTCTTGACCGGAGGTCAGCAGCGCTTCGGGTGCGCCGTGGGGTGGGCCTCGTCGTAGGACACGACGGTCGACGCGACGCGCTGCGCCACGATGATCAGCTTCGGGTAGGTGTGGTTGGGTCCCTCGGACGTCTGCAGCCACAGCCGCTCGTCGGTGATCTTGAGCGAAGAGCCGATGTCGCCGACGTGCCGTCGCACCTTCGTGATCTTGTAGGTGTAGCGCATCGACTTCGACGTGTAGACGTAGACGACCTTGCCGATCATCGCGGCCCCGTTGTTCTTCTTCGAGGCGTTGAGCAGCGGCAGGAACATGCCGGTCCGCGCGTGGGCGTAGATGAACGTGACGCCGGGCTCCGTGGGCTGGTACAGCGACCGCAGGTACATCGCCACGTTGCAGTACGGGTAGCCGTTGGGGCCCTTCACGACGGGCAGGTTGATGTCGTAGGCGGGGATCCGGACGCGGGTCGCGTGGTGGTACCAGAACGAGGCGCACTTGACGCTGCTGCCGGCGGTGAACCGCGCCGTGATCCTGCCGCTCCGCGCCCACCAGACCCACGACATCTGGCCGCTGGTGACCGACTTCGCCACCGAGGCGTTGCCCGAGCCATCGGTCGTGAACGACCCGAGCTTCCCGAGCACGGTCTTGGGGTTCGAGCACGACCCCTTGCGCAGCACGATGTGGTACGCGGTGTGGGCCTTGAGACCCTTGACGTCCGCCGTCAGCCGGCCCGTCCCGTTCGTCCAGGCATCGAGCGTCGCGATGCCGTTGGCACCGCCGCCGATGGATCCCTTCCACTCCCGCTTGAGCGAGAGCGCGTCGACCGGGCCGGCGGCCAGGACGACGAGGAGGAGCAGGGCGATCACGGGCGTGAGTCGGCGGAGCATGGGCAATCCCCAGAGCGGCAGATGGGTACGCGACGGTGCGCGCGACGGTTGCGATGGGCCGCGAACGGCCGGGCCTGAGCCCTCAGGATGCCGGGCGATCCGCGTCCTGGGTATCCGTCAGTGCCAGTCTACGTTGTCCGGACGCACCACCGATTCTCCCTATCCCGAGGGCCTGCGAGCGTCAGCGACGCTCCAGGATCGGCCGGGCCTTCTCGGGATCGTCGACGACGAACGCGAACGTGGCGCGGTCGCTCCAGCGCCCCATGAACAGGTGGCCGTGGACGTTGACGCCGGCGTCGGCGAGCTCCCGGGCGAGCCTGGCCATGCCGCCCGGGCGGTCGTCCACCTCGACCAGCAGCGACTCGCCCTCGAAGTAGGTCCAGCCCCCGTCCTTGAGCACCTTGCGCGCGGTGTCGTCGTCCGCGGTGGTCATGATCATGTGGCCGAGGTCGCCGATGCCGCCGCCGCCGATCGCCCGCAGGTCGACGCCGCGCGCGGCCATCTGCTCGGCGAGGTTCGCCAGCTGGCCGGGCTGGTTGTTGACCTGGACGACGAACTGCCTGGGCATCTGGGCCTCCGGGCTGGGGCGTGGCGCGCGGGATCGGGACGGGACCGGATTCTCGCACGCCCGGACGGGGCGCTGCCGTGCGGGCGCCGCGGTGCCTGGATCGGGCCGGCTAGGCCTCGCCTCGCCGGAGGGCGATCGCGCGCCGGTACGCCGCCAGGTAGCGGGGCGCGGGACCGGTGTCCCAGCGGAAGTCGACGGCCATGCCGCGGTCGCGGAGGGCCGCCCACGCCGCCGGATCCGTGTCGCGCATCGTCGCCGCCCGCTCGATCGCCGCCACCAGCGCCGTCGGCGTCGCCGCGTCGAACACGAAGCCGGTGCCCTCGTCGGGCCGCGCGGTGACGTCAACGACGGAGTCCGCGAGGCCGCCCGTCCGCCGCACCACGGGCGGCGTCCCGTAGCGGAGCGCGATCATCTGGCCCTGGCCGCTGGGCTCGAAGCGCGACGGCATCAGGAACAGGTCGACGCCGGCGTAGATGCGACGGGCCATGTCGCGGTCGAAGCGCTCGATGAGGGCGACCTGCGCGGGCCTCGCCGCCGCCAGCGCGCGGAACGGATCGGCGAGCGACGCGTGGCCGCTGCCCTGCACGACCACCCGCGCCCCGCCGGCGAGCAGCGCGGGCATCGCGTCGGCGAGCAGGTCGAAGCCCTTCTGCGGGTCCATCCGACCGATCATCCCCAGCACGACCCCGTCGTCGTCGGGGTCGAAGCCGGCGCGCGTCAGCAGGTCGCGGCGGCAGGCCGCCTTGCCCGCCGGCGACTGGCGCGAGAACGGCGCCGCGAGCGCCGGGTCGTTGGCCGGGTCCCACACGTCCGGATCGATGCCGTTGAGGATGCCGATGAACCGGTTGCCCTTGGCGCGCAGCGCGCCGTCGAGGCCCATGCCGAACTCGGGGGTGAGCGCCTCGCGGGCGAAGCCGGGCGACACGGTGTTGGCGATCTCCGAGCGTTCGATCGCGGTCAGCAGGAGGTCGACGCCGTCGGGGTTGTCGCCCGCCAGCGGCTCGCCGGCGCGCAGGCCCAGCTGGTCGATCGCGCCCAGGCCCGTCCACCCGTGATAGGCGAGGTTGTGGAGCGTGGCGACGACCGCCGTCCGGGCGAGGAACGCGTCGCTCGCAGCGTCGGCTCGGGCGCGTTCCAGGAGCGCGGGGCCGGTGTGCCAGTCGTGGACGTTGAGCACGTCGACGGGCCGGCCGTCCCGGCGCAGGGCGGCGAGCGCGGCGCGGCAGAAGACCGCGAACCGCCACGGATCGTCGGGATAGTCGTAGAACGCGTCGCGGTCGTACGCGGCGGGGACGTCGACCAGGCGGAGCCGGTAGCCGTCGGCGGCCACGTCCACGATCGACACGTCGAGCGTCGCGGCCCGCCGCCCGATGTCCGGGTCCGGGATCGACAGGACAGGCTCCGTCACCGCGGTTTCGGGCACGGGCACCGAGCGATAGCGCGGCAGGAACACGTCCACCGGCGTGTCGAGCTCGGTTCCCGCCTCGGGCAGCCGGCCGAGCGCCCGCGCCAGCGCGTCGACCACGTCGGCCAGCCCGCCCGTCTTCGCCCACGGCTCGCACTCCGCCGCGAGCATCGCGACCCGCATCGTCATCCGCCTGATCCTACGCTCACGAGGGCACGTAAACCGGTTCACGAGCGACCATCACGGCGTTTATCATGGCCGCGCATGGAGCCCTTGGTGCACGTGCCGGTCGCGCCCGGCGCATCCTTCCACCTGCCGCCCAAGCTGGAAGGCCTCCGCACCCTCGCCTACAACATGTGGTGGAGCTGGCATCCGGAGGCCCGGATCCTGTTCTCCCGCATCGACGCCGGCGGCTGGGCGCGCTACCGAAACCCGATCCCGGTGCTGTCGGGGCCCGTCGCCTGGGCGCAGCTCCTCGACAACACCGCGTTCATGGCCGACTACCAGGACATCCTCGGCGAGTTCCAGTCGTACATGTCCAACGGCGCGGACCACTGGTTCCAGCGGCGCCACGCGAAGGAGCTCGAGGGCCCGATCGGCTACTTCTGCGCCGAGTACGGCCTGCACGAGTCCCTCGGCATCTACTCCGGCGGCCTGGGCGTCCTCGCCGGCGACCACATGAAGGCCGCCTCGGACATGGCGCTGCCGCTGATCGGCGTCGGGCTGATGTACCGCAAGGGCTACTTCCGCCAGACCATCGACGCGGACGGGCACCAGGAGCACGCCTACCCCGACTACGAGCTCGCGCGCCTGCCGATCCAGCGCGCCCTCGACCCGCTCGGCGAACCGCTCACGGTCAGCGTCCCGCTGCCGGGCCGCGACCTGTTCGCGGCCGTCTGGGTCGTCCAGGTCGGCCGGGTGCCCGTGCTGCTGCTCGATACCGACGTCCCGGACAACGACGACTCCGACCGCCCGATCACCCACATCCTGTACGTCCGCGGCCGCGAGATGCGGCTCCACCAGGAGCTCGTCCTCGGCGTCGGCGGCGTCCGGGCGCTGCGGGCGCTGGGCCTGGACCCCGCGGTCTGGCACCTCAACGAGGGCCACTCGGCGTTCCTGCTCGCCGAGCGCGCCCGTGAGCTCGTGGCGGAGGGCCGGTTCCTCGACGACGCGTTCGCCGCGGTCCGGCGCAACAGCGTGTTCACGATCCACACGCCGGTCGCCGCGGGCAACGAGCGCTTCGACGCCGACCTCGTGCGGCGAGTCGCCGGTCCGCTTCTCGACGGCGACGGGCGGCCGAGCACGGGCGGCGTCCCGGTGGAGCGGCTCCTGGGCCTGGGCCTGGGCGTCGAGAACGATCCATCACAGTTCGACATGACCGCGCTGTGCCTGCGCATGACGCACGGGGCGAATGCGGTCTCGCAGCTCCATGGGCACACCGCGAACGCCACCTGGCAGGGCGTCAGCCCGCACGAGATCCTCGGGCTCACGAACGGCGTCCACACGCCGACCTGGCTGGGCCAGCCGATCCGCGACGCGCTCGAACGGTTCACCAACGCCGACCTCGACGCGATGGACGACCAGCCGGCGGCCCGGCGCTTCTGGGAGCGGATCGGCAAGGTCCCGGCCGACGAGCTGTGGGAGGCGCACCAGCGCCAGAAGCTCGAGCTCGCGATCTTCGCCCGCGGCCGGCTGCGCAACCAGTTCGCCCGCCACGGCGAGGCGCCCGCGACCCTCGAGGAGCTCGACAGCGTCCTGGACCCAAGGATCCTGACGATCGGGTTCGCCCGCCGGTTCGCGACCTACAAGCGATCGGCGCTGCTGTTCACGGACCTCGACCGGATGGCCCGCCTCCTGTGGGACGAGGAGCGTCCCATGCAGGTCATCTTCGCCGGCAAGGCCCACCCCGCCGACCGGCCCGGCCAGGGCGTGATCCAGGACATCTTCGGGCGATCTCGCAGCCCCAAGCTCCGTGGCCGCGTGTTCATCCTCGAGGACTACGACATCCGCATCGCCCGGTTCCTCGTCCAGGGCGTCGACGTCTGGCTGAACAACCCGCGCCGACCGCTCGAGGCGTCCGGCACGTCGGGCATGAAGGCTGCCGCCAACGGCGTCGTCAACGTCAGCGTCCTCGACGGCTGGTGGGACGAGGGCTGGACCGGCGACAACGGCTGGGCGATCGGCGGCCGCGAGACCAACCCCGACGAGGGCGCGCAGGACTGGGCGGATTCCCAGGACCTGTACCGGATCCTCGAGACCGAGATGATCCCCGCCTACTACGAGCGCGGCGCCGACGGCGTCCCGCAGCGCTGGATGCAGCTGATGCGCAACTCGATCGCCAGCACGATCTGGCGCTTCTCCACGACCCGCATGCTCCACGAGTACGTGGAGCGCCTGTACCTGCCGGCGGCCGCCGCCGACGCCGAGGTGCAGGCGACGGACGGAGTCGCGGCAGTCGCGCGCTGACGGCATCTCGAAGGGAGGGCACGGTGGCACCCCGCATCTCGCTCGCCCTCGCCATCCACAACCACCAGCCCGTCGGCAACTTCGGCTGGGTGTTCGCCGAGGTGTACGAGCAGGCCTACCTCCCGATGGTCGCGGCCCTCGAGCGCCACCCGGGCGTCCGGCTGTCCTTGCACTACACCGGCCCGCTGCTCGAATGGCTGGCGGCCGAGCGACCCGCCTTCCTCGAGCGGCTGCGCGCCTTGGTCGACCGCGGCCAGATCGAGATCCTCGGTGGCGGCCTGTACGAGCCCGTGCTCGCCTCGCTGCCCGAGCAGGACCGGATCGACCAGCTCACCCGGATGGCCGAGGTGGTCGAGGGGATCGCCGGCCGGCGTCCGCTCGGGGCATGGCTGGCCGAGCGCGTCTGGGAGCCGGACCTGCCGACGGCCCTCGTCGGCGCGGGCTATCGCTGGACGATCCTCGACGACCAGCACTTCCGGGCGGCCTCCATCCCCGAGGAGAACCTGTGGGGCGCCTACACGACCGAGGACCAGGGCCAGCTGCTGACGGTGTTCGGGACCGAGCAGGGACTGCGCTACCGGATCCCGTTCGGGGAGGTCGAGGACGTCATCGGCTACCTCCGCAATCACACCACCGAGGCGGGCGACCGGGTCGGGATGATGGGCGACGACGGCGAGAAGTTCGGGGCCTGGCCGACGACGTACGAGCACTGCTGGGGCTCACGGCGATGGGTCGAGCGGTTCTTCGAGGCGCTCGAGGCCAGCCGCGACTGGCTGACGACGGTCACGCCGTCCGAGTGGCTGGAGCGGGAGCCACCGATCGGCCGCGTGTACGTCCCGACCTCGTCCTACGCGGAGATGGGCGAATGGTCGCTGCCGGCCGACGAGACGGTGGTGTTCACGCCCCTCCTCCATCGAGCCGTGGCGGATCACCGTCCCGAGGCCCGCTGGCTGCGTGGCGGGTTCTGGCGCAACTTCCAGGTCAAGTACCGCGAGATCAACGACCTCCACAAGCAGATGCTCCGGACGTCGGCGAAGGTCGCGGCGATGCCGATGGGCCCGTCGAAGACGCGGGCGATCGACCACCTCCACCGCGGGCAGTCGAACGACTGCTACTGGCACGGGCTGTTCGGCGGCATCTACATCTCGCACATGCGGCTGGCCACGTACGAGCACCTGATCGCGGCCGAGGACGCCGCGGACCACGCGCTCGGGACCCAGCGCCAGGCCGAGCTGGTGGACCTCGACCTCGACGGCCTGCCCGAGGTGCTGGTCAGCGACGAGGGCCAGGTCGTGGCCGTCAAGCCGGGCGAGGGCGGCGGGATCGGGTCCTGGGACATCCGCGCCGCCCGGCATGCGCTGGCCGCGGCGCTCCGGCGACGACCCGAGGCGTATCACGAGACGCTGCGGGCCCACGAGGCCGCGGGGGCGACGACCCCACCCGAGGTCGAGGGGCAAGGTCATGCCGACGTCGACGATCAAGGGGACGTAGGCGGCGCGCCCGCATCGATCCACGACCTCGTGATGGTCAAGGAGGCCGGCCTCTCGGCGCGGTTGTTCTACGACGACCACGAGCTGCGCTCGGGGCTGGTTCGGTTCCTCGCGCCGGACTCGACGCCCGAAGCGTTCGCGACGGCCGCCGCGACCGAGCTGGGCGACCTGCGGGACGGCGCGTTCGCCGTCGACCACGTCGCCCCCGGCCAGGTCTCGCTGTCGCGCCACGGCGCCGTCGCGGGCCAGACGGTCACGGTCGGCAAGACGATCCGCCTCCTCGGCGACCGCCTGGCGCCGGAGCTCGTCATCGACCTCGAGCTGCACCACCAGGGGGACGCCGCCATCGACGCCAGGTTCGGCCTCGAGCTGTCGGTCCACCTCCTGGGTGGCGGCGGCAACCCGTCGGCGTGGTACGACGTCGGCGGCGCCCGATCGGCCCACGACCGGAGCGGGCAGGCCGAGGGCGTCGACGCGATCGGCTACGGCAACGACTGGGTGGGCGTCGCGGTGCGGGCCACGGTCGAGCCGGCGGCCGACGCGTGGTGGAGCCCGATCGAGACCGTCTCGAACTCGGAGTCCGGGTTCGAGCGCGTCTACCAAGGCAGCAGCCTGCTGCTCTCGTGGCCGCTGCGGCTCGCCCCGGGCGAAGCCCGACGGTTCTCGGTGCGCCAGGCGGTCAGCGTCGCGCGCGACCGCGCAGCCGAGGAGGCGCAGGCGCCCGCGTGAGCCACGTCCCCGGGGACCGGCTGTGAGGCGCGGCCGGCTCGTTGTCCACGCCCACTTCTACCAGCCAAGCCGGGTCGACCCGTTCACGGGCCGCGTGCCCGAGGACGCCTCGGCCGCGCCGTTTCGCGACTGGAACGCCCGGATCACCGAGGAGTGCTACCGCCCGATCTCGGAGCGCGGAACGGCCGCCCACATCTCCTGGAACATGGGCCCGACGCTCACCGGGTACCTCGCGACCGCGGCGCCGGAGGTGCTCGCGGGGTTCGCGGCGGCCGACCGCGAGGGCGGCGGGACCGGGATCGCCCAGGCCTTCCACCACTCGATCCTGCCGCTCGCGGCCGCGCACGACCGGCGGACGGAGATCCTGTGGGGGGCCCGCGACTTCGAGGTGCGGTTCGGACGCCGGCCGACGGCGATGTGGCTGCCCGAGACCGCGGTGGACCTCGCGACGCTGGCCGCGCTGGCGGAGGCCGGGGTCGCGGCGACGATCCTCGCCCCATGGCAGGCGGACGTCGAGAACCTCGACACCCGCCGGCCGTACCGGGTGGACGTCGGCGGCGGGCGCCACGTCACGGTGGTGCTCTACGACGGCGACCTGTCGGGCGCCGTGTCGTTCGAGCCGGCCGCGACGGCCGACGCCGATCGCTTCGCGCGCGAGCGCATCCTGCCGCGCCTGGACGCGTCGTGGGCCGCGGGCCCGGCGGGTGGCGAGGCCCACCACGGCGACGACGTTGACCCGCTGGTGATCATCGCGAGCGACGGCGAGCTGTACGGCCACCACCAGTCGTTCCGCGACCTGTTCCTCGAGCGGCTCGTCGCGCCCGACGATCCCGCGCCGGACCGCGGCTTCGACGTCGTCGACCTCGCCGTCGCCATCGCCGAGCCCGACGGCCGTCCGCACCCCGAGATCAGGATCCGGGAGCGGACCTCGTGGAGCTGCCACCACGGCGTCCTGCGCTGGTTCGCCGAGTGCCCGGACGTGCCGGACGGCCGATGGAAGGCGCCGCTGCGGTCGGCGCTGGACCGGCTCGCCGGCGGCGTCGACGCGGTCACCGTGCAGCTCGGGCGCGACCTGCCGGGCCTGGACGACGTCTGGGCGGCGCGCGATGCCTACGTTGACGTGGTCGTCGGGGCCGCCGAGGGCGACGCATTCGCGGCGGAGCGGCTGGGCCCGCGGGCCGCCGCCGCCGACCGCCGCCGGCTCCTCGGGCTGCTCGAGGCCCAGCGCTGGCGCCTGGCGATGTTCGCCTCGGACGGGTGGTACTGGGACGACCCGTCGCGGCCGGAGACGCGCCAGATCCTGCGGTCCGCAGCCCGTGCGGCCCGGATCGTCGACCACCTCGCGGGGACCGCCCTCGAGACGCGGCTCGTCGCCGACCTCGCGACGCTCCGCTCCCCCGCCCTCGACGTCGACGGCGGCGCGATCTACCGCCACGCGCTCAGCGAGGTCGGGCAGCCGCCGCCCGCGGGCTGACCGGGGCATGCGAAGATCACCCGCATGGCGAGCCAACGCGCCGGGTCCGTGAGCGCCGCCGACCGCCCGCAGACGGGTGCGGCCGCGGGCGGCCACGAGCTCGACATCGAGCGCGGCTCCGACGTGCCGATCTCCACCCAGATCTACTGGCAGCTGGCCTACCAGATCGAGTCGGGCCGCCTGCAGCCGGGCACGCGGCTTCCGCCGGTGCGCGAGCTCGGTGCCGCGCTGCGCGTCAACCCCAACACCGTGCGCGCCGTCTACCGGCGGCTGGCGGATGCCGGCTACGTCGTCGGCCGGCACGGGGCGGGCACCCGCGTCGTCGACCGGCCGCCGGTCCGGCGGGGCTCCGACGCGCTGGCCGGCATCGTCGCGGAGACGCTGCGACGGGCCGCACAGCTGGGCTTCACGCCCGACGAGGTCGCCCAGGCCACGTTCACTGCCGCGACCGAGCACAAGCGCCCCGGGCCGATGGTGCGGGTGCTGTTCGCCGAGTGCACGAGCGCGGACGCGACCTTCGACGCCGAGCGGATCGTCGAGGCGTTCCCCGATCGGATCGAGGCCACCGGGGTGCTGCTCGACGAGCTCCCCGACCGCCTAGCGCGCTACCACTTCGACCTCGTCGCCACCACGACCTTCCACGCCGACGAGGCGCAGGCCTACGTCGGCGGCGCCGTGCCGGTGGTCGCGATGCTCGTCGGGCCGGGCTACATGTCGCTCGTCCACGAGGTCGCGGGGCTGCCGCCGGGCTCGAAGGTGGGGCTGGTGTGCGGGTCGCAGCGAGGGGTCGAGAACATCGCCGAGGTCCTCCAGCTCGCGGGCGCGACGGGGGTCGACATCGTGTCCGCGGTCGCGCACACGGAGGCCGAGATGGATCTCGTGAACCGCGACGCCGACATCGTGCTGCTGTCACGCGAGGCGATGGCCCTCGGGCTCGACTCGCGGTTCGAGCGCCCGGAGCGCCTGCGCGAGTGGAGCTACGAGTTCGATCCAGCGGGCCTCGAGCTCCTGCGCCGCGCGATCGAGCGGGTCGACGCCTCCCGCGAGGCCGTCCCCGCCTGACGACGGCGGCCTCCGCCGGGTCGCCTCGCCTGCATCCCCTCGCGTCGTCGGGGGTGCGACACTTTCCCGATGCGAGCGCTGCCCATCTCGCGAACCGCGCGCCGGCGCTTCGGGCTCGAGGCGGATGCCGCGCCCGGGCCGGCGACCCTGGCCGGAGCCGCCACCCGCGGCCTCGCGGCCGACATCGTCGCGGCGCGCCGCGTCGTCGCCGCCGTCAATCGCACCCGCCGCGCCGGCGAGCCGAGCGCCCAGGCGGGCGAGCTGGCCGCGTTCGACCTGCTGCACGAGATCTTCCACCTCCTGGTCGTGAAGGCCGCCGAGCTCGTGCCGGACACCTCGATGACCGCGTCGACGGAGGCCGTCGAGGAGGTCGTCGGAGAGCCCGTCCTCGACGACCTGCTCGACGCCGTCGCCGAGGAGTTTCCCGACGTCGACGACCGCCCGCCACCGGTCCGCCTGGAGGAGCTGCTCCTGGTCCGCGTCGCGAACGAGAACCCGGCGGCGCGGCCGCTGCGCGACCTCGTCGACGACACGCCGCTGCCCGAGGAGCCCAAGACCGCGACGATGACGGCGCTCGAGGCGTACCAGGGCGACCTGACGCCGATCGGCCCCAATGGCGAGACGCTGATCGAGCTCCTGCGGGCGCCGGCCCGGGCCCACCCGACCTCGATCGCCGGTCAGCTGCGCTACGTCCGCGACCAGTGGCGCGGCCTCCTCGGCGCCGACCTCGACGCGCTGCTTGACCGTGTCCTCGTGACCCTCGACGTCATCGCCGAGGAGGAGCGAGGGCTCCACCTGCGGTTCGGCGGTGGTGGCGACGGCGGCGCCGGCGGTCGTGGCGAGTCGGCCGACCTGTCCGGCCTCGAAGCCGAGCCGGAGCGATTCTCCAGCGACTCCGCGTGGATGCCGCGGCTGGTGCTGATCGCCAAGAGCACGCACGTCTGGCTCGACCAGCTGTCGCGCCGCTACGGCCGCGACATCAGGACGTTGGACGCGGTCCCGGACGAGGAGCTCGACCGCCTCGCGCGCTGGGGGATCTCGGGGCTGTGGCTCATCGGGCTGTGGCAGCGGAGCCTCGCGTCGCGGCGGATCAAGACCTGGCGCGGCAACCCGGACGCGGCCGCGTCGGCCTACTCCCTGGACGAGTACCGGATCGCCGACGACCTGGGCGGCGAGGGCGCCTGGGCGAACCTTCGGCAGCGGGCCTGGGCGCGCGGCGTGCGGCTGGCCTCGGACATGGTGCCCAACCACATGGGGATCGATTCCCGCTGGGTGATCGAGCACCCCGAGTGGTTCATCTCGCTGCCCGAGCCCCCCTACCCCGGGTACACGTTCGGCGGCGAGAACCTCGCCGAGGACGAGCGCGTCGAGGTGCGCCTCGAGGACCACTACTGGGACAGCAGCGATGCGGCGGTGGTGTTCGAACGACGCGACCGGCATTCGGGCGAGCGGCGCTACATCTACCACGGCAACGACGGCACGAGCTTCCCGTGGAACGACACCGCCCAGCTCGACTTCACGCAGGCCGCGGTCCGCGAACAGGTCATTCGGACGATCGTCGACGTCGCACATCGCTTCCCGGTGATCCGCTTCGACGCCGCGATGGTGCTGGCCAAGAAGCACGTCCGGAGGCTGTGGTTCCCCGGCCCGGGCGAGGGCGGGGGCGCCATCCCGTCGCGGGCCGAATTCGGGACGATGTCCCAGGCCGCCTTCGACGCCGCGATGCCGACGGAGTTCTGGCGCGAGGTCGTCGACCGGGTCGCGGTCGAGGCGCCGGACACGCTCCTCCTGGCCGAGGCGTTCTGGCTGCTGGAGGGCTACTTCGTCCGGACCCTGGGCATGCACCGCGTCTACAACTCGGCGTTCATGCACATGCTCCGCGACGAGGACAACGCCGGCTACCGGCGGGTGCTCAAAGAGACGCTCGAGTTCGACCCCGAGATCCTCAAGCGCTACGTGAACTTCATGAACAACCCCGACGAGAAGTCGGCGATCGAGCAGTTCGGCAAGGGCGACAAGTACATCGGGGTGGCGACGCTGCTGGCGACCCTCCCCGGCCTGCCGATGTTCGGCCACGGACAGTTCGAGGGCTTCGCCGAGAAGTACGGGATGGAGTTCCGGCGGGCGACGATGGACGAACAGCCCGACGCGTGGCTCATCGAGCGCCACGAGCGTGAGATCGTCCCGCTGCTCCACCGGCGCGGCGACTTCGCCGAGGCACGCGACTTCCTGCTGTACGACGTCGCGAGCGACGGGGGCGGGGTCGACGAGCACGTGTTCGCCTATTCCAACGGCTCGGGCCCCGGGCGGTCGTTGATCGCATACCACAACCGCTACGCCGAGACGGCGGGCTGGATCCGAGACTCGGCCGCGTTCGCGGTGAAGGGAGCCGACGGGTCGAAGTCGCTGGTGCGCCGGTCGCTCGCGGACGGCCTCGGGCTGGCCGACGGGCCCGCGGATGGGCGATGGCTGGCGATGCGCGAGCAGCGGTCCGGGCTCGAATACCTGCGCTCGGTCGCGGAGATCCGCGAGCGAGGCATGCACATCACGCTCCGCGCCTACGAGACGCGCGTGTTCTGGGAGCTCCGCGAGCTGTCAGATGCGGCCGGCGTCTGGGGCCGGCTGGCGGAGCGGCTCGGCGGACGGGGCGTCCCGTCGCTCGAGGGCGCCTTGCGCGAGCTCCAGCTGGCGCCGGTCCACGACGCGCTGCGGGCGGCGATGGCCGCGCCTCCGGACCTGGCGGTCGAGCGGCTGGTCAACGTGGTCGCCGACGCCACCGGGACGAGCGGCGACCGGCCCGCGGTGGTCAAGTCCGTCCTGGCGCTGGTCTCGGCGACGGAACCGGTCGCGACGACGATCGACGACGCCTCGCAGGCGGCGGCGCTTCGCACGTGGGCGCTGCTCCGACCGCTGGGGTCGCTGCCGTCGGGCGCGAGCGTGGGCGCGACGAGCCGAGCGTGGTTCGAGGAGCTCCGTCTCGCGCCGGCCGTCGCCGACGCGCTGCGGGGTGGCGGCCTCGACGAGGCGGCCGCGTGGGGCGCCGCGGAGCGCGTCCGGCTGTTGCTGGACCTGCCGCTGCCGTCGACGGTCGGCGGCAAGGCCGACGGGCTGCCCCTCCGCCTCGTGGACGTGTGGCTGGCCGACCCTGTCGTCCGATCGTTCCTGCGAATCAACCGCTGGGACGACGCGGACTGGTTCAACCGCGAGTCGTGGCTCGAGCTTGTGACCTGGACCGATCGCCTCGAGCGCGCGCTGACGGCCCCCGAGGCGCGGGTCCGGCGCCCGGTCGAGCGATCCGTCCTCGTTCGGCGGCTGGCGGAGGCGGGCGAGGCGTCCGGCTACCGCATCGACGGCCTGCGCGAGGCGTTGGCGCCGGGCGCCGCGGCCCCATCGTCGCCAGCGGCGGGCCGCACCTCGCGCCTGCCGAAGGCGACCGGCCTGCCGCCCGGCCCGAAGGACGCGTCATCCGACCCCCCGAAGCCCGCCTCCCGCAAGGATGGGCCGCCCAGCGGCGAGGCCGGGCCAGGCCGCTAGCCCATCGCGGCGATCTGGATCAGGTTGCCGCAGGTGTCGTCGAACACCGCGGTGGTCACCGGCCCCATCGTCGTCGGCTCCTGGGTGAACACGACCCCCGCGGCCTTCAGGCGGTCGAACTCGGACTGGACGTCCGCGACCGCGAACGACGTGTACGGCACGCCGTCCTCGACGAGCGCCGCCTTGAACGGTCGGGCGGCCGGGTGCTCGTCGGGCTCGAGCAGCAGCTCGACGCCGTCGGGCGCCTCCGGCGAGACCACGGTGAGCCACCGATGCGCACCCGTCGGCACGTCCTGCTTCTTCACGAAGCCCAGGACGTCGGTGTAGAAGCGGAGCGCCTTCTCCTGGTCGTCGACCAGAACGCTGGCGAGGTTGATCCTCATCGCGATCCCTCCGAATGGGTGCGGTCGATCCAGCGGGCCACAGCCTGCTCGATCGGTCGCGTGTCGAGGTCGTGGAACTTGTAGCGGCCGGCGCGCCGGACGGTGATCAGGCCCGCGTCCTCGAGCACGTCGAGGTGCTGCGAGACCGCCTGGCGCGTGGACGCAAGGCCGTGCTTGGTGATCAGCCGCGTGCACAGCTCGAACAGGGTCTGCCCGTCGCGATCGGTCAGCTCGTCGAGGATGGCACGCCGCGTGGGGTCGGCCAGCGCCCGGAACACGTCGCCCACGCCCACCACAATAGGCAAGTGGTTACTTGCCTGTCAAGCCGCCAGACGGTGGTGCTCCCTGGGGCTTGACAACGTAGTCGCCGTGCGATATATCGTGTATCGATATACCGCACCTCGATACATAGACGGAGGACGACCCATGCGCTCACGGTTCCTGCTCACCCTCGCGGCGACCGCCGGCCTGCTGCTCGCCGTGGGCGCTCCCCTCGCGTCGGCCGGCGGCACGCACCACGCGGCGGCTAGCTTCGTCGATGCCAGCGGCACGACCATCGGTTGGGCGCGCCTGGTCGAAGACGCTCGCGGCGTCGTCCACGTGAACGCCCACGTCGCCGGCCTGACGCCGGGCCTGCACGGGCTCCACATCCACGCCGTCGGCGCCTGTTCGCCCACCTTTGCCGCCGCGGGCCCGCACTTCAACCCCGAAGCGCATCAGCACGGCCTCGACAACCCCGACGGGCCGCACGCCGGCGACCTGCCGAACCTCATCGTCAACGACGAGGGCGTCGGCCACCTCAACGCAACGACCGACCGTGTCACGCTCGGCGGTGGCGTCGACTCGCTCTTCGACGCCGACGGCAGCGCGCTGATCATCCACGCCAACGAGGACGATCAGGTCACCAACGCGACGAACGGCAACAGCGGCGCTCGAGTCGCGTGCGCGGTCCTCGAACCCGACTGAGCCACCGACCGCGGGCGCGGCGCCGAGACGCCTCCGGTGTCGCGCCCCCTTACGCCTCGTCGAGCAGGATCCGGCGCAGGATCGGGACCGGCGGGGCGCCGTGCGAGATGACGGCCTCGAGGTGGGCGCGCGGGTCGAAGCCCGGCGGTGTCCGGGTAGCCGCCGACGACGCGCGGCGTGGGCACCGAGTCGGCCGATGCGCCCGCGGCGATCGCCGCCCGCCGGCGAGCCTCGTGCTCGATGTCCCAGATCCCGAGCGAGCCCAGGAAGTACGTCGACAGCTGCGTGGACGACAGTCGCGCCCGCTCGTCCTTCTGGACGGCCTCAGCCCGCTCCTGGAACGCGCCGTCGACCATCAGCGCGACCGCCTCGTCGGTGGTCATGCCCATCGTGTGGATCCGGACGTCGAGGATCGTGTTGGTGACGACGCGCAGGTAGTACTTCCAATGGTTCAGCCACAGGGCAGGGTCGCCGTCGCCGTAACCGCGGTCCAGCATCACCTGGGTGACGTAGACGGCCCAGCCCTCGGCGAACAGCCCGGATCGGAACACGCGTCGCGCGAGCGACGAGCCCCGGTTCGCGTAGACCATCTGCAGGTAGTGGCCGGGCACCGCCTCGTGGATCACGAGCAGCGACATCTGGCGCGTGTTCATTTCGCGCAGGTACGACTCGACCAGCTCGGGCGGCCAGTCGTCGGGTACGGGCGTGATCGAGAAGAACGTCTTCTGGCCGTGGTCCAGCGGCCCGGGCGAGTCCAGCATCGCGCCGCCGAACGAGCGCATGAACTCGGGCGTCCAGTCGATCTCCAGCGGCTCGTCGACCAGGCCGATCACGCCACGATCGCGGCAGAACGCCTCGACACGCACCAGCTCGTCGCGGCTGTACGGCACGAGCTCGTCGGCCGCCGGGTGGTCGGCCGCGATCGCGTCCAGCACGCCCCGGACCAGGGCGCCCTCGTCGTCGGGGATCGGGCGGTCGCCGCACCAACCGGGCCACGCGTCGCGTGCGATCCGCACCATCTCCGCGCGCACGGCCGCGAATTCCGCCTCGGCGCGAGCGAGGATCGCCGCGGGGGTGATCTGCGGGTCACGCATCGTGTGGCGCAGCTTCTCGGCGAAGAGCGCCTCGCCGAGCGCCGCGCCGCCAGTGGCGGCGGGCGCCACTTCGTCGGCGAGGTACCGCCCGAGCTCCGCCAGCGCCTCGGCTGCCGCGTCGGATGCCGCCCGCAGTCGCGGCAGGAGCAGGGCGACTGCCGCGTCGGTCGGCGCAGCGGCCTCGGCCGCCTCGACGGCCTGCTTGCCGAGGTCGGCCACCCCGCCGATGCGCTTGCCGGCGATCTCGGCGTGCAGCTTCGACACCGGACGCTCTGGGACGCTGCCGATCGTCGCCCTTGCGTCGGCGACGATGGTGGGAATCCCCTCCAGCCTGCCCGTGACCGACGCGAGCCGCTGGGCCAGTGGCGCGAACTCGCGCGCCAGCAGCGGGTGCAGGCCGCTGCCCACGAGGTAGATCCACAGCATCGGGTCCCAGGCGTCCTCGCGAAGGGTCACCTCGCCGAACAGGGCGGCATCCAGCTCGCCCAGGATCAGGTCGCGATCGATCCGGTCGTCGCGCGACAGCGCCGCCGGGTCGAGGTCGCCGAACGCCGTGCGCCAGCGATCCGCGAACGCGAGCCGGCCCTGCCGCCCGGCCTCGCTGGTGTCGGGCCACTGGTCGTCGTACCGATGCTCGCCGACGGCGGTCGCGATGTCGGGCTGGAGCGTGAACAGCTCGTCGAGGAAGAACGTGACGAGGTCGGCGAACGCGGGCACGGGGCCTCCTGTCGGGTCGGCGGGCGGGCGGGCGATCGATGGGTCCTGCGAGTCTAGCCCGCTCGCGCGCCGCGCTCGGTCTGCCATCATGGGCGCCGGCCCCGCACAGACGAGGCGGAGCGGGCCGTTCGCTACGTGCTAGGAGGACTCGGCGTGAAGGGGTTCCTCATCACCCTCGTGGTCACCGCGATCGCGATCGTGATCGTGACCTACATCCTGCCGTCCGTGCAGTTCAAGAACGCGTCCGATCACATCCCGCAAGTGGTGATCCTGGCGGCCCTGATCGGGCTCGTGAACAGCTTCATCAAGCCGGTCCTCGGGATCCTGTCCTTCCCGGTCAACGCGACGACCCTCGGGCTGTTCGGGGTCGTGGTCAACGGCCTGCTGCTGCTCCTGATCGCCTACGTGGCCAACACCTGGTTCGACATCCCGTTCACGATCGCCGGCTTCCCGAACAAGGCGCTCTCGATCGACGCCGTCATCGCGGCGATCGTCGCTTCGATCGCGATGGGCCTCATCACCACGGTCATCGGGCTCGTCGTCCACGACTAGGGGGCGGCTCGTGACCCCCGACGGCGCTCCGCGCCGCGGCCAGACGCTTCGGCACGCCGGTCTACGTCACGTCGGCCGCCGCCCTCGACGACGCCGCGGCGGAGCTCCGCCGCGCCTTCCCCGACCCGTGGCTCCGCGCCTACTCGGTCAAGGCCAACGACGTCCCGGCGATCATCGCGAGGCTCGGCGCGGCGGGCCTCGGGGCGAACGTCGTCTCGTCCGGCGAGTGGGCGGCGGCACGGCGGGCCGGGATCGGCAACGGCCGGATCACGCTCGAGGGCATCGGCAAGACCGCCGCCGACCTCCGGGCGGCGGTGCGGGCCGCGAGGGACGGCGACCCGCTCCGCTGGGTCGCCGTGGAGAGCCCCGAGGAGGTGGCCGCCCTGCTGGCGATCGCCCGGCGCGCCGGGCTCGGCACAGGCGCCCGGCCGCCGCTCGACGTCCTGCTCCGCCTCAACCCGGACGTGACGCCGGAGACGCACGCCGGCCTGGCCGTCGGTCGCGGGTCCTCGAAGTTCGGCATGACCGAGACCGAGCTGACGGCCGCCGTCGCCGGGATTGCCGCCGACGGTCCACTCCGGGCGCGCGGCATCCACCTCCACGTCGGCTCGCAGCTGGGTGCCGTCGACGCGTGGCGCGACGCCGTGCGCCGGGGGCTCGCTCTGCTCGCGCTCATCGGCGCGGGCCGGGAGGGCTTCGACACGTTCGACGTCGGGGGCGGCTTTCCGGTCGGCGACCCGGGCACGATCCCCACCCCGTCCCGCTTCGGTCGCGAGGTCCAGCCGCTGCTCGACGCGCTGCCGCCCGATCGCCGGCCCGCCCGCCTGGCCGTGGAGCCCGGCCGGTTCCTGGTCGCGGGCGCCGGCCGTCTCGTGGCGCGCGTGCTCCACGTTCGCGAGCGGGCCGGCGCGGAGCGCGTCGTGGTTCTCGACGCCGGCATGACGGAGCTCATCCGCCCGGCCCTGTACGGCGCCACGCACCCGGTCGTCGCGCTGACGTCGCTCGGCCGCCCGCTCGACGACGCGGGTCGCGACCCGTCGGGTACGGCAATCGCAACGGTGACCGCACGCGTCGACGGCCCGATCTGCGAGAGCACCGACACCCTCGACGCCCACGACCTGCCCCCGCTCCGCCGCGGCGACCTCGTCGCGATCGGCGAGGCGGGGCGTACGCCGCCTCGATGGCGATGGCCTACAACGGGCGCCCGACGCCCGCTCAGGTGCTGCTCGAGGCCGACGGCACCCTCACCGTCGGCCGGCGTCGCGGGACGATCCGTCTTCGCTGATCGGGTGCGACCGGCTAGGCTTTGCCGCGATGAGCCTTCCCCGCGACCGATTCGCCGCCCGCCTCGCCGCCGCCCCGCTGCTCGCCGACGGCGGGATGGGCACGCTGCTGTTCTCGCGCGGGATCCCGCAGCGCGCGTGCCTCGACGAGCTGGCCACGACCCGCTCGGACCTCGTCGCGTCGCTGCACCGCGAGTACCTCGACGCCGGCGCCGACCTCATCGAGACCCTGACCTTCGGCGCCAACCGGATGCGCCTCGACGCGTACGGCCTCGCCGACGACGCGGCACGCCTCAATCGACGGGCGGCGCAGGTCGCCCGCGAGGCCCGGGACGTCAGCGGCCGGGACGCGTGGGTCGGCGGCAGCATCGGCCCCCTGGGCGCACCCACCCGCGAGCTCCGCCACCCCGACGAGGCCGCGATCCGGGCCGCCTTCCGCGAGCAGATCGACGGCCTGCTCGAGGGCGGCGTCGACCTCCTCGTCATCGAGACCTTCTTCGACCTCCACCACCTGCTGCTCGCCGTCGACGAGGCCCACCGGGCGGCGGACGTGCCGGTCATCGCGTCCATGACCTTCGGCGAGGACCTGGTGCTGGCCGACGGGACGACGCCCGAGGCCGCGGTCCAGGCGCTGACCGCGGCCGGCGTGGACGCCATCGGCGTCAACTGCGGCGTCGGGCCCCTGGCCTGCCTCGACGCGCTGGCGCGGTTCGGCGAGCCTGAGGCCGGCGAGCCCGCGCGCTCGATCATGCCCAACGCCGGCCTGCCGCAGCGCCTCGAGGGCCGGTTCGTCTACGCGGCCGAGCCGCCGTGGTTCGGGTCGATCGTGCCGCGACTCCTGGACACGGGGGCGAGGATCGTCGGCGGCTGCTGCGGGACGACGCCGGCCCACATCGCCGCCATGCGCGCCACCCTGGACGGCAAGCCGGCGGCGGCCGGCACCATCGCCCCCACGACGGGGTCGTCCGTCGTCACCGGGGCGACGCCCCGCACCGCGCCGTCCGAGGCGCCCTCAGCGATGGAGTTCGAGCGCGGCACCCGCCTCGGGTACGCGCTGACCGAGGGCCGCTACGTGATCTCCGTCGAGATCGACCCGCCGCGCAGCGTCCGCATCGAGCGCACGATCGAGGCCGCCCGCCTGCTGCGGGACGCCGGCGCCGACCTCGTGAACGTCTCCGACTCGGCGATGGCGCGCGTGCGCATGGGCGCGATGGCGGTCGCGTTCGGGATCCAGCACGACCTCGACCTCGAGACCCTCGTCCACGTCACCACGCGCGACCGGAACCTGATGGCGCTGGAGTCCGAGCTGCTGGGCGCCCACGCGCTCGGCGTGCGGAACATCCTGGCGCTCACCGGCGACCCGCCGCGGATCGGCGACTACCCCACCGGCAGCGGCGTGTGGGACGTCGACTCGATCGGCCTGATCGAGATCCTCGCGCGCCTCAACCGGGGCGAGGACCAGGCCGGCTCCCCAATCGGCCAGCAGGCGACGTTCACGATCGCCTGTGCCCTCGACCCGACCGCCGCCGACACGAAGACCGAGTGGGCCCGCCTGGAGCGCAAGCTGGCCGCAGGCGCCCACCTCGTCATGACCCAGCCGCTGTACGACGCGGCGCAGGTGGAGACGATGCTCGCCGAGTCCCGGCGCCGCTTCGGGCAGAACGGCTTCCCGGTCCCGCTGCTCCTCGGCGTGCTGCCGCTCGTCTCGGCCCGCCACGCCGAGTTCCTGCACAACGAGGTGCCCGGCATCACGATCCCCGAGGCGACCCGCGCCCGGATGCGCGCCGCGGGCGCCGCGGGGACGGAGGCCGGGATCGACATGGCCGACGCCCTCCTGGCGGCCGTCGGGAGCGAGGTGTCGGGCACGTACCTGATGCCCAGCTTCGGCCGCTACGAGCAGGCGGCGGAGCTGGTCCGCCGGATCCGCGTTCGCCACCCGATGGAGGCGGCGGCGGCCTCGTGACGACGTCGCGAACGCACGGGTTCGCCGTGGCCGGCGGTCTCGCCGTCGCGATCGCGTCCATGGTCCTCGCGATGCTCGGCCTCGTCGCGGGCGTCGCCGCGGCGGGTCCGCCGTTCCCGCCGCCGGTCGAGGACCAGGCCGTCTACGACACCACCGGCGCCTTCCGGCCGGGAACGGTCGAGCAGGTCGAGGCGATGATCGACGCCATCGAGCGGCGGACCGGCGCCGAGATCGCGGTCTACACGCAGCTGGTCCCCTGCTGCGAGACGACCGATGAGGCGGAGCGCAACGCCCGGGCCCTGATGGACCAATGGGGCGTGGGCCGGGCCGGGTTCGACGACGGCCTCGTCCTCCTGTTCGACCTCCGCGAGGACGACCCCTGCCACGGCCAGGTGCAGCTGTATGCCGGCCCCGGCTACGCCGCCAAGTTCCTGTCGAACTCGGAGCGCCAGGCGGTATTCGAGAACGACATGCTGCCGCTGCTCCAGCGCTGCGACCTCGACGGGGCGCTGCTGACGGCCATGCAGAAGCGTCGACGCGGCGGCGACGCCCGAGCATGCGGCCCAGCTCAACCTCTTCCGGATCCTCAACGCGGCGCTCGGCCTGCTGGTCGCGCCGCTCGCTCTTCGTGCTGATCGTCGGCGGCGCGCTGATCGCGTGGTACCGCCACGGACGCGACCCGGTCTACCTCGACGATCCCTCGATCCACATCCCGGCGCCGCCGGCCGGCCTGACCCCCGCGGCCGGTGCGGTCATTCGCGACGGGAAGTCGACCCGCCGGGCCCTGACGACGGCCAGCCTCGACCTCGCCGTCCCGCGGCCTGATCGAGTTCGACGCCGAGCAGGCGGGCCTCCTCGGTCGCACCACCGAGCTCTCGATCCACACCCAGGAGGCGGCCACCGACGACCCGGTCGAGATGGCGCGGCTCAACCGGGCGCGCGCCCGGCCGCTCGACGACGCAACCTCGTTCCTGCTCCAGCGACTGCGCTCGATCGGCGGCGGGTCCGGGGTCATCGACGCCAAGGAGCTGCTGAAGCTGGGCACGGACGTCGGCGGCTTCGACAAGCGGCTCGAGGAGCACGTCGTCGGCCAGGGCTGGTTCACCGAGACGCCCGCCAAGGCGACCGCCCGCTGGGTGCGGCGCGGGGTGCTCGCGATCATCGTCGGGGGGATCGGCCTGTTCATCGGGTTCAACCTGCCGTCGGACGGGCTCGTCGTCCTCGGCGGAGCCCTGATCGGCTCCGGGATCGTGATGCTGATCCTGGCCTCGAGCATGCCGTCGCGGACGATGCCTGGCGCCATGATCCGGGCGATGCTCGAGGCCTATCGCCGGACCCTGGAGAAGACGATGGCGCAGGCGCGGTCGATGGGCGAGGTCGTGCAGACGGCGGCGATCCCGCTCATCGAGAGTCCCGACGACGCGGTCGTCTGGGGCGTCGCGCTCGGCCTCCAGTCGGAGGTCGAGGCGGTCCTCGAGCGGACGGCCGACGACGTCAAGTCGGGCGTCGCGCCGTTCGGCTACTTCCCCGCGTGGTACGGCAGCAGCTCCGGTGGCGGCTCGGACGGCGGGCCGGGCGGCTGGGCTCCGGGCCTGATGAGCTCGTCGCCGATCCCCAACTTCGGCGGCATGATGGCGGCGCTGGGCACCATCGGGAACTCGCCGGCGTCGTCGGGCTCGGGCGGCGGCGGAGGCGGGTTTGGAGGCGGCGGCTCGGGCGGCGGCGGAGGCGGGGCGGGCGGCGGCTTCTGATCGCCGCGGGTACACTCCGGCCATGGGAGCAACGGACACGATGGAGGTGTTCTTCGAACGCCTCAACGAGGGTGACGTCGCGGCCGCGGTCGCGATGATGGACGAGCGGACCGAGATGCGGATCCACGTCGGCGACAACGCGCGCACGCTGCGCGGCGTCGAGCAGGTGGGTGGCTGGTTCCTCCGCGCGGACAAGGGCATCAAGATGATCCCGGGCGACGTCCGCGACCTCGGCAACACCTACCAGGCCGACCTCGTCGTGCTCCGCCCGGGCGCCCCCAGCCAGCACCTCGACGCCCAGTTCCGCGTCGAGGCCGGCAAGATCACCTCGATCAACCTGACGCCGTTCTCGCGCTGACGCGCCGGCGCAGCGCGCCCTCCCCGGGCGCGCCGGGTGCTCCGCGGAGACGCCGCCCGACCTTCGCGCCGCGAGCGCTCCCAGCCCCGCCGGAGCTTCGGCGCCGGCGAGCGCTACGGCGCCGGCGAGCCGCCCCGCACGCCGCCGTTGCCGGCGTCCGCCTCGGGCACCGGGATGTTGATCGGATCCCCGACCCCGATCTTGTTCGGGTTCTTGATCTTCGGGTTCGCCGCGAGCAGCGCTTCCATCGTCACGCCGAACTTCTTCGCGATCTTGAGCATCGTGTCGCCCCGGGCGACCGTGTAGACCTGCGGCGTCGGCGCCGGCTTCTCGGTCGGGATCGGCGTCGGGGTCAGCTCCTCGGCCGGTTGGGACGCGGCCGGTGCGCCGCCGCCGCCCGGGTTGCTCCCGCCGATGCCCAGCAGCATCGGGCCGATGAAGAACAGCACCACGGCGGCGAGGACCAGCGAGACCGCGGCCACCCCCATCCGCGAGATTCCCCCGAACGAGGGCAGGGCCACCCTGGTCCGCAGCGACGGGTACGCCTCGTAGCGTCGCGGCGCCTCCCAGGCCGGCCCGAACAGCTCGGCGGGATCCTGCGGCGGCTTGGACGAGGCGCCAGGTTTCCGCCCATCCGACGTCGGCGAGGCCTGGCTGGCCGGTCGGGCCGACAAGCTCGAGGGTGCGGCGGCCGGCTTCGGGGAGGCGTCATTGGCCGCCTGGTACGCGGCGGCCGATCCAGCTGCGGCGGCCGCCTTGACTGGGGGTCGGTAGCGCTCGTTGGAGTCGCTGACGACGGGCGCCGCGTACGACGCCGCCTCGTACGCCGCAGGCGACGGCGCGACCGGCTCATCCGCGTCGTCCACGTAGCCGCCGGCCAGCCGGTCGGCGGCGCTGCCGGCCAGCCCGCGCGATGCCGCGCCATAGGCGGCGGCCTCGGCGGCGCGCTGATCGGACGGTTCGGGCGGTCGCGCGGCGAGGAAGGACGGGGGCTCCGCCTGCTCGCCGTCCGCGTCGCCTGCCCACGGCGGCGGGTCCGCCCAGGCGCGCGGCGGATTGCGGCGCGGCGGCAGGGGCGGCGGGGTGTCGGTGCTCGTCGCATGACGCGCCTCGAGCTCCCGCGGCGGCAGCGACTGGCTAACCGGCTCCTCGACGACCGGGGATTCGGGCTCCAGCTGCGCGGCGCGGGCCGTCGCCGCCTCGCGGCGCGCCCAGTCCTGGAACGTCGGGCAGACCGGGAACGCCGACGAGAGGCAGTACGCCTCCTGGTGCGCGAGGGCGCGTGGCGCCGGACGCGGCTCGGCGAAACAGCGGTGGCGGTGGTCGGGCGCCTGTCCACGCCCGTCGCGATCATCCTCGAACGCGACGAAAGGACACGCGGGGGCGCCGTCGACGATCGGGAGCCCGCGGTCGGTCATCGGCGGGAATGATAACCAACACGGCCGATCGGCCGGGGCCGCGGCGCCGCCCGGGACGGCGCCCGCCCGTTTGACGGGGTAAAGGGATGCAGGTCTGGTTGAACGCCCCTTATGCCGGTCCGGGGAAGGCGTCCACGTAGGTGTCCAGCAGTCGGGCCGCTGAGTAGACCGCCGGTCGAGCGACGGGACCGCGGCGCCGTTACATCTGATAGTGCGGGAGGACCTTGCCGTCCTTTACGTAGGTCAGCGCTTCGGTGACCTCGTAGGCGTGGACGGCGGAAGCGAACTCGGGCAGCTTGCCTGAGAGCGTTGCGATCTCTCCGCTACCGAAGAACGCCCGCAGGGCGTTGGTATCGGTGAAGCCGAGGATCAGAGAGGCGTGAAACCGCTGGTCGGTGGGGTTGTCGTGCGCGACGTTCGGAGTGTCCCAGAGTCTTTCGATCCATGGCATGAAGACCTGGGTTCGGAGTTCCCTCAGCGGCCCCCGTCTTGATGAGCGCGGGAACAAGCTCGTCCGAGAGGAACCTCCGGAACGCACCGGTCTTGACGCCTTCCCGCCTGCGGAGGTAGATCAGGCTTCGCGCTCCCGCCTTCCCTCCGGGACCGGCCACGTCGTACCAGCGGGCCGAGTTCGGTGGCCCCGCGTAGAGCAGGGTGCGCCGAAACACGTTCACTTCATCCTTGTACGCGAGCCTGGTCTGTTTACGGCCACGCAACGGGGAGAGAACGGACGCGAACGTGATCTCGGCGACGCCGTCGATCCTGCGCTCGGCCGGGATGACCGTCTCGACGCCGCTGATGGCCGGCCACAGGCCGGGATTGTTCTCCGCCAGGTGGATCTGGCGGTACTCCTCCATCCCCGGAGTCGCGGAGATGATCTTCGAGTGCGGGCCCTTCCAGTGGTCCATGCCTTGCTGACGGGGCTGGTCGGTGCGCATCCACAGCAGGATCGATGAGGCGAAGGGCTTCTTCGCAAAGGGACGTGTCGTAGGCACTTTTCTTGCCTTCCTTCGCAGGATGCGGTCAGCGGTCGAGGAACTCGACGGCGACGGGGGCGAACGTGTCGTGGAACTGGAAGATGCCGCCGTGGCCGGAGTCGGGGTAGATGATGAGCGCGGAGCCCGGAGATGCGGCGGTGCAGGTCCTCGGAGAGCGCGGAGGGCACCATCCGGTCGTTGTCGCCGTTGGCGATCAAGGTGGGCTGGGTGATCGTGGACAGGTCCGACGGCGTGGAGCGGCCGTACCGCTGGATCGCCTTCAGCTGCGTCCGGAACCCCTTCGTGCTCATCGACTCATCCCGGTCGACCGTGCGCTCCTTGAGACGGTTCACGAACGCTTTGGCGGCGGGCTTGCCGGTGGCGTTGCGGTTGAAGAACAGGAACTCCTTCGGGTCGGACCGGGTCAGGGTCGCCCGGAGGATGTCCCAGTAGGTCGTGCCCACGACTTTGTCCATGTCCTTGCCGCCGCGCGGGCCGGTGCCGGTGAGGACGAGCTTGCGGACCAGGTCGGGGTGCTTCAGCACGAGGTCCTGGGCGATCATTCCGCCCATGGAGAAGGCGAAGATGTCGACCTTGTCGAAGCCGAGCGCGGTGATGAACGCATAGGCGTCGTCGGCGGCCTCTTCGATGGTGTCGGGCACATTGCCTGTGGAGGCGCCGACGCCGCGGTTGTCGAACGCGATGACGTGATGTTCCCTGGCGATCGGATCGATGATGCGCGGGTCCCAGTTGTCCAGGGTCGCAGCAAGGTGGACGAAGAAGATCACGGGGATCCCGCCCTTCGGTCCGAGTTCGCGATAGGCGTAGGTCACGTCGCCGGCGGTGATGGTGCGGGCCGGTGCCTTCGCGTAGGACGTGATGACGGGGTCGTTGCCGGTGGTGCCCATGACGGTTCTCCTTGGGTGTGGCTGAGTGAGGGTTGAAGCCTCAGGCGGGTAGGCGGTTGAGCTTCCGGATCTGCCGGTCGAAGACCCGCGCGGGAACGAAGCGGCGCAGGGCGCTGACGCGTCCGGCCGTCGAGCCGGCGGTGTAGCGCACCTTCGGCTTCGGGTCGGTCGCCGCGGCGACGATCGCCTTGGCGACGATGGCCGGGTCGTCGCCGTCCGTCATGGCACGGTCCATCACGCCGTCGAAGACGTGCCGCTGCACCGCGTAGATCGGCAACGGTGCGTCGGGCTGGATGGCTTTGGCGTCGAAGCCCGTCCTGGTGTAGGCGGGCTCGACGAGAAGCACCCGGATGCCGTGCTCCCGAACCTCGTGGTCGACCGACTCGGAGTAGCCCTCGATCGCGTGCTTCGTCGCGGCGTAACTGGCCATGTACGGAGCGGGGACGAGCCCGAGGACCGAGGAGATGTTGATGATCCGACCAGTTCCCGCGGCGCGCATGTGCGGGAGGACCGCCTTCGTCATCCGGACGAGCCCGAAGAAGTTGATGTCGAAGACGCGCTGGTCCTGGGCGACGGAGCTTTCCTCGGCGGCCCCGGCTGCACCTGTGCCTGCGTTGTTGACCAGCACGTCGATCCGCCCGAAGAGGTCGATGACGTGCCCGACAGCCGCGCTGACCGACTCGTCACTCGTGATGTCGAGGTCGAGGAACCTGACCCCGTCGAGCGGGGCGATGCCCGACGTGTTCCGGCTCGTGCCGACCACCTCGAACCCGGCATCGACCAGCGCGAGCGCGGCTGCTTTCCCGATGCCCGAGGACGCGCCCGTCACGAGCGCTACTGGCTTGGCTGCTGTTGTCATCGTGGACTCCTTGCTCTTATTGGCTGACGGTCGTAATATTACGCATGACATATGATAGGTGTCAACAGCGAAGTCCGACAGGGGAGTCGTGCATGGCCCGCTACGGGAAAGATCACAAGTTGGCGACGCGGCGGCGGATCATCGAGGCGGCCGGTCGTCGGTTGAAGCGCGACGGCATCGATGGCTCGGGGGTGGCGACGCTCATGGCGGACGTCGGCCTGACCAATGGCGCCTTCTACGCCCACTTCGACTCGAAGGAGGACCTCGTCGCGAGCGCGGTCGCGGACCAGCTCCACGAGCAGCGCGAGACGTTCAGCACACAGTCGCTCGAGGAGATCGTCCGCGGGTATCTGTCGATCCAGCACCGCGACGACACGGAAGGCGGCTGTCCATCGGCCGCGCTCCTCGACGAGATCGCGCGCTCATCCGACGCCGTGAAGCGCGCCTACACCGATGGTCAGGTGGCGATGATCGATGATGCTGCCGCCCGAGTGGCGCCCGACGATCCCGAGTCAGCACGCGTGCAGACGCTCAGTGTCTTCGCCCTGATGGTCGGGACGCTCCAGGTGTCTCGGGCCCTGGCTGACCAAAGGCTCGCCGACGAGGTCCTCGAGCGGGGCATCCAGAATGCCCTGGCCCTAGTGGGCGGCGGGCGTCAGGGCTGACGTGGTCGGATACGACCAGCCCCGACCATGCCCTAAGAGTCGACCAAGGTCAGGGTGCGACATTCCGCGGCCCTCTATCTCCTATCCCCCCGCCCGTTTGACAGGCCCATCCGGCGACCGGACACTTCGAGCTCGGGGCCATCCATCGGCCCGATGACGGCGGCAGGACCGCACCACTTCCCCGGAGGTCCCCAGATGTCCTTGCTTTCCCGGCTGTTCGCCCCGACCGCGGTGGCCCACGCCCACTGCGACCTGCCCTGCGGCGTCTACGACCCCGAGCAGGCCCGCATCGAGGCCGAGTCCTGCTATCGGATCGTCGAGAAGTACGCGGCCAACGAGGACGCGACGTTCCGGACGCGCGCGATCGCGATCAAGGAGAAGCAGGCCGACCTGGTCAAGCACCACCTCGACGTCCTGTGGCACGACTACTTCAAGCCCGAGCACCTCGAGGCGGTCCCGAACCTCCACGACCTGTTCTGGAACGCCACCAAGCAGGTCTCCAAGGTCAAGGCGTCGACCAACCTCGACGACGCCAAGAAGCTGCTCGACCTGATCGACGAGGTCGACGCGGCCTGGAAGAAGACCGGCGGCGAGGGCAAGACGCGGGTGGCCGGCCGCCCGAGCTGACCGCGAGCGGCGGTTTGGATCCCGAGGGGCCCCGTCCGGTGACGGGGCCTCGCCACGTCCGGGGGCTCGAGCGGACCGCGGGGCTGGCCGAGCGGTTCGCCGGCCCGTGGCGGGTGGCCGTGGTCGAGGGGTCGATGGAGCCGACGGTCCGGGCCGGGGACTGGCTGCTGGTCGACCCGACGGGCGGCCGATGGCCCCGCCGGGGTTCGATCGTGGTGTTCCATGAACCGGAGTCGGGCGTGCTCGCGATCAAGCGGGTGATCGGGCGGCCCGGCGACTGGGTGCACTTCGCCGACGGCTGGCTGCAGCTGGGCGACGACGAGGCGTGGCTGGAGGGCGACGCCACCGACGAGGCGCTGGCGGCCTCGGGGCACGGGGTGGCCGTCGACTCGCGTCGCTACGGGCCCGTGACCGTGGATGCGCTGATCGCGCGGGCCTGGTTCCGGTACTGGCCCGCAGATCGCGTCGGACCGGTCGGCCGGGCCGGGGCGCCGCCGCGGCCGTCAGGCGCCTCGTAGCCCGCGGGGGGACCTCAGACCGGGACCATCGCCGCATGGACGCCCCCGACGGCGGCCCGGCACACTCCCGCCACCGCGGCCCGGCGACGACGTCACGCCCGCCATCCGCAGCCTCAACCGGAGCCTCGATGGCCGCTCGACCGCCCGCCAGGCGCCTGGCCCTCGGCCTCGCGCTCCTGCTCGCCGGCTGCACCGGGTCGACACCCTCAGTCGCGCCCTCCAGCGCCGCGGTGGGCCAGGTCGCCACGTCGGCGCCGTCGCCGGACGCCGTCTCCCAGGCGCCGCCCACCCCGGCGGCCACCCCGATCCTCGACCCGACGCCGGCGCCGACGGTCGAGCCGACGCCGGACCCGACGACGGAGCCCACCCCCGAGCCCACCGCAAAGCCCACATCGAAGCCTGCCGTGACCTCTGGCCAGACCGGCCGGGTAGTGGTCGAGGGTGAGGACCTCGCACTGCGGCTGCCGAAGGGCTGGAAGACGTTGACGCTGAGCGATTCCGATGTCGAGCGGGTTATCAACGCGCTGCCCGACGGCGCCGTGCCGGCGGGCGTCAGGGATCAGCTGCCGGCGCTGATCGCGGCCGGGCTCAAGCTGTGGGCGTTCGACACGCGCCGCGCGGACCTCGGCGACAACGTGAACGTCGTCGGGCAGCCGGTCTCGATCCCGTATGCGTTTCTCAGGACCGCCGCCCAGGCGGCGATCGCCCAGTACCCGACGATCACCCACGCCACCTACCGCGACACCACGATCGACGGCGAACCGGCACTCCGGGTGGGCTACACGATGCGGCTCGACCTCGCCGACGGCCTCTCGATCAAGGAGACCGGGACCCAGCTCTACATCCCCCGTACGGGCCGCCTGCTCGTCATCACGATCACCACCCGCGCCGGACATAGCGCGGACGACGTCAAGAAGCTCGTCAACGGCATCGAGCTCCTCGACTAAGTCCGCACCTGGCCGACTGCGGGAGCTGCCTGACGCTCGTTGCCCGCCACGGGCTGCCTCCCGGAACCGCCGTTCGCGTCGTTGTCGCGCGCGCGTAGGATCGGCCGATGGACGACCTTCGATCGACGCTCGCCGGCTTCGACGCCGACGCTCCCCTCCCCGCCGCACCCGATCCGTGGGACTTCATGCCCACGCCCGCCGCGCGGCCCGGCCCGCCGTGGGCCATGGCCGAGATGATCGCGGCCGAACCGGGTCTGGCGGATCGCGTGGCGGCTCGCCTGGTCGACGACGGATCCGCGGCCCGGCTGGCCGCCGCTGTCAGCGCCTGCGCGTCGGGCGGTGAGCCGGTGGTCATCACCGGGTGCGGCACGTCCGAGCACGCCGCGATGGCAGTCGCCGCGATCCTCCGCGAGGGGTGGCGCGCAGCCGGCCTGGCCGGTCGCGGACCGGTCGCGGCCCAGGCGTTCGAGCTGTCGCTCGACCCGCCGGCGGTGGGGCTCGTCGTGGGCATCAGCCACGAAGGTGCGACGACGGCAACCATCGCCGCGATGGCGGCGAGCCGGGCCGCCGGCGCGCGGACGGCGTTGATTTCGGGCAGCGCGGCATCGCCCGCGGCGGCCGCTGCCGATGTCGTGGTCGCGACGGTCGAGATGGACCGCAGCTGGTGCCACACGGTGGGCTACGTGTCGCCGATCGTCACCGCGGCAGTGACCGCCTCGTTGCTGGCCGGCGGTCCGGCGACGGCGGCCGGTCTCGGGCGGCGGCTGGCCGAGGGGATCGAGGCGGCGCACGCCGCCGCTGCCGGCGGTTCTCGCCCCGACGAGTCGATCGCGGCCACGATCGCCGGCGCGACGCACGTGCTCGTCGTCGGCACCGGCGCGGATCGCATCGCCGCACGCGAGATCGCCCTCAAGATCGAGGAGGCGTCCTGGGTGCCCGCGGCGGTCCGGGACCTCGAGACGTTCCTGCACGGCCATCTGC
This sequence comes from uncultured Chloroflexia bacterium, assembly GCA_963829155.1. Classification (GTDB taxonomy): domain Bacteria; phylum Chloroflexota; class Limnocylindria; order Limnocylindrales; family CSP1-4; genus CAIXZV01. Next base: position 67,907 of record CAWHIA010000016.1, on the reverse strand, counting down.
CGGCGACGGGACCCGAGACCGCGCTGGTGCTGGTGCTGACCGAGCGCGCCGGCCTCGCGGCGCGTGCCAAGCGGGCGCGCCAGGCGTTGTCAGCGGCCGCGGCCCTCGGCATGCGGCCGGCGGCGATCCTGGGCGCCGACGCCGCCGCGGTGATCCCCGCCTCGTTGACGCCGGGCGGCCGGATCGTGGTGCCCGAGTCGCCGAACCTGCCCGCGGCCGTGGCGTCCCTGCTCGGGACGGCCGCGCCGCTCCAGCTCGTCACGCTCGCGGTCGCGGCCGCCCGCGGCACGAACCCCGACCAGATCCGGCGCCACGACCCCCGCTACCTGCGAGCCGCCGAGCTCGCCGACGATCCGAGCATCTGACACCGGGTCGGCGGTCCCATCTCCCCGCCGCTGCTCGCCGGGCGTGCACTGCGCCGGTTGATGCGCCCGTTCTGCACGCTGGGCGAGCAGATCGCCGGATCCGACCGCCAAAACCGGTATCCGGACCGCTGGGCGAGCCATCCGCCGGGCGAACCGCTGCAGTGAACGCTGGGCGAGCAGCGCGAGTACGGACCCGGCGCGGCGCGCCGAGGGCCACGGACACCAGAAGCAAAGGGCCGGGCGCGCGACGCGGAACGCCCGGGCCGGGGCTTCAGCCGAACAGCGACTCCGCGGCCAGGTCGATCATCTCGAGGTCCCGGGGAATGAAGTCCTGGAGCATGATCCGCTCGACCCCGACTGCCTCGAACGCGGCCAGCGACGCGCGCGCCTGGTCGGGCGTGCCGTGGATCCACCGGGCGCGCCGCGGGGCGAACCAAGCCTCGCCCGACTCCTCCTGCCCGAAGGCCGACAGGAGCGCCGACTCGCGGGCGCGGATCTCGTCGTTCGTCCGGCCGATCAGCATCCCGACCATCGCGGAGTGAACGATGGTCGACGGGTCCCGGCCTGCCGCCCGCAGCGTCTCGTCGAGCAGCGCGTACTTCTGCGTGGCGACCTGTGGGCTCGCCGACGACAGGTTGAACTCGTCCGCGTAGCGGCCGGCGAGCCGGAACGAGCGCGGCGACCCTTCGCCACCGACGATGAGCGGCGGCCGGCCACCGTTGCGGGCCGGGAGCGACGCCGGCTTGGGGCGGAACAAGGCGTCCTCGATCGCGAAGTGCTCGCCGATGAACGACCAGCCGTCAGGCTCGTCCCAGAGGCCGTGGAGGATCTCGAGCGTCTCCTCGAGCATGTCGGCCCGCTCGCCGATCTCCGGGAACGGGAACCCGTGCCGCCGGTGCTCGGCCGCGTGCCATCCGGCGCCGACCCCCACCTCGACCCGCCCGCCGCTCATCTCGTCGACGGTGATCGCGACCTTGGCGAGATTGCCGGGGTTCCGGAACGTGACCGGCGACACGAGTGTCCCCAGCCCGATGCGCGTCGTGTCGCGGGCGAGGCCGGCGAGGACCGCCCAGGCGTCGGTGGTCGGCTCGCCGGTGGCGCCCGGGAAGCTCTCGTAATGGTCGGAGCGGAACAGCGTCTCGAACCCGGCCGCCTCGGCCCGACGGGCGACGGCGACCTGCTCGTCGTAGGTCAGGCCCTGCTGGGGCTCGATCATCAGCGCGAACCGCATGTCGACTCCTGCGTCTGGCGTGGATCATCCATGTTGACAGAATGATTCACGGGCGTACCATAATTCACGTGACACAAATTGTTAACGCGACCGCGAGGACCGTCGTCAAGGCGCCCGCGGCCGATGACCTTCGGGAACAGATCATCGCTGACTTCCGCGTCACGATCGGCGCGATGAAGTGCGCGATGAGCGAGCGCCTCGTGCGCCTGGGCATCAGCATGGCCCAGCTCCACATCATGTACACCCTCGAACGCAGCGGCGAGATGACGATGAGCCGCCTCGCCGACGTGCTCGGCGTGTCGCTCTCGAACGCCTCGGGCCTGGTCGACCGGATGGAGGAACGCGGGTACATCGAACGCACCCGCGTCCCCGAAGACCGGCGGGTCGTGCTCGTGCGTGTGACAGAGGCGGGCACCCGGATGATCCAGACCAACGATGCTCTGAGCGACGAGCTCATGCGCGCCGTCCTGGAGCGACTGAACCCGGCCGAGCTGCCGGTCATCGCCCGCGCAACCGCGGAGGTTCGGGCAGCGCTCGAGGCCACGACGGCCCAGCCTGCACGAAATCTGCACGAAACCCCCACCCCCAGTTCACGGTCGCGCTAGACGATCGTCCTCGCATACCTGGCGCCCGGCCCATGGGGCGGCCGCACGCCTGATCCGGCCCTGAAGGAGGGATGGACCTAACTCATGGAAAGTATTCCCAGCGCCTACGAGGGCGGTCCCTCGCTGGCGGAAGACCCGGCCCTCGGCCTGAGTCACCGGGCGAAGATGGAGATCCTCTTCGCCGTCATGCTCGGGCTGTTCCTCGGCGCCCTCGACCAGACGATCGTCGGTCCGGCACTCCCAACCATCGTGACCCAGCTGTCGGGCAACGACTACTACGTCTGGGCGATCACGATCTACCTGCTCACCAGCACGATCAGCGTCCCGTTCTGGGGCAAGCTGTCCGACCTCTACGGCCGCAAGCCGATCTTCATGATCGGCATCGTGATCTTCCTGATCGGCTCCGCCTTGTCGGGCCTCAGCCAGAACATGGCGATGCTCATCCTCTTCCGAGGTATCCAGGGCATCGGCGCCGGTTCGTTGTTCCCAGTCGCCCTCGCGGTCATCGGTGACCTGTTCACCCCGCAGGAGCGCGGCAAGTACCAGGGCCTGTTCGGTGCGGTGTTCGGCATCGCGTTCGTCGCCGGTCCGCTCATCGGCGGCTTCCTCACCGAGAACCTGAGCTGGCACTGGATCTTCTACGTCAACATCCCGATCGGGATCATCGCGCTGATCGTGATCCAGAGGCTGCTCCCAACGGTCAAGACGCCATCGGCGACACGCAACTTCGACTTGATCGGCGGTGCGATCTTCACGGTCGCGATGGTCTTCCTCCTGGTCGGCCTGACCAACAAGCAGTTCAGCGACTGGTCGGATCCGACTGTCGGCGGCTTCATCGCCATCGGCATCATCGGGACCCTGCTGTTCATCTTCGCGGAGTCCCGAGCCAAGGAGCCGATCATCCCGCTCGACCTGTGGAAGGGCCGGACGTACTCGGCCACCATGGTCTCGGTCTTCTTCGCCGCCTTCGCGTTCTTCGGCGCGATCGTGTTCCTGCCCCGCTGGTTCCAGGTGGTCGAGGGCTTCTCCCCGACCAACTCCGGCCTCGCGGCTCTGCCGCTCATGATCGGCCTCATCGGCAGCTCGATCATCTCCGGCCTGATCGTGTCGCGCACAGGCCGCTACAAGTGGCTGATCGTCGGCTCGGTCGTGGTCATGGGCTTCGCGGTCTTCCTGATGACCGGCCTCACGAAGGACACGCCCGTCCCGCAGGTGTGGCTGTGGATGTTCATCGCCGGCCTCGGCGTCGGACCCACGTTCTCCGTTCCGACGATCGTCATCCAGAATGCCGTGCCGTTCCGACAGCTCGGCGTCGCGACCTCGAACCTCACGTTCTTCCGCCAGATCGGCGGCACGATCGCCCTCGCCTTCGTCGGGACGATCTTCGGCACCACCTTCGCCGAGCAGCTCGGTCCGCAGGTGGTCGCGGCGGGTGTACCGCCACAGGCCGTGGCCGCCTTCTCGCAGAGCGGCGGCGGGTTCGATCTGAGCCAGCTGACCGGCGTCGGTGACCTCGCTGCGATCCTCGCGTCGAAGCTCCCGCCTGAGGCTCAACCGTTGATCCCCAATATCATCGAGGGCATCCACGGGGCCTTCAGCCTCGCGACGGCCCAGACCTTCTGGCTCGGCGTGTTCGGCTCGATCGTTGCGGTCGTCGCGGCAGTGGCGATCAAGGAGATCCCGCTGCGGACCTCCAACGAGCAGCCCGTCTACGGCGAGGCCCCAGCCGGCGCGTCGGCGGCCACCGCTCCGGCAGCAGCCGCGTCCACCTCGGCCGCGTCGGCATCCAAGCCGGCACCGTCGACCGACTGACCCTCCGCTCCTCAATGAACCGGCCCGGTCGCCCACGGCGGCCGGGCCGTTCCATGTCCTGCGCGATCGCCGGGATACCATCGGGAGCGTGATCGAGGTCCTCCCCTTCCCGCCCGCATTGCTCGCCGCGGGTGCCGGCGATGCCGCGTTCCGGGCCACGATCGCCGCCGTCAACCTGCCAACGGGCGCAATGCGACGGGTGACGCTGGACGACCACGACCTTCTCCTCGCCCACACCGACCTCGGGATCGTCGCGGTCGACGACCGCTGCCCGCACATGTCGGCCCCGCTGTCGATCGGCGAGCTGGCCGGCTGCGTCGTCGCCTGTCCCCTCCACTCCGGCCGCTTCGACCTTGCGAGCGGCGATCCCGTGCAGATGCCCACGACCGGGGGCCTGTGGCCCGACGGCCGCTACGAGCCGGTCTGGAGCCAGCCGGGACGCGAGCCCAAGGAGGACCCGCCCGGCATCAAGGCCGAGGCCCGTCGCCTGACCCGCGTCCGCCGGTTCCGCTACTACCCGGTCCGGATCGTGGACGGCGTCATCGAGGTCGCGGTCCCCGCCTGAGCCGCGGTCAACCCGATGTGGCGGTCCCGATCCCGTTCTCGCGCGCGAACGCCGTGATGATCGAGACGGCCTCGTCGGGATCGTCGGTGACTCGCAGCAGGTCGAGGTCCGCCTGGCTGATGGTGCCGGCCGGCAGCTGCGTCTCGCGCATCCAATCGAGCAGGCCATCCCAGTAGTCGTGGCCCATCAGGACCACGGGGAAGTGCCGGATCTTGCCGGTCTGGATCAGCGTCAGCGCCTCGAACAGCTCGTCGAGCGTCCCGAAGCCGCCGGGCAGGATCACGAACGCGTCCGAGTACTTCACGAACATCGTCTTGCGGGCGAAGAAGTAGTGGAACTCGATCGACACGTCGACGTAGGGGTTGAGGTGCTGCTCCATCGGCAGCTCGATATTGCAGCCGATCGACATGCCGCCGGACTCGTGGGCCCCGCGGTTCGCTGCCTCCATCACCCCCGGGCCGCCGCCGGTGATCACGGCAAAGCCCGCCTTCGCCAGCGCGGCGCCGATGGTCCGCGACAGGACGTAGGCGGGATCGGTCTCTGGGACCCGCGCCGAGCCGAACACCGCGACCGCCGGCCCGACCTCGGCGAGCGCCTCGAAGCCCTCGACGAACTCGGACAGGATGCGCAGCGCCCGCCAGGTGTCGGTCTCGAGGAACGCCGGCCGCTCGGTCGCCGGGCTGGCGAGCAGCCGCTCGTCCTCGGTGCGGCGGCCCTCGGGCAGGCGATCGGCGGCCTCCGGGCGCATCGACACGCGGCCCCGGCGGATCGTGCGGGGCGACTGGGAGGAGGGGCGGCGCTCGTCCGTCACCAGCGCAGGATGCCACCCCGTCATCGGCGGTGTTGCGCGAACGGCATCGTCACGCGCGACGCCGGGTGCGAGTCACAGGTGCCGGCGTTGATCCGCGGCCGCCCCCCGGCCGACCGGCCGCGATGAGCCAGGAGCCTCGGCCGCGCGCTCCGAAGGTAGTCCAGCGATGCGCCCAATGACCCGGTCCGACCGTCGATCGCCAAGATCCCTGCGAGCGACCGCGCTGATCGCCGCCCTGCTCATCGTGGCGGCGTGTGATTCCAGCGTCGCGCCCTCCCCGAGCCCCGCTGCGCCGGCCTCCGCCGCACCGTCCCTGACGGTCCAGGCGTCGCCGTCCACCGCCTCGTCCGAGCAGCCCTCGCCGGCGTCGAGCCCCGACGCGTCGGCCCAGCCGCAGGGCGACCTCGCCCCGGGCGCGCTCGCCGTCACCGTGTCGGACCGGCTGCGTGTGCGGTCGAAGCCCGAGGTCGATTCCGCCTCCGTCAAGTACCAGCCGGTGCTCCCGGTCGGGACGCAGCTGCAGGTCCTGGACGGACCGGTCGCCGGCAGCGGCTACCAGTGGGTCCGGGTCGCGCCCGTCGGCGTGACGCTCGACGGCGGCGTGGCCGACGGCTGGGTCGCGATCGCCGATCACGACGGCACGCCCTGGATCCAGCTGTCCGAGGCGCCGTTGGCAGGCATCAACGTGGCCGAGGCGTCGGTGAAGCTCCAGGCACCGAGCCTCGCCGACGCGCGCCGCGTCGCGTCCGAGCTCAACGCGTTCGGCATCAGCCTGTACAAGCGCATGCTCGCCGACCCGCAGGTCGACCTCGACGGCAAGGGCGTCGCCATGTCGCCCACCAGCATCGCCATGGCGCTCGCGATGGCCCGGGCGGGCGCCGATGGCTCGACGGCCTCGCAGATGGATCACGTCCTGCGCGCAAACGGCTGGAACGACCTCGGCAGCGGCCTCGGCTCGCTTCAGCAGGTCCTCAACGGCCACAACGCGACCTGGAAGGACGACGAGGGCACCAGCCACTCGCTGTCGCTCAACGTCGTCAACCGGGCGTTCGGTCAGGACGGCTGGCCGATCGAGCAGGCCTATCTCCAGCGGATCGGCCGTGCGTTCGGCGCCGGCCTCGGCCTCGTCGACTACATGCGCGACAGCTCGGCCGCGCGGGACCTCATCAACGGCTGGGTGGCCCGGCAGACCGCAAACCGCATCCCGAAGCTCCTCTCGCCGACCGACGTGACAGAGGCCACGCGCCTCGTCCTCGTGAACGCCATCTACCTGAAGGCGAACTGGCAGCACGAGTTCAGCGAGGACGGCACTCACAACCGCCCGTTCACCACCCAGGGCGGCACGGTTCGCGTGCCGACCATGTACCTGCTCGGCGAGCAGGACGTTCCCCTGGCGACGGGCGAGGGCTGGCAGGCCACCGAGCTCCGCTACAGCGGCGCCGACGGGTCCGCCCCGCTGGCGATGACGCTGATCCGCCCTGACAACCTCGCGGCCTTCCAGCGGGGCCTGTCCCCGGCCCTCCTCGACCTGGTGCAGGCCGAGCTCAGCCGCGAGACGAAGCGGCAGGCGAAGATCACGCCGGCCGACGACGGGGACATGCACTGCCCGCAATACGCGTACAACGTCCGCCTGTTCCTGCCGAAGTTCGGGATCGACACCCGTGCCCAGCTCGGCAAGACGCTGGCCGCGATGGGCATGCCCAACGCCTTCGACCCCGAGCGTGCCGACTTCTCGGGGATCACCACCTCTGACCGGCTGTTCATCGCCAAGGTCATCCACCAGGCCAACATCGACGTCGACGAGAAGGGCACCGAGGCCGCCGCCGCGACCGCCGTCATCGGCGACACCACGGGCGGGTGCGGACCCGCGGCGCCGCTCAAGACGAGGACGCTGCGGATGGACAAGCCGTTCATGTACCTGATCCGCGACGTTCGGACAGGCGCGATCCTGTTCATGGGCCGCGTGCTCGACCCGACCAAGCGCTGACGCTCGCGGGTCACCTGCCGGCTCCACCGACCCGCTCGCGCTTCGCGGGCGGGCCGGTTGGCACCGGCCACTACCGGGGTCGGGCGAGCCACGCCTTCCACGTCTCGTCGGCCTTGCCAGCCGTGACGTCCTCGCCGTAGCGCACGAGCGGGAGCCGCAGGAGGCGGACGTCGGCCAGCAGCCGTTGCGTGATCGCGGCGGCGTCGGTCGAGAGATACGCAAGGCCCGCGTCGCGATAGGCGCGCCCGTCCGTGTCCATCACCGCCTGCGAGCCGAGCCGGTCGACGAACCGGCGCAGCTCCGCCGCGGCGATCGGCTTCTTGCGGAGGTCGACGTAGTGGACGACGATCCTGCGCTCGCGGAAGAAGCGGAGCGCGGCCCGGGTCGCGTTGGAGTCCTCCATGCCGAACACCTGGATGTTGGGCATCTTCTTCGTCGGGGTCTTGCCCAGCGGCGCCGGCACGTCAGGCGCCCTCGAGCAGCGCGAAAGCCACGATGACCATCGGGGCGCAGGGTAACGTGCCGCCCGCGTACCATGGGCGGGCAGGAGGTTCCGCGTGACGATCTGGTTCACCGTGCAGCTCGACGACCGCCCTGGGTCGCTCGCCCGCGTGGCACAGGCGCTGGCAGACCGCGGCGTCAACATCACGGGGATCGTGGGGGTCGCCGAGGACACCGACGGCGCGCTGATGCTCACGACCAGCGACCCGGAGGCGACCCGCGAGGCGTTCGCGTCCATCGGGATCGCGTTCGAGGAGCACGACCCCACCGGCGGCTCGCCTGCGGACCTCTCGATCAGCGACGTCGTCGCCGGCCGATCGGGCTGACGCCTCCGATGCCCGGCCGCTCCCCGGAGCCGCTGCCCGCTGCCGTCGCGGTCCACCTGGAGGTCGTCGACCTGCCCGGGACCATGACCGCGATCGCCGCTCGTGTGGCCGAGTCGGGGGGCCGGGTCCGTACCCTGTCGACGGTCGAGCGGACGCCCTCCGCCGGCATCGAGCCCGACGACCGGCCGACCGCGGAGCTGGAGCTCGAGGTCGAGATCGACGACGCCGACGAGCACGCCCTGATCGCGGCCCTCGAGGGCCTCGACGTGGTGGTCGCCCTTCGCTTGACCCGCGCGCTCGCCAAGGTCTTCGGCAAGCGCGTGATCGTCGTCGGCGGCGGGGCGCAGGTGGCCCAGGTCGCGCTGGGTGCCGTGTCCGAGGCCGACCGCCACAACCTGCGTGGCGAGCGGATCTCCGTCGACACGATCCCGCTGGTCGGCGAGGAGGCCATCGCGTCCGCGGTGAGGGCCGTGGCCGACCTGCCGCGCGCCCGGCTCCTGGTGCTCGCCGGCTCGATCATGGGCGGCGAGATCAGCCGCGCCGCCGAGGAGCTGCGCGCCGCCGGCATCCCGATCATCGCGCTGAACATGGTCGGCTCGATCACCGACCACGTGGACCTCGTCGTCAGCGACCCGGTCCAGGCCGGCACGATGGCGGTCATGGCCGTCGCCGACACCGCGACGTTCGACCTCTCGCGCCAGCGCGGCCGCAGGTACTGAGCGGACGGCACGGATGCGGATCGCGACCTGGAACGTCAACTCGCTCAACGCCCGCATGGAGGCGGTCGAGAAATGGCTCGCGCGGGCCGAGCCGGACGTGCTGCTGATGCAGGAGACGAAGCTGGCCGACGCCGACGCGCCGGTGATGCCGTTCCGCATGCTGGGCTACGAGCTCGTCCACCACGGCGAGGGCCGCTGGAACGGCGTCGGGATCCTGACCCGCGTGGGCGCCGAGGACGTGATCACGAACTTCGGCGACGGACCGGTGCGCGACTCGAGCGCGGGCTCGGCCGCGGGTGCCGAGGAAGAGGACTTCAACCCGTTCGACGAGGCGCGGATGGTCTCCGCCGTCTGCGGCGGCGATCCGCGTCGTCAGCCTGTACGCCCCGAACGGCCGGGTCGTCGACTCGCCGTTCTACGTCGGCAAGCTGCGCTGGTTCGAGCGCGTGGCCCGGTGGCTGGCCGAGACCAGGGCCACCGACGAGCCGCTGCTGCTGGGCGGCGACTACAACGTGACGCCGGCGCCCGAGGACGTGTGGAGCGAGGCCAAGGCGCACGGCGGGACGCACGTGTCGCCACCCGAGCGGGCCGCCCTGGCCACCCTGCGCGAGTGGGGGCTCACGGACACGTACCGGTCCGTGCGCCCAGAGCTCGGGCGGTTCTCGTGGTGGGACTACCGGGCCGGCATGTTCCATCGCAACGAGGGCATGCGCATCGACCTGCTGTACGCGACCGAGCCGGTTGCGAAGCGCGTCGTCTCGGCCGAGATCGATCGCGAGGCGCGCAAGGGCCCCCCGACGCCGTCCGACCATGCGCCGGTCCTCGTCGACCTTGACGAGCCCGGCAAGGCGTTCGACGCAGGCTGGGAGGGCGCCCTCCAGCGCATCGCGGCGCGGACGAAGCCCCGACGCTAGGCGCGCCGCGCGATTCGCGAAGGTCGGGAATACTGCGCGGGCCCTCGCCCGTCACGGTGCGGGCGACCGCCCGCACCTGGAGGTCCCGTGTTCCACAAGGCAGGACTGGTCGGCGCGCACCGCGGTCCGGCCGCGTAACGTCCGGCCCGATGGCGACTGCCCCCCGCGCAGCTACGCCCGAGATCCGCCTCGACAACCTCGAGAAGCGGTTCGGTGACGTGCTCGCCGTCGACCACGTCTCGCTCGACGTGGCTGCCGGCGAGTTCTTCTCGCTCCTCGGGCCGTCGGGCTGCGGCAAGACGACCACGCTCCGGATGATCGGCGGCTTCGAGCTGCCGACGGGCGGGCGGATCCTGCTGCGCGATCGCGATATGACCCGCGAGCCGCCCGACAAGCGGTCGGTGAACATGGTGTTCCAGCACTACGCCCTGTTCCCCCACCTGTCCGTTGGCGACAACGTCGCGTTCGGGCCGAAGCGCAAGGGCATGGCGAAGGACGAGGTCCGGCGCCGCGTCGGCGATGCGCTCGCGCTGGTGCGGCTCGACGGCTACGAGAAGCGCAAGCCGAACCAGCTCTCCGGCGGCCAGCAGCAGCGCGTCGCGCTGGCGCGGGCGCTGGCGAACCGGCCGGACGTCCTGCTGCTCGACGAGCCGCTCGGCGCGCTGGACCTCAAGCTCCGCCGCCAGCTGCAGGTCGAGCTGAAGCGCATCCAGCAGGAGGTCGGGATCACGTTCATCTACGTGACCCACGACCAGGAGGAGGCGCTCACGATGAGCGACCGGATCGCGGTCATGAACGCGGGGCACGTCGAACAGCTGGGCACGCCCGAGGAGCTCTACGAACGGCCTGCGACGCGGTTCGTCGCCGACTTCATCGGCACCACCAACCTCCTGCGTGCGACCGTCGACGCCGACGGACGGGCGCGGCTCGAGACCGGGGAACCCGTGGCCGTCGGCCGAAACGGCCACGCGCCCGGCAGCAGCATCGAGATCAGCGTCCGGCCCGAGTCGATCCGGCTGCTGCCGGCGGCCGCCGAAGGCGCCATCCCGGCCCGCGTCGAGCAGGCCGCCTACCTCGGCACCAACGTCTCGTATCAGCTCAGGACGAAGGGAGGGACCGGCATCACGGTCCTCGCCCCGAAGGCCGGGATCCGGCTCCCGGTCGGCAGCGACGTCGCCGTCGCGTGGGACGCAGCCGATGCCCTCGTGCTCGGCCGCGGCCCCGCCGCGGAGACCCCCCTGGAGGAGATCCCATGACCAGGCACCCCTACGACGGCTCATCGATCGACCTCGAACGGGCGCTCGTGCGCCACATGGCGGAGCGGCAGATCAGCCGGCGCTACCTGCTGGAGCGGATCGCGCTCCTGGGCGGCGCGGCGGCACTCGCCCCCGTCATCGCGGCGTGCACGGGCTCGAACAGCGCGACGCCGCCGGCCGCCGCGAACGCGTCCGGCGCTTCCGGCGCGTCCACGCAGCCGGCCTCGAGCGGGTCGGCCGCCAGCGCCTCCGCGGGCGCATCGACCGGGCCAACGCCCGAGCCGACAGCCCCGCCGACCCCCGAGGGCGAGCTGTTCATCTACAACTGGGCCCAGTACATGGGGAAGAGCGTGATCCCGTCGTTCGAGAAGAAGTACGGCGTGAACGTCACGACTGACTTCTTCGACAACTACGACACCATGCTGGCCAAGATCGGCCAGGGCGGCGGCGGCTACGACATCACGTTCCCCACCTCGACCGACGTCCCGGGCCTGCTCCAGCGCGGGCTGATCCAGACGCTGGACCAGTCCCTGCTGCCGAACGTCGCGAACCTCGGCGTGGAGTGGCAGAACCCCGGCTACGACCCGGGCAACGCCCACTCGATCCCGTACATGTGGTGGACGACCGGCGTCGCCTACGACACGGCCAAGGTGTCGGAGAAGCTGACCAGCTGGAACGCGCTGTGGGACGAGAAGTACAAGCAGCACATCGCAGTCCTCGACGACATGCGCGAGGCGTTCGCGGCGGCCCTGTTCCTGAATGGCAAGGACCCGAACACCACCAACGACGCCGACCTCGACGCGGCCCTCCAGCTGCTCCAGGAGCAGAAGCCGCTGGTCCGGATCTACACCACGGACGACATCGGCGTCCTGTCGACCGGCGACGCCTGGGTGGCCCACGCCTGGGGCTCGGACTTGTACCAGGTCGTGACCGAGCGCCCGACGGTCAAGTTCTACATCCCCGAGGAGGGCGGCATCCGCGGCTCCGACACGGCCGTCCTGCTCGCCAACGCGAAGCACCCGATCGCCGCCCAGCTGTTCATGAACCACCTGCTCGACGCGAAGGTGTCGGCGAAGAACACGAACTACATCGGCTACATGGGCCCCAACGCCGCCGCCAAGGAGTTCATCAAGCCGTACATCCTCAAGGACCCCGCGGTGAACCCCGACCAGTCGGTCGTCGACTCGCTGGTCGAGCTGCTCGACCTCGGCGCCGACCTCGACAAGTACGCCTCGCGCTGGACGACCCTCCGCTCTGGTGCGTAGCCGCTTGGGCGCCGGCCCGCTCGTCCTGCCCGGCATCGGCTGGCTGGCGCTGTTCTTCCTCGTGCCGCTGGCGATCATCTTCATCGTCAGCCTGGGCACGAAGGACCGGTTCGGGGCGGTGCAGTTCGACCACCTGACCCTCGAGCATTATGCGAACGCGCTGTCGCCGACGTTTTTGCCCACGGTCTGGAACTCGTTCCGCTACTCGGCGTTGACGACCGTCTTCTCGATCGTCATCGGCTACCCGATCGCGTACTGGATCAGCCGCTATGGCGGGCGCAACAAGACGTTGCTGCTGATCCTCGTGATGCTGCCGTTCTGGACGAGCTACCTCATCCGGACCTACGCGTGGATGATCATCCTGCGCGACAACGGCGTGGTGAACTCGATCCTGACGGCGCTCGGGATCATCCACGAGCCGATCATCCTGCTCAACACCGACCTGTCCGTCGTGCTGGGCATGACCTACGGCTTCCTGCCGTTCGCGATCCTGCCGCTGTACGTCTCGATCGACCGGCTCGACGACTCGCTGATCGCGGCCGCGCGCGACCTCTACGCGAGCGGCCGGCAGGCGTTCCTGCACGTGACGCTGCCGTTGACGATGCCGGGCATCATCGCGGCCGCGATCCTGACGTTCATCCCGGCGATCGGCGACTACGTCACGCCCGACCTGCTCGGCGGCGCCCAGACCACGACGATCGCCAAGGTCGTCCAGACGCAGTTCCTGTCGGCACGCGACTGGCCGTCGGGGGCCTCGCTCGGCTTCCTGCTCATGCTGGTCACGATCGTCGGCACGCTGCTCAGCCTGCGCATCCTGCGACGCGAGGTCCTCTAGGTGCGGCGCGAGCGCAACCGCTGGCTGACCGCCTACGCCGTCGCGGTCTACGTGTTCCTGTTCCTGCCGATCGCGATCCTGATCCTGTTCTCGTTCAACGCGTCGAAGCACAACTTCGCCTGGGTCGCGCCGACGCTGCGCTGGTATCCGCGCCTGTTCGACAACCGCGACCTGATCGCGGCGCTGACCGTGACGCTCGAGGTCGCGCTGGTGGCGGTCATCGTCGCGACCGTCCTGGGCACGCTGCTGGGCCTCGGGCTGACACGGCTGCGCAACCGGAAACGAGGCTCAGCCGAGGCGCTCCTCCTGCTGCCGATGGTGGCGCCCGAGATCGTGATGGGCATCAGCCTGCTGCTGTTCTTCGGGGTGCTCATCAATGGACAGGGCTCGATCCAGCAGATCTCGATCGCGCACATCACCTTCTGCATCTCGTACGTGGCGGTGGTCGTCCGCGCCCGGGCCGCGAACCTGGACCCCCAGCTCGAGGAAGCCGCGCGCGACCTCGGGTCCTCGGCATGGGGCGCGTTCCGGTTCGTGACGCTGCCGCTCCTGGTGCCGGCGATCGCCGCCGGCGCGATGCTGACCTTCGCGCTGTCGTTCGACGACCTGATCATCACGTCGTTCAACGCGGGCGTCGGGTCGTCGACGCTGCCGATCTACATCTACTCGAAGATCCGGTTCGGCGTGACACCCGAGATCAACGCGATCTCCACGATCATCGTGGCGATCACCGCGATCCTGATCTTCGCCGCCTGGCGGCTGGGCGCCCTGCGCGGCGATCAGCGGAGCAGCGCCGCCGGGATCTAGCTCCCGCTCAGCCGGTGCGGCTGGCGGCGGCGCCCTCGCTGCGCAGCTCGGCAACGGTGGTTCGGGTGCCGTTGGCGCCGTTCGTGGTCGGCTTGGGCGGCGGCGCGTTGTAGCGCTCGCGGACGGCTCGCTGGCTCGCGACTCCGTCCTCGGCATACCGGTCGGCGACCATCAGGTCGAACGCCTGCACCGACGCCTCCTGGTTCGAGTAGCGGCCGGCGACCCAGCTCCGGGACGCCGTCCCGCGCTGCTGGAGCTCGCACACGTGCCAGTCCTGGCGGTTGGTGAGGTCCCAGAACGCGATCGCGTCCAATGGGTCGAAGCCCCCGGCGTCGATCGTCTCGCCCTCGAACAACCAGTCGCACACGACCTGGGTGTGGTTGCTGTCGACCGGGACCAGGCGATGGACCAGCAGGTAGTCCGGGTGGATCGACAGGAACGTCGTCGGCCACAGGACGTAGTAGTAGACCCGCTGCTCGTCGGTCGTCGTGATCCCGCACATCGGCGGGCGGCCGGACCGGGACCCGTGGCCGCCGTCGAGGGCCATCGTCTCGGCCCCCTCGACGAGCTCCATCCAGCCGCCTTGCCAGGCGCCGTTGGGGTCGAAGTCGCCGCCCAGGTCGTACGGCGTGAGCTTGTTGAGCTGGGGATGGACGCCCGGGCAGTGGTAGCACTCGCTGTAGTTCTCGGCGATCAGCTTCCAGTTGGAGCCGACCTCGTACACGATCTGCTTGGCCGACCGGAGCGACGTGAAGTCGAAGCGGGCCATGTTTTCGACGAGGTCGCCGAGCTGCGTCTCGAGCCCTGCGGTCACCGACTCCGGGGCGAAGCACAGGAACACGAAGCCCTGCCAGGTCTCGCACCGGATGGGGGCGAGGCCGTGGGTGTCGAGGGAGAAGTCGTCGAGGTCTTCGGTGTGCTTGGCGCGCACCAGGCTGCCGTCGAGCTCGTAGATCCAGGCGTGGTAGGGGCACTGGAAGCGGACCGCCTTGCCGCACTCGCGCTCTTCCACTGCGGTGCCCCGGTGGCGGCACACGTTGTAGAACGCGCGGATCTGGTCGTCCCGGCCGCGGACCAGGAGCACGCTCTCGCCCAGCACGTCACGCACCAGGAAGCTGCCGGGCTCGGGGACCTCCTCCGCGCGGCCGACCGCGAGCCAGTCGCGCTGCAGGATGTGCTCGCGCTCCCAGTCGAGGACCGCCGGGTCCTGGTAGGTCCGCGCAGGCAGGAGGGAGGCCGCTCGGTACTCGCGGCGGACGGACGCGAGCTCGTCTGCGGTCAGGATCGCCATGCGGGCATTGTCCCCTGCCCGACGCCTACCCGCCAAGGCCACGGCCCGGTGGGCGGATCGAGCGGCGCGTCCATGCACCCCTCGGGCACACTGGCCGCCCATGACCGCCGTCGTGTCCCGGACCCGCAGCACGCTCCAGATCGTCGGTCGCGTGCTGGGGAACCCGACCCTGCGGCGGGTCGAGCTCGCGTTCCTCGCGTTCAACACCGTCGAGTACGGATCGTGGGTCGCGATCCTGCTGTACGCGTACGCGGAGACCGGACCAGCGTCGGTCGGCGTCGTCGCGCTCGCGCAGCTGCTGCCGGCCGCCGTGATCGCGCCGTTCGGAGGCACGCTCGGCGACCGATTCCGGCGGGAGCGCGTCCTCCTCGGCGCCTACTCGCTGTTCGCGACCTGGACCCTGCTGATCGCCGCCGGCATGCTGCTCGGGTGGGCGCCGCCGGTGGTCTACCTCGCGGCGATTCTTGCGTCGATGACGCTGACCCTCGTGCGTCCGGCGCACAACGCGCTCCTCCCGGGCCTCGCCCACGATCCGTCCGAGCTGACCGCGGCCAACGCCGTCACGAGCATCGCGGAGTCGAGCGGCCTGCTGCTCGGGCCCCTGTCGGCGGCGGCGATCCTCTCGGTGGCAGGGCCGGGCGCCGTGCTCGCGCTCCTCGCGCTGGTGGCCATGACCGCGGCCGTCCTCGTGCTGGGGCTGCGACCCCATGCCCACGCCGGAGCGCCGCACCTCTCGGACGAGGCGTACGACGCGGCGCTGCACACCGCCGAGGAGGACCACCCGGAGGTGCGCGGTCCCGCGATCCTCGGCGGGTTCCGGGCCCTCGCCGAGCATCCAGACGCGCGGCTGATCGTCGCCATCCTCTCGTCGCGCATGCTGCTGATCGGGGCCTGCGACGTGCTGTTCGTGTTGATCGCGATCGAGCAGTTCGGTACCGGCGAGTCCGGCGCCGCGATCCTGTCGGCGGCCATCGGGGCCGGCGGGATCCTGGGCGGGATGGTGGCGTTCGGGCTCATCGGCCGACAGCGGCTCGCGCCCGTGCTGCTCGCGTCGGGCGTCGCCTGGGGCCTCCTGTTCCTGCTGTTCGGCGTGTTCGCGCCGGCGGTCGTCGCGCCGGCGCTGCTCGTCGCGTGCGGGATCGCGCTCACGCTCATGGACGTCGCGGGTCGGACCGCCCTCCAACGCGCGGTGCACGACGAGGTCCTGGCCCGCGTGTTCGGGATCCTCGAGGGCCTGATGACGGTCTGCCTCGCCATCGGGTCGATCCTGCTGCCGCTCGCCGTCTCGGTGTTCGGGATCCCCGCGGCCGCGGCGGCCTTCGCCGCCGTCATCCCGCTGGTCGTGGTGCTGGCGTCGCCCGGCCTGCGCGGCATCGACCGCCGGGCGAACGTGCCCGTGCGCGCCCTCGCGCTCCTGCGCCGCCTGCCGCTGTTCGCCGGGCTCTCCCCGCCGACGCTGGAATCCCTGGCCCGGTCCGGCGTCTGGCAGTCCGTCCCGCCCTCGACCGCTGTGATCCGGGAGGGCGATCCCGGCGAGCGGTTCTTCGTGCTCGAGACGGGCTCGGTCGATGTCAGCCGGGGCGGCGAGTTCGTCCGGACGCTGTCGGCCCCGGGCGACGGGTTCGGCGAGATCGCGCTGCTGCGAAACGTGCCGCGGACGGCGACGGTCACGGCGACCAGCGACACGCAGCTGCTGGGGATCGGGCGCACGGAGTTCCTCGCCGCGGTCACGGGACAGGCGGTGGTCAGCGCGACGGCGGGCCGGATCGTGGACACCTACCTCGATCACGACCGCGGGCTGGCCGGCGACCGGCCCACCGGGGCCTAGGCTCAGGGAGCGCTCGTCACCTGGCCGGCGGCCGCCACGGACCCGTTGTTGGCGTCGTCGCCGAGCAGCACGTAGGCCGACCGAATCGCGGCGGCTCCGCGGATCGACGTGCCGGGGAATGAGCCGCCGACGCCGATGCGGCGCCACGTCCGGCCGTCGGGCGACATCCACGCGGCACCGGCGCCCTCGTCCGACTGGCCGGTCGCGATGAACTGGTCGCCGATGCGCTGCACGCCGACGATCCGGGCTCGGGACAGCTCGGGCGACGTCACGGTGGTCCAGGTGCGGCCGTCCTCCGACGTCCACGCGATCCCGTTCCCGCCGTCGTCACCGACGGCGACGAATCCGGCTGGCCCGGCGGCCACCGCGCGCGCCGTCGCCGTCGCGGGCTCGAGCGCGCCGTCCAGGCGGGTCCAGGCGCCGCCCGATGGCGCGAGCCAGACGGCGGGCACCAGATTGACGTCACCGACCGCGACGCTCGCCGACGTCCCGATCGCGACGCCGTGCATGGCGCCGCCCGCGAACGCGGGCGCGGTCGGGTCGTTGAACGCCCACGTCGACCCGTCGGGCGACGTGACGACGACCGCCCCGATCGGCATCGCGCCCGGAGCCGGGTCCGGGAACTCGGTCCCGACGAGCGTGAATCCTTCAGGTCCGCCGGCCAGCCCGGCATAGAGGGCCACGCCGCCCTGCGTGGGGGAGGTCACGGTCGAGGCCCGCCACGGGTTCGCGGTCGACTGGGGTGGCGTGCAGCTGTCGCAGCTCCGATCGGCAGTCGCGACCCACGCACGCATCGACAGGTGCGACGAGCCCGGGGGCGGGATGTTGGGGCCGGTCACGAGCAGCGTTGCGCCGCTCAGCGCGACGTTCAGGATGGGACCGCCGGCGAAGGTCGGATCCGACGGCATGCGCTGCCAGGTCACGCCGTCCGGCGAGACCCACACGGTGCCGACGCCGTCGATCCCGCCCACGTCGCCGACGGCGACGATCTGCGCGCCGTTGCCACCGAGGCCGAAGACCTCGGCTCCGGCGGTTCCCGGGACGGCGCCGAGGGGCGTCCACGTCAGCGGCGGGTTGCCAGCCGGCCCCAGGGTCCGGAGGCGCGGCAACACCGCGGCGACAGCAATGGCGAGGACGACGACGACGAGGGCGGCCCCCACAGCGGGCATGAGCCAGCCTGCCGACACGGGACGCCCCGGCGCGACGGCGGCCGCGACGACGGCATCGCGGATCCGCTCGGGGGCATGCGCGCGGGGGACGGTGCGGGCGAGGGCGTCGTCCGAGGCGATGCGACCGGCATACCGGCGGCAGTCGGCGCACGCGCGCAGATGCGCCGCGAGCTCGCCGGCCTCGGCGGCCGACGGCGCGAAGTCGAGCGCCGCGGCGGCCAGCTGCTGGAACCGTCCGTGATCGATCATGCGACCCCCTCCTGCTCCAGGCGGCGGCGGAGCTCGCTTCGGGCGCGCCAGAGGAGATTCCTCGTGGCGCCCTCGCTGCGACCCAGGAAGGTTGCGACCTCCTGCCCGGAATGGCCCTCGGTGGCGAGCAGGAAGGCCATTCGGGCGTCCGTCGGCAGGGACGCGACGAGGGCGGCGAGGTTGGCGGCGCCTTCCCGACCCACGATGTCGTCCTCTGGCGAGCGCGCGACGTCGCGGTTGGCGAACAGGCCGCGCCAGCGGTCGGCGACGACCCGACGCCTGGCCCGCGTCCGGCCGAGGTTCACGACGACCCGGTAAAGCCACGCCCGGGCGTTGTCGGGGTGGCGTCCGGCCCGGGATTCGCGCACGAGCCGGAGGAACGCCTCCTGGACGATGTCCTCGGCCGCCGCCCCGTCGCGGGTGACCCCGAGGGCGAACGTGAACAGGTCGCGCTCGTTGGCGTCGTATGCCGCGATGACCTCGGTCAGGACGCGCCCCTCGACCAGCGCGACGCTGACCGGTTCGAGCTCGACGGGCATCCGGCTCCGATCTGGTGACGGCAGGCGCTGGGGTCCCACGAGGGTCATGACGCGATGGGGGCGCGATTGTCACACCCCGAGCGCGGGCCGTGGCCGCTCGTGACATCGGCGACCGCGTCGAGTCGTGTGGGCAGAGGAGCGCCGGGATGCGGCGCGGACAGCCAGTTGAGGGAGAACGGCCATGGCCACAGCGATCCACACCCGGTCAGGGCGCCCATTCGCACCGAGGCAGTTGCTGATCGTGGTGCCGCTCGCGATCGTGCTCGGAGCCATTGCGCTGGTGGCCGCGCCCGCGAGCCATGGGACCCGCGGCGAGACGGTGACCCCGGCCGCGGCGCTCGTGGGCGAGCACAGCGCCGCCGGCGAGCGCGCCGTCGACTCGCTGAATGCGTCGATCGCCTCGATGCAGCAGCTTCGCGGTGAGCACGCCGGGCTGTCCAGGGAGGAGTACGCGGCGGCGGACACCCTCGATCACTGAGGCACGCCGAGCGTCGTGCGCGAATCCGCAGAGCGGTCGCTTCGCCTGACGGCGCCTGCTGACACCTGCCAGAATTCGCCCTCAAGGTGGGCGGCAGCCCAGACGAAGGCCGTGGTCGACTCGGATGGGAGGTCGGGTACATGGGCGGCAGGTCCGCGTTGCGCATCCTGGCGGCGGCCGTCGGGCTGCTCTTTCTGGCGGGGACGGTGTTCCAGCTGCTGGACCAGCTCAACCTGGTCGCGCAGCCGCCGTCGGTTCCCGACTCCGCGAACCTCGTCGACCGCGTGACGGCGTACTTTCCTTATCGCCAGAGCATCTGGCCGATCTTCCTGCTGGCCAACGGCCTCGCCGGCCTCGCGTTCCTCACGCTGACCGGCCTCGGGATTGCGCTGGCGCGTCGCGTCGCACGCACTGACGACCGGGGAACGGTTCTGCTGTGGACGCTGGTAACCGCCGGCCTCCTCGGCGGCGTTGCACAAGTGCTGCTCGTGGGCGAAGTCAAGGCCACGATCGACATCCCGTACTGCGACTGCGGCTTCAAGAACGAAGAGATCGTCAGTCAGGTGTGGGCGGAGATGCTCATCCAGAGCGCCGTGCAGCTATTGGTGCAGGTGGCCGCGCTCTTCGCCGCGACGGGCGTCGTGGTCGCCGCAAGGCTGTTCGGTGGCGGGGCCATGCCGAGCGCCTGGGCGTGGCTGTCGTATCTCCTGGGGGCGGTCGTCCTGGTTACGGCGATCCTGGCCTTGGTCGGGCCCGATTCGCTGTCCGACCTCGGGCAGTGGCTCACGAACCTGTTGACGGGCGTGCTCATCCCGGTCTGGGCGCTGTGGCTTGCGCTGCGCTTCAGCGAGCCTCTCGTGACAGCCGGCGCGGTCAGCGACAGCTGAACCGGCGAGCGGCATCAATCGGGAAGCGGGCGCCTCAGCCGTTCGCCTCGGCGGCCTCGGCTTGCTGGGCGGGACCGAGGAGTCCCGTCACGCGGCGCCGGTCGCTCGCCGACTCGGTGCGCCAGCCGCGGGTGGTGCGGCTGCCGTCGTTCGCGTAGCGGTCCGCGACCATGATGTCGAACGCGTGGACCGAGGCCTCCTGGTTCGAGTAGCGGCCCGCGACCCAGCTGCGTGACCGCGTGCCCTGCTGCTGCGCCTCGACCACGTGGTAGTCCTCGCGGTTCGGTGATGTCCCAGAACTCGACGGCGCCGCTGATGTCGATCTCGCCCAGCCGGTCCGCCTCGACGTAGAGGTCGCAGTTGACGGTGCTCCGATTGGGCCCGTCGGGCCAGGCCTGGTGCGTGAGCACGTAGTCGGGATGGACCGAGACGATCAGGTTGGGCCACAGGATGTAGTAGTAGATCCGCCGGGCCTCGGTCTCGTCGCGGGCGTAGAGCAGCGGCCGGCCGTCGCGCTTGCCGCTCATCGACATCGTCTCGCAGCCCTCGGCGAACGGCATCCAGCCGCCCTTCCACGGCCCCTCGGCCAGGAAGTCCTCGCCCAGGTCGTAGGGCGTGAGCTTGTTGAGCAGCGGATGGACCGGCGGGCAGTGGTAGCACTCGCTGTAGTTCTCGGCCACGATCTTCCAGTTGGCGCCGACGTCATACGTCAGCCGCGCCGCGCGCGTGCAGGCGGGCCATGTCCCGGCCGAAGCCCGCGTGGTGCGCGTACCAGTCGCCCATGTATGTCTCGAGCCCTGCGGTCACGGACTCCGGGGCGAAGCACAGGAACACGAAGCCCTGCCAGGTCTCGCACCGGATGGGGGCGAGGCCGTAGGTGTCGAGGCTGAAGTCGTCGAGGTCTTCGGTGTGCTTGGCCCGTACCAGGCTGCCGTCGAGCTCGTAGATCCAGGCGTGGTAGGGGCACTGGAAGCGGACCGCCTTGCCGCACTCGCGCTCCTCCACCGCGGTGCCCCGGTGGCGGCACACGTTGTAGAACGCGCGGATCTCGTCGTCCCGGCCGCGGACCAGGAGCACGCTCTCGCCCAGCACGTCGCGCACCAGGAAGCTGCCCGGCTCGGGGACCTCCTCCGCGCGGCCGACCGCGAGCCAGTCGCGGAAGAAGATCTCCTCCGTCTCCCACGCGAAGATGCCGTCGTCGTGGTACGCCTTGCCGGGCAGGAGCCGGGCGCCGCGGAACGGTGCCCGGATGCGCGCGATCTCGTCGGGCGAGAGCGGGGCAGGCGTGCGGGGCGCGGGCGACGTGACGGCCAAGAGCGGGCGACCTCCTGCGGACGCCGCGATCGTATCCGACGTCTTGTCACACCGGCGGCGCGACCCCGACCGTCGGCCGGCGGCGATGCGCCGGACGCATCGATGCATGTCGTCGAGTGCACGGTGATGCGTCACACGCATCGAGATCGTCCGATTCGTGGCCCTTGGGCGCGCTCGGAGGTCGTCGCGACGCGTGGGGCGCATCAAACCGGTCGGGCCGACAGCAAACGATGCGTGACGCGCATCGCGCGCGGACAACGAGGCTCAGTCCAGCGACACCGTCTGGTGCCAGGCCGGGATCTCGGCGTGGAGGCCGAGCGCGTCGACCTTCGGGAGCAGGGCCTCCTGGGCCGGCGGGTCGCCGTGCACGAGGTACACGTCGCGCGGCACGCCCGGGTCGCCGGCGCGCCGCCCGCCGATGAACCCGCCGAGCCACGCGAGCAGCTCGGGCTCGTCGGCGTGCGCGGAGAAGCCGTCGAGCGACCGGATCGTCGCCTTGACCTGCATCTCGTGGCCCGCGATCCGCGCGGTCGGCGTGCCGCGGACGAGGTGGCCGCCCAGCGTGCCTTCGCCCTGGTAGCCGACGAACAGCACGGTCGCCGTCGGGTCGTCGAGCAGCCGCTCCGCGTGACCCACGGACCGTCCGCCGGTCAGCATCCCGTTCGAGGCGATGATGATCAGCGGCGGCGGGGCCTGGGCGATCCGCTCGGACTCCTGGACGTTCTGGACGATGTGCTGGCCGGGGAAGTCGAGCGGCGCTTCGTGGGCCTTGAGCAGCTGGTCGGTCTCCTCGTCGTACGCCTCGGGGTGGTTGCGGTAGACGTCGGACGCGGACTTCGCCATCGGTGAATTGAGGTAGACCGGCAGGTCCGGGATGCGGCCTGCGTCCAGCAGCCGGCTCAGCTGCCACACGATCTCCTGGGTCCGCCCGATCGCGAACGAGGGGATGAGCAGGACGCCCTTTCGCCGCACCGCGTCGTTCACGACGTCGGCGAGCGTGTTGATCGCCTGGCCAGCCGGCTCGTGCTCGCGTCCGCCGTAGGTGGACTCGCACAGGACGAAGTCGCCCTCGGTGATGGGCGTCGGGTCGCGGATGATCGGCGTGCCGGGCCGGCCGAGGTCGCCGGAGAAGATCACGATCGTGTCGCGCCCCCCGCCCGGGCGCGCAAGCCGCATCCGCACGATGGCTGAGCCCAGGATGTGGCCGGCATCGGCGAGCGTGACGTGGACGCCGTGGGCGACCTCCCGCTCCATGCCATAGGGGACCGTCTGGAACATCGACAGCGTGAGGTCGACGTCGTCCTCCGTGTACAGCGGGTCGCCGAGGTGCAGCATCACCTCGGGCCCTGCCTCGCGCAGGAGCTCCTCTGGATCCGGCCCGCCCGGGCTCTCAGCCCCCTCGGCAGCGAGGCGGAGCAGCTCGCTGTACTCCGTTGCGTTGCGCGCGGCGTCGTGGGCCGCACGGTCGGGATCGCGTTTGGCGTGGCGGGCCGCACGCTTGGCGAACTCCTCCTGGAGCTTGGCCGAGTCGAGCAGCACGAGCCGGGCAAGCTCGGCCGTCGCGGCGGTACAGACGATGGCGCCGCGAAACCCCTCGTGGACCAGCAGCGGCAGCAGGCCGCAGTGGTCCAGGTGGGCGTGGGTCAGGACGACGGCGTCGAGCGTCGCGGGGTCGAAGCCCAGCGGCACGTGGTTGCGGATCGTCTCGTCGGGGCCGCCCTGGAACATGCCGCAGTCGATGAGGACGTTGGCCCGGCCGGTGTCGACGAGGTGGCGGGACCCGGTCACGGTCCGCGCGCCGCCGAGGAAGGTCAGCTCCATGCGCCGATCGTGACACATCCCACCCCGCGGGAGACCCGCGTGGCACGATGCGGCCATGCCCGACCCCGAGCCCCTCGCGGAGCTGGAGGCCGCCTACCTCGCCGCGCGCGAGGCTCGCGACCGGCTGGACGTTGCTCGGGCCCGCGGCGAACCCGCGGACTCCTCGGTTCTCGAGCGCGACGCCGCGGCTGCCGAGGCGGCGGTCCGCGGGCTGCTCAAGGCCATCGATGCGGGGCCCGCCATGGACCTGTCCGCCGACGACGGCCGTGCCCTGGGCGCCATGCGAGCCGGGATCGAGACCGCCTTCGGCCCCGACTCCGAGCTGCCGGTCGCACCCGCCGTCGGGAGAGCCTCGTGCGACGACGCCTCGGCGTGGGCCGCCGCCATCGAGGCCGGTGGGACGACCCTGCGGGAGCGCCTCGAGGGCTGCTACGGGACGCTCGCGGACGACCTCGAGGTCGACGGCGAGCGCCTGGCTCGCCCGCAGATCCTGGCCCGGCTAGCGACCGAGCCCGACGCGGCGAGGCGGCGACGCCTGTTCCTGGGCCTCGAGCCTCTGTGGCGGGGGATCGACGGCGACGGTGTCCCGATCGTCGGGCGAGGCGTGACCCATCGGCCATCGCCGTATCAGGCGCTGCTCCGGGAATCGCGAGCTCGCTGGGCCGCCGGCGACTCCCCCATCGCCGCCAACGAGCGGGCGCTCGGGCTGGCCGATGGCGATGTCGAACGCTGGGCCGTGACCGCCCTGGAGGCGTGGCGCGCCGCGGTGACGGCGCCCGCCCGCGATCGGGGCGAGGCGAAGATCGAGCCGTGGGACTGGTGGTGGCGGGCCGGGGAGGCCGATCGGGCGGTTCGGGACACGCTCCCGCTCGAGCGCGTGATCGACGTCAACCGCCGATCGTTCGCGGCCCTCGGCGTCGACTTCGATGCGCTGGGCGCGACCTTCGACACGACCCCGCGGCCGGGCCGGCCGACCGTCTCGGTCGCGTTCACGACATTCGGCGCGCGACCGCGCCGCCTGGTCGACGGCACCTGGTCGACGGGCGCCCCGGTCGTCGTCGCGACGTATGTCGACGGCGGGCTCGGCGACCTGGCAGAGCTCGTGCACGAGGGCGGCCACGCGTGCCACATCGCGGCCATCCGGACCCGGCCCGCATACGCCGACTGGCCCGACTCGGACGCGCTCACCGAGGCCCTGGCGGAGGTCGTGGGGCTCGACGTCGCCGAACCCGCCTGGGTGGCCCGCTGGATCCCCGAGGCGGCTCCGCTGTCGGAGACGACCTCGCTTCGATGCCGCTACGCCGAGGTGATGCTGGACACCGCCTGGGCCCTGTTCGAGATCCGGCTCCACGCCGACCCGGACCGGACGCCCAACGAGGTCTGGACGACGATCACCGGCGACTACCTGGGGATCGCGCCGCACCCGGAGTGGTCGTGGTGGGCGATGCGGGGGCAGCTGGTCCAGGAGCCCGGGTACATGGCGAGCTACTCGGTTGGCGCGGTGCTGGCCGCGGACCTGCGCGCGGCGATCCGGACGGCCCGGGGCGACTGGACCGACGGCGACCCGGGCTGGTACGACTGGGTCTCGGAGCACGTCTACCGGTTCGGGCAGGAGCGTTCGGCCCGAGACGTGTTGCGCAACGTCCTCGGACGCCCACCTGACGTGCGCGCGCTGGTCGCGGAGATCGACCGGGCCCGCGGCTGACTGCCGCTAGGACGAGAAGCCGCCGTCCGTGT
This sequence comes from uncultured Chloroflexia bacterium, assembly GCA_963829155.1. Taxonomy (GTDB): domain Bacteria; phylum Chloroflexota; class Limnocylindria; order Limnocylindrales; family CSP1-4; genus CAIXZV01. The sequence goes on along the minus strand of CAWHIA010000016.1, from coordinate 42,595 downwards.
GGATGAGCTGCCCGGTCGTCCACGCCCCATCGTCCGAGAGCAGGAACGCGACGAGTCCCGCGACGTCGGCCGGGGTGCCGAGGCGGCCCGTCGGCTGGCGGCCGGCGAGGCGGGTCCGGATCTCGTCGTTCATCCAGCCGGTGTCGACCGGCCCCGGGTTGACCGCGTTCGACCGGATGCCGAGATGGCCGAGCTCGCGGGCCGCGGCGATGACGATGCGGTCCAGCGCTCCCTTCGACGCGCCGTACGGGAGGTTGAACGCCGTGTCGTCGCTCGTCAGGGCGACGATCGCCCCGCCGTCGCGGGCCTGGGCCGCGAACGCGGCGATCAGCTGCCAGCTGGCCCGCGCGTTGATGATCATGTGCCGGTCGAACGCCTCGACAGTCGTGTCGAGGATCGCCGAATCGACCGACTCCGCGTGCGACAGGACCATGCCCCGAAGCGGGCCGAACGCCGCCACGGCGGCCGCCATGAGGCGCCCGGGCTCCGCCGGGTCCATGAGGTCGCCGGGCAGCAGGACGACGGTCGAGCCACGGGCGCGGAGGTCGGCGGCCAGCGTGGCCGGCGGCTCGTCGTGCGCGGCCGGCTCCGTGCCCGCGCCGGGAGGCTTCCAGTACGAGAGGGCGAGGTCCCAGCCGTCGTCGGCGAGGCGGGCCGCGATGCCGGCCGCGATGCCGATCAGGCTCCCGGCGCCGGTGATCAGCGCCGCCGGCCGCCGCTGCTCGTCGTCGGTCATCGAGGCTCTCGCTCCGATCGAGCTCAGCGCATCCAGTCCGGCGGCCGCTTGCGCCGGCGCAGGATCAGGATGTAGGTGACGACCGCGACCAACAGCGCCAGGACGAGGCCGGCGGCGAGCACGAGGTCGGACGAGCTCACCGCGTCCAGCGGCGATCCGGACGACGAGCCCGGCGCCTCCGCCACGTTCGACGGCCGGTAGCGCGCGAGGTCGTCGGTCCACGCGGTCGTGGCGCTGCAGCGCGTGTCCTCGTAGTAGGGGCCGAGATTGGTGACGTCGAACAGGTAGCGCGCCGCCGTGTAGGCGCGGTCCGTCAAGTTCGAGATCCCCGCCTCGGGTCCGCCGCGGACGTCGACCGTGTCGGGCACGCCGTCGGCGTTCTGCCAGCGCTCCTCGACGAGCACCTTGACCCAGCGGTTGTCGTTCTGGAGCCCGACCACCGTGCCCACGAACATGATGTCCCTGGTCCGCTGCGCGTCCGGGATCGTCGCCGGCGCTGCGCAGTCCGCCGCGACCGGGGCCGTCAGGAGCCCGGGCGCGAGCAGCGCGGCCAGCGAGATCGTCAAGGCTGCGGCGCCGATTCGCGCGCGGGCGGCCCGGCGCGCGGTCGATCCGGGTCCCCGCATCGGCCCCCCTCGCGCGGCGCTCAGCTGAGCGTGCCGAACAGCAGGCTATCGATCGCCACGGCCGCGAACAGCAGCGTGAGATAGCTGATCGAGTACTTGTACAGGCGGATCGCCTGCGCGAGCGAGCCCTCGGGCGAGGTCGCCTGGCGCCACAGCACGAAGGCCCGATACAGGAACACGGCCCCCAGCCCGACCGCCGCCACGAGGTAGAGCACGCCCATATGGGCCACGGCGTAGAACACCAGGCTGATCGCCACCAGGAGGATCGTGTACAGGCCGATCTGGCGCGCCGTCTCGGGCACGCCGCGCACGACCGGCAGCATCGGCACGTTGGCCGCCTCGTAGTCCTTGCGGATCCGGAGCGAGAGCGCCCAGAAGTGCGGCGGCGTCCAGTAGAAGACCATCGCGAACAGGAGCAGGGCCGGGATCTCGACCCGGCCGGTGACCGCGGCCCACCCGATGACCGGCGGCAGCGCGCCCGCTGCACCACCGATGACGATGTTCTGGGGCGTCGTCCGCTTGAGCATCATCGTGTACACGAACACGTAGAAGCCGATGGCCAGCAGCGTGAGGAACGCCGCCACGAGGTTCACGTACCAGGCCATCAGCACGATCGACACGACGCCCAGCACGATCCCGAAGATCACGGCGTTCTCGGGCGCGACGGCGTGGGCCGGCAGGGGCCGGCGGCGGGTGCGGGTCATCAGCAGGTCGATGTCGCGGTCGAGGTACTGGTTGATCGCGTTCGCGGAGCCGGCCGCGAGCGTGCCGCAGACCAGCGTCCAGAACGCCAGCCGGAACCATTCCACGGGTGCCATGCCGGGCAGCTCGCGGGTTGCCAGCACCATCGCCGGGATCGTCGTGACCAGCAGAAGCTCGATGATCCTCGGCTTCGTCAGCGCGATGTAGGCGCGGACGGTGTCCCCGGCCGGTCGTCGATCGGTCGTGCCCGCGTCGTCGCCCGATCGGGTGCCCTGGTCGTCGCCGGGACGCCCGCCGCTCGCGGGGAGCCCGGACGGGGCGGTGACCGCGGTCCGCGCCTCGAAGTAGGCGACGACGGCGAGCGCGGCGGCGAGCCCCCAGATGACCGCGCCGAGCGCGAGGTGGAGCGTCTGGGTCCACGCGGCGAGCCCGGTCAGGACCTGGAGCCCGCCGACGATCGCCTGGATCGTGAACAGGACCGCGGTCGTGAGCGCGAGCCGGATCGTCCACGGGTGCGACCGCTGCGTCCGCCACGCGGCGAGGGCGGTCGCCCACACGATGACGCCGACCACCACGGCGACCCAGCGGTGGAGCACGTGGGCGCTGTTGGCGTCGGTGAGGGGCGGGATCACGGCGCCGTTCATCAGCGGCCAGTCGGGGAACACGTACCACTGCGAGGACGCGGTGACGTGGCTCCCGAACAGGAGCAGCGCGTAGATGGCGATCGCCGTGAAGGTCGCCAGCAGCGTGAACCGCTGGCTCGCGCCGCGGCCGGGGATCCGGCCCGGGTAGAAGGTGCGCACGAACACGAACACCAGCAGGCCCAGCAGCGCCATCGCCGCGGCGAGGTGCGCGGTCACGGACTCGCCCGAGTTGTTGAGCCGGACGGTCTCGCGGCCGAGCCAGGCCTGGAAGCCCACCAGCAGCACCGCCGCGAGCGTCGGCCACAGGATGGATCGGCGGTCGCGATGGTCGAGCCAGGCCAGGATGGCGAGGCCGAGGATCTCGAATCCGATGACCGCCGCCACGGTGCGGTGGATCCATTCGAGCCACGCCTGGTAGTCGTTGAGCGGTGGCAGGACGCCGTTGTGGCACAGCGGCCAGTCGGGGCAGCCCATGCCGGAACCCGTGGCGCGCACGACGACGCCGATGGTGACGAGCAGCACCGTCGTGACGATGGTGGCCGCGGCGAGCTTCTGGAACCGGGTCACGGGCGTGGGTTCGACCTCGGGCGCGAATGGGTAGGACGCGGCGGCGAACGCCGCCGCCATTCTACGCGGAGCCGTGGCCGATCACGCGAGGCCGTCCCGGCGGATTCCCGGGTCCCCGGCTACGCTCTGCGCATGCCCCGAACGCTCGCCGCCATGCTCGTGCTGCTCGCCGCCGTCGTCGTCGGCTGCGCGTCCTCCGCGGCGACCCGTGCCCCGTCGGCGTCGACGGCGGCCGGCAACCCGGGCGTGATCCCGGTCATCGTGAGCTCCCAGCAGGCCGTCGGGCCGAACCGATTCGTGTTCTCGTTCCTCGACCCCAAGACCAACCTCCCGGCGGCGTCGCCCGACCGAACGGCGTCCGTGGCGTTCATCCCGCCCGGCCAGACCGAGCCTGGACCCGCCGTCCCCGCGACCTTCGTGTGGGCGATCGAGGGGTCGCGCGGCGACTACGTGGCGATGACGGACTTCCCCACCACCGGCGACTGGAAGGCCGTGTTCATCACCCAGGCGCCGAACATGCCCCAGGAGGCGATCGGCGTCGAGTTCACGGTGCTCGACAAGGCCACGACGGTCGGCATCGGGCAGGCGGCCCCGTCGACCACGAACCCCACCGCCGCGGACGTCGGCGGCGACCTCGCGAAGATCTCGAGCGACGCCCACCCCGACCCGGCCTTCTACCAGACGACCGTCGCGGACGCCCTGGCGGCGCACAAGCCGTTCGTGCTCGTGTTCGCCACGCCCGCGTTCTGCACGAGCGCGCAGTGCGGCCCGACGCTGGACCGGGTCAAGGCCGACGCGGCGGCCGCGCCCAAGGACGTCGCGTTCATCAACGTCGAGCCGTACAAGCTGGCCTATGCGAACGGCAAGCTCCAGCCCGTCCTCGACGCCAACGGCCAGCTCCAGACCGTCGACGCGAGCAACCAGTGGGGCCTCGTGTCCGAGCCGTGGATCTTCACGGTCGGGGCGGACGGGATCGTGAAGGGCTCGTTCGAGGGGGTCGTCGGCGACGCCGAGCTCAAGGCGGCCATCGCGGACATCGCCGGCGGCTGATCCCGGACGGCCACGCGCCCTCGGCACCGCTGCACGCTGGGCGTGCACTGCAGCGGTTGGCGACGACGTTTCGCACGCTGCGAGAGCAGATCAGCGGTTTGACGCCCGATTCGCCATCAGATTGCACGCCAGGCGACCCATCCAGCGGTTCGACCGCTGCAGTGAACGCTGGGCGAGCAGCGGGCCGGCGAGGCGCCGTGGCGCGCTGGCTCAACGCTGACGAGCAGCCGGACCGCCGAGGCGCCGACTCGGGCCGCCTTAGCTCGCCGGCGCGTCCTCGAGCCGGTACACCACCAGGTCCGGACCCTCCGCGCGGAAGTACACGCGCACCGGCGACGACGTGGCGAGGTGCTCGGCCAGGTGACCCGGCGGGAACTGCGCGCCGTTCTCGAGCGTGCCGATCTTGAACGTGATCGACTGCCCGTCTTGCGTGCGGATCGTGAAGGCCGTCACCTGCGTCAGGCCCTCCGAGTCGATGTCGGTCAGGATCCCGTCGATCGGCGAGGTCGCGTCGACGACCGGCGTCCCGCTGGCGGGCACGCTCAGGGAGGCGGTCCCGACCGGACCCGGCGTCGTCGACGGCGTCGGGGAGCAGGCGGCGGCAGCGAGCGCCAGCACGAGGCACGCACCGGCGACCGCTGCGCGCGGGGCCAGCCGCGCCGGGATCGCGACCCGGGGGCCGGCGCTCACCCGGGTCCCAGGCCGGTGCCGCTGCTCCCGGGCTTCACCGCCGGTTCGCCCGCCGCGCAGCGCGGGCAGGTCGCCGCGCCGGGCTCGTAGGTCGGCAGCTCGAGCTGCCAAAGGGCTCGGAGGGGATAGACGCGGCCGGTCGACGGCGACGTCAGCGTTGACAGGCCCCCGGATCGATCGACCAGGACCACGCACTCCACGACCTCGCCGCCCGCGGCCTCGACGGCCGGGAGCATCGCCAGCATCGAGCCGCCGGTCGTGAGGATGTCGTCGACAAGGAGCACGCGCTCCCCCGCTCCGATCGTGAACCCACGCCGGAACTCGCGCCGGGGGGCGCCGTCGTCGGAGGCCACCTCCTCCGCGAAGATCGCCCGCGTCCCCAGCTGACGTCCCGTCTCGAACGCGAGGATCACGCCGCCCGTCGTCGGCCCGGCGACGACGTCGACCGTCGAGGCGCCGTCATCGTCCCGGTGCGCCGCGGCCCAGAACCCGCACAGCTCGCTCGTCGCCGCCGGGTCCTGCAGCACCTGGAACTTCTCGAGGTACGCGTCGGAGTGGCGGCCGCTCTTGAGGATGAAGTGGCCCTCGCGCAACGCGCCGCTCGCCCGGAACAGCGCCTCGGTTCGGGCCGCGATGGCGCGGCGCGCCGTGTCGTCGATCGTGCGGCGGAGCGTCGTCATGACGCGGAGTCTATCTGCGGAACCGGTTGAGCCTGCGGGGCAGCGGGCAGGTCAGGCGACCAGCGCGTCAAGCAGCGAGTCCCAGCCGTCGAGATAGGCATCGACGTCGTCGTCCTGGCACGGGACCGAGCACACGGGCCCTGCCCCGACGATCGCCTCCCACACGCCGCGGTTGGCGAGCCATACGCGGATCAGCCGGGTCAGCAGCTCGTCGGCCGCCGCCCGGCCCTCGGCCGCGTCGTGGATCGGCGTGGGCTGGAACAGGTAGCCGGCTCGCGGGCCGAGGTGCGGGATGTGCCACGGCAGGCCGTGCCGTTCGACCGACGCGCGCATGCCCTCGGCCAGCCGCGCTCCCAGCCGCTGCGTGTATGCGTAGGCCTCCGGGACAAGGATCTCCGTGAGCACGGCCCGAGCCGCCGCCATCGCGAGCGGGTTCCCGAAGATCGTGCCGCCGGTCGCCACGAGGTTCGAGCGGTCGCCGTCGGGGCCCTTGCGCTGCTCGAGGAGCTCGGCGATCGGCTCGGTCATGCCCCAGGCGCCGAAGGGCAGGCCGCCGGCGATCGACTTGCCGGCGACGAGCAGGTCGGGCTCGAGACCCCACTCGGCCGTCAGCCCGCCCGGGCCGAAGACCTGGGTGTGGGTCTCGTCGATGGCGAGCAGCGTGCCCGTTTCGCGGGTCAATCGGCGGAGCTCGTGCGTGGAAGCCGTCGTCGGGCAGCAGGAGGCCGATGTTGTTGGTGATCGCGGGCTCGGTCAGCACGACGGCGACGTCGCGAGCCTCGAGCCCGCGGGCGAGGGAGGCCGGGTCGTTGAACGGGACAAGGATGGTGCCGTCGACGGTGTCCTCCGGGACGCCGCGCTCCTCGATGACGACCTGGCCGGCGTCGTCCAACTCGACCAGCGCCTCGTCGAGGTGGCCGTGGTACTTGCCGTCGAACATGACGACCTTCTCGCGGCCGGTCGCGACCCGGGCGACGCGGATGGCCTCGGTGTTCGCGTGCGTCGCCGAGCTCGTGTACTGCCACTTGGGCAGGCCGTACCGGCGAGCGAGCTCCTCGGACACGACGATGGCGTCCTCGACCGGGAGCATGAACTGGTTGCCGCGAGCGAGCCGATCGCTGACCGCGCGGACAACCGGCTCGGGCGCGTAGCCGCAGAACATCGACAGGTCGGCGATGTTGAAGTCGCGGTAGACATGGCCGTCGACGTCGGTGAAGTGGGCGCCGCTCCCCGACTCGACCCACAACGGCAGGTGGTGGTAGCTGCCGACCATCCAGGCCATCGGCACGCCGTTCGGCATCACCTGCCGACCGCGCTCGAGCAAAGCGGCGGACCGCGGGCGTGCGTCGCTGAACCGCGCGTCCTCGGCGTCCTTCAACTCCCGGACGCGGACCCGATCGACGCCGGAATCGACCCTCGAGGCCTTCACCGGCCGAGTCTACGGTTGCGAGCGCTCCTTACGGCAGCGCGACCCGAAGGATGGGCTCGTTCCCGACGGCGGCCACGATCGCCCACCGGTACTCGGCCGTGCAATCCCAGGCCACACCCGCTGGCGGGACGATGCCGTCGCACGGCGATCCGAACCTGGGGCGCACCAGATAGCGATCGAGGGTGGGCGGCGGTTCGATGGTGTCGGGGACAAACACCGGCACCGCTGCGGCCTTCGAACCGTTCGTGCCACTGAGCCACAGGCCCGGAAGAATTGACGGACTCGTCGGACAACCGACACACGGGATCGGCCCGACGATGCCTTCGACGAACCGGATGCCGGTCTCATCCACGGCCGGGGACACTGCCCAGAGCTGCGCGACCGACATCGGGGCGTCCACAGCGCCGGTCATCGTGCCGAGGTAGGTCAGCCCGACGCCGTCGCCGATGAAGACGTGGGGTCCATCAGGCACGTCGTTCGCGACCAGCGCCTCGATCGCAGGGTCCACCGTGATCGGCACGCCGCCCAGCTTGATCAGGTTGGGCACCGTGCACGCACCGGGCTTCGGGCACGGGACCTGCATCATCTCCATCTCGCCGTCGATCACGATGACCCGACCCGTCAACGACCCGTCGGTCAGGCCGGCCCGGAGCTGCTCGGCGGTCAGGTCGTCTTGGCCGGCCTGCGCCGACGGCGTGGTCGGCACAAAGGCCGCGTAGCGGCCCTCCAGACGCCACCCCCCGTTGGCCCGCCTGACGATGAACGTGTCCGGCTCGCCAGTCGGTCCCAAACTGCGCGCCACCTCCGGCGCCGGCTCGACGCTGACCCATTGACGAGCGGGAGTCGTTCCATCGGTCGGCGGCGCGCCCCCCGTCAGCACAAGCAGCGCAACGCGGGTCGCATCAGCGAGCCATCCGTGGACCGACACGAGGCGTCCGGCGGGCGCGGTCGTCGAGATCAGCTGGTCGACGGTCATCGGTGCGTCGGGGACGCTGCCGAGGACCCCGAGGAAGTCGAGCGAGCCATCGCCACCGACTCGAAACGTCATCGGCCCAGGAGGGCCGCCGATCGCCGCATCCCAGGCGGCCTGAATGACTGGCTCGTCGGACGCCGTGATTTGCAGCTGCGGCAACTCGAGGAGGTGCGTCTTGCAGTCGGATGCGGGCCCGCTGCACAGCTCCGACACGAGCTTGCCGTTGATCACGACGATCTTGCCCGCGAGGTCGCCCGACGCGAGGGCCGCCTCGAGCTGACCCGGATCCAGAACGGTCGGGCTCCCGGCAGCCGACGGTGCGAGCGATACGGCAGGTCCGGTGATGGCGCTCGAGCCCGCCACCGCCGACGGGCTCGTGGCGACGTCGTCGCCGCTGAGCCGCCCGCCCAGGACGGCGATCACGACCACGACGACCACGCCGAACGCGGCGAGGCCGCCCGGGAGTCGCGCGTCACGGGAGCTCAGCGCCTGGGGGATGACCGTGAGGCCGCCCTTGCCGTCGGGGGCGCCGCGGACCGCTGTCCGGAACGCCGACATCGCCTCGCGCTCGGCATCTGGGGAGACGCGCCCGGCACGCTCCTCGAGCATCGCTCGGACCTGGTCGTCGGGGAGCGGCGCGGTCACCGTTCCGCCTCCCGTTCGATCGCCCGCTCCAGCGAGCGCCGGGCCTTGAACAGCCGCGACTTCGCGGTGCCCTCGGGGATCTTCAGCACCGCCGCGATCGACGCCACCGACCGTCCGTCGAGGTGGTGCAGGACGAGGATCGTGCGCTCATCGATCGACAGCCGGTTGAAGGCGCGCTCGAGGGAGCGGCGGTCGACGACGGCGCCGGCGAGGTCCGCGGTCCGCGGCAGGTCGATCTCGGCGACCTCGTCGGCCGGGATCTCGCGCATGCCGGGTCAGCCCGAACGTCCGCAAGCCGCGGCGGCAGCGGTTGACGAGGATCCGCGTCAGCCAGGCGTCGAACGCCGCGGGGTCGCGCAGGGACGCGAGCTCCCGCCATGCCGTGACAAGCGTGTCCTGGACGGCGTCGCGCGCCTCGTCCTCGCGTCCCAGGATCGCCATCGCCGTGCGCACCATCGAGCCGACCCGTGCCTCCACGAGGGCTTCGAAGGCGGCTGCGTCCCCGCTCCGAGCCAGCGCCACGCGCTCCGGGTCGACCAGCGCCTCCATGGCCCTCCTACTCCTCAGGAGTCATCACACACGGCTGGGGTTCACTCGAATCAGCCCAGCAGTTGCGCCTTGAGCGTGGCGGCCAGCCAGTCGCGGTAGGCGTCCGGCGCCCACCCTCGTTCGACAACGAATCGGACGTAGAGGCCTGGGTCATTGAGGACCCAGACGACATCGGCGGCCCGGTCCGGGTCGAGGTCGCTGCGGATTTCGCCACGCTCGATCGCCATGCGGACGATGTTGGCCGCGCCGATCCTCCGCTCCTGCTGGATCTTCGTCCACACGGCGAGGACCTGAGGGTCCGCTGCCGCGGCCCCGCGGATCGCCTCGTTGATGCCGCCGACCCGCGATGCGAGGACCAGCATCAGGTCGGCGTACGCCTCGAGCATGGCGGCCGGTGTGGTCGCCTTCGCCACGCCCTGGGCCCACGGCCGCTGCGGCATCGGGACGGGCTCGTCGTCGCCGACGAGAGCCACGTCGTACGCCGTCTTGAGCAGGACGGCCTTACCGCCGACCGACGTGAACACGGTGGCGCGGCTCACGCCGGCGGTCTCCGCGATGAGGTCGACGGAGGTCGACACGAAACCCCGGTCCACGAAGAGACCCGTCGCGGCCTCGATGATCGCGAGTCGGGTGGATTCGGCTTGGCGCTCGCGGAGGGGCGATTCGTAGCGGCGGCGGACAGGACTTGACATCGGTGCTTAGAGTACCAATCAAACGATCAGACTCACAGTCTGACTAAATCTCGACCAACCCGGAAGGGTGCCTCATGTCAGCCGACACGCCGAACGATCCCCTGGCCACGGTGCTCCGTCTCCAGCGGGCGACCAACGACCATGACCTGGCCGCGCTCAGCGCCTGCTTCGCCGAGGACTACGTCAACGAGACGCCCGTCCACCCGTCCCGCGGGTTCATGGGGCGCGAGCAGGTGCGGAGGAACTGGGGGCGCATCCTCGCCGCCGTGCCCGACCTTCGCTCCACGATGGTCTCCTCGGTCGTCTCGGGCGACGCGGTCTGGGCAGAGTGGGCGTGGTCCGGCACGCGTCGCGACGGCCAGGCGCACGACATGCGGGGGATCACCGTCACCACCGTCCGTGGCGGCGTGATCACGGCCGCGCGCTTCTACATGGAACCCGTGGTCCGGGACGATGTCGGGATCGACGAGGCGGTCGAGCAGGCGACAGGCCCGGTCCCGGCGTGATCGCGATTGCCGGCGGGACGGGCAACCTCGGGCGAGCGCTTGTCCCGCGCCTGGTTGATGCGGGCGACGAGGTCCGCATCCTCGCACGCCACCCGGATCGCATCCCGGACGCGTGGCTCGACCGGGTCGAGGGCGTCGCGATCGACGCCCGCCGGCCGGAAACGATCGGCGCCGCGCTGGCCGGCGTGCGAACGCTGGTGCTCGCAATCACCGGCTTCGGCGGCGCCGGATGCGGGCGGCGTCCATGCGGTCGACGGCGACGGCAACCTCGCGCTCATCAACGCGGCGGAGGCCGCCGGGGTCGAGCACGTCATCCTGGTGTCGGTCGCTCAGGCGGCGCCGGACCATCCCATCGAGCTGTTCCGGGCGAAGTTCGCGGCCGAGCGGCGGCTCAAGTCGTCCTCGGTTGCCTGGACGATCGTGCAGCCCACGGCGTACATGGAAACGTGGGTCGAGCTGCTGGGACGGCCGTTGCTGACCGGCGATCGTGCCCGGGTGATTGGCGGCGGCCACAACCCGATCAACTTCGTGTCGGCCGCCGACGTGGCCTTCGTCGTCGATGCCGCGTATGGGGATCCGGCGCTCCGTGGACAGACGATCGTGGTGCCGGGCCCGGAGAACCTCGCCCTCGACGACGTGGTGCGGGAGATCGCCCGCGTCCTCGGAGTCGAGCCGTCAGTCGATCATGCGCCTCGGGCCGTCATCCGGCTCGTGGCGGCTGGGATGTCGGTTCGACGACCGGTCCTCGCCGGGCAGCTGCGTGCAGCGCTGGTGATGGACGCGCGGGAGATGACCGTGGATGCGGCCCCGCTCCACGCACAATTCCCGACCTTGATCTCGACGACTCTCGACACGGTCATCCGCCGCCAGCTCGCCAGAACGGGGCTGCAGCCCGTCCTCGAGGCGGCCTGACGTCGGAGTTGGCCTGACACACGCGGCCCGCGGGCGTCAGGCCAACAGCACCCACGCGATGACGGCGACCCAGACGACCGTCGCGACGGTCTGCACGACCCAGAACGACTGGTGCTGCGTCTTGTGGCGCATGCCGAAGAACACGAGCCAGGCGCCACCGACGCCGCCCGCGAGGCACAGGATCCACAGCGTCCGCTCCCGGATCCGCCGGCCGCCGCGCGGCGCCGCCAGCTTGTCGTACGCGTAGGCCGCGGCCGTGACGAGGTTGATCGCGACGAGCCACCACAACAGGGCCGCCGGCATCAGCGGGCATACTCCGCGCCTCGCGTGGACGGCGGCCCCGCCCGCTTCGGCAGCGCGGTGCCGACGAGATCGGCGACCGAGGCCATGCCGCGTGCCCGGCAGGCATCGGCCAGCTCGTCCGCCAGCCGCACGGGGAGCATCGGGTCGGCGAGCGCCGCGATCCCCACGCCCACCGCCGACGCGCCGACGGCCAGGAGGTCGAGCACGTCGTCGATGGCGGCGACGCCGCCGATGCCGATGACCGGGATGTCGACGACCTGCGCGACCTCGAACACGACGCGCAGCGCGATCGGCTTCAGCGCCGGGCCCGACACGCCGCCGTAGCCGCTGCCGAGCGCCGGGCCCGCCGCGGTCCGCGCGCACCGCGAGCCCGGGCAGCGTGTTGATGGCCGAGATCGCGTCGGCACCCGCCTCCTCGACGGCTCGCGCGACCGCCCGAACGTCGCCGGCGGCGGCGCTGAGCTTGGCGATCACCGGAAGATCCGTGGCTCGCCGGACCGCCGACACGGCCGATGCGGCGCTGTCGGGGTCGAGGGCGAACGCCACCCCGCCGCGGGACGCGTTGCCGCACGAGAGGTTGAGCTCGATCCCCGCGATGCCCGGCACGCCCTCGAGCTGACGGGCGAGGGACGCCAGGTCACCCAGTCGACTCCCCGGCGAGGCTCACGATCACCGGCGTCGGCCAGCGGGCCCAGGCGGGCGCGTAGCGCTCGAGGACGGTCTCGATGCCCCGGGTTCTGGAGGCCCATGCCGAGCAGGACCCCGGCCGGCACGTCGGCGGTCCGCGGCGCGGGGTGGCCCGAGCGAGCCCTGAGCGTCGTGCTGCGGGTGACGATGGCGCCGAGCCGCGGCAGGTCGACGGCATCGGCCGCCTCGACGCCGTAGCCGAACGGGCCCGACGCGACGATGACCGGGCGTGACGAGCACGAGGCCGCGGCCGATGTCGACCTCCATCGCCACGGGCCGGCCGCCGAGGGCGTCGACGGCGGCGGGCGACGATGGGGCTTGCGACAGCGGGGACGGGCGTGACCCTCGCGGCCGGCTTCGGCGGGAGCGGCCGGATCGCCGGCTTGATCCGGCGGACCGTCGGCGTCCGACCCGTCTTCGCCGTGAGCGCGCGGCGCCTCGCCTTCACGCGGGCTGCCCCCAGTCGAGCTCGTCGGCCGCGAACGCCGGGCCCTCGCGGCACGCGCGGACGGGCCCGCCGGTCGCCGGCGACGACGCACCCCAGGCACGTGCCGGCGGCGCACCCGATCGAGGGCTCGACGAGGACCTGCAGCCAGGCCTTGCGCCGCGCCTCCGGCGACCCCGGCGCCGGCGGCCGCCCGCCGCCCCGCTTCCGGCCCAGCGTCGCGACGCCCATCCGCCCGCGACGACCCACCGCCAGCCCCGCGAGCGACCCCAGCAGCGACGGCGACCCGGCGGCGAAGGCCTGGTCGGCCCAGCCCTCGTAGTCGAGCACCAGGTCGAGCACCGACCCCCGGTGGCCCAGGCTGCCGTCGGCGGTCGCGACGACGTACTCGACCTCGTCGGGCAGCAGGCTCGTCGGGTAGACCTCGGCCGAGGACGGGGCGCCGAACAACAGCGTCACGGACCGGCCGTCGCGCACGGCCTCGTCGACCAGCAGCCGCACGGCGCGGATCGAGGGCCCCTCCGCGATCAGGAGCAGGTGGCGCGAGCGGGAGTCGACCTCGAACGGCCGCCCCAGCGGCCCGATCATGTCCACCGTGTCCCCCGGTCGCAGCCAGTTGAGCCAGCCGTCGTGCGGTGGCGCGCCTGGACCGTGGATCGTCAGCATCCCGCTGGCCGCGTCCGTGGTGACGATCGGGAACGGCCGCCGGACCGGCAGCCCGCCGGCCTCGATGGCGTACACGTGGACGTACTGCCCGGCCCGGGCGCCCGAGACGATCGACGGGCTGTGCCAGGCGGTCATCACCTGGCCCGGGACGACCTCGCGGCGCTCGACGAGCTCAGCGCCGACCGCGCGCATCGGCGGCCGCAGGCGGGTGAGATCGACTCGCCGGTCGGGACCGAGAGCTAGGCCCGGCCGTTCCCCGACGCCGTGTCGTCCGTCTCGTCGTCCCCGACGGTGGTGGCTTCGGCAACCGGGGCCTCGGCAGCCTCGACCGGCTCCGCGCCCTCCGCCCCGGCCTCGGCCTCGGCGGCCGCGCCCTCAGCGCCCTCCGGGAACTCCGGGGCGATGCTGGGGAAGGCCTCCGCGAGCGCGTCCGCGAGGTCACCGAAGATGTCGGTCGGGTCGTAGAACTCGACCAGCTCGTCGGTGGCGGTCAGCTCGCGCCACGCGCCGTCGCTGTCCTCGGGGAGGACCTCGGCGCGGAACTTGCCGGTGGCGCCGAGGATGAGCCGCTCGTCGTCGTCGTCGACGATGATCAGGTCGCCGAGCTTGTCCATCAGCCGCGTGGACGACTCCTCGAACTGGTCGAGCAGGCGGGCCTCGCTGGCCTGGCTCCGCTCCTGGAAGTCGAGCGCGAGGTTGTACAGCGCGAGCGCCGCGCCCTCCTCGTCGTCCGCGTCGAGCACCGCCGGCTGGCCGGCGGCCCACGAGTCGGCGGCGCCCGCGTAGCCGTCGTCGACGCCCAGGCCGAACGTCTCCTCGGGCGCCACGCCGGCGGCCCCCAGCAGGTCGTCGGTCGCGGTCGGCTCGGCGGCGAAGCCCGCGGCCTCACGGGCCGCCTCGGCGAACGCGGCGAACACCTCGGCCGGGTTGTACAGCTCGATCAGCTCCGACGCGTTGTCGACGACCTCGGTGTCCGTCACCCACTCGCCGGTGTCCGGGTCCTCGTATCGGCTGCGGACGCGGAACGTGGAGTCGGGCGCGATCGAGAGGTAGTCGGGATCGTCGTCGACGAGCGTCAGCCCGCCCAGCTGCGCGATCCGGTCGCGGTTGCGGTCGAGGAACTTGGCCAGCTGCTCCGTGGCCTGGACGATGAAATCGGTCCGCTCGAGCGCGGCGTCGTTGGCGATCTCGCTCAGCAGGTCGTTGCGGCTCAGGTCCATTCCATCGCCTCCTTCAGCCGTGGTATTCGAGGTCTGGTCCGAGACGCTCCCGCAGGAACATCGAGTGGTGGCGTTCGAAGATCCATTCCCCGGCCCGGTGGCCGAGCGCTCGCGTCGCCTCGTCCGCCTCGAGGCGGTCGAGCGTCCCGTAGTCGGGCAGGTCGAGCAGGATGACGTTGTCGAAGTCCCAGCCGTGCGCGACGTTGTACCAGCCGACGAAGCGGATGCCGAACTTCTCCTCGTACTCCTTCACCTGGCGCGGGAAGATCGTCTTCATGAAGAACTTGAAGAACGGATCCCGGCCGCGGCGGACGGAGAAGAAGGTCGCGAGCACCGGCACGGAGCGATCTGGCCTCCCTGGGACCGTGAATGGGCCCGGCTATTCTCGCACGCCGGACCCGCCCGGCTGGTCGCTCTCCGCCGCGGGCGGCGCGCTCGTCGCCTGACCCGCATCGGGCACGGGAGCCGCGGTCGCCTCGTCCTCCAGCTCGCCCACCGTCCGGGTGGTGCTGCCGAGCGGGCGGCGGCGTCCCTCGCGTCGATCGGCGGCCACGAGGCGCAGCAGGAAGATCACCGTCTGGCCGGCGAACAGCAGCAGGATCAGCGTGATGAACAGGAACGCGACGCTGATCCCGACCGGCCAGCTCCAGGCGACGCTGAGCGGCGTCAGGATGATCAGCACGACGAGCAGGACGAGCTGGAACCGGAAGCAGCCGAGGCCCGGGCCGCGTTCGGCATCCAGGGGCTCGCCCTTGTAGGCGACAGGTCGAACCGAGGAGGGCTCGTCGGGGGAGGTCACGAGGCGAGAGAGTACCGCCGGTCGGCTGGAGGTGCGGCGCGCCCCGATCGCCACCCGTACCATCGCGGAGATGGCCGACGACCGCCCCGAGGACCCCCTCGCCCCATTCCGCTGGCACCCGGAGCCGGAGCTCATCGGCGTCCGGGACGCCGCGACCTCGCGTGAGGCCCTCGAGCGGGCCGGCGAGGCGACCTGGACGGCGTCGCTCGACTGGCTCTACGACCAGGCCATGGTCCGCGCGATGGGCCTGCCGACCGGCTACGCGGAGCTGCGCCGCGCCTACTTCGGGGAGACCGCCCAGCCCGGCCGGGCGCCCGACGAGCCGGCCACGCTCCAGGCGGTCCTCGACGAGTTCGCGACCCGGATCGCCCCCCACACGCTGAACAGCTTCCACCCGCGCGCCCTCAGCTACTTCACCCCGCCGCCGCTGATCGCCTCGATCGTCGGCGAGGTGCTCGCCCAGTGGACGAACCAGGGCGTCGACGTCTGGCACGCGGGTCCCGTCGCCGCGTTCGTCGAGGAGGAGGTCGGGCGCTGGCTGTGCGACCTCGTAGGGTACGGCGAGGGCAGCTTCGGGCTGCTGGCGTCGGGCGGCGTCATGGCCAACTTCATCGCGCTGGCCCTCGTCCGCGACGTGCACCTCCGGGCGCTCACCGGCGCCGCGCGACCGGCGCGCGGGGCCGCGCTCGAGGGCGTCCGCGTCTACGCCAGCGACCAGGCCCATTTCTCGATCGCCCGGGCCCTCGACGAGCTCGGCTTCCCGCCCGAGACCCTCGCCCTCGTCCCCGCGGACGACGCGTTCCGGCTCCACGCCGCCCCGCTCGCCGAAGCCATTGCCCGCGATCGCGCCGCTGGCCTTCGGCCGGTGGCCATCGCCGCCGTCGCCGGGTCGACCAACACGGGCTCCGTCGACCTGGTGCCAGAGCTGGCGGCGCTCGCCGCGCGCGAAGGGCTGTGGCTCCATGTCGACGCGGCCTACGGCGGCGCGGCCCGCCTGTCCGCCCGCGACGCGGGCCGCGTGCCGGGGCTCCACCTCGCCGACAGCGTCACGATCGACCCCCACAAGTGGTTCTTCCAGGCCTACGACGTGGGCGCGCTGCTCGTCCGAGACGGGCGGCACCTGCGCCAAGCGTTCGATCGCTCGCCCGAGTACTACCGCGGCGGCGAGGCGGCGGTCGGGGCCGGCGACACCGGCGAGACCGGTGAGACCGGCGACCACGCCGACGCCGCCGACGTCCACGCCGGCCAGCTGAACTTCTACAAGCTGGGCTTCGAGGGGACCCGCCGCTTCCGGGGGCTCAAGCTGTGGGCGACCTGGAAGCACCTCGGCACCAGCGGCCTCGGCCGGCTCATCGAGCGCAACGACGACATCGCCGCATACCTCGCCGCCCGCTGCGCTGAGGCCGACGACCTCGAGGCCCTCCCCGAGCGACCCGAGCTCAGCGTCGTGTGCTTCCGTCACCTGCCAGGCGGGTCCGCCGCCGCAAACGTGATGGCACCGGCGGACCTCGACGCCCACCAGGACCACCTCGCGACGGCGCTCGAGCAGTCCGGCGACGGCTGGCTGTCGACAACCTCGCTCCGCGGCCGGACCTGGCTCCGCGCGGGGATCGTCAATTACCTGACCGGCGAGGCCGACATCGACCGGCTGCTGGCGACGCTGCGCCGGCTGGCCTAGCGGGCCTTCGCGCCCTCGCGCGCCGCGAGCCGATCCTTCGCCTTCCAGTACTCGCCCGCCAGCGGCAGGAACCAGGCGCGACCCTCGTACGGCGCCGGCACGAGCGGGAACGACAGCGACGCGATGGCCGGCGGGTCGCCGCCCCCAACCCACTCCGCAACCCGCATCCCGAGCCACGGCATCACCGCGACGCCCGACCCGCAGCAGCCGACCGCGTACGTGACGCCGTCCGCGCGGCCCGCGTGGACCATCCGGTCGAACGTGAACGCCACCCGGCCGCCCCAGGCGTGCGCGATGGGCGTCTGCCACAGCTGCGGGTGGATCCCGACCATCGCCCGCTGCAGGATCGCCGCCGCCCGCTCCACCGACGTCGGCCACATGCTCGCGCGCCCGCCGAACAGCATCCGGTTGTCGGGCGTCAGCCGCCAGTAGTAGAGGAAGTTCTTGGTGTCGAAGAACAGCCGGCGATGGGGGCTGATCTCCGCCGCGACGTCCGGCGGCAGCGGCTCGGTCGCGACGATGAAGCTGCTGATCGCCATGATCCGGCGCCGCAGCGAGGGGGTCAGGCCGCCGGTGTAGCCGTTGGTCCCGACGATCACGTTGGTCGCGATGACGGCGCCGCGCGAGGTCTCGACGACGGACCGGCCATCGGCCTGGGGGAGGATCCGGGTCGCGCGGGTCTCCTCGTGCAGGACCGCGCCTGCGGCCTCGGCGAGGTCCGCGAGACCCAGGGTCAGCCGGGCCGGGTTGAGCCCGGCGCTCTGCTCCACGACGAGCCCGCCGAAGTACGCGTCGCTGCCGATCTCGGTCCGCAGCTCCGACCGCGGCACCACGTGCGCCTCCATGCCCACGCCGCGCATCGCGTCGACCGCGCCGTCGAAGGCGGCCGCGTGCGAGGGCGCCGAGGCGAGCACGAGGTGGCCGGTGCGATCGAACTCGGCGTCGATCGAGCTCGTGCACAGGCCCTCGACGTGCTCGAAGGCCTCGATCGTCTCGCGGTAGAGGGCCTCGGCTCGCTCGACGCCATAAAGCCGTCGGAGCGCGGTCAACGACTGCTTGAACCCCGGGTGGCAGAAGCCGCCGTTGCGGGTCGAGGCGCCCCAGCCGATCCGCTCGGCCTCGAGCAGGACGACGCTCGCGCCCAGCTCGGCCGCGCGACGGGCCGCGGACAGGCCCATCAGGCCCCCGCCCACCACAACGACATCGACCGCGTCCGGGAGGTCGCGGCCGCGCCGGTCGGGCGGGTCGGGCATCGTTGCCTGCCAGAACGGGCGCGGGTCAACGTTCCGCAGCTCGGGGATCGCGGTCATCGCGTCCGAGGGTAGCGGCATCCGTGGACGCCGGGAGCGCGTACAGTCGGCATCGCGATGATCGTCGAGCCAGTACCCACCAACCCCCCGTCCCGGCGTCGTCGCGCGCTCGCGCGGCTGGTGCTGCTGGTCCCGGTCGTGCTGCTCGTCGCGGTGATCGGGGCCGCCGTGCTGGGGCGGACGGCGACGCCGGACGAGCGGGCCGCCGTCCTCGACGCGCCGAGCGCGATCCCCGGGGCCTCGGCCGAAGCGACGGCGTCCCCGCCCCCGTCGGCCCCTCGAACCGTCGTGGGCGCCTCGCGACCGCAGCGCGAGCCGTTCCCCGTGTCGATCGACGGCCTGACCGTCCAGTCGGTGCCCCAGGCGCTCGCCGGACCGGCGATCGACGGGCGCGGCGACGTGGTGGCGATCGCCGGCTACTTCGGGATCCCGGTCGTGCCTACCGGCTGCGGCGACGGGATCGACCCGCTGGGCCCGCTGTGCGACCGGTCGACGTTGCTGGCCGAGCTCCAGTGGTCGCTGGTCGGCAGCCAGGGCTTCTCGGGCATCGGGCCGCACGTCCATGCGCGCGCGGCGATCGGCGTCCGGCTCCCGCAGCAGGTTCAGCGCACGACGATGGTGGCGAGCGGCCCACCCTTGACGGCGGTGCTCATCGGGCGGTTCGGCGGCTTCCTGCAGCCGGGTTGCACCGCCCCGAGCGTCGGCTGCGAGGTCGGCTTCGAGCTCGACGCGGTCGCCTGGGCCGAGGGCAGCCCGTTCGAGGTCCGCGCGTTCGTCGACCCGATGATCGAGGCCGGGCCGGCCGACTGGCTGACGATCAACCAGGCGAGGGTCGGGGCCGAGGTCGTGGGCTCGAACGGCATCGTCCTCGAGTCGGCGCTCCTGCGGCCCGAGACCCTGGCCCGGCTCGATCCACGCGCTGCACGCAGGATCCGCAAGGCCGATCCGGCGGCGTTCGTGTGGTACGTGCGCGGCCTCAGGCCCGCCGCCCCGGGCGGCGACGCACCCGAGCTCGTCTGGGGCGTCGTGGACGATACGACCCTGCGGGTGTTGGCGAAGGGCGTCGCGGCGGCGGCGGGCGACCCGATGTCGCGCGACGGCTTGAGGGGCGGCCGCACCGGTCACGGCCGGGATCACCTCACGTAGGCGACCCGGCCTCCCGCGATCGTCAGCCGCACCACGCCCGCGAGCTCGCGCCCGAGCAGCGGCGAGTTCTTGCCCTTCGAACGGAGCGACCCTGGCTCGACGCGCCACGTCGCCCCGCGGTCGATGACGACGAGGTCCGCGGGCTCGCCGTCCCCGAACGGGCTCGACGCCCCGTCCCCATGACGCCCGAGCACCGCGGCCGGCCCGGTCGTCAGCGCCTCGATCGCGCGGGCGAGAGGCAGGACGCCCGCGTCCACCGCCTCGAGCACGATGCCGATCGCGGTCTCGATGCCGCTGATCCCGTTGGCCGCCCAGCCGAACTCGACGTGCTTGTCGACCTCGGTGTGCGGGGCGTGGTCGGTGGCGATGGCGTCCGCGGTGCCGTCCCGCAGCGCCGCCAGGCACGCGATCGCGTCCTCGGCGGGCCGCAGCGGCGGGTTGACGCGCAGCGACGTGTCGAACGGCGCCGCCGTGATCGAGCCGTCGGCCCACGGGTCGAGGGCGCGGCCGTCGCCATCGACGGCGTCCCACGACCAGCGGCGCGATCCGGCGATCCACTGGTCGGTCAGCCCGAGGTGGTGCGGCGTGACGTCGCACGTCACCGGCAGTCCCGCGGCCTTGGCCGCCCGCACCTGCGCGAGCGACGCCGCGGTCGAGACGTGCGTGAGGTGGAGTCGCGCGCCGGGGACGTCGCGGACGACGTCCGCGAGGATCGCGATCGATCGGGCGACGGATCCCGACTCTGCGGACCCCGGCCAGCCACGCAGCCCGAGCACGGTCGCGACGTAGCCCTCGGCCGCCTCGGCGCCGTCGGTGAGCGACGCGTCCTCGGGATGGTCGACGACCGGGAGCCCCAGCGAGCCTGCGTACGCGAGGGCGTTCGCGAGCAGCGACGCCGACCGCACCGGGGCGCCGTCGTCGGAGAAGCCCACGACCCCGACGTCGGCGAGCTCGCCGAGCGGCGCCAGGGTCTCGCCCTTCCGGGCCGAGCTCACGGCCCCGTGCATGAGCACCCGTACCGGCGACCCCGTGGCTTCGGCGGCCGACCGGATCCGCGCGACCACCGACGGGTCGTCGATGGCTGGCGTGGTGTTGGGCATCAGGCAGACCGTGGTGAACCCGCCGTGCGCCGCGGCGGCGAGGCCCGTGGCCACCGTCTCGGCGTCCTCGTTGCCGGGCTCGCGGAGGTGCGCGTGTAGGTCGAGGAACCCGGGCGCGATCAGCACGCCGTCGGCACCCAGCCCGCCGGCATCCGACCCCGAGAGCCAGCGCACCCCGCCGTCGAGCCGCCCGTCCCGGACGACGACCTCGCCAGCACCCTCCCGCCCCGACGACGGGTCGACGACCCAGCCGCGCAACGTGTCGTCGTCGGCGACGGCGCCCACCTCGCCGGCCTCGGCCATGACCGGCCGGCTCACGGCACCGGCTCGGGCCGCGTGCCGGCCAGCAGGTACAGGAGCGCCATTCGCACCGCGACGCCGTTGGTGACCTGGGTCGTGATCACCGACCGAGGGTCGACGGCGACGTCCGCGGCGATCTCGACGCCCTCGTTCATCGGGCCCGGGTGCATGACGACGACGTCGGGCGACGCGGCGCGCAGGCGCTCGCGGGTCAGGCCGTACCGGGCCGCGTACTCGCGCAGCGACGGCAGCAGGCCCGCCGCCATCCGCTCGCGCTGGATGCGCAGAGCCATGACGACGTCCGCGTCCCGCAGGGCGGCGGAGACGTCGGACGTGACCGTGAACCTCCGTCCCGCGGCGCCGCGGGCGGCCCACGCCTCGAACCCGCGCAGCAGCGTCGACGGGCCGCACAGCCACAGGTCGGCGCCCATCGCGGTCAGCGTCCAGATGTTCGAGCGGGCGACGCGCGAGTGCAGCACGTCGCCGAGGATCACGACCTTCCGCCCCTCCACCGATCCCCCGGGCAGCCGCGAGCGCAGCGTGTACAGGTCCAGCAGCGCCTGCGACGGGTGCGCGTGCCAGCCGTCGCCCCCGTTGAGCACCGACCCGCCGAACACCTCGGCCGCGAGGTACGGCGCGCCCGACGCCGGGTGGCGGATCACCAGCATGTCGGCGCCCAGCGCCTCGATCGTGCGCACCGTGTCGACCAGCGACTCCCCCTTCGACACCGACGAGGTCGAGGCGGCGACGTTCACGACGTCGGCCGACAGGTTCTTCGCCGCGACCTCGAAGCTGACCCGGGTCCGCGTGGAGGCCTCGTAGAACAGGATCGTGACGCTGGTGCCCCGGAGGGTCGGCACCTTGGGGATCGGCCGCTCGAGCACCTCGTGCATGCCGTCGGTCGTGCGCATCACGAGGTCGATGTCGTCACGCGACAGCGCGTCGACGTCGAGCAGGTGGCGATGGGGCCAGTGCACGGAGCTCGAGGATGCCGCCGGCGGGCGGTCGAGCTCCGCGGTCATCCTCGGGCGTCCGCGACCGTCTCGAGGACCGGCTGGCGCTCGATCTCCACGCCGTCCACGCCGTCGATCTCCTCGAGCTGGACGTGGACGACCTCCTCGCGCGACGTCGGCACGTTCTTGCCCACGTGGTCGGCGCGGATCGGGAGCTCGCGGTGGCCGCGGTCGACGAGGACCGCGAGGCGGATGGCCTGGGGCCGCCCGAAGTCGATCAGCGCGTCCATCGCCGCCCGGATCGTGCGGCCCGTGTACAGGACGTCGTCGACCAGGACGACCGTGCGGCCGTTGAGGTCGAACGGGATCTGCGTGCCCTTGACGATCGGCTGCTGGGCGACGAGCGACAGGTCGTCGCGGTAGAACGTGATGTCCAGCGCGCCGACGGGGATCTCGGCGCCCTCGTGCTCGAGGATCGAGGCCGCGATGCGATGGGCGAGCGGGACGCCGCGGCGCTGGATGCCGATCAGCGCGAGGCCCTCGGTGCCCGCCTGCTTCTCCACGATCTCGTGCGAGATGCGGGTCACAGCGCGGCGGACGTCCTCGTCGGCCATGATCCGGCGGCCGGTCATCGGCGTGGGCTGCGGCGACGGCGACGACGCACGGAGCAGGTCCTCCTTCCCGGCCTCACGGGGCCTCCCCGGCCTCTCGGGACCGGCGCGGAAATCGAGCCCAGTCTAGCGCGACGCGTTCCCTGCCGACCGCCGTCGCTGGGGCACGAGGGTCGCCGGCGGCTAGTAGACCGAGACTGTGACCCTGGTCGTGCCGGACCACGACGGACAGCCGCAGACCTTGAAGAAGTCCGGGCGGTACATGTCGACGATCCGGCTCTGCTTCTGCGGGCCGTAGTCGGTCACGGTGCGCTGGATGCAGCCCCCGTCGCCGCAGATCCGCACGACCGTGCCGCGCGGCAGCCGCATGGCCGTGGTCCCGTTGTCGTAGAACGTCGCGAACCCGGACAGCTTCGACTTGGGAGCCTTCCAGTCCGACCCGGACGGCGATCCCGGCTGGGTCACGCGCGGCCGCGAGGTCGGGCCGTCGGGCGCCTTGCCGGGCTCCAGGAACGTGTCCTCGGCCGTGACGTGGCCCGCCGAGCGCAGGTCGACGACGGACAGACCGGGAGCGCTGAGCGCCTCGGCGTTCGCTGGGATGGTGACTGAGGTAAAGGCCGCCTGATCCAGGGTCCGGTCGGTCGAGGGTGTTCTCGAGCCTGCGGGAACCGGCAGGCCGGCCAGTGCGAACGCGGCGATGAGGGCCGCGACCGCGACGACCGTTCTCCGTCGCATGACCGCCGGAGGGTACTCCATGAGACCCGCCCGCGCCGAATCGAGCGCGGCCCGCGAGCCGCCGAATCGGGCGTCCGGCGGCCGTTCCGAGCGTCAGTGGAGGATCGCCGCCCCCGTCGTCGCCGGCAGGGAAACCCGGCCGGACAGCTCGCCGTCCCAGCCCAGGACCTCGACGCTGGTGTCGCCGCCATCGGCCGGCGCGGACCAGGCCAGGCGACCCGGCTTGAGCGCGAACCCGGCGAACGCGGGCTCCGCGTCGAGCTTCGGATGGGCGAGGTCGACGCGACCCGTGCCCGGGTCGACCGTGAACAGGCTGAGCTTGCCGAGCTTGGCGGCGTCGTCGCGCGTGACCCAGACCGCGAGCTCCCCCGTGTCGCTCCACTGGACGTCCCAATCGGTGAGCGAGCCGTCGGCCAGGACCTGCGTGTCCGCCCCGCCGTTCGGCCAATCGCCGAGCACCAGCTTGCCGCGATCGGGGACCCAGGTCTTGCCGTCGGCGGCGAGCCGGACCGTGCCGTCCCACCAGGCCGCCGTCTCCCGGCCCGGCCCGACGGTCGGACGCCACATCGCGCCGTCGCCGGCGGCACGCTCCGTGTCGTCGGTGAGGTCGAGGATGGCCGTCCGGGGCTTGCCGTCGACGACGCGGCTGACCAGCAGCCGCCCGCCGATCCAGCCGGCCAGCTGCGCGGTGTGATCGCTGGTGACCGCCTTGGCGCGCCGGTCCCCGACCCGCCAGACGTAGACGTCCGGGCCAGTGGAGCCGTCGGCGGGCCGGGCAGAGAACGCGAAGCGCGTGCCGTCAGCCGAGTAGCCGGCGGCGGAGCCGACGACCAGGACGTCGCTGGCGATCTCGACCGCGCCGTCGGGCCGGGGGGTGACGTCGACGCTGGGCGGCGCCTCGGTGGCCTCGCTGGTCGGGGGCTCGGTCGCGTCGGTCGTCGGGGTCTCGGTCGCAGGCGGCTCCGTGGCCCCGGGGGTGGCGGACTCGGCCGGCGTCGACGGCGCGTCGCTGGCGTCGGATCCCGGGGTCGCGGCCGGCGACTCCGCGGGGCCGGACGAGTCGGGGCCGCCGGACGCGGGCGCGGACGCTGCGGGCGTGGTCGCGGGCGCCGGCGACTCCACCGGCTGCCCCGAGGTCTCGGGCCCGGAGCTCGCTGCAGCCGTGCCCCTGGTCGGCCTGGGGGTCGCGGTCGGCGTGGCGTCGGGGGTCGGCGTGGCGTCCCGGTGCTTCAGCGGGAGGACGTAGACCGCGTTCGACTTGGCGCCCTGCTCCACGACGACGACCTGGCCGCGGTCGGGCGACACGATCGCGTCGAGCTGCCCCTGCGAGCCGATGTCGCCGAGCGAGGTGATGTTGGCCGTGGTCGGGAGGCCGCAGGAGCTTGCCCCGACCGGGCACAGCTGGCTGATGTTCCGGCTCTCGAGCTCGAGCGACCCGTCGTCGCCGTGGCTCAGGACCTGGATCTCGCCGGCCACGAGGTCGATCGGCGTGGCCTCGGCGTCCGTGCCCTTCGTCCCGCCGTCGAGCGGCGGCAGGACGCGGTCGAGCAACGCGCCGCCGACGACGGTGGCGACGACGAGCGCGCCCACGAGCGAGGCGTACCCGACGACGCCGATCCGGCGACCGCCCGACGCGGCGCGCCGGCGGCGCGGCTCGGCCTCGATCTTCGCCGCCGTCCGCGCCCACAGGTCACGCGGCGGGATGGGCTCCTCGAACCGGAGCGCGCGGAGCGAGAGTCGCTGCTCGTCGTACTCGGCCGCGACGGCGCGGCACGGGCCGCACCAGGCCAGGTGGTCGTTCAGCCAGTGCGCGTCATCCGGCTCGATCGCGCTGTCGACCCTCTCGGCGGCGAGCTCGCGCGCCCGCTCGTGGTCGGCGGCGAACGGCTCGCGCCGCAGGCGCGGACTCACGATCGCCCGCCCCATCGGCGGCCGTGGTCGGCGTCGCGCTTCTCGGCGGCGCGCTCCTCGGCGAAGGCCTCCGCGTCGAGCTCGGCCTTGCGCTCGGCCGCCAGCGCCTGGCGCAGGCTCTCGCGCGCCCGGGTCAGCAGCGCGCGGGCGGCGACGTGGGACACGCCGAGCGCGGCGGCCAGCTCGAGCCCGGTCATGTCGTGGAGCTCGGCCAGCAGCAGCGCGGACCGCTGGCGCTCGGGGATCCGCTCGAGCGCCCGCTGGAGCTCGCCCGACAGGCGGGCCTCCATCACCAGGTGCTCCGCCGAGGGCGCCGAGTTGCGCGTCTCGCCGACGAGCGGGATGAACCGGACGATGCGGCCGCGCCGCAGGTGGTCGAGCGCAACGCGGTGGGCGATCTGGTACAGCCAGGCCCGCGCGTTCTCGGGCTTCTGGAGCGAGTCGTACGCGCGGTACGCCTTGACGAAGGCGTCCTGCGCAAGGTCGGCGGCGAGATCCGGGTCGCGCAGCATGCGCAGCAGGTACGCGTAGATCTCGTTCTGATGCTTCGCGAACAGCTCCTCGACGAAGGTGTAGGCCTCGTCTCGGTCCCATCCGGTGCTCACGGTGAGCCCCACGGGCAGGGTGCGTCGGCGATCGAGCTCGAAAGGGTCTGCGACCACGGTGGCTCCGTGCTGGTCGATCGGGTGGGCACGACGATCGGGAGTGTGGCACTCCGAACGCCTGTGACGGGGCGACACGGGCAGGTGTGACGGAGGGCGTGACGGCGATCACCCCCCGCGCGGATCATCTCGTCGGGTGCTCCTGCATCCCGGCCACCTCCACGCCCGTCCGCAGCTCCTCGACCGCGTCCTCCGGCGAGACCGGGTTGACCGGCAGGCCGGTCCCGAGCTCGAGGCCCGCGATCTCGCGCAGCCGCGGGTGGATCTCCCAGTGCCAGTGGTACGTCGCGTCGACCGACTCCTGGAGCGGCGCCGTGTGGAGCACGAGGTTGTACGGCGGGCCGTCGAGGCTGGCGGCGAGGCGGCCGAGCACCTGGCGCAGGGCTTCGGCGGCGCCCGCGATGTCGGCATCGGAGGCGCGCGAGAAGTCGGCATCGTGGCGGCGCGGGACGACCCACACTTCGAACGGTGACCGCGAGGCATACGGCGCGAAGGCGACCGCGTGGTCGTCGGCGTACAGCAGGTGGTCGGGCCTCCGGACCTCCTCGCGCACCAGCCGGCAGTAGGGACACTCGCCCTCGCGGATCAGGAACCGCGCCGCGCCGCCCAGCTCCTCGGCGATGCGGTGCGGGATCTGGGGCAGGTCGTAGAGGTCGAAGCACAGGTGGTTCGTCCGCGCGCCGGCCTGCGCGCCCCAGTTCTGGACGACCTGCAGGTGCTGCGTGCGGGCGGCCCGCCGCGCGGCCCCGATCTCGTCGCGGGAGCGCGCCAGGAGGCCCTCGATGATCGCCGAGCCGACGGCGTGGAGCGGCCGGTGCTCCTGCGGCGGCGCCACCACCGTGCTCCACGCGCCGGCCGCCCGGGCGTCGCTGAGCGTCACCTGGGCGACGCTGCCCTGCCGGGCGTGCGCCTCCTCCTCGGTGCCGGCGACCGTGAACGCGAAGTCCTTGAGGGTCCGCAGCCGGATGCCGTCGCCGGTCGGAATCCGGCAGTTGAAGCAGTCGCCCCGGTCCTCGATCTGCTCGGCCGCCAGAGCGAACCGCTCGCGGGCGAACGTCCGGTCGACGACCGTCGCCACCCACCAGCCGGTGATGGCGTCCTTGCGGAGCTCGAACAGTCCCTGGCTCACGTCCCCTCCCCGATCCGGATCAGGCCGGCACGGCGTCGGCGAGCCGCTCGAGGGCCGCGCGTTGCGCGTCCGGGTCGGCCGCCGGCGGCAGGTCCCCGTCCAGCGCCGCTCCCAGGTGGCGGGCGAGGGCAGGCGCGAACACCGCCGCGGCACGCGCGACGTCGTCCGTGGACGGGCCGGCGTTGGGGCGGCCCTGCTCCGCCGCGATCGACGTCGAGACCAGGCCGGGCATGCCGCACGGGTCGATGAGGTCGAAGTCGGCCAGGTCCACGCCGACGTTGAGTGCGATGCCGTGGTACGCCACCCCGCGCTCGACGCGGATCCCGAGCGCGCCGATCTTGCGCGGCGCCGCCCCATCGGGCTCGACCCAGCAGCCGGGGTGCCCGTCGCGCCGGGCGGCCTCGACGCCGAAGGCGCGGCACGTGTCGGCGAGCGCCGCCTCGAGGGCCCGGACGTAGGGCCGCAGGAGGAGACCGCGGTCGGCGAGGCGCAGGATCGGGTAGGCCACCAGCTGCCCCGGCCCGTGGTAGGTCACCTCGCCGCCGCGCTCGACGCGCAGCACCTCGATGCCCCGTCGCCCGAGCTCGTCGGCGGTCGCCAGGACGTGCGCGTCGTCGGCTTGCCGGCCGAGCGTCAGGACGGCGGGATGCTCGAGCAGCAGCAGCTGGTCCCCGATCCGCCCGGCGGCGCGCGCGACCGCGAGTCGCTTCTGGAGGTCCCACGCGTCGCGGTAGGCCACCCGGCCCAGCCACCGTGCAGCGATCGCCCGATCCTCCATGGCTGGCACGATAGCAGGCGCCCGACCAGGCTCCCGCGGGCTCGCTCGGCCGTCGGTCGCGGCATGCGCGATCCCGGCGCCGCCGGTCGCCGCGCCGCGCCATGCTTCGCGGATGGCAGACGAGGACACCGCCCCCACGCCGGCTCCCGGCCGGTCCGCGTTCCCGCGCCTGTTCACCCCACTGCGCATCGGACCGGTGACGCTGCGCAACCGCATCGTCTCGTCGGGCCACGACACGGTGATGGCGGTCGACGGCCTCGTCACGGACCGCCTCGTCGCCTACCAGGAGGCACGCGCGCGAGGGGGCGTCGGCCTGATCGTCGTCCAGGTCGCGGGCGTCCACCCGACCGCGCGCTACACCTCGCACGAGCTGACGGCCGACGACGACCGCTGCATCCCGGGGTTCGCGCGGCTGGCCGAGGCGGCCCACGCCAACGACACGGTGATCTTCGGGCAGCTGTTCCACGGCGGCCGCGAGATCATGGACACCGAGGACGGGACGCTCGCCGTCGCCCTGGCGCCGAGCGCCGTCCCCACCGAGCGCTTCCACGTGATGCCGCGGGCGATGCCGGTGCCGCTGATCCGCGAGATCGTCGACGGGTTCGGGGCGTCCGCCGCGCGGCTGGAGCGGGCGGGGCTCGACGGCTGCGAGATCGTGGCGTCGCACGGCTACCTCCCGTCGCAGTTCCTCAACCCGCGGACCAACCTGCGCAGCGACGCGTACGGCGGCGACCCCGGGCGACGGCTCCGCTTCCTGCGAGAGGCGCTGGCCGCGGCGCGAGCCGCTACGCGGCCGGGCTTCGTGGTGGGCGCTGCGGATCTCGATCGGCGAGGTGACGCCGGAGGGCCTCACCGAGGACGAGGCGATCGCGGCGCTGGCGGTGCTGGACGCGGACCGGGCGATGGACTACGTCAGCGTCGTCGCCGGCACGTCCGCGACGCTCGCCGGCTCGGACCACATCGTTCCCCCGTCGCCGTGGGTCAACGGCTATACCGCGCCGCTCGCGGCCCGCGCGAAGGCCGTCGTCTCCGTCCCGGTGTTCGTCGCCGGCCGGATCAGCCAGCCCCAGGAGGCCGAGGCGATCCTCGAGGCGGGGCAGGCGGACGCGTGCGTGATGACGCGCGCGCTGATCTGCGACCCGGAGCTGCCGGCCAAGACGGAGGCCGGGCGCCTCGACGACATCAGGGCCTGCATCGGCTGCAACCAGGCCTGCATCGGCCACTTCCACGCCGGCTACCCGATCTCGTGCATCCAGTTCCCGGAGAGCGGCCGCGAGCGCGAGTTCCCGCGCATCGGACGGCCGGGCGAGGAGCGGCATCCGGCCGCGGCGCGTGCCGCGCGAGGTCCTGGTGATCGGGGGCGGGCCGGGCGGGCTGAAGGCGGCCGCCGTCGCCGCCGAGCGGGGCCACCGGGTGACGCTCGTGGAGGCCGGGCGGCGCGTGGGCGGCCAGGTGCTGCTGGCGCAGGAGCTGCCGGCCCGGGCGGAGATCGGCGGGGCGGTGACGAACCTGCTGTCCGAGGCCCAGCGGTCGGGCGTCGAGATCGTCACCGGCGTCCGGGCGGATGCCGCGTGGGTTCGGGAGCGCGCGCCCGATGCGGTGATCGTCGCGACGGGCGCGGTCCCCTACCGGCCGCCGCTCGAGGTCATGGGCTCGCCGGTGATCCTCCAGACCTGGGACGTCATCCGGGGCGCGGCCGTGCCCGACGGCCACGTCGTGGTGGCGGACTTCCGCTCGGACTGGACCGGCCTCGGCGTGGCGACGATGCTCGCCGGTCAGGGACATCGCGTGACCCTCGCGGTCGTCGGCACGATGGCCGGGCAGCGCATCCAGCAGTACGTGCGCGACACGATGACGGCCAGCGCGCGCCGGGCACATGTCGACATCCGGCCGACGCTCCGCCTGTACGGGGCGGACTCGTCGGCCGTGTTCCTGCAGGACGTGCTCACCGGCGACGCGGTGGTCGTCGAGGACGTCGCCGCGCTCGTGCTCGCGCAGGGCCAGACGCCCGAGGACGCGTTGCTCGGCGAGCTGGAGGCCGCGGTCGCCGACGGCGCCTCGTTCGAGGTGCGGGCGGTTGGCGACTGCCTCTCGCCGCGGACGATCGAGGAGGCGGTGCTCGAGGGCCTGCGCGAGGCGATCGCGATCTGACGCCGCGACCTCGGCCGGGCAGCGCACGTCGCGGTACGCTGGCGGCAACCCATCGTCCATAGCCATGGGCGGCGGGCGAGGGCCCGGAGGCGACGGAACCGCTTCCGGGTCCGATTGATTCCCGTCGGCGGCGTCCGACGCGCGAGGAGGTGGTCCCGATGGCCGACGGCGTGCTGGAGATGCGGCTGGTGGTCACGGCGCCGGACTTCGACGAGGCCCTGGCCTTCTATCGCGACGTGCTCGGGCTGCGCGAGCTCGGCGCGTACCACGAGCCCGGCCGCCGGGTGACGATCCTCGAGGCCGGCCACGCGACGCTTGGAGCTCGCGGACCCGCCCCACGCGGCGTGGATCGACGAGGTCGAGGTCGGGCGGCGGGTCGCCGGCCACGTCCGGGTCGCGTTCCAGGTGCCGGACACCGCCGCGGCCACCCGACGCCTCGTCGAGGGCGGCGCGACGCTGGTCGCCGACCCGGTCGAGACGCCGTGGCACTCGCTCAACGCGCGGCTCGAGGCGCCCGCCGGGCTGCAGCTGACGCTGTTCGAACAGCTGACGGAGAGCGAGTCCTTCGCCTGACGGGCTTCCGCGATCCCCGCTCGACTGCAACAATGACGGCCCGTCTCCCGCCGAAGGTGAATCCATGACCGCTCCGGCGCAGCCCGCCGCCCCGTCGAAGGCCTGGCACGCCCTTTCGATCGACGACACCCTTGCCGCGCAACAGGTCGATGCCGTCAAGGGCCTCTCGAGCGCGGAGGTCGAGGCCCGCCGGGCCAAGGTCGGGCCCAACGAGTTCACGGCGCAGGAGACCGAGTCGCGCTGGCACGCGTTCCTTCGCCAGTACGCCGACGCGATGCAGATCGTCCTGCTGGTCGCGGGCATCCTCTCGATCTTCCCGGTCAAGCAGGTGCCGACCGGCGTCATGCTGATCCTGCTGACCGTCCTCAACGCCTACCTGGGCCTCAGCCAGGAGGGCAAGGCCGCCGCCGCGGTCGCCGCGCTCCAGAAGATGATGGTCGTCAGGGCGCGCGTGCGACGGGACGGCGAGCTGCGGGAGATCCCGTCCCAGGAGCTGGTACCCGGGGACGTCGTGTCGTTCGAGGCCGGCGACCTCGTCACCGCGGACGGCCGGATCATCTCGGCGGCCACGCTCGAGATCGACGAGGCGGCGCTCACCGGGGAGAGCTTGCCGTCCTCCAAGGACGTCGACGCCGTCGCGGAGGACGCGCCACTCGGCGACCGCCACGGCATGGCCTACATGAACACCAACGTCACCCGCGGGTCGGGCCAGATGGTGGTCGTCGCGACCGGCATGACCACCGAGGTCGGCCACATCTCCGGGATGCTCCAGGTGGCCGAGGACGAGGAGACGCCGCTCACCCGCCAGATCAACACCCTGACCAACCAGCTGCTGGTCATCGCGGGCCTCGCGCTGCTGGCGTCGATCTCGATCGGCTACTTCATCCGCGGCGACTCGTTCGACACGCTGTTCGTGACCGCGATCGCGTTCGCCGTGTCGGCGATCCCGAGCGGCCTGCCGGCGGTCATCACGACGATCCTGTCGTACGGGACCCAGCAGCTGGCGAAGGCGCACGCGATCGTGAAGCAGCTGCGTTCCGTGGAGACGCTGGGCTCGACGTCGGCGATCAACTCCGACAAGACGGGCACGCTGACGCTCAACCAGATGACCGCCGTCGAGATGGCGATCCCGGGCCGCCGGTACACGATCTCCGGCACCGGCTACGGGATCGAGGGGATCATCGAGCGGGTCGGCGGCGACACGGACGTCCCGCTGGACGCGTTCCTGCTGCCGTGCGTCCTGGCCGCCGATGCGGTCGTCAAGGACGGCGGTCTCATCGGCGACCCGACCGAGGGCGCGCTCGTCGTGCTCGCCGAGAAGGGCGGGGTCTCCGCGATCGCCACCCGCGAGGCGTACCCGCGCGTCGCGACCCTCCCGTTCGACGCCGCCTACAAGATGATGGCCACCTTCCACGCGATGAAGGACGAGCGCGGCCATGACGTCATCCGCGCCTTCGTCAAGGGCGCCCCCGACCAGCTGCTTGCCCGCGGCACGACCGTGATCACGCCGGACCTGTCCGGCGTCTCGCGTGTCGACGACGCGATGAAGCAGCGCTACCTCGACGAGAACGAGCGCCTGGGGTCGAAGGGCCTGCGGGTCATGGCCACGGGTCGCAAGGACTTCGATCCGAAGACCTTCGACGCCAAGGCCGACATGCTGCCGTTGCTCGACGGCATGACGCTGCTGGCCCTCGTCGGCATCGTCGACCCGCCGCGGCCGGCGGCCAAGGTGTCGATCGCCGACGCGCACAGCGCCGGCATCCAGGTCCGGATGATCACCGGCGACCACGCCGTCACCGCCGAGGCGATCGCCAGGGACCTCGGGATCCCGGGCCGCGCGATCACGGGTGCCGAGTTCCGCGCGATGTCCGACGACGAGGCGCTCGCGCAGCTCGACGACATCGGCGTGATCGCCCGCGTCACCCCCGAGGACAAGGTCCATCTGGTGGACCTGCTGCGGATGAAGGGCCACATCGTCGCCATGACCGGCGACGGCGTGAACGACGCACCGGCGCTCAAGAAGGCCGACATCGGCGTGGCCATGGGGATCACTGGGACGGAGGTCTCGAAGGAGGCCGCCAACATGATCCTGACCGACGACGACTTCTCGACCATCGTGAAGGCGGTCGAGCTGGGCCGGGGCCTGTACGACAACCTCAAGAAGTACATCCGGTTCCAGGTCGGCCTGCTGATCGGCTACATCTTCACGTTCCTCGGGTCGAGCATCCTCAACGTGCTCGGCGGGGTGCCGTTCTTCCCGCTCCAGACGCTGTTCATGAACTTCACGATCCAGGTCTTCCAGGCCGTGGGCCTGGGCTACGGCAAGCCGTCGATCGGGCTGATGGAGCGCAAGCCGCGGCCCAGCAACGAGGCCCTGCTGGGCCGTCGCCTCCTGTACTGGCTCACGGTCGCGGGCGGTGTGATGGGCCTGAGCACGCTCGCCGTCCTGTCGTGGTCGAACAACACGTACCACGACGACGTGGTCGCGCGAACGATGGGCATGATCACGTTCTCCGTGTCCAACGTCGCGTTCTCGTTCGTGACCAAGGACGAGCGGCACTCCGTGTTCAGCCTCGACGTCATGGGCGACCGGCCGTTCCTGTACGCGACGCTGGCGTCCATCGTGTTCATCCTGCTGATCCCCAACTTCGACTTCTTCAACCGGATCCTGGACACGACGTCGCTGACGCTCGAGCAGTGGGTCATCTGCCTCGTCGCCGGCCTCCTGATCCTCGTGGTGGGCGAGGTCCGCAAGCTGGTCTGGAAGGCCGACTTCGACGAGGACCCGTCCGCCGTCGCGCCGGCCGCCGTGCCGGCCGCCGCCTGAGGTGGCCGACGAGCCGCGCATCGCCAACGTCGACGACCTCCGGTCGTTCATCAAGCCGTTCCGGGTCGAGCCCGGCCGAAAGGTCAAGCTGCCCAAGGACTTCGATCCCGGGTGGTGCCCGGACGACCTGACCAAGAAGGACGCGGCCTCCCTGCTCCAGCGGGGCGTCGAGCTGCTCGCCGAGTACCAGGCGAGGCTGGCCGCGCAGGACACGTACGGGCTGCTGGTGGTGTTCCAGGCGATGGACGCCGCGGGCAAGGACGGGACGATCAAGCACGTCATGAGCGGCGTGAACCCGCAGGGCGTGGAGGTGAGCTCGTTCAAGGTCCCCTCGGCCGAGGAGATCGACCACGACTACCTGTGGCGCTACGCGCAAGCGGATGCCCGGCCGCGGCACGATCGGCATCTTCAACCGCTCCTACTACGAGGAGACCCTCGTGGTCCGGGTCCACAAGGAGATCCTGCTCGGCCAGCACCTGCCGGCGAGCGCCAAGCGCGGCGACGTCTGGTCGCGCCGCTTCCGCGAGATCAACGACTGGGAGCGCTACCTCACCGACAACGGGATCCGGATCGTCAAGCTGTTCCTGAACGTCTCGCCCGACGAGCAGAAGCGGCGGTTCCTGCGCCGGATCGACGAGCTCGAGCGCAACTGGAAGTTCTCCCCGGCGGACATCCGCGAGCGCGCCCACTGGGACGACTACCAGCAGGCCTTCGCCGAGGTCCTGAGCCACACCAGCACCGAGCACGCGCCGTGGTACGTGATCCCGGCCGACCGGAAGTGGCTGATGCGCCTGTCGGCCGCGGCGGTGATCCTGGACGAGCTGGTGCGCATCGACCCCAAGTTCCCGGTGATCGACGCGGCGGCACGTGCGGCCATGCTCGAGGCGAAGCAGGAGCTGCTCGCCGAAGAGGGCTAATCTGGCTGCGACTGGCGAGCGGCCGCGAACCCGGAAGCATCCGTTAACGAAGGCGTGTGACGCTCCGAGCGACGTGGCGCGGGGATCGGGAGGCATGACATGGGGTTCAACCTGCACGGCCGCAGCTTCCTCAAGCTGCTGGACTTCACGCCTCGCGAGATCCGGTTCCTGCTGGACCTGTCTCGGGACCTCAAGCGCGCGAAGTACGGCGGGTACGAACAGCAGCACCTTCGGGGCAAGAACATCGCGATCATCTTCGAGAAGGCCTCCACGCGAACCCGGGTGTCGTTCGAGGTCGCGGCCTACGACCAGGGCGCCCACGTGACGTACCTCGGCCCGAGCGGATCGCAGATCGGCCACAAGGAGTCGATGAAGGACACGGCGCGCGTGCTGGGGCGCATCTTCGACGGCATCGAGTACCGCGGCTTCGACCAGGACATCGTCGAACAGCTGGCCCAGTTCGCCGGGGTGCCGGTCTGGAACGGGCTCACGGACGAGTTCCACCCTACCCAGATCCTGGCCGACTTCCTGACGATGACCGAGTTCAGCGACAAGCCGCTGACGCAGATCTCGTACTGCTACCTCGGGGACGCCCGCAACAACATGGGCGACTCGCTCATGGTCGGTGGCGCCAAGATGGGCATGGACGTGCGGCTGTGTGGGCCGAAGCACCTCTGGCCCGACAAGGACCTTGTTGCCGAGTGCCGGACCATCGCCGAACAGACCGGCGCCCGCGTCACACTCAGCGACGACCCGGCCGAGGCGGTCAAGGGCGTCGACTTCCTGTACACCGACGTGTGGGTCTCGATGGGCGAGGACAAGTCGGTCTGGGACGAGCGCGTCAAGCTTCTCAAGCCCTACCAGGTGAACGCGGACCTCGTGCAGCTCACGGGCAACCCCGCCGTCAAGTTCCTGCACTGCCTGCCGGCGCTCCACGACCGCAACACCGAGGTCGGCGAGGAGATGTTCGAGCGCTTCGGGCTCGACGGCATGGAGGTCACGAACGACGTGTTCGAGTCCGAGCGCTCGATCGTGTGGGACCAGGCCGAGAACCGGATGCACACGATCAAGGCCGTGATGGTCGCGACGCTCGGCAGCTGAGGACGAGCGATGCGTGTCGTGGTCGCCCTCGGCGGCAACGCCCTGCTCCGCCGCGGTGAGCCGATGACGGCCGACCGCCAGCGCGCCAACGTCCAGGTGGCGGCTGGGGCGCTCGCGCGGATCGCGGCGGTGCACGAGCTGGTGGTCACGCACGGGAACGGCCCCCAGGTGGGGCTGCTGGCGCTGCAGTCCGAGGCCTACGAGTCCGTCGATCCCTACCCGCTCGACGTCCTCGGGGCGGAGACCGAGGGCATGATCGGGTACCTCCTGGAACAGGAGCTCGGCAACGTGCTCCCGTTCGAGACACCGCTTGCGACGATCCTGACGATGATCGAGGTCGACCCAGCGGACCCGGCGTTCAACGATCCGACGAAGTTCGTCGGCCCGGTCTACGAGGAGGCGGAGGCGCGCGCGCTGGCCGAGGCGAAGGGCTGGGTGGTCAAGCCGGACGGCGCCAAGTTCCGGCGGGTCGTCGCGTCGCCACGTCCGCGGCGGATCTTCGAGATCCGGCCGATCCGCTGGCTCCTGGAGCAGGGCACGGTCGTGATCTGCGCAGGCGGTGGCGGGATCCCGACGATGTACGACCCGGACAGGGAACGCACGCTGGTCGGCGTGGAGGCCGTCATCGACAAGGACCTCGCGAGCGCGTTGCTGGCGCGCGAGCTCGGCGCGGACGTGTTCATCATGGCCACCGACGTCGACGGCGTATACGACGGCTGGGGCACGCCCGACCAGCGGCGGCTGCCGGAGCTGAAGGCGAGCGACGCGTCGACGCGCGGCTTCGCCGCCGGGTCGATGGGCCCGAAGGTCGACGCGGCAGCCGAGTTCGCGACGGAGACGGGCAAGCGTGCGGCGATCGGGTCGCTGGACAAGATCGACGGGCTCGTGGCCGGGACCGCCGGCACGAGCGTGGTGGCCTGAAGAACACATCCGAACAGCGGCAGGAGACGAGGCACACATGGGAACGTTCGGCGTCCACTCCGAGGTGGGCAAGCTGCGGCGGGTCATCGTCCATCGTCCGGACCTCAGCCTGAAGCGCCTCACCCCCGGCAACCACGACGAGCTGCTGTTCGACGACGTCCTGTGGGTGGAGCGCGCGCAGTGGGAGCACGACCAGTTCGTCGCCCGGATGCGCGAGCGCGGCGTCGAGGTCCACTACGTCCAGGACCTCCTCACGGAGGCGCTGGCCGCCAGCGAGGAGGCCCGACGGCGGCTGATCGACCTCGTCGGCTCGCCGATGGTCGTCGGGCCGAGCCTGGCGGAGGCCGTCCACGAGGGCCTGTCGCGGCTGAGCCCCGACCTGCTCGCGCGCCACCTGATCGGCGGGCTCACCGTCGCCGAGTCGGGGCTGGACCTGGCCAAGCTCAAGGACACGTCGCTGATCGCCGCCGCCGTCGACGACCCGTCGACGTTCGTGCTGCCGCCGCTGCCCAACAGCCTGTTCACGCGCGACTCGTCGTGCTGGATCTACGGCGGCGTCTCGGTCAACCCGATGTACTGGCCGGCCAGGCGGCGCGAGGCCTACAACATGGCCGCGATCTATCGCGCCCATCCCCTGTTCGCGGACGCGGACTTCGAGTTCTGGTACCCGCCGATGGGCGACGACGACCGGTTCCGGATCGAGGACTTTGGCCTCGCCTCGCTCGAGGGCGGCGACGTCGAGATCATCGGCCGCGGCACGGTGGCGATCGGCATGTCGGAGCGGACAACAGGGCGAATGATCGAGGTGATCGCCAAGGCCCTGTTCGCCAAGGGCGCCGCCGAGCGCGTGATCGCGTGCGTGATGTCCAAGGACCGGGCGCACATGCACCTCGACACGGTGTTCACGCTGCTCGATCACGACAAGGCGACGGCCTATCCCAAGGTCGTCGAGGGCATCCGTGCGATCAGCCTCCGGCCCGGCAAGAAGGCGGGCACGCTGGACGTGCGCGAGGACAAGGACCTTCTGACGGCCGTCGCCGACGCCCTGGGCGTGCCGAAGCTCCACGTCGTGGCGACCGGCGGGGACGCCTACCAGCAGGAACGCGAGCAGTGGGACGACGGCAACAACGTCGTCGCCCTCGAGCCGGGCGTCGTCATCGCCTACGAGCGCAACACGTTTACGATCGCGAAGATGCGCGAGGCGGGCGTCGAGGTCGTTACGATCGAGGGGTTCGAGCTCGGCAAGGGCCGGGGCGGCGGCCACTGCATGACCTGCCCGGTCGAGCGCGACCCGATCTGAGGAGGGTGCCATGGACGAGCCGAGGCGCCTGGTCGTCGCGCTGATCGCGGTCTTCGCGATCGTGGTGTTCATCGTGTTCGCCCGCGGCGCGGCGAACCACGACGCGCCGGGCATGTCGCCGTCGGGGACGTCGCCGGCGGGGTGGTCGTCACGACGAACGGCTGAACCGGGAGCGGGTCGCCCGCCGCGGGTTGCGCGGCACGGCAGGAGGAGGTTCGATGGCGGTCGCGGAGAACGGGGCGGAGCCGAAGAAGGGCTTCGCGCTGCCCAGCGCCTACACGATCCTGTTCGCCCTCATCGTCATCGTGGCGTTCCTGACATACCTGATCCCGGCCGGGACCTACGAGCTCGACGAGAACGGCCAGCCGATCCCGGGCACGTACCACCAGGTCGAGTCGACCCCGCAGCGGATCGTCGTCGACTCCCTGATGGCCCCGATCAACGGCCTGTACGGCATCGAGAGCGCCGAGGACGGCAGCATCAGCGTCTGGAACTCCGGCGAGCTGTTCGGGGCGATCGACGTCGCGCTGTTCATCCTCGTGATCGGCGGGTTCCTGGGCGTGACGATGAAGACCGGTGCGATCCAGGTCGGGATCGCGCGGATCGTCGCACGGCTCCGGGGCCGGGAGCGCTGGATGATCCCGATCCTCATGGCCGTGTTCGCGCTGGGCGGCACCACGTTCGGGATGGCCGAGGAGAGCCTCGCGTTCTACGCGCTGATCATCACGGTGATGATCGCGGCGGGCTACGACGCGCTGGTCGGCGCCTCGATCGTGCTCCTCGGCTGCGGGATCGGCGTGCTCGGCTCGACGATCAACCCGTTCGCCACCGGGATCGCGTCGGGCTTCGCCGGCACCTCGATCAGCGAGGGGCTGATCGGTCGAGTCGTGATCCTGGTGGTCGGCACAGCGATCGGGATCGCGTTCCTGCTGCGCTACGCGGACCGCATCAAGGCCGACCCGGGCCGGTCGCTCGTGTTCTCGATGAAGACCGAGAACGAGGCGCGCTTCCGCGCGACGGAGGAGAGCGGCGGGCGCGCTGACCCGCCCCCAGCAGGCGGTGCTGGTGCTGTTCTTCCTGGCGTTCGCCGTGATGATCTACGGCGTCATCCCGTGGGAGGACCTGGGCATCGGCGTGCCGACGCTGTGGTGGTGGTTCCCGGAGATGACCGCGTCGTTCCTGCTGTTCGCGATCCTCATCGGGCTCGCCGGGCGGATGTCCGAGAACGGCTTCACGTCGACCTTCGTCGACGGCGCCCGCGACCTGCTCGGCGTCGCCCTGATCATCGGCATCGCGCGCGGGATCACCGTGGTCATGACCAATGGCCAGATCACCGACACGGTCCTCAACTGGGCCGAGATCGCGGTCAGCGACCTGGGCGGGGTGGCGTTCATCAACCTGATGTTCGTGCTCTTCCTGCCGCTGTCGTTCCTGATCCCCTCCTCGTCCGGCCTCGCGACGGTGGCGATGCCGATCATGGCGCCGCTGGCGTCCTTCGCCGACGTGCCGGCGCAGCTGGTCGTCACCGCGTACCAGTCCGCGAGCGGGCTCATCAACCTGATCACCCCGACTTCTGCCGTCGTCATGGGCGGGCTCGCGATCGCGCGGGTGGGATACGGCACCTGGCTCAAGTTCGTGTGGCCGCTGCTCATCCTGCTGGCCGTGCTGACGTTCCTCGTCCTCTCGGTCGGCGTGCTCGTCCAGTGACGGTGGCGTCATGACCGCCGTGGGCGCCGCCGGCACCGTGCCGGCGCGCCACGTCACCACGCGCCAGGCGGCGTTCATCGGCGTCGGGGCGATGGTCGGCGCCGGCATCTTCTCGCTCCTCGGCACGGCCGGCGAGGTGGCGGGCAGCGCGGTCTGGTTGGCGTTCGCGCTGGCCGGGATCATCGCCGCGCTCCAGGGCTACTCGTTCGCCCGGCTCGGCGCCCGCTACCCGTCGGCCGGCGGCCTGCTCGAGTACGTGAACCAGGGCTTCGGCGAGGGCCACGTCGCGACCGTGACCGCGTGGCTCGTGTTCGCGGCCAACATCATCGTGACGGCGATGGTCGCCCTGTCGTTCGGCAGCTACGCCAGCGACAGCGTGGCCGGCGGCTCGGTCGCTGGGGTCAAGGGGTTCGCGGTGCTCCTCGTCCTCGCGATGACCGCACTCAACGTCGCGGGATCCACGTTCGTGGCCCGGGTGTCGAGCCTCGTCGTGTTCATCGTGGTCGGGATCCTGGCCGTGTTCGCCGTCGTCACGATCGCGAACGCCGACCCGGCACTCCTCGCGCCGTCCACGTACCCCGGCGTACGCGACATCGTGTCGGCCGTGGCGCTGACGTTCTTCGCGTTCCTGGGCTTCGGCGTCGTCACGTTCACGGCCCGCGACCTGGCCGACCCGAAGCGGGAACTGCCGCGGGCGATGGCGATCGCGATCGGGATCGCGGCCACCATCTACATCGCCGTGTCCATCGGGGTGTTCGGGACGTTGACCGTGCCCGAGGTGATCGCCGCCGGCCCGACCGCGATCGCCGTCGCGGCCCAGCCGGTACTCGGCCAGGCCGGCTACTGGCTGATGACAGTGACGGCCCTGTTCGCGACGGCCGGGGCCACCAACGCCGGGCTGTATCCGGCGACCGGCCTCTCCGACCACCTCGCCTCCACCGGCCAGTTCCCCGACCTCATGGCCCGCCGAATCGGCGGGGTCGCCCCGGCCGGCCTGCTGATCGCGGCGGCCGGGATCATCCTGCTGGTCGTGCTGTTCGACCTGTCGGCGGTGGCGTCGATCGGTTCGGCCGTTGCGCTGGGGATCTTCGCGCTGGTCACGATCGGCCACCTGCGCATCCGGGCCGACACGCACGCGAATCTCGCCGCTGTTGCTGCTTGGGCTCGTCACGACCGGCGTCACGTTGTTGACCTTCGTGTTCACGACCCTCATCCAGGAGCCGGGCTCGATCCTCACCCTCGTGACGATCGTGGCGATCAGCATCGGGATCGACCTGTGGTGGGGGCGCGTCAAGGCGCGACGCGGCGGGGCGGCGCCGTCGACGACGGCGTAGGGATCGGGTCGCGGCACCGCCGACAACACGCCATTCGAAGGTTTTTGCCCTGACCGTCGTCTTGTGGTCATGAACGGCGCAGGCGAGGCTGTCGACATGACCGGAGGCGAGGCCCAGGCGGCCGATCCGGGCGCGACCGCGGCAGCCGCGTTCCAGCGGCTTGCCGACGAGCACCTGGACGCCGCCTATCGGCTCGCCAGGGTGATCCTGCGCGACCCGACGGAGGCGCAGGACGTCACCCACGACGCGTTCGTCCAGGCGTGGCGGAAGTGGTCGACCATCCGCGACCCGGAACGATTCGAGGCGTGGTTCGACCGGATCCTGGTGAACGCCTGCAAGGACCGGCTGCGTCGATCGTCCCGGCGCACGGCCGTCGACATCTCCGACGAGCTCGCGCTCGCGACCGCCGACCCGTACGTGCGGACCCACGAGCGCGACGCCATCGACCAGGCCCTCGCGAGGCTGTCGCCGGACCACCGGATCGTGATCGCGCTGCGGTACGACCGCGACCTCGCGGCGGACGAGATCGCCCGGCGGCTCGACATCCCGATCGGGACGGTGCGCTCGCGACTCCACTACGCCCTGCGGTACCTCCATGAAACCATCGACGTCCTTGCCCGCGAGGGAGTCGCGCGATGAACGACGCCGACATCGACCTCGATCTCGAGCGCCACCTCCGGGCGCACTTCCGCGACGCGCGGGTCGAGGACCCGACGCCGTCGGCGCTGCGCGCCGCGGTGCTCGCGATCCCGAGCGTGGCGGTCCTCGACGCGGCGCGGCGTCGTCGGTTCCGCGGCCTGACGCTGCTGGCCGCGACGATCGCGCTCGGAGTCGGCGCGGCCGGCTGGGCACTGTTCGCCGGGGCTCCGACGCCCGCCAAGCCGCGTCCGTTCCCGCCGGCGGTGGCCGTCGTGCCGACATCGTCGGTGGTTCCATCGCCGAGCGGCGACTCGGCCGCGTCCCGCCCCGACCGCGGACGACATCAGGCCGGTGGTGGTGACCCAGGGCGACGGACAAGGGGCTGGCGCGTCCTGGCAGGCCGCAGGCACGCTCGCGATCGCTCGATATCTGCACACCGCCACGCGGCTCGAGGACGGCCGCGTGCTCGTGACCGGCGGCGTGGGGCCCGACGGCACGGCGATCGCGGCGGCCGAGCTCTGGGATCCCGCGACCCGGACGTTCTCGCCGGCCGGGCAGCCTCTCGCAGGCACGGTTCGCGCACACGGCGACGCTGCTCCACGACGGGCGCGTGCTGATCGTCGGTGGGAGCCGGTCGCCCGACTCCTCGGCGGCCGTCGACCAGGTCGAGATCTGGGATCCGGCGACCGGCGCGTTCGAGGCCGGCTCGACGCCGATCCGGGCGCAGGCCCTGACCGCGACCACCCTGCAGGATGGCCGCGTCCTGATCGTCGGCGGGCCCGTCTGCCAAGTCCAGACCGTCGCCACTCCTCCCGGCACGCTCCGACGATGCCCCGGCGACGACCTGCGTGCGACCTGGATCTGGAACCCCGACGGGACGCTCGTCGCGGGTCCCGAGCTGAACGACGAGCGCGGCTGGCACACGGCGACGCTGCTGGCCGACGGGCGCGTGCTGATCGTCGGCAATCCGCAGTGGGGCATCGACACGCCGAGGCCGCGGAGGTCTACGACCCGGACACGAACACGTTCATCCGGGTTGGCGAGCCGCGCCACTACATCGAGGGCGCCCAGGCGGCGACGCTCCTTCGCGATGGGCGCGTGCTCGTCACGGGGGGCGCAGCGCGGATCCGAACGTCCGCCCGAACTGGTCGGCCCGCTCAGGAGCGCGGAGACCTGGGATCCTGCGTCCGGGACGTTCAGTCGCGCGGCGGCGATGGAGCTCGAGCGCCGCGCCCACCAGGCGGCGCTCCTCCGGACGGCCGAGTGCTGGTGGCGGGCGGGACCGGCGTAC
>CAWHIA010000015.1:0-43549 GCA_963829155.1 uncultured Chloroflexia bacterium | reverse complement strand
AACAAGGACGCGTTCGCGGAGGCCAAGGACTTCCTGCCGCTCGACGGCATCGACCACGTCGAGTTCTGGGTCGGCAACGCCCGCCAGGCGTCCGCCTATTTCCGTGCACTGTGGGGCTTCACGCCGGTCGCCTTCTCGGGCCTCGAGACCGGCGTGCGGGACCGCGCGAGCTACGTCATGCAGCAGCACGACATCCGGATCGTGCTCACCGCGCCGCTGACCCCCGACGGCGAGATCGCGGAGCACGTCCGCGCCCACGGGGACGGCGTCCGGGACATCGCGTTCGCGGTCCAGGACTCGGCAGCGTCGTGGCGTGAGACGACGTCCCGCGGCGCCCGATCGGCGATGGAGCCGGTCGAACTCGACGGCGGCGAGGACGGCGTCCTGCGTCGCAGCGCCGTCTGGACGTATGGCGACGTCCGCCACAGCTTCGTCGACCGCCGCGACTACCACGGCCCGTTTGCGCCCGGCTATCGAAAGGTCAAGAAGCCGGCGAAGGCGGCGACCGGCCTGAGCCTGCTCGAGGTCGACCACTGCGTCGGCAACGTCGGGCTCGGCGACATGAACAGGTTCGTGGACTACTACCGCGACGTGTTCGGCTTCGCGCAGCTCATCCACTACGACGACAAGGTCATCCACACGGACTACAGCGCGCTGATGTCGAAGGTCATGACCAACGGCAACGGCCGCGTGAAGTTCCCGATCAACGAGCCCGCCACGGGCAAGAAGAAGAGCCAGATCCAGGAGTTCCTCGACTGGTACCACACGCCCGGTGTCCAGCACGTCGCGCTGCGGACCGAGGACATCGTGGCCACCGTCCGCCGGCTGCGCGACAACGG
Organism: uncultured Chloroflexia bacterium; assembly: GCA_963829155.1. Taxonomy (GTDB): domain Bacteria; phylum Chloroflexota; class Limnocylindria; order Limnocylindrales; family CSP1-4; genus CAIXZV01. The sequence continues at coordinate 42,710 of CAWHIA010000015.1, read as the reverse complement.
CGTCGAGTTCCTGGGCATGCCCCATGCCTACTACGAGTCGCTGGCCGACCGGGTGGGCGACGTCGGCGTCCCGATGGACGTGCTGGAGGAGCTGGGGATCGAGGCCGACCGCGACGAGGAGGGCTACCTCCTCCAGATCTTCACGCGCCCGATCCAGGACCGCCCGACGTTCTTCTTCGAGATCATCGAACGCCACGGCTCGCGGGGCTTCGGCGTGGGCAACTTCAAGGCGCTGTTCGAGGCGATCGAGATCGAGCAGGCCCGGCGCGGGAACCTCTGACGAGGCGCCCGCGCCTGCCGTCGACCTACCGGGTGATCCGAACCGAGTCGATGGCGGCTTGCGCGGCGGCGCGGTCGGCGGCCGGCGTGCCCGCGTAGTCCAGGAGCACGACGACCCCGGTCTCGCCGTCGACGTCGAGGAGCCAGACCCGCCAGCGATTCGCCGGGCCGTTGGCATACAGGCCCTTCGGCTCCGCGAACAGGTAGTGCTTGGCGCACGCCAGCTCAGACGGGAACTGGACGTCGAGGCGCTTGCCCGTGTAGCCGGCGAGCACGGTGTCCGTGACGCCGGACACCTGGAGGTCCTGGCGGGCTGAGATCGCCGCGACGAGGCCGTCGACGGACGGCGCGCTCGACGCGGGGGGCGGCGTGTGGACGGAGGCGTCGCAGGGGTCGGTAACGACCTGTGGGTCGTGATTGACGGAGATCCCGATCCCGTCCGGAGCGCCCGAGGTGTTCGGACCTCCGAGGAAGAAGCCACCGAAGCCGGTCCAGCCGGCCGGGGCGGTGATGGTGAAGGCCATCGGGTCATCGGCCAAGGCTCGAACCACATAGTCGCGCTCTTCGAGTCGGCCATCGGGCAGGGTCGGCGGCAATGGCGTAGGCGACGGTGAGATGGTGGGCGATGCGGACGGAGCGGCGACGCCAACACCCAACCCGGACGGTCGAGCGATGAAGGCGATGCCGCCGACGGCGAGGACGACGACCGCCGCGATGGCGAGGATTGGCTTGAGATAGGCGTTCATGGTGGAGTCCCTCCAGGTGACGCGCCACGCGCGCTGCTGGGGCTGGCGCTCCACGCGATCGACGATCGAGATGAAGACCCGACTCGGCATCTCGTCGACGCCATCGACGAGCCAGCGCTCGAGGACGCGCTCCACGTCGCGCTCGGTCGTCATGCGGGTCGCCCTCCGATCGCGGTCGCGCGGGCGTCGGCATCGAGGACGGCGCGCATCGCACGGTGGGCGTGGTGGAGTCGAGACCGGACCGTGCCGGGCGGGATCGCCAGCGCATCGGCGATCTCCGCCATCTCCAGTCCGGCGAAGTGGCGCAGCACGAGGATGGCGCGCTGCTCGGGTGGCAGGCGGCGGAAGCCGCGATCCAGCTCGTCTCGGTCGGCGACGCTGACGTAGTCGTCCGAGGGTTCGGGGAGGTCAAGCGGAAGGACCCGGATCGTGGCGCCGAGGCGCCGCTCGCGCCGTGCCTCGGAGATGCAGGATCGGACCAGGAGACGCCGCAGCCACGCGTCGAATCGGTCCGGATCGCGGAGTGCGGGCAGGTCGCGCCAGGCGATCACCAATGCGTCCTGCACGGCATCCTCGGTCCGATCGACGTCGCGGAGGATCCGCTGTGCGATCGCGAACAGGCGATCCGCACGGACACGGATCAGGTCGGCGTATGCCTCCCGATCCCCGCCGCGAGCCGCCTCAACGAGATCGCGATCCACCTGCATCGTCCCTGGTCGGCGCTCAGCGGGGCGCCGGTCCGCCCATATTGGGGGCCGATGCCGGGACGGGGTTCAATCTTCGTCGGACCCACGCGTGCCGAGCGACGCCGGCAACTTCAAGGCACCGTTCGAGGCGATCGAGATCGAGCAGGCCCGGCGCGGGAACCTCTAGGCAATCGGGCGCCAGGCGGAGGTCGCGGGAGCCCGTCGCCGGGCCCCGCGTTGCCTGGTCCTCAGGGAGTGATGCCGATCGAGTCGATGATGTCGTCCGACTGGCTCAGCTGCTCGGCCGGGGAATCGGCGTAGCTGTTGCGCATGACGACCATCGGCCTGCCCTCGACGTCGAGGACCCACAGGTTGAACCGGTTGGATGGGCCCTGAGCCCACCATCCCCCGGTGCTGTCCGTGCCTTCCAGGATCACCTTGTAGTTCTCCCGATTCCCACGCAGACGGTCACGTCCTCCGGAAGCTCGAGGTCGATGCGCTTCCCGGAGTACCCGCCGATGGTCACGTCGACCGGCTCCGAGACGACCCAGTCGTCGCGCGCTTCGACGGCCGCGACGAGCTCGTCCACCGAGGTGGCCGGCACCGGCTTCGCCGTGGCGCAAGAGTCCGCGGGGATGCTGGCCTTCAGGATCGGGGCGATGATGACGCCCTTGTCATTGGGATCCTCGGGGCCGACCACCGCCCATCCCTGGTAGCCGCTCCAGCCGGCCGGAACGGTGACGGTCCACCTCATGGGATCGGTCGGCAGAACCTCCCCGAGGTAGGTCCCCGCCTGCAGCGACCCGTCGGGGAGGGTCGGGGGCACGGGCGTAGGCGACGGGGTTGCGGTGGGTGCCGCGACGCCGCCGATCACGCCCCCGGATCCGCCGAGCATGGCGAAGCCGGCGACGAACACGACGATGACGGCGGCCACGGCGAGCGCGGCCTTGAACGGTGCTGACATGCGGGGCTCCTTCCACAGGAGGCGCCACGCGGGACGTTGTCGTTGACGGTGCACGCGTCCGACGGCTTCGTCGAAGACATGGTCCGAGACCTGCATCGGGCCGTCGGCGAACCAGGCGTCCAGGAGGCGTTCGATGTCGCGATCGGCGTTCATGCCGTTCGACCTTCCAGAGCCTGGGCGCGCGCGTCCGCCTCGAGGGAGGCCCGCATCGCGCGGTGGGCGTTGTGCAGTCGGGAACGGACCGTGCCCGGCGGGATGCCGAGGATCTCGGCGATCTCGCTGGGGGCGTAGCCCGAGAAATGGTGCAGCGTGAGCACGACCCGCTGGTCGGCCGACAGCCGCCTGAACCCGCGTTCGAGCTGGTCCCGGTCGGCGATTGTCAGGAGCTCGTCGGGCGCGGCCGGTCCGTCGATCGGCAGCACCCGGAGATTGGCCACGCGACGCCGTTCCCGGCTCGCCTGGCGGATGCAGACGTTGATCAGGAGCTTCTGGAGCCACGGGTCGAACCGGTCCGGATCGCGGAGCGCCCGCAGGTCACGCCAGGCGATCACCAGCGCATCCTGGAAGGCATCCTCGGCCCGGTCGACGTCGCGGAGAATCCGCTGTGCGATCGCGAACAGCCGATCGGCGCGCGGACGGACCAGGTCGACATACGCCTCCCGGTCGCCGCGTTGGGCCGCCTCGACGAGATCGCGATCCACCGTCGCCCCTCTTGGCGCCCAATCGGGGGCGCCGTCCAACTCTACTGGTCCGGTCGGCGCGCGCTGCGTTCAGGAAATCGCGTTTGGTTCTGCGTGCGGGGGTTGCGACGCCTCCTAGACTTGGCGTCCGGCTCCGTTGACGAGGGGCCTTCCCGGGACCGCGGAGAGGCGATGCGCGCTGGGGATCGGGCTCGCCGGCTCGCGACGTGGCTGTTGCTGGGAGCGTCGCTGGCCGGGGCGCTGCTGTACGTCGGCATGCGCGTGGTCGCGCCGTCCGATGGCGGGCGCATTGCCTTCTACGACGATGCCTGGTCGGCGGCGGGCATCGCGATCGCACCGATCGACCCGCCGCAGCCGGACCTCGAGGACGGCGACCGCGTCGAATCGATCGCGGGCCGCTCGATGGATGCGTGGGCGCGCCTCGTGCTCGATCCGGCGGTCGCGCGGCCGACCGGCGATCCCGTGCCCTACATCGTTGCGCGCGCCGGCGTGCAAGCGCCGATCGATGTCGTGTGGGCGCCGCCGCCGATCGGCGCGACGCTGGCGGCGGGCTGGAGCGTGATCCTGTTCTCCATCGCCATCGCCGCCGTGGCCGCGCTCGTGTTCTGGCGCCGACCCGACGTGCCCGCCGCGACCGCGCTGGTCATCGTGGCATCCGGCGCCGCAGGCAGCAGCGTGCCGTGGTACCTCGGTGCGACGACCAGCGACGTCGCGCTTGGCGGTCCGTTCCTGCTCCAGGCGCTGCTGACCGCCGGCCTGTACATGGTCATGTGGCCCGCGGCCGTCCATCTCGGCCTCACGTTCCCGTCCCCGGCGCCCGTGCTGGCGCGCCGCCCGCGGCTGGTGCCGGCGATCTACGCCGTCGCGCTTGGCGCGTACGCCGCGCTGCTTGCGGTGAGTCGCCTCACCAGCCCCTCCCTGCTCGACTGGATCGGGACCTGGCCGCGCGTGCAGCTCGCCGTCGTCGTCCCGTGCCTGCTCGGCTGGCTGGTGCTCGCCGCACGGGCGTATCTGCGTCCGCCCGATCCCGTCGCGCGCAGCCGCAGCCGTTGGGCCGCCCTCGGGGCCCTGACCAGCGTGGTCCTCGGCCTGGTGCTGTTCCAGGTCCCGGAGCTCGTCACGGGGAGCTCCCTCGTCCCCGCGAGCTGGATCGGCCTGATCGCCCTCCCGCTTCCGATCGGGCTCGCCGTCGGCATCCTGCGCGACCGCCTGTTCGACATCGAGGTCGTCCTCAACCGGACGCTGGTCTACGGCTCGCTCACGCTCGTCGTGATCGGCATGTATGTCGTGACCACGATCGGGCTGGGCACCGCGATCGGCCCCGGCCACGGCTACGTCGTCGAGCTGGTGGCGATCGGCCTGGCGGCACTCGTGGCGCTCCCGCTTCGCGACGTCCTCCAGCGGACGGTCAATCGGATGATGTACGGCCAGCGCGACGAGCCGCTGCGGGCGATGCGACGCCTCGGCACGCGGCTGGAGGTGGCGGCAGACCCGGATCGCGCCTTCCCGGCCATCGCGGAGACCGTGGCCGATGCCCTCCGCCTGCCATGGGTGGTCGTGGAGGTGACGGACGAGCTTGGCACGAGCCGGATCGTCGCGGAGCGCGGAGCACCCGTGGCGACGGTCGAGACGATCGACCTCGTCCACGGGGCGACACCGGTCGGTCGTCTGGTGTTGGGCGTCCGAAGTGGGGATCGCCGCTTCCGCGCGGACGAGCTGGCGCTCCTCCACGACCTCGCCCGTCAGGCCGGCGCTGCGATCCACGCCCAGCAGCTCCGCGACGCGCTCGCCCGCTCGCGCGAACAGCTCGTCGTCGCCCGCGAGGAGGAGCGGCGGCGCCTCCGAAGAGACCTCCACGACGGCCTCGGGCCCGCGCTGGCGGCGATCGGCATGCGGGCGGAGGCATCGGCGGCCGTGCTCGACGATGATCCCGAGACCGCCCGGCGCCAGCTGGACGCGCTGAGCGTGGAGGTGCGCGAGGCGCTGGCGGACGTCCGGCGGCTGGTCGACGGGCTGCGTCCACCCGCGCTCGACGAGCTGGGGCTGGCCGGCGCGATCGGCCACCAGGCGGCGCGCCTCGACCGCGGATCGGCGACCGAGGGCGGACCGGCGGGCGACCCGGGGACGGCCGCCATCCACGTCGAGTGCGAGCCCGCTCCCCTGCCCGAGCTGCCCGCAGCCGTCGAGGTCGCCGCCTACCGGATCGCGGTCGAAGCCATGACCAACGCCGTGCGCCACGCTGGCGCGAGCGCATGCCTCGTCCGGCTGGAGGCCGGCAGCCAGCTGACCGTGGAGGTGACCGACGATGGACGTGGTCTCCCGGACGAGCCGCGGTCCGGGACCGGCCTCGAGTCCATGCGCGAGCGGGCAGCCGAGGTCGGCGGCGAGGTCGCGGTGGAACGGCGGGCCGAGGGCGGGACACGCGTCTTCGCCCGACTACCCATCGGGCGGGCGCCGGCGTGACCGAGTCGGCGTCGACGATCCGGGTGCTGATCGCCGACGATCACGCCGCGTTCCGGAGCGGTCTGCGGGCGCTGCTCGCTACGGCCGCGGACATCGAGGTCGTCGGCGAGGCGGCGTCGGGCGTCGACGCCGTCGCGGTGGCGGAGCGGCTGCAGCCCGACGTCGTGCTGATGGACGTGAACATGCCGGGCATCGACGGCGTGGAGGGGACCCGACGGATCGTCGACGCCTCGCCGCACGTGGCCGTCCTCGTGCTGACGATGCACGACGATGACGAGACCGTGTTCGAGGCCGTGCGCGCCGGTGCGCGCGGCTACCTCCTCAAAGGTGCCCAGCGGGTCGAGCTCGTGCGGGCGATCCGGGCCGTGGCATCAGGCGAGGCGATCTTCGGCCCCGGCGTCGCGCGACGGTTGATGGCGTTCTTCGCGCGGCCCGCCCCGCGCGTCGATCCGGCGGCCTTTCCCGAACTGACCGATCGCGAGCGCGAGATCCTCGAGCTGATCGCCCAGGGGCGGTCGAACGCCGACATCACCGCCTCCCTCGTGCTGTCGCCGAAGACGGTCCGGAACCACGTGTCGAACATCTTCGCCAAGCTCCAGGTCCGCGACCGCTCCGAGGCGATCGTGCGGGCACGCGAGGCCGGCATGGGCGGCCGAGCCGGGGGCCTCTGAGCGGCACGCCCGGGCGGGGTCGAAGTCGGGACACCGATCGGGACACCGGTCCCATGACGACCGGCCGGGGTGAGGTCATGGTGCAGGCGTTGGCCTCTCGTCCACAGGAGCCTCTGATGGCCCGTTCGTTCTCGCGGCAGGCGCTGCCCATCGTGGCCGCCGTGTTCGTCGCCTGTTGCATCATCCAGGTGTTCCTCGCCGGGCTCGGCGTGTTCGACGACCCGCGCTCATTCGTGACGCATCGCGACTTCGGCTACCTGTTGGGCTGGTTCACGCTCGCGATGCTGATCCTGGCACTCGTCGGCCGCGAGCCGCGGCGGATCGTCGGGCTGTGCGTCCTGGTGCTCGTCCAGTTCACGCTGCAGTCGGTGTTCGTGGCGCTGCGAGCGGACTACCCCGCGATCGCCGCCCTTCACCCCGTGAACGGCTTCCTGATCCTCGCCGTCGGCGCGATCATCGCCCGGCTGTCGTGGCAGGTGCGGCACGAGGCGTCGACCTCGGCCGAGCCCGCGACGGCGGCCACCTCGCCGGCGGCATCGGCCGAGGCGCGTTGATGGTGACCGTCGGCAGGCCGCTGTACGACCTCATGTACCGGTTCGGCGCACCGTGGGAGGGTGCCGATCGCACCGAGCTGCGGGCGCTCGTGCAGGACGGGCGGTGCTCACCGGACGCGCTTCGACGGCCGGAGGCCGGAGCCGCGCGTGCGATCGACCTCGGCTGTGGTTCGGGCTCGGTCTCGATGGAGCTGGCCGAGGCGGGGTTCGAGGTCACCGGGGTCGACTTCTCGCGCGTCGCCCTCCGCAAGGCCCGCGACGGCGGCGACGCGCCGGAACCTCGGGCCGGATCGAATCCGCTTCGTCGAGGGCAACCTGACGGCCGCATCCGTCACCGGCGTCGAGGGCCCGTTCGACCTCCTCGTGGACTATGGGACGCTCGACGATTTGCCGGCCGCCGGTCGGCGGGCGATGGCGTCCTTGGTCACGCGCCTCGCCCGACCCGGATCCCGCCTGTTCCTGTTCGCCTTCACGGGGCGTCCCGAGGAGTTGCCGCGGTTCAGCTTCGACGGCCCGTCACGATCATTCCCGGGTCTCGTTCCAGGCGAGGTCGAGCGCTTGTTCGCGCCGGCATTCACGGTGGAGCCCATCGACCGGCCGACGGCGACCAGGCACATCGGTACCTGGCTCCTCGAGCGAACGGTCGTCTCCGTTGCCTGACTCGATCACCGCGGCCGGCATCCTGCTGGTCGTCGGGCCGCTCGTCGGCGCGATCCCGGTCGCCAACCCCAGCCTGCTCCGCGTGTGGTCGGCCACGCGCGACGAACACCTGGCGACGATCGGCGCCCATCGCGTCGCCTGGGCCGCGCTCAACCTGGGGTTCGGGTTCGCGACGATCGCGACGGCCGCCGGGCTGGCCATCCTCGCGCTCGCTGCCGACCCAGACGGTGCCCGCGCGGCGGCGCTGACCGCGGTCGCGCTCGCCTATCCGGTCGGGGGCGCGCTGTGGTGTGCGGTGCTCGCGGTCCGGGCGCGGACGACGCCGGCCCTGGCGGACCTGGTCCGGGACGGCCGACCCACGGAACCAGGGGAGACGCTGCTGGGAGCTGCCCAAGGCGGGCTGTTCGCGGCCTTCGTCGTGGTCACGTGCGCGGCGCTCGTCGGCCTCGGCCTCACGCTCCTGATCACGGGCGGCGTGACGGCCGCCGTCGCCATCGCGACCGCCGTGGTCGGGGTCGCGACCGCCGCCTGGCTGCTCGTCTCGGGCGATATCGTCCCGGCCGTGCTGTACCTGCCCACGCTGCTGATCGGCGTTGCGCTGCTCGCCGGCTGGACCTGAGGAGGAATCACCCATGGACCACTCACCGACGATCGTCGCCGCCGCCCCGGACGCGCGTCCGGTCGATCGTCCCGCCCGCCTGGCCGCGACGCTCCTGCTGGCCAGTGGCCTCGTGGGAGGCGTCAGCCTCGTGTTCCTGATCGCGATGTTCATCGCGTTCGGCGCCGGGGCACGCTCGACCGGGATGACCCTGGGCTTCGTCAACGACACGCTCGGCTGGGTGTCCTGTCTTCTGGCGCTGCCGGCGGTCGTGGCGATCCACGCGCTCGTCAGGCGCGTCGCACCGGCGCTCAGCCTCGCGCTCATGGTGCTCGGGCTGGCGTCATTCGGCGCCATCACCGTGCTGCAGCTGCTGCTTGTCACCAACGTCCTGACCTTCGAGGAGCAGATCGGCCCCGTCTCGATCGCCTACCTCGGGCTCGGCGTCTGGCTCGTCGCGTCGGGCTATCTCGGCAGCCGAGCCGGCACGATCCCGAATGGCGCCCGATGGGGCCTGTTCGCGGCGATCTACGTCGGCTTCCCGTTCTGGGCGTTCCGGACGTCGCGGCTCATCGACCGTGGTCCCGCTCGTCGCGCCGCGGGGTTGAGCGCCTCGTAGACTGGCGGGCCTGCAGGGAGGATCCGGACATGTATACGTGGCTCGTCGCCCTCCACCTCGTGGGCTTCGCGCTGTTCCTGGCCATGCACGGAGTGTCGATGTGGGTGGCGTTCCGCATCCGCCGCGAGCCGAACCGGGACGTCGTGGCGGCACTCCTCGGCCTGTCCTCACAGGGGAACCAGGTGATGTACCTGGGCTTCCTGCTGCTGGGCATCGGCGGCCTCGGCGCGGCGTGGTCGGCCGGCTGGCTGACGGCGCCGTGGGTCGTCGCCTCGTACGTGGTGATCGTCGTCGTGATCCTGCTGATGTACATGGTCGGCGCCGGCTTCTACTACCCGCTCCGGGAGGGGCTCGAGGGCACCGCCAAGACCCCTCGACTGGATGACGCGGAGCTCGTCGCGCGCCTCGACAACCGTCGCCCGGAGGCGCTCGCGCTCATCGGCGGGACGGGGCTGCTCGTCCTGATCTGGCTGATGACGGTCAAGCCGGGCTAGCGCACGGACGGGCGCGAAACCGGCCCGGAACCCTCGTCGTAGAGGTCCCTGTCACCGAGCCACATCCCGGACAGGAGACCCTCACGATGCGAATGATCCGAGCGACCGCGCCGCTCCTTGCCCTGGGCATGGTCCTCGCGGCCTGTTCATCGACCGGCTCGGGCGCAACCACCCCGCCCACGGCCGCCCCCACCGCAGCGGCGCCGTCCGCGGCGGCCCCCTCTGCCGCCGCCGGCGCCGTCACCGTCAACCTCGCCGACTCGACCCTCGGCAAGATCCTCGCCGACGGCACCGGGATGACCCTGTACGTCTTCGCGCCGGACGCAGCGGCCGCCGGTAAGTCGGTCTGCAACGGCGACTGCGCCACCAACTGGCCGCCGCTGACCTCGGACGCCGCGCCGACCCTCGGGACGGGCCTCGACGCCGAGGACTTCACCCTGATCGCCCGCGACGACGGCACCCAGCAGGTCGCCTTCTACGGCCACCCCGTCTACTACTTCAAGGGAGACACCGCGCCCAACCAGACCAACGGCCAGGGGGTCGGCGGCAAGTGGTCCGTGGTCGGCGCCGACGGCAACGCGATCGGCGCCGCGGCCTCCCCGGCGCCCAGCGCCGCCGCATCCGCCGCGGCCGGTGGCGCGAAGGTCGACCTCGCGGACAACGCCCTCGGCAAGATCCTCGTCGGCGGCGACAAGGGCCTGACGCTCTACGTGTTCACGGCCGACTCCGGCGGCAAGTCCGCCTGCACGGGCGACTGCCTCTCCAGCTGGCCGCCGCTCACCTCCGATGCCGCCCCGACCCTCGGGGCCGGCCTCGACGCCGAGGACTTCGCCACGATCACCCGTGACGACAACGGCGCCAAGCAGGTCACCTTCTACGGCCAGCCGGTGTACTACTTCGCCGGCGACACCGCCGCTGGCGACACCAAGGGTCAGGGCCTTGGCGGCAAGTGGTACGTCGTCGATGCCGAAGGCAAGATGATCAAGTAGCCAATCCCCCCGCTCCTCGCGGCGGGCTCTGGCTGGATCCGAACCTGACGGAGACGATCCGGGCCCGCCGCACCCTTCGCTAGACTCGGGCGATGCGCCTCGCCCACGTCCGGGAGCACAACGCCGCCGCAGGAGCCGACTGGCGCCTGGCGGCGGCGCTCGATTCCGGGGGCTCGCGCTGGGTCGACCTCGAGATCGCACGTCGCCGGGCGGTCGCCGCGAACTCGAACCTCGCTCACGACCGCGTCCTCCATCGGCAGCCGGTGACCACGCTCGACGACCACCTCGGCCGCGGCCTGCGCGTCGCCGCGCTGGCGGACCTCGTCGAGACCTTCGTCCCCCGCGATGACGACGACGCCGTCCTCGACGCCGGCGACCTCGCCTTCGGCCCCCCGATCCTCCGCCCACCCTCGTTCCGCGACTTCTACGCCTTCGAGCGCCACGTGCGCACGATGTGGGAGCGGCGCGACCAGACCATCCCCGAGGCGTGGTACCGCTTGCCGATCTTCTATTTCTCGAACGTGTCCGAGCTTCGCGGGCCCGGCGATCCGGTCTGGGCCCCGCGCGGCTCGTCGGAGCTGGACTACGAGCTGGAGGTCGGGGCGCTGATCGACACGCCGACGATGGACCTCCCCGCGGAGCGCGGCGAGGAGGCCATCGGCGGCTACTTCGTGCTGAACGACTGGTCGGCGCGGGACCTGCAGCGCGACGAGAGCACGCTCCGCCTCGGGCCGGCGAAGGGCAAGGACTTCGGGGTCTCGATCGGGCCGTGGCTGGTGACGCCCGACGAGCTCGCCGACCGGCGTGCCCCGGGCGGGACCGGGCCGGACCTCGCGATGGTGGCGACGATCCGGACCCACGACGGTCGCGACGTCGAGACCACCCACGGAACCTGGTCCAGCGCCCACTACTCGTTCGGGCAGATGGTCGCTCGCGCGTCGGCCGATGTGCGCCTCCGCCCGGGCGAGCTGCTCGGCAGCGGGACCGTCGGCGGGGGTTGCCTGCTCGAGATCCGCGACGAGACACTGGGCCGGTACCTGGAGCCTGGAGACACCGTCACCCTCGAGATCGAGCGGCTGGGCCGGCTGGCGACACCGGTGGTCGCCCGCACGTCGTGAACGCGATCGACGAGTCGGCCGCTGCGGGCTGAACGAATCGGGCCGGCACGGCTCCATACTCGGTGACGTGGCCAGGGAGGCCGCGCGACACCGAGGGTCCCGATGCGAGTCCGGCTGGTGGAGCAGGCGATGGGCGGCGACCAGGAGGCCTTCGCGGCCCTGGCTGCCGAGTCCGTCGACGGCTGCTACCGGCTCGCCTACCGGATCCTCCGCGATCCGCACCGCGCCGAGGACGCGGCCCAGCAGGCGCTGCTCGGCGCCTGGCGCGACCTGCCCACCCTTCGCGACCCCGATCGCTTCGACGCCTGGCTCCACCGCCTCGTCGTCAACGCGTGCTACGCCGAGGCCCGGACCGAGCGACGGTGGGTCGCGCGCATCCGGGTCATTCCCACCGACACCTCGCTCGAACCGGACGTGGCGCGCTCCGTCGTCGCCCGGGACGAGCTCGAAGGCGCCTTCCGCCGGCTGACACCGGAGCAGCGGGCGGTCGTCGTCCTGCACCACCACCTGGGCTATCCGCTCACGGAGATCGCGGAGACCCTGGGCATTCCCGAGGGGACCGCGCGGTCCCGACTCCACTACGCGGTCCGTCAGCTGCGGGCCGTGCTCGACCGTGACGGACGCGCCCTCGCGACGTCCGAGGAGCGACCGGCATGAGCCGATACCCGACTGACGCCGACTTCGAGCCGCGCGTCGCGGACTGGCTCGAGGCCGATCCCGATCACGCGCCGGCGCCGGTGCTCAGCACCGTGCTCGCCGCCTTCCCCTCGATCCCACAGCGGCGCGCCTCGCGCGTGCCGTGGAGGTTCACGTCAATGAGCACGTTCGCCAAGCTGGCGATCGCGGCGGTCATCCTGATCGCCGTTGGGTCGGTGGGCATCATCGCCCTGCAGCCCAGCGGCGGCCGCATCGTCGGATCCGCCCCCTCGCCCGCTCCATCGCCGACGCTCGCCGCAACGCCGACGCCCTCTCCATCCCCGACGGCTGCGCCGTCGGCGCCGCCGCTGAGCGAGACGTTCACGTCGCCCACGAACGGAATCTCGATCGCTTACCCCTCTGGGTGGCGCACGAAACCTGCCACACGGCCATTCACGATGGACGGCTGGCCCCCGTTCGACGCGCCGACCGGCGACTTCATGTACGACGACTCGCTGAAAGACCATCTGTTCATCGCCCTGGCATCGCAGCCGCTGGCGGGCAAGACCGGCGACCAATGGGCAGCCGACACCCTCGCGGCCGACGACTGCGCCCCGACCGAGCCGGTCGCTATCGACGGTGCGTCGGGCATTGTCGGCGTCGACTGCAACATGGCGGCCGTCGCCCTCGATGGCCGCGGCTACGTTGTCGTGCTGTACACGTCCGGCGAAGGGCCATCGGTCGGTGCGTACGACCGGGCGTGGTTCGAGCAGCTCCTGACGACGATCGACCTGCGGCCGGAGGACGCCGCAAGCGCTGCGCCATCCACCGCTCCCTGATCGGCCGACCGCGGTCCCCTTCCCGACTGGCCTCCCTTGACGGGGAGGCCAGTCTGTTTCTGGCGCAACTGAACGTTTCGACCGTCCGCCTGAATCGATACCCGTAGACCGCGCCACGAAGGCGTGGCCCCCCGGAGGCCGAGGTGGATCGAGACCTCGTCGAGCGGGCCCGAACGGGAGACCGAGACGCGTTCGCGCACCTGGTGCACCAGGTCAGCGATCGCCTGTACGCGGTCGCCTTCCGGATCCTGCGGGACACGGGGCTCGCCGAGGACGCGCTGCAGAACGCCCTCGTCACCGCGTGGCGCCAGATCCCGCACCTGCGGGACGCGGATCGCTTCGACGCGTGGATCCATCGCGTCCTGATCAACAGCTGCTACGTCGAGGCGCGACGCACCCGGCAATGGAACGTCCGGATCCGGACTCTCCCGGATCACGACGGGCCCTCGACGCCGGACGACAGTCGCGCCGCGGCCGACCGCGACGAGCTGGAGCGGGCGTTCCGCCGGCTCCCGATCGACCAGCGGTCGGTGTTCGTCCTGCACCACTACGTCGGGCTGCCGCTGGTGGAGGTCGCCGAGACCCTCGGCATCCCCGCCGGCACGGCCCGATCGCGACTCCACTACGCGACCCGGGCGCTGCGCGCGGCCGTCGAGGCCGGGCGCGAACCCGTCATCGAGCAAGGACGCCTGGCATGACCGACGACAGCGCCTTCGACGGCGTCGCTCGCGACTGGCTGGAGATCGGGCCCGTCGACGCGCCCGACCGTGTGGTCGGGTCCGCCCTGCTCGAGATCGAAACGACATCCCAGGAGCGGGATCTTCGGATCCCGTGGAGGTTCCACCACATGTCGATGACGCTTCGCGTCGCCGCGGCCGCGATTGTGGTCGCGGTGCTGGGCGGTGGCGCACTGATGGTGCTGCGTCCCGCCGCGAACGATGGCGGGGTGGGAGGTTCGCCGCCGACCCCGTCGCCCTCGCCCTCCCCCTCGCCGACGGCGGCGCCGTCCATGCCGCCGCCATTGACGGGGACGTTCACGTCGTCCACGAACGGGATCTCGATCTCGTACCCAGCCGGCTGGAGCACGAAGCCCGCCACAGGACCGTGGACGACAACCGCCTGGCCCGCCTTCGAGGATCCGGCCGGCGACCTCATGTACGACCCCTTACTGAACACCCACCTGTTCATCCTCCTGGCCTCCCAGCCTTTGGGCGGCAAGACCGGGGCCGAGTGGGCGGCCGACACCCTCGGCGCGGAGGACTGTGCTGGGACGGAGCCGGTCACGATCGACGGGGCGTCCGGCCTTGCCGGGGTCGAGTGCAACGTCGCCGCGGTTGGCATCGACGGCCGCGGCTACTTCGTCATGTTCTATACGTCGGGAGACGATCCGTGGGTCGGCGAGCTGTACGACCGGGCGTGGTTCGAGCAGCTCCTGACGACGATCGACCTCCGCCCGGAGGACCTCTCCAGCGCGTCGCCGTCGCCCGCGTAGCCCGCGGCCGACGCCGCACCGTCGCGGACCCCGGACCTAGACTGGCCTTCTCACTCCGAGGAGGCCAGTCGCGCATGTATTACGTCTCGCGAGGCTCCATCCCGCCCACGCGCCACACCCAGCATCGGGCGTCCGACGGGAGCCTGTACGCCGAGGAGTTGTTCGGGGTCGAGGGGTTCACCGGACGGAGCTCCCTCCTCTACCACGTGACGCCGCCGACGCGGACACACCGGATCGAAGAAGGGCCCCGTGTCGACCTCCAGGCCGCCGACGACGGCCTGCACCGCCACCGGCTCACGAAGACCGGGGCCGTCGAGCCGAAGGGCGACGTCGTCACCGGCAGGATCCCGCTGTACTTCAACCACGACGTCATGTTCGGGATCGTCCGGCCGGCGGGTCCGATGCCCGAGAACCGCTTCTACCGCAACGGGATCGCGGACGAGATGCTGTTCGTCCACGAGGGAACCGGCGTCTGCCGGACGGTCTTCGGCGACCTCGCCTACGGCCCCGGCGACTACCTGGTGCTGCCGATCGGCACGACCTGGCGAATGGATCCGGACGATGGCTCGGAACAGCGGATCCTGTACCTCGAGGCGCCGTCCGAGATCGAGCCGCCCAAGCGCTACCGCAACGACTACGGGCAGCTGCTGGAGCACTCGCCGTACGGGCAACGGGACCTCCACGCGCCCGAGTTCCGCGAGCCGCTCGACGAGCACGGCGACTACGTCATCGACGTCCGCTCGAGCGACCGCATCACCGCGTACCACTACCGGCACCACCCGTTCGACGTCGTCGGTTGGGACGGCTACCTGTGGCCGTTCCGGTTCGACATCGCGGACTTCCAGCCGATCACCGGCCGGGTCCACCAGCCGCCGCCGGTACACCAGACGTTCCAGGCCCGGAACTTCGTGGTGTGCTCGTTCGTGCCCCGCAAGTTCGACTACCACCCGCTCGCGATCCCGGCGCCCTACAACCATTCGAACATCAACAGCGACGAGGTCATCTACTACGTCGCCGGCAACTTCATGAGCCGGCGCGGCGTGGACATCGCCTCGTTCACGCTGCATCCGGCGGGGATCCCGCACGGGCCGCACCCCGGCACGGCGGAGGCCTCGATCGGGAAGGAACGCACCGAGGAGCTGGCGGTGATGGTCGACACGTTCCACCCGCTCCACGTCACGCAGGCGGCGATGGACCTCGACGACGCGAACTACCCGTACTCGTGGCTGCCGCCCGAGGACGCCGAGGCCCATGCCCGCGAGCTGTTCGAGCGCGGACCCGAGGCCTTCCCGGACTGACCTGGGCCGGCCGGCCGCCGTTGAGCAGCCGGCCGCCAGCAGGGATTCGAGGAGCGACTGTCAGCCGCCCGAGGGGATCTGCCCCGGCTCGGGCGTCCACACGTCCATCGTCGTCAGGATCGACTTGAGGAGCTGCACTGCGCCTCCATACCGGGCCGCCGCTGGAAAGTCGTCCTGGCGCCCGATCTCGACGACGGTGACCATGCCGGTCTCGCTGTCGGCCAGGAACGCGGTTATTCCGTCCGGCAAGGAAACGAGCACGGCGGGCCCGCACGCGACCCTGCCGACGCACATCGGCTCGGCCACGTCCGACACCGTCTCGCAGTCGGTCGCCTGCCGATCGCACAGATCGGCCTCGGCCCATGCGGCCAGACCTTCCTGCGACGAGATGTCCGCGCCGGAGCCGGCCTTCATCTTGTACACCCACAGGCCCATCGAATCCCCGTCCTTTTCTTGCGGGTTGACGATGATGTCGGCCCACGGGGAGTCCTCGCCGGCAACGAGTACGTCACCGGCCCTCCACGGGCGTGTGGCAGAGGCAAGCAACCGCCAATCGTCCGGGTAGCCGATGGTGATCCCATTTTCCTCGGAGGTGTAGTTGGTCCATCCGGTGATCCCCGGCGCGATCTCGGACGGCGCGGGTGCGGCCGGCGTTGGGGCGGGGGTCGGCGTCGGCGTCGGCTCCGGCGCAACCGCACCGGGCCCGGCGTTGCCGGAAGGAGTGAACAAGAGTGCACCGCCGACCCCGGCCACGGCCACGAGGACCACCGCGACGACGGCATAGCGAAGGAGTTGAGGCATCAGGGGGAACCTCCACGGCACGCGCAGGGCGCGCCGCTGTGGGGTCCGGGCGATCTCGGTCAGGGCTACGTCGACGACCCGATCGGGCAACTGGTCGTGCTCGGGCGCCAGGAAGGCGTCGAGGATCCGCTCGGTGTCGTTGTGTCCGGTCATGACGATCGGCCCCCTGCCGCGGCTTCGAGCCGCGCATCGGCCTCGAGGGCCGCGCGCATCGCCCGGTGGGCGTAATGGAGCCTCGAGCGAGCGGTGCCGGCGGGGATGTCGAGCACCTCGCCGATCTCGTTCGAATCGAGGCCCAGGTAGTGGTGGAGCACAAGGAGCGCCCGCTGCTCGGGCGGCAGCCGCCGGAACCCGCGCTCGACCTCGTCGCGATCGGCGAGCGAGGCGAGGTCATCCGGCGCCGCCGGTCCGTCGATCGGCAAGACCCGAATGGTCGAGATCCAGGCGCGCTTGCTGCGCGCCTCCGAATAGCAGACGTGAACGAGCGTTCGCTGCAGCCAGGCGTCGAACCGCACCGGATCGCGGAGGCGGGGCAGCTCGCGCCAGGCGATCACGAGCGCCTGCTGCACCGCGTCCTCGGCGAGGCCGACGTCGCGGAGGATGCGGCGCGCGATCCCGAAGAGCACGTCGCCACGCGTCCGGGCCAGGATGGCGAATGCCTCCCGGTCCCCACGCTGGGCTTGCTCCACGAGGTCGCGATCCACTCGCTCCGCCCTCTCGGTGGCGCGCATCGGGTGCGCCGTCCGAGCCTACAGAGTGATCACGTCTCGAGAGTGTTCAAACTTCGCTTCAGGCCTCACGCCGCCCGGACGACCAGGGCACCCGGTCCCGGGCACGCTCCGGCCAGGTCCCGCGGGCCACATCCAGCGAGGACGCAGCCGCTGTCGGCGCATCCGGCGCGATGACCGGCGCGACATCCGCCCAGCCGACCAGACCGGCGTCAGGCAAGCGCCCGCGGATCGGCTGGACGCCGTCGGTGGCCGGCCACAGCCGGTGGTCGATCACCACGCCCGCGAGCACCCAGGGCGCGCAACGATCGGCGCGCCGGAACTCCGCCCGTCCGCGATAGATCGGCATGTGGGCATCGTGGCACGTCGGCCGAAATCGGCGCAACGACTGTTGTGATCGCCTTGCACACAGGGCACGCTAGCCGGGATCATCAGCGTGTTCCCGGGAACCCAGTGCGAAGAGGTGAGCAGGCGTGGCCGTCGAAGTCCGCAAGTGGGTCACGTTCACGGAGGAGATCCACAGCGAGGGCGGCCGCGACCTCGAGAAGCCGCTGCGGCGCGTCGCGGTCGTCGCGGTGCTCAAGAACCCGTACGCCGGCGTCTACTCGGAGGACATCTCCCAGCTCGTCGACGCCGGCGAGACCCTCGGTGACGAGCTGATGCGCCGGTGCAAGGCAGCGCTCGACGACACGGTCGAGGCCTACGGCAAGGGCGGCATCGTCGGGGAGCACGGCGAGCTCGAGCACGTCGCGGCGGTCCTGCACCCGAAGTTCGGCGCACCGGTCCGGAGCCTCGTAGACGGCGTCTCGATCCTGCCGTCGGTCAAGAAGCGCGGCGGCATCGGCGCCCACCTCGACATCCCCGTCCACCACGTCAAGGCGATGCTCGTCCGATCGCATTTCGACGCGATGGAGATCTGCGTCCCCGACGCGCCGATGGCCGACGAGCTGCTCGTGGCGCTGGCCGTGACCAACGGCGGCCGGCCGCACGCTCGCGTGGGCGGCCTCAAGGCCGAGGACGCCGTCGGCACCGACGGCCTCCACTGACCGCCGGCCGCCCGACCGCGATGCGCACCCTGGTCACCGGCCTCGGCGAGGTCGTCTCGGGCGACATCGCCAGCCCGCTGCTCGACGCCGACTCGATCCTGATCGAGGACGGCCGGATCACGGCCATCGGCCGGGGCTTCGACGAGGACGCCGACGTCGTCATCGACGGCAAGGGCGCGACGGCGTTTCCCGGGCTCATCGACTCGCACGTGCATCCCGTGTTCGGCGACTGGACGCCTCGCCAGCGCACGACCGACTTCATCGAGTCCGAGCTGCACGGCGGCGTGACCTCGATGATCTCGGCCGGCGAGGTCCATCTCCCGGGCAGGCCCAAGGACATCGTCGGCCTCAAGGCTCTCGCGATCGTCGCGGTCAGGGCGTTCGCCAACGTGCGCCCCGCGGGCGTGAAGGTCCACGCCGGCGCGCCGATCCTCGAGCTCGGGCTCGAGGAGGCCGACTTCGCGGAGCTGGCCGCGGCGGGCGTCAATCTGATCGGCGAGGTCGGGCTGGGCTCTGTGAAGACGGGCGCCCAGGCGGCGCCGATGCTCGCGTGGGCGCGGCAGCACGGCATGGTGTCGACGTTCCACACCGGCGGCCCGTCGATCGCCGGGTCGAGCGCGATCCGCGCCGACGTCGTGCTCGAGGCGCGGCCGGACATCGTCGGCCACATCAACGGCGGCACGACCGCCCTCCCCGATGCCGACATCGAGCAGCTGGTCGCGAGCAGGATGGCGATCGAGATCGTCCACTGCGGCAACGGCCGCGCCGCGCTCCACGCGATCGGGCTCGCGCGCGAGACCGGCGCGCTGGATCGCGTGATCCTGGGCAACGACGCGCCGTCGGGGACCGGCGTCGTGCCGCTCGGGATCCTGCGCACGATGGCCCACCTGGCCTCGCTCGGCGGCATCGCGCCCGAGGTGGCCGTCTGCCTCGCCACCGGCAACACCGCGCGGGTCCACCGGCTCGAGACCGGGACGATCGCCATCGGCCGGGAGGCCGACATCGCCCTCGTCGACGCCCCGCAGGGCTCCGCCGCGGACTCCGCGCTGGGCGCCCTCGCGATCGGCGACCTGCCCGGCGTCGGGATGATCCTGATCGACGGCAAGCCGGTCGTCGGCCGCAGCCGCAACACGCCGCCCGCCGGACGCGCTCCGGAGGCCGTCAAGGGCCCGGGCGTCGCCGGCGGCGGGCACTAGCCAGGTGGGTGGCGGCATGCACTTCGGCCTCCGGCTGCCGAGCTTCGCGCTTGGCGACCAGACGGCGTCGCTCGCCGAGATGGGCGCCTACCTGCGGCGTGCCGAGGACCTCGGCTTCGAGAGCGCGATGCTCATCGACCACCTGCTCGTCGCGCCGCCCGCCTACCGGACGACGTGGCTCGAGCCGATCACGCTGCTGGCGGCGCTATCCGGGGTCACGCGGACGATCCAGCTCGGGACGCTCGTCCTGGTGCTGCCGTTCCGCGAGCCCGTCCAGTTCGCCAAGCAGTGGGCGACGCTCGATCAGCTGTCCGGCGGCCGGTCGATCCTGGGCGTCGGTGTGGGCTGGATGGAAGCCGAGTTCGAGGCCGTCGGCATCCCGCACCGCGAGCGCGGCGCGCGCATGAACGAGCTGCTCGAGCTCATCACCGCGCTGTGGACGCAGGAGCGGGTGACCTACGAGGGCCGCTTCTACCGCGTCCACGACCTCTCGCTCGATCCGAAGCCGGCCCAGCGCCCGCACCCGCCGATCTGGATCGGCGGCGGGACGCAACCATCCGAGAAGATCTACGGCCAGAACGTGCCGACCGTCGAGCCTGTCCTGCGCCGGATCGCGAAATACGCGAAGACGTGGGTCCCCCACTCCTCCGCGACGGCCGAGATGGTCGACCGGGACTGGGACGACCTCCGCCGCTACATGCTCGAGTACGGGCGGCGGCCCGAGGAGATGTCGCGCGTGTACTCGAACTTCGTGCACGTGCTGCGGCCCGGCGAGCGTCCCGAGGACGCGGCGCCGCTGTTCCGGGTGTACTCGGGCATGGACCTCGACTACTGGCAGCGCTACTACCTGCTGGGCGAGGCCGAAGAGGTCGCGGACCGGATCCGCGCCAAGGTCGAGGCCCTCGGCGGCGTCGACCACCTCGTGCTCAACCCGCTGAACTGGGACCCGGCGAACCTCGAACGACTGGCGAGCGACGTCCTGCCGAGGGTGGCGGCCTGATCGTGGCGGCCGGCGTCACCAGCGCGCTCCCGCCGTATCTCCGCCCGGACCGGCTGGACGAGGCGCTCGCGATCCTGGCGTCGGAGCCGCGCCTGATCGTCGCGGGCGGGACGGACGTCTACCCCGCCTACGCCACCCGCCCCATCGACCGACCCGTCCTCGACATCACGGCGCTCCCCCGCCTGCGGGGCGTGGCCGACGAGGGCGATTGGTGGCGGATTCCGGCGCTGACCACGTGGACCGATCTGGCCGAGACGCCGCTCCCGCCCGAGCTCGACGGGCTGCGGGCGGCCGCCCGCACGATCGGCGGGCGGCAGATCCAGAACGCGGGCACCGTGTGCGGGAACGTCGTGAACGCCTCGCCGGCGGCCGACGGGCTGCCCAACCTGCTGGCGCTGGACGCCGCGGTCGAGGTCGCGTCCGCTGATGGCACGCGCGTCGTGCCGATCGCGGACTTCGTGGTGGGCAACCGCCGGACCGACCTGCGGGCCGGCGAGCTTGTCACGGGCCTGCGGCTGCCGAAGGTTGGGGGTGGCGCCGGGG
Source organism: uncultured Chloroflexia bacterium (assembly GCA_963829155.1). Lineage (GTDB taxonomy): Bacteria > Chloroflexota > Limnocylindria > Limnocylindrales > CSP1-4 > CAIXZV01. Next base: position 21,589 of record CAWHIA010000015.1, on the reverse strand, counting down.
CGGCCAAGGCCGGGGCGACGGGCGTCGCCCGGTCCACGTTCCTGAAGCTCGGCTCGCGCGCGTACCTCGTGATCTCGATCGTCGCGGTGTCGGCCGTGCTCGTGGTCGACCGCGGGCTCGTTGTCGACGCGCGGATCGCGGTCGGGGCCTGTTCCCCGGTCGCCCGGCGGCTGCGCGGCCTCGAGCGCGAGCTCCGCGGGCGGCGGGCTGGGCCGGCCCTCGCGACCGTGCCGGCGATGGAGCACCTGTCCCCGCTGGCGCCGATCGACGACGTTCGCGGTTCCGCGGACTACCGCTGGGACGCGGCGCTGACGCTGGTCCGGCGCGCGGTCGCCGAGGTCGCCGCGTGATCACGAGCGTGGCGGCGTGATCACCGACACCGCCCTCCGGTTCGAGGTCAACGGGCGAGGCGTCGAGGTGCGCACGGACGGACGACGCCGCCTCGTGGACGTCCTCCGCGAGGACCTCGGCCTGACCGGCACCAAGGTCGGCTGCAATGCGGGCGACTGCGGCGCATGCACCGTGAGGCTCGACGGGGAGCAGGTCTGCGCCTGCCTCGTCGCCGCCGGCCAGATCGACGGCCGGCGCGTCGAGACGATCGAGGGTCTCGCCGGTGCCGACGGCCCGTCGGCGCTCCAGGCCGCCTTCCTCGCCTGCGGCGGCGCGCAGTGCGGCGCATGTACGCCGGGGATGCTGATGGCGGCAGGCGACCTCATAGCGCGAACCCCGAACCCGACGGACGCCGAGGTGCTCGACGGCCTGGGCGGCGTGCTCTGCCGGTGCACCGGGTACACCTCGATCGTCGATGCCGTTCGCGCGACCGCATCGGGCGCGGTCGTCGACGCGCCCGCCCCGGCGGTCGGCGCGGCGGTCGGCGCGCGCATCGCCCGCACCGACGGGCTGGCCAAGGTCACCGGGGCCGAGCTGTTCGGCGACGACCTGCCGGCCGATGGCGCGTGGCACCTGCGGGCGGTGCGCTCGCCACACGTGCATGCGCGCTTCCGCGTCGGCGACCTCGCGCCGGTCCGCGCCCGCCACCCGGGTCTCGTCCGGATCCTGGCCGCTGCCGACGTCCCGGGCGACAACCGGTACGGGATCTACGCGACGGGCAAGGACCAGCCGGTGCTCGCCGAGGGCTATGTCCGGTACCGCGGCGAGGCCGTGCTGGCGCTCGTCGGCGACGCCGCGACCGTGGCCTCCATCGCCGACGACGAGCTGCCCATCGAGTGGACGCCGCTGCCGGCGCTCATCGGGATCGACGCCGCGCTGGACCCGTCCGCGCCGCGGCTCCACGAGGCCTCGCCCGGGAACGTGCTCGTCGAGGGCCTCGTCCGGCTGGGCGACGTCGACGCCGACCTGGCAGCGGCCGCCGCGACCGCGACCGGGACGTTCGAGACCACGTACGTCGAGCACGCGTACATCGAGCCCGAGGCCGGGACCGCCCGCGTGGTCGACGGCCGCGTGGAGGTCTTCGCGACCACCCAGACGCCGTACATGGACCGCGACGAGCTGGCGCTGGTCCTCGGCCTGCCCGAGGATCGCGTCCGGGTCATCCCCAGCGCGTGCGGCGGCGGGTTCGGCGGCAAGCTGGACCTGTCATTGCAGCCACTGATCGCGATCGCCGCGCTCCTGCTCGACCACCCGGTCCGCGCGGTCTATCCGCGGCCGGAGTCGATGGCCGCGACGACCAAGCGCCATCCGGCCAGGATCACGGCCACGTTCGGCGCTGACGCGGACGGGCGGCTCACCGGCGTCCGCGTCCACGCCGACTTCGACACCGGCGCCTACGCGTCGTGGGGCCCGACGGTCGCCAGCCGCGTCCCGGTCCACGCGATGGGCCCGTACGAGGTCCGCTCGGTGCTCAGCACGAGCCGGGCCGTGTACACGAACGGGCCGCCGGCCGGGGCCTTCCGCGGCTTCGGCGTCCCGCAGGCGGCGATCGCCCACGAGGCGCTCCTGGACGACCTGGCCGAGCAGCTCGACATCGACCCCCTCGAGATCCGCGCCGGCAACGCACTCCACGCTGGGTCGCGGACCGCGACGTCCCAGGAGCTCGTCGCGAGCGCCGGCCTGCCCGCCTGCCTCGACGCGCTGCGGCCACGCTGGTCTGCCATGCGCGCGGAGGCGGCAGCGGTCAACGAGGCCGCCGTAGGACGGGTCCGCCGAGGCGTCGGGGTGGCGGCCATGTGGTACGGCATCGGCAACACGTCGCTCCCCAACCCGTCCGAGATCGAGGTCGGCATCCGTGCCGACGGCACCGTCGTCCTGTTCTCGGGGGCGACCGACATCGGCCAGGGCTCGAACACGATCCTCGCCCAGATCGCCGCCGACGCGTTGGGAGTGCCCGTCGCCTCGATCGAGCGCGTCGGTCCCGACACCGACCTCACCCCGGACGCCGGCAAGACCTCGGCGTCACGCCAGACGTTCGTGTCGGGGAACGCGACCCGGATCGCCGCCGAGGACCTGCGGCGCCAGCTCATGACGCTCGCCGAGGCCGGCCCAGACGCCACGCTGGAGGTCGACGGCGGGCGGGTGGCGGCGCGGGACGGCGAGACGGTCTCGGTCGTGGAGCTGCGCGAGCTGCCGGTCGCGGCTCGCGACTGCGTGGTGCTCGGACGGGGGTCCTACGACCCGAAGACCACGCCGCTCGACGCCGACGGGCAGGGCGTTCCGTACGAGACCTACGCCTTCGGCGCACAGATCGCGGAGGTGGACGTCGACCTCGACCTCGGCACCGTCAAGGTGCGCCGGATCGTCGCGGCCCACGACGTCGGACGGGCGATCAACCCGACGCTGGTCGAGGGCCAGATCCAGGGCGGCATCGTGCAGGGCCTGGGCATGGCGCTGATGGAGGCATACGTGCCGGGTCGCACGGACAACCTCCACGACTACCTGATCCCGACGATCGGGGACGCGCCGGAGATCGAGTGCCTCCTGATCGAGGACGCCGAGCCAGCCGGGCCGTTCGGCGCCAAGGGGGTCGGCGAGCCCGCGCTCGTGCCCACCGCACCCGCGATCCTGGCGGCGATCCGGCACGCGACCGGCGCCCGGATCGACCGCGTGCCGGCGACTCCGTCACTGGTCCGAGCCGCGATCCGCGCGCCTCGCCAGCCCGGCTGAAGATCGGGCCCGACGTCAGGACGAGGGACCCTGGCGCACCTGGACCGAGCCGGCGGGCAACGGGCCCGTTCCCGTGACCCGCAGCTCGTGCGGGACGCCAACGGCCGTGCAGACTCCCGCGGCCCTGGTGGTCGTGACGGTGATCGCCAGGCCGGAGCCGCTGCCCTCGATGGCGATGTCGGTCAGCGTGTCGCACGCCCCGCCGAGCCACGGGACGATCACGACGTTCGGCTGGCCCGGCGGATTGGTGACCGCATCCGCGGCCTCGACGGGCTCCTCCGGGTCGATCTCCACGTTCTCGATGCGGCCGCTCGTGTCGCGGACCCGGATCGTGTGCTGCGTCCCGTCCACCCGTGACGCGCTCATCGTCCATTCGCGCGGGCCGAGGATCCGCTCGCAGCCGGTCAAAAGGAGGCACAGCGAGATCGCAACGGCGATCGCCGCCAGAACGCGCCGGAAGCGAGTCGGTGTGCGGACCATGGGACCATCCTAGGTGCTCGTATCAACCGTCGGCCTCACCGCTTGCGGCCGGTTGGTGTCGCCGGCGGGCGTCGCCGGTAAGGTGGATTCGTGGAGACCCGGACCCTCGGCACGACCGGGATTGAGGTCCCAGTCGTGGGCCTCGGCTCGTGGCGCACGTTCGATGTCCCGGCCGACCGGCAGGGGGAGGTCGACGCGGTCGTGACGTCGGCGTTCGACGGCGGGGTGCGCTTCGTCGACAGCTCGCCGATGTACGGGCGGTCGGAGGCGCGCCTCGGTGCCGCGATCGAGTCCCGGCGCGCCGAGGTGGTCGTCGCGACCAAGATCTGGACATCCGATGCGGCGGACGGCCGACGCCAGTTCGGCGATCAGCGCCGGTGGTTCGGCCGCGTCGACCTGCTCCAGGTCCACAACCTGGTCGCCTGGCGCTCGCACCTCGAGTGGATGGAACGCGAGCGGGCCGCCGGGGCGATTGGCTGGCTGGGCGCGACGACGTACCAGCCGTCGGCGTTCGGCGAGCTGGAAACAGTCATGCGCTCGGGACGGATCCACGCCGTCCAAGTGCCCCTGAACCCGATCGAGGACGAAAGCGCGCAGCCGGATCCTGCCGCTGGCCTTGGAGCTCGGGCTTGGCGTGATCGCCATGCGCCCGCTGGGCGAGGGATCCCTGCTGCGGCGGTCGTTCCCGGCCGACCTCGCCGCGGCCGGCCTGTCGGGATGGTCGGAGGCGCTGCTCCGCTGGTGCCTCGCGGATCCGCGCGTGACCGTGGCGATCCCGGCGACGACCTCCTCCGCGCACGCGGCAGCGAACGCGGCCGCCGGTGGGATGCCGCCCCTCGACCCGAACCTTCGCGAGCGGATCGGCCGCCTCGTCCGCTCCGGCGGGTGAGTCCCGCCTGCCGCCGTTGACGGGGCTATCGTGCGGCGTGTGGATCCGTGCGTGTTCTGCGCCATCGTCGAGGGGACCGCGGAGGCATCGTTCGTCTATCGCGACGATCGCGTGGCGGCGTTCCTCGACATCGGTCCCGTGACGGCCGGCCACCTCCTGGTCATCCCCCTGCAGCATCTGCCGGCGCTGGCGGACATCCCCGACGACCTCGGTGCGCACCTGTTCGTCGTCGCAGCCCGGCTGGCCGCGGCCATCCGGCGATCCGGCCTCCCGTGCGAGGGCGTGAACGTGTTCCTCGCCGACGGCGAGGCGGCGTTCCAGGAGGTGTTCCACGCCCACCTCCATGTCTTCGCCCGCACGACTGGCGATGGGTTCACGATCGACAGCCCGGCCTGGTCCCGCCCGACGCCGTCGCGCGACGAGCTCGACGCGAACGCCGCGGCCATCCGCGGGGCCCTGGGCTAGCTGCGGATGCAACGCCCGTGGCGGAATCGGTGTTGAGGCTGGCGTGATCACCGTCTCGCCGCCGCTCACGGAGTCGCGGTTGCTCGCGGCCGTCGACGACCTCGCGGCCGCCGATCCCGCGCTGGATGCCGTCGTCGAGCGCTTCGGGCCGCCGCCCCTGTGGGCCCGCGAGCCAGGCTTCCCGACCCTCGTGCACCTGATCCTCGAACAGCAGGTCTCGCTGGCCTCGGCGCAGGCCGCGTTCGACCGGCTACGCACCGCGGCCGATCCGCTGACGCCGGAGACGATGCTCCGCCTCGACGACGCGCAACTCCTGGCCGTCGGGTTCAGTCGCCAGAAGGCCCGCTACGCGCGGGCCCTCGCGACCGCCGTCGACGACGGCTCGCTGGACATTGGGGGCTTGGCGGAGCTCGACGACGACGAGGTCGACGCCGCGCTGACGGCGCTGCCGGGGATTGGGCCGTGGACCTCGACGATCTACCGGCTGATGGTGCTGCTGCGGCCCGATGCCTGGCCGGTCCACGACATCGCGCTCGCCCAGGCGCTCGCGGAGCTCCGCGGCCTCGACGCGCGACCGGACGCGGAGGCCATGCTGGCGCTCGCCGAGGCGTGGCGCCCGTGGCGGGCCGTCGCGGCCCGGATCCTGTGGCACCACTACCTCTCGACGCCGCGACCGCGCCACGCCGCGCCGGCGACGTGACGAGGCGCCGGCCCGGTCCCCGCCGGTGCCGGCGCCCCTTGCGCAAGCCGAGGACCTACATCAGGCCGACGACGTGGCCCTCCGGATCCGCGAACAGCGCGATCGTCGTCTCCGGGGCGACCTCGGTGAGCGGCATGATCACCCGCCCGCCCGACGCCTCGGCCTTGGCGAGGACGCCCTTCGGGTCGTCCGAGTGCACGTAGAACGTCACGAAGCCCGGGCCGCCGTCCTGCGCGGCGCCGACGCCGGCGGTGAAGTCGCCCCACCGGGCGAGGCCGTAGCCGCCGGGGTTGTTCGTGTCGAACGACCACCCCAGGACGTCCTGGTAGAACGACTGAAGCTTCGCGCCGTCCTTGCCGGTCACCTCGACGTGGATCACGTGGTTGCCCATGCCTGAGCCCTCCTGGCCGCTTGCGGCGGCCCGTCCGTGGCACCGCCTGTCAGGAGCACGACGACCGGGGTCGTCGGGAATCGACACAGGCGCGGGCAACCCGTTGCAAGCAGCAGGTCAGCGGCCGAGGACCTCGTCCGCCTTGCGGTCGATCCTGGCCTCGTCGGCCTTCGACAGGTTGCCCTTGTTCTCCTGCTGTGAGGCGCGGGCCTTCGCGTTGCGCGCGTGGGCCTTGTCGGGCATCGGGTACTTGCGCTCGTCCGGGAGCCCGAACTGCGAGTCCTTCAGGCCGTCCCTCGTCTTCTCGCTCATCGTGGCCATCGCGGGCCTCCTTCGTGCATCGCGTCGCAGCACCGCGCTATCGGCGGCGTTCGCGTTCCCGACCACGGTCGGCTCGCGCGCGAGACGTCCGCGCGACGGGATACGGCCCAGGGGATAACAGCGGGCTGGCAGTCGCCCGGTGCGACCCGACGGGACCGACACCGCGCCATGGCTCCAACATGTGCCAGATCGACCGATCTCGTGCAGGTGGGGGCCGCCAGAGCGGCGATTGGCGCGCCGGTCACGCTCACGCCGCGTGGATATGGCACGTGCGGGCGCCAACCGGCGTCTGCGCGGCGGCAGCGGCCGCGCGTGCCGTGGCGGGGTTCGTCGCGACGCGGCGGGGGCGCGCCGAGGGCTTCGGGTCAGCGCGCGGCCGCGACCGCCTTCGGGCGTTCGGCGGCGCGGTCCCGGTCCTTGAGGATCCGCATCGCGGCGAGCTTCCCGGGCGCGCCCATCACGCAGCCGCCCGGGTGGGTGCCCGAGCCGCACTGGTAGTAGCCGTCGATGGGCGTCCGGTAGTCGCTCCAGCCGGGCGCCGGGCGGAAGAAGTACATCTGCGGCGCCAGGAACTCGCCCGCGAAGATGTTGCCCTCGGACAGCCCGACGATGCGCTCGATGTCGAGCGGCGTCCGGACCTCCCGGTGCAGCACGAGGTCGCCGAAGCCCGGGAAGAACGACTCGAGCGTCCGCTGGACCGTGTCGCCCAGGTTCTGGCGCTCCGCGTCCCAGTCGCTCTCGCGCAGCTTGTACGGCGCGTACTGGACGAAGCACGACATCACGTGCTTGCCGGGCGGCGCCATGTCCGGGTCGATCGTGCTCTGGATCGCGCAGTCGAGGTAGGGCCGGCTGCTGTACCAGCCGTACTTCGCCTCGTCGAAGGCCCGCTCGAGGTATTCCATCGACGGCCCGATGTTGGTGAACCCGCGGTACTGGTCCTCCCGGTTGGCCAGCGACGGGTAGACCGGCAGCCCGTCGAGCGCGAAGTTGACCTTCGCCGAGGTGCCCTGGAACCGGAAGCGCTGGATCGCCTCGACGAGATCGGTCGGCAGCTCGCGCGGGTCGACGAGCTCGAGGAACGTCCGGCGCGGGTCGAGCGCGGACACCACGATCGGCGCCTCGAACTCCGTTCCGTCCTCGAGCGCGACCCCGGTCGTCCGCCCGCCCGACGTCTTCACCTCGACCACAGGCGCCTCGAGCCGGATCTCCGCCCCGAGCGACCGCGCAGCGCGCGCCAGCACCTGGGTGAACCCGCCGTTGCCGCCCTTGTGGAACGCCCACGCCCCGAACTCGCCGTCGTGCTCCCCCAGCAGGTGGTAGAGCAGCACGAGCCCCGATCCCTGCGAGTACGGCCCGACCTTGGTGCCGATGATCGCCGACGAGGCCATGTAGCCCTTGATGATGTCGGACTCGAAGTAGTCGTCCAGGAAGTCTGCCGCCGACCCGGTGAGCAGCCGGACGGCGTTGTGCAGCACGTCCTTGGGGAGGGCCTTGAACCTCGCTCCGAGTCCGGCCAGCGCCATCAGCTCCTCGGGGTCGTCGCTGAACAGGTTCGGCGGGGGCGCGTCCAGCAGCGGCTTCATCGCCTGGAGGACCTTGTTCATGTCGTGGTTGAACCGGTCATAGGCGTCCGCGTCGTGCTGGCTGTGGCGGGCGATCTCGCGCTGGTTGACCCCGTGGTCCTGGCCCAGCAGCAGGTAGTCGCCGTTCTCCATCGGCGCGAACGTCGACGACATCAGCAGCGGCATGAACCCGTGCTTCACGAGGTCGAGCTCCTGGATGATGTCCGGCCGGAGCAGGCTCAGCGCGTAGCTGAACGTCGTGAACCAGTGGCCCGGGTAGAGCTCCTCGGTGATCGCGGCGCCGCCGACGATCGGCCGCCGTTCCAGGACGAGCGTCTTCAACCCGCCCTTGGCGAGGTAGGCGCCGTTGACGAGGCCGTTGTGGCCGCCGCCGACGACGATGGCGTCGAAGCTGTGCTCGGTCGTCGTCATCGTCAGGCCGTCCTTCGCTCGGGGTTGTAGAGGGGCATCCGCGCGGTCTCCGCGGCGACGTGGATGTAGCGGTGACTGACCGGGACCTCGAGGTACACGGGCGAGCCCGGCTTCGCCGACTCGACGGGCACCCGGCCGATGCCGATGTGCCGCTGGAGGACCGGGGAGTACATGAAGCTCGTCGCGTAGCCGACCTGCTCGCCATCGGCGTCGTACAGGAACATCTCCTCCTGGACCGGCGTGTGGTCCTTGGGCGGGATGAGGCCGGCCTCGTCGTGGATGCGATCCCAGTCGCGCCAGTCGACGACGATGCCCGTGGTCCGGAAGCGCGAGGTCTTCCCGGCCAGCTCGCGCCGGATCGCGTCGCGGCCGATGAACGCACGATCGTCGGTCTCGACGCCCTTGAGCATCCAGCCGAGGCCCAGCTCGTGCGGGGTCGCACGGTCGGCGTCGGTCCAGGCGAAGCGGCTGTTGGCGAAGTCGACGTCGAGCAGCAGCAGGCCAGCCTCGATCCGGGTCATGTACAGCGCCTGCAGCCCGAACGGCAGCACGCCCATCCCCTGGGTCGCGTCCCAGATCGCGTCCCACGCGGGCAGCGCGTTCTCGGCCTTGACCCAGACCTCATACCCGAGGTCGCCGGTGTAGCCGGTCCGCGAGATCGTGACCTCGCAGCCGCCCGCCTTGCCCCTGGTGATCCCGAAGTACGGCAGGGCCTCGACGCTCGGCTCGACGCCGGCGAGGATGCGGCGGGCGCGCGGGCCCTGGAGGCTGAGCACGGCCCAGTCCTGGGACACCTCCTCGATCACGACCTTGTCGCGCCGGGTCGCCAGGTCCTGGAAGTACGCGAGGTTCGGCTCGGCGGCGGTCAGGACGAACTCGTCCATCGCGTGCCGGAGCAGCACGCCGTCCTCGACGACGTAGCCGCCATCGTCGCACCAGATCGCGTACATGCCGTGTCCCGGCGCGAGCTGCCGCGGATCACGCGCGAGCACGCCCGCCAGGAATGCCTCGGCGCCGGCGCCCGAGAACCGGTACTTGAACAGCGGCGAGGTGTCGAAGATGCCGGCCGCGTTGCGAACCGCGAAGTACTCGAACTTGTCAGACAGCCCGTACTTCTCGGCGGCGAGGTGCCCCGACCAGTGACTCCACAGGCCGGTCTCGTTGAGCGCCGAGGTGCGGGCGTGGAAGGGTGACGTCCGGATCATTGCGACGGGCTGGCCTCCGGTGGGGGGACCGACGGTACTCGACCGTCGACCGTCCGTGTCGGCGCGTTGCCCGGCGTGGATCAACCCCTCGGGAGGGGTGTCCGATCGTTTCGCGCGTGTCCCGCCGCCGGCCGGATGGCGGGACGTGTCGTCAGACGGTGACCGGCTCCGGCAGGGCCTCGTCCTCGTGCGGCGTCGAGGTGATGCCCCAGCCGCCGAACCAGTTCGTGCCCTCGACGCGCAGCGTCGGCGCGTCCGGGGACCGCTCGACCTTCGGGCGCATGTCGCCCACCCCGCCGATCCCGCTCAGGCTCGTCTCGATGTTCCAGCCCTCCGGCACCACGAGGCTCCCGCCGCCGAACAGGGTGCTGACGTGCAGCGTCGCCCCGGCCGGATCGAGGGTCGCGTCCCGGAGGTCGACCTCGCCGCCGCCGAACATCGTCGTCACCGAGCCGCCGCGGAAGGCGCCCGACTCGCTGCGGAACTCCAGGGGACCGAAGCTCGCCACGAGATCGACCTCGTCGGCCGCCGGATCGGCGGGCTCGACGTTGCGCCGCTTGGTCGCGGCAAAGATCGCGGCACCGATCATGAACGTGAACCAGGCCGCCACTACCACGCCGACAACCTTCAGGATCGTTCCAAACATCCGAATACCCCATAGCTCGGAGGACTGCCCCGCAGTCGCTCAGGATGCACCCGATCCGGCGTGAGGTCGAATGCCGGACGGCCCCCGTTATCCTTCGCGGATGGCGCTCTACCACCTCATCGAGCCCGGGCCGCCGATCGTCGATCCGATCGTGGTGGCGGCCTTCGACGGCTGGGTCGACGCGGGATCGGCGGCGACGAACGTGCTGTCGATCCTGGGCGACGAGGCCGAGCCGGTCGCGACCTTCGACCCGGACCAGCTGTTCGACTATCGGTCCCGCCGCCCCACCCTCGAGATCCACGACGGCCGGCTGACGTCGCTCGCCTGGCCAGAGGTTTCCCTCCGCCTCGCCCGGTTCAGCGGCCTTGACCTGCTGGTCCTGACCGGCAGCGAGCCCGACGACCGCTGGCACCTGCTGGCCGACTCCGTCGTGACGATCCTCCAGGGCCTCGGCGCGCGCGGCTGGATCAGTCTCGGCGCCATCCCGGCCGCCGTTCCCCACACGCGGCCGGTGCCGATCCTGGGCACCGAATCCGAGGCCGGCCTGTTGCGCGGCGGCGTGACCGCCGGCCCGACGGGGATCCTCCGCGTGCCGTCGGCAGCGCTGTCGATGCTGGAGATCGCGGTCTCCGACGCGGGGATCCCGGCCGTCGGCTACTTCGCCCAGATCCCGCACTACGTCCAGGGCCCGTACGCCCTCGCCTCCGTGGAGCTGATGCGCGCGATCGAGCGCCACCTCGACGTCGAGCTGCCGCGCGGCGACCTCGCCGACGAGGCGCGGCAGCTGCGCACGCGGCTCGACGCGGCCACCGCGGCCGACGACACGACGCGCCAGTACGTCGAACGCCTGGAGGCGATGGTCGACGAGTCGCGGCTGCCCGCCGGCGACGACCTGATCACCGAGATCGAGCGCTACCTGCGGGACCAGAGCACCGGGTCGACCTAGGCGGCCCGACCGATCAGTAGCGCTCGCGCCGGACGTTCACCTTCAGGCCCCGGATCGTCGCGCCGCGGAGGGCGCTGATCACGCGATCGGCGGAGTCGGCGGGCACGTCCACGAGCGAGAAGCCGTCGGCGATCTGGATCGCCCCGATGTCCCCGCCGGAGAGCCCCGCCTCGTTGGCGATCGCGCCAACCAGGTCGCCGGGCCGCATGCCCGCCGCCCGCCCCGCCCCGACGAACAGCCGGGTGACGTCGGCGCTGGCGGGTGCCCCACGCGGTGGTCGCATCAGCGGATTGCCGTCCGCGTCGCGCCACCCGCTCACGCGGTAGCCGCGAACGGGCGCGGACGCGCCCTGCGGGACCGGGCGATGGGGTCGCGGTTGGCGCTCGTCGCCTCCGCCTTGCTCGCCTGGCTGAGCGCCGGGCGGCGGCGTCCCGAACGGCGGCGGTGCGCCGCGGCGCGGCGGTGGACGTCGACCCGGCGCCTCCCACTGCGTCGCACCGCGGGCGACGGCAGGTTTCGGGCGCCGATTGGGCCCCCCGCGGTCGCCCTGCCCGCGCGCCCCGAAGGCCGGCGGCAGCGTGGCCGGCGCGAGCTCCGCGGTGTCCTCGGCGCCCCGAGCCCCCTCGTCGGCGAGGCTGATCGCGGCGAGCGCGATGTCGACGAGGTCGAACTCGTCCGACAGCGGCTCGACGACCGCGCGGTAGCGGTCGAACCCGTCCCCGAGGAGCGTCTCGCGCAGCGTGCCGCGCAGGATCTCGAGCCGCTTCTCGCGGACGTCGGCGACGGTCGGCAGCCCGACGAGCTCGAGCGGCACGCCGATCGTCCGCTCGATGTCGCGCAGCAGCCGGTGCTCGCGCGGTTCGACGAGCGTGATGGCGACGCCCTCGCGGCCCGCGCGACCGGTGCGGCCGATGCGGTGGACGTACACGTCCGGTGACGAGGGTACGTCGTAGTTGACGACGTGGGTCACCTGCTCGATGTCGAGGCCGCGGGCGGCGACGTCGGTGGCGACGAGGACGTCGAGGGCGCCGTCCCGGAAGCGCCCCATGATCCGGTCGCGCTGCTCCTGCGCGAGCCCGCCGTGCAGCGCCGCGGCGTCGCGGCCACGGCCGCTGAGCGCCTCGGCCAGGTCGTCGACCTCCCCGCGCGTGCGGGCGAACACCAGCGTTGCGGTCCCGTCCTCGAGGTCGAGGATTCGGCCGAGGGCGGCGAGCTTGTCCGCCCGGCGGACGACATAGGCGACCTGGCGGACCCGCGACGCCTCACCGGCGGTCGCCTCGGACTGCACCCGGACCTGGACCGGGTGCCGCAGGTGCCGGCCGGCCAGCCGCGCGATGGGTCCCGAGATCGTGGCGGAGAAGAGCGCGGTCTGGTGGACCTCGGGCAGCGAACCGAGAATCCGCTCCAGGTCGTCGGCGAAACCCATGTCGAGCATCTCGTCGGCCTCGTCGAGCACGACGGTCTCGACCTCGTCGAGGCGGATCGACCCGCGCTCGAGGTGGTCCACCGCGCGGCCCGGCGTCGCGACGACGATGTCGACCCCCCGCGCGAGCCGGTGGAGCTGCGCGGTGATCGGCTGGCCGCCGTACACGGGCACGACCCGCGCGCCAAGCTCGCGACCGTACTTGTGCATCGCCTCCGCGACCTGCATCGCGAGCTCACGGGTCGGCGTCAGGACGAGCGACCTGGGCCGGCTCCCCTTCTCGCCCGACCGCGGCGCGCCACGGCCGTCGGCCGGCTCGCCGCGGGTGCGGAGCTCGTCGAGCCGCATCGACAGCCGGTTCAGGACTGGCAGGGCGAACGCCGCCGTCTTTCCCGTGCCGGTGGGCGCCTCGGCCAGGAGGTCCTTGCCGCCGAGGAGCGGCGGGATGGCCGCGATCTGGATCGGCGTCGGCTCCTCGTAGCCCAGCTCCGCCAGCGTGTGGAGCAACCGCGGGTCGAGATCGAGGGTCGTGAACCCCGAGCGTTCCTGCGCGACGCCGCCGGTCGACTGGTCGTCGGTCGCGTCGTCAAGAACGGGTTCGGGAGCATCCTCGGAGGTCACCCGCAGATCGTAAGCCCGATCCCGAACCGGCCCCGCGACGGTGCTCCGGGGACCTCGTTGAATCTTGTCGAGATACCTGACACCGAGTGGCGTCTTTTGATAGCATCCGGCCATGCGCGCGTCGAGGCTCGTCTCGCTCCTCCTGCTGCTCCAGTCCCGCGGTGGGATGACCGCCTCCGAGCTCGCGCGCGAGCTCGAGGTCTCGGTCCGCACGATCCATCGCGACGTCGAGGCGCTCGGCGCGGCGGGCGTCCCCATCTACGCCGACCGAGGCCCCCACGGCGGCATCCGGCTGGTCGACGGCTACCGCACGCGGCTCACCGGCATGACCTCCGAGGAGGCCGATGCGCTGTTCCTGTCGGGCCTGCCCGGGCCGGCGGCCGAGCTGGGGCTCGGCACCGTGGTCGCCGCGGCGAGGCTCAAGGTCCTCGCGGCGCTCCCGACGGAGCTGCGCGGGCGCGCCAGCCGCCTCCTCGAGCGTTTCCACCTCGACGCGGCCGGCTGGTTCCGCGCCGGCGAGGACGTGCCCCACCTGGCGGCGATCGCGCAGTGCGTCTGGGACGGTCAGCGCCTCGAGCTCGACTACGCGCGCGCGGACGCGATCGTCACCCGGACGCTGGACCCGCTCGGCCTCGTCCTGAAGGCCGGCGTCTGGTACCTCGTGGCCGCCTCCGACGGGCAGATCCGCACCTACCGGGTCTCGCGCGCCCGCGGTGTCGAGCCGCTCCCGGAGCACGCGAACCGCCCGGCGGGCTTCGACCTCGCCACCTACTGGTCCGACTCCATCACGGCCTACGAGCGAGACCAGCCACGCATCGAGGTGACCCTGCGGGTGCGCCGCACCTCGACGCGCTGGCTCGAGGACGTCATCGACGGCCCGGTGCTCGCGATGGCGGTCGAGGAGCCCGATCCGGATCCCGATTCGTGGCGCCGGATCAGGGTGACCCTCGACTGGCCCCGCGAGGTGGCCGGCCGCCTGCTGGCGCTCGGCGGCGCCGTTGAGGTGCTCGAGCCGCCCGAGCTGCGGGCCGAGATCGCCTCGTTGGCCGCCGAGACCGTCGCCCGCTACCGGGAGCCGGCGAGCGCCGGCCTGCCGGTCACGGTCGTCTCCGCCGGCTGACGCCGGTTCGCGAAGCGCTCGAGCTCCTGGCGGGGGTGCCGGAGGCCCGACGGAACGCCCGCCGCGCGCGGTCGACGATTGCGGATCTCGCGCTCGCGGTCTGCCTGGATGGCCTCTGCGATGAACGTCATCGGGAGCATGGATCACCTCGTCCACATCGACCTGTCTGATGTCACGAATCCTATCGTCAGATGGTGCCAGTTCCTGTCATGAATGAACCGCTTGGCGCCCTCCGTCGACGGGTTCTGGCCGCTCGATTCGGACCTCAGGTTCGCGCCGGCCACGCGGGCTCTGGGATACTGGCCAGCGATGCGAAAGGTCGAGGCCGAGGCGCTGGTCGGTGCGTCGCGTGAAGAGGTCTGGAAGCTCTACGACGACATCGAGGGCACGCCCCTCTGGGTCCCGTTCGTGAGCGAGATCCTCTATGTCTCCGGGCCGGCCCGCGTCGGCACCATCTACCGCGAGCGCACCAGGCTCGCCGGCATCCCCACTGTCGAGCAATGGGAGATCGTCGAGCACCGTCGCCCGACGCGGCAGGTCCACGTCTCGGACGCGTTCGGGATGGAGAACGCCCTCGTCATCACGTTCGACCAGCGCGGCACCGGCACATGGGTGCGCCAGGTCGCAGAGCTCCGATCGCGCCTGTGGGGCCCGTTCGGATGGGTCCACGAAGCGGTCATGTCGATCCCGGCCGGCTGGGGCGTGCGCGCCGCGGTGGGCGGCGCGAAGCGCGCGTTCGAGGGCGACCCGCCGCGCTGAGGTCGCGACGGTTCCGCGGCTAGACCCTCGGGTCGATCTCCCGTACCACCGCCAGGTGCCGCTCGGGCCCGGCCCCGTCGCGTGTCACGTGGTACTCGATCTCCCGGGGCGACCCGTCGGCGCGCGAGAAGCGGAGCGTCGCGTGCAGCTCGCCATCGTTGAGCAGCTGATGCCACAGCCCGTCGAAATCCGACCCGACCGACGCGTCACCGGGGTTCGCGAACGCCTCGACCCGCTGCCCGATGATCGTCGCCCGCGGCACCTCGACGATCTCCGCCAGGGAGGTCGACACCTCCACGAAGCAGCGGTCGGCGTCGAGGATCGCCCAGGCATGGCCGGGCTCCTCCCACCAGCGACGACCCGGGCGCACGCTGCCGAAGCGGTAGACGTACCAGAGCTGCCCCTCCCCGCCGGGATCGGCCAGCGCGTCGCGCTCGCGGACGACCGCCGACGGGTACCGGACGCGGAGCCGCCACTGCAGATCGGCGGCCTCGGGCCGGCCGTTCGGGTGCGTGCTCACCTCGTCGAGGAGCTCGGCGAAGGCCTCGGCGATGAACCGGCGGAACGCGAGGTCCTCGGCCGGAAACGCCTGGAGGCGGGGCTGGGTGCGCGCGGGCATGGTCGATCTGCGTTCCCCGAAACGACGAACAGGCGCCCATCGTGCGCGATCCGTCGAATCCCGTCGCTCAGCAATAGGGCGTATTGCCTGCGGGAGCGCGGACGGCTGTCTGCAGGCTCGGCGTCAGCCCCGGATCACCTGTCCGGGCAGGGCTTCTGGTTGTTCAGCCCATCGCTGTTGTCGCCACCGCTGCCACCGGACCCGCCGCCGCCGCCGTTGAACACGTGCCGCACGGTCTGGCGGATCTGCTTGATCACGCCGGTCGTGAGGTACTCCGGGTACTCGGGCGGGGTGAAGTAGACGCGCTCGACGTCGCGCGCCTGCACGGACGCGGCGAGCTCGGCGAGGCCCGGCAGGTCGCGGCGCTTGATCGTCGTCCACAGGTCGCCCTTGGCGATGGACAGCATCTCCGGGGTCTTCTCGAGGAGCGCGAGCGGGTCCAGCTGCCGCCGAAGGGCGAGCAGGGTCAGCTGCTGACGGCGCATCCGGCCGTAGTCCGAGTCCTGGTGCCTCGAGCGCGCGTATTGGAGCGCCTCCGACCCGGTGAGCTTCTGGCAGCCCGCCTTGAACGAGATCGTGATGTAGCCCGATCCGTCGACCTTGGGGTAGTGGTTGTCGTAGAGCGCCTCGGGGAGCCGGATCCACAGCCCGTTCACCGAATTGACGAGCCGCACGAAGCCCTGGAGGTCGACGGCGACGAACCCGTCGAGCGGCACGCCGACCAGCTCCTGGATCGCGCCGGTGACCGCCCGGAACCCGCGGGCGTCGCCGCCCGGGAACTGCGACGGGTGGCCCCACGCGTAGACGTAGAGGGCGTTCAGGAGTCCCGGGAACCGTCCGTCGGGAAACGCCTTCGCATCCTCGCCGGCGAGCGGCACGTTGATGAGGTTGCGCGGGATCCCGAACATCGCCGCCTGCCCGGACTCGATGTCCACGCTCAGCAGCACCATCGTGTCGGTGCGCAGCAGCCAGCGGCCGGTGCCGGCGTCGGAGCCCACCAGGAGGATGTTCAGCCGGCCGTCGCGAGCCCAGTCGGCCACGGGCGTCGGGCTGGGTGTCGGCGGCAACGTCGGGATGAGGCTTGGCGGCACACCCGCGATCGCGGGCGCTGGGGTCGCCGTGGGCGGCGGCGTCGGCGAATCCTCCTCGTCGGGCCCGAAGCTCGCCTCGGGGATGGCCCAGTCGCCGTTGGGGTCGGCCGCGGGATCGTCGCCCCGGAACACGGCCGCGAGCGTGTCCTCCGTCTCCATCCCCAGTGCGGCAACGGAGCCGTGGCCGAGGGTCGCGACGAGGAGCACCGCCAGCAGGCCGACGATCGCGATCCGCCCGGTCGTCCGACCCGCGTCGAAACGGGCGCGCCGGGCCACGAGCCAGGCGTCGAGGATCGCGAACGCGTGATAGGCGAGCCAGACGAGGTCCAGCGCGACGATGCCGACCAGCACCTGCGGGCTGAGGACGAGGCCGAGCACGGACTGCGGGCCGCCGCCCAGCACGGTCCCGATGACGAAGCCGACGAGGCCGGTCAGGACGACGAGGGCGGGGACGGCGATGAGGATGCCTCGTCGGTGATCCCCGACGGCATATTGGCCGAGTCCCGGAAACAGGAGGGAGAGGATGGCCGCCGTGAACGGCGACCGCTGACCCCAGCTGCTCACGTCAACGGTTCCCTCATGCGCCTCCGTCGAGCGACGGTCCGCTCATTGACGCCGAGCGGCTCGTGTTCGTTGCGGACAATACATTGACCGCGCAAGTGTCAATGGCACGTGAGCGCACGGCGGGGCCGGGAGCAGGGACAGGCCGGGAATCCAGAACGGACCGCCTGGAGGACAAATTACCGGCTCCGCCGCCGCCCAGCATCCCGCCGGAAGGTCGACGCGCCGCCGGATGGAGTCCGAATGTTGGCGGTCCGTTCGATGATCACACCGTAGGTCCTGGACGCGATCGGACAACAGGGCCACAGGTCATGTCCCGGGATGGACAAACGTCACGGCCGGTCGTCGGTCAGCCGACCTTGGGCATCTCGCCGGTACCCTGACGGCGATGGCCGCCGGCGACCCCACCCGTCACCTCCCGCTCGAGGGAACGCGCAACGTGCGCGACATCGGCGGCTACCCGGCGGCCGGTGGGCGGCGGACCCGGTGGCGGACGCTGCTGCGGTCTGACGAGCTGACGACGATCCCGCGGCACGCCCAGGCGGAGCTGGTCGCGCTGGGCCTGCGCCAGGTCATCGACCTCCGCTGGCCCGACGAGGCCGACAGGTCGCCGAACGTCTTCCGTCGATCCGGCTCGGTTCGCTACCGGAACATCCCGCTGCTCGCCGACGACCCAACGCCGCACGCGGGCCTCGCCGGCATGTACCGCCACGTGTTCGACGCCCGCGCGCCGCAGCTGGCCGAGGTCGCGCGGGCGCTGCTCGAGGACGACGGCCTGCCCGCGATCATCGGGTGTGCGGCCGGCAAGGACCGCACCGGGGTCGCCATCGCCATGCTCCTCGACCTCGTGGGCGTGCCGACCGAGGTGATCGTCGAGGACTACGCGCTGACCGCCGGCTACTTCGCAGAGCCCCGGTCACGCGTGGATCCGCCGGACTGGCGGCACGAGCCGCTGGATCTCGACAACGAGCCCGAGCTCATGGCGCAGGCCCTCGTGCATCTCGACCGTGCCCACGGCGGCGCCCGTGCGCTCCTGCGGCGCGAGGGGCTGTGGGACGCCGAGATCGATCGCCTCGTCGACCGCCTGACCGAGCCCGGCGCTGCGGGGCCCGGGGAGGCCCCGCCGACCGAGTAGCATTGGGCGATGGGCCGAGTCGGCGCCTCCCTCCAGATCCCCTATCCGCCAGAGCCGGTGTTCCGCGTGGCAACGCGCATCGAGGATCTGCCCAGGTGGCTCCCCGAGGTCGTGGCGGCGACCCTGCTCGATCCGCCGCTGTCGCTGGGGAGCCGCGTGCGCCTCAAGCTGTCCGCGGCCGCCGCGGGTGCGGAATTCGTGGGGACCGTCCGCCAGCTGCGCTCGCCGTCGGCGCTGGTGATCGGGGGCTCGGGCGGGCCGCTGAGCGTCGAGGTGCGCACCCGGCTCGATCCCGTCGGCACGGAGGCGACGCGCATATCGCTCGAGATCGACCTGTCGACGTCGCCCCTGTTCGGGTTCATCGCCCGCGAGGCCGAGCGTCGGATCAACGCCGAGCTGCCGGCCTCGCTCGAGCGGTTCCGGGCCCTGCTCGAGGCCGAAGAGGGCGCGCCAAGCCCGCAGGCGTGACGGTCGCCGTGGTCCCGACTCAGCTCGGGACGGCCACCCGATAGCCGGGGATGTCGACCTCGATCAGGGGGCTGAGCTCCACCATCAGGTCGACGTCAGTGCGGTTCCAGGCGCGGGCCACGTCGACCAGCAGCGCCCGGCGCTCCTCGGGGTCGGTGACCACTCGGGCGGTGCCCTCGAGATCCGCGTTGATCCCGCGCTTGAGATGCACGGTCAGCTTCGGATCGGCCTCGAGGTTGTAGATCCAGGCTCGCGTCCGGTGGCTGGGTCGGCCGCTGATGACCAGGCGTCCGCGGATGTTGTGGAGGGCGATCTCGATCCGGCGGGGCTCGCCCGACCGGCGGCCGGTCGTGGTGATGTCGACGGTCTGGCTGTGGTCCAGCGCGTCGTGGATGGCTGCGTCCATCTGGCTTGGTGGTCTCCGTCGCGGCCGAGGGTGCGGGCCGCCCGCGTCACTAGTTGCTTATGCAACCATAGTCCGGAACGACACGGGGCACAAGCGCTGGGACCCCGGGACCTACACTCCCGCTCATGCTCCGCACCGTGACGGCGACCCGGTACGTGACGCCCCTGCGCGAGGGCGGGTCGCTCCCGGCGCTCGTCGAGGCCGACGACGACGGGCTCTACGTCGTCAAGCTGCTCGGCGCGGGGCACGGCCGGAAGGCGCTGGTCGCGGAGCTCCTGGCGGGTGAGATCGCCCGCCACCTCGGGCTCCCCGTGCCGGACCAGGTGCTGGTCGAGCTCGACGGCGCCCTCGCCAAGGCCGAGCCGAACCGCGAGATCCAGGACCTGCTGGGGCGATCGGCCGGGACCAACATCGGCCTCGACTTCCTGCCAGGCGCGCTGGCCTTCTCGCCGGCGGTCGGCCCGGCCCCCGACCCGGACCTCGCCGCGGCCATCGTCTGGCTCGACGCCTACACCACCAACGTCGACCGGACGCCGCGCAACCCCAACCTCATCGTCTGGCACCGTCGGCTGCACCTCATCGACCACGGATCCGCGCTGTACATCCACCACACCTGGCGTGATCCGGCGGAGCACGCCCGGCGCCCGTTCGAGCCGATCAGGGACCACGTGCTGCTGCCGTTCGCCTCGTCGATCGCGGCGGTGGACGCACGCCTCGCGCCGATGGTCACCCGTCCCCTGGTCTCGGGCCTGGCCGACGCGATCCCCGACGACTGGCTGCCGGCCGAGGCCGGCCTGCCCGACCCCGACGCGCATCGCCGGGCGTACGTCGACTACCTGCTGGCGCGGATCGACGCGCCGCGCGCGTTCGTCGAGGAGGCCGATCGTGCCCGGGCCGCGTAAGCCGTTCGAGTACGCGATCGTGCGTGTGGTGCCGCGCGTGGACCGCGGCGAGGCGTTCAACGCGGGGATCGTCCTGATGTCGCGGCCCCACCGGTTCCTCGGTGCGCGGGTCGAGCTCGATCCGGCCGTCCTGGCGGCGCTCGCCCCCGACTGCGATCCCGACAACGTGCGGGCGCACCTCGACTCGATCGTCCGGGTCGCCGACGGCGACGCGGCCGCCGGCCCGATCGGCGCGCTGTCGATGGCCGAGCGCTTCCACTGGCTGGTCGCGCCGTCGTCGACGATCATCCAGCCCTCGGAGGTCCACACGGGCCTGACCGACGACGCTGCGGCCACCCTCGAGCACCTGTTCCGGACGCTCGTCCTGCGTTAGTGGCTGCAACTCCTGGCCTCGGCCGGCCGTTCGCGTCATTGTCGGCGTTCGGCGGACAGGCGCCGGCGCCTCCCGATACACCCCCTCGAGGCAGGCTGAGAGGGAGCGCGCTCGAAGCGATCAGCCCGCTCCTGCGGTCGAGCACCTGGAGCAGGTCGTGCGCGGCGAGCTCAACGTCCTTGTGGCGCCACTCGGCCGCCCGGAATTGGCAGGCGATGATCGCCGACCGGTGGATCCGCCGGAGATCGCCGAACACGAACGCGTAGCGAGCCTTCGTTCCGTCGTTTGCGCCGTCGGTCAGGCCGAGGTGCCACTCGGCGTACTCGTCCCAGTCGTGCGTGCGGAGGTAGCGGTTCTCGTCCTCGGCCGTCGGCTGGACCTCTCCCCAGTCGCTGTCGAGCACGTACTGACGCGACGCGATCAGTCGATGGGCTCGTTCGACGGCAGCGTCGTTCACGGTGTAGGTCGCCATTCGCAGACGTTCGCCCCGACGGCGCCATGTACACCTCACCGCCGGCGGCGTCGGGCTAACGGCTGCCGTGCAACATCGACGAGGCTCCGGTTCGCTCGAGCGAGCGACGCCTGGCCCTAGCGGATCCCGGTGTCGTACTCGAGGTCGAGGCGATGGACCTCGGAAGGGGCGATCAACGTCAGGCTCACCGGCGAGGGCGTTCCCATCAGGCCGGCAACCGGCATCGCCGAGATGACACGTTCCCCGTTTCTCCCACCGCCAACAGGTAGGAACCATCCGCGGCGCTCGTTGCGCGAGCGACCTCTTCTCCGCTGGCGTTCGTCGCGACCAGGACGGCACCCTCGACGGGACGCGGCGCGCATTGCGGGTCGGGCGGCAACTGCTCGACCGGGCAGACAGGACCGGCGGTGATCGTGCCCATCACCCTGGGCGGGCCCCCGGCCGGTGAGGTGACCGGCGATGGGCCGAGGACCCCTGATGAA
>CAWHIA010000014.1:0-30773 GCA_963829155.1 uncultured Chloroflexia bacterium | reverse complement strand
CATCGGGGCATGACGGCCCGTCACCCGTGGCACGGTTGGCGCCCGGACGGCATCATGGTCGCGTGACCGCCGAGCCCGCGCCCGCCCCCCGCACGCCGCTTCCCCCCGACCCAGTCCAGTACGACGAGGTCCGCAACGAGCACGCGCGCAAGCGCGGACTCCCGGGGCCCTACATCGCCGGGGGCAACGACCCGGACCTGCCCGCGACACTCGCGCACGAACGGCGCTACGTGCGGCTGCTGGTGGGCATGGTCATCGCGATCGTCGTGATCGGGTTCGCGCTGGGCATCGTCGAGGCCATCCTCGCGATCCCGCCGCTCGACGTCCCGCCGATCTAGGTGACCGCCGGTCCGCCCTCACCCCTGCCGTCGGCCGGCATCGACGCTGCCACGTGGGATCGGGCCCACGACGAGCTCGTCGCTCGCCTGCAGGCCTTGATCCGGATTCCGTCAATCAACCCGCCCGACCCGCCGGGGCCGGAGCTCGAGGCGGCCCACCGGATCGCCGACGAGCTGCGCGCGGCGGGCCTCGCACCCGAGGTCCTGGAGCCCGCGCCCGGCCGCGGCAGCGTGGTCGCGCGGCTCCGCGGCGACGGCACCGGCGGAGACCCGCTGCTTCTCCTGTCGCACCTCGACGTCGTCCCGGCGGCGCCCGAGGGCTGGACGCATCCGCCGTTCGCCGCGCAGATCGCCGACGGCTACGTCTGGGGGCGCGGGGCGGTCGACATGAAAGCGATGGTGGCGCTCGAAGTCGGCGTGCTCCGACTGCTGGCGGCGCGCGCCCGCGAGGCCGGCCTCGACCCGGCGGTCGATGTCGTGCCCGGCCTGCGCCGGGACGTGCTGTTCGCCGCCACCGCCGACGAGGAGGCGGGCGGCCTGAACGGCGCCGGGTGGCTGGTCGACCACCGGCCCGAGACGATCCGTGCGGCCGGCGCGCTCAACGAGGCCGGCGGCATGCCGATCGAGGTGGGCGGGCGGCGGTTCTACGCGATCATGGTCGCGGAAAAGGGCTACGAGACCTATCGCATCCGGGTGCGCGGCCGGTGGAGCCACGGCTCGATGCCGCGCGACGACAACGCGCTGGTCCGGGCCGCCCACGTGGTGACGCGCGTAGCGGTCCCGAGCGAGCCCCGGCCGACCCCGGTCGTGCGGCGGCTGCTCGCGGACGTCGGCGCCGCCCTGCCGCCCGATCAGGCCGCGCTCATGGCCGCGATCGTCGGGGACGACCCGCGCCGGTCGGCGGCCGCGCTTCGTGCCGCCTGCGACCCCGCGTACGCCCTCATGCTCGACGCGCTGCTGCGCGACACGTTCAGCCCCACGATCATGCACGCGGGCATCAAGTACAACGTGATCCCCGGCGAGGCCGAGGTGCAGGTCGACTGCCGGACCCTGCCCGGCACCACCGAGGGCGACGCGCGCGAGGAGCTGATGGCGCGCATCGGCGACCTGATGCCGTATTGCGAGATCGAGAGCATCATCCGCGCGGTGCCCGTCGAGGCGCCCGCGGAGGGCGCCCTATACGAGGCGATGGCGTCTGCGATCCGCGCCCACGACCCCGACGGCATCCCCGTGCCGGTGATGGCTCCGTTCGCGACCGACGCCAAGCACCTCGCCCGCATCGGCGTCCCCGCCTACGGGTTCTCGCCCCTCGGGCTGGAACCGGGCGAGCGGTTCCTCGACCGCTTCCACACGGTCGACGAGCGGGTCGGGCTCGACGCCCTTCGCTGGGGCCTCCCGGTCCTGTATGACGTGGTCGCCGCCTACTGCGGCTAGGACGGCGGTCCGTCGCGCAGCCACGCCAGCACGGCGAGCACGCGCCGATGGTCTTCCGCGGCCGGCTCGAGCCCGAGCTTCGAGAAGATCGCCCGCACGTGCCCCTCGACGGTCTTCAGCTCGAGGCCCAGTCGATCCGCGATGGACTGATTCGACCGGCCTTCGGCCATCAGGCCGAGGATCTCCCGCTCGCGGGCGGTGAGCTCGTCCAGCGGTGACCGGCCGCGGGGCCGGCCGAGCAGCCGAGCGACGACCTCGGGATCGATCACCGACCCACCGCCGCCCACGCGACGGACCGCCTCGGCGAGGTCGGCCACGTGCGTGACGCGATCCTTGAGCACGTAGCCGATCCCGGAGGGGTCATCGCGCAGGAGGTCGATGGCGTAGCGCGTCTCGACGTACTGCGACAGCACGAGGATCGCGGTTGCCGGCCAGCGCGCTCGAATCGTCCGTGCGAGCTCGAGGCCCTCGGTGGTGTGCGTGGGGGGCATCCGGACGTCGAGCACGACGACGTCGGGGCGAGTCCGCTCGACGACGTCGAGCATCGCCTGCGGGTCCGACGCCTGGCCCACGACGTCGAACCCCGAGCTCACGAGTGCCGAGGCAAGGGCCTCGCGCAGCAGATCGGCGTCGTCGGCGAGGGCGACCCGCAGTGGGCCGCGGGTGGCGTCGGCGGGCCGCCGGCGATCGCCGTCCGGTGAGATCCGGTCCCCGTCGTTTGTCGGCACTCGCGGATGGTGCACCACGCCCGAGGCCAGGTACAGGTGCAGACCCTTGAATCCGCCCGAGGGCGTCGGGTGGGGGCACTCGCGACGACCGGGCGACCGTACGCCACGCTGCTCGCACAGGAGCACGGACGGAGGCAGGCGCGTGATGATCCAGCGGCTGGTCGCAGTGGTCTCGGTGGCCATCGTGGAGGCATTCCTCATTGCCGGGCTCGTCGCAGGCAGCCTGGCCCCGGGCGACACGGCGGGACTCGGGCCGCGACCGGGATCCCCGGTCCCGATCCCGTCGGCGGCTGACCAGTGAAGGGGTCGGAGGCGATGGGGCAGCCGCGCCCGGAGGCCGCCGAGACCGCTACCGACGCGAGCGTAGGATGGGCGCCGACCTCGACGATGGCTGTGGAGGTGTCGGGCGTGGCTCAGCAAAGAGGCGGTCACGGCGACGCGGCGACCGGTCGGCGGTGGGCCTGGATCGGGGTCGCGCTCGGCCTGTGGACCGTCACCGGCACGTTCCTCGTCGTCCGTGCCCTCAACGATGGCCTGGCGTCGGATGTCGGCCTCTCTCCGTACCACGCCGTCGCCTACGGCGCCCTGCTGTCGCTGACGGTCATCTCGATCGTGCGCCTAGGGCTCGCGCGCCGGTCCGGGCAAGGGTGGCGCGACGCGTTTCCAGCCGGTTTCGGGGCGATCGGCGCGGGGACCGCCGTCCTGCTCGTGTACGTGGTGGCCGACGCGGCCTGGCGCGAAGGCGTCGGGATCACGGACCCGAGCATCGAGGGTGGGTTCGCGCCGAGTCGTGTCCTGCTCGCAATCGGCCTCGCACTGGTCGCGATGGCCGCGCTCCGCGCTGCGCTGCGGCGCGGCGACCCCCGCCTCGGATGGCCCGCGGCATTCTCGGGCGCCGCGCTGGTCGCCGCACTGGCCTCGCCGGGCGGATTCCACCCCGCGGTCAATCCCTGGTTCGAGCGTCCGCTCGACCCCGAGCCCGGGTCCGAGATCTGGGTCATGGACGGCGATGGCGGGCGGCAGACGCGTCTGATCGAAGCCTTCGACGGGACAGCGCTGGGCAATCCGGTGTGGTCACCGGGCGGCACCCGGATCGCCTACACGGTCTCACCGGCCGCGCCGTCCAACGCCCGGCGCGACGTCGACATCTGGGTCGCGAACGCCGACGGCCGCGGCGCGTACCTCCTCGCCGGCGGCCCGGGCTGGCAGTGGTTCCCGCGCTGGTCGCCCGACGGGAAATGGGTCGCGTACACCGAGGAGGCGACCGGTGGGCCGTGGCTCGATACGGGCCCGATCGGGCCCGCCCTCGGGCCCGGCGCCGAGGGGCCGGGGTTCGGCGCAACCGGGGCGGCCGCGCGTCCCGAGGCGGATCTGTGGCGGATCGCCGCCGACGGCAGCGGGACGAAGGCGCGGATCACCGACACGCCCGGCGACGACCGGTCGGGGAGCTGGTCGCCCGACGGCCGTCGGCTGGCGTTCGACTCGACGCGCGACGGGAACACGGAGATCTATTCGGTCGGCGCCGACGGCGCCGACCCCGTGCGCCTGACCGACGCGCCCGGTGAGGACTGGGCCGCGGCCTGGTCGCCGGATGGTCGGCGGATCGCGTTCACCTCGGATCGTTCGGGCACCGCGCAGGTCTGGGTCATGGGGGAGGACGGCAGCGACCCGACCGAGCTCACGACGGACCCCGCCGGCAACCTCTGGCCGGCGTGGTCACCCGATGGCAGCCAGCTGGCCATCGCGTCCTGGCGCACGGGCGAATCTCAAGTGTGGGCCATCTCCGCGGACGGGACGTCGCCGCGATCGCTCGGGCGGAGCAGGGGCACGAGCGATTCGGTGTGGGACGGCTCGTGGGGCCCCGACGGTCGCATCGCCTTCATGCGCACGCAACCACTCGAGGCAACAGCGGCGCCGATCGCGCGCGAAGATCTCGGCGTCGCGGCGATGCTCATCAGCGCGTGTCTTGTGGCGGGGGTCGTTGGACTGCTTGGGCGGGTTCGGCCCCCGTTCGGGGCCATCGCCGTGGTGCTCGGCCTGTCGACGGCGTTGCTGGCGATCGAGGGCGATAACTGGCGGTTCGTCCCGGCGGCACTCCTCGCCGGTCTCGTCGCGGACCTCGTCGCGCGCCTGGCTCCCGACCACCGCCGGATCTCCGCCTCGGCAGCGGTCGCGGCGGCCGGCCTGGTCGTCGGCCTGGGGGCGACCGCGATCGTGACGCGAGGGCTCGATTGGTCGCCGACCCTGTGGCTCGGCGTGGCGCTGGCCGCGGCCGTCGCCGGGTGGGTGATCGGGGCGATCGTCGGGGCACCGGCGGAGTCGGGCCGGCTCGCGGCGCCGCGGGTCGCGGACGAGGCCTCCGGCCCATGAGCCAGCGACTGGAGCGGGCCGCGCTCCTCGGGCTCGCCGGCGTCTCCCTCGCGGCGCTCCAGCAGCTCGGACCGCTTCTGTGGCCCTATGAGCTGGGTCCGTCGTGGTCGCTGAGCACGCAGCTGTGGGCCCTCGGTGTCGACCTGCTGTGGGTCGTCGCGATGGTCATGACGTACCTCCGGGACCCCAAGGCACCGATGTGGAAGCTGCTGCTTGCCTTCCGCATCGTGTCGACGGCCGGCGTGATCTGGGTGCTGCCGACCTCCCTGACCTGGACGCTCAGCCAGCTGCTGGTCGGGCTCGCCGGGGTGGTGTTCATCCACCTGGTGCTCGCATTTCCGAGCGGGCGCCTGGACGACCCGGTCGACCGACGGTTCGTGGTCGCGGCGTACCTGTGGCTCGCCGTGACCCACCTCGTCTGGCTGTTCGTATGGAAGCCGCCGGCCTCGCCGGTCGGGTTCTCGCCGCGCAACCCGCTCGTCCTCGTCCCGGATGCCACGCTGGCGGCCGTCTTCGGTCCGATCGCCAACGCGATCCTCGCCACCTTCCTCCTGGCCGGGGTCACCATCGGGCTCGTCCGACACTGGCAGCGCGCCGGCCCGGTCGAACGCCGCGCGCTGCTGCCGGTGATCGTCGCGGCCCCGGTCCAGCTGGTCCTGATGGTCGCGTGGCAGCTGGCGGGGGCGAACCCGGCGGAGTGGGGAGACCTACGGACGGCACTCCAGTCGCCGGTGGTCGCGCTCGCGGGGATCCTGTTCCCGCTGGCGTACCTCCTCGGGATCGTGCGGGCCCGCCTGGCCCGTGCCGGCGTAGCGGACCTCGCTGTCGAGCTCGGGCGTGGCGTCCCCCTCGGGGGGCTCGAGGCAACGCTCGCGCGAGCCCTGGGGGATCCCTCGCTCGAGCTGGCCTTTCCGACGTCATCGAGCGGCGGGCTCGTGCGGGCTGACGGACGGGCGTTCGAGCCGCCGCAGAGCCGCGGACGGGGCACGACACGTCTGGAGCGCGATGGCGACCTCCTCGCCGTCCTCGCCTACGATCAGGCCGTCGAGCGCGAGGATCCCGGACGGATCGAGGCCGTCGCGTCCGTCGCGCGCCTGGCCCTCGAGAACGAGCGCCTGGCCGCGCAGGTCCGGGCGCAGCTCGAGGAGGTCCGCGCCTCACGTGCCCGGATCGTCGAGGCGGCCAACCTCGAGCGCCAGCGGATCGAGCGAGACTTGCATGACGGCGCGCAGCAGCGGCTCGTCGCGCTTGCGCTGCAGCTCGACCAGGCGCGCGGGACGTCGACGACCCGGGACGAGCTGATCGACGCGACCACCGCCGAGTTGATGGCAGCGATCGGCGACGTCCGCGACCTCGCACGCGGGATCCACCCGCCGATCCTGACGGAGAGCGGGCTGATGGCCGCGATCGAGTCCTTGGCCGAGCGGACGCCGTTCCCAGTCGAGATCGAGGCAACCGACGATCGCTTCGAGCCGGAGATCGAGGCTGCGGCGTATTTCGTCGTCGCCGAAGGCCTCACCAACGTGGCTCGCCACGCCGGCGCCAGCGCGGCTAGGGTCGGGCTCCATGCTGATGGTGGGCGCCTGCTGGTGAGCGTCTCCGACGACGGCCGCGGCGGGGCGGATGTCGGCGCAGGGTCCGGTCTACGCGGGCTCGCCGACCGGCTCGCGGCGCTCGGCGGCGATCTACGGGTCAGCAGCGGGCCCGGCGCCGGCACAACGCTCCTCGCCACGCTGCCGACCGGGACCTGATCGCCGGGTGCGGGGCCGAGCTCTCCCAGCACCGGCCCGCGCCTCAGCTGGCGGCCGCCTCGTCGTCGTCCGCCGCATCCGCTTCGAGCGTCACTCGCTCGTCGCACCTCGCGCAGCGGAAGATCCGGCGCTTTCCCCAGGACCGCTCCGCGTCGTTATCCGCCGCGTCGTGGGGCCGGTCCTCCTCGACCATCTCCGACCAGCTGCCGTCATCGTGGCGGTGCTCGATCCGATATCGCAACTCGAACGACCTCACCAGGTCCATCGGGCATCCTCGTGGCTGCGGAGCGTGCAGGGTCGATTGTGCGCGTCGCGCGACGGCGCGATGCGGCCGCTCAGCGCCCGCCGCGCACGAGCCGGCCTCGGCGGCTGATCGCGTGGGTCGCCAGCGCCGCCACCCCCATGGCGATCAGCGCCCGCTCGCCGCGCGGCAGCGGCCGCACCGCGGACAGGAACTGCTCGGCCCGCGCCCGGTCGACGATGCGCAGCACCGCCTGGCCGCGCGGCGTGAGCCAGACCGTCCGCAGCCGGCCGTCGTCGTCCTCCCGGCGGCGCTCGACGAGGCGCCGCTTCACGAGGCCGTCGACCAGCCGGGACGTAGCCGACGGCGAGCGTCCGATGGCGTCGGCGAGGTCGGCGACCGTCGTGGTCGACCCCTCCGCGAGGACGTACAGCGCGGCGAGCTGCGTGAACCCGAGGTTGAGCTCGCCCAGCTGGTGCGCGAACCCGACGACCAGCTCGCGCCACAGCGCTCGGCCCATCGCGACACGCTCGGAGATCTGGCGGACGTTCTGGATGCGCGTGCCGGCCGCGACCACGGGCGCCGACAGGTCCGCCTCGAAGGTCCGCGCGATGACCCGGCTGGACGCGGTGCGCCGGCGGGCCCGGAGCAGGGCCTCGGGCAGCTCGGGTCCGGCGGCCGGATCGGACTTGCGCATCCGACGCGAGGTCACGGGGCGCGGGATGGCGGCGGCAGGCTTGTCGGTGTCGGTCACGGGTCGGATCCTCTCCCGATCGAGCGTAGGACCGACCGTCGATTCCTGCAACCGTGCATGGACCTGCCGCCCCGAACCGCCCCGGCTCGTACGCTTGGCGAAGATGAGCCAGATCGCACTCGTGTTCCCCGGCCAGGGCAGCCAGGCCGTCGGGATGGGACGCACCCTCGCCGACGCCTCCCCGGCCGCGGCCGCCGTGTTCGCCGCCGCGGACGACGCCCTCGGCAAGCCCATCACCCGGCTCGCGTGGGAAGGCCCGGAGGACGAGCTCAACCGCACCGAGAACGCCCAGCCGGCGCTGCTCGCGGCCTCCATCGCCTACCTCGAGGCCGTGCGCGCGCGCTGGGCCGAGCTCGACATCGACGCTCCGGCGCCGGCTTTCGCCGCCGGTCATTCGATGGGCCAGTACTCGGCGCTTGTCGCCGCCGGTGCGCTCGACCTGGCCGACGCCGTGCGCCTCGTCCGCCGCCGCGGCGAGCTGATGCAGGAGTCCGGCGCCGGCCGCGAGGGCCGGATGGCCGCCATCATCGGGCTCGACGACGCCCGCCTCCCCGACCTCGTCGCCCGGGCCTCGGCCCACGGCGTGTTCGGCGTCGCCAACCGCAACTCGCCGGGCCAGGTCGTGGTCTCGGGCGAGCGGCCGGCGATCGAGGCCGCCCTCGGCATCGCCAGGGAGCTCGGCGCCAAGCGCGCCATCGAGCTGCCGGTCTCGGTCGCGGCGCATTCGCCGTTGATGGCGGAGGCCGCCGAGGGTATGCGGACGACGCTCGCCGGCATCACGTTCCGCGACCCCCGCCCGCCGCTGCTCGCCAACGCCGATGCCCGCCCGATCACCACCGCCGACGGCTGTCGCGCGGAGCTGGTCGACCACCTGACCACCGGCGTCGACTGGGTCGGCGCGATCGAGGCGATGCGCGCGGCCGGGGTCACCATCTTCATCGAGGTCGGGCCGGGGCGCGTGCTCACCGGCCTGATCAAGCGGATCGCCCCGGACGCCGTCGCGCTCGCGCTCGACGATCCCGCGGCGGCCGACCGCCTGGCCATCCCCTTTGCAGACAGCGCGGCCGTCGAGGCTGCCACCGAGACCGCCGTCTGACCGGCGGCCCACCGATCACGAGAGGAACACCTTGCGTCAACCCGATTTCTCGCGCCGCGTCGTCGTGACCGGCCTCGGCGTCGTCAGTCCCGTCGGCAACGACAAGGACACCGCCTGGAACAACCTGGTCAACGGCCGGTCCGGCGTCACGACGATCAGCAAGTTCGACACCGAACGCTACACGCACCACTGGGCCGGCGAGGTCCAGGGCTTCGACGCGACGGACTGGATGGACCCCAAGGCGATCCGGCGCAGCGAGGCCGCGATGTGGTACGGCGTGGCGGCGGCCAAGCAGGCCGTCGCGGATGGCGGCCTCGACATCAACGACGGCAACCGCGAGGACATCGGCGTCGTGTTCGGCACCGGCGCCGGCGGCCAGACGCTGATGATCGAGAACGGCGACGTCCTGCGTGAGAAGGGCCCGTCGCGGGTCGCACCGACGTTCATCGCGAACGGCCTCGTCGACTCGACGTCGGGGATGATCGCGATCGAGACGGGCGCCATCGGGCACAACATCTGCGTCGTGACCGCGTGCTCCACCGGCACCAACTGCGTCGGCGAGGGCGCGGAGATCATCCGCCGGGGCGACGTCCACACCGTGATCGCGGGCTCATCCGAGATGCCGCTGCTCGAGGTCGCCCACGCGGGCTTCGGCAACATGCGCGGCCTCGGGGCGCCGCGGCCCGGGATGCCGCTGACCGACGTCAGCCGTCCGTTCGACAAGACGCGAGACGGCTTCGTCCTGGGCGAGGGCGGGGGCGCCCTGCTGCTCGAGGACCTCGAGTACGCCACGGCGCGGGGCGCGCACATCTACGCCGAGGTGGTCGGCTACGGCTCGGCTGCCGACGGCTGGGACATGATCCAGCCGATCGAGCACGGCATCGGCGCGGCGCGGGCCATGCAGGCCGCGCTGGACCGGCGCGGCGTGCCGGCGGACGAGGTCGACCTGATCAACCCGCACGGGACGTCGACGCCGCTCGGCGACAAGCGGGAGGCCGAGGCCATCTGGACCGTGTTCGGCGACCGCGCCGCCCGCGATCGCCACTCGATCCTGGTGAGCGGCACCAAGTCGATGACGGGCCACATGATGGGGGCCGCCGGCGCCTTCGAGGCGTTCGCCACGGTGATGTCGGTCGCCGAGCAGGTGGCCCCGCCGACGATCAACTACCGGGACTACGACCCCGAGGCGGATCGTGTGGCTGTGCGCCGAGGCCGCCCCGATGCCGATCCGCTACGCCCTGTCGAACAACATCGGCCTGGGCGGGCACAACGCCGCGATCATCTTCAAGCGCTGGGACGGCCGCTGATCGACGGCTCAGGCCGGGCGGCCGCCTTCGGGTCGCCCGGGCATCTCGGTACAATCCGGCCCACTCGGTCGCGGGGCGCCCATCCGCCCGTCCGACCCCACACCAGGAAGGGAAGCCGTGCCCGCCGCTGATCCCGCGCGTCGCGCCGTCGTGACCGGCCTCGGCGCCGTGATGCCGATCGGGAACGACTTCGAGACCTACTGGTCGAACCTGCGCAACGCCGTGACCGGGACCCGCCGGATCCAGTCGTTCGACCCGACCGGGTTCGAGGTGCAGATCGCCGCCGAGGTGCTCGGCTACGACCCGAGCGTGGCCATGGACGCCAAGATGGTCCGTCGCATGAGCCGGTTCATCCACCTGGCGATGGGCGCCGGCAAGGAGGCCGTCGAGGCGTCGGGCATCGACTTCGCGGCGATGACGGCGGAGCAGCGCGATCGCGTGGGCGTGGTCGTGAACACGGGCGGCGGCGGGATCGAGGAGATCATCAACGGGACGCACGTCCACGACCAGAAGGGCCCCCGCTTCGTGTCCCCGTTCGCGATCCCGGCGCTGTCGGGCTCGATGGCGGGCTGCATGCTGTCGATGGACTACCACCTGACGGGTCCCGTCATGACGCAGGTCGCCGCGTGCGCGACGTCGGTGATCGCGTTCCACGACGCGCTGCGGCTGATCGCCACCGGCGAGTGCGACGTCGTGCTGGCCGGCGGATCCGAGGCGCCGGTGTGGTCGATGGGCGTGGCGGCGCTCGCGAACATGGGCGCCCTGTCGAAGCGGAACGACTCGCCCGAGACCGCCTCCCGGCCGTTCGACGCCACCCGCGACGGCTTCGTGCTCGGCGAGGGAGCCGGCGTCGTGGTCGTCGAGTCCGCGGAGCACGCGCTCGCCCGCGGCGCGAGGCCGATCGCGGAGATCATCGGCGGCGCGCTCACGGCCGACGCCTTCCACATCTCCGCGCCGGACCCGTCCGGGCGCGGGCAGGCGAGGGCGATGACCAACGCGCTGCGCAACGCCGGGGTCGCGCCGGACGAGGTCGACTGGATCGTCGCCCACGGGACCTCGACGTCGCTCAACGACGCGACGGAGACGCGCGCGATCAAGGCGGCCTACGGGTCCGCCGCGTCCACCCGCGCGATCAGCTCGCCCAAGTCGATGATCGGGCACCTGGTCGGGGCGGCCGGCATCGCGTCCGCGCTCGCAGCACTGGGCGGCATCCGGGACCAGGTCATCTCGCCGACCGCCAACCTGCACACCCCCGACCCGGAGTGCGACCTCGACTACGTGCCGCTGGTCGCGCGCCAGGCGAAGGTGGACACGGTGGCCGTGAACGGCTTCGGGTTCGGCGGCCAGAACGCGGTCGCGATCTTCCGCCGTTTCGAGGCGTAGCCGCCGGAGAGCGATGGCGCCTAGAGCTCAGGCGCGGAGCGGACGGCCCTCGAAGGCCTCGAGGCGGGCGACGACGTCGTCCGGGACGGGCCGCGGGCGGCTCGTCGAGTAGTCGTACAGCACCTGGGTGGCTTCGGCCGTGGCGACGAGCCGTGCCTCCCCGCGGGCCGACGCCGAGGCCGTGATCCGGTGCTCGAGCGTGAAGCTCGTCCGGCCGACGCGGCCCAGGCGCGACTCGACCGTCAGCACCTCGGCGAAGAAGGCGGGCGATCGGAAGGTCACCCGGATCTCCGCGAGGATCATCGACTCCGACTCGCCGTGCGTGGCGAGACCGAACGGCTCGCCGGTCGCGGTCTCCCAGTAGTCGATGCGCGCCGACTCGCAGTAGGTCAGGAAGCGGGCGTTGTTGGCGTGGCCCATCGCGTCGGTGTCGCCGAAGCGTACGATCACCTCGAGCCGGTGGGCGAACTCGCCCGGCAGGTCACGCGGGTCGGGCGGCACCTCGATCCGGCCGCGGACGGGCCGGGACAGGCCCTCGAGCGGTTCGTCGGTCACGGGCCCGAGTCTACGTGGGTCGCCCGGGCCGGACGTCGACGCCCCGCAGCCGCAACGAGTTGGCGACGACGCTGACCGACGACAGCGCCATCGCGCCCGCGGCGAACGCCGGGTTGAGCGTGATCCCGAAGGCGGGGTACAGCACGCCCATCGCGACCGGGATCAGCAGCACGTTGTAGGCGAAGGCCCAGAACAGGTTCTGGCGGATCACCCGGATCGTCGATCGCGACAGGGCCATCGCCGACGCCACCAGCCGCGGGTCCCCGCCGATCAGCGTCACGTCCGATGCCTCGATCGCGACGTCCGCGCCGGTGCCGATGGCCACGCCGAGGTCCGCGCGGGCGAGCGCCGGGGCGTCGTTGATGCCGTCACCGACCATCGCGACCGTCCGCCCCGCGGCACGC
The DNA here is from genome assembly GCA_963829155.1 of uncultured Chloroflexia bacterium. Lineage (GTDB taxonomy): Bacteria > Chloroflexota > Limnocylindria > Limnocylindrales > CSP1-4 > CAIXZV01. The sequence goes on along the minus strand of CAWHIA010000014.1, from coordinate 18,412 downwards.
AGCCGCTGGATCGTCGCGTCCTTGTCGCCCGGCAGGACCTCCGCGATCACGCGGTCCTGGGCGATGCCGACGGCACGGGCCACGGCCTCGGCGGTCGTGCGCGCGTCGCCGGTCAGCAGCCATACCTCGACGCCGGCCGCACGCAGCTCCCGGACGGCCTCGGCCGAGGCCGGTCGCACCGGATCGGCGACCGCGATGAGGCCGGCCGCGGCGCCGTCGACGGCCACGAACACCACGGTCCCGCCGTCAGCGGTGGCGGTCCTCGCCGGGTCCACGAGCGCCGCGAGGTCGACGCCCCGCTCGGTCATCAGCCGCCGGCTGCCAACCGCGACCTCCCGCCCACCGACCGTCCCGAGGACGCCGCGTCCGACGCTGGCCTCAAACCCGTCGACCGCCTGGAAGCCGAGCTCGCCCTGGCGCGCCCGCCGGACGATCGCCTCGCCGAGGGGATGCTCGGACCGGGTCTCGAGCGAGGCCGCGAGGTCAAGCAGCTCCGGCGGCGTGAGCCCGGAGGCGGGCACGACGGCCGCCACCTCGGGCCGGCCGAGGGTGAGGGTGCCGGTCTTGTCGAAGACCACGGTGTCGACGCGCCCGGCGGTCTCGAGCGCCTCGCCGCCGCCCACGAGGATCCCCGCCTCGGCTCCCTTCCCCGTCCCGACCATGATCGCGGTCGGCGTGGCGAGGCCCATGGCGCATGGGCAGGCGATGATCACGACCCCGATGAAAGCCGTGAGGGCGAGCGTGAACCGCGGCTCCGGGCCGACCAGCATCCAGGCGACGAACGTCAGCGACGCGATCACGAGGACCAGCGGCACGAACACCTCGCTCACCCGGTCGGCGAGCCGCTGGATCGGCGCCTTGGAGCCCTGGGCGCGCTCGACCAGCTCGACGATCCGCGCGAGGGCGGTCTCGCGACCCACGTGCGTCGCGCGCATCACGAACGAGCCCGTGGTGTTGATCGTGGCCCCGATGACCTCGTCGCCGGCCGACTTGGTGACCGGGATCGGCTCGCCGGTGAGCATGGACTCGTCGACGGCCGAGACGCCCTCGACCACGACCCCGTCGACCGGCACCTTGTCGCCGGGCCGGACCCGCAGCAGGTCGCCGGGCACCACCGACGCCAGCTCGACGTCCTCGTCCACGCCGTCGCGGACGCGGCGGGCCGTCGTCGCCTGGAGCGCGACCAGTCGCCGGATCGCCCCCGTGGTCCGCCCCTTCGCCCGACCCTCGAGCCACCGCCCGAGCAGGACCAGGCCGATGATGATCGCCGAGCTGTCGAAGTAGGAAACGGGTTCGATGCCGGCCGACTGCACGAGCTCGGGCCACAGCGTCACCACCATCGAATAGCCCCAGGCTGCGGTGGTCCCGACGGCGACCAGCGTGTCCATCGTCATGCTGCCGTGGCGCCCGGCCCGCCACGCCGCGCGATAGAAGCGGCCGCCCGCCCAGAACTGGATCAGTGTCGCCGGCCACAGGACGAGCCTGTTGAGGGCCTCGACGCCCACCGCCGTCTGGGGTGCGAACATCACGAGCATGATCCCGACGGCCGTGGCGATCGCCGCGACGGCCTGGATCAGCGTCGTCCGCTGCGCCCGCTCGCGCTCGACGTCGTCGGCCGTGAGCTCGGCGGCGACGGCCATCGTGGAGGCGCCGGCGGTCTCGTGACGGTCCGGCCGGACCTCATAGCCGGCGGCCTCGACGGCCCTGACGAGCTCGTCGCGCCCGGCGATGCCCGGGTCGATGCTCACGGTCGCGCGCTCGGTGGCGAGGTTGACGGCAGCGTGCTCGACGCCCGGCGTACGGGTCAGGAAGCGCTCGATACGGTTGACGCACGAGGCGCAGGTCATGCCCTCGATCGGGAGCACGATCTCGATCGGCCGGCGGTCGGGCAGGACGGTGCTGGTCGGCGTCGACATACTCCCCGGGAGTATATCAGGCGGGCTTCTCGGCTCCGCCCTGCCCGGGCCGCCCGGTCTCCCAGGCCAGCCAGGCGTCGGGCTCGATCCGCGGCCGCGCGACCCACGCCTCGCCTGCCTGGATCGCGATCTCGACCGGCAGCGCGTGCGACAGGAAGAACGGCATCGACTCCGTCGCGCCGTAGGCCCCGACATCGAGGATCGCAACGAGGTCGCCCGGCTCCGGCAGCGCCATCGCGGCCGACTGCGCGAACACGTCGAGACCCGAGCACAGCGGCCCGGCGACGGTCACCGGGAAGCGCTGCGCGTTCGCGCCGGCGGGCGTCGCGGCGGTCCCGGTCAGCGCGCGGACGCGATGCTCCTGGCCGACCAGGGCCGGCCGCAGCACGTGGTGGATGCCGCCGTCGAGGATCACGACGTGCTGGCCGCCGGTGACCTTGCGGTCGACGACCCGCGCGACATAGGCGCCGGCCGGGCCGACAAGGAACCGACCCGGCTCCAGCAGGATCCGCGCGCCGCTCGTCGCGGGGTCGGTGGCGAGGGTCGCCGCGACGGTGTCCAGCCGACGGCCCAACAGGTCGAGGTCGAGCGGCGACTCGTGCGCCTCGTACGGGATGCCGAGTCCCCCACCCGCGTCGACGAGCCGCAGCCGGAACCCGGCCGTCGCCGCGAGCCGGACAGCCAGCCGCGCGGTCGCCTCGACGTGGGCGCCGATCGCCGCCGCGTCGAGCAGGTTCGAGGCCCCGAAGGCGTGGACACCAACAGGCTCGAGCCAGGGCGAGGCGACGGCCTCCGCGGCCGCGAGGCGGAGGTCCGCGGCGTCCATGCCGAACTTCCCGGCGCCGTCGTCGCCGACCAGGCGCACCCGTTCGAGCCGGGCGCTCTCGGTCACGGCCGCGCGGAGGAGCACGGCCTGCGTGCGCCCGAGGCCCTCCGCGATCGTCGCCAGCCGGCGCAGCTCCCCTGGCGACTCCACCGTCACCGCGCGCACGCCCGCATCGACGGCGGCGGCCAGCTCCTCGTCCCGCTTGCCGGGTCCGGTCACGACGACCTCGCCGGCGACGAACCCGGCCCGCAGGGTCTGGCGGAGCTCTCCGCCGGACGCCACGTCGGCGCCGAGGTCGAGCCCGGCCAGCCGGCGGAGGACCGCAAGGCTCGGGTTGGCCTTGACGGCGTAGGCGAGGTCGACCGACGACGGGATGCGACGACGAAGGGCGTCCACCTGGCGCCCGACCACGTCGAGGTCGTAGGCGTAGAAGGGCGTGCCCTCGCGACCGGCGAGCTCCTCGGGGTCGAGGCCGCCCAGGCGGCCCGCACGCAGGATCTCGTTGCGTGCCGGCGGGCGACCGCGGCGGGCGGGCGGCTCCGCCGGTCGGACTGGCGACGGACCCGGCGGCCGGACGAGGCTCATCGCAGTGCCGCCTCGATCGCGACCCGGGCGTCGGTCCCCGCGTCGCGGTCCTTGACCAGCAGCGCGACCGCGACGGCCAGCCCGTGCTCGGCGGCGAACGGCCCGTCCAGTCGCCGACTGCCCGGGACGATGACGGCCCCGGGTGGGACGGCGAGCGGATCGTCCGGCGTGCCGGTCAGGACGCGTCCGCGGACGAGGTCGTACAGGCGCGAGGTCCCCGTCAGGACCACGCCGGCGCCGATCACCGCCCCGGCCCCGACCAGCACGCCCTCGAGCACCGAGCTCCCCGCGCCGACGAAGGCCCCGTCCTCGATGATGACGGGGCGCGCGCCGGCCGGCTCGAGCACCCCGCCGATGGTCACGCCGGCCGACAGGTGGACCCGGGCGCCGACCTGGGCGCAGGACCCGACCAGCACGTGCGAGTCGACCATCGTGTCCTCGCCGATCCACGCCCCGACGTTCACGAACGACGGCGGCAGGACCACCACGCCCGGGCCGAGGTAGGCGCCGGCCCGCACGCTGGTCCCCCCAGGGACGATCCGCCATGGGCGGCCGGCCTCGAGCGCGGCCTCGGCTTCCGGACCGTCGAGCAAGCGCTTGACCGGCACCCCGGCGCGGTCGCGGAAGGCGAGGGCCCCGCCGAGGTCCCACGTGGTCGTCGCGCGATCGCGGAACCGGGCGAGGATCGCGGCCTTGACCTCCGGGTCGGCGCGCCAGCCGCCGGGTGCAGAGGTGTCGCGGAACGCGGCGCGGCGGCGACCCGCGTCGAGGTCGTCGAGGATCGTGGCCTCGAGGCTGGAGCCGGCCACGTCGAGTGCCGTCATGCGGCACTCGCCGCGACGGTCGTCCTGGCCGCGGCGGACTCGGCGCGATCCGCGCGCAGCCGACCCCCACCGTCGACGAGGCCGAGCGTGCGGAGCAGCTCGAGGAGGCGCGCCCTCGGCCCGGCGGCCAGCGGGAGCAGCGGCGCGCGAACGTCGTCGCGCTCGATCAGGCCCATGGCGAGGAGCGCGGCCTTGGCCGGCACCGGGTTGGGCGCGCCCTGGAAGTTGGCGCGGAACAGGGGGAGCCATCGGGCGTGGAGGCGCCGGGCCCCGTCCCAGTCGCCGGCCCGTGCCGCGTCGCACAGCGCCGCCATCGCGCCCGGGACCTGGTTGCCGGCTACGGAGACGACGCCGTCGCCGCCCATCGCCAGCACCGCGAGTGTGGCCGCGTCGTCGCCCGCGAGCACGGACACGTCACGCGGCCGGTCCCGGCAGATCACCGCGAGCTGCTCGATGTTGCCGCTCGCCTCCTTGACCGCGGTCACCCGCGGATGCTCGGCCAGCCGCAGGAACGTGTCGGCCTCGACGTTGGTCCCCGTCCGCGAGGGCACGTTGTAGACGACGATCGGCAGGCCGCCCTCGTCGGCGATGGCCCGGAAGTGGGCCTCGAGCATCCGCTGGTCCGGCCGGTTGTAGTAGGGCGCGACGACCAGCGCCGCGTCCGCGCCCAGGGCGGCGGCCCGGCGCGTCGCCTCGATCGACGCGCGGGTGTCGTTGGTGCCGGTGCCGGCGACGACGAGCGGCCGCCTCGGCGCAGGGCTGGCGGCCGCGGCCGCGACGGCGATCTCGATGAGACGGTCGCGCTCGGCCGGCGACAGGGTGGGCGCCTCGCCGGTCGTGCCGACCGGGACGAGACCGTCGATCCCGGCCAGGACCTGCCACTCGGCGAGCGCGCGGTAGGCGGCCTCGTCGACGCTGCCGTCGGCCGCGAACGGCGTCACGAGGGCGGTGAAGGCGCCGCGCAGGGCGGGCCGGGGGCTCGCGGCGGAGCGGCGATCGGGGACGGTGCCGCCGGTGGCGACGGGGTTGCGGGTCATCGTGCGTCTCCTTCGTTGTGTCGGGTGGGTCGGATGCGTGTCAGGCGGGCAGGAGCTGGGCGTCGTCGGCGAGGAGGTCGTCCACGACCGCGTCGAATGGGTACAGGCCGGGCTCGCGGGGCTCACGGACGAGCCACCGGGCGGCCGCCAGGGCGCCGTCGGCGTAGGCCGAACGGTCGCGCGCCGCCAGGCGGAGCTCGATCGACTCCCCGCTCGCCGTCGAACGTCACCAGGTGCGTCCCGGGCGCCGCCCCGGCGCGGATCCCGGCCACCTCGAGGACCGGGCGTCCGTCGAATGCGTCGCTCGTGGCCCATCGCGGATCGGCGGCGACGATGCGACGGGCGAGGGCCCGGGCGGTGCCGGACGGGCGGTCGGCCTTGCCCCGCCGGTGCCACTCCACGATCGACGGCTCGAACGAGCCGGCGCGGGCGTACCAGCCGGCCGCGAGCTCGGCCAGCCGCAGGAACAGCGCGGCACCGAGCGACAGGTTGGGCGCCACGATGGCCGTGGCACCGTGCTCGATGAGGCCGCCCCGGATCCGGCCGATGTCCGCGTCCCATCCGGTCGTGGCCAGCACGAACGCTCGATTCCCCGCCAACAGGGCCTCCCTGACGTTGGGCGCGACCGACGCCGAGGTGGAGGCATCGACGACGACGTCCGCGCGGGGCGGCGCCAGCCGTCGGCCGTCGGGGCCGGGTCGGCCGACCAGCACCGGCGCCGGCCAGCCGGCCGCGGCGGCCGTGGCCGCGATGGCGCCGCCCAGCCGGCCGGGGCCGTAGATCACGAGCTGCATCCTCGATCGTCCTTCCGCGGGGAGCCGCGGGTGCCGGCGGTCCGAGGATCAAAAAGCCGCGGCACACCCGATGGTGTCCGCGGCCCTCGGCGCCTCCGGTCCCGGAGGCTCCGTGGTTCGTCGCTCGCGCGCCGTCAGAGCCCCTGGGCCCGAGCCTCCCGGCAGGGCCGCCAGAGCTTCTTCTTCGAGTCGAAGCCGACGAGCGTGTGCGACATGGCTCGCGGAGTCTGCCCGATGCTGCCGAGGCGTGCAACCATTTTTCGATGGACTCGCCCGCCGCCCGTTCGCTCGTGCTGGCGATCGCCGACAGCCCGTGGGGACCCGTCCGCATCGTCGCCGGCCAGCAGGGCCTCGTCGCCGTGGCGATGCTGTCGACCGCCGACGCGTTCGCGGCGAACCTCGAGCGGCGGCGCCTCGGGTCGATCGCGCCGATCGATCAGGCGCCGCCGGGTCCCGCGCGGGACCACGCCAGTCGGGCGCGCGACCGCGTCGAGGCGTTCCTCGCCGGCGAGCCGATCGCCCTCGACGACGACCCGATCGACCTCGGCGACCGGTCGGCGTGGGACCGGCTGGTGCTCGAGGGCGTGCGCTCGATCCCGCGCGGCGAGGTCGCCAGCTATGGCGAGGTGGCCCGGCGAATCGGCCGCTCGGGCGCGGCGCGTGCGGTGGGCGGGTCGGTCGGCCGCAACCCGATCGGGCTGTTCGTGCCGTGCCACCGCGTGATTGCCGGCGACGGGTCGCTGGGCGGCTACGGCGTGGCGGCCTGGGGCGGGCGCGAGGCGGCTCTGGACGTCAAGCGCGCGCTGCTCGCGCTCGAGGGCGTGCACCTCGGCTGACCCGCGCGGGTGTCGGCTGCGCGACACCGCCGGTGTGAACTCGGCGGTCACGCGGCCCCCGGACGGGGCATAGAGTGCGAACACGAAGCCAATCAGGATGGATGGAGGCCGACGTGAGCAAGCACAGCGAGACAGGCGACGGCGTCGTCGGCCGGGGGTTCCCCGGCACCGGCGGCGACATCACGCCGACCGACATCGACAACGACGTCGAGGGGCACGTGTACGACGGCAATCCGGGCGAGGCGGGTCCGGACGCCCCGAAGCCCGAGGGGCTGCGTGCGATCCCGACCGACGAGGCGGACGGCAAGGACGTCGAGGGCCACCTGTTCCACATGGGTCCCACGACCGAGGGCGAGTTCTCGCCGAAGGGCCCGGGCAAGAACCCGCACGGGGATCGCTGACCCGGCGCTCCGCAACCTGACAGCGACGGCCTCCCAGGCGACGGCCGGCCCGACGGGGTCGGCCGCCTCGCCGTGTCCGTCAGGTGGCGTTGTCGGCGGTGGCCGCGAGCAGCGTTTTCGTCTCGAACGGCGTGATCCCCGGATGCGCCGCCCGGATCCGCGCCGCCAGCCCGGCGATATGCGGCGCAGCGAAGCTGTTGCCGGTGACCGTCATCCGGGCGCCGTTCCGCCAGGCGACGTCGACGTTGAGCCCGTGGGCGCCGAACTCGACCGGTGGCTGCGGGTTGTAGAACCAGGCCTCCGCGCTCGGCACGTCGTGGGCGGCCACCGACACGACCGCCGCGTACAGCGAGGGGTAGCTCGCGACCGCGACGTTGTTGGCGGCCGAGACCAGCAGCACGTTCCGGAAGTAGGCCTCGTCCGCGAGCTCGTGGAGCGGGGCGAAGAACGCGTCGGAGCGCGAGGACAGCGACAGGTTGACGATCGACGCCCCCGACGCCTCGATCGCCCACTCGAGGCCGGTCGCGAACCCGCCGCCGTTGCCCCGGTTGTCGCCGCCCAGCACGCGCACGGACACCAGCTCGGCGTCGGGGGCGAGCGCGTGGACGATCCCGGCGCACGCCGTGCCGTGGCCGACGACGTCCTCCGGCGTGACGTCGTCGATCCGCCACCCGTCCCCGTCGCGCTCGACGGCGACGCTGCGGACCAGGCGGCCGCCGACCGCGGGGTGCGTGCCCTCGACGCCGGAGTCCACGATGGCGACGCGCAGGCCGCCGCCGCGCCCGTCGCCGAACGCCCAGGCGCGATCCGCGCGGCCCCACGGCCCGTGGCGCACGAGGCCGTCGCGGTGGTCGCCGGCGAACGGCTCGCTCCAGGCGGGGAGGTCGGCGGTCACCGGCGGAACGTCCGCGGCGTCGCGCGCGGCGCGCGGCGGGCGAGCGCGTCGAGGATGTCGATGACCAGGGCCACCTCGCCCGGCGCCGCGGCGCGAGCGCGCGCGACGGCGTCGGCGAGCGCCCACAGGCCGTCCTCGCCGTCGTCGAGCGACGCGATGGCGGCGTCGATCGCCTCGTCCACGTCCCGGGCCCCGTCGCCGGCCAGCGCCGCCAGGGTCGAGCGCAGCAGCTCGCCCGCGTCCCGCTCGACCCGGCTCGACCGGATCGCGACCGTCGCCTGGCGCGCGAACACCGCCGCGAGCTCGATGTCGCGCAGCCCGAACCCGGCGTCGCCGCGGCGGTCGAGCACCTCGAGCACGCCGATCGTGCCGCCGTCGTCGACCAGCGGGACGGCCAGGATCGAGCGCGGGACGTACCCAGTCCCCTCGGCAGCCGACCGGTCGAAGCGCGGGTCCGCGGCGACGTCGCTGACGGCGAGCGGCTGGCCCGTGGTGAACACGTACCCGACGATGCCTTCGCTGGAACCCATCGCGAGACCCACGGCGCCGTCGCCCGCCGTCCCGGCCGCCACCCGGATCACGAGCCGGTCGCTCGCCGCGTCGTGGAGCGCGATGGAGGCGGCCTCGGCGTCGAACAGCGTGACCGTCGCCTCGGCCACCGACCGGAGCACGGCCTCGCCCGCGGGCGGCTCGAGGCGGGCGGCGACCGCGGCGCGGGCCGCGACCGACTCGAGGGCCCGCAGCAGTCGGTCGTCGCGCGGCTCGCTCATCGGGCCAAATCGTACCGAGCCGCGACACGTACACTGCGGCGAGTCCTCGCGCACCGCGCCGCACCGGGCGGGCGGTCGGGTGCCGGGCCGCGCCCCCAGGTTCACAGCCGCCGGCCCGTCACCGACGGATGCCGGCCAGCGCGAGGGAGACAGCGTGACCGCCGTCGCAGAGGCACCCGTCCGGATCTCGCCCACGGCGGTGTTCAAGAAGCGCGACTTCGTGCTGATGTGGGTCGCGCAGCTGGTGTCGACCGCCGGCTCGTCGCTGACGGACCTCGCCGCCGGGATCTACGTCTACTCGGTCACGCAATCGGCCTTCCTGGTCGGCGTCACGCTGATGGCGACCGCGGTGCCCAGCCTCGTCGTCGGGCTCATCGCGGGCGTGTTCGTCGATCGGTACGACCGGCGTTCGGTCATGATCTGGACCTGCCTCGTCCAGGCCGTCGTCGTCGGGCTGATCCCGTTCCTGCTCGGCATCAACCCGTACCTGCTGTTCGTCGCGATCCTCGTGAACGCGGGCGTGAAGCAGTTCTTCGACCCCGCCTACGAGAGCCTGATCCCCGAGATCGCGTCGGACGAGGAGCTGGCCGCGGCCAATGCCTTCCTGTCGATCGCCTCGTTCGGCTCGACGGCCATCGGGTTCGCCGGCGCGGGCCTGCTCGCCTCCGCGTTCAGCATTGAGTGGGCGTTCTGGATCGACTCGCTGACGTTCGTGTTCTCGGCCGCCTGCATCTTCTTCCTCAAGGTGCGGTCGAAGATGGAGGTCGACGAGGACACGTCGGTCGCGGTCGTCGTCGCCAACCTCAAGACCGGCATCCGGACGATCATTGACACCCCCATCCTGCGCCGGCTGTTCCTGCTCGGCGCGCCCGCGTTCTTCGCCTTCGGGCTGTGGAACGTCCTGCTGCTGCCAATGGCGATCCGGGTGCTGGGCGGGACCGATTTCCAGTACGGGCTGCAGGAGGCGCTGACGTCGATCGGGTTCGTCGTCGGGGCGCTGTTCATGGCCCGCTACAGCGACCGGCTGCCGATCGGCAACTGGCTGATCGTCGGCTACCTCGGCATGGGCATCGGCGGCGTGTTCTACGCGCTGTCGCCGACCATCGCGATCGCGATCTTCTGGGTGATCATCACGGGCTTCTTCAACTCGCCCTCGTCGGTCGGGCGCCAGACGCTGCTCCAGCGCAACACCCCGCGCGAACTGCGTGGTCGCGTGTTCTCCGGCTTGTACGTCATGCGCGACATCATCTTCCTCTCGGGCATGGCGGGCGCCGGCCTGGCCGATGTGATCGACGTGCGCGTGATGCTCGTGTTCTCGTCGCTGATCCTGGTCGCGGTGGGCATCGCCGCCGCCGTCACGCCCGGCATCGGCCGGCCGGCCGCCGAGTGGCGGCGCGGCCTGGCGGTCCTGCGCGCCCGGCCGGTCCACACGACGGCGACCGCCCGACCGGCCACCGTGTCCGACTTCGACAAGCTGGCGGGCCGCCTGGCCACCTTCAGCCTGCTCAGCGACACCCAGCGCGCGGCGTTCATCGGCGACGCCCACGTCCGCGACGTGGCGGAGGGCGAGAAGGTCGTCAGCAAGGGCGACCAGGCGACCGTCGCGTACTTCATCCTCGAGGGCGAGGCGGCGGCCGGCATCCCCGACGAGGACGGCAGCTATCGCGGCCTGTCGACGATGGGCGCGGGAGACTTCTTCGGCGAGATCGCGGCGCTGACCGGCAGCGCCCGGACCGCAGACGTCGTCGTCACCCAGCCGACGACCCTGATGGAGGTCCCGGCCGAGACGCTCCGCGCGGCGATGGAGGTCCCCGAGGTCAACAAGCTCCTCACCTCCACGGTCACGGAGCGGCTGCAGCGGACCAACCAGCCCGACCTGCCTCGGCTGGCGTCGATGGACCGCTCGGCGCTGCGCGAGCTGCAGCGAAAGGCGCCCGAAGTCGAGGCACAGCAGAAGGCCGCCGCCGAGGCCTGATCCGCGCGCGCACCGGCCACGATCGGGCGCAGTGGACCGCGACTCGTAGACTCCTCAGCGATGGACGTCGTCCGATGCCCCGGCTGTGGTGAGGAGAACCCGTCACGGTTCCGACTGTGCGGGTACTGCGGCACGTCGCTGACGCTGCCCGTCGTCGCGTCGGTCTCGTGTCCCGCGTGCGGCTCCGAGAACCCGGCCGGGTTCCGGTTCTGCGGCTTCTGCGGGACGGTCCTCGACCCCCAGGCGGCGGGACCCGGCGGCCCGCCCGGCGATCCGATGCACGGCGGCCATCCAGGCGCCCCCGGCTACGGCCTGCCGCCGTGGGCCTGGTGGGCCGTGCGCTGGGCGCCGCCCTGGTCCCCGCCCGGCGCCTACGGCACGCCGACGCCGCCCGGCTGGCCGGCGCCGCCGGCGGGCTGGGGCACGCCGCCTCCCGGCTGGGGTCCGCCGCCTCCGGGCTGGGGTCCGCCGCCACCCGGCTGGGGCCAGCCGGCGCCTCCGCAGGCCGGGTACGCGCAGGCCGGCTATCCGCCGGTGGGGTATCCGCCGCCGGGCTGGGCCGCACCGGTCGCCCAGCCCGGCTCTCCGCCGCCCGGCTGGGCCACCCCGACGCCCGGGTGGGGACAGCCCGGCTGGGGCACGCCTCCGGTGGGATCACCCCCTGCCGGCTGGGCTCCGCCGGCCGCCCAGCCGCCTCCGTTACAGCCCTCGACCCCGCCGCCATTCGTACCGACAGACCCGGTCGCCGAGCCGCCGATGGTCGCGCTGCCGCTGCCGCCGCTGCCGCCGTCACCGCCGCCAGTCGCAGCTCCTACGACGCCGGGCGACCCGGAGACGACGCCTGCCGACCCCGGGCTCGCGCCCGCACCGGCCCCGCCGCCGGCCCAGCCTCCTTCCCTGTCCTCGGTCGAGGGCCCGAGCCCTGCCGCCCCTCAGGCCGCGCCGCCGCAGCCGTCCGATGCCGGCCGGCCCGCATCCGCCACGCCCGCCGCGTTCCCGGGCTTCGAAGGTGTCGCCGCGCCCGCCGCGCTGCCGAGCCAGGAGATCCGAAAGGTCGTCACGATCATCTTCTCCGACCTAAAGGGGAGCACGGCGCTCACCGAGAAGATCGATGCCGAGGCGATCAACGAGGTGAAGGAGCGCTACTTCACGTCGATGGCCGCGGCGATCACGCAGCACGGCGGCAAGATCGAGAAATACATCGGCGACGCGATCATGGCGGTGTTCGGCCTGCCGCGCGCTCACGAGGACGATGCCCTTCGGGCGGTCCGCGCGGCCCATGGCATGACCCAGGCCATGCATCGACTGAACGTCGACCTGCTCAAGCTCTACGGCGTCGAGATCGCGGCCCGGACCGGCGTCAACACGGGCGAGGTCGTCGCCAACACCGACGAGGCGGCGGAGCAGCGCCTCGCCACCGGCGACGCCGTGAACGTCGCCGCGCGACTCGAACAGGCCGCCCCGGCCAACGAAGTCCTCATCGGCGAGGTGACGTACGACCTCGTCCGCGCCCATGTCGATGTCGAGGCTGTCGAGCCACTCGAGCTCAAGGGCAAGGCGGAACGCGTTCCCGCTTATCGGCTTATCGACGTCCGGGGCAAGGCGCGGATGGAGCGGTCACCGGCATCCCGAGCGCAGCTCGTCGGGCGCGAAGAACAGCTCGAGCAGCTGCGCGCAGAGCTCCGGGATGTTGTCGGTCATGGCGGCGCGAGGCTGGCAGCCGTTCTCGGTGAGGCCGGGGTGGGCAAGACCTTCCTGCTCGAGACCTTCCAGGAAGAGATTCGCAAGTCGACGACCGTGCTCCAGGGCCGGTGCCTGCCATATGGCGATGGCATCACGTTCTGGCCGTTAGTCGAGATTGCACGTGCGGCGGCCGGGATCGTCGACGACGACACGCCCGAAGTCGCCCTTACCAAGCTCGGATCGGTGCTCGAAGGCGTCGCGTCGGGCACCGAGATCCGCGATCGCGTCGGTTCGGTGATCGGGCTCACGACGGATCGCTTTCCGGTCGGCGAGATCTTCTGGGGCACTCGGCGGTTCCTGGAGGCGCTGGGCTCGCGGCGACCGGTCGTCGTGTGCATCGAGGACGTCCACAACGCCGAGGCGACGTTCCTCGACTTGCTCGAGCACGTCCTGGATAGCACGGGTCCTCAATCGGCCGTCCTCATCATCGCCACTGGCCGCCTCGGACTGCTCGACAAGCGGCCGCAATGGGTCGCTCACGCGGGGGTTCAGGCGGTCACGGTGGAGGCTCTGGACGCTCTGCAGACCGAGCGGCTGGTCGAGGTCCTGCTCGGCGGGACCGTCGACGATGCCATCAACGCGCGCGTCGTCGCGACATCCGAGGGCAACCCGCTGTTTGCGTCGCAGCTGGTCTCGATGCTCGTCGACAAGGGCCTCATCCGCTACGACGAGTCGACCTGGCTGCCCGAGGGGGACCTGGCGGCCGCGGCCGTCCCGCCCACGATCCAGGCCCTGCTCGCTGAACGGCTCGATGACCTCTCTCGCGAGGAGCGCGCGGTCATGGAACCGGCCTCTGTCATCGGCCTGTCGTTCGCGCAGGCGGCGATCGAGGACCTCGTGCCCGTGTCGCTTCGGCCTTCCGTGCCGAACCACCTCAGCAGCCTCGATCGGAAGCAGTTTGTTGCGCACGCCGCGTCCGACGAGAGCGACGATGTCCTGTACCGCTTCCGAAACCTGATGATCAAGGACGCCACCTACGGGTCGCTGTTGAAGCGCGCTCGGGCGCAGCTGCACGAACGGTTCGTGACATGGGCGGAGCGCGTCAACCGGGAGCGCGGCCGCGAGCAGGAGTTCGAGGAGATCCTCGGCTATCACCTCGAGCAGGCCTTCCGGTACCGGACCGAGCTCGGGCCGGTCGACGCCGAGGGCAGGGCGATCGCCGAGCGCGCCGCATCGAAGCTCTCGAACGCGGGGCGGCGGGCGATGGCCCGCGGGGACATTCCGGCCTGCGTGTCATTGCTGACGCGGGCGGCAGCACTGCTGCCGACGTCATCGGTCGGACGGCTCGACATCCTGTTCGACCTCGGCGAGGCCCTCGTGCTGCACGGGCAGCTCGACGAGGCGCGCACGCTGGTCGAGGAAGGGACGCGCCTCGCCATCGAGCTCGACGACGGACGTCTTGTCGCACGGATGGCGATCAACGAGCTCACGCTCGAGCAGTACGCGGGGACCGGGAGCGCCGCCCACCAGATCGACCGAGCCAAGGAGATCATTCAGACGCTGCAGCGCTATGAGGACGACGTCGCTCTAGCACGCGCGTGGAACGAGGTCGTCGTCCGCGAGCTGACGCTAGGGCGATACGACAGCGGGGCCGAGTCCGCAGACAAGCTGGTGGATTACGCGAAGCGCTCGGGAGACCAGCGCCTGACCGCGCATGCCGCGCCCACGCTTGCGTACCTCATGGTCCACGGGCAGACCCCCGTGCCCGACGGCATCCGGGAGTGCGAGGAGGTCCTGCTGACCATCGTCGGCCACCAGAAGACCGAGGCGATCGTAAGGGCGGCACTCGCTCAACTGAAAGCGATGAACGGCGAGTTCGACGAAGCACGATCCCTGTGCCTCCGCGTCAAGGAGATCCTCGTCGAGCTCGGGGCCCGGCTTGACGCCAACTCGACCTCGATCGAGGCATCGCGGGTTGAGATCCTCGCCGGGGACCTCGTCGCAGCCGAGACGCTCCTCCGGCGTGACGACGCCGCGCTCCAGGCGATCGACGAGCGGTACTTCCGGTCGACGATCGCTGCGATTCTCGCCAACGTCCTCGCGCTGCGGGGCGCTCTCGACGAGGCGGACGACTACGCCCGCCTGGCGGAGGAGCTCGCCGACGAGGACGACCTCTGGTCGCAGGTATCGTGGCGGACCGCGCGCGCGAAGGTGCTGGCGCACCGGGGCGGCAGCCTCGACGACGCCATCGCCATGGCTCAGGGCGCCGTCGACCTGGCGACAGACAGCGGCGACATCGAGATGCGCGCCGACGCGCTCACGGAACTAGGCCGGGTGTACACCATCGCGGGTCGCCGGGAATCGGCAGGGCCTCCCTGGCGGGAGGCCCTGGAACTCTATGAGGTCAAGGCGGACCTGGCGGCGAGCCGGCTGGTCAGCGAGCTGCTCGCCGACCCCACCCCTGCCTGACCCGCCTCCTGAATTAGTTCCGGCGCACGCCGCCGTTGTGGAACGTATAGATCGTCGCGGTGTTCGTCTGGTTGCTCCAGGTGAAGCACGGCGGGTTGATGCCCTTCTTGCCGCAGGCCAGGATCGTCTCCTGCTGGGTCGCACCGCTGGCGTCCGTGTACACGTGGACGAAGAACGACGGCGTGCCGCTGTAGTACTTGATCTGCACCTGGAAGGCGCTGCCGAACGTGGCGCCGCCACCGACATCGACCTTGACCCAGTAGCCGGACAGCTTGCTGCAGTCGACGACGGAATTGCTCGTGCACGGGAAGTTGTTAGACGGGCTGTCGTCCACTGAGGCGGCGACGCCGACGGGCAGGTCAGCCAAGCGGGCGGCCTGCGTGTTGACGTTCTTGTCCACGACCTGGAAGTTGGCGATCGTCTGCTCGTTGAACCCACCGGCGTAGTCGCCGCTTCCGTTGAACGA
Source organism: uncultured Chloroflexia bacterium (assembly GCA_963829155.1). Taxonomy (GTDB): domain Bacteria; phylum Chloroflexota; class Limnocylindria; order Limnocylindrales; family CSP1-4; genus CAIXZV01. Next base: position 2,935 of record CAWHIA010000014.1, on the reverse strand, counting down.
GGCTGTCGCCCCGGTGCCGTTCCACGTGTCGCCGTGGCTGTTGTCGCCGCTCCCGGAACCGAAGCCGGTCGTGCCCCACGTCGACTTGGCTGTCACCGGATGATCGACGTCGAACGCGGCTGGCGTCACGCCCACGTCGATCGTGACCGTGCTCGCGGGCCGAACGCTTTTGAACAGGCACGTGACCGGCAGGGTGCCGACCGCGCTGCAGGCGCCGGGGACCACCTTGCCGTTGAGCGATGCCGAGACATACGTTGATGTCGTGGCGCCCGTGACGTCAACTTCGGCGTAGAGCTTGGACAGCGTGCTCGAGGCCTGCTGCTCGAAGGTGCTCCGGAAGCCGGCGTCGTTGCCCGCCGAATAGCCGTCGAGGAGCGCGGTATCGGTGGCATTCCCCGTAGGCAGGGCCGCCTGACCGACGCCCGCAAGCAGCTGGAGGGCGACGATGGCCGCGGTCGCGCCCACCGCGGCGCGCTTTGTGAGATTCCTGGCGGTGCTGATCACTGAGACCTCCAACAAGTGCCGTGCGCGCGCAGATCGACCCCTACGTACGTGCGCTCGATTCCCTCTGACCCGGCGGCCACGAGAACCCAGTACGAAGGTCCCATCCGCCAATGACCCTATTGACAAGCAAGGTGTCATTCGCCGATCGGAGTGTCAAGGTCGGTTGCGCGACACATCGGTGCCAGAACGCACCGGCGACGGCGCCGGAATCAGCCTCGGGGGACTGGTCGCATAGGGTACACGCCGACGACGATCGGTGCGGTTGGGTCGAGGGAGAGCTCGTAGCCGACGTCGCCACCGCTGAGCAGCTCGCCGACCATCCGCGCCTCAGCGGGCGGCAGGCCGATGAACAACAGCTGGTGTCCGACGCGGATCGGCGAGACGTCGTCGTCGTCGCCGGAGATCCCGAACCGGCGTCGCAGCTCGTGGAGCGGGACCCACGGCCGGCTCTTGATGAACCGGCGCAGCTGGGCGGAGGTGCAGGTGATCCGCGGGCCTCCGGGGCCGGCGTCCATCACCGGAATGCGCCCCTCGCCGTTCGCCTCGTGCCGGGGCGGGCCGCCGTGGTCGTGCTCCTCCATCCGGCCGTCGGGGATCGGGGCGGCCGAGGGGACGGCCGAGGGTGCGGGCTCGACGGCGGGCTGGGTCGGGACGGCGTGGGCCTCGGACTCGGACGCAACCGCCTCGGTCGGCGCCGGCTGGATGGATTGCGTCGGCGGGACGGACGGTGTGGCGTGCGCCGGAGGCGACGCCGGCGTCGGCGGTACAGCGACGGCCTGGCGGGCGATCGCGGCCGCGACCCCGGGCTCCGGGCTCTTCGCGACAGGGCCGTCCGACGGCACCGGCGGACGCTCGGACGCCGGCGGGGCGTGGTGGACGGGCCGGCCGCCGGGCGCGTGCGAATGCGCGTGGTGACCGCGCCGGCTGTGCCGGCTCATGGGGCGAAGCGGCGCGGGCTCGTGGCTCGCGCGTGAACGTCAATCATCGTGGGCTCTCGGCTCGGTCGAAGAGGCCAACCGATCGGCGGATGATACCCCCGCCCGGAGGCGAACGTCGGGTCGGGTCAGCCCGAGACGACCAGCAGGTCGTGCGGCGCCTCGTTCAGGACGAGCGGCCCGGCGTCTCCGCAGACCACGATGTCCTCGATCCGCGCGCCGTACCGGCCCTCGAGGTAGATGCCCGGCTCGACGCTGAACGCCATGCCCGGGGCGAGCGGCTCGCCGTTGCCGGCGACCAGGTACGGGTCCTCGTGGACCTCGAGCCCGATGCCGTGACCCGTGCGGTGGAGGAAGCTGGGCCCGAAGCCGGCCGCGTCGATGATCCCGCGCGCGACGGCGTCGATCCGCTCGCACGGCACGCCGGGCCGGACGGCCCCGGTCGCCTCCTCCTGGCCGTCGCGGAGCACGTCGTACAGGTGGCGGAAGGTGTCGTCGGGGCCCAGCGCCGGGTCACCGCCGGTCACCCAGACCATGCGCGTGATGTCGCTCGCGTAGCCGCCGACGGTGCCGCCGATGTCGAGCACGATCGGCTCGCCCGCGCGGATCACCCGCTCGCCCGGCTCGTGGTGCGGCGACGCGCTGTTGGGCCCCGACGCGACGATCCAGAACTCGGCCACCTCATGGCCCTCGGCGAGCAGCCGCTCCCGGACCTCGTTCGCGACGTCGGCCTCGGTGCGACCGACCAGCGGCCCGGCGGCGATCGCGGCGATCACCCGGTCGGCGGCATGGGCGGCTCGCCGCAGCAGCTCGACCTCGTCCGGGTCCTTGCGCATCCGCTGCGCGCGGAGCACCGCCGACGCGAGCGAGAAGCGCGCGCCCGGCAGGACCCGCTGCAGCCCGAGGACGAAGGCGGCGCGCAGCCCGTCCGAGACGGCGACCGCCCCGACGTCGGCGGCCGGGCGACCCAGTCCAGCCTCGAGGGTCGTCGCCACGAGGCGCATCGGGTCCTCGGTCTCCTCCCAGGTCGTGACCGTCACGTGGCCGGCGGCGGCCGCGGCGCAGGTCCGGGCCGGCGTGGCCTCGAGCCTCGGGGCGATCAGCGTGACCGGCGCGCCGGCGGCGCTGGGGATGACGAGCAGGGTGAGCCGCTCGAGCGGCATGGCGAGGTAGCCGGTGAGATAGCGCAGCTCGGCGCCCACCCCGACCAGGAGGGCGTCGAGCCCGGCCGCCCCGGCAGCCGCTCGGGCGCCATCGAGCCGCTGGGCGAACCGTTCGGCGGGGACGGCGCCGCTCATCCGACGGGCTCCTGGGCCGCGTCCAGCGTCGAGATCCAGGCCGCGAGCACCCGGTCGCCGTGCTCGAACAGCGCCCGGTACGCGTAGACCCGCGACGCACCCGCGGTGGTCGCCGCGCGTCTCGCTTCCGCGTCGTCGTGCTGGCCGACGGCGATCGCCGGGACCCCGGCGGCCCTCGCCATTGAGATCGCCGCGATG
>CAWHIA010000013.1:0-88433 GCA_963829155.1 uncultured Chloroflexia bacterium | reverse complement strand
GCGAGGCCACCACCATCCCGCGCACGCCCATCGCGCGGGCCCGGGTGAGCGCCTCGGCGTCGATCCGCGCGCCGACCACGAGGATGCTGCCCGCTCGGCCGACGTCGATGCCGCCGGGCCGGAGGTCGCCGAACGGGTCGGTGGCGAGTCGAGCACGCCCGAAGCCGGCGACCCTGCCGCGAACGCGCCGCGGAGCGCGCGGCCCGCGGCCCGTACCCGCACCTCGCCTCCGGGCCGCACCGCGACCACGCGCCCGCCGACCGGGGTCTGGATCGTCACGCGCTGGTCGCCGATCGCGATTCGCCACCGATCGCGCTGCCCCGGCACGAGCGACAGCAGCTCGCCATCGCCCGGCGCGCCGCCCGAGCCCGCCCGTTCGTCGCGCGCGGCGCCCATCGGCCGCCCACGCTCGGCGGGCGTGCGCGTCCACCCCCGGGCCGGCCGGGATCGCGACCTCGTCGATGTGCCGGTCGCCGACGTGCTCGAGGAGCGGGTCGCCGGGCTTGACGGCGGCCCCGACCTCGACGAGCGGCAGATCACCGGGCGCGAGCACGAACCGCGCCTCAAGGTCCGGTCCTCGAGCGGGCGGACGGCGATGTCGTCGCGCCAGTCGTCGGCGGTCGTCACGCCTCCGAACCCCGCCCAGACGTCGGCCTGCCAGCCTGCCAGCGCCTCGCGCCGGAGCTCCAGCCGGTCGGGCATGCGGAGGGGCACGTCACGCAGGTCGACGAGGAGCCCCGCGAGGCCACCTGTCACCTCGACGGCGGCGCGCCGGACGCGCGGCCCGAGGTCGACCGCGTCGCGGAAGGTGACGTCGGCGAGGGCCTGCTCGCCGGCCGGCAGGGCGAGGAGCTCGAGGCCGCCGACCACGAGGTCCAGCGGCAGCTCGCCGGCCGAGCCGCGCAGCACGAGGCGTCCGGCCGGGCCGGTGGCGCGCAGGCCGGCCGGCATCAGCACGCTGCCCAGCGGCAGCACAAGCTCGTCGCGGAGGTCCTCGATGATCAGGCGTCGCTCGGCCGGGTCCGGGATCGTGCCGAGTGGCGCGAGCAGGCGGGCGTGGTCCTGGCCCAGCGCCCGCGCGCCGGGCCGGCGGATGACGTCGGCGGCCGCCAGCGCGACCCCGGCCGCCGGCGCCACGCTCCAGGCGCCGCCGGCGACGATGACGAGATCGGGCGGGGGAAGGGCATCGAACGTCGGCGTGGCCGCGAGGAGGCGCTGGACGGCGGCCCTCGCGGCGGCCAGGCGCAGCAACGCGCCGTCGCCGGCAGCGTCGCCCCACGGCGCGAGGGCCAGCTCGCGCAGCCGATCACGCACGCGGAGGCGGTCGAGCGAGATGCTGAGCCAGCCGATGATGGCGTCGAGGTGCGCGTCGCCGAACCCTCGCGGCAGGAGCGCGGCGTCGGCGACGATCGCGCTCGGAGTCGTGGCGGGCTCGACGGCGGCGGTCGAGCCGGCGCGCGGCGGCGTCGCCGCGACGCGCGCACCGGCCGATTGGCCGATCTCGATGACCTCGATCCGCCGGCCGAGGACCTCCGCGAGCGTCGTGGTCGCGGCCGCCAGCGCGCGGCGCCCGTCCGGACCGTCGCCGCGCAGCGAGTCGAGCAGGATGCGCAGCGCCGACCCGCCGCCCTTCGCGGGCGACGGCGCCGTCATCGTGGCGCCCGGCCGGTCGGACGGCATCGCCGCCTCCATCCGACCGCCCGGCTCGGCCAGCCCGCCGACGAGCACGGTGTCGAGGTCGGGACGACGCTGGGCCGCGGCCGCGATGATCGTGACGAGGTCCGGGATGAGCGGCCGCTCGTCGCCGCCCGGGGGCTCGCCGCTGCCGGCCAGGACGGCCGTGACCGACGGGTCGGCGAGCGCGCCGGCGACCGTGAGGATCTCCGCGCCGTCGAGCGCGAGCGGCCGCACCCGCCAGCCAGCGGACGTGGCAGCCGCGACGAGCGGGGTCAGGGCGCGCCTCGTGGCGGCGACGACGGCCATCTCCGGTGGCGGCGAGGTGGCGCACGCGACCTGGGGCAGGTCGTCCGCCGAACCGGGAGCCTGCAGGCCGACGGCGGCGGCGAGGTCCGGATCGGCCGCGACGAGGCGGGCGCGAAGGCGCTCGGCGAGTCGCTCGGCGGGCACGCCGGCGGGCCCGGCGGTCGCCCCGATCAGCCGCCAGCGGCCGGCGGCGTGCCCGATCAGGGAGACGGCGATCGTCGCGGTCCCGCGGTCGACGGCGATGAAGGCGCGGGGCTCGCTGTTCACCGACCCGATCCTACCTGACTGCCAGGGGCCGCCCCGGCCCCATCGTACCCCGCCCGGCTCGCCGTCAGGCGTCCCAGCCGTCGGCCTCGTCCAGCTCCTCGAGCCGGTCGATCAGCGCCTCGATCCCCGCGTCGTCGCGCAGCAGCTCGCTGGCGGACGGGATCTCCCCGCCGAACAGCTCGCGCAGCACCGGGTCGAAGAACAGCATCGCCGGCGCGCCGAGCGGCCGGTACGGCCGGCTGGCCTCGAGGAAGTGCACCGCCGGCCCGGTCAGGCCGCGCAGGCGGATCTCGCGGGCGACGGCCTCGACCAGCGCCTCGCGACGCTCGTCGACGGGCTCCATCGGGAAGCTCACTCGCAGCTCACTCTGCTGCCTGCTGGGACGGCCCCCGGGCGAGCAGCGGCTTGGCGGGCGACGGCTCTCCGGCGGACAGCGCGTGCGCGTAGGCCTCGTAGGCGGCCGCGCCACGCAGCGCGAAGATCACGTGCTCGATCGACGACGGGGTGGCGAGCTCGTCGCGAACCGCGTTGACCGCGACCCTGCGCGGCCTCGTCCATGGGAAAGCCGCCGATGCCGGTCCCGAGCGCCGGGAACGCCACGCTCGTGAGGCCCAGCTCGCGCACCCGGGCCATCGCGCTCCGCGCCGCGCGGTCGATCGCGGCGTCGCTCGTCCGGCGGTCGCGCTCGAGGGACACGGCATGGACGACGACCTTGGCGGCCAGGCGGCCGGCGGGCGTCACGATGGCGTCGCCCAGCTCGACGGGAGCCTGGCGGACGGCCGCGAACTCGATCTCGTCTCCCCCGATCCGCTTGAGCTCACCCGCGACGCCGGTCGACATCCAGAGGGACGTCGAGGCGGGGCTCACGATGGCATCGACCTCGAGGTCACAGATGTCGCCGTTCCAGAGCTCGATGCGCGCCACTCGGACCTCCCGCCCGCGAGCGTCCGGACCTCCACCGGTGAACCCGCGGCATGGTACACCCGGGGCAATCGGCGGGACATCGACGTGACGACCTCGTAGCTGATCGTCCCGCACGTTGCGGCGAGGTCGTGGGCGGTGATCCGGCCGGTGCCCTGACGCCCCAACAGGACGAATTCGTCGCGTTCTGTCACCGGGTCGCCGGGCACGTCGGTGACGTCGGCCATCACGGCGTCCATCGCGACGCGACCGACGAGCGGGACGGCGACGCCGCGGACCAGCGCCGACGCTCGGTCGGACAGCGCTCGCCGCCAGCCGTCGCCGTAGCCGATCGGCAGGGTCGCGATCCGCGACGGTCGCGTCGGTCACGAACGACGGCCCGTAGCTGACGCCGTGACCGGCCGGCAGGTCCGCGACCCGCACCGGCCGCGCGAGCAGCGCCATCACCGGGCGCAGGGCCGCCGACGCTGCGGCCGTCGAGGCCGGCGGCGTGATCGCATCGGGCACCAGGCCGTAGGTCGCGAGCCCGGGCCGGACAGCGTCCCAGTGGTCGGCGTCGGCGCCGAGGATCCCGCCGCTCCCGGCGAGGTGGCGGCGCACGGCGTCGGGCCCGAGCTCGAGCGTGTCGACGATCCCCGAGACGGCGGCGCGGAAGCGCGCGTCCTGTGCGCGCGTGCCCGCGACGTCGTCGGCGGCCACGAGGTGCGTCCACACGCCCCCGAGGCGGACGCCCGGAGCGTCGACGACTGCACGGACGGCGTCGGCGGCCGCGCCGGGCAGCGCCCCGCCCCGCCCGAGGCCCGTCTCGACCTCCACATGCACCTCCAGGGCGGGCGCGCCACCGACGCTGGCCGCCCCCGCGGCCGCCAGGATCTCCTCCATCACCGGCCCCGACCCGACGCTCACCGCGATCGACGAGGCGGCGGCGGCCGCGACCAGCTCGGGCGGCACCGGATACAGGACGAGGAGCGGCAGCTCGATTCCACCGTCACGCAGCTCGAACGCCTCGTCCACCGTCGCGACCGATAGCCCGTCCGCGCCAGCCGCGGCGAGCGCCCGCGCGATCGGCACCGCCCCGTGCCCGTAGGCATCCGCCTTGACGACCGGCTCGACCCGGACCCCGGGGCCCACGATCCGGCGGATCGTTGCGAGGTTGGCCGCCAGCGCGTCGAGGTCCAGCTCGAGCCAGGCGGTGCGCGGCAGCGGCGGCAGGCCGGCGGCCGCGAGGCGCGCCTCGATAGGCTCGCGCGAGGAGGCTGCGGGCGTCCCGCTCAGCCCGAGGTCCCGGCGGCAGGGCCGGCCTGGGCCGGCGTCCCGGCGTCGGCAGCCGCCGCGTCGGACCCCTCGGTGCGCACGCCGAACCCGAGCCGCCGTCCCGTCTTCTGGCGCTCCGCGATCCGGGCCAGGCGCTTGCGGCCGATCGGGAGCGCCTCCGGCAGGTCGCCGGCGAGCAGCCCGGCGTCCCCGATCCGGTCCCGCACGGCCTCACCGGCCAGTCCGTGGAGGTAGACGCCAAGGCGCGCGGCGTCGTATGGCGCCAGACCCTGAGCCAGCAGGGCGCCGATCGTCCCCGCCAGGACATCGCCGGTGCCGCCGGTCGCCATCGCGGGGTTCTCGAACGGCGCCACGGCCACCGAGCCGTCCGGGGCCGCGATGACCGTCTTGGCGCCCTTGAGCACGACGACCTGGTGCCACTCGGCGGCGGCGGACGTCGCGGCACGCGCGCGAGCGGCGTCGTCGGCGCTGAGGTCGCCGTCCTCGTCGGCGGCGTGACCGCTCCCGGCGCGCAGCCGGGCGAACTCGCCGGTGTGCGGCGTGAGCACGCACGGGCGCGTCACCCGCGTCCACCACTCGTCGACCGCGGCCAGCGTCCGCAGCGCCTCGGCGTCGAGGACCGCGGGCGGACCGCCGCCCTCCTCGGACGCCGTGAGGATCAGCCGCAGCAGCTCCCCGATGGCCAGCGACGGCCGCAGGCCGGGGCCGATGACCAGCGCGTCGTGCTCGTGGTCCAGCACCGACGCCAGCGCGGGCTCCGGGTCCACCTCCTCGACGTCGTCCTCCGGCAGGGCCATGGTCGTGGCCTCGACGACCTTCGCGGCGAACAGTGGCTGCAGCGACTCCGGCACGGCCAGCGTGACGAGCCCGGCGCCGGCGCGGCCCGCCGCCCGGCACACGAGGAGCGCCGCCCCCGCGTAGTCCAGCGAGCCGGCGAGCACGAGGACCCGGCCGAAGCTGCCCTTGTGCCCGCGCTTGTCGCGCTCGGGCACGAGCTTGGACATCGAGTCGTCGTCGAGCTCCGGCGGCGCGTCGGACGGCGCCGCCGCCGCGTCCGGCCCGGCGTCTCGTCGACCACGGGCCGACCGAACCCGACCGAGCGCTTGTCAGCCACGGCCGTGACCCTCGGCGGCATCGACCTCGGCCGCCAGCGCCTGGGTCGCCTGGTGGATCTCCTGCATCCGCTCGAACCGCGCGAGGAGCTTCCGTTCGCGGTCGTCCAAGCGGTCGTCGATGTCGAGCGGGAACACGTACCGGCCGCCGGCCGTCCGCACGCCGAACGCGACCGCGACCGCGTACTCGGCCTCGTGGCTGATCGACACGGCGATCCGGCCCATGCCCAGCTGCTCGGCGCGCCTGGCGGCCCGCCCGCTGAGGTTGACCGACGGCTGGCCCGTCGGCAGCCGCTCGATCTCGATCTCGGTCCAGCCGACCCCGCGCACGCCCAGCCCCAGCACCTTCGACACGGCCTCCTTCGCGGCCCAGCGCCCGGCGAAGTTCTCCGGCCGGTTGCGGACGTAACGGCGCTCGCGCTCGGTCAGCACCCGCCGCGAGAACCGGTCGCCGAACCGCTCGATCGTGTGCGCGATGCGGTCGACCTTGATGATGTCGATGCCGAGCTCGGTCGTCCCCTCTGGGACTACGCCCGGCGGCACCACGGGATCGGCGACCGGGCCGGAGCGCGCCATCGCTACTCCACCGTCACCGACTTCGCGAGGTTGCGCGGCTGGTCCACGTCGGTGCCCCGCGCGACGGCCGTGTAGTAGGCGAACAGCTGGAGCGGGATCACCGCCAGCGCGGGCGACAGGGCCTCGTGCGTGTCGGCCACCCACAGGATGTCGTCGGCGTATCGGGCGATCTTGGTGTCCCCGTCGGTGGCGACCGCGATGATCCGGGCGTCGCGCGCGCGACCCTCCATCACGTTGCTGATCAGCTTGTCGTAGGTCGCGGACCGGGTGGCGATCGAGACCAGCGGGCACTCGGCGTCGAGCAGCGAGATCGGGCCGTGCTTGAGCTCGCCCGCGGCGTAGCCCTCCGCGTGGATGTAGCTGATCTCCTTGAGCTTCAGCGCGCCCTCGAGCGCCGCCGGCAGCGAGTAGCCGCGACCGATGAACATGAACCCGCGCGAGTTGACGTACCGGCGCGCGATCTCGGCGATCCCCGGGTTGGCCGCCAGCGTGCTTGCGGCGGCCTCGGGCAGCGCGCGAAGCGCCCGGCCCAGCTCGAGCTCCTGCGCCTCGTCCATGGACCCGCGGGCCTTGGCGATCGCCGCGGCCAGCACGATCAGCGTGGTGACCTGGGTGACGAACGTCTTCGAGGCCGCGACGGCGATCTCCGGGCCGGCCTGCAGGAACATGACCGCGTCCGCCTCGCGGGTGATCGCCGAGCCCATCGTGTTGGTCACGGCCACGATCGGGCAGCCCTGCTGGCGCGCCCAGCGCGTCGGCGCGATCGTGTCGGCCGTCTCGCCCGACTGGGTCACCGCGATCACGAGCGCGCCGGGATCGAGCGGCGGCGGTGAGTAGCGGAACTCGGACCCGACGGTGACCCGCGCGGGCAGCCCGGTCCAGTCCTGGATGGCCGCGGCCCCCACGAGCGCCGCGTAGGACGCGGTCCCGCACGCGACGAGCTCCACCCGGGTGGCCCGGCGGAACGCGTCCTCGAGCCCCTCGACCTCGGGTGCCTGGATCCGGCCGTCGGGCGTGACCCGTCCCGCCAGCGACTGGCGGAGTGCCTCCGGCTGCTCGTGGATCTCCTTGAGCATGAAGTGCTCGTAGCCGCCCTTCTCGGCCGCCTCCGGCGACCAGTCGACTGTGGTCTCCTTGCGCTGGCGGACCACCCCGTCGACGTCGGTGATCTCGACGCCCGTCGGGCGCACGTCGGCGACGTCGCCCTCCTCGAGGAAGATGATCCGGTTGGTGTGGGCCAGGATCGCCGCGACGTCGCTGGCGATGAAGCTCTCCTCGCCGTTCAGGCCCACGACGAGCGGCACGTCCTTGCGCGCCCCGACGAGCCGGCTCTGCTCGCGCTTGTGCATCACGACCAGGGCGTAGGCGCCCTCGAGCTGGCGCAGCGTTGCCCGGACAGCGTCGGCGAGGTCGCCCTGGTAGGCCTCCTCGACCAGGTGGGCGACCGCCTCGGTGTCGGTCTCCGACGTGAGCGTGTGGCCCCGGGCCTCGAGCCCGTCGCGGAGGTCGCGGAAGTTCTCGATGATCCCGTTGTGGATCACCGTGATCTCGCCCGTACAGTCCTGGTGGGGATGGGCGTTGAGGTCGTTCGGCCGCCCGTGGGTCGCCCAGCGGGTGTGCGCGAGCCCGATCGCCGCGTGCGGCGTCCGGTCCGCGATCGCCGTCTGGAGGTTGGCGAGCTTGCCCGCCTTCTTCTCCACGAACATATCGCCCTGCTCGTCCACGAGGGCGATGCCCGCGGAGTCGTAGCCGCGGTATTCGAGACGACGGAGACCCTCGATCAGGATGGGGCCCGCTTCACGCGGGCCGGTATAGCCGACGATGCCGCACATGCGCCTGGGAGGTTCTCCTTGGGCTCGAGATCGCGGCCCCGCCGCGGGTTGGCTAGTGTAGTCGGTCCCCTGCGAGGGTCGCGATGGCGTCGGCGATCTCGGCGACCAGGGCGGCGTCCGGGCCCTCGACCATCACCCGCAGGACGGGTTCGGTGCCCGAGGGACGCACGAGGACGCGCCCGTGCGGCGCGAGGCGGCGCTCGGCGTCGGCGATCGAGCGCCCGAGGACGTCGTCGGCCTCCCACTGGTCACGGTGGCGGACGCGGATCGCGCGCTGCTGCTGGGGCAGGAGCGGCACCGCGGTCGCGAGCTCGGCGATCCCGGCGGACGCCGCGGTCATGACCCGCAGCAGCTCGACCGCGGTGACGATCCCGTCGCCCGACGTGGTGTGCTCGCGGATGATCACGTGGCCGCTCTTCTCGCCGCCGAGGCCGGCGCCCGAGACCAGCATCGCGGCGAGGATGTGCTTGTCGCCGACCGGGGTCCGGACGATCCGGCCACCCGCCTCCTCGACCGCCGCCTGCAGCCCGCCGTTGGAGAGGACGGACACCACGAGGCTGCCGTGGTCGAGGGCTCCCCGCGCCAGGCGCTCGAGCGCGAGGATGCCGAGGACCTGGTCGCCGTCCACGAGGTTGCCGCCCGAGTCGACCGCGACGCAGCGATCGGCGTCGCCGTCGAGCGCGAACCCGATGTCCGCGCCGGCGGCCCTGACCGCGTCGGCCAGCGAGGCCGGCGCCGTCGCGCCGCTGGCCCGGTTGATGTTGTCGCCATCGGGTGCGTCGTGGATCACGGTGACCCGGGCTCCGGTCGCGCGGAGGATGTCCGGCGCCACGCGGTAGGCCGCCCCGTTGGCCGTGTCCAGGACCACGTGCAGGCGCGACGCGTCGACGGTCCCCGCGAGCGCCAGGCGGTGGGCGACGTAGCGAGCCAGGAGCGACGACGCCTCCACGGTCCGCCCGATCGCGTCGGGCGACACGCTCGGCAGCTCGTCCGCGCGCAGCACCGCGGCCTCGAGGTCGTCCTCGACGTCGTCGTCCAGCTTCAGGCCCCGCGGGTCGAGCACCTTGAGCCCGTTGTCCTCGGCCGGGTTGTGCGAGGCCGAGACCATGATCCCGGCCGCGAACTCGGGGTCGGCGGCGAGGAACGCGAGCGCCGGCGTGGGCACGATCCCGACCTGGTGCACGTCGGCGCCCATGCTCGTCGCGCCGGCGGTGATCGCGGCCACGAACATGTCGCCCGAACGCCGGGTGTCCTGCCCCACGACCAGCGAGCCGCCAGCGCCGACCACCAGGTGGGCGGTGGCCCGCCCGAGCGAGAACGCGAGCGATGGGCGGAGATCGACGTTGGCCACGCCTCGAATGCCGTCCGTGCCGAACAACCGGGTCATCGGGGTCCTCGCGTGATGGGTCGGTGCGTCCGGGTCAGGGTGCCGGCGATGTCGCGCCGCCGTCGGGGGCGGCCGGGCTCTGGACGTCGCCCGACGCCGCCGGTGCCTCGGTCGCCGGCACGGCAATCGTGACGATCACGGTCTCCGGCGACACCTCCACGAGGGTCAGGGTCGACGGCAACGATGGGACCACCGGCAGCTCGTGGCTGCCCGGCGAAAGCCCCGCGACATTGACCCCCACGACGATCGGTGCCGATCCCAGCCGGTCGAGGTCGGCCACCGGCCCGAACAGGGTGAGCAGCACCTGCGACGCCGAGACGGCGTAGTCGAGGCCGGGCTCGCGGCCGTCGAGACGGATGCCGGCCGAGTAGGTCCTGGTCTCCGTCAGCGCCTCCACGTGGACCGACACCTGCACCGTCTCCGCGCCCACCGCGACCACGCCCGACGGCAGGGCCAGGGGGACCTGGACGGAGACGTCGCGCGTGGCGCCCGAGACCGACACCGGCGCGGTGTCGGCCGACATGAGCGCGGCCAGCTGGTCGGCGTCGCCCTCGACGGACACGACGAGCGGGTCCGCGGCGACCGACGCGATGCGGAACCCCTGGGCTGGCGTCCCGGTCACGACCGGGTTCACGGGGAGCGTCCGCGACTGGCGGTTGGTGAACAGCGGGATCGTCACGTGGACCGTCCGCGGGTCGAGCTCCACGCCGGCGACGATCTGGCCGCTGTCGTCGACCGGCCTCGCCTCGACGTCACGGTCGAAGTCGATGCCCTCGGGGTCGAGCGTGGCGACGACCCGGGCGGCCACGACGCGGCTCACGGCCGTGTTCGCTCCCGTGACCGAGACCTCGGTCGGCGTGTACACCACCTCGCCCACGTCGACCCCGTCGGGGGTCGGCCCCTGCTGGACGTCGACCGGGACCTGCTTGGTCGTCACCTCGTCGAGCACGACCTGGATCGAGCGCGGCTGGAAGTCGAGGATGGTGACGCGGGGATCGACGGCGCTGACCGCGACCCGGACGCTCTGCTGCTGGCCGTCGGGCTTGACGTTGGCGAGGTCGACGGTCGCCTCGAAGTCCTCGGCGCGCAGGCGACCGACGTCGAGCGGCGCGATGTACCGGATCTGGTCGAGGTCGCGCAGGTCGTTGGTGACGACCGTCCCGTCGGGCTTGTTGACGGGGAGCACGGCCACCGGACCCGGGAACACGCTGCTGTCCTGGGACGCGACGAGGCCCGCGTACAGCAGCGTCGCGAGCGCGATGGCCGCGAGCTTCAGCGGCCAGTTGTGGACGACGAACCTGACGGCCTGGTTGACGCGCGAGCCGAGGCTCATCGGCGGGCGACCACCGCGGCCGTGCCGGTGCCGTCCTGCTCAGCGTTCGGGGAATCGGGCTTGGCCTGCGTGGCGGGCGGCGACGTCGACGGGACCCTGGTCGAGTCGACCGACGCGACGCCCCCGGGCGAGCCGCCCGCCGCGATCCCGTCCTGTGGACCGCCCGAGTCCGCCCCGGTGTCCGCCGATCCCGTGGACGACGGGGCCGCGCTGCCGCTGCCCGGCAGGCCTGCGGCGAGGGCCGGCGTCTCCGCGCGGGCCGGCGTCGTGCGGATGCGGAAGCGACTGCGGGCGCGGCCGCGGAGCCCCGGGCTGCGGCGACGGCTGAGGCCTGGCGGTGCGGCCGGCGCCTCGAGGAGCGCGCTCAGGGCCCGCTGGAGCTGGGCCTCGGAGGGCACGCGCACGATGCGCGCGCGCTCGACCACGCTCATCTGGCCGTTCTCCTCGGACACGACGACGGCGACCGCGTCGGTGTCCTCGGTGATCCCGAGCGCCGCCCGGTGGCGGGTCCCGAACCGCTCCGACAGCGCCATCTCGGTGAGCGGGAGGAGCGCAGCGGCGGCCAGGATCCGGTCGTCGCGGATGACGACGGCACCGTCGTGGAGCGCGGTTCGCGGCGCGAAGATCGTGCACAGGAGCTCGCTCGAGAGGTCCGCGTGGATCATGATCCCGGACTCGGCGATCTCCTCGAGCCCGGTCTCGCGCTCGAGCACGATCAGCATGCCGTGGCCCTCGCGCGACAGCTGGCCGGCCGCCTTGGCGACCTCGCCCGCCACGTGCTCGATCGTCCGCTGCTCGGACGGCGCCAGGAGCCAGCCGAACGTGCCCACCCGGCCGATCCGCTCGAGGCCCCGGCGCAGCTCGGGCTGGAACACGACGACCAGCGCGAACAGGCCGACGACGGCACCCGCCTGGAGGATCTGGGTGAACAGCCGCAGCTGCAGGAACTGCGCGAGCGCGTACACGCCGAGCAGGATCGAGACGCCGATGACGAGGGTGACGGCCCGCGTGCCCCGGATCAGGCTGAACAGCCAGTAGATGAACAGGGCCGTGATCGCGATGTCGAGCAGCGTCGTCAGCGTGACCTGTCGGACGAGCGATTCCACGAACGGGAGCATCTTCCGGCGAGTCTAGCACCGGGGCCCCCTCGCTCCGGGACCCCTACGATCGGGCTGGAGGGTCCTCCCTAGCCTCGCGCGCCTCTCGCGGCGGCGACCCGCGCGGCCCGGTCCGGGTCCGCGTCGAGGCCCGTCAGGCGGTCCAGCAGGTCGAGCTTCTCGCCGGCGAGCGACTGCCAGCCACGCTCGTCGTAGAGCTCGACGAGGGCGAGGTGGATGCCGACGTCGTCGGGCGCGAGCGACAGGGCGAGGTAGCAGGTGTCGAGGGCGGCGTCGGCCCGGCCATCGCGTCGGTAGGCGCTGGCGAGGTCCAGCAGCTCATCGAGCCCGACGCCCGGGATCCGGCGTTCGAGGGTCAGCTCCGCCGAGCGCGCGAGCGCGGCCACGTCGAGGTCCGGCGACAGGTCGCGATCGAGGGCGGGTCGATACGTCGGCGGCGGCGGCTCCTCGGGCTCGACGGGCGCATCGGGCTCGTCGGCCGGTGCCTCGAGCACGACGGACTCGGCCGGCTCATCCGGCTCGTCGGTCGGGGCCTGGAGCTCGACGGCCTCGTCGGCCGGGGCCTGGAGCTCGACCGGCTCGCCGGCCTCATCGGGCTCGTCGGCCGGTGCCGGGAGCTCGACTACGTCGGCCGGTACCTCGGGACGGGTCTCCGCCGCGACCCCGGAGTCCTGGCTCGGCCACTCCACGGCCTCGGCCGCGGGTCCGACGGCCGCCGCGGCGGCGGGGGCCGTCGGTCTCCAGCGTGTCGGTCGACGGCCACGCGATGGCGTCGGGGATCGCGGCGACGACGGGAGCGGCGTCCTCGATCTCGGCCGGGACCGGCTCGCCGGGAACCTCGTGGGCGGCGGCCGGCGGCGCCTCGGCCGCGGGCGGTGTCGGGTCCTTCGCCGGAGCGGGCTGCTTCGGCGGCGCGACGGGCCTCGGCGCGGCGGGCGTCGCCTTGCGAGGCTCGATCGCCCGCCCCTCGAGCACCACCATGGCCTTCTCGAGCGCCACCCGGCCGGGCTCGGCCGGCTCGGACGCACGCAGGCGCTCGATCAGCCGCTCCAGCGTCCGCCGGCGTTCCCGGCCCTCGGCCAGCTCGAGCCCTCGGCGCGCCGAGTCGACGGCGTCCGAGAGCTTGCCGTTCGCGGCCTGCACCTCGGCCACGGCGTCGTAGGCGTCGGCCGCCTGCGCCCGGCGGTCCAGGGCGGTCAGCGCCTGGGCCCGGCCCAGCAGCGCCGCCTCGTCACGGGGCGCGAGCCGGACCGCCGCCGTGTAGTGGCGGACGGCGTCGGCCGGTCGCTTGCGGCGCATCAGCGCGGTGCCGGCGCTGGTGTGGGGGGTCGCCCGCTCCGGGGCGATGGCGGCGGCCTCGGCGTAGGCGGTCAGGGCCTCCTCGAGGCGCCCGCGCAGCGACGCGACGTGGCCCCGGCGGAGCGCGTCCTTGTAGCGCTCGTACAGGGCCTCGCCGCTCATCTCGCCTGCCTTTCGGTGTCGCGGCTAGCCCGCGAGGAGCTCGACCAGCAGCGCCTTCTGCGCGTGGAGCCGGTTCTCCGACTGGTCGAAGATGATGCTTCGCGGGCCGTCCATCACGTCGGACGTGATCTCCTCGCCGCGGTGTGCCGGGAGACAGTGCATCACGAGCGCGTCGGGCGCCATCGCCAACAAGTCGTCGTTGACCTGGTACCTCGAGAAGGCGTCGCGACGCTCCTCCGCCTCGGCCTCCTGGCCCATCGACGTCCACGCGTCCGTGTAGATGACGGCCGCGCCTCGGACCACGGCACGCGGATCGTCGTCGAACACGAGCCGGCCGCCCGCGGCCTCGGCCAGCTCGGCGGCGCGTGCCACGATGCGGTCGTTCGGCGCGTAGCCGGGCGGATGGGCGATCCGGATCTCCATGCCCATCGTCGCGCCCATCAGCGCCAGCGAGTGGTACACGTTGTTGCCGTCGCCGACGAACGCGACCGGCAGCCCGCGAAGGTCCCCGAACCGCTCGTGGAGCGTGAACAGGTCGGCGAGCGTCTGGCACGGATGCTCGCGGATGGTCAGCCCGTTGACCACGGGGACCTCGGCCTGGGCGGCGAGCTCGACGACCACCTCGTGCGGTCCCGTCCGGGCCATGATCCCGTCGACGAACCGGCCGAGGTTTCGGGCGACGTCGGCGACGCTCTCCCGGCCGCCGAGCACGATGGTCTCGGTGAGGTAGATCGCGTGGCCGCCGAGCTGCGTCATCGCGGCCTCGAACGTGACCCGCGTGCGCAGGCTCGGTCGCTGGAACAGCATCGCGAGCGTGCGGCGCTCGAGCGGCGGCTGCGCGTGCCGCCTGTCGGCGGCGAACTCGGCCTTGAGCTCGGTCGCCCGGCGAACAGCCGCGCGACCTCGTCGGCGGTCAGATCCGCGGCCGAGATGAAGTCGCGCCCACGAAGCGAGGTGGCGGGATCGCCGACGGCCGTCATGCCGTCACTGTACGGCGCCCCCGGGTCGCGGGGTCGCCCGAGCTCGCGGGCGCGCTCGCGGGGTCGCCCGTGCAGGCCCGCCCGTGCAAGGCCGCCCTGGCTCAACCATCTGCCAATCGGCCCTCAGTCGAGCGTGGCGCGCCGACCAAACCCACGAATCCGGCCGCTGCACGCTCAGAACGCGCCGTCCCGCGAGCAGAGCCGGCAGCCCGAGGGGGCGTCAGCCCGCAGCGGCACAGATGGCGCGCCGGCGCGAAGGCGGCCGCGAGGACGCGAGCGAGCGCACTTGAAGGTGCGTGAGCGAGCGCCCGGAGCGGCCAACGCCCGCGCCGGCCGCTCAGGCTGCGCCGCGTTAGCGCTTGGTGTACTGGGGGGCTTTTCGGGCGCGCTTCAGACCGTACTTCTTGCGCTCCTTCATCCGCGGGTCGCGGGTGAGGAGGCCGGCCTGGCGCAGCGGCAGGCGGTTGGTCTCGGCGTCGACCTGCAGCAGGGCGCGGGCGATGCCGTGGCGGATCGCGCCGGCCTGGCCGGTGATCCCGCCGCCCTCGACCTTGATCATCGTGTTGAACCGGCCCTCGGTCCCGGTCACCCGGAACGGCAGGAACAGCTCGGACTCGGCGAGCACGCCGCCGAAGTGCTCCTCGGGGGTGCGGCCGTTCACGACCATCTCACCCTCACCGGGGATCAGGCGGACGCGGGCTACCGCCGTCTTGCGGCGGCCGGTGCCCCAAAAGAACGCAGGCGTCGACATCAGGGCTCCTCGATCAGGCGAGCGGCTCGGGCTTCTGGGCCTGGTGCGGGTGCTCGGCACCTGCATAGACCTTGAGCTTCCGGAGCATCTGGGTTCCAAGCCGGTTGTGCGGCAGCATCCCCTTCACGGCGCGGCGGATGACCTCCTCCGGCCGGCGGGCGAGCAGGTGACCGAGGGTCTCCTCCTTGAACCCGGCGGGATAGCCGCTGTGGCGGGCGTACACCTTGGACGTCAGCTTGTCGCGGGTCACGGTGATCCGCGCGGCGTTGATGACGATCACGTGGTCGCCGGTGTCGAGATGGGCGGCATAGGTGGGCTTGTGCTTCCCCTCGAGGACACGCGCGATGCGCGTCGCGATGCGGCCGAGCGTCTCGTCCGTCGCGTCAACGACGTACCAGGCTCGCTCGATCTCGCTCTCTCGAGGCGTATAGGTCTTCGCGCTCATTCCTCGTCTTCCTCGTCGTCCGACGGCCGTCCTCCGAGGACGACGCGCCGGAGGCACAGGCCCTTCGCGGGAGCCGATGCCCCGTTCAGTGCCGGCCCCGGTCCGGCGAGTGCCGCCCGGAGCCCCTCAGTGTCCAATGTTCCCAGGCCCACCTCCAGCAGGGCGGCGACCATGCGCCGCACCTGCCCCCGGAGGAAGGACTCCGCCCGGACGTCGATCGTCACCAGGCGGCCCTCCCGTCGGACCCGGACCGCGTACACGGTCCGGACCGGCGACCGGCCCGTGCCGCCGAAGCTCGAGAAGTCGTGCCGGCCCTCGAAGACCGACCCGGCGCTCGCCATGGCGGCGATGTCCAGCGGGCTCCGCACCCCGAGCGCATGACGCTCGCGGAGCGGGCTGCGCGGCCCGTTCCAGACGGTGTAGCGGTACTCCCGATACCGCGCCGCGTAGCGTGGGTGGAACCCGTCCGGGACCCGTCGCACGCCGCGGATCGCGACGTCCGGCGGGAGCAGGGCGTTGACCGCCTGCCGGAGCGCCGGCCCGTCGAGCCCCCCGCGGTAGGTGAAACCGATCACCTGTCCCGCGGCGGACACCCCGGTATCCGTGCGTCCCGCCCCGTCGACCACGATCCGCTCACCTCCTGAGAGGCGGGCGAGCGCGGCCTCGAGCTCTCCCTGGACCGTGCGGGCGTTCAGCTGGAGCTGGAAGCCGGCAAAGTCCGTTCCGTCGTATTCGACCGTCGCGCGATAGCGCGTCGGCGCGCCCTCTCGGGCGCTCAAGTCGTCGCCGGCGACCCGGCCGTTGCGTGCGTTGCCACCCCTGCTCCCTCGCTCACGCACCGGAGTGCGCTCGCTCGGGTGCTCGGCGGCGCCGTCGCATCGGCGCGACTGACCGGCGGCTCAGGTGATCGTCAGACCAGTTCGATCTGAACGATCTCGGCTGCATCGCCCTTGCGCTGGCCGATGTGCACGAGCCGGGTGAACCCGGACTGGCGATCGGCGTACTTGGGGGCGATGACGTCGAACAGCTTGGTGACGACGAGCGGCTCGTTCGGGAGCTCCGACACGACCGTCCGCCGGGCCGCCAGGTCCCCGCGCTTGGCGAGCGTGATCATGCGCTCGACCCGTCCGCGGATCTCCTTGGCCTTGGCCTCCGTCGTCTGGATCCGCTCGTAGCGGAGCACGGAGACCGTCAGGTTCTTGTACAGCGCGAGGCGCGGGCCCCGCTTGCGCGAGAGCTTGCGACCGTCGATCCGGTTCGCCATCGCTCAGGCCTCGTCTTCTTCGTCGCCGAACGGCTCGTCGTCGCCGTCGAGGACGCCGTCGGCCTCGGTCTCGGGGAGGATGAAGCCGCGCATGCGGAGGCGCTCCTTCATCTCATCGAGGGACTTCTTGCCGAAGTTGCGCATGCGCAGGAGGTCGTCGTCCTTCAGCTGGAGCAGCTGGCCGACCTTGACGATGTTGTTGCGCTTGAGGGAGTTGTAGGCCCGCATCGGCAGGTCCAGCTCCTCGATCGGCATGTCGAGCATGTTCGGCGGGAGCTGCGGCACGCCGGGCGCGGCGCGATCCGGGGCCACGGCCTGGACGCCGACCGTCACGAACGGCTGGAACTGGTGCACGAGGATGTCGGCGGAGCGCGACAGCGCCTCCTCCGGCGTGATCGTGCCGTCGGTCTCGATCTCGATCGTGAGCTTGTCGAAGTTGGTCATCTGACCGACCCGCATGCCCTCGACCCAGTAGTTGACCTTGCGGACGGGCGTGAAGATCGCGTCGACCGCGATCACGCCGATCGGCAGCGCCTCGCTGCGCTCGGCGGCGAGGTAGCCGACGCCGCGCTCGACGGTCAGGTCCATCTCGATCGTCACGTCGTCGGAGTCGATCGTCATGAGCACGAGCTCGGGATTGACGATCTCGACGTCGGCCGACTCGGCGACGTCGGCGGCGATCACCGGGCCGGCGCCGCTCTTGATCAGGCGCAGCTGGACCGGGTGGGTCGCGAAGCTCTTCAGGCGGAGCTTCTTGACGTTCAGGACGATCTGCGTGACGTCTTCCTTGACGCCCGGGATCGTCGAGAACTCCTGGTACACGTCGCGAACCTGGATCGACGTGACCGCGGCCCCCTCGAGGGACGAGAGGAGGACGCGCCGGAGCGCGTTGCCGAGGGTCACGCCGTAGCCCGCCTGCAGGGGACCCGCCTCGTACTTGGCGTACGTGCCGGCTTCTGCGATGGGCTCGATCTGCGGGGTCTCGAGTTCGATCATGAGTGGTGGGCTACCTCGAGTAGTACTCGACCACGAGCTGCTCGTTGAAGTCGAGCGGCATCTGGTCGCGGCGCGGCATGGCGATGACCGACCCGGCGAGGTTCGCCGCGTCGAGGCTCAGCCAGTCCGGCGCCTGATGCGAGCGGATCGTCTCCTTGACCACCTTGAACAGCTCGCGCTCGTGGTGCGACTTGCGCACCTCGATCTTGTCGCCGATCTTCAGCCGGTAGGAGGGCACGTTGGTGGGGACACCGTTCACGGCGAAGTGGCCGTGGGTGACCATCTGGCGGGCGGCGGCGCGCGAGGGCGCGAAGCCCAGGCGGTAGACGCCGTTGTCGAGCCGCAGCTCGAGCGTCCGCAGCAGGGCCTCGCCGGTCACGCCGGAGTGGCGCGACGCCTCGAGGTAGTAGTTGCGGAACTGCTTCTCGAGCACGCCGTAGACGCGGCGGACCTTCTGCTTCTCGCGCAGCTGCAGGCCGTAGTCGCCGACCTTGCGGCGGCGGACGCCGTGCTGGCCGGGCGGCGTCGGGCGCCGCTCGAACGAGCACTTCTTCGTATAGCAGCGACTGCCTTTGAGGTAGAGCTTCAGCCCCTCCCGGCGGCAGAGCCGGCAGACGGCGTCGGTATATCGGGCCATGGTCTCTTCGTGCTCAGACGCGGCGCCGCTTGGGCGGGCGGCAACCGTTGTGCGGGATGGGCGTGACGTCGGTGATCGCCGAGACCTCGAGGCCGGCGGCCTGGAGCGACCGGATGGCCTGCTCGCGGCCCGCGCCGGGTCCCTTGACGTAGACCTCGACCTGGCGCATGCCATGCTCCATGGCGCGCTTGGCGGCGCCGTCGGCGGCGAGCGCCGCGGCGTACGGGGTGCTCTTCCGGGAGCCCTTGAACCCGGCGATGCCTGCAGAACCCCACGAGATGACGTTCCCACCCTGGTCGGTGATCGTCACGATCGTGTTGTTGAAGCTCGCCTGGATGTGGACGTGCCCCTGGGGAACGTTCTTCCGCTCCCGGCGCCGCTGCTTGACGGCGCGCTTCCGTTCGGCCATGCGCTAACGGTTCCTCGTCACTTGGTCTTCTTCCGCGCGCCGACCGTCTTCTTGGGCCCCCGGCGCTGGCGGGCGTTCGTCTTCGTGCGCTGCCCGCGGACCGGCAGGTTCCGGCGATGGCGGAGGCCGCGATACGAGCCGATCTCGATGAGTCGCTTGATGTTCAGCGCGACCTCTCGGCGGAGGTCGCCCTCGACCTTGAAGCTCCGGTCGATCACCTCGCGGAGGCGGTTGACCTGGTCCTCGGTGAGGTCCCGGACGCGGGTGTCCGGGTTGATGCTGGTCTGCTTGAGGATCTTCTGGCTGGAGGACAGCCCGACCCCATAGATGTACGTGAGCGCGATCTCGACGCGCTTCTCACGCGGAATGTCGATACCGGCGATACGAGCCATGCGTCAGCCCTGCCGCTGCTTGTGCTTGGGGTTCGAGCAGATGACCATCACGGTGCCGTGGCGCCGGATGACCTTGCAGTTGTCGCACCGCGTCTTGACGGACGCTCTGACCTTCACGGGTTCCTCGATTACTTCAGTCGGTACGTGATGCGACCCCGTGTGAGGTCGTACGGAGACAATTCCACGCGGACCCGGTCCCCCGGGAGGATCCGGATGAAGTTCATCCGGAGCTTGCCACTGATGTGCGCGAGAACACGATGGCCGTTCTCGAGCTCGACGGCGAACATCGTGTTCGGCAACGGCTCGATGACGGTTCCTTCGACTTCGATCGCGTCCTTCTTGGGCAAGCTTGTACCTTAGGGTCCCTTCTCAGCGCATGTGCCGGCCCGGGCGGGCCGACACACGAACGGCGAGGATATCAAAGACCGGCGCTTCCGACAACTGGTCAGACCGTGGTGAGGATCTCGGGACCGTCGGCGGTGACGGCCACGGTGTGCTCGAAATGCGCGGCGAGCGACCCGTCCCAGGTGACGACGGTCCAGCCGTCGGCGAGCGTCTGCGTCGCCTCGGACCCGAGCGTCAGCATCGGTTCGATGGCCAGGCACAGTCCGGGCTCGAGCTTGAGGCCCTTGGACCGCGAGCGGAAGTTCGGGACCTGCGGGTCCTCGTGCATCGAGGTGCCGATCCCGTGGCCGACGTACTGGCGGACGATGCCGTAGCCGCCGGGCGTCGCGACGTCCTCGACCGCGCCGGAGATGTCGGCGATGAAGTTGCCGGGTCGCGTGGCGTTGACGCCGGCCATCAGCGCGAGGCGCGTGGTATCGACGAGGCCGCGGGCGGCCGGCGTGGCGGCATCGTGTCCACCGCACACGAACGTGCGCGCGCCGTCGCCGTGCCAGTCGTCGTAGATCACGCCGACGTCGACCGAGACGAGCTGGCCGGCCTTGATCTCGCGGTCGCCCGGGATGCCGTGGACGATCTCGTTGTCGATCGAGATGCAGGTCGACGCCGGGTAGGCGTGTGGGTCGCGCGCGTCGTAGCGGCGGCCGCCGAGGTAGTTCAGGAACGACGGCACGCCCTTGGCGCCGCGGATGTGGCGTTCGGCCAGCCGGTCCAGCTCGGCCGTCGACACGCCCGGATGGAGGCTCTCCTCCACCAGCGCCAGCACCTCCGCGACGATGCGCCCGGCCGACCGCATCCTGGCGATCTCGGCCCGGGACTTGCGGGTGACGTGCATCAGGCGGCCGGCGGGTCGCCGGCGGGCGACCCGTGGGTGGCGACGGCGGCCTCGACGGCGGCGGCGATCGCGTCGCCGACCTGGTCGATCTCCTGGAGCCCGTCGACGACCCGCAGGACGCCCGAGGCCCGGTAGTGGTCGACGACCGCGCCCAGCGCGCCGAGCTGCTGCTCCATCCGGGCGCGGATCGTCTCCGGCCGATCGTCGGAGCGCTGGTACAGCGGGGAGCCGTCGATGTCGCACACGCCCGGCTCGCGGGGAGGGCTGAAGATCGCGTGGTACGGGTGGCCCGCCGCGCGGCACACCCAGCGACCCGACATCCGGCGGATCACCTCGTCCGCGGGGACGTCGATCAGCACGGCGATCCGGACGCCCGAGTCGCGCGCCGCGAGGGCCTCGTCGAGCGCGCCCGCCTGCACGTCGGTCCGGGGGAAGCCGTCGAGGATCACGCCGCGGTCGGCGTCGGGCCGGCCCAGCCGGTCGAGCAGGAGGCGGACCGTGATGTCGTCGGGCACGAGCTGGCCCGCGTCCATGTAGCGCCGGGCCTCGATGCCGAGCGGCGTCCCGTCGCGGACCGCGGCCCGGAACAGGTCGCCGGTGGCCACGATCGGGATCCCGAGCCGCTGGGCAAGGAGCGGCGCCTGCGTCCCCTTCCCGGCCCCCGGGGCCCCCAGGAGGATGACGACCTGCATCTGGCGCTGAGCGCGGTCATGCGCCGCCGATGACGCGGCGAGGCGAAGGCGCCGCGAGCACCACGAGCGAGCGCACGCCGACGTGCGTGAGCGACTGCGCGCGGAGTCGGCAACGCCCGGAGCGCCCGCACGGGCGGCGCGTGTCACCTGATGAAGCCTTCGTACTGCCGGATGAGCAGCTGGGCCTCGACCTGCTTCATCGTCTCGACGACCACCGACACCACGATCAGGAGGCCTGTGCCGCCCAGCGCGATGTTCTGGAAGCTCGGGTTGACGAGGCCGATGAACGGCGGCGACGCCGCGACGATGCCCAGGAACAGGGCGCCGGCGACGGTGATCCGGGTCACGACCCGGGCGAGGTAGTCCTGCGTCGGACGGCCGGGCCGGATGCCCGGGATGAAGCCGCCGTTCTTGCGCAGCTGCTCGGCCGTCTCGTCCGGCTTGAAGGTGAACGCCGTGTAGAAGTAGGTGAACCCGAAGGTCAGCAGGAAGTACAGGGTCACGTACACCCAGGATCCCGGGGCGAGCCAGATGGTGATCCAGTTCGCGATGCCGCCGACGATGCCGCCCGAGTTCACGAAGTAGCTCGCGATCTGGCTCGGGAACAGCAGGATGCTGACGGCGAAGATGATCGGGATGACGCCGGCCTGGTTGACCCGCAGCGGCAGGAACGTCTGGCCGCCCTGGTACATGCGCCGGCCTCGCACCCGCGAGGCGTACTGGATCGGGATCCGGCGCTGGCCCTCCTGGATGAAGATGATCACCGCGACGGCCGAGATCGCCGAGGATGGCGAACAGCACGAAGCGCGCGAGGTCGGGGCTGTTGACGAACGCCTGGAGGGCGCCCGGCGCGCGGCTCACGATGCCCGCGAAGATGATGAAGCTGATGCCGTTGCCGATGCCCTTCTCGGTGATCAGCTCGCCCAGCCACATCAGGGTGACGGAGCCGGCCGTGAGGGTGACGATCTGGGTGAGCGTCTCCCAGCTGCCGAGGTCGAACGGCGTGGTGAGCACGTTGTTCGCCGACAGCAGGGCCAGCAGGCCGTACGCCTGGAGCAGCGCCATCGGCACCGACAGGTAGCGCGTGTACTGGTTGATCTTGGTCCGGCCGTACTCGCCCTCGCGCTGGAGGGCCTGGAGCGAGGGGACCACGCCGGTCATCAGCTGCATGATGATCGAGGCGTTGATGTACGGGTTCACGCCGAGCGCCACGACCGAGAAGTTCGTCAGGCCGCCGCCCGAGAACAGGTCGAGCAGCCCGAAGATCGCGTTCGTGCCCAGGAACGCCTGGAGCTGCGCCGCGTTGACGCCCGGGATCGGGACGTGGGCGAGCAGCCGGAAGACCAGCAGGATTCCCGCGACGAACAGGATGCGGCGCCGGAGGTCCGGCGCGCGGAACGCGTTGAGCAGCGCCTCGAACACGGGGCGCTAGCCGTTGTCTCCCGCGTCGGCCTCATCGGCCTCCGCGGGCGTCCCGGGCTCGGCGGCGTCCTCGGGGGCTCCGGCCTCGGCGGCCGGCTCGGCGGTTGCGGCGGGGGCCTCGGCGGCCGGTTCGGCCTCGTCGGCCGGCGCAGCCTCGGCGGTGTCCGCCTCGGCGGCCGCGGCCTTGGTCCGGCCCTTGGCGGGCTTGGCCTCGGCCGTCGCCTCGGCGGCATCGTCGGCGGTCGCCTCGGCGGCCTCGTCGGACGTCGCCGCGACGGGCTCGTCGGCGTCGGTGTCGGCCGCCCCGGCCTTCGCTCGCTTGCCGCGTGCGGGCTTGCCGGCGCCTTGCCGGCTCCGCATCGGCGGGCACGTCGACGCCCAGCGCCGCGAGCGGCGACGTCGGGATCTCGATCACCTGGGCGGTGCCGCCGGCGGCCTCGATCTTCTCGCGCGCGCTGCGGGTGAAGGCGTCGGCGAGCACGAACAGCTTCGTGCCGACCTCGCCCTCGCCGAGGATCTTGAGCGGCAGGCGGTCGCGGCGGACCAGGCCCGCCTGCTTCAGGGTGTCGGCGTTGACCGTCACCGGGGCGCCCTTCTGGACCTCGAGCTTGCCGGCGTCCACCGCCGCGCTGATCGCGCCGACGTTGACGACCTCGTACTCGACGTCGTTGATGTTGCGGAAGCCGCGGAGCTTCGGGATCCGGATGTGGAGCGGCGTCTGGCCGCCCTCGAACCAGGCCGGGATCGAGGCGCCCGCGCGCGACTTCTGGCCCTTGGTGCCTCGGCCGGCGGTCTTGCCCTTGCCGGCGGCGATGCCGCGGCCGACCCGGGTCCGCTTGGTGACCGACCCCTCGGCGGGGTGCAGGTCGTGGATCTTCATCAGGACT
Organism: uncultured Chloroflexia bacterium; assembly: GCA_963829155.1. Classification (GTDB taxonomy): domain Bacteria; phylum Chloroflexota; class Limnocylindria; order Limnocylindrales; family CSP1-4; genus CAIXZV01. The sequence continues at coordinate 65,056 of CAWHIA010000013.1, read as the reverse complement.
TCTCCGACGTCGTCTTGTCCGCGCCCGCCGGGAGCTCCTCGAAGGTCACGAGGAAGCGGACCTGGCGGAGCATCCCGCGGACGGCGGGGTTGTCGGGCAGGGTCGACGAGCTGCCGATCCCGTGCAGGCCGAGCGCGCGGATCGTCGCCCGGTTGCGGGCGATGTGGCTGATCGTGCTCCTGGTCTGGGTGACACGCAGGCTACCGGGCATCGGCCACCTCCCGCGAGCGGATCGCCGCATCGGGCTGTCCCGGGACCACGAGCCGGAGCTGGACGCCGCGCCGGCGCGACAGCTCCTCGACGGAGTGGAGGCCGCGGAGCGCATTCAGCGTGGCGCGGGTCACGTTGACCGGGTTGGTCGAGCCGTGGACCTTGGCCAGGATGTCGCGGATGCCGGCCGCCTCGACGACGGCGCGCACGGCGCCGCCGGCGATGACGCCGGTGCCCTTGGAGGCCGGCTTGAGCATCACGCGCGCGGCGGAGTACTCCACGCGGACCTCGTGCGGGATCGTCGTCCCGACCATCGGGATGCGGACGATGTTCTTCTTCGCGTCCTCGACGCCCTTGCGGATGGACTCCGGGACGTCGCCCGCCTTGCCCAGGCCCACGCCGACGTGACCGTTGCCGTCGCCCACGACGATGACCGCCGAGAACGAGAAGCGCCGGCCACCCTTGTGGACCTTGGCGACGCGGTTGATCTGGACGACGCGCTCCTCGAGCGCGAGCTTGTTCGGGTCGATGCGGGCCACAGGCGTGTCCTCTAGAAGTCGAGGCCGGCCTCGCGGGCCGCCTCCGCGAGCGAGCGAACCCGCCCGTGGTACTTGAAGCCCGCCCGATCGAAGACCACCTGCTCGACGCCGGCGGCCTTCGCGCGCTCGGCGACGAGCTTGCCGACGCGCTTCGCGTCGTCGGTCTTCGACCCGTCGGAGCCGCGGAGGCCCTTCTCGAGCGAAGAGGCGGCGGCCACGGTCTGGCCGCTGGTGTCGTCGATGACCTGGGCGTAGATGTGGTTCAGGCTCCGGAACACGGCCAGGCGCGGCCGGCTCGTCGGTGCCCGACAGGCGGAGGCGGAGTCGCTCGTGGCGCTTGGTGCGCGCCGCCGAACGGGTGGCAACGGTCGTCATCGCTACTTCTTCCCGCCGATCTTGCCGGCCTTGCCCGCCTTGCGACGGACCTGCTCACCGGCGTATCGGACGCCCTTGCCCTTGTACGGCTCGGGCTTGCGGGTCGCGCGGATCTTGGCCGCCACCTGGCCGACCAGCTCCTTGTCGATGCCCACGACCGACAGGCGGAGCGGGGTCTCGAGCTCGAAGCTGATGCCGTTGCGGCGGGTCGATCTCGATCGGGTGGCTGTAGCCGAGCGCGAGCTGGAGCTTGTCGCCCACCTTCTGCGCGCGGTAGCCGACGCCGACGATCTCGAGGCCCTTGCGGTACCCGGTCGTCACGCCGACGACCATGTTGTTGACGAGGGTGCGGGTGAGGCCGTGGAGGCTCTTGTCGAGCTTGTTCTCCGTCGGCCGCGTCACCACGATCGTGCCGTCCTCGTGCGCAACCTGCATGCGCTGCGGCAGCTCGCGGGTGAGGGTGCCCTTGGGGCCCTTCACGGTGATGATCCGGCCGTCGAGCGTCACGTCGACGCCGGCGGGGACGGCAATGGGGAGTCGGCCGATACGGGACATCGTCGTTACCAGATGTAGGCGAGGATCTCGCCACCCAGCTGGGCCTGCTTGGCCTGCGAGCCGGTCATGATCCCCTTGGACGTGCTGACGATCACGACGCCGAGGCCGCCCAGGACGCGCGGGATGTCGGTCTTCTGCGCGTACACGCGCAGGCCCGGCTTGCTGATCCGCTTGAGGCCCGAGACGACCGGCACCTTGCCGTCGACATACTTGAGCTCGATGCGCAGGAGCTGCGCCACGCCGTCGCGCTCCTCGTGGACGTCGGCGATGAAGCCTTCCTCCTTGAGGATGCGCGCGATCTCGCGCTTGGTGCGCGAGGCGGGCACGATCACCTCCGTGTGACGTGCCCTCGACGCGTTGCGGACGCGCGTGAGCATGTCCGCGATCGGGTCGGAGATGTTCATCTTCTTACCAGCTCGACTTCGTGACGCCGGGCAGCTCGCCGACGAGCGCGCGCTCGCGGAAGCAGATCCGGCACAGCGCGAAGCGGCGCATGTACGCCCGCGGCCGTCCGCAGACGTAGCAGCGGTTGTACGCCTGCACCGGGTGGTGCGGCGTGCGCTTGGCTTTCGCGATCAGGGACTTCTTGGCCATTCCGACTCCTCCCGCGCCTAACCGGCGAAGGGCATGCCGAGGAGCTCGAGCAAACGCTTCGATTCCTCGTCGGTCTTCGCCGTCGTCACGATGCTGATCTCCAGCCCGCGGAGACGGTCCACCTTGTCGTAGTCGATCTCCGGGAAGGCAAGCTGCTCCCGGAGGCCGAGCGAGTAGTTGCCGCGGCCGTCGAACGACCGCCCGGGCACGCCGCGGAAGTCGCGGATGCGCGGCAGGGCGAGGCGCGTGGTGCGCTCGAGGAAGTCCCACATCCGCTCGCCGCGAAGGGTGACCTTCACGCCGATCGGGTTGCCCGTCCGGACGCGGAACTGCGCGATCGACCGCTTGGCGCGGGTGACGATCGGCTTCTGGCCCGTGATCAGCTGCACGTCGCCGACGGCCGCGTCGACCGCCTTGGCGTTCGTCAGGGCCTCGCCGAGGCCGATGTTGACGACGATCTTGTCCAGGCGCGGCACCTGCATCGGGTTGGCGTACTCGAACTGCTTCAGCAGCGCCGGCACGACCTCCGTGGTGTACCGCTCCTTGAGCTGCCCGCTCACGACTGCACCTCCAGGGGCTCGCCGCAATGGCCGCACACGCGCACGCGCGCGCCGTTGTCGAGCTCGCGGTGGCCGACCCGGGTCGGCTTGTCGCAGTGGCCGCACACGATCATCACGCGGCTCGCGGGGAGCGGCATCGCGTGATCGAGGATGCCGCCGGGATCGATGGTCGGCATGGAGCCCATGCCGCCCGACGACCGCTGGCGCGGCTTGGTGTGCTTGCGCGCGATGTTGAGCCCGTCGACGACCACGAACACGCCGCCCTTGAGCGACGTGCGGCGGTAGCCGGAGCGCACCGGCGTCGGCGACGGCAGGCGCCGGATCACGTGCTCGACCTTGCCCCGCTTGCCGGCGTCCTTGCCGACCAGCACGACGACGGTGTCGCCCTTGCGGATCTCGGGCACCTTCGTGTGCCGCTGGATCGTCCGGACGGCCATCACAGCACCTCCGGCGCGAGCGACACGATCTTCATGTAGTTGCGCTCCCGGAGCTCGCGCGCGACGGGCCCGAAGATCCGGGTGCCGCGCGGGTTGCCCTGGTTGTTGATGAGCACGGCCGCGTTCTCGTCGAACCGGATGTAGCTCCCGTCCGGCGCGCCCGATCTCCTTGGCGGTGCGCACGATGACCGCGCGCACGACGTCGCCCTTCTTGACGGGGGCGTTGGGGATCGCGGTCTTGACGCTCGCGACGATCACGTCGCCGACGCCGGCGGTCTTCTTGCGCGAGCGGCCCATCACGCGGATGCACTGGATCGTCCGCGCGCCGGTGTTGTCGGCGACGCGCAGACGCGTCTCGGCCTGGATCACGACGCCGCCTCCTCGACGGCCGGCTCGTCGGCGGCCTCGGCCTCGGTGCGGCGACCCGGGTGGGCCGCGCCGTGGATGGCCTCGGTCGTCTCGGCCTCGTCGGCCACGATCGACTCGCCGGCGCGCTCCTCGCCCGCCCGCGACAGGACGGACACGAGCCGCCAGCGCTTGGTGGCGGACAGCGGCCGCGACTCCTCGATCAGGACCGTGTCGCCGATCTTGGCGTCGTTCTCCTCGTCATGGGCCGCGAACTTGGTCGAGGCCTTCATGACGCGCTTGTACAGGCGGTGGCGGGTCAGCCGCTCGACGGACACGACGATCGTCTTGTCCATCTTGTCGCTGACCACGCGGCCGACCTTGGTCTTCCGCTGTCCCTTCACGGGTTGGGTTGCTCCTGCGGTAGTCATCCCGGCGCTCCTACTCGGCCACGCGCGGCGCGGTGGACCGCTCGCGCTGGACGGTGAGGATCCGGGCGATGGTCCGTCGCGTCGCCGGGATCTGGCTGTAGTCCTTCAGCTGGCGTGTCGAGAGCGCGAAGCGGGCCTGCCACAGCTCCTGCTTGGCCTCGCGCAGCCGGTCGTCGAGCTCCCTGTCGGAGAGCTGTCGGACCTCACCGATCTCCATCGGTGACCTCCTTCGCGTTGTCGCGGACGACGACGCGGGTCTGGACCGGGAGCTTGTGGGACGCGAGGCGCATCGCCTCGACGGCCGACTCGTGCTCGACGCCGGCCATCTCGAACAGGATCCGGCCGGGGCGCACGACGGCGACCCAGTGGTCCGGCGCGCCCTTGCCCGAACCCATCCGGGTCTCGGCGGGCTTCTTGGTCGCGGGCTTGTCGGGGAAGACGCGGATCCAGATCTTGCCGCCGCGCTTGACCGATCGGGTCATCGCGCGCCGGGCAGCCTCGATCTGGCGGGCCGTGATCCAGGCCGGCTCGAGGGTGGCGAGGCCGTACTCACCGAACGCCACGGTGTGGCCGCCCTTGGCCATCCCGGACATCCGGCCGCGCATCACCTTGCGGTGCTTGACGCGTTTGGGCATCAGCATTGCGTCACACCCCCTGGCCGGCGGCGGCGGCCGCGCTCACGGCCTCGGCGGCCTCGCGGCGGCGGCGCTCGACGGGGATCTCGCCCCGGTAGATCCACACCTTGACGCCGATGCGGCCGTAGGTCGTGTGCGCGTGCACCTGCCCGTAGCTGATGTCGGCGCGCAGCGTCCCGAGCGGGATGCGACCTTCGCGGTCCCACTCGCGGCGGCCCATCTCCGAGCCGCCGAGGCGGCCGGCGAGCGCGATGCGGACGCCCTTGGCGCCGGCCTTCATCGACCGCTGGATCGACTGCTTCATCGCCTTCTTGTAGGCGACGCGGCGGGTCAGCTGCTGGGCGATGTTGAGCGCGACCAGGTACGCGTCCAGCTCGGGCTGGCGGATCTCGCGGATCTCGAGCTTGACCTTGCGCTTGGTCAGCTCGCCGATCTCCTTGCGCAGGATCTCGACGTTCTGCCCGCCGCGCCCGATCACGATGCCCGGCTTCGCCGTGTGGATGGCGACCGTCACGTGGTTGATGCCACGCTCGATCTCCACGCCGCTGACGCTCGCGTTGGCGAGCCGGCGGTCGAGCAGCTGGCGGATCGCGATGTCCTCCTTGAGGAGGGTCGTGTACTCCTTGTCGGCGTACCACTTGGCAGTCCACGTTCGCGTGTAGCCCAAGCGGAAGCCGTACGGATGGACCTTGTGTCCCATGCCTAGGCCTCCCGGTCCGCGACGGTGATGGTGATGTGCGTCATGGGCTTGTGGATCGGGAACGCCCGACCCTGGGCCCGGGGGCGCCACCGCTTGATCGTCGGGCCCTCGTTCGCAACCGCATCGGCGATGTACAGGTCATCGGCCGACAGGCTGAGGTTGTTCTCGGCGTTCGCGGTCGCGCTCTTGAGCACGCGCGCGACGTCCTTGGCGGCCGTCTGCGGCATGAACCGCAGGGCCGCGGCGGCATCCTCCACCGGCATGCCCTTGATCGCCTCGGTGATGAGGCGGGCCTTCCGGGTGGAGCCCCGCAGGTACTTCGCTGTGGCGGAGACGCGCATCGTCACTCCCCTACCGCAGCCCGGCGGACCGGTCGGCGGTCCGGCCGTGCCCGCGATACGTGCGGGTGGGCGCGAACTCGCCGAGGCGATGGCCGACCATGTTCTCGGTGACGTACACCGGCACGTGCTTGCGGCCGTTGTAGACCGCGATCGTGTGCCCGATGAAGTCGGGGAAGATGACGGACGCGCGCGACCAGGTCTTGAGGACCTTTCGCTCGTTCCGCTTGTTCATATCCTGGACCCGGCCGAGAAGCCGGGGCTGGACGAACGGTCCTTTCTTGACCGATCGAGACATGCTCTGACTCCTCTCTTACGACTTGCGATGCCGGCTGCGGACGATGAGGCGGCTCGTCGCCTTGCCTCGCCGCGTCCGGTAGCCCATCGCGGGCTTGCCCCACGGCGTCTTGGGGGGCATGCCCGTGGGGCTCTTGCCCTCCCCGCCACCGTGCGGGTGATCCCGCGGGGTCATCGCGACACCCCGCACCTCCGGTCGCTGGCCCATGTGGCGTGCGCGACCGGCCTTGCCGAGGTTCTGGTTCTCGTGATCGACGTTCGAGACCTGCCCGATCGTCGCCATGCACTTGATGCTCACGCGGCGCACCTCGCCCGAGGGCAGGCGCACCTGGGCGTAGTCGCCCTCCTTCGCGAGCAGCTGGGCCGACACGCCGGCGGACCGGACGATCTGGCCGCCCTTGCCGGGGATCAGCTCGATGTTGTGGATCGTGGTGCCCAGCGGGATCTTCGCGATCGGCAGGGCGTTGCCCACGCGCGCTTCCGCGTCGGGGCCGGACACGACGACGTCGCCCACCTTCAGGCCGTTGGGCAGGAGCATGTAGCGCTTCTCGCCGTCCCGGTAGTGCAGCAGGCCGATGCGGGCCGACCGGTTCGGGTCGTACTCGATCGTCGCGAGCTTCGCCGGCACGCCCGGCTTGTTGCGCTTGAAGTCGATGATCCGGTAGTGGGTCTTCTCGCCGCCGCCGCGATGGCGCACGGTGAGCCGGCCCTGGTTGTTGCGGCCCGAGCCGCGCTTCATCGGCTCGAGCAGCGGCTTGTGCGGCTTGTCGGTGGTGATCTCCTCGAACGTCGGGCGGGTCATCCACCGACGGCCGGGCGAGGTTGCCTTGTAGCTTCGGAGCGGCATGCCTACACCCCCTCGAAGAATTCGATCTTCTGGCCGGGGGCCAGGGTGACGATCGCCTTGCGCCACGCGGAGGTGTGGCCGACGATGCGCCCGCGCTTGGTGCCGCGGCGCTTCTCCTTGGCCTTCGAGGTCAAGACGTTGACGGCGACGACGGTCACCTTCTCCTTCTTGTAGAGCTCCTCGACGGCGGCCTTGATCTGGATCTTGTTGGCCTTGTCGTGCACGGCGAACGTGTACTTGCCGCGTCCCGACTCGTCGATCGACTTCTCGGAGATCACGGGGCGCAGGATGATGTCGGCGGCGGTCAGGACGCTCACGCGTACACCTCCTCCATCTTGGCGAGGGCCGGCTGCTCGATCAGGACGGCGTCCGCGTTGAGCAGGTCGACGACGTTGAGCGAGTCGGCGCGGATCACGATCACCGACGGCAGGTTCGAGGCCGAGCGCAGCAGCGACTCGTCCGGCGCGGGCGCCACGACGAGGACCCGCCGCTCGTGGCCGTCGCCGGCGCCGAGCGCCTCGAGGACCGCGACGAACGCCTTGGTCTTCGGCTCGTCGGTCATCCCGAACTGGTCGACCACGCGGATCGCGTCGTCGCCGAACTTCGCCGTGAGCGCCGAGCGCAGCGCGATCCGGCGCATCTTGCGCGGCAGCTTCTGCTCGTAGGAGCGCGGGTGCGGGCCGAACACGACGCCGCCGCCGCGGTAGTGCGGCGCGGTGCGCGAGCCCTGGCGCGCGCGGCCGGTGCCCTTCTGGCGGTACGGCTTGCGGCCGCCGCCGCGGACCTCGCCGCGGGTCTTGGTGTCGGCGGTGCCGGTGCGGCGACCGGCCAGCTGGGCGACGACGGCCTGGTGGAGGACGGCCTCGTTCACCGGCGCTGCGAACAGCGTCTCGGCGAGGTCGACGCTCCCGACGGTCGCGCCGGTGCGGTCGTAGAGGTTGGTCTGCGGCATGGTCAAGCCTTCCGGACGAAGGTGAGCGCGCCGGGCGCTCCGGGGACCGATCCCTTGACGAGGATCAGGTTCCGCTCGGCGTCCACGCGGACGACGCGCAGCTTCTTGACCGTGACCCGCACGTGTCCCATGTGGCCGCCCATCTTCATGCCCTTGTAGACGCGACCCGGCGTCGTGCCGGGGCCGATGGAGCCCGGCTTGCGGTAGTTGTCGGAGCCGTGGGTCTTCGGACCGCGCGAGAAGTTGTGGCGCTTCACGGTGCCGGCGAAGCCCTTGCCCTTGGAGACGCCGGTCACGTGGACGATGTCGCCGTCGGCGAACACGTCCGCGACCGTGATCTGCTGGCCCACGGTGTACTCGTCGGCGCTGTCCAGCCGGAACTCGCGGATCGTGGCGACCCGCGGCAGGTCCTTGAGCTGGCCCGCGACGGGCTTCGTCAGCTTGCGTCGCTCGCCCGCGCCCAGCTGCACGGCGGTGTAGCCGTCGCGGTCCGGGGTGCGGAGGCGGGTGACGGTATTCGGGGTGATCTGGACCACCGAGACGCCCACCATCGTGCCGTCCGGCTGGAAGACCTGGGTCATGCCGACCTTTCGGCCGATCAATCCAATCGTCATCGCGCTACATCTTGATTTCGATGTCGACGCCCGCGGCAAGCGAGAGTCGCATCAGGGCGTCGACGGTCTTCGACGAGGGATCCAGGATGTCGATGAGCCGCTTGTGGGTGCGGATCTCGAACTGCTCCCGCGAGTCCTTGTCGATGAACGGCGACCGGAGGACCGTGAACTTCTCGATCCGGGTCGGCAGCGGCACCGGGCCGACGACGTCCGCGCCGGTGCGCTGCGCCGTCTCGACGATCTGGGCCGCCGACTGATCGAGCAACCGATGGTCGTAGGCCTTGAGGCGGATCCGGATTCGCTGCTTCGCCATCTCGTCGTCCCTACGCGATGATGCTGGTGATGGCGCCGGCACCGACGGTGCGGCCGCCCTCGCGGATGGCGAAGCGCTGGCCGACCTCGAGCGCGATCGGGGTGATCAGCTCGACCGACATCTCGACGTTGTCGCCGGGCATGATCATCTCGGCGCCCTCGGGCAGCCCGATGGCCCCGGTGACGTCGGTCGTGCGCAGGTAGAACTGCGGCCGGTAGCCGTTGTAGAAGGGGGTGTGCCGGCCGCCCTCCTCCTTGGTCAGCACGTACACCTGCGCGGTGAACTTGGTGTGGGGGGTGACCGAGCCCGCCTTGGCCAGCACCTGGCCGCGCTCGATGTCGTCGCGCTCGATGCCCCGCAGCAGGCAGCCGACGTTGTCGCCCGCCTCGCCCTGGTCGAGCAGCTTCTTGAACATCTCGACGCCCGTGACCACGACCTTGCGGGTGGCCTGGATGCCGACGATCTCGACCTCCTCGCCCACCTTGACCACGCCGCGCTCGATGCGCCCGGTGGCCACGGTGCCCCGGCCCTTGATGCCGAACACGTCCTCGATCGGCATCAGGAACGGCTTGTCGACCGGGCGGACCGGGTTGGGGATGTACGAGTCGACCGCGTCCATCAGCTCCTGGATCGGGGCGTAGGCCGGGTCGTCGGGGTTGTCGGACGCCTCGAGCGCCTTCAGCGCGGAGCCGCGGATGACCGGGATGTCGTCACCCGGGAAGTTGTTCTTGCTCAGCAGCTCGCGGACCTCGAGCTCGACGAGGTCGAGCAGCTCGGGGTCGTCGACCATGTCGACCTTGTTGAGGAACACCACGATGTAGGGCACCTCGACCTGGCGGGCCAGGAGGATGTGCTCGCGGGTCTGGGGCATCGGGCCGTCGGTGGCCGCGACGACCAGGATCGCGCCGTCCATCTGGGCGGCGCCGGTGATCATGTTCTTGATGTAGTCGGCGTGCCCGGGGCAGTCCACGTGGGCGTAGTGGCGGGCGGCCGTCTCGTACTCGACGTGGGCGATCGCGATCGTGATCCCGCGCTCGCGCTCCTCGGGGGCGTTGTCGATCGAGTCGAACGCGCGGTACTCGGCCTGGCCCTTGAGGGCCAGGTACTTGCTGATCGCGGCCGTGAGCGACGTCTTGCCGTGGTCGATGTGGCCGATCGTGCCGACGTTCACGTGCGGCTTGTTGCGCTCGAACTTCTTCTTGGCCATGTCCCGGTGGACTCCCTGCTCCTCGCTCGCCCTGGGCGAGACGACCTCTGTTAGACCTTCGACTTGGCGACGAGCTCGGCCGCGAGGTTCGAGGGAACCTCGGCGTAGTGGCTGAGCTCCATGGAATAGCTGGCTCGACCCTGGGTCATCGACCGCAGGTCCGTGGCGTAGCCGAACATCTCGGCGAGCGGCACCGCCGCGCGGACCACCTGGGTGGAGCCGCGGGGGTCCATGCCCTCGATCTGGCCGCGCCGGCTGTTGATGTCGCCGATCACGTCGCCCATGAACTCCTCGGGCATCGTGACCTCGACCCGCATCATCGGCTCGAGCACCACCGGGTTCGCCTTGGCGACCGCGTCCTTGATCGCCATCGAACCGGCGATCTTGAACGCCATCTCCGAGGAGTCGACCTCGTGGTACGACCCGTCGATCAGCGTGACCTTGACGTCGACCATCGGGACGTTCGCGTAGATGCCCGAGTCGAGCGTCTCGCGGATCCCCATGTCGATCGGCTTGATGTACTCGCGCGGGATCGTGCCACCGACGATCTTGTCGATGAACTCGTAGCCCGCGCCCTTCTCGTTCGGCTCGGCCTTGATGACGGCGTGGCCGTACTGGCCCTTGCCGCCGGTCTGGCGGACGAACCGGCCGTTGCCCTGGGCCTCGCGCCGGATGGTCTCGCGGTAGGCGACCTGCGGCTTGCCGACGTTGGCGGCGACCTTGAACTCGCGGACCATGCGGTCGACGAGCACGTCGAGGTGCAGCTCGCCCATGCCGGCGATCAGCGTCTGGCCCGACTCCTCGTCCGTCTTGACGCGGAAGGTCGGGTCCTCCTCGGCGAGGCGCTGGAGCGCGATGCCGAGCTTGTCCTGGTCGGCCTTGGTGCGCGGCTCGATGGCGACCTCGATGACCGGCTCGGGGAAGGTCATCGACTCGAGGATGACCGGGTGGTCCGGATCGGCGAGGGTGTCGCCCGTGAACGTGTCCTTGAGCCCGACGGCCGCGGCGATGTCGCCCGCGTAGACCTCGTCGATCTCCTCGCGGTGGTTGGCGTGCATCTGGAGGATGCGGCCGATCCGCTCCTTCTTGCCCTTGGTGGCGTTCAGGATGTAGGAGCCGGACTTGAGCGTGCCCGAGTAGACGCGGAAGAACGCGAGCTTGCCGACGAACGGGTCGGCCGCGATCTTGAACGCGAGCGCGCTGAACGGCTCGCTGTCGTCCGGGGTCTTGAGGATCTCGACGTCGGTGTTCGGCTTGAGGCCGATGACCGGCGGGACGTCGAGCGGCGACGGCAGGTAGTCGACGACGGCGTCGAGCATCGGCTGGATGCCCTTGTTCTTGAGCGCCGAGCCGCACAGGATCGGGACCCACTTGTACTGCAGGGTCGCGAGCCGGATGCCGTGCTTGATCTCCGCCTCGGTGATCTCCTCGCCCTCGAGGAACTTGTGGGCGAGGTCGTCGTCGACGTCCGAGATGGCCTCGAGCAGGTGCTCGCGCCACGTCGCGGCCTCGTCGGCCAGCTCCGCGGGGATCTCGCTCTCGTCGAACGTGTTGCCGAGGTCGTCGCGCCAGATCAGCGCCTTCATCCGGACGAGGTCGATGAGGCCCTTGAACGTGTCCTCGATGCCGATCGGGATCTGGATCGGCACGGGCTTCACGCCCAGGCGCTCGGTGATCATGTCGACGTCGCGCCAGAAGTTGGCGCCGGTCCGATCGAGCTTGTTGATGAAGCAGATGCGCGGGACCTGGTAGCGGTCCGCCTGCCGCCAGACCGTCTCGGACTGGGGCTCGACGCCGGCCACGCCGTCGAAGACCACGACCGCGCCGTCGAGCACGCGCAGGCTCCGCTCGACCTCGACCGTGAAGTCCACGTGCCCGGGCGTATCGATAATGTTGATGCGGTGATCGTTCCACGAGCAGGTCGTCGCCGCGGCAGTGATCGTGATGCCGCGCTCCTGCTCCTGGGGCATCCAGTCCATGGTGGCCGCGCCCTCATGGACCTCGCCGATCTTGTAGATCTTCTTCGTGTAGAAGAGGATCCGCTCGGTGACGGTCGTCTTGCCCGCGTCGATATGCGCGATGATTCCAATGTTCCGCGTTCGTGCGAGCGGAACGGCGCGTGCCACGGTGTGTCTAGCTCCTCTGCTGGCCCGGGACTACCACTTGAAGTGGCTGAAGGCCTTGTTGGCCTCGGCCATCTTGTGGGTGTCCTCGCGCCGCTTCACCGCCGCGCCGAGGCCGTTCATGGCATCGACGAACTCGGCGGCGAGCTTCTCGCTCATGCTCTTGCCACTGCGCTTGCGGGCGGCCTGGACGAGCCAGCGCACCCCGAGCGACATGCGGCGTTCGCCCCGGATCTCGACCGGGACCTGGTAGGTCGCGCCACCGACGCGCCGAGGCTTCACCTCGATGATCGGGGTCGCGTTGCGGAGGGCCGCCTCGAGGACCTCGAGGCCCGGGCGCTTGGCCTGGAACTCGGCCCGGGCGAGCGCCTGGCGGAGGATCCGGTCGGACAGCGTCCGCTTCCCGTCGTGCATCAGCTTCGCGCGGAAGCGGTCGGTGACGCGGACGGCCTCGGGCTGGTACTTGGCCTTGCGGGGGATGGACGTTCGGCGCGGCATGCTATCGCTTCCCGACGGCCGGGCGTGGCCTTGGCGCCGTACTTGGACCGGCCCTGTCGGCGGTCCTTGACGCCGGCGGCGTCGAGCGTGCCCCGGATGATGTGGTACTTGACCGACGGGAGGTCCTTCACCCGGCCGCCGCGCACCAGGACCACCGAGTGCTCCTGGAGGTTGTGGCCGATGCCCGGGATGTAGGCCGTGACCTCCATCTGGTTCGTGAGCCGGACGCGCGCGATCTTCCGAAGCGCCGAGTTCGGCTTCTTCGGGGTCATCGTCCTGACCTGCAGGCAGACGCCGCGCTTCTGCGGGGCGCCGGGGATCGGCACCTGGCGCTGTCGCAGGCTGTTCCAGTTCTTGCGCAACGCGGGCGCCTTGACCTTCTCGATCTTCGGCTTCCGCCCGTGGCGCACGAGCTGGCTGATGGTCGGCACGGAGACGCGGTCCTTTCGAAAATGACGTCTGGTGGTGGTCTGCCCGGCGGTCAGAGTCCCGTTGGCCGGAAGGTCCGGCTGGTGACCGCTGGTGCTCTCCGGAGGGGGTGTCCGCGACGCCCATGGCGAGCGGGGCCCCTCGAGGCCACGAGGGCGGAGTGTAGCAATCGTGCTCGATCGGTGTCAAACGCCACCGGACCGCCCACGACCCCCGCCGCGGCCCCTCGTCGGGGACGAAAGAGGCGGCCCGGCCGGGCCGCCTCTCCCCTGTGAGATCGCGTGGGTCGGAGGGCCGGCTCAGGCCTCCTCGGTGACCTTGTCCTTGGCCTCCTCGAGGAAGGGGTTGAACTCGGGCTCGCCGTCCTTCTCGGGCTCCGGCGCGTCGCCCAGGAACGGGTTCGCCTCGGCGTCCGCCTCGTCCTCGTCGGCGCCGGCGATCGTCGCGGCGAGCGCGAGGCCCGCCGTCTCGTCGTCGGGACCGCGAGTCCCGTCCTCGAGGAACGGGTTGTACTCGGCCTCGCCGAGGCCCTCGATGGCCTCGCCGGCGAGCGCCTCGAGGGCGGCCCGCCGCTGGCGCTCCTTGAGCGCGGCGATGTTCTGCGGCGCGCCCGACCCGGCCGGGATGAGCTTGCCGATGATGACGTTCTCCTTGAGGCCGATCAGGTGGTCCTTGGCGCCGTTGATGGCGGCCTCGGTGAGCACCCGGGTCGTCTCCTGGAAGGAGGCGGCGGCGAGGAACGACGAGGTGTTGAGCGACGCCTTGGTCACGCCGAGGAGCACGGTCTGGGCCGTCGCCGGCTCGCCGCCCTCCGCGAGGACGCGGTCGTTCCCCTCCTCGAAGTCGAGGCGGTCGATGAGCTCCGTCGGCAGCTGCTCGCAGTCGCCCGGCTGGTCGATCCGGACCTTCTTGAGCATCTGGCGGACGATGATCTCGATGTGCTTGTCGTTGATCGTGACGCCCTGGCTGCGGTAGACCCGCTGGACCTCCTTCACCAGGTAGCGCTGGACGGCGTCCTTGCCCCGGGTGTCGAGGTACTCCTGCGGGTTGATCGGGCCGTCCGTGATCGCGTCGCCGGCACGGATCTCCGCGCCGTCCTCGACGAGCAGCTTCGCGCTGTGCGGGATCGCGTACTCGCGCTCCACGATGTCCTCGGCACGGACGACGAGGCCGTCGTCGGTCCGGGCGAGGAAGCCCTTGACGGGCGCCACCGTGTCGCCGCTCGCGGCGCGGGCGATGACCTGGTTGAGCTCGACGAGGTCGCCGGCGGCGGCCAGGAGCTCGGCGCCGTCCTCGATCCCGAGCGGCGTGTCGAAGGCCTCGCGGCTGATGACCTTGACCTTGCGGCCGGTGTCGCCCGCGATGACCTCGACGATGCCGTCGATGTGGCTGATCTCGGCCTTGCCCTTGGGGATCCGGGCCTCGAACAGCTCCTCGACGCGCGGCAGGCCCTGCGTGATGTCCTGGCCGGCGACGCCGCCGGTGTGGAACGTCCGCATGGTCAGCTGCGTGCCCGGCTCGCCGATCGACTGCGCGGCGATGATGCCCACCGCCTCGCCGATGCCGATCATCTCGCCGGTGGCGAGGTTGCGGCCGTAGCAGATCCGGCACACGCCGTAGCGCGACTCGCACGCCAGCGGTGAGCGGACCAGCACCTCGTCGATGCCGGCCGCGTCGATCGTCTTCGCGAGCTCCTCGGAGATCATGTCGCCGCGCGAGACCACGATCGGCGCGGTCTCGCCCTTCTTGACCTTGACCTTGGGGTCGACCAGGTCGGCCGCCGCCAGCCGCCCGACGAGCCGGCGCTGGAACGCGTCGGGCTCGTCCGCGGACTCGGCGCGGATGATCCAGCTCCCCTCCTCGGTGCCGCAGTCGTCCTCGCGGGTGATCACGTCCTGCGCGACGTCGACGAGGCGCCGGGTGAGGTACCCGGAGTCCGCCGTGCGGAGGGCCGTGTCCGCGAGGCCCTTGCGGGCGCCGTGGGTGCTGATGAAGTACTCGAGGACGGTCATGCCCTCGCGGAAGTTGCTGCGCACGGGGACGTCGATGATCCGGCCCGACGGGTCGGCCATCAGGCCGCGCATGGCGCCCAGCTGGCCGATGTTGCCCTTGTTTCCGCGGGCGCCGGAGTCGGTCATCATCCGGACGGGGTTCTCGTCGCCGAGGGACTCCATCATCCGGTCGGACACGTCCTTGGTGACGCGCTGCCACAGCTCGACGACCTGCTCGTACCGCTCGTCCTCGGTGATGAGGCCGCGCTGGAACTGCTTGTCGATCGAGGCGACGGCCTCGTCGGCCTCGACGAGCTTCTCCTTCTTGGCCTTGGGCACGACGATGTCCCACAGGCCGATCGTCAGGCCGCCGCGGGTGGCGAACTTGAAGCCGACGTCCTTGATGCCGTCGACGAGGTGCGCCGTCTCGGCGGGGCCGAGCAGGCGGTAGCAGGTGTCGACGAGGCGCTTGAGGTCGACGCGGCGCATCGCATCGTTGGCGAAGCGCATCTGGTCGGGGAGGACCCGGTTGAACAGGATCCGCCCGACGGTGGTGCGCACGGCCGCGCTCGGTCAGGCCCTCGGTCTCGGCGTCCCAGCCCAGGACCACGACGTCCACGGGCTCGTGGAGCAGCAGCTTGCCGCTGGCGTGCTTGACGGCCGAGACGTCGCCCTCCTCGCGCTCGCTCGAGATCCGGCTCGCGGAGTCGATGCCGCGGGCGCCGAGCTCGTAGGCGATGATCGCGTCGTCCTCGCTGGCGAAGGCGCGCGGCTTGTGGCCGCGGACGGTCGGGCCGTCCATCGTCAGGTAGAAGCAGCCGAGGACCATGTCCTGGGTCGGCGCGACCACCGGCGAGCCGTCCGCCGGCGACAGCAGGTTCGCCGTCGACAGCATCATGGCCCGCGCCTCTTCCTGCGCGGCCGTGGACAGCGGGACGTGGACGGCCATCTGGTCGCCGTCGAAGTCCGCGTTGAACGCCGTGCAGACGAGCGGGTGGATCTGGATCGCCGAGCCCTCGACGAGGACCGGCATGAACGCCTGGATGCCCAGGCGGTGGAGCGTGGGCGCGCGGTTCAGCAGGACCGGGTGGTCCTTGATGACCTCTTCGAGGACGTCCCAGACCTCGGGCCGGACGCGCTCGACGATGCGCTTGGCGCTCTTGATGTTGTGGGCGAAGCCCTTCTCGACGAGCTGGCGCATCACGAACGGCTTGAACAGCTCGAGCGCCATCTTCTTGGGCAGGCCGCACTGGTGGAGCTTGAGCTCCGGCCCGACGACGATGACCGAGCGGCCGGAGTAGTCCACGCGCTTGCCGAGCAGGTTCTGGCGGAACCGGCCCTGCTTGCCCTTGAGCATGTCGGACAGGCTCTTGAGGCGGTGGTTGCCGGTGCCGGCGATCGCCCGGCCGCGGCGGCCGTTGTCGATCAGCGCGTCGCACGCCTCCTGGAGCATCCGCTTCTCGTTGCGGATGATGATCTCGGGCGCGCCGAGCTCGAGGAGCCGCTTGAGGCGGTTGTTGCGGTTGATCACGCGCCGGTACAGGTCGTTGAGGTCGGACGTCGCGAAGCGGCCGCCGTCGAGCTGGACCATCGGGCGCAGGTCCGGCGGGATCACCGGCAGGACCGAGAGGATCATCCACTCCGGGCGGTTGCCGGAGCGGCGGAACGCCTCGATCAGGCGCAGGCGCTTGATCGCCTTCTTGCGCCGCTGGCCGGAGCTGGTCCGGACCTCGGCGTGCAGCTGGCGGGAGAGCTCCTCGAGGTCCATGCGGACGATGATGTCGCGCACGGCCTCGGCGCCCATGCCGGCCCAGAAGATGCGGCCGGTCTTGGCGCCCGAGCCGTACTTCTCGTCGAGCTGCCGCAGCTCGATCTCGCCGATGGTCATGAGCGGCTTGAGCGACTCGATCTCGGCGCGAGCCTGCTTGAGCTCGTCCTTCTGGCCCTGGGCCTCGCCGGCGAGCGTCTCGCGCTCGGCGCGCAGGGTCTCGTCCATGGCCGCGACGAGCTCCTGGACCTTCTGCTCGGTCCCCCGCTCCTCGTCGGCCTCGCGGGTCTTGAGCTCCTCGGTGACGCGCTCGGTCTCGGCCCCGACGATCTTGCGCAGCTTCGCCGTGGCGTCCTTGCCGCCCTTGTCGCCCGCGGCGACCACGACCTCGCCCGTCGGGGCGAACGCGATGGTCTCCTCGGCCGCGCCGGTCCCGAGCGCCTTGATGGCGGCCTCGACCGCCTGGGCCTCGCGGACGACCTCCTCGGTGCGCGCCGTGCGCTGGGTCTCGAGCTCGCCCTTGGTCGTCGCGAGCGTCGCGCGCAGCTCGTCGCCCTGGCGCTTGACGTCGGCCTTCAGCTGCTCCTCGAGCTCCTTCAGGCGCTCGCCGCCCGGTGCCGCCGCGGCCCTCGGACTGCTCCTCCAGCGCCTTGAGGGCGCGCTGGCGCGCCTCCTCGTCGACGTGGGTGACGATGTACAGCGCGAAGTAGAGGATGCGCTCGAGGTTGCGGGGGCTGACGTCGAGCAGGATGCCGAGCCGGCTCGGGGTGCCCTTGAAGTACCAGATGTGGCTGACGGGGCTGGCCAGCTGGATGTGGCCCATGCGCTCACGGCGGACCTTCGAGCGCGTGACCTCGACGCCGCACTTGTCGCAGATGATCCCCTTGTAGCGGATCCGCTTGTACTTCCCGCAGTAGCACTCCCAGTCGCGGGTGGGCCCGAAGATCCGCTCGTCGAACAGACCGTCCTTCTCGGGCTTCAGCGTCCGGTAGTTGATCGTCTCGGGCTTCGTCACCTCGCCCTTCGACCACTCCCGGATCTGGTCCGGGCTGGCAAGCGAGATTCGGATCGCCGAGAAGTTGTTGACCTCGAGCATCGGTCTCCTCAGCGCCGCCACGGCTCAGGCGGCGCGAACGTGCGTAGTGGCGAGCGGGACCGGGCCGGCCGGACGCCGGCCCCGCGTGTCTGGTTCGTCTAGTCCTCGAACCCGGCGAGGTTGATCCCGCCGAGATCGGGGAGCAGGTAGCCCGAGGCATCGTCCTCGGCGAGCGGGATCTCCTCGTCGTTCTGGTCGAGGATCTCCGCGTTGAGCCCGAGGCTCCGCAGCTCCTTGATCAGGACCTTGAACGACTCGGGGACCCGCGGAGGCTGGATCTCCTCGCCCTTGACGATGGCCTCGTACGTCTGGACGCGTCCGAGGACGTCGTCCGACTTCACGGTCAGCAGCTCCTGGAGGATGTTGGCGGCGCCGTACGCCTCCAGGGCCCACACCTCCATCTCGCCGAACCGCTGGCCGCCGAACTGCGCCTTGCCGCCCAGCGGCTGCTGGGTGATCAGGCTGTACGGGCCGGTCGACCGCGCGTGGATCTTGTCCTCGACGAGGTGGTGGAGCTTGAGCATGTAGATCTGGCCGACGGTGATCGTCGCGGTCGAACGCCTCGCCGGTGCGCCCGTCGCGCAGCTCGATCTTGCCGTCCTCGGGCAGGTGGGCTGGCCGTGCCAGTCGACCTTGCGCCAGCAGCGCCTCGCGGATCTGGTCCTCGTTGGCGCCGTCGAACACGGGGGTCGCGGCCTTGTAGCCCATGGTCGCCGAGCGCCCAGCCGAGGTGGGTCTCGAGGATCTGGCCGATGTTCATCCGGCTCGGCACGCCGAGCGGGTTGAGGACGATGTCGACCGGGCTGCCGTCCGGCAGGTACGGCATGTCCTCGATCGGCAGGACCTTGGCGATGACGCCCTTGTTGCCGTGGCGGCCGGCCATCTTGTCGCCGACCGACACCTTGCGCTTCTGGGCCACCGACACGCGGACCAGGCGGTTCACGCCCGGCTGGAGGTCGTCGTTCCACTCGCGGCGGAACTCGCGGATCTCCACGACCTTGCCGCGCTCGCCGTGCGGCAGGCGCAGCGACGAGTCCTTCACCTCGCGCGCCTTCTCGCCGAAGATCGCGCGGAGCAGGCGCTCCTCCGCGGTCAGCTCGGTCTCGCCCTTGGGCGTGATCTTGCCGACCAGGATGTCGCCGGGGCGGACCTCGGCGCCGATGTAGACGATCCCCTCCTCGTCGAGGTCCTTGAGGGCCTCCTCGCCGACGTTCGGGATGTCGCGGGTGATCTCCTCGGGGCCCAGCTTGGTGTCCCGCGACTCGATCTCGTGCTTCTCGATGTGGATGCTCGTGAACAGGTCGTCGCGCACGAGGCGCTCGCTGATCACGATCGCGTCCTCGTAGTTGCCGCCCTCCCAGCTCATGAACGCCACCAGGACGTTCCGGCCGAGGGCGAGCTCGCCGCCGTCGGTCGACGACGAGTCGGCGATCGCGTCGCCGTTGTCGACGCGCTGCCCGACCGTGACGATCGGGCGCTGGTTGATGCAGGTGCCCTGGTTGCTGCGCACGAACTTGAGCAGCCGGTACTCGTCCAGCTCGCCCGAGTCGGCCTCGACCTGGACGCGCTCGGCGGTCACGCTGGTGACGACGCCCGCGCGGCGGGCGACGACCACCTGGCCGGAGTCGCGCGCGGCGCGGGCCTCCATGCCGGTGCCGACGATGGGCGCCTCGGGCTCGAGGAGCGGCACCGCCTGGCGCTGCATGTTCGAGCCCATCAGGGCGCGGTTGGCGTCGTCGTGCTCGAGGAACGGGATCAGCGCCGTGGCCACCGAGACGACCTGCTTGGGGCTGACGTCCATGTACTCGATCTGGTCCGGGCGCGCCTCGGGGAACGTGTCCCGGTAGCGGCTCGGCACGCGCTCGCCGATGAAGTGGTTCTCGGCGTCGAGCGGCGCGTTGGCCTGGGCGACGTGATGCTCCTCCTCCTCGTCGGCCGGGAGGTAGTCGATGTCGTCGGTGACGATCGGGCGGATCGGGAACGCGAGCGCCTTCTGGCGGGCGAGCTCCTTGTGCGCGGCCTCGGTGAAGACCTCGCCCTTCTTGAGGATGACCTTGCCGTCCTTGCCCGCGACGTCGGCGCCGGCGTCGTACGTCAGCAGCTGCGGGTCGTCGTGGGCGACGGTCCGCTTGACCTTGCGGTAGGGCGTCTCGATGAAGCCGTAGGCGTTGATCCGGCCGTAGGTCGCGAGCGACCCGATCAGGCCGATGTTCGGGCCCTCGGGCGTCTCGATCGGGCAGATCCGGCCGTAGTGGCTGTGGTGGACGTCGCGGACGTCGAACCCGGCGCGCTCGCGCGACAGGCCGCCCGGGCCCAGGGCGCTCAGGCGGCGCTTCGACGTGAGCTCGGCCAGCGGGTTCGTCTGGTCCATGAACTGGCTCAGCTGGCTGCCGCCGAAGAACTCCTTCATCGCCGCCACGACCGGGCGGATGTTGATGAGGGCGTTCGGCGTGGCCTTGTCGATCTCCTGGATCGTCATCCGCTCGCGGACCACGCGCTCCATGCGCAGGAGGCCGATCCGGAACGCGTTCTGGATCAGCTCGCCGTTGGCGCGGATGCGGCGGTTGCCGAGGTGGTCGATGTCGTCCTTGGGGTGGAGGCCCCGGTTGCACTCGATCAGGTGGCCCACGATCGCCGCGATGTCCTCGCGGGTGATCGTCCGGCCCTCGCGCGGGAGCTCGATGCCCATGCGCGCGGCGACGCCGTCCAGCTTCTTGTTGAACTTGTAGCGGCCGACCCGGCCCAGGTCGTAGCGCCGGAAGTTGAAGAACAGGCTCTCGACCAGCTGGCGGGCGTTGTCGCCCGGTGGGCGGATCGCCCGGGCGCAGCTTCTTGTAGACCTCGATCAGCGCCTCGTTGGGCGTCTTGGTGAGGTCCTTGTCGAGCGTGTTCGCGATGAACGGGTGCTCGGGGTCGGCGTCGACCGCACCGAACAGCCCGGCGATCTCGTCGTTGGTCTCGTAGCCGACCGCGCGGAGCAGGGTCGTCGCCGCGATCTTGCGCTTGCGATCGACCTTGACCCACAGCTGGTCCTTGTTGTTGGTCTCGAACTCGAGCCAGGCGCCGCGGTTCGGGATGACCTTGGCCGAGAACAGCATCCGGCCCGACGCCGGATCCTCGAGCTCGCTGTAGTACACGCCGGGCGAGCGCACGAGCTGGCTGACGACCACGCGCTCCGCGCCGTTGATGACGAACGTCCCCATGTCCGTCATCCAGGGGTAGTCGCCCATGTACACGCGCTGGCGCTGGATCTCGCCCGTCTCCTTGATCAGGAGCTCGACGTTCACGTACAGCGGCCGGCTGAACGTGAGGTCCTTGGTCCGGCACTCCTCCTCGGAGTACTTCGGGGTCCCGAACTCGTAGTCGAGGAACTGGAGCTCCATCACCTTGCCGGTGAAGTCCTTGATCGGGCTGATCTCGTCGAACAGGTCCCGCAGGCCCTTCTCGATGAACCACTGGAAGGACTCGAGCTGCAGCTCGATGAGGTTCGGCACCTCGAACTTGTCGACGCTGACCCCGTCGCGAACCTCGGCGATCCTGGCGTAGGAGAGACGGCCGGAGGGCGTGGCGGCAAGGGGTGCCGACTTAGCGGACAGCATGAAGGAGGGCTCCTTGACGGAGTGGGAAGAAGGGGGGACGGCCGCGCTCACAGAAGGAGTAGGATACCGCGAATTGTTGCCCTGTCAAACGACCGAGACGGGACTAGGCGGCGGCCGATCGGCCACCGCCTGAGTGTCGAGCAGGATACCGCGTCGGGGCGCCGAATGGCACCCCCTGCGGTCTGGGGGGTCCTGCTACTTGATCTCGACCTTGCCGCCCTGCTCTTCGAGCGCGGCCTTGATCTTCTCGGCCTCGTCCTTGGTGACGCCTTCCTTGACGGCCTTCGGCGCCGCGTCGACGAGGTCCTTGGCCTCCTTGAGGCCCAGGCCGGTGAGCTCGCGCACGACCTTGATGACCGGGATCTTGTTGGGCCCGATCTCGGTCAGCGTGGCGGTGAACTCGGTCTGCTCCTCGGCGGCCTCGGCGGCCGGGGCGCGCCGCCGGCGGCCGGCGCGGCACCCGCGAACGCGACGGGGGCAGCGGCGGTGACGCCGAAGCGGTCCTCGAACTTCTTCTTGAAATCCGACAGCTCGAGGACGGTCATGTTCTCGAACGCCTCGAGCAGCTGGTCGGGGGTCATCGTGGCCATGTGTGGTGTTCTCCTGGTGGTGGGCGCCGCGGCAGTCGCGGCGCGGAATGGTCTCGAGGTGAAGGGTCAGGCGGCCGCGTCGGCGCGCTTGTCGTGGAGCGCCTGGACCAGCCCGGCGACGTCCCGCAGCGGGGCGTCGAACAGGCCGGCCATGGTCGACATCGGCGCGGTGATCGCACCGATCGCCTCGGCGAGCAGCGTCTCGCGCGACGGCAGGGCCGCCAGCCGCGTGACCGCGTCGGCATCGATCGCGCGCGAGCCCAGCACGCCGCCCGTGATCTTCACGATGCGGTTGTAGGGCTTCACGGCGTCGATGAGCGCCTTGGCCGTCCCGGCCTCGTCGTTCCCGAAGGCGATGGCCGTCGGTCCCACGAGCAGGGGCGAGATCGCGTCGGCGACAGGGCTGTCCTGTGCCGCGATCCGCATCAGGCGGTTCTTCACGACCCGGTAGGTCACGTCCTGCTTGCGCAGCGCGCGCCGGATCTCGCCGATCTCCTTCACCTTGAGGCCGCGGTACTCGGAGACGATCATGGTCGTGCTGCCGCCCAGCTGGGCACGCAGGTCCTCGATCATCTCGCGCTTGGCCTCGGTCGGCATCGAGCCTCCTTGACCTCCTTGCTTCGGCGCGCAGCCGGCGCGCGGCGGTGGGTGCGCCCCGGCGATGCCGGGTTGAACCCCTGCGACGGGCCACGTGGCGATGCAGGGGGCGCGACCCACCCGGAGGTGGGGCGATGGCCTCTGCCTCGGCGTGCTCGCCGTCGTCCCCGGCCGTCACCCTCGCGGGTCGGCGGCCGGTCCGGTCCGGCGGATCAAGCCCTGGGCGTCAACCGTTCCTCTCGGAGCGGTGGCGTCGGTCGGGCGCAGGCTGTCTGCGGCGATCCGTCTCTCGAATTGGTTCCGGCTCTGCGGGTCCGCCGCGCGCCAGCGAGGACGACTCGAGCGCACTTTCTGGTGCTGAGCGGCGCCCGAGCCGGCACCGGCGGATGGGCACGATCGAGCCGCCTGTACGCCTGCAGCGGCGGCGAGGACGTCGGGGATGTCGACCCGGACGCCGGGTCCCATCGTGGTGGCGATGGTCAGCGTCCGCAGGTACTGGCCCTTGGCGCCGGCGGGCTTGGCGCGGTTGACGGCGTCGACCAGGCTGGCCAGGTTCTCGGCCAGCTGCGCCTGCTCGAAGCTCGCCTTGCCGAACGGGACGTGGATGATCGCGCCCTTGTCGACCTTGAACTCGACGCGGCCCGACTTGACCTCGCGGATGGCGCGGTCGAGGTCGAACGTGATCGTGCCCGACTTGGGGTTCGGCATCAGGCCCCGGCGGCCGAGGATCCGGCCGAGCCGGCCGACCATGCCCATGACGTCGGGCGCGGCGAGCGCGACGTCGAACTCGAGCCAGCCCGCCTCGATCTTCTTGACGAGGTCCTCGGCGCCGACCTCGTCGGCCCCGGCGCGCAGCGCCTCCTGGGCCTTCTCGCCCTGGGCGAAGACGGCGACGCGAACGACCTTGCCGGTGCCGTGCGGCAGGACGACGGTGCCGCGGACCATCTGGTCGGCGTGGCGGGGGTCGACGCCGAGCCGGAGGTGGGCCTCGACCGAGGCGTCGAACTTGAGGTTGGACGTCTCGCGTGCGAGCGCGACCGCCTCCTCGATCGGGTACAGGCGGTTGCGGTCGATCAGCTTCGCCGCGTCCTGGTAGCGCTTGCCGTGTCCGGCCATGTCGCGTGCTCCTTCGGTCCCAAGACCTGCCCCTTGAAGGTGGCGCGCCGGGTCGGGGTCGCTCCCGGGCGCGCGGCCGGCTCGCTAGCCGACCACCTCGATGCCCATGCTGCGGGCGGTGCCCTCGATGACCTTCATGCCGGCCTCGATGTCGTTGACGTTGAGGTCGGGCATCTTGGTCTCGGCGATCTGGCGGACCTGGTCGCGGGTGACCCGGCCGACGGTCTCGCGACGCGCGGTGGCCGAGCCCTTGTCGATCCCCGCGGCCTTGCGCAGGAGGTCGGGCGCCGGCGGCGTCTTGAGGACGAAGGTGAAGGACCGGTCCTCGAAGATCGTGATCTGGGCCGGGATGATCTGCCCCGACTTGTCCGCGGTCTTCTCGTTGTAGGCCTTGGTGAACTCGACGATGTTGATGCCGTGCGGTCCCAGCGCGGTGCCGACGGGCGGGGCGGGTGTCGCCTTGCCGGCCGGCAGCTGCAGCGTCAGGACGATTTGGATCTTCTTGGCCACGTGTTGCTCGCTCCCTGGTCCGTTACAGCTTTTCGACTTGCAGGAAGTCGAGCTCGACCGGCGTCTCCCGGCCGAAGATGCTCACGAGGACCTTCAACTTGTTGCGCTCCGGGTTGACCTCGTCGACCGTGCCGATGAACTCGGCGAACGGCCCGTCCGTCACGCGGACGCTCTGGCCCTTCGTGAACGCGACCCGGTACTTGGGCGTCTCCACGCCCATGTGGCGCAGGATCTGCTTGACCTCGGTCTCGTCCAGGGGGATCGGCTCGCTGCGCATCCCGGGGATGTTGCCGCTGCCGACGAAGCTGGTGACGCCCGGCGTGTTGCGGACGACGAACCACGACTCGGGGTCGAGGATCATCTCCACGAGCACGTAGCCCGGGTACACCTTCTTCTGGACGGTGTGCCGCTGGCCCTGGCGGATCTCGATCTCGTCCTCCATCGGGACGAGGACCTGGAAGATCTTGTCCTCCATGCCCATCGACTCGATGCGGTGCTCGAGGTTCGCCTTGACCTTGTTCTCGTAGCCCGAGTAGGTGTGGATCACGTACCACCGCTTCTCGGTGCGGGTGGTGGTCAGTTGCTCGGTCATGCGTTCAGCCCTGACAGCCAGCGGATCACGTAGTCGTACCCCGTATCGGCGATCGTGATGTACAGCCCGACCACGAACGAGATCACGAACACGAGGATCGTGAGATTCCGAACCTGGAGCCGGCTCGGCCACGAGACCTTCTTGAGCTCGGACCACGATTCCTTGATGAACTGTCGAAATCGGTTCACGGAAGCCTTTTCAGCGATCGAGGGAGGTGGCAGGGGCGATAGGACTCGAACCTACAACCACCGGTTTTGGAGACCGGTGCTCTGCCAATTGAGCTACGCCCCTGTGTCCGGTCCGGCTACTTGGCTTCCCGGTGCAGCGTGTGCCGCCGCTCCCGGGGACAGTACTTGAGCAGCTCGATCCGGTTGGGATCGTTCTTCTTGTTCTTGCGGGTCGTGTAGTTCCGCATCTTGCATTCGGTGCACGCCAGCTGGATCACCGGGCGTGCCTCAACTCTCGCCATCTCGTCGTCCCTACGCGATGATGCTGGTGATGGCGCCGGCACCGACGGTGCGGCCGCCCTCGCGGATGGCGAAGCGCTGGCCGACCTCGAGCGCGATCGGGGTGATCAGCTCGACCGACATCTCGACGTTGTCGCCGGGCATGATCATCTCCGCGCCCTCGGGCAGCCCGATGGCCCCGGTGACGTCGGTGGTGCGCAGGTAGAACTGCGGCCGGTAGCCGTTGTAGAAGGGGGTGTGCCGGCCGCCCTCCTCCTTGGTCAGCACGTACACCTGCGCGGTGAACTTGGTGTGGGGGGTGACCGAGCCCGCCTTGGCCAGCACCTGGCCGCGCTCGATGTCGTCGCGCTCGATGCCCCGCAGCAGGCAGCCGACGTTGTCGCCCGCCTCGCCCTGGTCGAGCAGCTTCTTGAACATCTCGACGCCCGTGACCACGACCTTGCGGGTGGCCTGGATGCCGACGATCTCGACCTCCTCGCCCACCTTGACCACGCCGCGCTCGATGCGCCCGGTGGCCACGGTGCCCCGGCCCTTGATGCCGAACACGTCCTCGATCGGCATCAGGAACGGCTTGTCGACCGGGCGGACCGGGTTGGGGATGTACGAGTCGACCGCGTCCATCAGCTCCTGGATCGGGGCGTAGGCCGGGTCGTCGGGGTTGTCGGACGCCTCGAGCGCCTTCAGCGCGGAGCCGCGGATGACCGGGATGTCGTCACCCGGGAAGTTGTTCTTGCTCAACAGCTCGCGGACCTCGAGCTCGACGAGGTCGAGCAGCTCGGGGTCGTCGACCATGTCGACCTTGTTGAGGAACACCACGATGTAGGGCACCTCGACCTGGCGGGCCAGGAGGATGTGCTCGCGGGTCTGGGGCATCGGGCCGTCGGTGGCCGCGACGACCAGGATCGCGCCGTCCATCTGGGCGGCGCCGGTGATCATGTTCTTGATGTAGTCGGCGTGCCCGGGGCAGTCCACGTGGGCGTAGTGGCGGGCGGCCGTCTCGTACTCGACGTGGGCGATCGCGATCGTGATCCCGCGCTCGCGCTCCTCGGGGGCGTTGTCGATCGAGTCGAACGCGCGGTACTCGGCCTGGCCCTTGAGGGCCAGGTACTTGCTGATCGCGGCCGTGAGCGACGTCTTGCCGTGGTCGATGTGGCCGATCGTGCCGACGTTCACGTGCGGCTTGTTGCGCTCGAACTTCTTCTTGGCCACAGGACCCTTCTCATTTCAGGCTGGGGCGGTGCAGGCCGCCGGGGTGCCGACCTGGATCGGCGAGAGATGGAGCCCAGAACGGGATTCGAACCCGTGACCTCATCCTTACCAAGGATGTGCTCTGCCAGCTGAGCTATCTGGGCCCGTGGAGTCCGACGCCTCGCGGCGCGGCCCCGTCCGCATTCCGTGCTGGTTGGAGCCGACGACGGGACTCGAACCCGGAACCGGCGGTTTACAAAACCGCTGCTCTACCAATTGAGCTACGTCGGCACGCGCGCAGCGTCAAACAAGAGTAGGACTCCGCGAGCCGGGGAATGATACGGCCCGTGGCCGGACGCGTCAAACCTCCGGAGGCTCCCCGGGAGCGTCGGACGGGGCGTCGTCGGCGGGCGTCTGGGCGTCGTCCGACGCGGCCTCGGGGGGTTCGGCGGCGCCGGTCGGGAGCTCGCCCGGCAGGATGTCGTCGGGGACGACGGCCGCCTCGTCGGGTCGTGCGCCTCGTCGGGTCGCTCGCGGCCTCGTCGGGTTCGCTCGCGGCCTCGGCGGGCGCGATGGCCTCGGCGGTCTCGGTGGTCGAGCCGGCGGGCGACTCGGCGGGTGACTCCGCCGCTGACCGGTCGGCCGTCTCGGCCGTCGGTTCGGGGACTCGACGCGGATGCGCGTCGTCTCCGCGTCGTCGTCCGGTTGGCGGCCCGTCCCGCGCTGGGCGGCGGCCTCGTACAGGAGGATCGAGCCCGCGACGGCCGCGTTGAGCGAATCGATCCGGCCGTGCATCGGGATCCTGACGAGCAGGTCGCATCGCCGGCGGACCGCGGCGCCGAGGCCCTTGCCCTCGCTGCCCACGACGATCGCGACCGGGCCGCGGAAGTCCGCCTCGCGCGCGGTCAGCGGCGCGTCGCCGTCCGCGCCCACGATCCGCAGGCCGCGCGCGTGGAGGTCGGCCAGCGCCCCCGGCAGGTCGTCGACCGGCGCGAGCCGCAGGTGCTCGACGGCGCCGGCGGACGCCTTGATCGCCGCGGGCGTCAGCGGCGCCTGGTGATGGGTCGGGAAGATCGCGCCGTGGACGCCCGACGCCTCGGCCGTCCGCAGCAGCGTCCCCACGTTCTGCGGGTCCTCGAGCGAGTCGAGCACGAGCACGAGCGGCGGCTGCGACCGCTGGCTCGCGAGCGCCAGGATGTCGTCCGGCGAGGCCCATGCGCGCGGTCCCACGACCAGCGCGATGCCCTGGTGGCCGTCGAACCCGGCGACCGACGTCAGCGTCCCGCCCTCGACCTCGACCACGGGGATCCGCAGGCTCGTCGCGTGCAGCACGAGCTTCTCGAGCGCATGGCGGCGCTGCGGGACGACGAGCAGGCGGCGCGCCTCGCGGCGGGCCACGAACGCCTCCTCGACCGGGCCGGCGGCCGGCGACGATCTCCTCGTCCTCGGCCAGCGTCAGCGCAGGCGCGAGCGGCTCGGGCGCCCACGACGGCGGACCCGGGCGACGGTCGTGCCCCGGGTAGGGCCGGGCGGGCGCCCGAAACGCACGGTCGACCGGGCGGTCGTGCGGACGGTCGGGTCGACCGGGGCCTGGGCCGGGGCGGTAGGTGCCCGGTGCCGAGGGGCGTCCGGGCGGACCGGGCCGATACGCGGGCGGACCCGCGCGGAAGGCGCCCGGCGCTCCGGCACGGAACGCGCCAGGCGGTCTCGGTCGGAAGCCCTGGGGGCCCGGGCGGTCGCGGGGCGGGCCCGGGCGATAGGCGCCCGGCGGTCCCTGGCGATCGGCGGGCGCGCCACGGCGGTCGTCGGCAGGGCCCGGTCGGAAGCCGGACGGTCCATGGCGGTCGCCGCGCGGGCCCGGGCGGTCTCCGGGCGGCCCCGGCCGGAAGCCGCCGGCGCGCGGTCGCTCGCGGTCCCGCGGGTATCCGGAAGGCGTGCCGCGGAACGGCGGTCGGCCGCCGCCGGTCGCGTCGCGTCGCGGGCGATCGTCGTCGGGTCCGCGTCGATCGTCGTCGCGGGGCCGTCGATCGTCGTCCCAGGGTCTCGGCGCGCGCGGTCCCGGCCGGCCGCCCGTCGGCCGGGGCCCGCGGGAGTCCGGACGATCCGCCCGCTGCGGCCGATCGGCGCGGTCGTATCGGTCGGGACCCGGGCCGCGCTGGTCCGCATCGGGCTCCGCCCGGAACCCCATCCCGCGTCGGTCGCCGTCGGGCGGATGGCTTGGGCGGTGGCCGCCGCTCGACGGCGGTCGTGCATCCGGAGCCGCCGCGGGTGGGTTTCGCGCCACGTCCGCTCGGCGGGCGTTTCGGCGCGTCGTCGGCACCGCGATCCCCGCCTCCGGGAGGCCTTGGACTGCGGCGCCTGGCCCGTCGCGTCGGTCGGACCGTCGTCGCGCTTCGAACGGCGCTTCGGCTTCGGCTCGCCGTCCCCGGCGGGCGGCCGGTCAGCCACCGGAGGTCACCAGGGGGCGCCAGCGCTGGCCGTCGCGCGTGTCCTCGACCGCGACCCCGCGCGCGAGGAGCGCGTCGCGGAGGCGGTCCGACTCCGCCCAGTCGCGGCTGGCGCGCGCCGCGGCGCGCGCGTCGAGCATCGCCTGGAGCTCCGCGTCGAGCGCCGCGTCGGCCGGCGCGGCCACGCCGAGCACCGTATCGAGGTCGCGGATGAGCGCGGCCGCGCGACGCGGCGTCGGCCGTGGACAGCGTCCGCGCATCGATCCGCCGGTTGAGCTCGCGGATCCCGTCGAACAGGGCGCCCAGCGCCGCCGAGACGTTGAGGTCGTCGTCGAGCCCCGCCTCGAAGCCAGCGCGGATCGCGTCCAGCGCTCGCTGGGAGCGACGGGTCGTCGTCCCGATCCTCGCGGTACGCGGCGAGGGCGGCGAGCACGGCGTCGATCCGCTCGATCGCGGCCGCCGCGGCGGCGAGCGACTCGTCGGAGAAGTTCAACGGGCGCCCGGTAGTGGACCGAGAGCAGCGCGTACCGGATGGCCCGCGGCGGGACGCCGGCATCGACGAGCTCGCCGACCCGCGCGATGTTGCCGGTCGACTTGGCCATCTTCTCGCCGTCCATGCGCAGGTGCGCGCAATGCAGCCAGGTGCGGACGAACGGCTGGCCGGTGGCCGCCTCCGACTGCGCGATCTCGTCCTCGTGGTGCGGAAAGACGAGGTCGACCCCGCCCGTGTGGACGTCGAACGAGGGGCCGAGGTGGGCCATGCTCATCGCGGAGCACTCGATGTGCCAGCCGGGACGACCCGGGCCGATCGCCGTGTCCCACGACGGCTCGCCGGGCTTGGGACCCTTCCACAGGGCGAAGTCGCGCACGTCGTCCTTGCCGTATTCGTCGGCCTCCACGCGCTCCCCGACCCGCATGGCGTCGGGGTCGAGACGGGCGAGCCGGCCGTATGCCGGCCAGGAGGCGATCCGGAAGAAGATCGACCCGTCGTCGGTCCGGTAGGCGTGGCCCCGGTCGAGCAGCGTCTGGACGAGCTCGACGATCTGCGGGATGTGGTCGGTCGCCCGCGGGAGCGCTGTCCGGGCGGGTCATGCCCACGACCTCCGCGTCGGCGAGGAAGCGGGTCGCGTAGCGGTCGGCGAGCTCCCCGGTCGTGATGCCCTCGGCGGCCGCGCCGCGGATGATCTTGTCGTCGATGTCGGTCAGGTTCATGACCCACGTCACGGCCAGGCCCTTGTAGCGCAGGTAGCGCACCAGCAGGTCGGCGAACAGGAACGAGCGGAAGTTGCCGACGTGGGCGGGTCCGTAGACCGTCGGGCCGCAGCTGTAGACGCCGACCTTGCCGGGCTCGATCGGGTCGAGCGGCCGGACGTCGCCCGTGAGCGTGTCCTGGAGGCGGATCGTCATGCGCCGCCCCGCACCGTGGCGACGGCCCGCGCCGAGATCGTCCGGCCCGCCCCCTCGTCACCCGCCAGGTTGCCGGTCGACGCCTTGACGTTGACGAGCGCCGCGTCCAGGCCGAGCGCGTCGGCGATCGCCGCCCGCATCGCGTCGAGGCGGGAGCCCAGGCGCGGGCGCGCGCCGATGATCGTGACGTCCACGCGACGCCGGGCGAAGGCCCGCAGCGGCCAGCCGCGCGACGACGTCGCGCAGCAGCAGGCCGCTGTCGATGGCGCGCGGCGTGCGCTCGTCGCTGGGGAACAGGCGCCCGAGGTCGCCCTGGCCGGCCGCGCCGAGCAGCGCGTCGGCGACCGCGTGCAGCACCACGTCACCATCGGAGTGGCCGGCGAGCGCGGGCGCGCCGTCGATCGCGATGCCGCCGAGGCGGAGCGGCGACCCGGGCCCGAACGGGTGGCTGTCGTGGCCGAACCCGACCCGCGGCGCGCCGGCCGCGAGCAGCTGCTCGACCCGGGTGAGGTCGTCGGGCAGCGTCACCTTGAGGTTGGTGGGTTCGCCGGGAATCGCATGGACGGTGATGGTACAGGCCTCGAGGAGGGCGGCCTCGTCGGTGAACGACGGCGGTCCGTCGGGCGGGAACCGGTCCCAGGCCTCGAGCAACAGCCGGCGGCGAGCGCCCTGGGGCGTCTGCGCAGAGGCCAGCCCGGCGCGGTCGACGGTCTCGAGGATCCGCCCGTCGTCGACCCGCTTGAGCGTCTCGGCCACGGGCAGGACGGGGATCGCCGCCCCGTGCCGGCCCACCGCCTCCACGACGGCCTCGACCAGCGCCAGCGATGCCAGCGGCCTGGCGCCGTCGTGGACGAGCACGGGTCGGTCGCCCCCGTCGGGATCGACGCGGTCGAGGTGCCGGACGCCCGCCGCGACCGACGCCTGGCGCGTGTCCCCGCCCGCGACGACGGCCGTGCCGGCCGGGAGCCAGTCGGCGGACGCGACCTCGGCGACCCGGTCGGGCGCGACGACGAGCACGACCCGGTCGACCAGCGGGGACGCGGCCATCGCCGAGGTGGACCAGGCGAGCAGCGGCCGCCCGGCGACGATCGCCGTCAGCTTGTCGATGCCGCCCATGCGGCGCGAGGCGCCGGCGGCGACGACCACGGCGTCAACGCCCATCGTCGTCGCTCCGCCCGCGGGCGTCAGTCGAGTCGCGGCTGGGCGAAGATCATCCGGCCGGCGACGGTCTGGAGCACGCGGGTGACGCTGACGTCGACGTCGCGGTCGATCAGCCGCGCGCCGCCCTCGACCACGATCATCGTCCCGTCGTCGAGGAAGCCGACGCCCTGCCCGGCCTCCTTGCCCTCCTGGATGACCTTGACCCGCAGCTCCTCGCCCGGCAGCACGGCGGGCTTCACGGCGTTCGCGAGCGAGTTGATGTTCATCACCCGCACGCCCTGCAGCTCGGCGACCCGGTTGAGGTTGAAGTCGTTGGTGAGGACGACCCGGCTGCGCCGCTTGGCGATCTCGACGAGCTTGGCGTCGACCTCGGCGATGCCGGGCGCCTCGTCCTCGACGATCTCGACCGGCGTCCGCGGGTCGCGCTGCATGCGCGACAGGATCTCGAGGCCGCGCCGGCCGCGGTTGCGGCGCAGGGCATCGGACGAGTCCGCGATGTGCTGGAGCTCCTCGAGCACGAACCGCGGCACGACCAGCGTGCCGTAGATGAACCCGGAGTCGACGATCTCGGCGATCCGGCCGTCGATGAGCACGCTGGTGTCGACGACGACGTGCGGATCGCCCTCGGCCTGCTCGTCCTTCGCGCCCGGCCGGCGGATCAGGCCCGCCCCCTCGGCCGCCGCGATCAGGTCGAATCGCTTGGCGACGGTCAGGCCCATCATGCCGAGGCCCAGGAACAGCGAGATCCCGAGCGGCAGCCAGGTGCCCAGCGGGCCCTCGATCTGGGCGAGCGGGAGGCCGAGCAGCAGGCCCAGCAGGAGGCCGACGAACAGGCCGAGGATCGCGGCCACGAACTCGGCGGTCGACAGCTCCTGGACCTGCTTGATCAGCCAGCGGGCCGGCACGACGGTCAGGTACGGGAACACGGCGAAGCCGACGACCACCCACGCGATCGTCCATGCGGCGAGCACGAACCCGGCGTACGGCAGGTCCACGAACAGGCCGGTCCCGGCCGCAGCGAGCCCGAGTCCGACGAACGCACCCAGGGCCGCTCCGAGGATCCGGATGCTCCGAATCACGCCACTCCTCGATCGATCCTCTCGCGCCGGCGACGGACGGCCGCGAGCGCGCCCGAGCCTAGCACGCGGCGCCGCACGGCGGCAGGGGCAGCGGCGCCCCTCAACCCCGTCCCGCGACGGCGGCGATCGGGTCCGCGAGCGCGGCCCGCAGCGCCTCTGCGAGCGAGCCCACGACGATGACCTCGACGCCGGCCGCGCCGTCGTCCGGCCGGGTGCGTGACCGGGGCACGATCGCCCGCGTGAACCCGAGCCGGGCGGCCTCGCGCAGCCGCCGGTCGAGGCCGCCGACCGGGCGCAGCTCGCCCAGCAACCCGACCTCGCCGATCGCGACGGTGCCGTCGACGAGGGGCCGGTCGCGGAGGGACGAGGCCAGCGCGAGCGCCAGCGGCAGGTCGAGCCCGGGCTCGCCGACGGTCAGGCCGCCGGCCAGGTTCGCGTACACGTCGTGGCCGGACAGGCCGATGCCGGCCCGCCGGCCGAGCACGGCGACCAGCAGCGCCAGCCGGTTGGCGTCGATCCCCGAGGCGGTCCGTCGCGGCGACGGCGCACCGCTCGGCGCGACCAGCGCCTGGACCTCGACCAGCAGCGGGCGCGAGCCCTCGAGCACCGGCGCGACCACGCTGCCCGGCGCCGGCGCGTCGTGGTCGGCGAGGAACGCGCGGGCCGGGTCGGCGACCTCGATCAGCCCGCGGTCGGCCATCTCGAACACGCCGACCTCCTCGGTCGACCCGTAGCGGTTCTTCGTCGCGCGCACCAGGCGCAGGCCGCCGGTCCGGTCGCCCTCGACCGAGAGCACCACGTCCACGAGGTGCTCGAGGGTCTTCGGGCCGGCGAGCGTCCCGTCCTTCGTCACGTGCCCGACCAGCACGACCGGGATGCCGTCGGACTTGGCCAGCTCCATCAGCCGCAGCGCCGCCTCGCGCACCTGGCCCACGCTGCCGGGCGGCCCGTCGAGCTCGTCGGACGCCACGGTCTGCACGGAGTCCACGACGAGAAGGCCCGGGCGGTCGGCGCGCGCGAGCTCCGCGATGCGGTCCACGCTGGTCTCGGCGACGACCCGGATCCGGTCCCCCGCAGGTCCGCTGGTCAGCCCGAGGCGGGCGGCGCGCAGCCGGACCTGGGCCGCGGACTCCTCGCCGGTCGCGTACAGCACCTCCGCCCCGAGCCCGGCCGCGACCTGGAGCAGGAGCGTCGACTTGCCGATCCCGGGCTCGCCGCCCAGCAGGACGACCGAGCCGGCCACCAGGCCACCGCCGAGCACGCGATCCAGCTCGCCGATGCCCACCGGTCGCCGGACCGCCTCGGCCGGGTCCGCGGCGTGGGAGAGCGGGACGGGGACGGCCCCACCGACCACCGCGACCGGGACGCCGGCGCGGCTCGTCGCGCACGACGGTCTCCACGAGGGTGTTCCACTGGCCGCACGTGCGGCACTGGCCCTCCCAGCGCGGGACGGCCGCACCACAGGACTGGCAGACGAATCGACTCTGGACGCGGGCCACGCGCGCTACCCGGTGCCCCGCCGTCAGGCTTCGACCGGCGTCTTCGCCTCGGTGGCCGCGATCGACAGGCCGTTGCCATCGGGATCGAGATCGACCGTGATCGTGTCGCCCTGGTTGTAGCGGCCCAGCAGCAGGTGCTCCGCCAGCGGGTCCTCGATCAGGTTCTGGATCGTGCGGCGCAGCGGCCGGGCGCCGTACGCCTGGTCGTAGCCGAGCTTGATCAGGTGCTCCTTGGCCGGCTGCGTGATCTCGAGGATCATGCCCTGCGCCTTGAGCTGGTCCCGGACCCGCTTGAGCATCAGGTCGACGATCTTGGTGATCTCCTCGACCGTGAGGCTGCGGAACACGACGGTGGCGTCGATGCGGTTCAGGAACTCCGGCCGGAAGTTCGTCTTGAGCTCGGTCTGGACCTTCTCCTTCATGAGCTCGTACGAGGCCGCGGCGCGCGTCTCGACCGTGTCGCCCTGCTGGCGGAAGCCGAGGCTCGAGTTGGTCTGGATCTTCGCGGCCCCGAGGTTCGAGGTCATGATGATGATGGTGTTCCGGAAGTCGACCCGGCGGCCCTTGGCGTCGGTGAGGTGCCCGTCCTCCAGGATCTGGAGCAGGATGTTGAACACCTCGGCGTGGGCCTTCTCGATCTCGTCGAGCAGGATCACCGCGTAGCTCTTGCGCCGGACGGCCTCGGTCAGCTGCCCGCCCTCGTCGAACCCGACGTAGCCTGGCGGCGCCCCGACGAGGCGGCTGACGTTGTGGCGCTCCATGAACTCGCTCATGTCGATCTTGATGAGCGTGTCCTCGGAGCCGAACATGAACTCGGCGAGCGCCTTCGCGAGCTCGGTCTTCCCGACGCCCGTGGGGCCGAGGAAGATGAACGAGCCGATGGGTCGCTTGGGATCCTTGAGGCCGGCGCGGGCGCGGCGGACGGCGCGCGAGACGGTCTCGATCGCCTCCTCCTGGCCGATCATCCGCTGGTGGAGGACCTCCTCCATCTTGAGCAGCCGCTCGGACTCCTCCTGGGCGATGCGCGTGACCGGGATGCCGGTCCACATCGCGACGACCTGCGCGATCTCCTCCTCGTCGACCTTGGGCGTCTCGCCGGACACCGTCGACTGCCACTCGCTGCGCAGCTTGTCGACGTTCTCGCGGGAGGTCGCCTCGGCCTCGCGGAGCGTCGCCGCCTGCTCGTACTCCTGCGCGTTGATCGCCGCGTCCTTCTCCTTGGTGATCCGCTCGAGGTCCTTCTGCGCGGTGCGCAGCTCGGGCGGCGCCGAGGAGTGGCGCAGGCGGACGCGGCTGGCGGCCTCGTCGATGAGGTCGATCGCCTTGTCCGGGAGGTGGCGGTCGGTGATGTAGCGGATCGAGAGGTCCGCGGCGGCGTGCACCGCGTCGTCCGTGATCTGGACCTTGTGGTGCTGCTCGTAGCGCTCGCGGATGCCCTTCAGGATCTCGATGGTCTGCTCGAGCGTGGGCTCCTCGACCATGACCGGCTGGAAGCGCCGCTCGAGCGCCGCGTCCTTCTCGATGTACTTGCGGTACTCGTCGAGCGTGGTCGCGCCGATGCACTGGAGCTCGCCGCGCGACAGCGGCGGCTTGAGGATGTTGGCGGCGTCGATCGCGCCCTCGGCCGCGCCCGCCCCGACCAGCGTGTGCAGCTCGTCGATGAACAGGATCGCGTCGTTGGTGTTGCGGAGCTCCTCGATGATCTTCTTGAGGCGCTCCTCGAACTCGCCGCGGTACTTCGTGCCGGCGACGAGCGAGCCGATGTCGAGCGTCAGCACCCGCTTGTTGAGCAGGATGTCGGGCACGTCGCCGGCGACGATCCGGTGCGCGAGGCCCTCGGCGATCGCCGTCTTGCCCACGCCGGGCTCGCCGATCAGGGCCGGGTTGTTCTTGGTCTTGCGGCCCAGGATCTGGATGACCCGCTCGATCTCCTTCTCGCGGCCGATCACGGGGTCGAGCTTGTCGGCCCGGGCGGCCTCGGTGAGGTTGATGCCGAGCGCGTCGACGGTCGGGGTCTTGCTGGCGCGCTTCGTCTCCTGCGCCGGGCCGGCCGACGACGACTGGGACAGGACGCGGATGACCTCGTGGCGGACCTTGTCCAGGTTCACGCCGAGGCTCTCGAGCACGCCCGCCGCGATCCCCTCGCCCTCGCGCACGAGGCCCAGGAGCAGGTGCTCGGTGCCGATGTAGTTGTGGCCCAGCCGTCGGGCCTCGTCGATCGCGAGCTCGATCACCCGTTTCGCCCGCGGGGTCAGCCCGACCTCCCCCACGACCGGCCGATCGCCGCGCCCGATGATGAACTCGACGGCCGTCCGCACCTTGGCCAGCTCGACGTTCATGTTCTCGAGCACGCGCGCCGCGACGCCCTCGCCCTCCCGGACGAGCCCGAGCAGCAGGTGCTCGGTGCCGATGTAGTTGTGGTTGAACCGCTGCGCCTCATCCTGCGCAAGTGTCAGCACCTTGCGCGCGCGGTCCGTGAACTTGTCGAAGCGATCCATCCGGTTCGTGCTCGTTGCGTACGGAGCTGCTGGGCAACCCTGAGGGCCATCCTAGCATCCCGCCCTGTTGCCAGCGCACACCCCAATGGAGGTCCGGGTGGGTGGCGCCGTTGGTCCCGTCCAACCGGGTATTCGTGCGGGGGCCCTGTTCGGATGACGCCGCGGCCGCCCGATCCGTTCCCCGGGAATCGAACGACCCGCCGGGGTCCGGCGGGTCGAGCGCGTTTGGCGATGGGATGCGGGCGCAGGCCCGCCGGCGATCAGGCCGGCTTGGCGCCGGAGCTGGCCTCGGACTTGGCCTCGGATGCCTCCTCGGCCTCCGCGACGATGTCCTCGGCTTCGGCGACCGCCTCGGCCTCTTCGACGGCGTCCTCGGCGGCCTCCGCTTCCGCGACGGCCTCCTCGGCGACCGCGTCCGCGACCTCCGCCTCGGCGACGGCCTCCTCGGCCACCGCGTCCGCGATCTCGGCGTCGGCGACCGCGTCCTCCGCGACCTCGTTGGCGACCTCCGCTTCCGCGACGGCCTCCTCGGCGACGTCGGCGTCACCCGCGGCGACCGCGTCCTCGGCGGCCTCCTCGGCCACCTCGGCCTCGGCGACGGCCTCCTCGGCGATGTCCTCGGCTTCGACGGCCTCGGCCACGGCCTCGTCGGCGACGGCGTCCTCGACGATCGCCTCGGCGACCGCGTCGACCGCGATCTCCTCGGTGGCGTCGGCCCTGGCCTGGGCGGCGGCTGCCGGCTCGTCGTCGGCCGCCTCGGCAGCGGCCAGCTGGTCGCGAACCTGGGCGAACGCCGCGGCGAGGGTCGTGTCGATCCCGCCCTCCGGCTCGGACAGCGCGTCCGACGCGGCGTACCCGCGCTCGGGGCGCTCGCGCCGATCGCGGCGCTGGCGCGGCTCGGCGCCGGCCGCCGGGGCGACGCCGGGCTCGGGGGTGGCCCGGACCGGCGGCTCCTCGGCCTGCTTGAGGCTGAGCCCCAGGCGATGGCGCTCGGAGTCGAGGCTGATGATCTTGAGCTTGAGGGTCTGGCCCTCGTGCACCACGTCGCCCGGATGGGCCACGCGCTGGTGCGACAGCTCGCTGATGTGGATCAGGCCCTCGAGGCCCTCGCGGACCCGGACGAAGGCGCCGAAGTTGACGAGCTTCGTGACCGTGCCGTCGATGACGTCGCCGACCTTGAAGTCCGCGACCGTCGACTCCCACGGGTCGGGCTGGAGGCGGCGGATCGAGAGGCTGATCCGGCCGCGCTCGTGGTTGATGTCGATGACCTCGGCCTCGACCTCGTCGCCGACCTTGTAGCCGGCCTCGGGGTTGTTGACCTTGTTCCACGAGAGCTCGCTCTTGTGGACGAGGCCGTCGATGCCGCCGAGGTCGATGAAGATGCCGAACGGCGCGATCGAGCGGACGCTGCCGGTGACCTTCTGGCCGACCTGCAGGCTGCTGAACAGCTCGTCGCGCTTCTCGCGGCGCTCCTCGTAGAGGGCGACCTTCTCCGACAGGATCAGGCGGTTGGCCTTGCGGTTGACCTCGAGGATCTTCAGCCGGAGCTTGCGGCCGATGTACGGCTGGAGCTTCTCGGCGATCTCCTGGGCGGCGTCGCGCGGCTGCTCGTTCTGCGGGCGGCGCGGGAAGTCGACGATCTGGCTGATCGGCACGAAGCCGCGGATGCCGCAGTCGACGATGAGGCCGCCCTTGTTGTGGTCGATGACCGGGGCGTCGATGATCGTCCCCGCCTCGAACAGCTCCTGCATCGAGCGCCACTTGCGCTCGAGGCCGGCGCGGCGGAGCGAGAGAACCACGTGGCCCTCGGGCGACTCCGGCTGGAGCACGTACACGAGGACGACGTCGCCGATGCTGAGCTGCGGCTGCGACTCGGCGTGGCGGCCGTAGAGCTCGCGGTTGCTGACGACGCCTTCCGACTTCGCGCCGATGTCGACCAGGATCTCGTCCTTGTCGATGCGCACGATCGTGCCTTCGACCACGTCGCCGTGCTTGAAGCTCTTGATATCGGAGTCCTGCTCGGCGAGCAGCTCCTCCATCGTCGTGGGCTCGGGACCGGTCGGCCTCGCGGGGACGGCGGGCAGCTCGTCCTCGGGCTCGATGTCGGCCGCGGGCGGCGCGTCGGCCGCCTCGTCCTCCGCGGCTGTCGGATGCCTCGACGACCTCGTCCGCGGGTGCAGCGGGAACCTCGGCGACGGCGGCGGCCTCGGGCTCGACGGCTCGGCGACGGCGGCGACCTCGGCGCTCGGGGCCTCCGGCGACGGCGGCGACCTCGGCCTCCGGGGCCTCGACGGCCTCCACGGGCTCGGCGACGGCGGCGACCTCGGCGTCTGGAGCGTCCACGGCCCCGGGGGCCACGGCGTCCGCCGTCTCGGGCGCCTCGACGGCTGCCGCGGCTTCGGGGGCCTCGGTCTCGTCGGTCGCGGGGGCCTCATCGGCCGCCGCGCCATCCACCGACGGGGCGGCGATCGCCTCGGTTGCGGTGGTGGTGCCCGGCTCGGGGCTGGTCTCGGGGGTGGCGGGCTCGTCGGCCACGGCGATGGCCGCGACGGTCTGCTCGGACGCCGGGGCATCGCTGGAGGCTGTCGCCTCCGGCGCCGGCGCGGTCCCGCCCTGCTGCTCGTCGGTCAAGGTGATCCTGTCTCCTTCATGGATTCCGCCCTGGAATCAC
Source organism: uncultured Chloroflexia bacterium (assembly GCA_963829155.1). Taxonomy (GTDB): domain Bacteria; phylum Chloroflexota; class Limnocylindria; order Limnocylindrales; family CSP1-4; genus CAIXZV01. The sequence goes on along the minus strand of CAWHIA010000013.1, from coordinate 25,781 downwards.
GAACGGCCGCCGAACCGCGCCCGGGGCCGTCTTGAGAGGGAGGGGGATCGTTGGTGACCTTGCCGGCGGTCCGCTCCTTCGCGCTGACAGACTGGGACGTTGTTCTTCAACTGTTGCATGCCCCCATGGGCCGGGAGAGTCTAGCACGCGGGTTTGCGTGGGTACAATCGCCGCCCGTGCCCGAGCTGCCCGATCTCGACGTCGTCGCCGACGCGTTCCACGCCGCCCTGACCGGCCGATCGGTGAAGGCCGTCCGGACGCAGATGCCGCTGACCGTCCGCGGCACGCCCGCGGAGCTCGATGCGCTCGTCGGACAGACGATCACGCGGATCCACCGGCTGGGCAAGATGCTGGACGTCGCCCTCGATCGCGACCGCGTCGTGGTCAACCCGATGCTCACCGGGCGGCTGCAGCTCGCGTGGCACGGCGAGAAGCCGCCGTCGGGCACGGCGGTCGAGCTCACGATCGGCCCGCGGACGGGTGGTCCGCCGGCCGACGCCGCCGCCTGGACGGCCGGGGCCTCGTGGCTCCCCGGCGACGACGCGGAGGTGATCGTCCGGTACCGCGACCCGACCCAGATGGGCAAGGTCTACCTGCTGCCGGCCGGCGTCGACCGCGTCGTGCCGGGCCTGGGCCCCGGCGAGATGGGCCCGGACGCCCTCGACCCGGCGCTCACGCTCGAGGTCTGGCGCGACCGGATCCGCAAGCACCCGGGCGAGCTGAAGAACCTGCTCCGCAACCAGGCGTTCGTGGCCGGCATCGGCAACGCCTACTCGGACGAGATCCTGCATGCCGCCCGCCTGCAGCCGTTCCGCAAGCGGTCGTCGCTGGCGCCCGAGGAGATCGACGAGCTGTACGCGGCCATGCGCTCGACGCTCGAGGCGTCGGTGCGAGCTGCTGCGGCAGCGGGTGCCGCCGACGTTCGAGAAGCAGGTCCGCGATCACGTCGCGGTGCACAACCGGGGCGGCGAGGCGTGCCCGCGCTGCGGGGCGCGCATCACCCAGGTGACGGCCGGCGGGTTCGCGACCGCGTACTGCCGGGGCTGCCAGCGCTGAGCCGGGGCTCGCGCGTCGACCGGGCGCCTAGCGCGCAGGGACGAGGATGACCTGGCCCGGGCGGATCAGCGTCGGATCGGTGATGTGGTTGATGCGCTTCAGCACCTTGAGCGTCGTGCCGAACTTGACGGCGATCGCGCTCAGCGTGTCGCCGGACTTCACCTTGTAGCGCTGGCGGTTGGGTCCGGCCGTCGGCTTCGGCGTCGGCCGAGGGGTCGCGGACGGACCGGCGGACGCCGTGGGCGATGCCACGGGCGACGGCGTGGCCTCCGGCGTCGGCGACACGACCGCGAGTCCCGAGGCGGACGCGCCGGCTCCCGCGAGCGGGGTCGACGGTGACGACGTGCGGGCGACGATCAGCAGCAGGAAGGCGACGACCATCAGCGCGATCAGCGCGGCCTGGCCGCCCACGCGCGTGCGCGATCCGCTCAGCCCGAACAGCCGGCGCTCCGGTTCGAGGACCAGCAGCGTCGAGCGGGTCGCGGGCCACAGGGTCGGCTCGCCGTCGCGCGCCCGCGCGCGCGCGTTCCCAGTCGTGCTCGCGCGCTCCTGGGCGGCGAGGTACGTGGCACAGGTCCGGTGGGCGCCGACGAGGCACAGCTGGCGCTGCTTCGCGAGCGTCAGCGGGACTGCGGGCTCGACGGCGCCACAGCGATGCTCGCGGATCGCGTGCGCGCTCTGCCATGAGCCGTCGCCGGCGACGAGGTACGGGCAGACGTCCGTGACCGGATCCGGCACTGGACGCGGCGATGCCGTCGCGGGCGCGCCGGGATGCTGGTCATCCCCCAGGCGGACGGGGTCGCCGGTGACGGTCATGCCTCGGAGGATAGCGCGACGGCGGACGGCGACGTCCGTCGTGGGCATGGGCTCGGCGCCCTGCGGCGTGTGCCGAACGCCGGCGTGGCCAAGGCCCGCGGCGACGCACCGAGCGCGACCCTGCGTCGCGCCGGTTGCGACCGCCTTAAATGCAACAATCCCGGCGACGACCTATTTTCCCGAAAGGCTGCCCTCTCAGTATCTTCGGCGCTGGAGAGCTTAACTTCCGTGTTCGGGATGGGAACGGGTGTGGCCTCTCCGCCAGAGTCACCGGGATCGTTTGCATCTGGATGATGACGGCAGCGGCCAATGCTGCTCTCGCAGCACGGGCGCCAGTCGAAGGATCATGTTTCGCCATTGGAGACCCGATCTCCCGGCACGCTGACCCCTGGTCAGGTGCTGGTAAAGAGGTCAAGCCCTCGACCATTAGTACGGCTCAGCTTCACCCCTCACGGGGCTTCCACATGCCGCCTATCAAGCAGATGGTCTCTCTGCGGTCTTACCCGGTTAACCCGGTGGGGAACCTCATCTTGAGGCGAGCTTCGCACTTAGATGCTTTCAGCGCTTATCCCAACCGAACTTGGCTACCCAGCGATGCCCCTGGCGGGACAACTGGCACACCAGCGGTTCGTCCACTCCGGTCCTCTCGTACTAGGAGCAGCTCCTCTCAAGTTCCCTGCGCCCACGCTGGATAGAGACCGAACTGTCTCACGACGTTCTGAACCCAGCTCGCGTGCGGCTTTAATCGGCGAACAGCCGAACCCTTGGGACGTACTTCCGCCCCAGGATGCCACGAGCCGACATCGAGGTGCCAAACGGTGCCGTCGATGTGAACTCTTGGGCACCATCAGCCTGTTATCCCCGGGGTAGCTTTTATCCGTTGAGTGATACCCCTTCCACTCGGAGGTACCAGATCACTAAGCCCGACTTTCGTCTCTGCTCGACTTGTAGGTCTCGCAGTCAAGCTCCCTTATGCCTTTGCACTCTTCGGCTGGTTTCCATTCAGCCTGAGGGAACCTTTGGGCGCCTCCGTTACACTTTAGGAGGCGACCGCCCCAGTCAAACTGCCCGCCTGACACTGTCCTGCGCCCGGCTTACGGGTCGCGGTTAGAAACGAAATCCAACAAGGGTGGTATTTCAACGTCGGCTCCACCGAGGCTAGCGCCCCAGCTTCTCAGCCTCCCACCTATCCTACACAAGCTGAACCCCAATCCAATGTCAGGGTGCAGTAAAGCTCCACGGGGTCTTTTTGCCCTAGCGCGGGTAACCTGCATCTTCACAGGTATTTCAATTTCGCCGAGTCCCTCGTTGAGACAGCGCCCAGACCGTTACGCCATTCGTGCGGGTCGGAACTTACCCGACAAGGAATTTCGCTACCTTAGGACCGTTATAGTTACGGCCGCCGTTTACTGGGGCTTCGATTCAGAGCTTGCACCCCTCCTCTTAACCTTCCAGCACTGGGCAGGCGTCAGCCCCTATACGTCAGCTTTCGCTTTCGCAGAGACCTGTGTTTTTGCTAAACAGTCGCCTGGGCCATTTCACTGCGGCTTCGATCGACCACTGCAAGCAGCAGCCGCGAAGCGCCCCTTCTCCCGAAGTTACGGGGCCATTTTGCCGAGTTCCTTAACGAGGGTTCTCCCGATCGCCTTGGTATTCTCTACCCGCCTACCTGTGTCGGATTGCGGTACGGGCACCTGGGATCTCGCTAGACACTTTTCTCGCCAGCTCGGCTCACTCGAATCGGGCGGATGCCCTTTCATTCGCTGCTCGGGGTTGAATGAGGAAACGGATTTGCCTGTCTCCTCCCCCTACCGGCTTAGACGCGTATAGCCAAAACGCGCTCGAGCTACCGTGCCGTGTCATGCCCTTGCTCTCACCCTGGATCAGCCCCTGGTTTCGACCGGCAGTGCCGGCCAACCGCCAGGGTCCTACCCCGGGGCGACACCTTGCGGTGCAAACGATCCTTTGGTGGTTCCGGAATATCAACCGGATGTCCATCGCCTACGACGTTCGTCCTCGGCTTAGGCCCGACTAACCCTGAGCGGACGAGCCTTCCTCAGGAAACCTTAGGCTTACGGCGTGTGGGATTCTCACCCACATCTCGCTACTCATGCCGACATTCGCACTTCCGTACGCTCCAGCCGTCCTCACGGTCGACCTTCACAGCAGAACGGAACGCTCCCCTACCACTCGCCTTGCGGCAAGTCCGTAGCTTCGGTGCCATGCTTGAGCCCCGTTGAATTTTCGGCGCAGATCCACTTGACCAGTGAGCTGTTACGCACTCTTTCAATGATGGCTGCTTCTGAGCCAACATCCTGGTTGTCGATGCGAATCCACATCCTTTACCACTTAGCATGGACTTAGGGACCTTAGCTGACGGTCCGGGCTGTTTCCCTTTTGACCACGAAGCTTAGCCCTCGCAGTCTGACTCCCAAGCTCTGGAATCGCGAGATTCGGAGTTTGGTTGGGGTTGGTAAGCGGGAAGCCCCCTAGCCCATCCAGTGCTCTACCCTCGCGATTGAACGCTTGAGGCTAGCCCTAAAGCTATTTCGGGGAGAACCAGCTATCTCCGAGTTCGATTGGCATTTCACCTCCATCCACAGGTCATCCCCCAGCTTTTCAACGCTGGTGGGTTCGGTCCTCCACGGGACATTACTCCCGCTTCAACCTGCCCATGGATAGGTCACTCGGTTTCGGGTCTACTGCATGCGACTAGACGCCCTATTCAGACTCGCTTTCGCTCCGGCTACGTCCTTCTCGGACTTAACCTCGCCACATGCAAGTAACTCGTCGGCTCATTCTTCAAAAGGCACGCCATTAGGCTACCGGCTGTTACACCGGCAACACCCTTTGACTGCTTGTGGGCACGTGGTTTCAGGTACTATTTCACTCCCCTTCCGGGGTGCTTTTCACCTTTCCCTCACGGTACTTGTTCGCTATCGGTCGCCAAGAGTATTTAGCCTTGGACGGTGGTCCGCCCAGTTTCCCACATGAGAGACCTTCCACGTGGTACTCAGGTGGCTGATCAGAGAGGCCGGTTCGCTTTCGCCTACGGGGCTGTCACCCGCTCTGGCCCACCTTTCCAGGGTGAGTTCGGCTAACGACCGGCTTTGTAACTCTCCAGGAACCCGGCAGGGTTCCAACGATCGGCTCCTACAACCCCAGATCCAGAAACGACTGCCGTCTATCACGCTGGACTGGTTTGGGCTATTCCCGTTTCGCTCGCCACTACTAAGGGAATGATCTCTTTTCCTCCAGCTACTGAGATGTTTCAGTTCGCTGGCTTACCTCCTCATGGCCTATGTGTTCAACCATGGGTGACTGGGCATGACCCCAGCCGGGTTTCCCCATTCGGACATCCTCGGATCAACGTCTGCTCGCGACTCCCCGGGGCTTAACGCAGCCTGCCACGTCCTTCATCGGCTCTTGGCGCCAAGGCATCCACCCCGTGCCCTGTGTAGCTTGACCTCCGCCAGCATCTGACCAGGTGGCCAGTGCGGGACGGGGTCGATCGGGGTTCTCCTTGATTTCACGGCGAAATCATGATCGTCGGGACACGTCGGCCCGAAGGCCGATCCCGAGATCTTCGTTTACTGCCGTCATCTATCCAGTTGTTAAGGTGCACCGCCGAAGCGGTTCCGCGTCCGCCGGCCTGGTTGGCCGTCGTCCGCTCCAGCTGTCCGCTGGTCGGTGAGCTCACGTGGAGCGCACGGGTCAGAGGACACCTTGCTGGGTCCCGGACACGAGACGACGGCTCGAGGACCAGCCTGCGAACCGTCGGGCGGTGGCGTCGTGGGACCCGGAGGGGTCGTCCCGGGGCTGAGACCCGGAGCTATTCGATATGCGGTTCCTGGTTATCCCGGACCAGAGGAGTTCCTCCGCCTGATCGAGCGTGGTGGAGACGAGGAGACTCGAACTCCTGACCCTCTCCTTGCAAAGGAGATGCTCTTCCAGCTGAGCTACGTCCCCGTGCTCGTGGGTGATGCAGTGAGGTGGTGGGCGTTTCTGGACTCGAACCAGAGACCTCTGCCTTATCAGGGCAGTGCTCTAACCAGCTGAGCTAAACGCCCCCGAGCACCGGCCTCGCCGGAAGCCCGGCGGGCAGCTGCACGATAACCCTTGAAGAGTGGCAGGAACAGGGCACTTGACCATGCCCGGTTACGGTGTCTCGCCGAGTCGCTGTCGATCTCCGGCTTGCGCCGGCGCGTTCCACTCGACTGGAAACGCCTTGTGATCGGGCGATCAACCTGGGAGCCATCAACGCCATGACCTCACCGTTTGGGCCATGACTCGGATCTCCCTAGAAAGGAGGTGATCCAGCCGCACCTTCCGGTACGGCTACCTTGTTACGACTTCGTCCCAATCACCGACCCCACCTTCGACGGCTGCCTCCCTTGCGGGTTGGCCCACCGGCTTCGGGTGTTGCCAGCTTTCATGACGTGACGGGCGGTGTGTACAAGCCCCGGGAACATATTCACCGCCGTATGCTGACCGGCGGTTACTAGCAACTCCGGCTTCATGTAGGCGAGTTGCAGCCTACAATCCGAACTGAGACCGGCTTTAAGGGATTTGCTCCACCTCGCGGTTTCGCAGCCCGTTGTACCGGCCATTGTAGCGTGGGTGTAGCCCAGGACGTAAGGGCCATGCTGACTTGACGTCATCCCCGCCTTCCTCCGAGTTTCTCTCGGCAGTCCCGTGTGAGTGATACAACACACGGTAGGGGTTGCGCTCGTTGCGGGACTTAACCCAACATCTCACGACACGAGCTGACGACAGCCATGCAACACCTGTGGCCAGGCCCCTTGCGGGGCGCCGACGTTTCCGCCGGATTCCTGGTCATGTCAAGCCCTGGTAAGGTTCTTCGCGTTGCATCGAATTAAACCCCACGCTCCGCTGCTTGTGCGGGGCCCCGTCAATTCCTTTGAGTTTTAGCCTTGCGGCCGTACTCCCCAGGCGGGACACTTAATGCGTTAGCTTCGGCACTGGTGGGGTTGATACCACCAACACCTAGTGTCCATCGTTTACGGCTAGGACTACCGGGGTATCTAATCCCGTTTGCTCCCCTAGCTTTCGCGCCTCAGCGTCAAGAACAGGCCAGGAAGCCGCCTTCGCCACTGGTGTTCCTCCCGATATCTACGCATTTCACCACTACACCGGGAATTCCGCTTCCCTCTCCTGCCTTCCAGTCGATCAGTATCGAATGACCCTCCCCAGTTGAGCCGGGGGCTTTCACACTCGACTTGAACGACCGCCTGCGCGCTCTTTACGCCCAGTAAATCCGGACAACGCTGGTCACCTACGTATTACCGCGGCTGCTGGCACGTAGTTAGCCGTGACTTATTCATCAGGTACCGTCATCATCGTCCCTGGTAAAAGAGGTTTACAACCCGAAGGCATTCATCCCTCACGCGGCGTTGCTGCTTCAGGCTTTCGCCCATTGAGCAAAATTCCCGACTGCTGCCTCCCGTAGGAGTCTGGGCCGTGTCTCAGTCCCAGTCTGGGTGATCGTCCTCTCAGACCACCTACCGATCGTCGCCTTGGTGAGCCGTTACCCCACCAACGAGCTAATCGGACGCAGGCCCCTCCCGAAGCGCCTCGCGGCTTTGATGACACGACTGAACGTGTCGCCACATGCGGTATTAGCCACCCTTTCGGGCAGTTATCCCCCACTTCAGGGCAGGTCACCTACGCGTTACTCAGCCGTCCGCCACTAACGAGCAAGCTCGTTCGTTCGACTTGCATGTCTCATGCACGCCGCCAGCGTTTATCCTGAGCCAGGATCAAACTCTCCGCGAAAACTCAATCTTGCGATTGAGTTGAATCTCAAGAGCTTGGTCCAGGCACGTTCTTGTGCTGACTGTTCCTACCACTCTTCAGTTGTTAAGGTGCAGCGCCCGGCCTTTACCGCCCAGAGCGCGGACTGCTCATGATTGCGCAGACCGCTCCCCGTGTCAAACGGGGTCCGGGGGTGTCCCCGCTCGCGCAGGGGGACCGGCGAGCCTCGGATCGTGAGGCGCGAGGGCGGATGATAGGGCCCGTCGCCGAGGGCCGTCAAACGGGCCGGCGGGCGGTCGATGGGGTGAGGGGCCGGGGCCGGACCGCGGGGACGGGGATCGTCGCCCGGCGTCAGATCGGGCTCTCCTCCACGAGGAGGATGAACGCCGCCGCGCTGAGCCAGCACAGGAGCGCCAGCTCGACGGAGCCGGTGGCACCCAGCGGCCCCACGGCGATCAGCCACACGACGAGCCCCAGGACGGCCGCCGCGACGGCCTTGGTCAGGCGGAGGACGATCTCGAACAGGAGCTCGCGCATCAGAGCTCGCGCCGGCCCTGGAGCGCCCGGATCAGCGTGACGTCGTCGGCGTACTCGAGGTCCCCGCCCACCGGCAGGCCGCGGGCGATCCGGGTGACCGATCCGACCCGGCCCTCGAGGCGCTCGCCGAGGTACATCGCGGTCGCCTCGCCCTCGAGCGTGGGGTTGGTGGCGATGATGACCTCGTCGATCCGCTCGCCGTTCGCGGCCGCGGCGTCGACGCGCTCCAGCAGCTCGCGGATCTTGAGCCGCTCGGGCCCGATGCCGTCGATCGGGCTGATCGCGCCGTGGAGCACGTGGTAGCGGCCGCGGAACTCGCCGGTCCGGTCGATGGCGAGCACGTCGAGGGGCTCCTCGACGACGCACAGCTTGCTGTCGTCGCGACCCGGGTCGCGGCAGATCGGGCACAGCGGGGCGTCGCTGATGTTGAAGCATTGCTCGCAGAACACGACCTCGTCGCGGACGGCGATGAGCGCGCGCGCGAGCGTGCGCGCCTCCGCGTCGGGCGCGCGAAGCAGGTAGAACGTCAGGCGCTGCGCCGTCTTGGGTCCGACGCCGGGCAGCCGGGCGAACGCCTCGATGAGGCGGGCGACGGGCTCGATGACGGCGGTGGTCACGCGCGCGCGGTCAGCCGAGGCCCGGGATCTTCAGGCCGCCGGTCACCGCGGCCATCTTCTCGGCCGCGAGGTCCTGCGACGCGCGGAGCGCCTCGTTGACGGCGCTGACCACGAGGTCCTGGAGCATCTCGACGTCGTCGGGGTCGACGGCCGACGGATCGATCACGACGTTGACCAGCTCCTGCTTGCCCGTCACGGTCGCCTTGACGACGCCGCCGCCCGCCGACCCGTCGACGGTGAGCGTCTCGAGCTCCGCCTGCACGCGAGCCATCTCCTGCTGCATCTGCATCGCCATGCGCTGCAGGTTGCCCATGCCCATGGATGTGGTTCCTCCCGCTCGGTGAGCGCCGTGACCGCTGGCCCCGTGCAGCACCAGTCTCACCGATGCGGGACGGGCGTGCAGCGCCGGTCGCGAGGGTCAGGTGACCTCGCGGACGTCGGCGATGTCCTCGGCGAAGATCCGCTGGGCCTCGGCGAGGATGTGGGCCGCGTCGCCGTCGTCGGGGAGCGGCGGCAGGAGGTCGAGGTTGCTGACGACGCAGCGGACGCCGACCGGGTGACCGAGGTAGGCGGCGATGCCGGCCTCGATGCCCGCGCGCTTGCGCTCGGCGGCCTCGCGCAGGAAGTCCTTCTCCTCGGGGAAGCCGAGGGTCACGATCGTGCCCTCGACCCCGATGGGCCGGCACGACTCGATGAGCGGCTTGAGCGGCGGGCTCTTGCTCACGGTCGCGACCACCTCGGACCAGCCGCGGCGCAGTCGCTCGAGGTCACCGCCCGGGGCCGCCGGCTCGGCGAGCGCGGGGGTTTCGGCCGGGGCTTGGGCTTCTGACGCAGCTGGTGCTTCAGCCGGGGCCGGGGTTTCGGCCGGTGCGGGAGCCTCGGCGGCGGGGGCTTCGGCCGGAGGCTTGGTTGCCTCGATGACCGGGGCCTCAGTGGATGCGGGGACCGGGGTTTCGGCTGTCCTCGGCTTCGCGGCGACCGCGGGCGACGCGGCCGGCTCGTTCGGCCATGACCGGCGTGGGGGCGGTGGATCGCGGCGGCGCGGCGGCGCGCGGCTGGGCGGCGATGCGGCCACCGGCGGTCGGGTCGAGCAGCGCGAGCTCCAGCTGCAGGCGGAGGCCGCCCGGACCCAGGCGCGTCGGGTCGATGGCGCCCAGCCGGTGCGCGGCGGCGATCAGCGCGCCTTCGTCGGCGGTCGCGGAGGTCAGGCCCGCCAGCAGACGATCGCGGATGGCGTCGACGACCTGGTCGAGGAACACGCGCAGGTCGCGGCCGCGGTCCTCGAGCTCGTCGAGCAGGGCGATACCGGCCGCGGCGTCCCCGGCGGCGAGCGCCGTCACGAACCTGTCCACGGTCTCCGTATCGGCGAGGCCGAGCAGCTCGCGGACCGCCTCCGCCTCGACGCGGCCGCCCGTCGAGGCGAGCAGCTGGTCGAGGATCGACTCCGCGTCGCGCATGCCGCCGGCCGCGAGGCGCGCCACGAGCGCGACCGCCTCCGGATCGACCTCCCGCCCGTCTGCCGCCAGGATCATCTCGAGCTTGCCGCTGATCTCGGGGACGGTCAGCCGCCGCACGTCGAACCGCTGGAGCCGCGACAGGATCGCCGGCGGGAACTCCTGCGGATGCGTCGAGGCGAACATGAACGTGACGAACTCCGGCGGCTCCTCGAGCGACTTGAGGAGCGCGTTCCAGGCGTCCCGCGTGATCTGGTGCGCCTCGTCGAGGATGTAGACCTTGCGCTTGAGGTCGGTCGGCGTGTAGGCGAGCCGCTCGCGCAGCTCCCGGACCGCCTCGATGCCGCGGTTGGACGCCGCGTCGATCTCGACCAGGTCGAGCGCCCGACCCTCGCGGATCGCGACGCACGAGGCGCACCGGTCGCACGGGTCCGAGTTGGGCTGCAGGTCCGTGCAGTTGAGCGCCTTGGCCAGGATCCGGGCCAGCGACGTCTTGCCGGTGCCGCGCGGCCCGGTGAACAGGATCGCGTGCGAGACCCGTCCGGTCGCCACCGCGTTGCGGAGCGTCGCGACCACCGCCTCCTGCCCGACGATCTCCGAGAACGTCTGGGCCCGCCAGCGGCGGTAGAGGGCCTGGTGCGGGATCTCAGCGGTCAACGGCGCTCCTGGGCGGGCGTGGCGAAGCGGAGGTTTGCCGTGCACCCCCCGTCGATCAGGACGCTCCCGCGCCCACCGACGCCCGCGGCTCTGACCAGGCCGTTCCGCGGCACCCGGCGATCACCGCTGAGTGCTGCTTCCTTCCGGACCTGACACGGTTCACGAGTCGCCGCTGCGCGGGACCCGGTCTTCATCGTCGCGAACGTCGTCGGCTCTCGAGAACGCCGACCTCGGGGGGGAATTCGGCCCTGCTAGAGCGGATTGCAGGTACAGGGCACCGCTAGTTCCCCGCCTAGCACGGCACGCGGATGATAGCAGGGGCCGCCTTCGCGGCCGTTCACCGGAGGAGGCCGATCGAGCCGCGGATCAGCCTCGTCACGTTCGGCGTGACCGACCTCGGGCGGAGGCGACCCGCCTGCGCGCCATCCGCCGGGGGCGTGGCGGAGAGGGCGGGATTCGAACCCGCGATGGGTTGCCCCATACCGCATTTCCAGTGCGGCGCCCTAGGCCTCTAGGCGACCTCTCCGCGAGACACGATACGACCCGGCGGGGCAATGCCGCCGGGTCGTGAACCTGTCGAGTGGCGGAGAGGGCGGGATTCGAACCCGCGGTGCTTTCGCACACCGCTTTTCGAGAGCGGCACCATCAACCACTCGGACACCTCTCCGCCGGACAGGATAGCAAAGGCGTCTCGCGCACCCTCGCGCGAGGCTCCATGATGGGCGCCCCTCATGACTCTCCCGACCGGTCCCGCCGTCACGTTCCTGTTCACCGACATCGAGGGGTCGACGCGGTCGGAGCGCGCCCTCGGGTCCGCCGCCTGGGCGGCGCTGGTCGCCCGCCACGACGAGCTGCTCGCGGCGGCGATCGAGGACCACGGCGGTGCCGTCGTCAAGACCGAGGGCGACGCGTTCTTCGCGGCGTTCGCGGATGCGCTGTCGGCGGTCACGGCGGCCGTCGAGGCGCAGCGGGCGGTCGCGGCGGAGGCGTGGGGCGACGGCGTCGCCCTGCGGGTCCGGATGGGCCTCCATCTGGGCGAGGGCCGGCTGCGCACCGCGCGCAACCCCGGCGACGCGGAGGACTACGTCGGGATCGACGTGAACTACGCCGCCCGCATCGCAGCCGCGGGGAACGGGGGCCAGATCGTGGTCTCGCGGGCGCTGGTCGAGGCCCTGCCCGTCAGCGGGGCGGCGATCGCCGGCCTGGCGGACGTGGAGCTCACCGAGGACGGGCTGCGGGCGGTCAAGGACTTCGACGAGCCGCTGCCGCTGTACCGGCTGGTCGTCCCCGGCGCGGCCGACGACGCCCGACCGCTCCGGACGACCGACGCGCCGACCAACCTGCCGGGCGACGTGACGGAGCTCGTGGGTCGGGAGGACGAGCTCCTCCGCCTGGCCGACGACCTCGCGGCGAGCCGGATCGTCACCCTGACCGGGCCCGGCGGCAGCGGCAAGACGCGGCTCGCGCTGGGCCTCGCGCGCGAGGTCCGGGATCGCTTTCCGCACGGCTCCTGGTTCGTCGACCTGGCGGCCGTCAGGGATCCGGTGCTCATCGAGCCGGCGATCGCGGTGGCGATGAACGTGCGCGAGTCGACCGATCGACCGGTCGAGGAGGCGCTGCGGGTCCATCTGCGCGGCCGCACGACGCTGCTCGTCCTCGACAACCTCGAGCAGCTGCTGCCGGCCGGCGCCGAGACGGTGGCGCGCATCGTCCGCGACGCTCCGGACGTGCGGGTCATCGTGACCAGCCGCGAGCTGCTGCGGATCGGCGGCGAGCGAGGGCGCACGGTGCCGCCGCTCGACGTGGACGCCGGCGTGGCGCTGTTCATCGACCGCGCGCGGGAGCACCGCCCGGACGTCGACGTCGGCGACGAGGCGCTGGCGACCATCCGCGCGATCGCCGAGCGCCTCGACGGCCTGCCGCTCGCGCTCGAGCTGGCCGCGGCGCGCACCCGGCTGCTCAGCCCGGCCCTCATCCTGGAGCGGCTCGGGCACAGCCTCGACCTGGGCGGCGGGGCGCGTGACCTGCCCGAGCGCCAGCGCACGCTGCGCGGCGCCATCGCCTGGAGCCACGAGCTGCTCGTCGGCCGAGGAGCGGCGGCTGTTCGCGCGCCTGGGCGCGTTCGCCAGCGGCTGGACGCCGAGACGGCGATGGCCGTCGCGGATCCCGACGGCGACCTCGGGCTCGACGTCCTCGACGGGCTCGAGTCGCTCGCCGACAAGAGCCTGATCCGGGTCGACGCCGCGACCGAGGGTGACGCACCCGCCGCGCAGACGAGGTTCTCCTTCCACCCCCTGATCCGGGAGTACGCCGTCGAGCGGCTCGAGGAGAGCGGCGAGCGGCGAGCGGATCCAGGCCGCGTTCGTCGCGGTCTACGTCGACATGGCCGAGGCCGCGGGGCGGGCGGTGCTCCTGCCGTCGGGCGAGGCCACCTGCGACAGCTCGACCTCGAGGATCGCAACCTGCACGCGGCGGTCGACCTGCTCGCTGGCGACCGGCGACGTCGAGAGCGGGCTGCGGATCATGAGCGGGAGCTGGCGCTGGTTCCATCAGCGCGGCCGGCTGCGCGAAGGACGTGCGCTGCTGGCACAGCTCCTCGAGCACTCCGAGCGAGGTCGACATCCGGGTGCGGATCGCGGCGCTCGCCGCGGACGGCGGCCTCGCGTACTGGATGGACGACTTCCCCGGCGCCAGGGCGGCGTACGAGGAGCGGCTCCGGCTCGCGTCGACGACCGGCGATCCGCTGCTCGAGGCCGATGCCCACTACGACCTCGGGTTCATGTCGATGGTCGGCATGGAGGAGCGGTCCCTGCGGTCCCACGAGGAGCGGGCGCTCGAGCTGTACACGGCCCTGGGCAACGAGGCCGGCATGGCGATGGCGCACCAGGCCCTCGTCCTGGCGACGTTCCTGGCCGAGGAGTACGACGAGGCGGCCCGGCTGGAGACCGCGAACCTCGAGGCGTTCCGTCGTCGCGGGTCGGAGCGCCAGGTCGCCGACAGCCTGACGCTGCTGTCTGCGGTCAGCTGGCGACAGGGCGACGCCGCGGCCGCCTGGGGCCGGGTCTGCGAGGGCTTCAAGCTGTTCGTCGAGGTCGACAGCGCGTCGGGCCTCGCGCGCGTCATCGGGATGGCGTCGATCATCCAGCTCGCCGACGGCGACGGCGAGTTCGGGGCTCGACTGGCCGGGGCGACGTATCGGCTGGTCCGCGAGAAGGGCGTGATGCTGGCCCCGGTCAAGGTGCTCCACCTGCCCGATCCGGCCGGGTTGGCCACGGATCGCCTCGGTGCTGAGCGTGCGGCCGAGCTGATGGCCGAGGGGGACGCGATGGCACTCGAGGACATCGTGGCCGCCGTGGCGGCCGCGCCGGTGCCGGGTCAGGCCCCCGAGGGCACCAGGGCGACCTGAGGCGGGTTCAGCTCCTCGGCCTCCTCGCGGCGGATGCCCGAGACGACCTGCAAGGGTCGGCCGAGCCCCGGGTGCTGGGCGAGCTGGATGACCGTGCCGGCGGCGCCGTCGACGGGATTGGGCATCGCGTAGACGAGCATGGCGACGTCGCACTGGAGCAGGACGCCCACGCACATCGGGCACGGCTCGAGCGTGGTGAAGATCGTGACGTCGGACAGGTGCGGCGTGGCGAGCTTGCGCGCCGCCTCGCGCAGGGCGACGACGACGGCGTGGGCCGTCGGGTCGTTGCCCTTCGTCACGCGGTGGGACCCGCGCGCGACCATCGCCTCGTTCATGACGGCGATCGCGCCGACCGGCGGCGCGCCCCGGGCGGCGGCCTGGCGAGCCTCCGCGAGGGCCTCGCCCATGAACAGCTCGTAGTTCATGCGCGCGATCATACGACCGCCACCTCCGCGCAACCGGGGTCCGGCGCTAGGATGTTCGGCGGCCCGGCGGCCCGCAGACGCGGGAGCGGGCGCGTGCGGAGCGCGAATTGGCTGGACCTCGACGGATCGGCATCCTCACCGGCGGCGGCGACGTGCCGGGCCTCAACTCGGTCATCAAGAGCGTCGTCTACCGGGCGACCGACCTCGGCTACGAGGTCGTGGGCATCCGCCGCGGCTGGGAGGGCCTGACCCACCAGCGTCGCGGCCCGGAGCCCGATCCCGAGTACGTCCGGATCCTCGACCGAAACAACACGCGGACGATCGACCGCACCGGCGGCACGATGCTCCACAGCTCGCGCACGAACCCGCGCAAGATGCGCGCCTCGGCGCTGCCGCCCTGGCTCGACCCCGCGACCGTCGCCGATCGCCAGACCTCCGACGGCGTGTACGACCTGACCCAGCACGTCCTCGACACCATCGAGCACCTGGGCCTGAGCCACCTGGTCACGATCGGGGGCGACGACACGCTCTCGTTCTCGTCGGTCCTCCACTCCGCCGGCATGCCGCTGATCGGGATCCCGAAGACGATGGACAACGACGTCAACGGGACCGAGTACTGCATCGGCTTCTCGTCGGCGATCACGCGGGCGAAGGAGCTGATCAACCGCCAGCGGACGACGCTCGGCAGCCACGAGCGGATCGGCGTGTTCCGGATCTTCGGGCGCGACGCCGGGTTCACGGCCCTGTACACGGCGTACGTGACGTCGACCCGCTGCCTGATCCCCGAGTTCCCGTACGACCTCGAGGCCCTCGCCGAGCTGCTCAAGGAGGACCACCGCAACAACCCCAGCCGGTACGCGATGGTCGTGACGGCCGAGGGGGCGATCTGGCACGGCGCCCAGGTCGGCGAGGAGGGCGACCCTGACGCCTTCGGCCACCGCCACAAGGTCAACATCGGCGAGGTCCTCGCGAGCGAGCTCAAGACGCTGACCGGGATCGAGGCCGTGTCATCGGAGCTGACCTACGACCTGCGGTCGGGCGAGCCCGACATGCTCGACTCGATGGTCGCGTCGACGTTCGCCAACATCGCGATGGACCTCATCCGGGACGGGATCGGCGGTCGCATGGTGGCCATCCGGGACGGCAAGTACGACCACGTGTCGCTGGACGAGACGGCCAAGCCGCCGCGGCGCGTCCAGCTCGACGCCTATACGCCGGAGCGGTTCCGGCCGAAGTACGCGGACCGGCTCGGGGATCCGCTGCTGCTCACGCCGTCGCTGGGGCCCGCGACCGGTTGACGGGCGGCGCTAGCCCTCGAGGCCCGACAGGGCACGGATCGAACGCGCCAGGTTCGACATGTCCTCGTCGCCGCGCCCCTGGGCCACCAGCCCCGCCTCCAGCTGGGCGGCCAGCGCGGTGACCGGCAGCACGACCCCGAGGTGCCGCGCCATCTCGAGCGCGATGCCGAGGTCCTTGAGGTGCAACGACGTCCGGAATCCGAGCGGGTAGTCGTTGTTGATCATCTTCCCGCTGCGGTTCGCGAGGATCCAGCTCCCCGCGACCCCGCCACCCAGCGCGGCGGCGACGGCCTCCGGGTCCAGCCCGGCCCGCATCGCCAGGACGATGCCCTCGGCGACCGCCAGGTACACGCCCGCGATCATGACCTGGTTGACGGCCTTGACCGCCTGCCCGCTACCGGGCGGGCCGAACGGGGTGATCGTCTTGCCCAGTGCCTCGAGGACCGGCCTCGCGCGCTCGATCGCCTCGGGCTCACCGCCGACGAAGATCGTCAGCGTCGCGTTCCGCGCACCCTCCGAGCCGCCGGAGACGGGCGCATCGACGAGCTGGATGCCCTGATCGGCGAGGCGCCGGGCGAACGCCGCGGTGGCGCTGGGCGAGATCGTGGAGCAGTCGATGACGAGGCCGCCACGGACCATCCCCGCCGCCACGCCGTCGTCGCCGAACAGGACCGCCTCGACGTCGGGCGTGTCGGAAACGCAGCACACGACGACGTCGGACGCCGCCGCGACCGCGGCCGGCGTCGCGGCCTCCCGGGCGCCGAGCTCGACCAGCTGGTCGGCGCGGCCGGGGGTCCGGTTCCACACGGTGACCTCGAACCCGGCGCGTCGCAGGTTGGCGGCCATCGCCGCCCCCATCGTGCCCAGCCCGACGAACCCGATCCGCTCCACGCCCGATCCTCCTGCAGGTGCGTTGAGGGTACCCGGCGCGCCCGCCGCCAGATACGATGCGGCGATGGAGTGGCTGGGCGTCGAGCGACGCCGACTGGGGACGGCGCTGCTGGCGTTCGGGCTGATCGGGGTGATCCTCGCCGGGATCATCGCCGGCGGGCTGATCGCGGGCGGGATCGCGGCGCGCAACCTCGACGACCGGATCTCGGCCGACCAGGTGAAGCTCAGCCTCTCGCTCCACCGGATCACGACCTCCATCGACAAGCTGGCGACGACCACCGATCACGCCGCGGCGACGCTGAACACGACGAGCGCGCTCATCGATGAGTCCGGGGCCGTGATCCAGGACCTGGCCGGCGTCTCCGACGAGCTGTCCAACAACCTCGGGTTCAACATCCTCGGGCAGCAGCCGCTCGCTGGTGCCGCCGCGAGGTTCAAGGACTTCAGCGCCCGGCTGCGGACGTTCCAGGGGATGACCGGCGGGCTGTCCGACAACCTGGCGACGAACGCCGACGACCTGACATCGCTCACCGGCGAGGTCCAGCAGATCGGCGCGATGACCCAGGATCTCGCGACGCGCGTCGATGCCTTCGACCAGGCCGGCGAGATCATCAACCTGATCGTCGGCGGGATCATCCTCGGCGGGATCCTCGTCGCCTGGCTGGCGATCGCCGCCGGATTCACCGCCTGGGTCGGCTGGCGGCTGCGCAAGATCGCGTCGGCCGAGATCGCGGCGGCGGCCGGGTCCTAGCCGAAGCTCCTAGGCGGGCGGATCGCCCCCGGCCGGCTCGCCGTCGAGCGCGGGCAGCAGCACCTCGTCGACGATGCGCGCGGTCGAGCGCCCGTCCACCACGTCGAACGACGTCGCCGCGAACGCGCGCACCCGCTCGAGGTCGAAGGCATCGGCCCGAATCGCCGCCGCCAACTCGGCCGTCGTCGCGAACACCGGGCCCGGCAGGTCGCCGGGGAAGTCCAGGTAGAAGCCGCGCTCGCCGAGATACGCCTCGGCGTCCGGGGCGAGGAACGCGATCGGGCGGCCGAGCAGCGCGAACTCGTACATCGCGCTCGAGTAGTCGGTCACGAGGACGTCGGCGACGAGCATCAGCTCGTTGAGGTCGAGGTCGGCGGAGGCGTCGATGGCGAACGCCGCGAGGTCCGGCGGGATCTCGAGCCCCTGGCGCACGAACGGGTGCAGCTTGAGCAGGACCGCGTGGTCGTCGCCCAGGGCGTCGTGCATGACGCGCAGGTCCAGCAGGTCGTCGTAGCGGGCCTTGCCCACCGTGTCGCCGCGGAACGTCGGCGCGTAGAGGACGATCCGGCGGCCGTCCGGGAGGCCGTACGTCGCGCGCAACCGCGCGAGGGCACGCTCGCGGCGGGCGGGGTCCGCGAACAGGTCGGTGCGCGGGAGCCCGAGGCGCGACGTGAACAGGTCGACCGGCTGCCCGAACGCCTCGGCGTAGTGCTGGGCGACCGCCATCGACGACACGAGCGCGAGGCTGTAGTTGCCGTGGATGGCGACCCGGCGAACGAACGCCTCGTCGGCGCCGAACGACAGGCCGAGCACGCTGTAACCGAACTTCTTGAACGCCCCGGCCGCGTGCCAGACCTGCAGTCGCAACGTCCCGGGGCGAGGCCGGATCACGTACATCGGGAAGAAGTAGTCGTCGACCACGAACGCCCGCGCCGCCGCCAGGTGGTAGCCGGCCCGGGCGGCGAACGCGATGGCCTTGAGGCGGCCGACGACGCCGCGCTCCGGGCGGAACACGAGCACGGTGACCGGGACGGCCGGCCGGCGCGCCGCCAGCTCCTCGGCGAGGTAGGCGAGATTGCCCGACAGGGATCCCTGGTGCGAGGTCGCCAGCACGACGCGCCGCCCCGGTGGGCGGATCGACCCGACACGGAACCCGCCCCGCACCGCCCAGGCGCGGAGCCTGACGATCGCGGATCTCACCGCCGCGTGATCAGGTCGATGACCCGATCGGTCGATCCGCCGTCGAGGTGGTCGAAGTGGCGGCGCGCGAACGGCTCGACCTTCTCCTGCTCGTAGTCCTCGCTGCGGATCGCGGCGAGCAGCTCGGGGAACGTGCGCACGATGCGGCCGGGGACGAACGACTCGTACGGCTCGTAGAAGTCGCGGCTCGCGACGTAGTCGTCGAGATCGTAGGCAAAGAACAGCATCGGGCGGCCCAGTGTCGAGTACTCGTACACGATCGACGAATAGTCGGTGATCAGGAGGTCGACCGCGAACAGCAAGTCGTTGGTCTCGATGGGCGTGGCGGCGTTGCCGGTCGCGGTCGCCGACGCGTCGACGATCCGGTCGCGCAGGGCCTCCGGGACGGCGAGCGGCTCGCGGACGAACGGGTGCATCCGGACGAGGCAGACCGCGTCGCGCTCGACACACAGGGCGTGGAGCGCCGCGACGTCGATCCGCGTGTTGTCGTACGAGGCTGACTTGGCGCCGTGGCCGCGGAACGTCGGCGCGAACAGGATGACCGTCCGGCCGACCGTCTCGGGGAAGGCCGCGGCGACGGCGGCGACCGACGCGGCGCGGTGCTCGGGGTCGAACATCGGGTCGACGCGCGGGACGCCCGTCGCGACCACGTGGGACTCGGGGATGCCGAAGGCCTCGGCGTAGACGGCGATGTCGTCCCGGGCGCTGACGGTCGCCCAGGTGTAGTTCTTGTGCACCAACCCGTACGGGTTCGGCGCGCCCGGCTTGCCGACCCGGCTGTAGCCGACGGTCTTGAACGCACCCACCGCGTGCCACAGCTGCACGATCGACACGCCGGGGACGTTGACGCGATAGATCACGGGCTGGAAGTCGTCGATGACGATCGTGTCCACGCGCGCGAGGAGTCGTGGGAGTCGAACGCGGTCCGCGATCGAGCGCCGCGCGACGATGCCGGGCTTGAACAGCGTCAGGAGCTCGAACTCCCGGTCGAGGCCTCGCTCGATCATCCGGTCGT
Source organism: uncultured Chloroflexia bacterium (assembly GCA_963829155.1). Lineage (GTDB taxonomy): Bacteria > Chloroflexota > Limnocylindria > Limnocylindrales > CSP1-4 > CAIXZV01. Next base: position 5,883 of record CAWHIA010000013.1, on the reverse strand, counting down.
AGACGAGCTTGAGGTTGCCGCCCAGGTCGGCTCGCGAGTCGGAGCTGAACAGGATCCGCCGGCCGTTCCGGCGGGCGATCAGCCGCATGAACCAGAACGGCGCGGCGAACGACGCCACCCGGATCGCGATGACGAGCCGGCCGAGCGGGCCCGGCCTCGGGATGGCGCCCGGCGTCGGATCGTCCTCGAAGGCCCGGACGGTCGGGTCGTGCTCGACGGTGATCGCGAACGACCCCGTGCGACCGCTGGCGGACGCGACCGCGTGGATCGTCCCGTGCTGGGGGACCATGAACGAGGCCGGGGCCGACGGCGCGCCCGCGACCGCCTCGCCGGTCAGCCGGAGCCGGGCCTGGCCGCCGCCCGGCCCGACAGCGACGAGCTCCCAGCGCCCGGCCCTGAACGGCTGGCGCTTCGGCCCCTGCATCACGTTGAACCGCAGGGTCGTGGAGGATTCGCCCGCCTCCCAGCCGGTCACCGGCACGGTCGCGCCGCTGGTCGCGTGGCGGAGCCGGAGGCCGGCGGGATCGAGCGGTGCGTGGCCGGGCCGGACCTGCAGCAGCACCTGGATCCGCCGCCAGCCGACCGAGATCAGCTCGAGGTCGGGGACGCCGGTGGGAGCCCGGCGGACCGGCGGATGCTCGACCATGCTGGGAACCGATGATACCCGCGGGTGCCGGGCTGTCCGGGGTGGCGCCGACCGGTCCCGGCTGGCGCCCTGACGTAGTCTCTGCGTGTGCAGATCCACGCGATCGTCCTCGCCGGCGGCGACGGCAACCGGTTCGGCGGCGAGATGCCGAAGCAGTTCGTCCGGCTCGCGGGCGACCCGATCCTGCTGCGAACCCTGCGGGCGCTCGGCGCCTCGTCCGTCGACCGCGTGGTGGTCGTCTCCCACCCCGGCTGGATCGACGAGACCCGCGAGCTGGTCGAGGCGGCGTCGCTCGACGTGCCGGTGATCGTCGTCGCCGGCGGCGCGACCCGCAACGAGAGCACGCGCAACGGCCTGGCGGCGCTCGACGGGGCGGACGACGACGTCGTGGTCGTCCACGACGCGGTGCGGCCTCTCGTCCCCCTCGACGTCATCCAGCGCTCGATCGAGCCGATCCTGTCGGGCCGGGCGGACGGCACCGATACCGTGATCCCGAGCGCGGACACGCTCGTCATCGTCGAGGACGACCAGGTCGTCGAGATCCCGGAGCGGAGCCGGTACCGGCGCGGCCAGACGCCGCAGACCTTCCGGCTTGGCGTGCTGGCGCGCGCGTACGCGTCGGCCACCCGGGCGGGCGACCTGTCGGCGACCGACGACTGCAGCCTCGTGCTGCGGCACGTGCCGGGCGCGCGGATCGTCGCTGTCGCGGGCGACGAGGTGAACGTCAAGATCACGACCCGGATCGACATGGTCATGGCCGACCGGATGCTCCAGATGAAGGTCATGGCGCCGATCGAGGAGCCGGAGGCGAGCGCCTCGCTCGAGGGCCTGCGGCTGCTGGTCGTCGGAGGGACGAGCGGCATCGGGCGCGCCATCGCCGACGAGGCGACGCGACGCGGCGCGACGGCCGAGGTCGACGGCGGCTCGATGGGCCTCGACGTCCGGGACTATGCCGGCGTGGAGTCGCGCCTCGAGGCGGCCGCGGAGCGCATGGGCGGCATCGACCACGTGGTGTGCACCGCGGGCATCCTGCGGATCGGGTCCGTCGCCACGACCGCCGCCCACGAGCTCGCGGAGGTGGTCGACGTCAACCTCACCGGGACGCTCAACGTGGCGCGGGCAGCCTATCCCTGGCTGCGCCGCTCGCGCGGCTCGCTGACGGTCTTCACGTCGAGCTCGTTCACGCGTGGCCGTCCCGACTACGTCGCGTACTCCGCGAGCAAGGCCGCGCTCGTGAACATGACCCAGGGCCTGTCCGAGGAGTGGGCCGACGAGGGGATCCGGGTCAACGCCGTCAGCCCCGAGCGGACCGACACGCCGATGCGCCGCAGGGCGTTCCCGGGCGAGTCGCCGGACGGGCTGCTGGGGTCCGAGGCGGTCGCGGTCGCGACGCTGCGGCTCATCCTGTCGGACCTGACGGGCCAAGTCCTCGACGTCCGCCGCCACGACGCGCTGACGCCGCCGCTCGTCGTCGAGCCGGCGGAGCCAGGGACGGTCCAGGCGGACCCGAGGTCGCGCCGCCCGCGCGGACCCGGTAGCCGCCGCCCGCGTGGGCGCCGCGCCCGTGAGCCTGGCCGGCCCTCGGTGAGCCTGCTCGAATACCGGCTCGCGTCCGTTCGTCCTCCGGGTCCTCGTCCTGTTCGTTCGGCTCCTGCCGGTCCGCCGTCGCCGGGTCGTGCTGGCGACGGCGCGCCTGCCCACCCTCGAGGGCAACCTGCTCCACCTCCACGACGCGATCCGGAGCATCCGTCCCGACCTCGAGGTCGCGCTGCTCCTCCAGCCGTACACGTACGACCTCGCCGGCAAGGTGCGCTACCTCGCCCGCCTCGTCCGCGGCGTGTACCTCGTGCACACGTCGCGACTGGTCGTCGTCGACAACGCGTACCTGCCGGTGCACGTCGCGCCGCATCGGCCGGCGACGACCGTGGTCCAGGTGTGGCACGCGCCGGGCGCGCTCAAGCGGTTCGGCGCCGACACCAGGGGCGGGCTCGACGAGCCGGAGCGCCGGTTCCTCCACCGCTACTACGACTATGTGGTCGCGCCGGGCGAGGGCTCCCGCGAGCCCTGGTCGCGGGCGCTGCTGACGCCGCTCGACCGCGTGCTGCCGCTGGGCACGCCGCGGACCGACCGGTTCTACGACACGGCGGCCCTGGACGCGTCGCGCTCCTGGCTGCTGGCGATCCACCCGGAGCCCCGCGATCGCAAGGTCGTGCTGTACGCGCCGACGTTCCGCGGCCGAGGTCGCGCGAAGGTGGGCACGAGCGCGCTCGACGGGACGCGCCTGCGCGAGCGGCTGCCGGCCGAGTACGCCCTGGTGCTGAAGTCGCATCCCAACCTCGACGCCTCCACCCAGCCGACCGCGGGCTTCGACGTCGTCGCCGACCCCAAGGGCGACATGAACGACTGGCTCGCGCTCGCCGACGTCTTCGTCACCGACTACTCGTCGTCGATCTTCGAGTGGGCGATCCTCCACCGGCCACTGGTGCTGGTGGTCGACGACCTCGAGGCGTACGAGCGGGATCCCGGGATGTACCTCGACTACCGGACGGAGATGATCGGGACGCAGGTCACGGACGCCGACGGCGTGGCGGACGCGATCGTCGAGGGCCGGTTCGACCTGTCCGGCGACCACCGATTCATCTCGGCCACCATCGATGCCTGCGACGGCCACGCTGCGGAGCGCTTCGTCGACCGGTTCCTGCCCCGCCACGAGCGCCGCTGACCGCCGGACCGGACGCGGACGGGGCACACTGGACCCATGGCCACCAAGATCATCCTCGACGTCGACACCGGGACCGACGACGCCGTCGCCCTCATGACCGCCGCGCTGTCGCCCGACCTCGAGCTCGTCGGCGCCACCGTCGTCAACGGCAACACGAACGTCGACTCCTGCACCGAGAACACGCTGCGGGTGTTCGACTGGATCGGGATGCCCGGCGTCCCCGTCCACCGCGGGATGTCGCGGCCGCTGGCACGGCCGCAGGCGACGCAGCTCAACCCGGCCACTCGGATCGACGGCGACCTGCTCGACCTGCCGCCGGCGACCCGGCCCGCCGACGACGGCCACGCCGTCGACTGGCTGATCGACCCTACCTCGCGTCCGATGGCGACATCACGCTGGTGCCGGTCGGCCCGCTGACCAACATCGCGACCGCGATCCAGAAGAGCCGCGGATCCTCGAGCGGATCCCCGAGATCGTGATCATGGGCGGCGCCCACGACCACGGGAACTCGACGGCGTCGGCCGAGTTCAACATCTGGCTCGATCCCGAGGCCGCGCGGATCGTCGTCAGCTGCGGCCGCCCGATCCGGATGGTCCCGCTCGACGCCACCCATCGGGCGCTCGTCTCGGCGACGACTGTGCCGCGTTGCGGGTGCTCGGGACGCCCGCCGGCGAGGCCGCCGCCAGCGGCTCCGTCGCAGAAGCGGATCGAGGGCGACGACGCGACCCAGCCGATGCACCGCGCAGGAGCGGCGCCCGTCCACGACGCGCTGGCCGTGTGCGCGGTCATCGACCCGTCGGTCCTGACGACCCAGTTCATCCCCGTCGACGTCGAGAACGGCGGCGTGCTGTCGGTCGGGCGACGGGTCCGCGACTTCCGGTTCCGGAGCGGGAAGCCCGCGAACGTGTCGTTCGCGATGGACGCCGACGAGCCGAAGTTCGGTCCGGATGCTGAAGGAGATCCTGGGCACGGCCTGACCTTCGTCATCGTGGTGCCGTGCGACGAGCCGGGCAGGCTGTCCCCGAGGCCCTTCTCGTGCTCCCGTCGCCGTCCCTTGACTCCGCTCCTCCCGACGCAGCCGTGCGGAATGCCGTGACCAGATCGCCGCCCGCGCCGTCTCGTGCCCCTCGTGCTCACCGTCATCGCGGTCGCGCTGGTTGGCGCGAGTCCGGCCCCGGCGCCGGCGTCGCCGGCGGATCGCGGCCCGGTGGCCATCGTCGTGCCGCCGGCCACGCCGCTGCCCAGCCCGAGTCAGAGCCCGGCGCCGGCGTCGTCGCCCGGACCCCATCCAGCGCCTGATCCGGCGCCCGACCCGCGTACCCTGCCGACGCCCGCCCCGCCGCTGCACATCCCGCGCGGCGGCGTGCCGATCGTCTACTACCACCGCGTGGAGTCCGTCCCACCCGAAACCTCGGCTCGTGGGGGTCGAGCGCAAGCGCACCTTCCTCGCTGGACGACTCCCTGCCCACGGCGTTCGAGGCCCAGCTCGACCGGCTCCAGGGCGAACGGCTACACGACGATCCTGCCGCGCGACCTGTGCGCACTGGGACCACGGCGCTCGCCTGCCGCGGCGGCCGGTGATCCTGCGTTCGACGACGGGTCGAAGACCTGGCTGCGCAAGGTGCTGCCGGCGCTCAAGGCCCGCGGCATGGTCGCGAAGTTCTACCTCACGCTCGACGCGATCAAGCACGGCAACCTCGCCCTGGCGCAGGTCCGGGCGGCTGGCCCGGGCGGGCAACGGCATCGGCGCCCACGACGTCCACCACGTCCAGCTCGCCGGCATCCCGCACCGGAAGCCGGCGTCGAGGAAGCGGATGTTCCGCGAGGTCGACGGCGCGCGGCGCGCGATCCTCGAGCACGTCGGGATCGCGCCCGATTCTGATGGCCTACGTCGGGGGCGGGTTCGACCTGATGGCTGATCGCCCAGGCCCGCTGGGCCGGCTACACGACCGCCCGCTCTGGTCTCGCGGGATCCACCAGCACCGGCCAGCGGTACGCGCTGCGCGTCGTGCGGGTCGCGGCCCGGGACGACGTCGAGAGCGTCCCGCTGGACGCCGTGGATCCGGCGCTGCCGGTGTTCGCGGCGAACAGCGACGGTTGATGACTAACGGCGGGTTGTCGTCCTCTCCGACCATTGGGCCTCCCGCGATCAGCCCACCCGCCGCCCGAGCCCGCTTGAGCCCGCCGCCGCCTCGCCGACGATTCTTTGGTGGCCTTGACAACTTTTCTTGTCGGTGCCACCATCCCGGCATGCTCGACATCGACATCATCGAGGACCCGGCCACCGCGGAGTTCATCTGGTTCCTGTGCGCACTCGCCGGCCGCTCGCGGCGCTCGCTGAGCCGGCGTCCGCGACGATGCTCGCGAGCCGGGTGGGGCTCCCCCGCCAGCTCGTCAACTACCACCTCCGCACGCTTGAGCGCCACGGGCTCGTCGAGCTCCAGTGAGGAGCGCCGCAAGGGCAACGTCATGGAGCGCGTGATGCGGGCGAGCGCGTCCTCGTACGTCATCTCGC
>CAWHIA010000012.1:0-315708 GCA_963829155.1 uncultured Chloroflexia bacterium | reverse complement strand
GCCGAACAGGCCGCGGCGCTCCTTGGCGGGCTTCTCGGTGGCCGGGCCCTTGCCGTCGGTCGCCGCCGTGGGCGCGACGGCCGGCCCGAGGACGATGTTGGCGAGGTTGCGCAGGCCGTTGGCGGCCATCGACTTCGGCGCGCTGCGGACCACCGGGTTGCCCTCGTTCACCGCCTTGAGGTAGGCGATCGAGTCGTAGGGGAGGTCCGCGCTGATCGGCGCGCCCAGCGCGTTCTCGATGTCCGACCGCTTGAGGAGGTCGCGCGAGAACGCGTTGTTGAGCACGAACACGGTCGTCGCGCCCAGCGCGCCGGTCTCCGTGAGCTGGTCCATCAGCAGGTGCACGGCGTTGAGCGCCGGGATCTCGGGGAGCACCGGCACGATCACGGTGTCCGAGCGGCTGGAGATCGCGAGCATCCGGTCGTCGAACGTGGTGCCGGCGTCGACGATCACGATGTCGAACGCCTCGAGCGCCCGCTCGAGCACGAGCTCCACGCGCGCGGCGTCGATCAGCGACGCGAACCCCGGTGCCAGCGGCGCGGCGAGGACCTGGATGCCGCTGGGGTGGGGGACCATGTAGGTGCGGAACAGCTCGGGCTCGCGCAGCGCCGCGTCGTCGCGGGCGAGCTCCACGAGCGTCTGCTTCGGCTCCAGGTTGAGGTGCGACGACACCTGCCCGAACGACAGGTCGAGGTCGATCAGCAGCGTGCCGCCGGGGTTCCGCTCGCCCGCGAGCATCGCGAGGTTGGTGGCGATGGTCGTCGTGCCGACGCCGCCCTTCGGGCTGAACACCGACACGATCCGCCGGCCGCGGGGTCGCCGATCGCGTTCACGGCGACGAGCGCCGACCGCTCCTTCGACCGCTGGAACCGGACCGACAGCCCCTCGACGCGCGCCTCGAGCTCCACCTGGTCGAAGGGCTTGGTGATGACGTCGTCGGCGCCGGCCTCGAGCAGGGCGATCCGCACCTCGAGGTCGTCGGCCTGCGCGACCGCCAGGATCGGCAGGTCCTTGGTCGCGTCGTCGCGGCGCAGCTCCTCGATCACCGCGACCACGGTGAACGGAGCCGGGACCTGGTCGACGACGACGAGGCCGTAGCCGGGCGCGGACGCGAACAGGTCCACGGGATCGGCCACGGTCGTCACACCGTGACCGGGCGCCGTGAGGGCCGCCGTCAGCGCCTCGCCCGCGACCCGGTCGGTCGCGAGGAGGAGAATCGAGAGCTGCAACGTTGTCCCCGAGCTGCGTGGCCGGCGTCGGCCGGACGATCTCGGCGCGAAGGATACAGGGTGGCAGGCGACGGGCTCCTCGCGAACCCCCGTGCTATCCTCCCGCGGTCCTTTCGGCTCCGTGCCGGCATGCCGTCAGCGGGGCAGATCCCATTGGAAGGAGATCAGCAGGCCGTGCGCCGCTATGAACTCATGCTCGTCCTCCGGCCGGATGCGCCGGATGAGCGGGCCGCCGCGGTCATCGACCGCACCACGCGCTACGTCGTCGCCGAGGGCGGGCAGATCGTCAAGGTCGCTCCCTGGGGCCGCCGACGCCTCGCGTATCCCATCGATCGCTACCGCGAGGGCTCGTACCACATCGTGGTCTTCGAGGCCCCCGCGGAGGCCATCGCGGAGCTGGAGCGCAGCCTCCAGATCACCGAGGATGTCCTCCGCTACCTGGTGACCCGGACGATCAAGCCCGTCAAGGCCCGGCGCGACGCCGCCGCGGGCTCCGAGGCCGACGACATCGACGCCGATGCGGACATCCCGTTGGGCGAGGACGTCGAGGACGAGGAGACCGGCGAGCAGATCGACGAGTCCGAGAGCGAAGCCGCGCCAGCGGCCATCGACTAGAGCAGGGAGCCTGCAATGGCGTCGTTCTCGAAGGCCATGATCATCGGCAACCTCGGCCGCGACCCCGAGATGCGGTACACGCCCAACGGGCGGCCCGTCACGGAGTTCAGCGTCGCGGTCAACCAGAGCACGAAGAACCAGCAGACCGGCGAGTGGGTCGAGGCGACCGACTGGTTCCGGATCACCGTCTGGGGCGATCGCGCCGAGCGCACCGCGGAAAACCTCCGCAAGGGCAACCGCGTGTTCGTCGAGGGGCGCTTCCGCACCCGTGAGTTCGAGGGCCGCGACGGCCAGAAGCGGATCTCGCTCGAGATCACCGCCGACAACGTCGTGAGCCTCGAGGCCCGCGCCCGGGACGAGGAGGGGTCGTTCAGCGCCCCGTCCGGCGGATTCGGCGGGGGCGAGGGTGGCGCCGAAGGCGGCGGAGGCGGCGGCGGCGGCGGTGCGGCGGTGGCGGCGGTGCTCCCGTCCGGCCGACCCGCCCGTCCGGCGGCGACGACGACCTCGACGACCTGCCGTTCTGACCCTGACCGACTGACCCTTTCCGCGGCCGCGAGCCGCCAGGCGGACCCGTTCCGCCGCCTCACCAGGAGACTCGGATGCCCCCCAAGTCGAAGAAGCGCGACGACTACTACCGCGACCGCCGTCGGCGGAAGGTCTGCTCCTTCTGCGCCGACAAGACGGTCGTGATCGACTACAAGGAGGTCAACCGCCTCCGCCGCTACCTCTCGGAGCGCGCCAAGATCGAGCCGCGCCGCAAGACCGGCACGTGCGCCGCGCACCAGCGCGAGCTCGCCATCGCGCTCAAGCGGGCGCGCCACGTGGCGCTGCTGCCGTACGCGCCCCAGCACCTCCGCCCCTGACCCGGTGACCGCGCGCGGCGCCTCGCGGGGCCCCGGGCGGCCGCTCACGTCCTCCCGGTGACCGCCGGGCTGATCCTCGTCGCCGGCGGCGCCGCGGCGGGCCTGTTCGGGTCGCTGCTCGGGCTCGGCGGCGGCGTGCTCCTCGTCCCGCTGCTGACGCTCGCGTTCGGGTTGCCCCTGCGCGAGGCGGTCGCGATCTCGCTGGTCGCGGTGATCGTCACCTCGACCGCCGGCGCCGGCGTGTACCTCCGCCGCCACGTCGCGAACCTGCGCCTGGGCATGGTGCTCGAGCTGTTCACCGCGATGGGGGCGCTCGCGGGCGGTCTGCTCGCCTTCGCCCTCGACGAGCAGGTCCTGGCCGGCCTGTTCGCGGTCGTGCTGACCTGGGTCGCCATCTCGATGATCCGCCAGGGCCGGTCGGCGCCGACCGCGTCGACGGCTCGCGGCGCCGGCCGCGCGACGGACGACGAGGAGCCGGCGGATCCCGAGGTGACCGAGGCGAACCCGATGGCGTCGGGCGCCGTCACGGCGTCCGCCGAGCCCGTTGTCGCCGCCGACCCGCCCGCCGCGGAGCCCGCCATCGCTCCCGCGACCTTCACCGACACCCTGGCCGGCGACGGCTACCACGTCCACCGGCTCCGATTCGGGATGTTCGCCTCGATCGGCGCGGGCATCGTGTCGGCGCTGCTCGGCGTGGGCGGCGGCATCATCAAGGTGCCGGTCATGAACGTCGCGATGGGCGTCCCGCTCAAGGTCGCGACCGCGACCAGCAACATGATGATCGGCATCACGGCCACGTCGTCGGCGGTGATCTACCTCCTCCGCGGCGAGATCGACCCCTACATCGCCGGGCCCGACGGCCCTCGGCGTGTTCGTCGGCGCCTCGATCGGGTCGCGGGTCGCCGGCCGCATCGACGTCCGGATCCTGCGCTGGCTGTTCGTGCGTGGTGGTCCTGTACACGGCCTTCGAGATGGCCCGCCGCGCGCTGGGGATGGCATGAGCGCCGAGCAGCCGGCCGGCGTGCCGGGCCGGACGCGGCGCCGGGCAGCGACGTGACCGCGTCGCGCCAGGCGGCCTTCGCCATCGAGGCCCTCGTCGCCCGGATCCTGGTCGCCGGCACCTACCTGGCGATCGGGCTCATCCTCATCGGCGTGCTCGGCCTGGTCGCGTCGGGCACCGACCCGCTGGCCCACGGGGCGATCCCGCCGTTCGACCTGCCGGCGATCCCGGCCGACCTGGCGGGACTCCAGCCGGTCGGATTCATCTGGGCCGGTATCGTGATCGTCATGGCCCTCCCCATCGGACGCGTCGTCGTGGCCGGCGCCGGCTTCTTCGCGGCCGGCGAGCGGCGGCTGGCGCTCGTCTCCGCCCTCGTCGTGCTGGTCGTGGCGCTGTCGATCGTCGCCGCGGCACAGATCGCCGTCTGATGGACATCGCGATCCTCGTCATCGCGTTCCTCGTGATCCTGCTCGGCGCCGAGCTGTTCACCAACGGCATCGAGTGGTTCGGGCGCAAGCTGAACCTCGCCCAGGGCGCCGTCGGATCGGTGCTCGCCGCGGTCGGCACCGCGCTGCCCGAGACGATGATCCCGGTCATCGCGATCATCTTCGGCAGCGGCAGCGAGGCGGCCCACGACGTCGGCGTGGGGGCGATCCTCGGGGCGCCGTTCATGCTCTCGACGCTGGCGATGTTCGTGACCGGCGTGGGCGTGATCGCGTTCCGCAAGCGCCGGGCGACCGACACGCGGATGGAGGTCGACACCGGGGTCCTGGTCCACGACATCCGCTACTTCCTGATCGCCTACGGCCTCGCGATCGCGACCGCGTTCCTGCCGCCGACCGCTCGACGTCATCCGCTACGTCGTCGCGGTCGCCCTGATCGGCATCTACGCCTGGTACGTGAAGGGCCACTTCGCCGAGGAGGCCGAGGAGCACCAGGACGACCTGGCGCCGCTCCGCTTCCACCGGATGGACCGCGCCGCCCACCGCGAGGATCCGGCCGCGCCGCGGCTGCGCATCGTCAACCTCCAGGTCATCGTCGCGCTCGCCTGCATCGTCGGCGGCGCCTGGCTGTTCGTCGGACGCCGTCGAGCACCTGGCGACCACGCTCGGCGTCAGCGAGCTGCTGCTCGCGCTCGTCATCGCCCCGATCGCCACCGAGCTGCCCGAGAAGTTCAACTCCCTGATCTGGGTCCGCCAGGGCAAGGACACGCTGGCGATGGGCAACATCACGGGCGCGATGGTGTTCCAGTCGGCCTTCCCGACGTTCATCGCGCTGGTCTTCGCCGGTGTCCGCCTGGCACGTCAGCTCCGACTCGCTGATCGCGTTCCTGTCGGCCGGCATCACGTTCGTCGCGGTCGCGGCGATCTTCGGTCCGATGTGGCGCCGCGGCACCCTCGACGGCAAGGCGCTGCTCATCGGCGGCGCGCTGTACCTGGTGTACCTCGGGATCGTGGCCCTCGCGATCACCGGCGTCCTGCCGATCGGCTGAACGCCACCCGATCGTCCGGGTGGGGTGCCGGGCGCTGCGTGCTAGGATCGGCCGACGAAGGCAATCGCGCGGCCTCGTGCCGCACGCGACGTGGAGCGCAGCCGATGCTCACCCAGCAGTCGTCCGCCGCGGCGCCCGAACAGGCGGCGGCCACCCAGACACGGTCGCTCGACGACCTGATCGCCTACTTCGAGGGCGACTGGGTCCCGCTCCGCGACGCCAAGGTCAGCATCATGACCCACGCGTTCATGTACGGGACGGCGACGTTCGAGGGCATCCGCGGCTACTGGAACGAGGAGCAGGGCCAGCTGTACGGCCTGTTCGTCCGGGAGCACATGGAGCGCATCCGGAACTCCGCGAAGATGCTGCTGATGGAGAACCTGCCGACGGTCGACGAGCTGGTCTCGATCGTGGTCGAGACGGCGCGGCGGAACGCGTTCCGCGAGGACATCTACATCCGGCCGTCGTACTACAAGAGCACGCGCGCGATCGGCGTCCGGCTGCACCACCTCGACCACGAGCTGTACGTGATCACGACGCCGTTCGGGAACTACATCGACATCGAGAAGGGCGTCCGGATCATGACCTCGACCTGGCGCCGCAACGCCGACGAGGCGCTGCCGGCGCGCGGCAAGATCGTGGGCGGCTACGTGAACATGGCGTTCCAGAAGTCGGAGGCCGAGCTCAACGGCTTCGACGAGGCGCTGGTGCTCACGCCCGGCGGTCACGCCTCCGAGGCCTCGGCGGCGAACCTGTTCGTGGTCCGCGACGGCGTGCTCCTGACCCCGCCGGTGTCCGACGACATCCTCGAGGGCGTCACCCGCAAGGCGATCGTCCAGCTGGCGCAGGATGCCGGGATCCCGGTCGAGGTCCGCTCGATCGATCGCTCCGAGCTCTACGTCTGCGACGAGGTCTTCCTGTGCGGGACCGGCGTCCAGGTGAGCGCGGTGATCGAGGTCGACCATCGCCCCGTCGGCGACGGCGCGATCGGCCCGGTCTCGCGGCTGGTCAGCGAGCGCTACTTCGACGCGGTGCGCGGCAACCTGCCCGAGTACCGGAGCTGGCTGACGCCGATCGGCTGACCCGGCGGACGCGGTCCGCGGGCGGGCGGGAACCGATCGACGCCGGGCGACCTACGAGGGGCGTGCACCTGCCGCATCGCGGTTCCTCGCGCCCTGCCTCGTTCGCCCGGTCGCGCTCGTCGCCGCTGGTCGCGGTCGTCGTGGCGGCCTGCGGCTCGGCGGTCACGCCCTCGGCGAGCCCGGGCGGATCGAGCGGCTCCGGGCACGCCGTCACCGTCCTCGCCGTCGGCCCTGCCCGAGGGCGCATCGACATCGGGGGCGGACGGCACCTCGACATCGCCTGCCAGGGGATCCGGTTCGCCGGTGGTCGTGCTCGACGCGGGCCTGGGCAACGAGCTCGACGTCTGGTCGGCGGTCATGACGCGCGTCGCCGAGTTCACCACGGTCTGTGCGTACAACCGGGCCGGCCTCGGGACGAGCGACCTCCGGCCCCCGCCCCACGGCGCCGCGAGCGCCGTCGACGACCTGCACGCGCTGCTCGGCGCCGCGGGGCTGCCCGCGCCGTACGTGCTCGTCGGGGCGTCGTTCGGCGGCCTCGACGCCCAGCTGTACGCGCGGCGCTATCCGGACCGAGACGGCGGGCGTGGTGCTCGTGGACGCGATCGCGCCCGAGTGGGACCGCAAGCTCGAGGCGATGCTGTCGCCCGCGCTCGTCGCCGAGCGGCGGGCCATCCCCAACGGCGAGGACCTGACCAACGAGGACATCCGCGCCAGCGAGCTCGGGCTGCTCGGCGCCCCGCCGTTCCCGCCGGTCCCGCTCGTCGTGCTCCGGCACGGTCGCCCGTTCGAGATGGGCCCGGACTGGCCGACCGCCGAGGTCGAGTCGCTGTGGACGTCGCTCCAGGAGGGGCTGGCCGCGATGAGCCCGCAGTCGGCCCTGCTCCTCGCCGCGACCAGCAGCCACCGGATCCACCAGGACCAGCCCGACCTCGTCGCCGACGCGATCCACGCCGTCGCGGACCCGGCTCGCTGGCCGCCGGTCGCCGCGGACCGCCCGGCCTACGGGACCGGCGCCCCGGCGGCCGCGCCGGACGCCATCCACGAGCTCCTCGCCTACGCCGCCCCCGACGGGATCCGCCTGATGGACCCCGGGGCCACCGAGGGCACGCTCGTCGTCCCGAGCCGCGAGGGCGAGGCCGTCGGCGAGCCGTCGCTCGACCGGCTGGCGACGCGGCTCGCGTACGTCAGCCGGCAGGCGACGCCGGACGCGAGCGGACCCCAGCAGGAGTCCCGGGGCGACGTCTGGCTCGCGGACCTGGCGTCGGGCACGCAGCGGCTGGTGGTCGAGGACGGCGCGGTGCCGCAGCTATCGCCCGACGGCGCCACGATCGCCTTCAACCGCCGCGGCCACGAGTACCTCGTCGCGTCCGGCGGCGGGGAGCCGAGGGACCTCGGGGAGGGCGGCTGCGCCGTGTGGTCGCCGGACGGCACCCGCCTCGCGATGTGCACGAACGACGACACCGTGTTCGTGTTGCGACTCGCCGACGGCCAGCGGACGGACGTCCCGACGGGCCCCGGCCCGAACGACCCGACGGCCTGGTCGCCGGACGGCTCGCAGCTCGCGCTGTCCTCGACTCGGGACGGGGACGCGGAGATCTACCTCGTCGGCGTCGACGGGTCAGGGGAGCGGCGGCTGACGGACGCGCCCGGCGGCCAGGTCGGCGGGCCGTGGCTGCCGGAGGGCCTGCTGGTGGCGAGCTCGCTGCCCGATGCGGACCAGGGCGACTGGTTCCTCGTCGACCCGGTCACGGGTGCGCCGAGCGTCCTGCCGTGGCTCCACGGCGTGCCCGACCCGATGGCGGCCGCGACGCGCCCCTGACGGGCGACGCGGTTCGGCCGCGGCCCGTCAGCCGACGGGGTCGATCGTCAGGTTCGGGGCGTCGCGACCCAGGGTGATGATCATGTCGACCGTGACCTTGGGATCGGTCGCGGTCGTGACCTTCGTGTGGAACAGGTCCTCGAGGTACTTGATCGTCTCGGGCATCTCGGTGTCCGCCCCGTTGTAGACGACGATCTTCGTCGAGCCGGTCTGGGCCGCCTTCGTGTTGGGCGCCGAGGCGTCGAGGCCGTCGTACGCGAGCCGGTCCGAGGTGCTGACCGAGAGGCCCGGCCGGCCGGCGCCGTTGAGGACCCACACCCGCGCGGCCTCGGCCCCGAGCCGCTCGCGCAGCGCGAGCAGCGCCGGCGGCGTCGAGAACGCCTCCTTCACCGCCTTGCGGATCCGGACCACGTTGGGCTGGATGATGTAGCCGCGCCTCGGATCGGTCGACTCCGACGCGTAGAACGACGGCGAGAACACGTACGAGCGGATGTTCTTGGTGTCGACGCTCTGCGCAAGGGACAGCAGCTTCGGGATCTGGTTGAACGGGATGTCCGTGCGCACCGACTGCTGCAGCGTCGTGAACAGCCCCTGGAGGTTGTCGAGCACCGAGGTGATGTTCATCTGCTCGCGCAGCGAGAGCAGCACCCGCTGCTGGCGCCGGCCACGGTCGAAGTCGCCGCCCAGCGCCCGGTGGCGCGACCGCGCGTAGATCAGCGCGTCGCCGCCGCTCATGTGCTGCGGCCCGGCCGGGATGTAGATCCGGGTGACGCCGCCGGCGACCGGGTAGTCGCTCTCGGCGACCGGGATCTGGACGTTGATCTGCACGCCGCCGAGGGTGTTGACGGCGTCCTTGAAGCCCTGGAAGTTGACCATCACGTAGTAGCGGATGTCGAGCCCGTACAGCTCGCCGAGCAGCGCCTTGAGGGCGTTGAAGCCGCGCTCGCGCGTGTTGTCGCCCCGCCACAGGTCGGTTCGGTTGCGGTTGAACGCGTACCAGGAGTTGATCTTGCCGCTGTAGGTGCTGCCCCAGACGTTCCGGGCGTTGGCCGGCACCGGCACGTCGACCGTGTCGCGCGGCACCTGGAACATCGCGACCTCCTTGGTCACGGGGTCGATCGAGGCGACGATCAGCGTGTCGGTGTTGAAGAAGGTGTCACCCTGGCGCTGGTCGACCCCGACGAGCAGGATGTTCAGCCGCCCCTTGCCGTCCCACGTGGGCAGCTCGGGTTCCAGGGTGCCCTGGGCGCTGCCGACGGGGGTCTCGAGGGGGGCGTCCGCCGACTGCGTGGGCGTGTCGGTCGGCCCGGGGGCCTCGCTTCCGGTCATCGCTGTGCCGGGATCCGGCGAGTCGGCGGTCTCCTGGCACTGGGCGTCCTCGCTGTCGCTGAACACGCAGCCGACGAGGGTCGACGCGAGCAGGTCGTAGCGGGCGACGGCGATGTGGGCGCCGCCGATGACGATCAGGACGGCGAGGAGGCCGGCGATCGACAGCGGGCTCAGCGGGAGCTTCGAGCGCCCGAGCCGGCCACCGCCCGAGGCGTCGACCTCGTTCAGGAACCGCGCGACGTTCCACGCGTCGACCGCCGCCACGATCCGGTAGATCAGGATCAGGATGTTGACGACGAAGATGCCGGTCAGCACCTGCGGCTGGACGACGAACCCGAGCAGGTCGAACCTGTCGACCCGCAGGAAGATCCCGCCGGCGAGCGCGATCAGCAACAGCGGCAGCGCGGCGAACGCCAGCGCGCGCGCCCAGGCGCCGGCATAGGCATGACCGAGCCCGGGGAAGATCAGGGACAGGAACGCCGCGGCGAACGCGGATCGCGTGCGGGGCGTGTGCGCCCGCGGCGCCTTTTGCGGTGACGGTGACGACATCGCGCGGCATGATACGTCGGAACGGGGAAACGGGCGGGCGGCCCGCCGCGACGCCGGCGCCGCGCGTGCCGGTCGCCCGGCGGCCGAGAGTCGATAGACTGGTCACCCGCTCGCAGGCCCGGCCCGGGCCGCGGTCCGCGACCCTCGAGGCCCGATGTTCGAACCCGTCTCCAGCCGACCCGACTTCGTCGCCCAGGAGCACGACCTGCTCCGGGTGTGGGCGGACCGGCGCACGTTCGCGCGGCTCCGGGCGCAGAACGAGGGCGGCCCGCGGTGGAGCTTCCTCGACGGGCCGATCACCGCCAACAACCCGATGGGCGTCCACCACGCCTGGGGCCGCACGTACAAGGACCTGTACCAGCGGTTCCACGCGATGCTGGGCGAGGACCAGCGCTACCAGAACGGCTTCGACTGCCAGGGCCTGTGGGTCGAGGTCAACGTCGAGCGCGACCTGGGCTTCACCTCCAAGCGCGACATCGAGGCGTTCGGCATCGCGGAGTTCGTGAGCCTGTGCAAGCAGCGGGTGCTGACCTTCGCCGCCCGCCAGACCGAGCAGAGCATCCGGCTCGGCTACTGGATGGACTGGAACGACCCGGCCGAGCTGCTCCGGCTGCGCGACCTGCTGGCGGCGGACCCGGCCCAGGTGGCGACGATCGAGGGTCCCGCGGGCCCGGTGACGGACACGGTCGAGATGGTCGTCGGGCGGCTCGGCATGCCCGACGTCGGCGGCAGCTACTTCACGTTCAGCAACGAGAACAACGACCTCATCTGGGGGTTCCTGGCCGAGTGCCACCGGCGCGGCTGGATCTACCGTGGCCACGACACGATGCCGTGGTGCCCGCGCTGCGGCACGGGCCTGTCCCAGATGGAGATGAACGAGGGCTACCAGGATCGCGAGGACCCGGGGCTCACCGTGCGCTTCCCGCTCCTGGACCGGCCGGGCGAGTCGCTGCTCGTCTGGACGACGACGCCGTGGACGCTGGCGGCCAACGTGGCGGCGGCCGTCGGGCCGGACCTCCGCTACGTCAAGGTCCGGCAGGGCGAGGACCTGTTCTGGCTCAGCCGGGGCACGCTCAAGCAGGTCCTGCAGGGCCCGTTCCAGGTCGTCGAGGAGGCCGCGGGCGCGGACCTCGTCGGCTGGCGCTACACGGGACCCTTCGACGACCTGCCCGCGGTTCGCGACGCGTTCAGCGAGGCCGGCTACGAGCATCGCGTCGTCGCGTGGAGCGACGTCGGCGAGGACGAGGGGACCGGCATCGTCCACATCGCGCCGGGCTGCGGCGCCGAGGACTTCCAGCTCGGGCGGTCCCTCGGGCTGCCGGTCGTCGGGCCGATCGACGAGGACGGGCGCTACTACCCGAACTTCGGCTGGCTCAGCGGCCGCGAGGCGCCGGCGGTCACCGAGGCGATCATCGACGACCTCGAGCGGCGGTCGTTCTTCTATCACCTCGAGGCGTACAGCCACCGCTATCCGCACTGCTGGCGATGCGGGACGCCGCTCCTGTTCCGGCTCGTGGACGAGTGGTTCATCAGCATGGGCCCGGTCTACGACCAGCCGCGCGAGGCGCTGACCACGGAACAGGTCGACGCCAGCCTCCGCTACCAGATCATGGAGGTCGTCGACCGGATCCGATGGATCCCGTCGTTCGGCTACGAGCGGGAGCTCGACTGGCTCCTGAACATGCGCGACTGGATGATCTCCAAGAAGCGCTACTACGGCCTGGCGCTGCCGATCTACGACTGCCGCGCCTGCGGGACGTTCGACGTCATCGGCGGGCGCGAGGAGCTCGAGCAGCGCGCGATCGAGGGCTGGGACGCGTTCGAGGGCCACACGCCCCACCGGCCCTTCGTGGACGCGGTCAAGATCGCCTGCCCGTCGTGCGGCGAGCCGGTCGCCCGGATCCCCGACGTCGGCAACCCATGGCTCGACGCCGGCATCGTCCCGTTCTCGACGATCCACTACCGCGAGGACCCGGAGTACTGGGCGAAGTGGTTCCCGGCCGACTTCGTGTCCGAGAGCTTCCCCGGCCAGTTCCGCAACTGGTTCTACGCGATGCTCGCGATGTCGACCGTGCTCCGGCGCGAGGAGCCGTTCCGGACGATCTTCGGCTACGCGACCCTGTTCGGCGAGGACGGGCGGCCGATGCACAAGTCGTGGGGCAATGCGATCGAGTTCGACGAGGCCGCCGAGCGGATGGGCGTCGACGTGATGCGCTGGATGTACGCGTCGTCGCGCCCCGACGACAACATCCTGTTCGGCTGGCACGCGGCCGACGAGGCGCGCCGCGGGCTGCTCGTGCTGTGGAACGTGTACGCGTTCTTCGTCACCTATGCGCGGCTGGCCGGCTGGACACCCGCGGCCGGTTCGCCACCGGTCGCCGAGCGCTCGGCGCTCGACCGCTGGATCCTGTCGCGCTCGGCCGCCGTCGCCGCCGAGGTCGAGGCCCGGCTGCGCGACTTCGACGCCCAGGCGGCCACGCGGGTGGTCGACGCCCACATCGACGACCTGTCCACCTGGTATCTGCGGCTGTCGAGGCGCCGGATGTCGCGCGGGGCGGGCGCCGACCGGGATGCCGCGTTCGCCACCCTCCACCAGACGCTCGTCGCGCTCGCGCGGACCGTCGCCCCGATCCTCCCGTTCCTGAGCGACACGATCTACCGCAACCTCGTCGCCGGGTCCGTCGCCGACGCGCCGGACAGCGTGCACCTGACCGCCTGGCCCGCCGCCGGGCTGGCGCCCATGCGCGACGAGGCGCTCGAGGCGGCGGTGGACGTGGCCCGGCGCGCCGTCGACCTGTCGCGGACGCTGCGCGGCCAGGCCGGGCTCAAGGTCCGCCAGCCGCTCGCCCGACTGTGGCTGGCGCTGCCCGGCGCGACGCTCGCGGAGCGCGACGCGCTGCTGGACCTCATCCGGGTCGAGGCCAACGTCAAGGACGTCGAGCTGATCGGCGACGAGTCCGAGCTCGTCGACCGCGGCGTCAAGGTGCTGTTGCCCAGGGTGGGCAAGCGCCTCGGGGCGAAGATCCCGGCCGTGATGGCGGCGGCGCGCGAGGGCCGGTTCGAGATCCACCCGGACGGGTCGGTCACGATCGAGGGCGAGACGCTCGCGCCCGACGAGGTCGAGGTGCAGGCGGCGCCGCGGCCCGGCACCGCCGTCGCCCATGACGACGGGCTGGTCGCGATCATCGACACGACGCTGACGCCGGAGCTGGTCGCCGAGGGCGACGCCCGCGAGCTCCAGCGCGCCGTCCAGGACCTCCGCAAGGAGGCCGAGCTCGAGCTCGACGACCGGATCGTCCTGTGGGTCGACGGGCTCGGGCCCGAGGTGGAGGCCCACCTCCGTCCGTGGCCGTCGAGACGCTGGTCGACGAGATCCGACGGGACGGGGCGCCGGCCGACGCGGTCGGCGGGAGCGTCCGGCTGGAGGCGGGCGAGGTGCGCATCGCGCTGCGGCGGGCCGATGGACCCCGCTGACCCCGTGATCGACGCCGAGCTCGAGGGTGCGACCGCCGGGGAGGCGAAGGCGAGGCCGACGTGGACCCACCCGTCGGTTGGTCGCTGGGTGCTGTTCGCGGCGATCGCGATCGGCGTGGTCGTCGTCGACCAGCTGGTCAAGGCGTGGATCGTCGGCAACCTCGCGATCGGCGAGAGCTTCCAGCTGATCGGCGACCTCGTCCGGATCATCCACTGGCGCAACTCCGGGATCCTGTTCGGGATGCTCCCGCAGTCGGCCGGCGCGTTCGCGATCGTGTCCCTCGTGGTGGTCGGGGTCATCGTGTTCTACCACGCCAAGGCCGGCCGCGGCCTGGTGGTGACGATCGCCCTCGGGCTGCTGCTGGGCGGGGCGATCGGCAACCTCGTCGACCGCCTCCACTACGGCTCGGTCGTCGACTTCGTCGACATGGGCATCGGGACGTGGCGGTTCTACACGTACAACGTGGCCGACGCGGCGATCTCCACGGCGATCGTGCTGCTGGTGGCGATGGCGGTGTTCCCGGCGATCGGGGACTGGGCGCCGGATGACTGACGGCGGGGACCCGATCGACGACGCGCCGCCCGAGGAGGGCGAGCTCGACGGCGACGAGGACCTCGAGGGCGGCATCGAGCCCGAGACCCCGCAGCCGTCGATCCGCCCGGGCCCCAGGCGGCTCACGGTCCCCGAGGGCGAGGTCGTCCGCCGCGTGGACCGGTTCGTGGCCGACCGGACGGGCCTGTCCCGGTCCTACGTCCAGAAGCTCATCAGCGACGGGCGGCTCGTCGACGACGAGGGGCGGCGGCTGCGCGCCAACTCCGAGGTCCGCGGCGGCGGCGTGACCCTCGAGGTCCCGCCCCCCGAGGTCCCGTACCATCTGGAGCCCGACCCGACGATCACCCTGTCGGTGGTGTACGAGGACGATGACCTGCTGATCGTCGACAAGCCCGCGGGCCTCGTGGTCCACCCGGCGCCCGGCCACTGGCAGGGGACGCTGGTCAACGCGCTGCTGGCGCGGGGCGACCACTACGGGGGCATCGCGGGCGTCGCGCGGCCGGGCATCGTCCACCGCCTCGACCGCGACACGTCGGGCCTCCTGATCGTGGCCCGCAACGACGCCGCCCAGGCGTCGCTCATGGCCCAGATGAAGGGCCGCCGCATCCGCAAGACGTATCTCGCGCTCGTCCAGGGCTCCGTCTCGGCGGCGGTGGGGCGGATCGAGGCGCCGATCGGGCGTGACCCGAAGGACCGCAAGCGGATGGCCGTCGTGACGGACGGACGGAAGGCCGTCACCGGCTACCGCGTGCGGGAGCGTTTCGCGGGCTGGACGCTGCTTGAGCTGGACCTCGTCACCGGGCGGACCCACCAGATCCGGGTGCACCTGACGGCCCTCGGGCATCCCGTCGCCGGTGACCCGGTCTACGGGACGGGCACGTCGAGGCGCGGTCCGGACGGACTCGAGCGGCTGTTCCTCCACGCGTGGCGGCTGGAGCTGGTGTCGCCATCGAACGCGAAGCTGGTGCGGGCCGAGGCGCCGATCCCGCCGGCGCTCGAGTCGGTGCTCGAGAGCCTCCGCGCCGGCGAGGCGTCGGCGGGCCGCCGGCCGCTGGGGGCGGCATGACGGGGCCCGAGACGCTCGAGGGGCAGCCCGGATCCCTGCTCGTGATCATCAGCGGCCCATCGGGGGTCGGCAAGGACACGATCATCGACGCCCTCCGGGCGCGCGATCCGAGCGACGGCGGCGACTACCACTACGTCGTCACGTGCACGACCCGTGGTCCGCGACCGGGCGAGATCCCGGACGTGTCGTACCATTTCCTGACCGAGGCGGAGTTCCACGCGCTCCACGACGCTGGAGAGCTGCTCGAGGCGAACGAGGTGCACGGCAACTGGTACGGCACGCCTCGGCGCGAGGTGTCCCAGGCGCTGGCCGCGGGCCGCGACGTCATCCTCAAGATCGACGTCCAGGGCGCCCGCGTCGTCAAGGAGCGCGTGCCCGACGCGCTGCTGGTGTTCATCGTCCCGCCGTCCATGGAGGCGCTGTTCCAGCGGCTGCGCTCGCGGGCCACCGAGACGGCCGACGAGCTCGAGATCCGCCAGCGGAACGCGGCGATCGAGCTGGCGCGCCAGGGCGACTACGACCAGGTGGTGGTCAACGAGACGGGCGAGATCGATCGCACGGCCGCGGAGATCGAGGCCATCATCGCCCAGGAGAAGCGGCGCAACAGCGACCGGCGGATCCGGATCACCTAGGCCCGCCGCACCCTCCGTGGCCACGACGCTCGCGCTTCCGATCGGACGGGACGGCGGCGACACGCTCGTCGAGGTGGCGGTCGACGCCCCGGCCGGCCCGGGACCGCGGACCTACACGTATGCGGCGCCGGCGGCGCTCGGGACCCTCGAGCCCGGAGAGCCGGTGCTCGTCCCGTTCGGCCGCGGCGGGCGGCAGGCGATCGGGATCATCGTCGGGCCCGGTTCGCCGGTCGTCGCGGGTGGCGCCGAGCTGCGGCCCGTCGCCGCGAGGGTCCGGAGCGACGGTCCGCTGCTGCCGCCGCTTGCGCTGCGTTTCGCGGCCTCGATCGCGGATCGCTACCTCGCCCCGCTGGCGACCGTGATCCGGGCGATGCTGCCGCCTGGGATGCTCGAGCGGCTCGAGCTGGTCGCCGAGGTCACGCCGGCCGGCGAGGTCCGGCTCGGCCAGACGGATCCCGGCCTCGATGCGGTCGACGTCGATCTGCTCGACGAGCTGGCCGGCCGGCCCCGCCCGGTGCGCGACCTCTCGACGCCCGAAGGCCGGGCCGGCCTGCTCCGGCGGCTCCGGGCGCTCGCCGACGGCGGGCTCGTCGACCTGACCTGGACCCTGCTCGGGGCGGCGATCGGTCCCCGGTACGAGCGCCGCCTGTGGGTCACGCCCGCGGGCGAGGCGGCGGCCGCGCACCTCCGGGCCGGGGAGCGCCTGCCGGGGCGGCCACTCGGGCCGCGGCAGGTGGCAGCCCTCGATGAGCTGGCCCCTCCGGAAGCCGTCCCGGCAGCCGCAGACGGCGTCCCCGCCGCCCCGCTCGCGGAACGGCACGGCGCATCGGCGATCGCCGGGCTCGTGCGTCGAGGCCTGCTCCGAGTGGAGGTGCGCGAGCGCCCGCGGCGGCCGCTGGCCGGCCGGCCCGCAGGCCTGCGCGGCGCCCGACCGGCCGGTTCAGGGCTGACCGAGGCCCAGGCGGCCGCCCTCGCGATCGTCCGCGAGGCGATCGAACGGCGGGACCCGACGCCCACGCTGCTGGACGGCGTCACCGGTGGTGGCAAGACGGCGATCTACGTCGAGGCGATCGCCGCCTGCCTCGCCACGGGGCGACCCGCGCTCCTGCTCGTGCCCGAGATCGCCCTGGCGACCCCGATCGTCGATCGGCTGCGCGCCGACCTCCCGGTCCGCGTCGCGCTGCTGCACTCGGGTCTCGGCGAGGGTGAACGGGCGGACGAGTGGCGGCGGATCCGAGCCGGCGAGGCCGACGTCGTGGTCGGGACACGGATCGCGCTCGTCGCGCCACTCGCGGACGTCGGCCTCGCCATTGTGGACGAGGAGCACGACGCCGCCTACAAGAGCGACCGAACGCCGCGCCTCCAGGCGCGCGACGCCGCCATCGACCTCGCCTCGATCGCGGGCGCGGCCGTCGTCCTGGGGAGCGCCACGCCGTCGGTCGAGAGCATGGGTCACGCGCGGGCGGGCCGGTACCGACGCGCCGTGCTGCCCGCCCGGCCGGCGGGCACCGAGCCCATCGTGAGCGCCGTCGACCTGCGTGCCGAGCTCGCCGCCGGCAACCGCGGGCTGCTCTCGGATCCGCTCGCGACCGCGCTGGCCGCCCTCGACACCGAGGCCGGCGACCGGGCCGTCCTCGTCATCAACCGGCGCGGGACGGCGTCGGTCGTCGTATGCCGGGACTGCGGACACGTCCAGGCCTGCCCCGACTGCGACCGGCCGCTGGTCTACCACCGGGCCGGGACTTCCTTGCGGTGCCA
Organism: uncultured Chloroflexia bacterium; assembly: GCA_963829155.1. Classification (GTDB taxonomy): domain Bacteria; phylum Chloroflexota; class Limnocylindria; order Limnocylindrales; family CSP1-4; genus CAIXZV01. The sequence goes on along the minus strand of CAWHIA010000012.1, from coordinate 298,247 downwards.
TCACTGCGGACGCGCCTGGCCGCCGGCCTCCCGCTGCCCCGCCTGCGCGTCGCCCCGGATCCGCTACCTCGGCGGGGGCACGGAACGCGTGGAGCGCGAGGTCCGCGAGCGGTACCCGGAGCTGCGCGTTGGCCGGCTGGACCGCGACGTCGTCGAGCGCAAGGGCGCCGCGGATCGCGTGCTGGACGCGTTCGCCGCGGGCCGACTCGACGTCCTCGTCGGCACCAGCCTCGTCGCGAAGGGCCTCGACGTCCCCGAGGTGACGCTGGTGGGCGTCGTGTCGGCGGACATCGCGCTGAACCTGCCGGACGAGCGCGCTTCGGAGCGGACCTACCAGCTCCTCGCCCAGGCCGTGGGCCGGGCCGGCCGCGGCGATCGTCCGGGCATCGCGTTCATCCAGACGTACCGCCCCGAGCACCGGGCCATCCGCGCGGTGGTCGATGGCGACGCGGCCACGTTCTACGACGAGGAGCTCGCCCTGCGCGAACGCTTCGGCTCGCCGCCGTTCGGGCGGCTGGTCAAGCTGACGGTGGGGCTCCCGGACCGCGACGCGGCCGAGGCCGAGGCCACGGCGATGGCCGAACGGCTGCGGGCGCGAACCGTCGGTGCCGCGAGGGGCATCCAGGTGGCCGGCCCGGCGCCCGCCTACGTCGCCCGCCGCGCCGACCGCTGGCGGTTCAACGTCGTGCTCCGGGGCGACGATCCCGTGGCGCTCCTCGACCCGCCGCCGGGCGCGCCGTGGTCCGTCGACGTCGATCCCGAGAGCCTGCTGTGATGTTCCGACCCCGGATCGCAACCGGAAACGTGCGTGCACGAATCGACGCGGCGCCGACAATGGAGCCGACACGCCGATGCCGCGCCTGACCGCCGCGCCCAGGACAAGGAGCTCCCGATGACCGAACAGCCGACCGACCCCACCGCATCCGAACGCGACGCGCTGCCGGATGAGCCCATCCCGGATGCCGGCGCCGGCACCGACGGCGGCGCGGATGCCGCCGGCGACGCGGGCTCCGGCTGGTCCGCCGACGCCGGCTCGTCCGGCGATACGGGCGCGCGGGCCAAGGAGTGGCTCAGCCAGCTCGAGGTGATGATCCAGGACATCGCGAACCAGGCCGCCCCGGTCGCCAAGCAGGTCGGGGCCAAGGCCGCCGAGCTCGCCGCGGTCGCCGCGACCAAGGCGGGACCGTTCGCGCAGAAGGCCGCCGAGGTCACGACGGAGTACGGCCAGCGCTTCGCCGACAAGGCCACGGCCGTGGCCGCGGAGCTCCGGTCAGACGTCGACACGTCCGGCAACGGCACCCATGCCTCCGACGTGGCGCACGACGCCGCGGATGCCGCCGGGGACGCCGCCCACGACGTCGCGGACGCCGCGACGGACGCCGCCCACGATGCCGCGGACGCGGTCGGGGACGCGGCCGACGCCGCCCCGGAGGGCTCCCAGCCGGCCGGCTGACCACCCGTCGGCCGGGCGGTCATTCCGTATACTCTGCCCGGCCATGACCGTTCGACCCATCGTGATGCTCGGCGACGCTCGGCTGCGGCTGAAGGGCGAGACCGTCGACAGCTTCGGCAAGCTCCTCCATGAGCTGCTCGACGACCTGACCGCGACCATGCGCGACGCGCCCGGCGTGGGGCTCGCGGCCCCGCAGCTCGGCGAGCCGCTGCGCGCCTGCGTGGTCGAGGTCGAGAACCACCTCTACGAGCTGGTGAACCCGCAGATCGTCCGCACCGACGGCGACGACCGTGACCTCGAGGGCTGCCTGTCGATCCCCGGCTACGTCGCGTACGTCACTCGCCACGAGCGGGTGTGGGTCGTGGCCCAGAACCGGACCGGCAAGAAGTACAAGGTCTCGGGGTCCGGCCTGCTCGGCCGCGCGCTCCAGCACGAGCTGGACCACCTCGACGGCAAGCTCTACATCGACTACCTCGACTCGATGGACGAGCTCATCGCCGTGGGCCAGGGCGATGAGGACGAGGACGCGGAGGTCCGCAGCGCGACGAGCGCGCTCGCGTGACCGCTCGGCCGTCCGGCGTGGGTCGCGTCCGGACGGTCTTCCTGGGCAGCGGCGCGTTCGCCGTCCCGAGCCTGCGCGCGCTCGCCGCGCACGATGCCGTCGACCTCGTGGCGGTCGTCACCGCACCGCCGAGGCCGGCGGGTCGCGGGCTGCACCTCGAGCGTTCGCCCGTCCACGAGGCCGCCGGCGCGCCGGTCCTGACGCCTCCGCGGTTGCGACTCCCGGACGCGGTCGCCGCGATCCTCGACCTGCACCCGGCCCTCGTCGTGCTCGCCGACTATGGCCAGATCGTGCCGGCGGCGCTGCTCGATCCGCCGTTCGGGGCGCTCAACCTCCATCCCTCGCTGCTGCCGCGGCATCGTGGCGCGTCGCCGATCCCTGCCGCCATCGCGGCCGGCGATCGCGAGACCGGCGTGTCCCTGATGCGGATGGACGCCGGCCTCGACACGGGCCCGGTCGTCGCCGTCGAGCGCCTGCCCCTGACCGGGGCTGAGACCGCGCCGGAGCTCGAGGAACGCCTCGCCGGCCTCGCCGCCGACCTCCTGGCCCGGTCCCTGGAGCCGTGGATCCGCGGCGAGCTCCCGTCCACGCCCCAGCCGGCGGACGGCGTCACGCTGACCCGCACCCTGCGCCGTGAGGATGGCCGGCTCGATCCATCCCTGCCGGCGAGCGACCTCGAACGGCGCGTCCGTGCCTATCTGCCGTGGCCCGGCACGTTCCTCGAGACAGACGGCGAGCGCCTGGTCGTCGGCGCCGCGTCCGTCGCGGCATCGCGACCGGACGACGTGCCCGGCCGACTCGTGCGCGACGGCGACCTGCCGGCGTTCACGACGACCGACGGACGCCTCGTGCTGGAACGCGTCACGCCGCCGGGACGCCGGCCGATGTCCGGGGCGGACTACGTGCGGGGCCGCCGGACGCCGCTCGCGGGCTGACGGGCCTGCGCCCGTGTCAGAATCGGTGGCGATGGAGGATGACGCCACGGCCACCACGACGGTCGCCCGTCCGGGGATCGGCGGCGTCACGCCCGAGGACCTCGAAGCCTGGTTCACCGAGCGCGGCCACCCGGCCTACCGCGCGCGCCAGGTGCTCGACGCCGCCTGGGGCGGCCAGGCCGCCGGGTTCGCGGAGATCCTGACGCTCCCGGCGCCCCTGCGCGACGAGCTCGAGGCGGCGTTCGGCTTCGACACGGCCGTCGAGCGCGAGGTGCGTGAGGCCGACGGCGGCCTGACCGAGAAGGTGCTCCATACGCTCGACGACGGGCGGCTGGTCGAGTCGGTCCTCATGCACTACCCGGCGCGTGGCGGGTCGCGCGAGCGCCACACCCTGTGCATCAGCTCGCAGGCCGGCTGCGCGGTCGGCTGCCCGTTCTGCGCGACCGGCGAGCTCGGCTTCGACCGGGACCTCGAGACGGCCGAGATCGTCGACCAGGTCCGTCATGCCGCCCGCCTCCTGGCGGCCGACGGGAAGCGCCTGACCAATGTCGTGTACATGGGCATGGGCGAGCCGCTGCTGAACCTCGACCGCGTGCTCGAGTCGATCGCCGCCCTCAACGACCCGCGGCGCCTCGGGCTCGGCGCCCGGCACATCACGGTCTCGACGTCGGGCGTCGTGCCCGGGATCCGGCGGCTGACCGCGCTGGGGCCCCAGTTCACGCTGGCCGTCAGCCTTCACGCCGCCCGGGACGCGCTGCGCGACGTGCTGGTCCCCCTGAACCGTCGCTGGCCCGTCGCGGAGGTCGTGGAGGCGGCCCGCGAGCACGCCGCCTCGACCGGCCGCCGCGTGACCTACGAGGTGACGATGATCGCGGGCATCAACGACACCGACCTTGACGCCGACGCGCTCGCGGACCTGCTGCGCGGGGACCACGCCCACGTCAACCTGATCCCGATGAACCAGGTCGCCCACACGCCGTGGACCGGGACGCCGATCCCGGTCATCGAGCGATTCGCCGGACGGCTGCGGGCCGCCGGGATCGAAACGACGATCCGCATCAACCGCGGGGCCGAGATCGGCGCGGCCTGCGGCCAGCTCGCGGCCGAGCACGCCGGCCAGCCGGCCCCGATCGTCGTGCGGCGGCGTCGCGAGCGGCTCGTCACCGAGAGTGCCGCGGCGCTCCGCGGCGAGCGGAGCCACGATCCGGTCCCGACCGGGGTGGGGGAGGGCTGAGGATGGGCAGCCGCCGCCCGCCTGGCGTCCTGATCGCCGCGAGCATCCTCGACAGCGACCTGGCGGCGCTGGGTGACGAGATCCGGCGGGCCGAGGCGGCCGGCGCCGACCGCATCCACCTGGACGTGATGGACGGCCACTTCGTGCCCAACCTGACCTTCGGCTGGAAGACCATCGAGGCGGTGCGGCGGGTCACGGGCCTGCCGTTCGACGGGCACCTGATGATCGACGAGCCCGGGCGCTGGACCGAGGCGTTCCTCGACGCCGGCTGCGACTCGATCACGTTCCACGTGGAGGTCGACGCGCCGCAGGTCCGGCCGGCCCTCGAGCGGATCCGCGAGGCGGGACGTGCCGCGGGCCTGTCGGTCAAGCCGGCGACCCCGCTGAGCGCGCTCGACCCGTACCGGGACCTGCTGGACATCGTGCTGGTGATGACCGTGGAGCCCGGGTTCGGCGGCCAGGCCTTCATGGCGGACGTCGCCGACGCGAAGCTGGGTCCGGCCCGCGACCGGCTCGATCCCGACGGCGCGTGCGAGGTGCAGCTCGACGGCGGCGGGCGGGCGGAGACCGCCGAGGTCATCGGGCGCGGCGGGACCGACGTGATCGTGGCCGGGTCGGCGCTCTACCGGGCCGCCGACATGGCGGCCGAGGTCGAGCGGATCCGGGCGATCGCGAGCGCCGCCCGGTCGCCGACCTTGCGCCAGGCCGCCGGCTAGGCGGGTGCGCGCGCTCCTGCAGCGGGTGAGCCGGGCCGAGGTCCGGGTGGAGGGCCGCTCCGTGGGTGCGATCGGCCGCGGCCTCCTCGTGCTGCTCGGCGTGGGTCACGGCGATGACGAGGCCACGGCCGACGGGCTCGCGCGCCGGATCGGCGAGCTGCGGATCTTCGAGGACGGCGACGGCCGCACGAACCTGTCACTGCTCGACGTGGGTGGCGAGGTGCTCGTCGTCAGCCAGTTCACGCTGTACGCGGACACGTCCCGTGGACGCCGGCCGGGGTTCACGGACGCCGCGGCACCCGACCTCGCGAAGCCGTTGTGGCTCAGGGTCGCCCGCTCGATCGAGGCACTGGGCGTGCGGACCGCGCTGGGCGAGTTCGGGTCGGAGATGGAGGTCGAGCTCGTGAACGACGGCCCGTTCACGATCTGGCTCGACACGGACCGACGGAAGGAGCCGGATCGCCGCTGATTTCACGGGTTCGCGACGGAAAGGCCATCGATAGTGGCAATTCGTTCAAAGGCACCCCGTCAAGGCGCGTTCGGTGCGTCCGCGGTTGCGGTCGACAAGGGAGATTGCCAAAGATGACCATCCGACCTTCGCGGCTTGGGACCGCTGCCGCAGCGCCGTTGTTCGCCGCCATCATCGTGGCGGCGTGTGGCTCCGGGCCTGCGTCTCAGGCGCCTCTGGCCGTCGCGGTGTCGCCCGCCGCGACATCCGAGGCCTCCGCCGCGCCGGCGTCATCGGCACCACCAACGTCGACGCCGTCGCCCGCGGCCAGTCCCTCCGCCGCCCCGACCCTGGTCGCCTCACCGGTGCCACTTTGCTCGTCGCCGACCGGCCCGTCCTGCGCCATCGAGGCGGGTGCCTACACGACCACACCATCCGCGGACGCCTTCCGGTTCGCCGTCCCCGCCGGATGGTCGAACGACCTCCTCGATCCCGGCGGGGGCGAGCTCATCTCACCGGCCGGCACCTCGGTCTTCTGGGTCGTCGATCCAGGGGCGGCGACGCGCAGCGGCAAGTTCATCAAGGTCGGCCGAGCGAGCTCGGACATCGTCGATCACCTGTCGTCGCTCCCGGGCGCGACGGCGTCGAGCCCGGTCGAGACGACGCTGGGGGGCCTGCCGGCGACCCAGCTGGACGTCACCCCGACGCGACGCGACGACTTCGCGCTCGTCTCGGGACACGTCGGGTTCGGTACCAAGGTCGGGACCCGGTCGAGATACTTCATCGTCCCGCGCGATGGCGACGTCGCCGTCGTCATCGTCTCAACCGATGGATCGACGACGCTGGATGAGGCGACAGCCGAGGTCCAGCCGGTGCTGGATTCGATCGCGTGGCAGTGACCCGCCCTCCATCGCCCAAGGCTCAGGGCGAGCCGGTGCCCTGGCCGACCACGGCGGCGATCCTGGCCTCGCAGGTACCGTCGGTCACCTGCCAGACGTAGCGGCCGCGATCCCGGCGCGCGAGTGGTTTCGTCCATGCGAACACGCCGAGCTCGGCGGAACCATCGTCGCCGGCCCGGGCGAGGCCGTCCAGGCCACCGACGAGCGTCCGAGTCTCGCCGTTGGCGGTCGCATAGATCAACGTCAGGGTGGCGCCCGGTGCGAAGCCCGTCGCGTGCACCGTCGTCCGGCCGCCGAGAGCCGGCTGCACGTCGAAGGTGAGGTTGCAAGTCGTCGATGCGGCCTCGCCCGAGCTCGTCGCCGACCCGCTGGGCGTCGCCGCAGGCGACGCGCTCGCCGATCCTGTCGGCTGACTTGGTCGACCCGAGTTCTCGTTCCCTGGCGCCGTCGGCGATGCCGGCCCCGTCCCGACCGAGGCCGGTGAACCTGGCAGCCCTATGACAGCAAGTACGCCGATCACGCCGATCGCACCGACGAGCGATGCGGCGAGGGCCATCCTGGCGACGGGCGTGAGTCGTCGGGGCGACGTGAATCGACGTGACCGCCGGTGCCGGCGCTCGTCGTCGAGCCGGCTCGCGAGGTCGTCGAGGAACGCGGGATCGGCGGTGGTCAGCTCGTCGGCCCGGCGCAGGAGCGCCTCGAGGCGATCGTCGGGGATCATTGATCGAGCCCCAGGTACGCCTTCTCGAAGCCGTGTCGAGCGCGCCGGATCAGGGACTCGGCGGCGTCTTCCGAGCGCCCGAGGATCCCGGCGACCTCGCGCACTGGCAGACCGTCGACAAACCGGAGCATCAGCGCAGTTCGGTCGTCCACCGGGAGGGTCGCGAGGGCGCTGAGCAGCAGATCTCGCTCCTCGACCAGCTGGCGGCCATCCGGCGCCTCGACCACCAGCTGGCGAACCATCGCCTCGCGCCGGTCGAGGTCACCCCGTTCTGCCCGGAAGTGGCGTGACAGCCGGTGCCGCGCGATGCCGATCAGCCAGCCGATGGCGTCGGGCCGGCCGTCGTACGTGTGCGGGTTGCGGACAACTTCGACGAACGTCTCCTGGGTCAGGTCCTCGGCGATCGTCAGCGAACCCGTCCGGCCGTACAGGTAGGCGTAGACGCGGGGCGCCGAGGCCGCGTACCAGCGGCGGAAGGCGCCATCGTCCTCGATGACCCCGGCTAGGTCGAGGTCCGCGTCCCTGGGGCTCAACCCCGCGGTCCTCGTCAGGACACCGGTTGAGCGGCTCGCGACGCCGGACGCGATGAAGCCGGTCGCATCGGTTGCGACCGGCTCCGGTCCCGGGGACGGCGCGGCGGCGCGAAGGCCGTCGTTGTCAGGCTAGCGGGCGTTCTTGGTCAGCGTGCGCCGGCAGCGGGTGCAGGCGAGGACCTTGGTGGTGGTCCCGCCCTTGGCCAGCGTCGTGACCTGGAGATTCGGCTGGTAGCGGCGATGCGCGCGGACGCGGTTCATCCCCGACGACTGCGGGTTGAAGCCGCCCATCGCCGTCTTGCCACAGATGGCGCAGCTGCGAGCCATGGTCTGGTTGGTTCCTCGGAACGGGCCGTGACGAGCCCGCGCGGAACACGGGTCCAGCACGAGCGGGCTGGTATCGTAGCACACGCCCCCGGTCCGGCCGCCCGGAGATCCGGTCGCGGCACCCGCCCGTCGGCACCGCGAGGAGGGACGTCGCCCACGTGTCCGCCGATCGCATGCCCGGTCGATCGCTCGTCACGCGACGCGCGATCCGCGACCTGGTGCGCACGGCGACGCTGGCGACGTACGGCGTCACGGGCTTCACCGGCGGTGGCCCCCTGGGACGGCTGCTGGAGCGCCTGGGCATCGCCCATCCCGGGCTGCGGCTCGAGGTCGGCGAGACGCTGACGGTCGACCTCGACCTCGACGTCGCCTACGGCCTGCCCGTCGCCGAGGTCGCGCGCCAGGTCGACGCCTCGGTGCGCTACGCGATCGTGGACGCGCTCGGCCGCGAGCCGGACCGGATCTCGATCCGCATCGGGCACCTCCGCCACGAGCCCGGCCAGGCGCCGGTCGCCGAGCCGGCACCCGCGACGCACGAGCCGCGAACCTCGGACCTCGCCGGCAGCGGGACGGACGTCGCCTGATGGCCCGCCGGTCGTGCGACGGCGCCGGGTTCCTCGCGGCGTTCCGGAGCGCCGTCGCGAGCCTCGAGGCGCACGTCGACGAGATCAACGCGCTCAACGTGTTCCCGGTGCCCGACGGCGACACCGGCACCAACATGCTGGCGACGGTCCGGGCGGCGCTGGAGGAGGCCGATCGGGCCGGTCCCGACGCGGACGCCGAGCGGGTCGCCCAGGCGGCGAGCTTCGGCGCGCTGATGGGCGCGCGCGGCAACTCGGGCGTGATCACGAGCCAGATCCTGGCCGGCATCGCGCACGGCCTGGCCGGCAAGCGCCGCTTCAACGGCCTCGACCTCGCCCATGCGCTCGACCTCGGCACGAAGACCGCGTACAAGGCGGTCGCCAAGCCCGTCGAGGGCACGATCCTGACCGTCATCCGCGAGGCGTCGGCCGCCGCCGTCGCCGCGGCCGAGCGCGACAACAACGTCGAGACCGTCCTCGCGGCGACGGTGGACGCCGCCGAGCGCGCCGTGGCGAAGACGCCGTCCCTGCTGCCCGTCCTGCGCGAGGCGCACGTCGTCGACTCGGGCGGGCAGGGCCTGTTCCGCCTGTTCCAGGGGGCGCTCGCCGCCGCGCGCGGCCGGCCGCTGGAGCCCGGTGAGGTCGTCCAGCATCCGGCCGTCCATCCCGCCGTGCACGCCGCGGTCCACGCGCCGCACGCCGAGCCCGGGCCGGAGCCCGCGCCGGGTGCCGAGGAGGGCGAGTTCGGCTACGAGACGGTCTACCTGCTGCGCGCCCGGGCCGGCATCCCGCTCGACGTCCCGGCGATCCAGGCGCACCTCGAGTCGATCGGCGACTCGGTGCTCGTCGCCGGCGACGGGCTCCTGGCCAAGGTCCACGTGCACAACGACCGGCCCGACGCGGTGATCGCGTACGGCCTGACCGTCGGGACGCTGTCGCGGATCACGATCGAGAACCTCGACAGCCAGGCGCACGACGTCCGCGAGTCGAAGGCGGCGGCGTTCGTCGGGGCGGGCGCGGGTGACGGCGCGTTCACGGCGGCGCGACGACGGCGACGTGGCCACCGCCGAACCCGCGACGCGGCTCCCCCTCGGGGTCGTCGTCGTGGCGCCGTCCGACGGCCTGGCCGCGGTCCTCACCGACACCGCGACGCCGTTCCGGGAACACGGCGCCTTCAGGGTCGTCAGCGGCGGGCAGAGCGCCAACCCGTCGACCGGCGAGCTGCTCGAGGCCGTCGAGGCGACCGACGCCGACGAGCTGCTGATCCTGTCCAACAACCCCAACGTCGTGCTGGCGGCACGCCAGGTCGCGTCGATGACCAAGCGCAAGATCAGCGTGGTCCCCACGCGCAACTGCGCCGAGGGCGTCGCCGCCCTGTTCGAGCTCGACCCGTCGCAGGACGCCGAGGCCAACGCCGCGGCCATGACCGCCGCGGGCCGCGCCATCCAGACGATGCAGGTCACCGAGGCCGTGCGCGACGCGACGGTGTCCGGGCGCAAGGTGAAGAAGGGCCAGACGATCGTGCTCGACCCGGACGACGGCCTGCTCGCGGTCGACAACGACCCGCAGAAGGCGGTCATGACGGGCCTCGGCCGCCTCGAGCCGGGCTTCGGCCTGCTGACGATCTACTACGGCGAGACCGCCACGCTCGACGAGGCGGAGACCCTCGCGCGCAAGGTGCGCGAGGCGAGCCCGGGGGTCGACGTCGAGGTGATCCACGGCGGCCAGCCGCACTACCGGTACCTCGTCTCCGCCGAGTGAGCGGCGGCGGCGGAGCCCGGCGATGAGCGAGGTGCAGGGCCGTCGCGCGGCGCCCGCGCGCGGCAGCCGGGCGCTCAAGCCGAAGGCCGTCGCGCCGGGCCCCGCGACCCTCGCCGAGCTCCTCGCGTCCCCGGTCGGGCATGTCGGGCATCCAGCAGGTCGCGGGCCTGCGGCGGGTCGCGCGGCGGCATGGGCATCGACACGGTCCGGGACCTCCTGTTCCACCTGCCCCGCCGGTACGACGACCTGCGCGAGCTGCGGACGCTCGCCGACGTCCGCGACCTCGACGACGGCGCGGTGGCCTCGGCGCAGGTCCGCGTGATCGACATCTCGGTCCAGCAGACGTGGCGGCGGCGCGTGCAGGTCACGACGGCCCGGCTCACCGACGGCACCGGCTTCGCGGTCGCCACCTGGTTCGGGCGCCGCTACATCGAGCGCCGCGTCAAGGCCGGCGACGAGCTCCTGATCTCGGGCAAGGTCAAGCACCGCAACGGCGACCTGGTGTTCGAGGGACCCGAGTTCCAGCCGGCCGACGCCGCCAACCTGCTCCACGTCGGCCGCATCGTCCCGGTCTACCGGCTCACCAGCGGCCTGACCGCGAACCGCCTCCGGGCGGCGATGCGCGTCGCGCTCGACCGCGCCGGCCACGACTACCCGGAATACCTGCCGGACCCGATCCGGGCCTCGGAGGACGTGCCGCCGATCGGCGAGGCGCTCGAGCACGCCCACTACCCGACCTCGTTCGAGACCCGCGACGCCGCGCTGCGGCGCCTCGCGCTCGACGAGCTGCTGGCGCTCCAGCTGGGGATGGTCGCGCGGCGGCGCGCCCGCGGACGGGCACGCACGCTGGCCGTCCCGGTCGACGCCGCCGCCGACGGGAGGATCCGGTCGGCGCTCGAGGCCTCGCTCGCCCGGAAGCTCGGCGAGCCGGCGTCGCTCACCGGCGACCAGGCGACGGCGATCGACGAGATCCGCGACGACCTCGCCCGACCCGTCCCGATGCTCCGCCTCGTCCAGGGCGACGTCGGCTCGGGCAAGACGGCCGTCGCGGCGTGGGCCCTCGCGGCCGCCGCCCTCGACGGGCGGCAGGCGGCCCTGCTCGCCCCGACGGACCTCCTCGCGCGCCAGCACCACGCGACGCTGACCTCGCTGCTCGAGGACCTCGGCCTGCCGACCACGCTCCTCACCGGCTCGCTGTCCGGCGAGGGCCGGCGGAACGCGACCGAGGCGCTGGCGTCGGGACAGGCGGCGATCGTGGTCGGGACGCACGCGCTGCTCCAGGAGAAGGTGGCGTTCGCCGACCTCGCGCTCGCCGTCGTGGACGAGCAGCACCGGTTCGGCGTGGAGCAGCGCGGGGCGCTCGAGGCGAAGGCGACGCGGGGCGCCCCGCACGTCCTGCTGATGACGGCCACCCCGATCCCGCGCACGCTCGGCCAGGTCCTGTACGCGGACCTCGACGTCTCGACGCTGCGCACGCCACCGGCCGGGCGGGTCCCGATCCGGACGGGCATCCGGCGGCCGGACGACCTCGACGGCACGTGGCAGCGCGTCCGCGACGAGGCCGCGGAGGGGCGTCGCACGTTCGTGGTCGTGCCCCGCATCGGCGCCGCGACGCCGGCGGCCGACGACAGCGCCGACGGCGCCCCGGGCCGACCCGTTCGAGGGCGACGACGAGCTGCCCGACGAGGACGTCGAGACGGCGTGGGCCGCGGCGGCCGAGGTCGAGTACGAGCGGCTGACGGCGCTCCTCGCCCCGCTGCGGGTCGGGATCGTCCACGGACGCCTCAAGCCCGTCGACCGCGACGCCGAGATGGCCCGCTTCCGCGACGGCGAGCTCGACGTGCTGGTCGGGACGACGGTGGTCGAGGTGGGCGTCGACGTCGCCGAGGCGACGATGATGGTGGTCGAGGGCGCCGACCGGTTCGGGCTCGCGCAGCTCCACCAGCTCCGGGGCCGGGTCGGGCGGGGGACCGTGGCCTCGTTCTGCGTGCTGGTGAGCACCGCGGCGGAGGGCACCACCGAGCTCGAGCGCCTGAAGGCGGTGGCCTCCACGACCGACGGGTTCGCGCTCGCCGAGCGGGACTTCGAGCTGCGGCGCGAGGGCGACGTGCTCGGCCTCGCGCAGAGCGGCCTGCCCCGCCTCCGGGTCGCGACGCTCGCGAACCCCGACCACCGCGAGCTGGCCGCCCGCGCCCGGACCTACGCGGAGGCGCTCGTCGGCGAGGACGGCGAGCTCGCCGATGGCGGACCGGCGCTGGCCCACGAGCTCGCCGCCGGCTGGCTGCGCAACGTGTTCGCCGGCGACCCGGCCAGCGCGGCCTGACGGGCCGGCGGACGGAACCGGCCGATGACCGATGCGGGCCGCGTGATCGCGGGCACGGCGAAGGGCGTCCGCCTGGAGGCGCCCGGTCCGGGCACCCGGCCGCTCGCCGACCGGGTCAAGCAGACGCTGTTCGCGATCCTGGAGCCGGACCTCGACGGCGCCGTGGTCGCGGACCTGTTCGCCGGCAGCGGCGCGGGCGGCATCGAGGCCCTGTCGCGCGGCGCCGAGCGCGCCGTGTTCGTCGAGCAGCACGCCGCCACCGCGCGGGTCATCGCGGCGAACCTGCGGCGGACCGGCCTCGACGGCCGCGGGCGGGTGGTGGCGCGGGACGCGATCGCCTGGCTGGGCGACGCCGCCGGCGCCGCCGCGGCCGGACCGTTCGACCTCGTGCTCGTCGACCCGCCGTACGAGGACACGGTCGCGCTCCGCCGGACGCTCGAGCTCGTCGGCGCCCACCTCACCCGGGACGGCCAGGTCGTGGCCAAGCACTTCTGGCGCGACGCCCCGCCGGCGGAGATCGGGCTGCTAGCATCCCGGCGGGAGCGACGCTTCGGGGAGACGGCGCTCACCTTCTACGGCCGCCGGGCGGCGGCGACCGAGGAGCCCACGGAGGAGGCAGGCGAGGCGTGAACGTCGCGGTCTACCCGGGCTCGTTCGACCCGATCACCAACGGCCACCTGGACGTCATCGAGCGCGCCGCGCGCGTGTTCGACCGGGTCGTCGTCGCCGTCCTCGGCAACCCGCGCAAGTCGCCCCTGCTCGCCGCCGACGAGCGCGTCGCGATCATCACCGCGGCCCTCGAGGCGAACCCGCAGCTCGGCCGGGCGGGTCGAGGTCCGGACCTTCGACGGGCTCACCGTCGACTTCTGCCGCGCCGTCGGGGCCGGGTTCCTCGTCCGCGGGCTGCGCGCGATCGCCGACTTCGAGACCGAGCTCCAGCTCGCGCACAACAACCACCAGCTGGCGCCCGAGGTCGACACCGTCTTCTTCATGACCTCGCTCGAGCACAGCTACGTCAGCTCGAGCCTGGTCAAGGAGATCGCCCTGTTCGGCGGCGACGTGTCGGCGATGGTGCCGCCGCCGGCGGCCGCCGCGCTGGGTCGCGCGCTGCCGTCGCGGCCGGGGTAGCCCGCCCCTCGTGCCGCCCCCGGCCGGGGTCGGGTCGCCGCGCGTGCCATAATCCGGGGCAACGTCCCGCCGGGACCCGTGTGCGCACCGGAGGCCGTCCGCTGGACATCATCTTCCTCGTCGAGCGGCTCGAATCGTTGATCGCGAACGGCAAGTCCCTGCCGATGACGCGCAACGTGATCATCGATCGGGACGCCGCCCTCAACCTCATCGACGAGCTCCGCGTCGCCGTGCCCGAAGAAGTTCGCGCGGCGAAGCGGATCAACCAGGAGGGGGAGCGGATCATCGAGAAGGCCCAGGAAGAGGCCGAGCGGATCGTGGGCCGTGCGCAGGAGCAGGCCGCGTTCCTCATCGACGAGCGCGGCCTCACCGAGGCCGCGGCGGCGGAGAGCCAGCGGATCGTCGGCATCGCCGAGGAGGACGCCGCCGGCGTCCGGTCCGGGGCCGACGACTACGCGGCCGGCGTGCTGGCCGGGCTCGAGGCCGACGTCACGCGGACGCTGCGCAGCATCGAGCGAGGGATCTCGATGCTCGACGAGCGGCGCGCGGCGCAGACCCCGCAGCTCCAGGTCGAGGACACCTACGAGGCGGACATCCCGCTCGAGCTGCCGCCGCTGGTCGAAGACGAGGAGGAGGCCTCGGCCGTCGGGCGGCGATGACCTCTTCCGGCACCCGCGGGCCGCACCCCGTCGACGCGATCGGCGACCCGCTCACGTTCGCGCTCTCCGGGCTCATGGCCGAGGCGCCGGGCACCGTTCGCGAGTACGCGATCGACGGCGTCGACGTCGACCCGGGCAACGGGCTGATCCTCACCGAGCCCGTCTCGGGCACGATGCGGCTCTCCCGCACCAACCGCGGGCTGGTCGTCGACGCCCGGCTGACCACCGCCCTCGCCGGGGAGTGCGCGCGCTGCCTGCGGCCGCTCGTGACGCCGGTGAAGATCCGGATCGACGAGGAGGTGCTGCCCTCGATCGACATCGGCAGCGGCATGGCGGTCCCGCTCGAGGAGGGTGGGGACCCGGAGGCGCCGCGCCTCACCGACCACCACGAGCTGGAGCTGCGGCCGCTGGTGATCGAGGCGATCAACATCAAGGAGCCGATCGCCCCGCTGTGCGAGCCCGACTGCCCGGGCCTGTGCCCGGAGTGCGGCCAGCGGCTCGAGCCCGGCCACGCGCACGACGACCTCGTCATCGACCCGCGCCTCGAGGCGCTGCGGGCCTTCCGGGTCGACGACTCGGACGATAGCGGGTAGACTCCCCGCCTCGGCCCCAGGACCCAGCGGTCGCGCGTTCGCGTGCCCTGCTCCGAGGGACCGGCCACATCACCAGACACGCGTCGCGGGCGAGCGCTCGCATGACTCGTCCCGAAGGAGCAACAGACCGACATGGGTGTGCCGAAGCGAAAGGTCGCTCACGCGCGGCAGATGGAGCGCCGGAGCCACCTCGCGATCACCCTGCCGAAGCTCGTCGAGTGCCCGCACTGCCACGAGCCGAAGCTGTCGCACCGGGTGTGCCCGGCGTGCGGGTGGTACAACGGCCGCCAGGCCGTCGAGCCGAAGCCGGTTGGCGGCCCGGGCGAGGAGAACGCGTAACCGCGTAGGCGTCGCGTGACATCGAGCGAAGACGGGCCGGTCATCGACACCGGCACCGGCCCCGGCGTCAGGATCGCGGTCGACGCGATGGGCGGCGACCACGGCCCGGCGGAGGTCGTCCCGGGCGCCCTCGCGTACGCACGCGCGAACCCCCACGACACCGTGATCCTCGTCGGCGACGAGGCGGTCGTCCGATCCCATGCCGGCGCGCTGCCCCCCAACGCGAGCGTCGTCCACGCCCCCGAGCTGATCGGCATGGACGAGCATCCGGCGCGCGCCCTCGTGCGCAAGAAGCGCAGCTCGATCGTGGTCGCCACCGAGCTCGTCAAGGCCGGCGACGCGGACGCCGTGGTCACCGCCGGCCACACGGGCGCCGGGATGGCCGCGGGCAAGCTGATCCTGGGCACGCTGCCCGGCATCGAGCGCCCGGCGCTGGCGGTCCAGATGATCTCGGCCGGGCGACCGTTCGTCCTGCTCGACATCGGCGCCAACCCCGACTCGACCGCCGAGAACCTCGCCCAGTTCGCGCGCATGGGCGCGATCTTCAGCGAGCGCGTGCTCGGCGTGGACCGGCCGCGGGTGGCCCTGCTCTCGATCGGCGAGGAGAAGGGGAAGGGCGACGCCCGGATCCAGCGGGCCACCGAGCTCCTCGACGAGACCGACCTCAACTTCGTGGGCAACGTCGAGGGCAAGGACCTGACCCGCCAGATGGCCGACGTCGTCGTGTGCGACGCGGTCCTCGGCAACGTCGTGATCAAGTTCTTCGAGGGCCTGTCCGGGTTCATCTTCGACCTGTTCCGGGCCGAGTTCAGCGGCTCGATCCGCGGCCGGCTGGCGTACCTGCTGATGCGGCCGAGCATCCGCCGGATCCGCGGCGTGTTCGACTACGAGGTCGTGGGCGGGTCGCCGCTCCTGGGGGTCCGCGGCGCCGTGATCATCACCCACGGCCGGGCGCGGCGGCGGATGATCGAGCACGCGGTGCGCGTCGGCGCGGCGACGGCCCGGGAGCGCGTGCCGGAGCGGATCGGCGAGGAGCTCGGCGGGGACCTGCTCGACGAGTCCGGCGTCGCGGCCGCGCCGGCGATGATCCCGGAGGCGATCCCGTGACGCCCGTGCTGTCGGTCGGCCCGGGCGTGATCCGCGAGACGGTTCGGCTGGCCGCGCTCGAGGTGCCCGGCGTGTTGCGCGTCGGTCGCGGCGGGCCCCGCTGGCGCGACGTCCTCGGTGGGTCGCCGATCCGCGTCCGCATCCGCGAGGGTCGCGTCGACGTGACGGTGCGCCTGGTGGCCAGGCCGCGGCAGCCGCTGGTCACGCTCACGTCCCAGGTCCGCGAGGCGGTCGGCGCCGCCGTGGAGCGCCTCCTCGGCATGGAGCTCGGCGCCGTCACCGTCCTGGTCGATGGCGTCGGAGGCTGACGCCCGCCGCGCGAGGCGAGACCCGGCGGGCGACGCCCGCGTCCGAAGCCGTCGGGCCGGTCGCCGGCTGGCCCTCGCGGCGGTGTTCGAGGCCGAGTTCGGGCAGCGCACGGCGGACGCGATCCTCGAGCGCCACCTCGCCCTCGAGGGCGACCCGGAGACGGCGGCGCTGGCCCGCGAGCTGGTCGGAATCGTCGTCGTCAACCGCGAGGCGCTGGACGCCCGAATCACCGCCGTCGCGCCTCAATATCCGGTCGTCCAGCTGGCCCGGATGGACCGCGCGCTGCTGCGTTGCGGCCTAGGTGAGGTGTTACACTCGCCCGCAACGCCGGCCCGGGTGGCGATCGCCGAGTGGGTCGAGCTTGCTCGGACCTACTCAGGCGAACCGATGCGGCGGCTCATGAACGGCGTGCTCGGGCGGGTCGCCCGGGACATCGACGCAACGCGATAACCACACCCGGAAGCCAGGAGGAGCCAGTGGCCAGCACGTACGATCGGCTGCAGAAGATCGTCATCGAACAGCTCGGTGTGGACGAGGCAGAGGTCACGCCCGAGGCCTCGTTCGTCGACGACCTGAATGCCGACTCGCTGGACCTGGTCGAGCTCATCATGAGCCTCGAAGAGGAATTCGGGACCGAGATCTCCGACGAGGACGCCGAGAAGATCCGGACCGTACAGGACGCCGTCGACTACATCGACGAGCACTCGTCCTAGATCGCTCGACCGGGGGCGCGATGCACCCGGCCGACGCCCTGGCGGAGCGCCTCGGGCTTTCCGTCAACGACCGCGACCTGCTGGCCCAGGCGCTCATCCACAGCAGCTGGCTGCACGAGCATCCTGACGCCGCGCCCGGTCACAACGAGCGCCTCGAGTTCCTGGGCGACGCCGTCGTCAGCCTCGCCGTCTCCGAGGCCCTGTACCGGCGCCACCCGGCCGACGACGAGGGCGTGCTGTCCGCTCGTCGGGCCGCGATCGTGAGCACGCCCGGGCTCGCCCGGCTGGCGACCCGGCTCGAGCTCGGCTCGTACCTGCTGCTCGGCGAAGGCGAGGCGCAGCGCGGCGGGCGCGTCCGGCCGTCCCTGCTGGCGTCCGCGTTCGAGGCCCTCGTCGGGGCGATCTACCTCGACCTCGGGTGGGACACGGCGCGCGACTGGATCCACGAGCTGGCCGCGGAGGAGCTGTCCGCCGACCACACGATCACGACGCTCAAGAGCCCCAAGAGCCGGCTCCAGGAGCACACCCAGCGGACGACGGGCGAGCGGCCGCTCTACCGGCTGGTCGAGGCCGTCGGACCCGACCACGAGAAGCAGTTCCGGATCGAGGTCGAGGTGGACGGGCGGACGCTCGGCGTGGGCGAGGGCCCGTCGCGCCGGATCGCGGAGACGTCGGCGGCCGCGCAGGCGCTCGACGTGCTCCGCCAGGAGCGGGCGGCGTCGCGCGCCGCGAAGGCGGCGTCGTCGGGCGCGGCCGAGGGGGACCGCGGCCCAGGGCGACGCGGCCGACGCGGCCGGCGCCGAGGATTCGCTGGCGGCGGACGAGGCGTCGGACGCCGCGACGGGAGACGGCTCGTGACCGCGCCGGCCCGGCTGCTCGGGCTGCGCGTCCAGGGGTTCAAGTCGTTCGCCGAGCGCACGCTCGTCGAGTTCGG
The DNA here is from genome assembly GCA_963829155.1 of uncultured Chloroflexia bacterium. Lineage (GTDB taxonomy): Bacteria > Chloroflexota > Limnocylindria > Limnocylindrales > CSP1-4 > CAIXZV01. The sequence continues at coordinate 279,972 of CAWHIA010000012.1, read as the reverse complement.
CCCCGGCATCAGCGCCGTCGTCGGGCCCAACGGATCGGGCAAGTCCAACCTCGCCGACGCGCTCCGCTGGGCGCTGGGCGAGCAGGGGCGATCGCTCCGGATCCGGCGCTCCGAGGACGTGATCTGGGCGGGCTCCGAGAAGCGGTCGGCCCAGGGCATGGCCGACGTGACGCTCGTGCTCGACAACGGCGACGCCCTGCTGCCGGTCGAGTACAGCGTGGTCGAGCTCGGCCGGCGCCTCTACCGCTCGGGCGAGAACGACTACCTCCTCAACCGCCAGCGCGTGCGGCTGCGCGACCTCGTCGACCTGCTGGACAGCGCGAACCTCGCGGAGAACGCGTTCCTGTTCATCGGCCAGGGCATGGTCGACCAGGCGCTGGCCCTCCGCCCGGAGGAGCGGCGGCCCCTGTTCGAGGAGGTCGCCGGGGTCCGGCGCCACGAGCGGCGGCGCCGCAAGGCCGAGGAGCAGCTGACCGAGGCCGAGGGGAACCTGGCCCGGGTCGAGGACATCCTCGCCGAGCTGCGGCCGCAGGCGCGCCGCCTGGGCCAGCTCGCCGAGCAGCAGGCGACGCGGCTCACCGCGGGCGAGGAGCTGGCCGCCGCGCTGATCGTCGCGGCGCATGCCCGCTGGCACGAGGCGGCGACCCGGGCGGCCGACGCCGAGCGCGGCCGCGACGCGCTGCGCGCCGAGAGCAGCCTGGCGCTCGAGGCGCTCGAACGCGCCGAGTCCGAGGTCGCCGCGGTCGCGACGTCGATGGCGGCCCGCTCGGAGCTCGAGGCCGAGCGGCGCGCCGTCCACGAGGCCGCCCGCACCGAGCACACCGCGCTCGGCCTGCGCGAGGGGCGCGCGATCGGCGAGCTCGAGGCCACCGCGCGCGACCGGACGCGGATCGCCCGCGAGCGTGCCGCGGCGGAGGCCGATCTCGAGGCCCACCGGCGCGGGCTCGCGCAACCCGTCCCGGAGCCGGATCTCGCGCTCGAGGCCGCGCTCGCCGACGCCGACCGGGCGCTCGCCGAGGGCCTCGCGGAGCTGGGCGCGCTCCGCGCCGCGAGTCGCGCGCGGGGCGACGAGCTGGCGGCCGTGCGGCGCGCGGAGGCGGCACGGGCCGGCGAGGCCGAGACGGCGCGCCGGCGGGTCGACGACACGGCGCGCCGAGCCGGCGACGAGGAGCGGCGGGCGTCGGCGTCGGCGACGCGGGTCGCGGAGCTCGAGGCGGCGCTCGCGCAGGCCGCGAGCGCGCTCACCGCCGCACAGGCGGAGGAGCGCGCGGCGATCGAGGCGCGGGAGGCCGCCGGACTGGCCGCGGACGCCGCCGACGGCAGCCGCCGTGCCGCGGGCGAGCGGGCGGCCACGGCCGGCAGCGCGCTGGCCGCGGCGACCGGCCGGCTCGCGGCGCTCGAGCGACGACTGGCCGACGAGGAGGCGCGCGGCATCGCCCGGGCGGCCCGGCGCGTCGGCGGACGGCGCGTGGACGACGACCTGGGCGTGGATCCCGGGCTCAGGCCGGCGGTCGAGGCCGCGCTGGGCGAGCTCGCGCGGGCCTACGTCGTGGAGCAGGCGGCCGTCGGCGGCCTCGGCGGCGAGCGCGGCCAGCTCGCGGTCCGTGAACGGATCGACGCCGCGGACCGGGCACCGGGCGGCGGCACGCCGGCCGACATCCGCCGGCTCGAGGACGCGCTGACCGCGGCCGGCGGCGGCCGTCTCCGGGACGCGATCCGGCGCGACGAGTCCGGCGCGGCGCGGGCGCTGCTCGAGCGTGCGGTGTGGGCACCCGACCTGGACGCCGCGGTCCGGCTGCAGCCGTTGCTGCCGCTGGGCTGGCTGGTCGTCACGCGCGACGGCGGCGCGGTCCTCGACCCGTTCTCGGTTCGGATGGGCCGTGGCGACTCGCCGCTCGAGGCCCGGGCGGAGGGCGAGCGGCTGGCGCGCGAGGCGGCAGACGCTCGAGCGCGAGGCCGCCGAGGCCCAGCGCGACCTCGGCATCGCGGAGGCGGCGGTCGCCGCGGCGCGGGCGGCCCTCGATGGCGCCCGGGCGGCCGAGTCGACGGCATCGGCCGCGCGGCGACGGGCCGAGGAGGCGGAGCGCACCGCCGGTCGCGGGCTCGAGGCGAGCGCCCGCGAGGCGGCCTGGCAACGAGCCCAGGCCGATCGTCTCGCGACCGAGCTCGAACGCGTCCGTGCCGGCCTGGCCGCGCTGGAGGCGCCAGCGGCCGGGGATCCGACGACCGCGGGCGGCCCGTCGGCCGGCGGCGAACCCGACGCCATCGCCGCCTGGGAGGCGCGCCTGGGCGAGCTGCGCACGCGGCGCGATCGCCTGGCCGCCGAGGCGTCGACCCAGGATCGCGCGCGACGCGACGCCGAGGCCCGGCGCGCGGGCGCGGAGGCCGCCGCGTCGCTGGCCGAGCGCCGCATCGCGACCGCCGACGGCGACATGGACGCGCTCGGCGTCCGCGAGCAGGCGGCCGCCGACGAGCGGACCGCGGTCGCCGGCGCGATCGCCGAGGCGAAGGCACAGGAGGCGCGCGCGCGCGAGGCGCTGGAGGCGCTGCTGGCCGACGATCGAGTCGAGCGGGGCCGCCTCGCCGACGCCGAGCGGGCGGCGACGGCCGCGCGCGAGCGCCTGCGCGTGACGGACGACCGGGCGCGGGCGTCCGACGTGGCGGCCATGGAGGCGCGCCTCAACCTCGAGTCGCTGCGCGAACAGGTGCTGGTCGAGCTGGCCGGGATGGGCGAGGTCGGGCTGCGGCACCTGGCCGAGGCATCGGGCGTCGAGCTCGCAACCGAGTGGGGCGCGGCGGCGCCGACGACGGCCGGGGTCGCGGCGGAGGGCGAGACGGCCGGCGAACGGCACCGAGGACGGCGGCGAGGCGCTCAGCGAGGCCGATGGGTCGGCCGAGGGCGCGGCCCTCGAGGCCGCGCTGGAGCGACTGGCCCCGGCCTGGTCGGTCGAGCCGCCGCCGGTCGAGCCGCCGACGCCGGGACGGCTCGCCGTCCTGCGGCGCCGGTTCCACGAGCTCGGTGCGGCCAACCCGTTCGCCGTCGACGAGTACCGGTCGGTCCGCGACCGCCTCGAGACCCTCGAGGCGCAGCATCGCGACCTGCGCGACGCCATCGCCCGGACGCGGTCGCTGATCGCCGACCTCGACGAGCTCATCGCCACCCAGTTCCGGTCGACGTTCGCCGCCCTCGAGGTCGCCTTCGACGCCCGGTTCCAGCAGCTGTTCGGCGGCGGCTTCGCCAGGCTCTCGCTCACCGACCCGACCGACCTCGCGACGACCGGGATCGAGATCACCGCGCGACCGCCCGGCAAGAAGCCGCAGGCGCTGGCCATGCTCTCCGGCGGCGAGCGGGCCCTGACCGCCGTCGCCCTGCTGTTCGCGATGCTCGAGGTCCGGCCGGCGCCGTTCTGCGTGCTGGACGAGGTCGACGCGGCGCTCGACGAGGCCAACGTCGGCCGGTTCACCGAGGCGCTCCAGTCCCTCGCGCAGCAGACCCAGTTCATCGTGATCACCCACAACCGGGGCACGATCGAGGTCGCCGACGCGCTCTACGGCGTCACCGTCGGCGACGATTCCGTGAGCCGCGTGATCAGCCTCCGCCTCGACGAGGCCCAGGCCATCGCCGACGATCGACGGTCCGAGGCCCGCGCGGTCCTCGCCGGCGAGCCGGGCTGAGCGGGATCACCGATGCGATTCTTCCGCCGCGGCCCGTCCGACGAGCCCGAGCCGCAGCCCGACGAGCAGCCGGAGGCGCCGGCCGCGATCGCCGACGGAGGAGCGCCGGCGACGCCAGGCCGAGCCGCCGCAGGACGAGCCGGCCGACGAGCGTCGGAGCCCGGCGACGACCTGATCGGCGACGAGTGGCGGACGGTCGCCTCGCCCGACGACGTGCCCGTGCCCGAGCCGTCCGCGCTCGAGCTCGACCTCGCCGGCGAGCCCGACGCGATCCTCGGCCAGCTGGCCCCGGTCGCACCCGTCGAGGAGCCCGGACCGGCCGCCGAGCCCGAGGTGCAGTGGGCGTGGGGTGCCGACTACAGCCCCGAGAAGGCCGACGAGGCGCGGCGCGAGCGGGAGCGCGAGCAGCTCGAGCAGGGCCTCGAGAAGTCGCGCACCGGCTTCGGCGCCCGCCTGCGCAGCGCGTTCGGCGGCGGCGACGGCGCCGACTGGGAGGAGATCGAGGAGGTCCTGATCACCGGCGACGTCGGGGCGTCGCTGTCGATGGGCGTCGTCGAACGCGCCCGCAAGCGTCGCGACCTGTCGGCCGAGGCGGCGGTCCGCGCGGAGCTCGGCGCGCTGCTCGCGGCGCGCGATGCGGAGCACTGGGAGCCGCGGCCGGCGATCGAGGGTGGGCCGGCGATCGTGCTCGTCGTCGGCGTGAACGGGACGGGCAAGACCACGACCATCGGCAAGCTCGCCGCGCGCGAGCGCGCCAACGGCCGCCGGGTGGTCCTCGCGGCCGCCGACACGTTCCGGGCCGCGGCCATCGACCAGCTCCGGATCTGGGCGCAGCGCACCGACAGCGAGATCGTCGCCCACGCCCCCAACGCCGATCCGGCGGCGGTCGTGTTCGACGCGCTGGACGCGGCGATCGCCCGTCACGCGGACATCGTCATCGCCGACACGGCCGGCCGGCTCCACACCAAGTCGAACCTGATGGACGAGCTCGCCAAGGTCCGCCGCGTCATCGACAAGCGCCTGCCCGGCGCCGACGTCGAGACGTTCTTCGTCCTCGACGCGACGACCGGCCAGAACGGCCTCGCGCAGGCGAAGGCGTTCCACGAGGCGGTCGGCCTGACCGGCGTCGTGCTCACCAAGCTCGACTCGACGGCCAAGGGCGGCATCGTGTTCGCGATCGAGCACGACCTCGGCGTCCCCGTCCGCTTCGTCGGGGTGGGGGAGCAGGCCGACGACCTGCTGCCGTTCGACCCGGCCGGCTTCGTCGAGGCGCTGTTCGACTGATGCGACGGCTCGCGACGCCGCGCGCGTGGCTCGCCGTCGTGGCCGTCCTGCTCGTCGCCGGCTGCGCCGCGGACCCGGGTATCCGCTCTCCGGCGGAGCGCCCGAGCGCGCACAGTTCAGTCCTGCGACCGTCGGCGTGCCGACCCCGCGGTGGTGAGCTACCTCGAGGTGCGTCCGGGCGACCGGATCGAGCTGGTCGGCGCCGAGGCGATCGGCACGCTCGACGGGGCCGCCGTCACCATGCGGCGTCTCCGTCCGGTCATCGAGGCGAACGGCGACCACGTGATCGGGACTGCCATCGAACCGCTTGGATGGCGCCGTCCTCACGCCGTCTGCCGCCTCGCCGCGGTTCGACAACAGCGTCGGCATCGCTGGCCGAGATGACCGCCCAGCGTCCCGGCCGGTTCGAGGTCACGAACGTCCGCGTTCGATATCGCCTCAACGGCGGATCTGAGCGGTCGGGCGAGGAGATCGACACGACCTGGACGGTGTGCGCCGACGTCGTCGCGCCGGCCGACTGCCCGGAGGCGTCGGAGGCACCCGATCGGCTGACTCGCGCCGCAGCCCTGATATTCGCACCACGTCTTACCAGGACGCGAAACAGACGTCTGGCACCTCCCGAGCGACCGTCGAACGGAGCCCATGGCCGACGGATTCATGCCTGGCGGGCATGGCTCGGAGCCTCAATCCGCCTCGCCTGGGGCCTGGAACCGCGCCCCGTAAACCTGGTACGTCTACGGGAGTGCGGAAGCCGGCTCGCCCGCGGGCGCGATGCGTCCGCAGCCCGCGCACGGGCGACGGAACATCGCCCACGCGCCGAGCAGCGCGAACACCGGCGCGAGGAACGCCGCGCCGCGCAGCCCGATGACCTCGGCCAGCACCCCGCCGACGAGCGTCCCGCCCAGCTGTGCCATCACCATGGCGACCCGCACGGTGGCGTTGACCCGGCCGAGCTGGCGGTCGCCGACGCGCGACTGCCGGACCGAGACCTCGGTGACGTCGAACACCGTCACGGCCGTGTCGCCGATCAGCTGCTGGCCGATGAGGCAGGCGATCGCGACCAGCGGCAGCGCCGGCGGCGCGAGCGGGATCAGCAGGTTGCCGAGGGCGGCGAAGAGCAGCGACGCGACGACGACGCGCCCGAGGCCGAACCGCCCCACGACGCGCTCGGCGAGCAGCGCCCCGAACAGCGATCCGAAGCCGCCCAGCGCGGCGACCACCCCGATGACCGCGGGATCGAGGTGCAGGTCGTCGGTCACGAACAGGAGCCACGTGGCGCCGAACACGCCCCACATCGCCGCGAGGCCCATCGTGCCCCAGGCGAGCCCGCGCAGGACCGGGTCGCGGACGACCAGGCGAAGCCCCTCGCGGATCTCGTCGAGCACCGGCTCGCGCTCCGACGCGGGCGGTGGGGGCGGCTCGGGACGCCGGATCGAGCCGAGCAGCACGGCGGACACGAGGAACGACAGGGCGTCGATGGCGATCGCGATCGGCGCCGTCAGGAGGTTGACGAGGAACCCGGCGACGCCGAAGGCGGCGAACTCCATCGCCGAGCTGGTCGCCGCCAGGGCGCCGTTGGCGCGCACGAGGTCCGGGCGACCGACGACGGTCGGGAGGTAGGCCCGGTCGGCGACGTCGAAGAACGTGGTCAGCACCGCGGCGAGCGCGGACACCACGAACACCTGGAGCAGCGTCAGCCAGCCGCCGATGGCCGCGACCGGGATGCTGCCCAGGAGCACGGCGCGGCCGAGGTCGGCCCAGATCAGCACGGGCCGGCGCCGCAGCCGGTCGACCCACGCGCCCGCCACGAACCCGACGACGAGCGCCGCGATCAGGTCGAGGCTGCGCAGCACGGCGACCTCGATCGGGCCGGCGCGGAGCGTCAGGATCGCCACGAACGGCAGGGCGATCCGGGTCACGAAGCTGCCGAACACCGAGATCGTCGCGGCCGTCCACAGGCGGACGAACGCCCCGTTCCGCCACAGGCCGGGCGTGGGCGTGATGTCGTGGGTCGGCGGGACCGGATCGAGCAGGGGGTCCGAGGTCACCGCGCGAAGGGTACCGGTGCGCGATGCCCTCGCCGGTCGCGTTGCGCGCGCCGCCCACGACCATCGAGCCAGGGGCGGTCGAACGGGCCATGACGTACACTCCGTCCGCCTCGGTGTCGCCAGAACCCGCGCACCACCCGCCGGTCCGACCCGGCGGCTGATCTCAACCGACAGCAAGGGTCCGCCGTCTCCGCATGTTCGACAGCCTCAGCGATCGCCTCCGCGCCACCCTCGCCGGCCTGACCGGCCGGGGCCGCGTGTCCGAGGCCGACGTGGACGCCGCGATGCGCGAGGTCCGCCTGGCCCTGCTCGAGGCCGACGTCAACTTCAAGGTCGTCAAGGAGTTCGTCGCGCGCGTGCGCGAGCGAGCCGTGGGCGCCGAGATCCTCGAGAGCCTGACCGCGGGCCAGCAGGTCGTGAAGATCGTCTACGAGGAGCTGACGGCCCTGCTGTCGGCCGGCGACCGCACCTTCCGGCTGTCGGGCAACCCGGCCGTCGTCACGCTCGTCGGGCTCCAGGGCTCGGGCAAGACGACCTCGGCCGCGAAGCTCGCGAAGCACGTCGCCAAGCTCGGCCGCCAGCCGATGCTGGTGGCCGCCGACCCGTACCGGCCCGCGGCCGCCGACCAGCTCGAGACCCTCGGCGACTCGCTTGGCATCGCCGTCCATCGCGCGCCGGCCGGGACGCCGACCGTCGACATCGCGCGCGGCGGCATCGAGGCCGCGAAGCGCCTGGGTCGCGACGTCGTGATCATCGACACCGCCGGCCGCCTCACCATCGACGACGCGCTCATGGACGAGATCCGCGCGATCAACGCCGCCGTGAAGCCGGTCGAGACGCTGCTGGTCGTGGACGCGATGACCGGCCAGGAGGCCGTCACCGTCGCCCAGGGGTTCGCCGGGGCGGTCCCCGTGACCGGCCTCGTGCTGACCAAGATCGACGGCGACGCCCGCGGCGGCGCGGCGCTCTCGATCGGCGCCGTCACCGGCATCCCGGTCAAGTTCCTGGGCACCGGCGAGAAGACCGACGCGCTCGAGGTGTTCCATCCCGACCGCCTCGCCGGCCGGATCCTGGGCATGGGCGACATCGTCACGCTCACCGAGCGCGCGCAGGAGGCCTTCGACGAGAAGCAGGCCGCCAAGCTCGAGGAGTCGGTGCGCAAGGGCGCGTTCACCCTCGAGGACATGCTGGCGTCCATGCGCCAGATGCAGAAGATGGGTCCGATGGGCCAGGTCATGTCGATGATCCCCGGGCATGGGCGGCATGGCCAAGCAGGCCCAGGACGCCGTCGACCGCGGGGACCTCAAGCGCGTCGAGGCGATCATCCTGTCCATGACGCCGCGCGAGCGGCGGGAGCCCGGCGTGCTCAACGCCTCGCGCCGGCGACGGATCGCGAACGGATCCGGGACGTCACTCCCGGACGTCAATCGACTGATCAAGCAGTTCGCTGAGATGCAGAAGCTCATGAAACAGCTCTCGGGAGCGGGGGGCCGTCGCGCCGCGATGGGCCAGCTCATCGGGCGCCGATAGGGGACGACCACGACATGACCGACCAGGACCCGACGCAGCAGCTCCCGCCACCGCCCGAGCCGCCGACCACGCCCGAGGGCGTGGATCGACGCCTCCGCGCCCGCGCGCCCACCGCCGCGCAGCCCGCCCGAGCCGGTGGCCGCCGCAGCGCGGTGCCCGCAGCCCGCCGCCCGCCCGCGCGGCGACCGACGCGACGGCCCCGTACGCGCCGCCCGCGCCGGTTCCGCCGGCGCCGCCCGCGCCCGGCGCCGTGCCGACGTTCCTGCCGCCCCAGGCCGCGGGCGACGCCGTCGCCACCGCGCCCGTCGTCGCGGCCTCCGCCCCGAAGAAGCGCCGCAGCCCCGCTCAAGTGGGTCGTCGCGCTCGTCATCGTCGCCCTGGTCGCCGTCTCGGCCGCCGCCGGCGCCGTGCTGCTCACCGGCGCGTCGGGCACGCCGTCGGTCCTCGCCTGGACCCCGAACGACAGCGTCACCTACGCCGAGGTCCGCCTCGACCTCCCCGGCAACCAGCAGGCCGAGCTCGCCAAGGTCCTCAGCGCCTTCCCGGGCTTCGACGACCAGGCCGCGTTCCCGACCAAGATCAACGAGGTCCTCGACCAGCTCGTCGGCAAGGCGTCCGACGGCAAGCAGAGCTACACGGCCGACATCCAGCCCTGGTTCGGCGGCCAGCTCGGCGTCAGCGTCGGACCCCTGCCGTCCGGGGCCGACGCCTCGTCGGCGCGCTTCCTCGCCCTCGCGAGCGTCAAGGACGCGGCCAAGGCCACGGCCTGGGCGGCGACCACGCTCCAGGAGGCCGGGGCCACCTCGACCACCGAGACGTACAACGGCGTCACGATCACGGTCATCAAGCCCCCGGCCGACGTCAGCGCCATGGCCAAGGAGGTCCAGCTCGCCTACGCCGTGACCGGCCCCGTGCTCGCCATCGGCGACACGAGCTCCGTCAAGGCGGCCATCGACACCGGCGGCAAGACCGGCCTCAACACCAACGAGCAGTTCAAGACCGCCTCGGCGACGATCACCGGCGACCGGCTCGCGTTCGCGTACGTCGACACCGAGGCCATCGTCACCGCCGCGTCCGCGATGGTCCCGGCGGACGACGGGATGCCGACCGCCGCCCTGTCGGTCCTCGACGGGCTGTACCCGGACTGGTCGGTCGTCGCGGTCGAGGCCAAGGACGGCGCGCTCGTCGTCGAGTCGCGCCAGCCCCACAACGAGAAGCTCGGCACCGCGCCCAACGCGGCGTCGACCCTGCCGTCGCTGGTCCCGGCCGACACGGTCGCCCTCGTCGACACCCAGGACTTCGGCGGCGCGCTGAAGCGGCTCAAGGCCCTGCTCGCCTCGGATGCGTCGCTCAAGGACGGCGTCCAGCAGGTCGACGACGCGCTCAAGCTGGTCGGCGGCTTCGACGCCGCGGTCGGCTGGATGGGCGAGTCGGGGATCGCGATCACGAACACCAACGGCGAGATCGCCGGCGGGATCGTCGTCGTCCCGACGAGCGCCGCCGACGCCAATCGGCTGTTCACCCAGCTGCGCGGGTTCATCGAGCTCGCGGCCGGCGGATCCGGCGTCAAGCTCACCGACCAGTCGTACAACGGGGCGACGATCACCACGGTCGACCTGTCCGGCATCGGCGCGCTCGCCGGGGCCGCGGCCGGGGTCGACGTTCCCGGCGGGCTGCAGCTCGCCTACGCCGTGACCGACAAGGTCGTCGTCTTCGGCACCAGCGTCGACTTCGTCAAGGGCGTCCTCGACGCCCCGTCCGGATCGAACCTCGCGTCGACCGACCGTTCAAGTCCGCGCTGGCCAAGGTCGACAGCGTCAACAGCACCCTGTTCTGGCTCGACGTCGCCGGCGTCCGCGACCTCGCCGAGGCCCGCCTGTCGAGCGACGAGAAGGCCTCCTACGAGGCCGACCTCAAGCCCTACCTCGACGCCTTCGACAGCGTGATCGCGACCAACGTCTCGGGCGACGTCGACGAGGGCACCCTCGTCCTCAGCGTGACCGGCAACTAGCCCCGCCCAAGCCCCACACCCTGCCCAACGACCGCGTCCCCGACGATCGGGGAGCGGCACACCTGGAGGAGCGCACCGCCCATGTCCGTCCGCATCCGACTCACCCGTGTCGGGGCGACCAAGCAGCCGACCTACCGGCTGGTCGTCGCCGACAGCCGATCCGCGCGCGATGGCCGCGCGATCGACACGATCGGGCACTACAACCCCCGGACCGATCCCATCACGCTCAGCGTCGACGAGGCGAAGGCCAAGGACTGGCTCGCCAAGGGCGCCCAGCCGTCGGACACGGTCCGCCGGCTCCTCAAGCAGGCCGGCGTCATCCCCGGCCTGACCACCAAGTAGGGGCCGAACGATGGCAGCCGCCGATCTGGTCGAATACGTTGCCAAGTCGCTCGTCGACGATCCCGAGGCCGTCAAGGTCGAGGTCGTCAACGGCGAGGACGGCACCATCATCGAGCTGCACGTGGCCGAGTCCGACATGGGCAAGGTCATCGGGCGCAACGGCAGCGTCGCGAAGGCGCTCCGCACCCTGCTCAAGGTGACCTCCGCCCGCACGGGCGAGCCCGTCAGCCTCGAGATCATCTAGGGAGCCCGTCCTGGCTCCCTCGACGCCGTCGGGCGGTCGCGCGTCCTCGCGGGCGCGCGCATCGTCGCCGGAGGCCGCGCCCGCCGCGGACGCCTCGCCGATCCATGCCGAGCGACACGCCCGCGCCACCCGCGCGGCTCGCCGTCGGCCTCGTCCGCGGGTTGCGCGGCCTGCGCGGCCAGCTCCGGATCGAGCTCCTCACGGACCGGCCGGAGGAGCGCTTCGTCGAGGGCGCCGTCCTGTACCCCGAAGGCGCGCAGCGCGGGCTGACCATCGCCGAGGCCGTGCCGGTCGCGGACGGCCCCGGCTGGTGGCTCCGGTTCCGCGAGGTCCGCGACCGCGACGCCGCCGATGCGCTGCGCGGCGTCTACCTCGAGATCGACACGCCCGACGAGCCGCGCGAGCCCGGCCGCTGGCTGTGTGCACGAGCTCGAGGGCCTGGCCGTGCGCTCCGGCGACGGCGAGGACCTGGGCCGGATCGTCGAGCTGTACCACGCCGGCGGCGCCGACGTGTTCGTCGTCCGGGGTCCGCGCGGCGAGCTCGACGTGCCCGGCGTGCGCGGCATCGTCATCGAGCTCGCGCCCGAGCGAGGCGAGATGATCGTCGACCTCGACGCGCTCGCGATCGACGCGCGACCGGTCGAGGACGAGGACTACGTCCGGCCGAGGGACCGCCGGCCGCCGAATCCCAGCCGTCCGAGCGGGACGGCGACCCAGCCCGAGGCGGCGGCCGCGAACGACGCCGCGGCCGCGCCCGAGGTCGTCGCTCCGAACGACGCCGGGTCCGAGCCGCCCTCGTCATGACCCTCGAGGTCGACGTCCTCACGCTGTTCCCGGCGATGGTCGAGGGGCCGCTGGGCGAGAGCATCCCGGCCCGCATCCTGGAGCGCGGGCTCGCGACCGTGCGGGTCCACGACCTCCGGCAATGGGGCCTCGGCCGGCACCGGACCGTCGACGACTACACCTACGGGGGCGGCGCCGGCATGGTCCTCCGCCCCGAGCCGGTCGCCTCGGCGCTCGCCGAGCTCCGCCGCCCGGGCTCGCTCGTGATCCTGCTCGATCCGGCGGGCGAGGTCTTCCGCCAGTCGACGGCGCAGTCGCTCGCGTCCGCCGCGACACCTGGTCCTCGCTCTGCCCGCGCTACGAGGGCGTCGACGAGCGGATCCGGTCGATGGTCGACCTCGAGCTCTCGATCGGGGACTACGTGCTCACGGGCGGCGAGCTGGCGGCGCTCGTGGTCGTCGACGCCGTGCTGCGGCTGCTGCCCGGGGCGATCGACGAGGCGTCCACCGCCGAGGAGTCGTTCGCGGCCGGCCTCCTCGAGTACCCGCAGTACACCCGCCCGGCGACGTTCGACGGCGTCTCGGTGCCCCCCGTGCTCGTCTCGGGCCACCACGAGGAGGTCCGACGCTGGCGTCTCCGCGAGTCGCTCCGTCGCACGCTGCTTCGGCGACCCGACCTGCTGCACGACCGGCCGCTCTCCCCGGAGGAGGGGCGCCTGCTCGACGAGATCCGCGCCGAGCCCGACGACTCGGCGTCGGCGACGACCGCCTCCGCCGCGGCGGACGCGTCCGGAGACGCCTGACACCGGCCACCGGCCGTGCTATCCTCCGCCGTCGGCCGCGCCGTCCCCGGCACGCCGTCCATCACCTGCGAGCCCTCCGCAGCCGCGGCTGCCGCCCGAACGTACAAGGACCCGTACCCGTGAACGTGCTCAACGAGATCGTGCAGGACCAGCTGCGCACCGACCTCCCCGTGATCACCCCCGGCGACACCGTCAAGGTGGCCGCCAAGGTCGTCGAGGGCAACCGCGAGCGGATCCAGGTCTTCGAGGGCCTCGTGATGCGCATGCGGAACAGCGGCATCGCGTCGACGATCACCGTCCGCCGGATCGCGTCGGGCGTCGGCGTCGAGCGCACGTTCAAGCTCCACAGCCCGCGGATCGACCGCATCGAGGTCGTCCGCCACGGCCAGGTCCGCCGCGCGAAGCTGTACTTCCTGCGCAACCGCGTGGGCAAGGCCGCGACCACCCTCCGCGAGCGCCGCTAGGCAGCATGGGCGACGACGGGCCCGACGCCCGGACGCCGCCCCGCGAACCCGACGACCCCGGCCCGTCCGGCGAGCGCGAGCGCCGCTAGGCGAGGCATGGCGACGACCGGTCTGACGCCCGGACGCCGCCCCGCGAACCCGACGACCCCCGGTTCCCCCGGGGGTCGCGCCATGTCCGGCCCGGGGCGCTACGCTAGCGTCCGATGGCCGTGATCGTCCCGACGCTGCGCTGGGAGCGCCCCCTGTGGCGCGGCGGCGCGACCCGGATCGCGGGTGTGGACGAGGTCGGCGTCGCCCCGACCAGCGGCGCCGTCGTCGCGGCGGCCGTGATCATGTCGCCCAACTGCCACCGGATCCCGGGCGTCCGCGACTCGAAGACCCTGTCCGCCGGCCAGCGTGAGCGCCTGGCGCCGATCATCCGTCGCCGGGCGGTCGCGATCGGCGTCGGGGCGGCGTCGGTCGCCGACATCGACCGGCTGAACATCTACCACGCGACCCACCTCGCGATGCGCCGCGCGATCGCCCGGCTCGGCGGTCACGACCACGTGCTCGTCGACGGGCTGCGGATCGCCGACTTCGAATCGCAGGTCGGGCCGTACACGGCGATCGTCGACGGCGACGCGCGGGTCTACTCGATCGCCTGCGCCTCGATCATCGCGAAGACCGTCCGCGACCGGATGATGCACAACCTCGCCGTGCGCTACCCGGTGTACGGCTGGGACCGCAACGCGGGCTACGCCACCCGCGAGCACCGCGACGCCATCCGGGCCCACGGGCTCACGCCGCACCACCGCAAGAGCTGGCAGGCGCTCCAGGTGCTGCTGGCCGGCGACCAGCTGGGCCTGTTCGACGCCGGCGACGCGCCCGACGACGACCTCGCCGGCGACGATGACATCGCCGCGCTCGAGCTCGCGGACGCCCGGCCGATGGTCGCCGTCCCGATGGGCGAGCGCGAGACCGACGAGGACGACGAGCCGGTCGGCGCGGTCATCGGGGCGACCTAGCTCGCAGTCCCCAGGTCTGATCGTCGATAAGTCGCCGGTGAGTGGCGCCTGCCACGATTCGGCCCATGTCGACGCCGCGGACCGCCCGGGAGCTGGGCGACGCCGCGGAGGCCGAGGTGGCCGAGCGCCTCGTCGCGGGCGGCTGGGCGGTCCTCGCCCGGAACGTGCGCGTCGGGCGGGACGAGCTGGACCTGGTCGGGATCGACCCCGGCCCGCCGAGGACGCTGGTCGTCGTCGAGGTGCGCTGGCGCGGCCGTCGCGACTTCGGGCTGGCCGAGGAGTCGCTCGACCACCGCAAGCGCCTGGCCCTGCGGCGCGCGGTGGCCGGGCTGCTGGACGCGGGCGTCCTCCCCGACGGGACGCCCCTGCCGCGGCTGCCGGTCCGGATCGACCTCGTCGCGATCGACCGCGGACCGGATGGGCGGCCGTCGATCCGCCATCACCGCGGGCTCCGGCCCTGATCATCGGCGTCGCCCGGCCCGATCGGGAGCGGCCGGGACCCTGTGCTACACTCCCGGCCGCTCCGGATGGTCCGGACGACAACCGCCCGTTCCGGGTCTCGGCCCGAGACGGAGCACACACGCGGATCACGGTCCCGGGCGGGATGGTGCCGGACCAGGCGCAGGTCGCGAGACCCGAGCCGACGGCCCCGCAGGGGATCCGCGGAGGCACAACCGCAGGAGGTCACCCAGTGCCCACGGCTTCGATGCGCCAGCTCCTGGAGGCCGGCGTCCACTTCGGCCACCAGACGCGCCGATGGAACCCCAAGATGCGCCCGTTCATCTTCGCGGAGCGCAACGGGATCCACATCATCGACCTCGCCCAGACGGTCAAGCGCCTCGACACGGCGCTCGAGTTCGTCACCGAGACGGTCGCCCGCGGCGAGAGCGTGCTGTTCGTCGGCACCAAGAAGCAGGCGCAGGAGCCCGTGATGCAGGAGGCGATGCGGGCCGGCCAGCCCTACGTCACCAAGCGCTGGCTGGGCGGCATGATGACCAACTTCGTCACGATCAAGAAGCGCATCGGGCTGCTCGACCAGCTCGAGGCCCGGCAGCTCGCCGGCGACTTCGACCGCCTCCCCAAGAAGGAGGCCGCGGGGCTGACCGAGGAGCTGAACAAGCTCAACGCGATGCTCGGCGGCATCCGCAAGATGAAGCGCCTGCCCGGCGCCGTCTTCATCGTCGACCCGCACCGCGAGCGCATCGCGGTGACCGAGGCCAACAAGCTCGAGATCCCGGTCATCGGCACGGGCGACACCAACGTCGACCCGGACGAGCTCGACTACATCATCCCGGCCAACGACGACGCGATCCGTGCGATCCGGCTGCTCTGCCAGCTGGTCGCCGACGCGGCGATCGAGGGCGCCGGCCAGCGCGCGGCGCGTGCCTCGTCCGAGCCCGAGGCCCAGGAGCCCCAGGGCGTCGAGGAGCCCGAGTTCGACGAGACCGCCGCGGCCGACCTGGTCGCCCAGCTCGCCGCCGGCGGGACCCTGTCGTTCGACCCCGACCTGGACGACGAGGACCTGCTGCCCGGCTCGCCGCGTCCCGAGACGCCCGTGCCCGCGGGCGTCGCGACCGCCGAGCGCCCGCCGACGCGCCGGCCGAGGACGCGCCCGCCGACTGATCCGGCTCGACGGACCGCCAACAGGCGGTCCGCCGGGCCTCCACCACGAACACCGACGGCGCGCGCCGGGTGCGCACGCCGTACGCTAGAGACACAGGAGCAACACGCCCATGGCAATCACGGCCGACGCCGTCAAGGAGCTCCGCGAGCGAACCGGCGCGGGCATGATGGACTGCAAGCGCGCGCTCGAGGAGACCGACGGCGACCTCGACAAGGCGATCGCGCTGCTCCGCGAGCGCGGCGTGGCGTCCGCGGCCAAGAAGGCCGGCCGCGACGCCCGCGAAGGCGTCGTCGGCAGCTACATCCACATGGGCGGCCGCATCGGGGCCCTCATCGAGGTCAACTGCGAGACGGACTTCGTCGCGCGGACCGACCAGTTCCAGAAGCTCGTCAAGGACCTCGCGATGCAGGTCGTGGCGCTCCACGCGGAGTACCCGTCGATCGACGCCATCCCGGCCGACGTCCTCGAGGCGAAGCAGGAGGCCCTGCTCGCCGACCCGTCGGTGCAGGCCAAGCCCGAGGCCGTTCGCGGCAAGATCGTCGAGGGCCAGCTCAAGAAGTGGTACCAGCAGGTCGTGCTGACCGAGCAGCCGTTCCGCGACACCGAGCTGACCGTGGGCGAGCTGATCACCCAGTCGATCGCGACCATCGGCGAGAACATCCGGGTCCGCCGGTTCGCCCGGTTCGAGATCGGGGAGGAGCTGTGACCGAGGGAGGTCGCGGATCCGGCGACGGCGCGGGGCCGGCGGCCCCGGGCGAGAGCCGGCCCGGCTACCGGCGGATCCTGCTCAAGCTGTCCGGCGAGGCCCTGCTCGGCGAGCGCCAGTACGGCGTGGACCCGGCGTTCTGCGCGTTCATCGCGCGCCAGGTCGCCGAGGTCCAGGCGAGCGGCGTGCAGATCGGCATCGTCGTGGGCGGCGGCAACATCTTCCGCGGGCTCGCGGCGGCGGCGCGCGGCATGGACCGGGCGACCGGCGACTACATCGGCATGCTGGCGACCGTGATGAACGGCCTCGCGCTGCAGGACGCGATCGAGCGGATCGGGATCCCGGTGCGGGTCATGAGCGCGATCGCGATGAACGAGATCGCCGAGCCGTACATCCGCCGCCGCGCCGTGCGCCACCTCGAGAAGGGTCGCGTCACGATCTTCGTGGCCGGCACCGGCAACCCGTACTTCACGACCGACACCGCCGCGGCGCTGCGGGCGGTCGAGATCGGGGCCGAGGTCCTGCTGAAGGCCACCAAGGTCGACGGCGTGTACGACGCGGACCCGATGAAGGACCCCAACGCCACGCGCTACTCGCGCCTCGGCTACCAGGACCTGCTGCGCGACCAGCTCAAGGTCCTCGACGCGGCGGCCGTGTCGCTGTGCCTCGAGAACGACCTGCCGATCATCGTGTTCGATCTCAACGCCCCCGACAACATCTCGAGGGTTGCCCGCGGCGAGCCGGTGGGTACCCTGATCTCCGCGCAGCCTGGAGGTGTCACCGCATGACCAGCGAGACCCTGGCCGGCGCCGAGCGCAAGATGCTGCGCGCGGTCGAGGCGATGGAGCGCGACTTCCAGGGGCTGCGGACCGGCCGGGCGTCGACGTCGCTCGTGGAGCGACTCACGCGTCGACTACTACGGCACCCAGACCCCGCTCAACCAGCTGGCGTCGATCAGCGTGCCCGAGTCCCACCAGATCGTGATCCAGCCCTGGGATCGCGGGGTCATCGGGGCGATCGAGAAGGCGATCCAGAAGAGCGACATCGGCCTCACGCCGAACGTCGACGGCACGCTCGTGCGCCTCAACATCCCGCCGCTCACCGAGGAGCGTCGCAAGGACATCGTCAAGAGCGTCCACAAGCGGATGGAGGAGGCCCGCGTCGAGATCCGCAATCTCCGCCGCGAGGCCGCCGACGCGCTCAAGAAGGAGGAGCGGGACGGCGAGGTCGGGACCGACGAGGCCCGGCGCCAGCTGGACCAGCTCCAGAAGCTCACGGACCGGGTGATCGGCGACGTCGATCGCCTCGGGGACGTCAAGGAGCAGGAGGTCCTGGAGGTCTAGTGGCCCAGGCGCCGCTCGATCGCTCGCTCGCCCGGCCCACCGACGCCCCGCCGCTCGCCCACGCGGGGCCGGCCGGCGGATCGTCCGATGCCGTCGCGCCCGCGGCCGAGCTCCCCGACGCTCCGCTCCTGCCGCCGGACGAGCTGCCCCGGCACGTCGCGATCATCATGGACGGCAACCGCCGCTGGGCACGCGCCCGCGGCAAGCCCGACTTCGAGGGGCACGCCGCCGGGGTCGAGGCGATCCGCGAGCTGCTGCGCCACGCGGTCAGGCGCGGCATCCCGATGCTCACGCTGTACGCGTTCAGCCGCGAGAACTGGGCCCGCTCCGACGAGGAGGTCGCCGGCCTGTTCGGGCTGTTGGCGCAGGCGATCCGCGACGAGACCGACGAGCTCCGCGCCGAGGGCGTCCGGGTGCGGCTCCTCGGCCGGCTCGAGGAGCTCCCGGAAGCGACGCAGACCTCCATCGGCGACGCGCTCGACCGCACGTCCGAGGGCACCCGGCTCCAGCTCAACATCGCCTGGAACTACGCCGGCCGCACCG
This sequence comes from uncultured Chloroflexia bacterium, assembly GCA_963829155.1. Lineage (GTDB taxonomy): Bacteria > Chloroflexota > Limnocylindria > Limnocylindrales > CSP1-4 > CAIXZV01. Next base: position 261,569 of record CAWHIA010000012.1, on the reverse strand, counting down.
AGCTCGTCGACGCGTTCCGCCGGATCGCGGCGATGGGCATCCCGCCCGACGCGGTCGACGAGCGGACGATCGGCGAGGCGCTGTACACGGGCGGCCTGCCCGACCCCGACCTCGTCGTCCGGACCGGTGGCGAGCAGCGGATCAGCAACTTCCTGATCTGGCAGTCGGCCTACGCGGAGCTCGTGTTCACGGAGCGCCTGTGGCCGGACTTCGGGCCCGACGCGTTCGACGAGGCCCTGCTCGAGTTCGCGAGCCGCACGCGCCGGTTCGGGCGCTAGCGGCCGGGATCGGTGCTCCGGACCAGGGCGCTCTCCGCGCTCGTCCTCGTCCCCGTCCTGCTCGTCGCGCTGTTCCTCGGCGTCCAGGCGGTCGCGCTGGTCCTCGCCCTGGTCGCCGGGCTCGCCGGGCATGGAGACGTTCCGCCTGCTGCGCGCAGCCGGCTACCCGTCGCTCGCGCTGTTCGGGACCGCGATCGCCATCGCCCTCGTCCTCCAGGCGGGCTTCGTGCCCGACGCCGAGAAGGGCCTCGTGCTGGTCGCGATCGGCGCGGTCCTGGCGGGCGTCGGGAGCCTGATGCGGACCGACCCGCGCGACGGGCTGGTGGCCTGGATCGCGACGCTGTTCGGGGCGATCTACGTCGGGCTGCTGTCGTTCGTGCTCCACGTGGCGACGTCCGCGCCGCCGGTCGACGCGTCCGCGCCGCTGTACGCCGTGGGCGCCGAGCGGGGCTGGATCCTGCTGCTGGTGCTCGGCGTGTGGAGCTTCGACACGGGCGCCTACCTCGTCGGCAGCCAGATCGGCCGGCACAAGTTCCTGACCCACATCTCGCCGTCGAAGTCGATCGAAGGCCTGGTCGGCGGGCTGATCGCGTGCACGATCGTCGTCGCCCTCATGCTCGCGGGCCTCGGCCAGCCGCCGATCGGGGCGATCGTGCTGGGGCCGCTGCTGGGGCTGGTCGCCCAGGCGGGCGACCTCGCGGAGTCGATGCTCAAGCGGGCGGCCGGCGCGAAGGACTCGGGGACCCTGATCCCGGGCCACGGCGGCATCCTCGACCGGATCGACTCGTTCCTGTTCGCCGCCCCCGTCGTCGCGCTGTATGTCCTCGCGATCGCCCGCTGACCCGCCGCCCCCGTTCGACCGGCCGCGGATCCGGGTCGCCCTCCTCGGCTCCACGGGCAGCATCGGGCGCCAGGCGGTCGACGTCCTCGAGCACCACGCCGACCGCTTCCGGGTGGTGGCCCTCGCGAGCGGCCGCAACGCCGCCGAGCTGAGCGCGCAGGCCAGGCGTCTCCGCCCGGTCGTCGTGAGCCTCGCGGGCGACGGCGCGGCCCTCGACCTGCCGTCCGGGACGACGCGGGTCGGCGGCGCCGACGCGCTCGAGGCGCTCGCGACCCGCGACGACGTCGACCTCGTGATCGTGGGCACCGGCGGCGTCGTGTCGCTGCGGCCGGTCCTCGCCGCGCTCCGGGCGGGCAAGATCGTCGCGACCGCGAACAAGGAGACGCTCGTGGCCGGGGGCCATCTCGTGATGCACGAGGCCCGCGCCCGCGCCGCCGAGCGCGCCGCGGCGGCCGGCGACCTCGATCCGCTCGCCACGCCGCTCGCCTGGCTGCGCCCGATCGACTCGGAGCACTCGGCGATCTGGCAGTGCCTGGTGGGGGAGCCACGCGCCGCGATCGCCCGGCTGGTGCTCACCGCGTCGGGCGGGCCGTTCCTCGACGCCGACGCCGAATCGATCGCCGCGGCCACGCCCGAGCAGGCCCTGCGCCACCCGACGTGGACGATGGGCGCGAAGATCACGATCGACTCGGCGACGCTCGCGAACAAGGGCCTGGAGGTCATCGAGGCACGCTGGCTGTACGATGTCGGGTACGACGCGATCGACGTTGTCGTGCATCCGCAGAGCGTCGTCCACTCGGCGGTCCTGTTCGTGGACGGCTCCCTGAAGGCCCAGCTGGGCACCCCCGACATGCGACTTCCCATCCAGTACGCCCTCACGCATCCCGACCGCCTGCCGTCACCGGCGACCCCGCCCGACCTCGTGGCCGCGGCGCAGCTGGACTTCCGCGCCCCGGACGAGACGCGCTTTCCCGCGCTCCGCATCGCGCGCGACGCCGGCCGCATCGGCAGCCGCGCCTCGGCCTCGCTGATCGCGGCCGACGAGGTGGCCGTGGCCCGGTTCCTCGACGGCACGCTGGACTTCCCCGGCATCCCGCGCCTGCTCGAGGCCGCCGTGGCGCGGTTCGGCGGCGGCGCGGACCAGGCGCCCGACGTCCAGGCGCTGATCGCGCTCGACGCCGAGGTCCGCGGGGCGTTCGCGACCGGTCCCGTCGACGGGCGGCGCGCGTGATCGGCTTCGCCCAGTCGATCGTCACGGTCCTGCTGTTCATCCTGATCCTGGGCGCGCTCGTCCTGATCCACGAGCTCGGCCACTTCGTCACCGCCCGCTGGGCGAACGTCCGCGTGCTCGAGTTCGGCATCGGCTTCCCGCCGAGGGCCAAGGTCCTCCGCCGCGGCCAGCCCGATCCCCAGGACCTCGCCCGTCCGGTGGTCGAGCCCGCGCTCCCGCCGGGGATCGAGCCCGGCACGCCCGAGGCCGCCGCGTTCCTCGAGACGGCGGCGGAGCTCGACACCAGCCGCCAGGGCACGCTGTACACGCTCAACTGGCTGCCGATCGGCGGCTTCGTCAAGCTCGAGGGCGAGGACGGCGACAACGCCAACGACCCGCGCGCCTTCTCGCGCGCCCGGCTGCCGGTCAAGCTCGGCATCCTGGTCGCCGGGGTCCTGATGAACCTCCTGCTGGCGTTCGTGATCTTCACGGGCCTCGCGCTGTGGGGCGAGCCGCAGATCGGCGTCAGGATCGGCGAGGTCGTCGCCGGGCGCGCCGGCCGCGGCGAGCGGCCTCGTCGCCGGCGACACGATCGTCACCATCAACGGCACGCGCTACTCGGCCTTCGGCAACCCGGAGCAGGCGATCGACGACCTCCAGGCGAACGGCGGCCAGGCCGTCGATGCTCGGGATCCAGCACGCCGACGGCACCACCGGCGACGTCCGCGTGGTCCTGCGGACGCCCACGGTGGAGCAGCCCGGGGCGCTCGGGATCCGCGCCTCGGCCGTCGCGACCGTCGGCACGATCGACAACTCGTTCGTGGAGGCGGTCCAGCTCGGCGCCAAGCGCACGGTCCAGGCGTTCAGCCTCATCCTCGTCGGCCTGGGCGACCTGGCCCGGTCGATCGTCAGCGATCCCACGGCGGCGCCGCCGGCGTCCGGCCCGGTCGGGATCGCGGTCGAGCTGGGCAACGTCCTGTGGGGCCTCGGGCCGCTGTACGTGATCTACCTCACCGCGCTGCTGTCGGCCAACCTCGCGCTCGTCAACATCCTGCCGTTCCCGCCGCTCGACGGCGGCCGGATGCTCGTGATCGTGCTCAAGGCGATCCCGCGCTACGGCCGGCGGATCTCGCTGCGCGCCGAGCAGCTGACCTACGCCGTCGGGTTCGTGGCGCTGTTCACGTTCCTGATCTGGATCACCGTGTTCGACATCGCGAAACAGGTGAGCGGCACCCCGTGACGTCGCCGGACCAGCTCAGGCCCATCCGGCGTGCCGACCGTGTCGGTCGACGTCGGCGGCGTGCTGGTCGGCTCCGCCCATCCCGTCGTCGTGCAGTCGATGACCAACACCGACACCGCCGACCCGGACGCCACCGCCATCCAGGTCGCCCGGCTCGCGCACGCCGGCAGCCAGCTGGTGCGGGTCACCGTCAACACCGAGGAGGCCGCCGCGGCCGTGCCCGCGATGCTGGGCAAGCTGCGCGACAACCTGGGCGTCGACGTGCCGGTGATCGGCGACTTCCACTACAACGGCCACAAGCTCCTGGTGGAGTACCCGGAGATGGCGGCCGGGCTGGCGAAGTACCGGATCAACCCGGGCAACGTCGGCACCAAGCGCCACGACGAGCACTTCCAGACGATCGTGCGGGTCGCGATCGACAACGGGAAGCCCGTCCGCATCGGCGTCAACTGGGGCTCGCTCGACCAGCAGCTGCTCACGGACCTGATGGAGGCGAACGCCCGGCTGGACGAGCCGCGCGACGCGCGGGACGTGATGATCGACGCGATGGTCGAGTCCGCGATGCGCTCGGCCGAGCTGGCCGAGGAGACCGGGCTCGGGCACGACCGGATCATCCTGTCGGCGAAGGTCTCGGGCGTGCGCGACCTCGTCGACACGTACCACCGGCTCGCCCCGCGATCGGACTACCCGCTGCACCTCGGCCTGACCGAGGCGGGCATGGCGATGAAGGGGATCGTGGCCTCGACCGCCGGCCTGTCGATCCTGCTCAACGAGGGGATCGGGGACACGATCCGCGTGTCGCTCACGCCGGAGCCCGGCGCCGGTCGCGAGCTCGAGGTCGAGGTCGCGCAGCAGGTCCTGCAGTCGATGGGCCTGCGCTCGTTCCTGCCCCAGGTGTCGGCGTGCCCCGGCTGCGGCCGGACGACCTCGACGTTCTTCCAGGAGATGGCCCAGCAGATCACCGAGCACCTCAAGACGCGGATGCCGGAATGGAAGGCCGGGCACCCGGGCGTCGAGGAGATGCAGGTGGCGGTCATGGGCTGCGTCGTCAACGGCCCGGGCGAGTCGAAGCACGCGAACATCGGGATCAGCCTGCCGGGCACGTTCGAGTCGCCGGTCGCCCCGGTGTTCGTCGACGGGAGGCTCGACCGCACGCTCCGCGGCGACCACATCGTCGACGAGTTCATCGCCATCCTCGAGGACTACGTCGACCGCCGGTACGGCGTCCAGGAGGCCGCCGCCGCGGTCTGACCGCCCGCTCGCCGCCCTTCGCCGAGCGTGGCCGTCCACGGGCCCGGGTGTATACTTCCGCCCAATAAACGCGAGGCCGCCTCGGAACGTGGGTGACCAACCCACGTTTCTTCGTGTCAGGGGAGCCTCGCCGCCATCGAGCAGGATGCAGGGAGGCACAGGATGAGTCGTGACTTCGTCGGTGCGCTGCTCCAGCTCAACGCAGAGAAGCAGGTTTCCCGCGAGGCGCTCGTCCGGGCCCTCGAGGAAGGCATCCAGGCCGCCTACCGCCGCGTCGCCGGCGAGGAGGACATCTTCGTCCGCGTCGAGCCGGACAGCGGCCGGATCGACGTCTATCGCGGGCGCTACGTCGTCGACGAGATCGAGGACCCGATGGTCGAGGTCACCGTCGAGGAGGCCCGCCAGACCAAGGACGACGCGCGCGCCGGGGACGTGATCGAGATCGAGCAGCTGGACGGCGAGCACTTCGGGCGCATCGGCGCGCAGACCGCCAAGCAGATCATCCTGCAGCGGATCCGCGAGGTCGAGCGCGACCAGGTGTTCGACCAGTTCGCGAACCGCGAGGGCGAGCTGCTCACGGGCTCCGTGAGCCGCGTCGAGCCGCGCGCGATCATCCTGGACGTCGGCAAGGGCGTGGAGGCGATCCTCGCGACCAGCGAGCAGAGCCCGCTCGAGCACTACCGCATCGGGCAGCCGGTCAAGGCCTTCGTGCTCGAGGTGCGCCGCTCCGCCCGCGGCCCGCAGATCCTCGTCTCGCGCACGCACAAGGGGTTCCTGAAGCGCCTGTTCGAGCTCGAGGTCCCGGAGATCCACGCCGGCACCGTCGAGGTCAAGGCGATCGCCCGCGAGGCCGGCAGCCGGTCGAAGGTGGCCGTGTCGTCGCGCCAGGAGGGGCTCGACCCCGTCGGGGCGACGGTCGGGCAGCGTGGCGCCCGCGTGCAGGCCGTCGTGGCCGAGCTGGCCGGCGAGAAGATCGACGTGATCCCGTGGAACGAGGACCCGTCGGTGTTCGTGGCCAACGCCCTGTCGCCGGCCCAGGTCCTGGGCGTCAGGATCGACACGGAGCACCGGATCGCGAACGTGACCGTCCCCGAGCGGATGCTGTCGCTGGCGATCGGGCGCGAGGGCCAGAACGCGCGCCTGGCGGCCCGCCTGACCGGCTGGCGGATCGACATCCGCAGCGACGTCGCGGCCGCCGAGACGCCGGAGCCCGACGGCGTGGCGCCGGAGGCGATCGCCGCGGACGCCAACGGGACGGCCGCATCCGTCGGCGAGGCCGTCGCCGCGGACGCCGCGACCACCGCACCCGTCGCCGAGGCCCCCGCCGCGGTGCCGGCGGCCGAGGTCGCCGAGACGGCGAGCGAGCCCGAAGCCGCCGCCGAGCCGGTCGAGGCCGCCGCGGCCCCGCCGCCAAGGTGACGAAGCCGCGCAAGACGACCAAGACGGCGAAGGCCGCCGATGCGGACGCCGACGGGACCGCCGCCACCAACGGCGCCACCCCCGCGGCCGAGCCCGAGGCGGTGGCCGTCGCCGCGAAGCCGAAGCGCACCCGGAAGACCAAGGCAGACGAGGCCGCCGTCGACGAGGAGGTGTCGTCGTAGGCCCGGCGGCCCCCGGCCGGTCCGGGACCGTCGCGCCGCGCCCGCTCCCGACGCGGAGCTGCGTCGCGTGCCGCACCTCGCGCCCCAAGCGCGAGCTGGTGCGGATCGTGCGGGCCCCCGACGGCCAGATCGCCATCGACCCGACGGGTCGCGCCTCCGGGCGCGGCGCCTACCTGTGCCGGGACGCGTCCTGCTGGGACGCCGCGTCGCGCAAGCGCGCGCTCGAGCACGCACTCGCCGCCCCCATCCCGGCGGACGTGACGGCCGTGATCTCGGCCGGTCCCGACGCCCTCATCACCAACACACCCCACGCCGGCGCCCAGCGCCGGCCCCCACCATCGATACTGACCATCAAGGAGGAACGCGTGGCCAGGAGTAGGAGCGGCACCCGCGGCCGACGCGGACCCCGCAAGCCCCAGCGACGAGCCGGAGCCTTCCCGCAGGGAGCGGTCCAGGTCGTCGACCCGGTCGAGCGCGGCGCCATCGAGCTGCCGAGCACGATCACCGTCAAGGAGTTCGCGGAGCTGCTCGCCGTCAGCCCGGCGGACATCATCCGCGAGCTGATCAAGAGCGGCATCTTCGCGACCATCAACCAGCTCATCGACCGCGACACCGCGTCGCTGGTCGCGAGCGAGCTCGGCTACGAGGTCGCCGAGCCGGACGCCACCTCGGCGACGGCCGACGAGGAGGACGGCACCGGGCCGGCCCCCGAGGCGACCAAGGAGGTCCTGTTCGAGGAGGAGGACGACGCCAACCTCGTCGCCCGCGCCCCGATCGTGACCGTCATGGGCCACGTCGACCACGGCAAGACGAGCCTCCTCGACGCCATCCGCTCCACGACCGTCGCGTCGGGCGAGCGCGGCGGCATCACCCAGCACATCGGCGCGTCCGAGGTCACGACCAAGGACGGCAAGCACATCGTCTTCCTCGACACGCCGGGCCACGAGGCGTTCACCTCGATGCGCGCCCGCGGCGCGCGGGTCACCGACATCGCGGTCATCGTGGTCGCGGCCGACGACGGCGTCATGCCCCAGACGCTCGAGGCCATCAGCCACGCGAAGGCGGCCAAGGTGCCGCTCGTGATCGCGATGAACAAGATCGACCGGGCCGAGGCGAACCCCGACCGCGTCAAGACCGAGCTCGCCGAGGCGGGCGTGGTCATCGAGGACTTCGGCGGCGACACGCCGCTCGTCCCCGTGTCGGCCAGGACCGGCCAGGGCATCGACGAGCTGCTGGAGATCATCCTGCTGGTCGCCGACCTCCAGGAGCTGAAGGCCAACCCCAAGCGCGACGCCGTCGGCACCGTGATCGAGGCCCAGCTCGACAAGGGCCGCGGCCCCGTCGCGACGCTGATCGTCCAGACCGGCACGCTGCGGGTCGGCGACATCGTCGTCGTGGGCAACACGTTCGGCAAGATCCGGGCGCTCGAGACGGCCGCCGGCAAGCGGGTCTCGAAGGCCGGGCCGTCGTCGGCCGTGGTGATCCTCGGCCTGGCGGACGTCCCCGAGGCGGGCGACATCCTGCGCGTCGTCGGCGACGAGAAGACCGCCCGGGCGCAGGTCGAGACCCGCAAGAACGAGCAGGCCGCCCGCGACGGCGGGGGCGGCGCACGCGCCACCCTCGAGGACCTCTACCGCCAGATCCAGGCCGGCCAGGCCAAGGAGCTGCGGATCATCCTCAAGGCCGACGTCTCGGGCTCGCTGGGTGCCATCACCCACGCGCTCGACCAGCTCGGCACGGACGAGGTCAAGATCAACATCCTGCTCGAGGCCAACGGCGACATCACGGACAACGACATCATGCTCGCGACGGCGTCGAACGCGATCGTGGTCGGGTTCAACACCTCGATCACCGAGACCGCGCGGCGCGCCGCCGAGAGCGAGGGCGTCGACGTCCGGCTCTACGACATCATCTACAAGCTCACGGACGACATCGACGCGGCCCTCAAGGGCATGCTCGAGCCGGAGGTCGTGGAGGTCGTCGAGGGCCGCGCCGAGGTCCGCCAGATCTTCCGGGTCGGCAAGAGCACCGTCATCGCCGGCTGCTACGTCACCGACGGGCGCATCGTCCGCAACGGCGGCGCGCGCGTGTGGCGCGGCGGCAAGGTCATCGAGACCGACCGGATCGAGTCGCTGCGACGGTTCCGGGACGACGTCCGCGAGGTCGCCCAGAACTTCGAGTGCGGCATCGGCCTGGCCGGCTACAACGACCTCGTCGAGGGCGACATCATCGAGTGCTTCACGAACCAGACCCGGAGCCGGATCGCCAGCTGAGGCACTCGCGCCCATGAGCCAGCGCACCGAGCGCGTCGACGAGCTCCTGCGCCAGGAGATCGGGGCGCTGCTCGCCAAGGAGATCGCGGACCCGCGCATCGGGTTCGCGACGATCACCGACGTCGAGACGTCGCCGGACCTCCGGCACGCCAAGGTGTGGGTGAGCGTGATCGGCGGCAAGGCCGATCGCGACGAGACGCTGCGCGCCTGCAGCAGTCGATGGGCTATGTCCGCCACGAGCTGGGCCGCCGGCTGCGGATCCGGCGCATCCCCGAGCTCCACGTCCGGCTCGACGACTCGGCCGAGCGGGGGACGCGCCTCCTGCACCTGCTCAACGAGCTCGAGGCCGGGGCCGACCCGCAGGCGATCGAGCCGTTCACGGACTCGCTCCCGACGCCGGTCCGCCGCCTGCCGCACGAGGGCGACACCGACGATCCGGCCGACGCCGCCGCCGCGGTCCCGGACGCGCCGAAGCGGCCGCCGCAGCGGCGTGGTGCGCCGTCGGCCCGCACCGGAAACCGGCCGTCGAAGGGCCATCGGACCAAGCCGGGCAGCGGCGCGTCGGGCTCGGGCAGGTCCGGCCACGGCAAGCCCGGCGGCAAGCCCGGATCCGGCAAGCCCGGCTCTCGCCGAGGATGACCGAGGCCGTCGACCTCGTGGCGCTCGCCGCCGCAGCGGTCCCCGACGAGGTGGTGGCTCGCCTTCGACGCGCGCGCGAGGTGCTGGCCGTCGGCCACGAGAACCCGGACGCGGACACGCTCGGCGCGACGCTCGCGCTGTGCCGCCTGGTCGAGGCCATCGGCGGGCGCGCGACCGCGGTGTTCTCCGACGAGCCGCCGCCGATCTACGCGTTCATGCCCGACGTCGAGCGCGTCCGCCCGGATCCGGATCCCGCCGTCGCCTACGACCTGCTGGTCCTGTCCGACTGCGCGACCGCCGAGCGCGTCGGCGCGGTCGCCGGCCGCCACCCGGAGCTGTTCCGCGATCTGCCGCGGGTGATCATCGACCACCACGCCTCCAACGACGCCCGGGGGCCGGGGGACTGGGTCGACCCCGCTGCCGCCGCGACGTGCGAGATGACCGCGCTGCTCGCGGTCCGGCTCGGGGTGCCGCTCGACGCCGGCGATGGCGCCCTGGCGACGGCGCTGATGGCCGGGATCGTCATGGACACCGCGACCTTCGCCCACCCCAACGCGACGCCGCGCACGCTCGCCGTGTCCGCGGCCCTCGTGGAGGCCGGCGCACCCCTGTCCGACATCTCGCGACGGCTCTACCGCTCGAAGCCCGACGTGCAGCTGGAGCTGTTCGGGCGGGTGCTCGGCGCGCATCCGGACGTCGCCCGACGGACGGATCATCTGGTCCACGCTCGAACCCGGCGACCTCGAGGCGACCGGGGCGCTGCCGGCCCACTCGGAGGGGATCATCGACCTCCTCGCCCAGTCCGAGACCGCCGAGGTCGCGATGCTGCTCAAGGGGCAGGACGACGGGACCACGCGCCTCAGCGTGCGCACGAAGCCCGGCGGCGTCGACGCCACGGTGCTCACCGGGACCTTCGGGGGCGGCGGCCACGCGCGCGCGGCCGGCGCGACGATCCAGAAGCCGCTCGACGAGGCGGTCGTCGCGGTGGGCGCCGAGGCCGCGCGGCTGGCCGCGGCCGTCAGCCGGTGAGCCGCGGCGGGCGGTCGGGCGGGCTCGACGGCGTCCTGATCGTCGCCAAGCCCTCGGGGCCGACCTCGCACGACGTGGTCGGCCTCGTCCGGCGCCTGTCGTCGACCCGCCGGGTCGGCCACGGCGGGACGCTCGACCCGTTCGCCGCGGGCGTGCTGCCCGTGTTCCTGGGGCGCGCGACGCGGCTCGTCGAGTATCACCTCGGGTCGACGAAGCGCTACCGGGCGACGATCTGCTTCGGCGAGCGGTCGACGACGGACGACATCGACGGCGAGCGGACGCCCGTGGACGGCCCGCCGGTCACCCGCGACGCCGTGATCGCGGGCCTGGCCGCCTTCACCGGCCCGATCAGCCAGGTCCCGCCCGACTACAGCGCGGTCCAGATCGCGGGACGGCGGGCGTACCAGCTCGCGCGCTCCGGCCAGCCCGTCGAGCTCGCCCCGCGCGAGGTCACGATCCACGCCCTCGACCTCGTCGACTGGGACGCCGCCGACCCCGCGCGGCCCGTGGCGGTCGTCGACGTCAGCTGCTCGGCCGGGACGTACATCCGGGCGCTCGCGCGGGACCTCGGCGCGCACCTCGGCACCGGTGCCTACCTCGGGGCGCTCGTGCGCACGGCGTCCGGCGGCTTCCGGCTCGAGGACGCGATGCAGCTCGACGACCTGCGCGCCCACGCGGGTGACGGACCGGCGGGCATCGCCGCGATCCTCCGGCCGATCGACGCCGGCCTCGAGGAGCTCCCGCACGCCACGATCACCAGCGACGAGATCCGGCGCCTCGGGGAGGGCCTGATCACCGCTCCGAAGACGCCGCTCGCGATCCGCGACGCCCCGGTCGTGCTGGCGGTGGGCCCCGACGGGACGGTCGTGGCGGTGTGCGCCGCCGTCACCGGCGCGCTGCACCCGCACAAGGTCCTCATCGAGCGCGTCATGACCCCGCGCGACCGCACCGCCGAGCGCACCGCCGAGGCGGTTGCCGAGGGCGCCTGAGTGCGGGTCGTCGGCGGCCTGGACGCGATCGAGGCCGCGTCGAGCCCCGCGTTCGTGGTCGTCGGCGTGTTCGACGGCCTCCACCGCGGTCACGCGTACCTCCTCGAGCACCTCGTGGCCGAGGCCGGTCGCCGCGGTGCCCGGCCCGTCGTCGTCACCTTCGACCACCATCCCGACGAGGTGCTCACCGGCAGCGCGCCGCCGATCCTGTGCGACCCGGACGAGCGGATCGAGCGGCTCGAGGCCGCCGGCGTCGACACGACCGTGATCGTCCACTTCGACCGGGCGCTGCGCGAGACGCCGTACGACGCGTTCGTCGGCCGGCTCGCCGCCCGGACGCCCCTCGACGGCTTCCTGATGACGCCGGACGCGGCCTTCGGCTACCAGCGGGCCGGGACGCCCGCGGCGCTCGCGGAGCTCGGCGCCGCGCGCGGGTTCGAGGTGGTCGTCGTCCCGGCGTTCGAGATGGACGGGCGCGCCGTCAGCAGCACGCCGATCCGGTCGGCGATCGCCGAGGGCGACCTCGAGTCGGCGGCGCGGGCCTGCTCGGACGGCCGCACGCGGTGGTCGGGAGAGGCAACGGGGGCGGGCGAGGGGAGCGTGCTCCGGTTCCCGCTCCCCGTCGCCCTGCCCCCGCAAGCCAGATACCGGGTCGGCATCGGGCGCGGGTTCATCCGGTGCCGCTGTCCGAGACGGAGGCCGACGTCGAGGACGCGGTCGTCCGCTCCCGGGCGACCGCCGGGAGGGCCGCACGCAGGGTGGCGTTCATCGACAGCCGCTGATCGGGAGCCGGGGGGATTGTGATATCGTCTCACAAACTCTGAACGGCCCGGGCGCGGGGCGAACGAGGGCGAGGAGGTCCGGGCGTGGGCGAGGCGTTCTTCACCGAGGTGACGGGGCCGATCCCGTTCGGCGGCCTCGACGCCGACGACCCGCTGGCGTTCAAGGTCTACCAGCCGGACCGGCTCGTCCTGGGCACGCGGATGGAGGACCACCTGCGGCCCGGCGTGTGCTTCTGGCATTCGTTCGCGTGGCCGGGCGTCGACATGTTCGGCATCGGGACGCTCGACCGCCCGTGGCTCGCCCCGGCGGACGACGAGATGGCGGCGGCGCGCACGAAGATGGCCGTCGCGTTCGAGTTCTTCGAGAAGCTCGGCACGCCGTACTACTGCTTCCACGATCGCGACGTCGCCCCGGAGGGCGAGAGCTTCGCGACGTTCCGCGCCAACCTCGACGCGCTGGCCGACGACGCCGCCGGCTACCAGGAGCGGACGGGCGTGCGGCTCCTGTGGGGCACCGCCAACCTGTTCACCCACCCGCGCTACCAGGCGGGCGCGGCGACCAACCCGGATCCCGAGGTGTTCGCGTTCGCCGCGGCACAGGTCAAGCACATGCTCGAGGTCACCCAGCGCCTCGGCGGGCAGAACTACGTCCTGTGGGGCGGCCGCGAGGGCTACGACACGCTGCTCAACACCGACCTGCGGCGCGAGGGCGACCAGCTCGCCCGGTTCCTGCACCTCGTCGCCGAGCACAAGGCGAAGATCGGCTTCGAGGGCCAGCTGCTCATCGAGCCCAAGCCGATGGAGCCGACCAAGCACCAGTACGACTACGACGTCCAGACCGTGCACGGCTTCCTCGTCAGCCACGGGCTCGAGGGCGAGTACCGGACCAACATCGAGGCCAACCACGCCACGCTCGCCGGGCACAGCTTCCACCACGAGGTCGCGTTCGCGGCCGCGAACGGGATGCTGGGCAGCATCGACGCCAACCGCGGCGACCCGCAGAACGGCTGGGACACCGACCAGTTCCCGAACTCCGTCGAGGACCTCGTGCTGCCGCTGTACGAGATCCTGCGCGCCGGCGGCATCGCGCCCGGCGGCTTCAACTTCGACGCCAAGCTGCGCCGCCAGAGCACGCACCGGAGCGACCTGTTCCACGCGCACATCGGCGGCCTGGACACGCTCGCCCGCGCCCTCCTCGTCGCGGCCGACATCGTCGAGCGGGGCGAGCTCGCCGCGCTCAAGGACCGGCGCTACGCGGGCTGGGACGGCGAGCTCGGGTCCGCGATCCTGGGCGGCTCGGTGAGCCTCGCCGACCTCGAGGCGCAGGTCGCCGACGGCCGCATCGACCCGGTGCGCTCGTCGGGCGGCCAGGAGCGCCTCGAGAACCTCGTCAACCAGCGGATCTGGGCGGTCGACCGGGCGGACCGGGCCTGACCGATGGGCGTCGTCCTCGGGATCGACGTCTCCACCACCGCGACCAAGGCGGTCGTCCTCGACCCGTCCGGGGCCGTCCTGGCGATCGGCACGTCCGCCTACGGGTTCGACCAGCCGCACCCGCTGTGGAGCGAGCAGGACCCGCACCTGTGGTGGACCGGCGCGATCGAGGCGATCGGGCCGCGCTGGCGACGCCGGCGGCGTCGCGGCGACGACGTCGAGGGCGTCGGCCTCACCGGGCAGATGCACGGGCTCGTGCTGCTCGACGCCGCGGGCGAGGTCCTGCGGCCGGCGATCCTGTGGAACGACCAGCGCACGGCCGCCGAGTGCGACGCGATCCGCGCGGCCGTCGGCCCGCAGCGCCTCGTCGAGATCACCGGCAACGACGCGCTGACCGGGTTCACCGCCCCCAAGCTGGCCTGGGTTCGCGCGCACGAGCCGGAGATCTGGGCCCGCGTCGCGCACGTGCTGCTGCCCAAGGACTACGTCCGCTACCGGCTGACCGGCGGGTACGCGCTGGACAAGGCGGACGGCTCCGGGACGCAGCTGTTCGACCTGGCCGCGCCGCGACTGGTCGCCGGTGATGCTCGAGGCGCTGGGCATCGACCCCGCGTGGATGCCGCCCACGCACGAGGGGCCGGCGGTGACCGGCGCGGTCTCCGCGATGGGCGCCGAGGCGACCGGCCTGCGCGCCGGGACGCCGGTGATGGCGGGCGGCGGCGACCAGGCGGCCAACGCGGTCGGGGTGGGCGCCGTGGTGCCCGGCCGCGTGGCGCTGTCGCTGGGCACGTCGGGCGTGGTGTTCGCGACGACCGACAGCCCGCTGTTCGAGCCGGCGGGCCGGGTCCACGCCTTCTGCCACGCCGTGCCGGGGCGCTGGCACATGATGTCGGTGATGCTCTCGGCCGCCGGCAGCCTGCGCTGGTTCCGCGACGCGGTGGCGCCGGGCGTGCCGTTCGGCGAGCTGGTCGACGAGGCGTCGCAGGCCCCGGCCGGCAGCGACGGGCTGCTGTTCCTGCCCTACCTGTCGGGCGAGCGCAGCCCGCACCCCGACCCGCTCGCCCGCGGGGCGTTCGTGGGCCTGACGCTCGCCCACGACCGCCGGCACCTCGCCCGGGCGGTCCTCGAGGGGGTCGCGTTCGGGCTGCGCGACGGCCTCGACCTGATGACGGCCGCCGGGATGCCGGCGCCGGCCCAGATCCGCGCCTCGGGCGGCGGCACGGCCAGCGCCCTGTGGCGCCAGATCCTCGCCGACGTGCTGCAGGCCGAGATCGCCACGGTCAGCACCACCGAGGGGGCGGCCTACGGCGCCGGGCTGCTGGCGGCCGTCGGGGCCGGCTGGTTCCCGTCGGTCGAGGCGGCCGCCGAGGCCGTGGTGGTCGCGACGCCGGCCGCGGCGCCGGGTCCGCAGGTCGAGCGATACGCCGAGCTGCACGCGAGCTATCGCGAGCTCTATCCGGCGCTCGCGCCGTCGTTCCGGCGGCTTGCGGGGTAGGCAGGGCGCCGAGGGGCGTCAGGCGGCGGCTCGGCGCCGGGCGTCAGCCGCGGAGCTCGATGATCTCCTTCTCGGCCTCGGTGACCTCGCCGGGCTTCTTGCCCAGGATGATCATCGCCCAGCACGTCGTCCGGGGTGACGTCGGCCTTGTTCATCGTGTCCACGATCCGGCCGTGGTACATGACGCTGATCCGGTCGGACAGGTCGAACACGTCGTGGATGTCGTGGCTGATCAGGAAGATCCCGATGCCCTCGTCCTTGAGCTGGCGGACGAGGTTCCGCACCTGGGTCGTCTCGGCGGGGCCGAGCGCCGCCGTCGGCTCGTCCATGATCAGGATCCGGGCGTTGAAGTGGACCGCCCGGGCGATGGCCACGGCCTGCCGCTGGCCGCCTGACAGCGACTTGACCGGCTGGCTGAAGTTCGTGAAGTTCGGGTTCAGGCGCCCCATGACCTTGCGCGTCTCCGATTCCATGCTCGAGTCGTCGAGCGAGCCCAGGCGCGTCGTCAGCTCCCGGCCGAGGAACAGGTTTCCGGGGGCATCGATGTTGTCGGCGAGCGCCAGCGTCTGGTAGATCGTCTCGATGTGCAGGGCCTTGGCGTCGCGGGGGTTCCGGATGGCTACGGGGCTGCCGTCGATCCGGATCTCGCCGGAGTCGGCCTGATGCGCGCCCGACAGCACGCGCATGAGCGTCGACTTGCCCGCCCCGTTGCCGCCGACGAGGCCGATGACCTCGCCGGCTCGCAGGTCGATGGTGACGTCGCGCACGGCATGGACACCGCCGAAGGCGACGCGATGTTCCGCATCTCGACGAGCGGAGTGCGCCCGTCAACCGCCGCGGCGGCACCGGCCTGATCTGCGCTCACGAGCCGCGCCTCCGATTCGAGCGGGTCCAGGCACCGACAGCAACGATCGCTAGCACGATGCCGACTGCGATGTTCTGGCCCGGTGACGTGACATTGAGGAAGCCTCAGGCCGTAGGCAAGCGACTGCATGACGAACGCCCCGAGGACGGCGCCCGGGATCGTCCCGATGCCGCCGGCGAACGACGTGCCGCCGATGACGGCGGCCGCGATGACGTAGAGCTCGTAGCTCTGGCCGACGTCCGAGGGTCGACCCGTTGAGCCGGGCCGCGGCGACGGCGCCGGCGAGGGCGCAGAGCACGCCCATCACACGAAGGTCTTCAGGATCGTCCAGCGCGTGTTGATGCCGGCGAGCTCGGCCGCGTCGGGGTTGCCGCCGACGCGTAGACGTACCGCCCGAAGCGACGTCGGGTCGCGATGAACGTCATCACCAGCGTGACGCCGATCACGATGAGGATCGGGTTCGCGATCCCGTCGGGATGATCAGGCCGCCCGCGGGACGGGATCTTGGCTCCTGGGCGTACTGCTAGGCCAGGTTGTTGGGCCACGGATAGCTGTTGCGAGCCCCACGCACGATCGTGACGGCAGCCGACCACGGCGAGCAGGACCTCCGCCCACATCGGCCGGAGCGGGAACCCGTATCTGCCGACGCTGCCGTCGGCGGTTGGCGCACAGGCGCAGACGATCGCGACGAGCCGATGACGCCGAGAGCCCAGCTCAGGGGCCCGCCGATCGAGCCGTTCGGCCCGCCGCCGAGCTGCTGGAAGTCCGGGGTCCACGGCCCGAGATCGTCTGCGCCCTGGACACTGGAATGACGACGCCGCGCCAGACCAGGAGACCGCCCAGCGTGACGATGAACGACGGCACGCCGATGTAGGCGATGATGAACCCCTGGCCCAGCGCCGACGAGGGCGCCGAGGCCGAGCCCGAACGGCCAGGGCGATGACCCAGCGGAACGGGTAGTCGACGCCGAGCCCGATCGTCGTTGAGATCCAGTCGGTCTCGGTCAGGGCCAGACCATGGCCGATGAAGCCGGCGAGCGACCCGACCGACAGGTCGATGTTGCGCGACACGATGACCAGCACCATGCCGGTCGCGATGATCGCGATGGCCGCGCTCTGGACCGACAGGTTCCACAGGTTGCGTGGGCGTGAGGAACAGGCCCGACGACACGATGTTGAAGACCGACCCAGGATCGCGAGCGTGGCGACGATCAGGCCGAGCAGGCGGTGATCGATCTCGAGCGCCTGGAACGTGGCCATCGGCGATCGCCGCGGGCGGCTCCTGCGTGACGGTGGTCGTGCCCTGAACGGCCTCGCTCATCACGGCGCCTCGCTAGCCGGCTCGGAATAGGAACGCGCCCTGCCCCGCGGCGGAACCGCGGGGCAGGGCGCTGCGAGCTTGCGGTAGAGCGTCAGCCGCAGGCGGCGACGGACCCGGCCGGACGTCCTTGCACAGGGCGTCCTTGGTGATCCAGCCGGCGTCGATGACCGACCTGAGGTTGTCCTTCGGTGATCGGCAGCGGCTTGAGCAGGCTCGACGTCACGGTGTTGTTCTCCGGGCGTCGTGAAGGGCGCGGTGACCGCGACCTTGGTGACGTCCTTGTCCTTGCACAGCTGGAGGGCGGCCTCGCCCGCGGCCTTGCCGAGCTCGCGAGCGTCCTTCCAGACGTCGACGGTCTGGTTGCCGAGCGCGACGTTGTTGAGCGCCGCCTGGTCGCCGTCCTGGCCGGACACCGGCACCTTGCCGGCGAGGCCCTGGGCCTTGAGCGCCGCGATGACGCCGCCGGCCATGCCGTCGTTCTCGGAGAGAACGGCGTCGATCTTGTTGTCGTTCGCGGTCAGGATGCCTTCCATGTTGGTCTGCGCGATGTCGGGCTTCCAGCCGTCGGTGAACGTCCTCGCCGACGATCTTGATGTCGCCCGCCTTCACGGCGTCGCCGATGATCTCGTCGTAGCCGCCGCGGCAGGAAGTCGCGCGTTGTTGTCGGCCTCGTTGCCCTTGATGATCGCGTAGTTGCCCTTGGGCATGGCCTTGAGGATCTCGCGCGGCCTGCATGCGCCCGACCTCGACGTTGTCGAAGGTGAGGTACAGGACGCTTGGGATCCTCGATCAGCCGGTCGTACGCGATGACCGGGATGCCTTCGCCGGTGGCCTTGGCGACCGACGGCAGGATCGCCGTCGTCGTCCTGCGCCAGGATGATCACGACGTTGGCGCCGCTCGAGATCAGGCTCTCGACGTTGGTGGCCTGGGTCTCGGCGGACGACTTGGCGTCGTTCGAGATGTACTTGCCGCCGCCGGCCTCGATGGCCGCCTTGATGGCCGGCTCATCCCACTTGGCCCAGCGCTCTTCCTGGTAGTTGTTCCACGACATGCCGACGGTGCAGTCGCCGGCCGGCGGCGCCGCCCGACGCCGCACCTGCCGATGCGCCACCGCTGTTCGACGAGCACGCACCGACGAATGACCGCGGTGACGGCCACGCCTGCGGCGAGCCTTCGAATGTTCATGCGCGTTTCTCTCCTCCTCCAATGACGCTGGCGTCTTCAAGTGACGCTCGACGTCTTGTTCGAAAGCGCTGCTTCCGGCGCGTAGGCTACATCGTTAGGCAAACCCCTTTCATGCCAGTCGCCGATTTCCCGGCGACGCTGACGTGCTGGACAGGTCCGGCAGATCGCCATCAGGCGGTCGCCAGGTGGAAGGCGGGGTCGCGCGGCCGAACCAGGCCGCCGGATCGGACAGCAGGGGATCGAAGGCCATCTCGGCCGCGCCGACGAGCGGCGCGTCGACCCCGAGGGTCGCCGGGACGACGCGGACGAGCGCCCGCGGGCCCGGCAGGCGCGTACCGGGTCAGCTCGGCGTCGATGGCGTCGCGGACCAGCGGGTACAGCCGGCTGTTCGGGCCGCCGAGGATCACGAGCCGCGGGTTGAGGATGTTCACGAGCCCGGCGAGCCCGATGCCCAGCCAGCGCCCGACGTGCGCGATGGCCGCGGTCGCGGACTCGGAGCCCGCCTCGGCCTCCCGCAGCACGGCGTCGATGCCGGCGCGACCCGCGTCGGCCGGATGACCGGCCAGCGCGAGCAGCTTGCCCTCGCCGACCTCCGTCTCCCAGCAGCCGCGCGAGCCGCAGCGGCACGGCGGCGCCGTCCGGGTTGACGGTCACGTGGCCGATCTCGCCCGCGAACCCGGCCACGCCGGTCAGCAGGCGCCCGTCGACGATCAGGCCGCCGCCCACGCCGACCTCGCCCGAGACGTAGAGCACGTTGTCGACGCCGACGGCCGCGCCCCGCCGGTACTCGCCGAGGACGCCCGCGTCGGCGTCGTTGACGATGCTGATCGGCACCGCGACGGACAACGCGCGCGCGAGACGGGTGCCGAGCGGGACGTCGACCCAGCCGAGGTTCGGGGCGACGGAGACGAGCCCGTCGACGCGCCGCACGACGCCGGCGACGGCGACGCCGATGCCGACGATCGGCCAGTCGCCGCGGGACCGGCAGGTCGGCCGCCAGGGCCGCGAGATCCGTCACGACGTCGTCGACCGAGCAGCTCGCCACGCGGCCGCTCGCGCCGGACGTGCTCCAGGGTCTCGCCGCCGAGGCCGACGATCGCGGCCGCGATCGAGTCGACGAGGATCTCGAGGCTGAGGACCACGGCGCCGGTCGAGTTCAGCCGGACGAGCGGGGAGGGCCGGCCCGGCGTCCCGAGGCGGACCGCGCCGCCCTCGGTGACCAGCCCCGCGGCCGCCAGCTCACCGACCAGCGCGCGGATCGCGCTGCGCGTCAGGCCCGTGGCCGCGACCAGGTCGGACCGGGACTGGGGGCCGTGCTCGTGGAGGCCGCGGACGATGGCGCTCAGGTTCGCTCGGTGAACGGTTTCGCTGCGCTGCCCGACGTCGACGCGGCCGACTCGCAAGGTTTGTGATCCTTTCTTGCAAACGTGTGCCAGACTCGGCCAAACGCGGGTCCGTGTCAAGTCGGCGCCGGTGCCCGGCGGCCCGGCTGGGAGGTGGGTGGATGGAGCGGTTCCGGACAGCGTCGGGACGAGGGAGCCCGGCCATGAGCGACAGCCGGCGATCGACGGCTCCGCTGGGGCGTCCTGTCGACCGCGAACATCGCGACGGGGAAGGTCATCCCGGGCCTCCGGCGGTCGCCGCGCAGCGAGGTCCTGGGCGATCGCGTCGCGCGAGCCGGGCCGGGCAGGCGAGGTGGCGGCCCGGCTCGGGATCCCGCGGTCGTACGGGTCGTACGAGGCGCTGCTCGCGGACCCCGACATCGACGCCGTCTACATCCCGCTGCCGAACCACCTCCACGCGCGCATGGACGATCGCGGCGGCGCGGGCCGGCAAGCACGTGCTGTGCGAGAAGCCGCTGGCGCTCACGGCGGGCGAGGCGCAGACGATGGTCGACGCCTGCGCCGAGGCCGGGCGTGCTGCTGATGGAGGCGTTCATGTACCGCCAGCACCCGTCGTGGGTCGCGGTGCGCGAGCTCGTCGCGTCGGGGCGGATCGGACGGCTCCAGGCGGTCGACAGCTGGTTCTCGTACTTCAACGACGACCCGGCCAACATCCGGAACATCCTCGATGCGGGCGGCGGCGCCCTGTACGACATCGGCTGCTACTCCGTGAACCTGTCGCGGATGCTGTTCGGCGCCGAGCCGCGGCGCGTCCGGGCGGCCATCCGGCGCGACCCGTCGTCGGGGTCGACGTCCTGACCAGCGGGATCCTCGAGTTCGAGGACGGGATCGCGACCTTCACCTGCGCGACGCGGACCGAGACCGACCAGCGGGTCCACGTCTACGGCACCGAGGGACGGATCTCGATCGAGATCCCGTTCAACATCCCGCCCGACCGCCCGACGCGGATCTACGTCACCGCCGGCGGGGACCCGCCCGTCGCGCCCGCGACCGAGACCCTGACGTTCGACACGGCCGACCCCTATGCCTGCGAGGCCGACCGGTTCGCCGAGGCGGTCCTCGACGGCGCCCCGCTGCCGGTCGAGCCCGCGGACGCGGTCGCCAACCTGCGCGTGATCGAGGCGCTGTTCGCGGCCGGGGCCTGACGGCCTCCGCTCCGGCGTCCCGTCCGTCGCGGCGCCGTCGGCGGCCCGCGGTTACCATCGCCCCCCATGTTCGGACTGAGACGTCGCCGGTCGTGACGGCATGAGCCGCCGCACGCGCTGGATCGCCGCCGGCGATCGCCGTCGTCCTGGTCGCCGCCGGGGCGACCGGCGTGGTCGCCTGGCAGCGGCTGTCGTCCGGTTCGGCCGTCGTCGCGCCGCGCTACGTCGAGGAGACCGCGAGCGCCGGCATCGGGCACACCTACGACGGCGGCCTCGAGTACCTCACCGGTGGTGGCGTCGCCGTGTTCGACTGCGACGGGGACGGCCGCCCCGACGTGTACCTCGCGGGCGGCGAGCACCCGGCGGCGCTGTATCGCAACGACAGCCCGGTCGGCGGCGCGCTGCGGTTCTCGGCCGTCGCCGGGCTCGGGCGTCGGACGTCGACGCCGTGACCGGCGCCTACCCGCTCGACGTCGACGCCGACGGCATCGCCGACCTCGCGGTGCTGCGGGTCGGCCAGTCGCAGCTCTACCGGGGGCTGGGCGACTGCCGGTTCGAGCCCGCGAACGAGACGTGGGGCGTCACGCCGACGCCGGCCTGGACGACGGCGTTCAGCGCCACCTGGGAAGGCGACGCCGCGAGGCCGACGATGGCGTTCGGCAACTACGTGCGGCTCGACGACAAGGGCGAGGTCGGCGTCCGGGTGCGCCGACAACGAGCTGTTCCGGCCGACGCCGTCGGGGACCGGCTACGGCGACCCGATCGCGCTGTCGCCCGGCTACTGCACGCTGTCGATCCTGTTCAGCGACTGGGACGGCTCGGGTCGCCGGGACCTGCGGGTCACGAACGACCGCCACTACTACCTCGACGGCGAGGACCAGCTGTGGCGCGTCGCGCCCGGCGAGGCGCCGCGTGCGTACGGGCCGGCCGACGGGTGGGCGAGCATGCAGATCTGGGGCATGGGGATCGCGAGCCAGGACCTGACGGGCGACGGCCTGCCGGAGGTCTACCTGACGAGCCAGGGCGACAACAAGCTCCAGTCGCTGGCGGCCGGGGCCGCGCAGCCCGCGTACCGCGACATCGCGCTCGCCCGCGGCGTCACCGCGTCCCAGCCGTTCACGGGCGGCGACGCCCTGCCGTCGACCGCCTGGCATCCCGAGTTCGAGGACGTCAACAACGACGGCCGCATGGACCTGTTCGTGTCCAAGGGCAACGTCGGCGAGGTGCCCGACTACGCGAAGCGCGACCCGAGCAACCTGTTCCTGGGCCAGGCCGACGGCACGTTCGCCGAGGGCGCGGAGGCCGCGGGCATCGTGTCGTTCGATCGCGGCCGCGGCGCCGCGCTCGCCGACTTCAACCAGGACGGGCTGCTGGACCTGGTGGAGTCGAACCTCGGGGCGCCCGTGCGGATCTGGCGCAACGTCGGGGGCGGATCGGCGGATGCGCCGGCGGCGATGGGCGGCTGGCTCGCCCTCCGGCTGAGCCAGCCCGGCGGCAACCGCGACGCGATCGGCGCGGTGATCGAGACGAAGGCGGGCGACGCCGGCGCGTGAGCCGGCGCGAGGTCGTCGTGGGCGGCGGCCACATCGGCGGCCAGCTGGGCTGGCAGCATGTCGGCATCGGCCCCGCGACCGAGGCCCAGGTCCGGGTGACGTGGCCGGACGGCGAGGTCGGCCCGTGGATGACGGTCGGGGCCGACCAGTTCCTGGACATCGAGCGCGGGTCGGCGTCGGCCGTCCCGTGGACACCACCGGGCTGAGGAGGGATCGCGCATGGCAACGGCACGGCTCACGACGGTCGACCTGCCCGACTTCGGCATGCCCGCGGTGCGTCCCGAGGTCCCGGCCGCCCGCTACGCCGATCGCCTGGCCGCGCTGCGCGAGCGTGCCGCGGCCGCGGGTCTCGACCGGCTCGTCGTGTTCGCGGACCGCGAGCACAGCGCGAACCTGGCGTTCCTCAGCGGCTTCGACCCGCGCTTCGAGGAGGCCATGCTGATCGCGGGGCCGGACGGCGACCCGCTGATCCTGGTGGGCAACGAGTGCTACGGGATGGCCGGCGCCGCGCCACTGCCGATGCGCCGCGAGCGGTTCCAGGACTTCAGCCTGCCCAGCCAGCCGCGCGACCGGTCGCGGCCGCTGCGCGACATCCTGGCGGGGGAGGGGATCGGCCCGGGCACGCGGGTCGGGCGTGCTGGGCTGGAAGTCGTACGCGGACCCGGCGCGGATCGAGATCCCGGCGTTCATCGTCGACGAGCTGCGGGGCCTCGTGGGCGGCACGGGCTCGGTCATCAACGCGAACGGGCTCCTCATCGACCCCGCCGACGGGCTGCGGGTGATCAACGACGTGGACCAGATCGCCGTGTTCGAGCACGCGTCGTGCCAGACGTCCGACGGGATCCGCCGGCTGCTCGCGGGCCTCGAGCCCGGGATGACCGAGGCCGAGGCGGTCCGGCTGCTCCGCTGGAACGGCATGCCGCTGTCGTGTCACCTCATGCTGACCGCCGGTCCGCGGGCCGCGCTCGGGCTGCTCAGCCCCGCCGACCGGCCGATCGGGCGCGGGGAGCCGTTCACCACGGCGTTCGGGATCTGGGGCGCGCTGACCTGCCGGGCCGGCTGGGTGGCCGAGGACGCGGACGAGCTGCCCGACGGCGTGCGCGACTACGTCGACCGCCTCGTCGCGCCCTACTTCGAGGCGGTCGCCGAGTGGTACGCGACGCTCCACGTCGGGCAGGTCGGCGGCGCGCTGCAGGCGGTCATCGACCGGCGCCTGGGCGACCCGTTCTTCGGCATCGGCCTCAACCCGGGCCACCAGCTGCACCTCGACGAGTGGGTGAACTCGCCGGTCTGGCGCGACTCGACCGTCGAGCTGCGGTCGGGGATGGTCATGCAGGTCGACATCATCCCGGCGACCGGGACGCCGTACTTCACGACCAACATCGAGGACGGCATCGCGCTCGCCGACGGGACGCTGCGGGCCGCGTTCGCGGCGGCCTACCCGGAGGCGTGGGGGAGGATCCAGGCACGGCGCGCGTTCATGGGCGACGTCCTGGGCATCGAGCTCCATCCCGACGTGCTGCCGCTCTCGAACCTCGCCGCCGGCCTGCCGCCGTTCCTGCTGCGCCCGGACCGCGTGCTCGCGATGGCGGGCTGACGACCGTCCGCGTGCGCAGGACCGTCGTCCGCGGAGGCTCGCCGGCCCGACCCTCGTTTGCCGGAATCAAGCGCGCTTGCTATTCTCCGCCGGTCGAAGAACAAGGAATACAGTCACGCCATCGTTCGTGTCGGAGGATCGAGTGCCGCTCGCGCGGGAGAAGAAGCAAGAGGTCATCGGTGCGTACGCCGTCAAGGACGGCGACACCGGGTCGCCCGAGGTCCAGGTCGCGCTCCTGACGGAGCGGATCCGGGACCTGAACGGACACCTCGCCCGCTTTCCCAAGGATCACCATTCGCGACGCGGTCTCCTCAAGCTCGTAGGTCAGCGCCGGCGCCTTCTTGCGTATCTGATCAAGAAGGACGCCACGCGCTATCGGGCCGTCATCGGCTCGCTGGGGCTGCGCCGCTAGGACTCGCCACACGGACCCCGGGTCGTGAAACCCGGGGTCGTTCGTGTCCGGCACCCTGCGCCCGCCCCGCCTGACCCGCAAGACCCTCCGCACGCACGACCAAGGAGGTCGTTCACACGTGCCCACTCCCACCACGCTCGAGATCGAGTTCGGCGGTCGAACCCTGACGCTGGAGACCGGCAAGCTCGCCGGCCTCGCCGGCGGCGCGGTCACCCTCCGCTACGGCGACTCGATGGTCCTCGGGACCGCCAACCGCTCCGAGCCCCGCCCCGGGCTCGACTTCTTCCCGCTCACGGTCGACTTCGAGGAGCGGATGTACGCCGCCGGCAAGATCCCGGGCGGGTTCATCAAGCGCGAGGGCCGCGCGTCCGAGGCCGCCACGCTCGCCGCGCGCCTCACGGACCGCCCGATCCGCCCGCTGTTCCCCGAGGGCTACAAGGACGACATCCAGCTCGTGATCACGGTCCTGTCGACGGACCACGAGAACGACCCGGACATCCTCGGCACCATCGCCGCGTCCGCCGCCCTGACGATCAGCGAGATCCCGTTCCAGGGCCCGGTCGGCGCCGTGCGCGTCGGCTACATCGACGGCGAGTACGTCCTCAACCCGACGTACACCCAGCTCGCAGGACTCCCAGCTCGACCTCGTCGTCTCGGGCACCCGCGACGCGATCATGATGGTCGAGGCGGGCGTCAAGATCCTCCCCGAGGACGTCATGGCCGAGGCCATCCTGTTCGGGCACCGCTCGCTGCTGCCGCTCATCGAGCTGCAGGAGAAGCTGCGCGAGCTCGTCGGCAAGCCGAAGCGCGTGCCGTACATCGAGCCCCTCACGGACTCCGTGCTCAAGTTCGCCGAGCTGGCGAAGGCGGGCGGCGAGTTCGTCGTCGTCGACGTCGAGACCACGGGCACCGACCCGAAGATGTCCGACCTCGTCGAGGTCGCCGCGGTCCGGGTCAAGGGCGGCAAGATCACCGACCGCTGGTCGACCTTCGTCAACGCCGGGCGCCCGATCGTCGGCAACCAGATGCACGGCATCACCGACAAGGACATCAAGGGCGCGCCGAGCCCCGCCGAGGCCGCCCGCAAGGCGCTCGACTTCGTCGGCAAGGCCCCGCTCGTCGGCCACTCGGTCGGCTTCGACATCGCGTTCCTCGAGGAGGCCCTCGGCGACGGCACCCGCGTCGAGCCGGGCACCTACCTGGACACGCTCGTCGTCGCCCGCGAGGGGTATCCGGACCTCGAGAACTACAAGCTCGGCACCCTGTCGAACTTCTTCGGCGTCGAGCTCACGGCGAGCCACCGCGCCCTGCCGGACGCCGAGGCGACCGCCAACCTGCTGCTCTGGTTCGCGAAGGACCTCCCGGCCCGCATCGACGCGCTGGGCGAGGGGATCGCGACCGCGGTCCGCGCCGCGAAGGGCGACGCCGCCGAGTCGGCCAAGCTCCTCGAGGCCGCGCGCCGCAACGCGCGCGTCAGCAAGAGCCTGTTCGGGCTCGTGCAGAAGAAGACCGTCCGCAAGCTCGTCCTCGCCGAGGGCCTGCGCATGGACGGCCGCGCGACCGACGAGATCCGCCCGATCTCGGTCGAGGTCGGCCTGCTCCCGCGCGCGCACGGCTCCGGCCTGTTCACCCGCGGCCAGACCCAGGCGCTGTCCGTCGCCACGCTCGGCGCGTCCTCGGACGTCCAGCGGATCGACACGATCAGCCCCGAGACCGAGAAGCGCTACCTCCACCACTACAACTTCCCGCCCTACAGCACGGGCGAGAACAAGCCGATGCGCGGCCCCTCGCGGCGCGACATCGGGCACGGCAACCTCGCCGGGCGCGCGCTGCTCCCGGTCCTGCCGAGCCAGGAAGAGTTCCCGTACGTGATCCGCGTCGTCTCCGAGGTCGTCGCCGGCAACGGCTCCACCTCGATGGCGTCGACCTGCGGCTCCACCCTCGCCCTGATGGACGCGGGCGTGCCGATCAAGGCGCCGGTCGCCGGCGCGGCGATGGGCCTCGTGCTCGACGGCGACAGCGGCAACTTCGTGGTCCTCACCGACATCCTCGGCAAGGAGGACTCGATCGGTGACATGGACTTCAAGGTCACCGGCACGACGACGGGCATCACCGCCCTCCAGATGGACATCAAGGTCAAGGGCATCGACGAGCGGGTCATCCGCGAGGGCCTCAAGCAGGCGCTCGCCGCCCGCCTGTTCATCCTCGACAAGATGACCGAGGTGCTGCCGTCGGCGCGCGAGGAGATGTCCGACTTCGCGCCGCGGATCATCACGATCAAGATCAACCCCGAGAAGATCCGCGAGATCATCGGCAAGGGTGGGTCGATGATCCGCAAGATCCAGGAAGAGACCCAGACCGAGATCAACGTCGAGGACGACGGCACCGTGGAGATCGCGGCCGTCTCCGGCGAGAACTCGCGCAAGGCGATCAACTGGATCGAGAGCCTGACCCGCGAGGTCGAGGTCGGCGCCCTGTACCTGGGCAAGGTCACCCGGCTGATGAACTTCGGCGCGTTCGTCGAGATCCTGCCGGGCAAGGAAGGCCTCGTCCGGATCGGCGAGCTCGCCGACTACCACGTGCCGAGCGTCGAGGACGTCGTGTCCGTCGGCGACGAGGTCATGGTGGTGGTCATGGAGATCGACCGCCAGGGCCGCGTCAACCTGTCCCGCAAGGCGGCGATGCAGCGGCACCTCGCCAAGTAGCGCCGCCGCGACGTCACGCGCCACGTCCACGCGCCCCCGGCACCGCCGGGGGCGCTTCGAATTCCCGGCGGTCGCGGCCGGTCAGGCGCCCGGGCTGGGGAACCGGGGCCTGAGGTCCGCCACCGTCGCCGCGATGGCGCGCGTGCTCCAGGCCACGCTCATCGTCGAGCACGACGAGGAACGCCACGACGCCGATCGCGATGGCCTCCGCGCCCTCGACCCGAGGACCAGGATCGCGAGCGGTCCCGACGACGACCCCCGTGAGCGCGGCGTTGATCACGCCCAGCATGCCGACGACGGTCGTGAAGCCGTGGACGATCGATCGCCAGGTCCGGGACTGCACGTCGGCGCCGTAGCCGGCGAAGATGCCGAGCACGTCGTCGTAGTGCCCCGTGATGAAGTACGGCTCCAGGCCGGGGACCGTCTCGTGGTACGCGTGGCGCAGGCGGTTCATCCCCTGCAGGAACCGGATGTCCTCGCTGGTCGCGGTGGAGACGCGGCCCATCGTCGCGAGGCCGATGAACAGGTCGAGGCCGAGCACCAGCGCCGACGATGCCCAGGAACTGGTTGCTGAAGCCCATCGCGGTGGACATCAGGCCCAGCGCCACGAGGGTCGCGGCGAGGAAGCTCAGGAACATGCCCGCGCGCGCGAACGCCTCGTTGTAGACGAGCGAGCGGGCCGACAACAGGCTCCAGTGCTCGGTCGTGAGGATGGTCAGGGCGCGCGGGTCGTCCACCGGGGAGCGGAGCCGGCGCCTCCGTCGCGGCCCCGCGCGGCCGCCGGTCCCGGGTGCTCCATCGGGGCGGGCGTGATCGTGCGGTCGTCCATCGGCGGCTCCAGCTGCGGTTCGCGGTGTCCGCAGCATGCCGCAATCGGTCGCTCGATCGATGTCGCTCGCGCGGGACCCGGACGCGACGACGCCCCCGGGCCGACGGCGCCGGGGGCGGCTCCGGGACTACCAGCTGCGGGGCTGGACCCGGGAGTCGAGGTCGCGCGAGTCGGCGCCGCCGACGCTCGCCAGCATGCCGAGGATGGCCACCAGGAGGGCTGCGATGAGGAGTTCCATGCCAGTGATTCTGTGCCAGGGGATTGATCAGAGCAATCGGATGTGATCCAATAAGTACATCATGGCAACTGATTATTCGACGACCGGCGGACTCACGGCGGGCGCCGTGCTCCCGGATGCCCTCACCGACCTCAGCCTGCGCCAGCTGCTGAGCTTCCGCGCCGTGGCGGACGAGGGGTCGTTCCACGGGGCGGCCGACGCGCTCGACTACACGCAGTCGGCGGTCAGCCAGCACGTGATGGGGCTCGAGGCGGCGCTCGGCGTCCGGCTGTTCGACCGCGGTCGCGGGCCGCCGGACGGTCGAGCTCACCGAGGCCGGGCCGGCTGCTCCTGCGCCACGTCGAGACGATCACGGACCGCCTCCAGGCCGCACGCGCCGACCTCCTCGCCTACGCGGCCGGGGAGACCGGCACGCTGCGCGTCGGCGTCTACCAGAGCGTTGGAACCCGGGTGCTGCCGGCGATCATCGGCCGCTTCGGCGAGGCGTGGCCCAACGTCGAGATCCGGCTGACCGAGGCCAACAGCGACCAGGGCCTGTTCGAGCTCCTCGGACCGGGCGCGCTCGACCTCTCGTTCGGCGTGCTGCCCCTCCAGGAGGGCCCGTTCGAGGCGGTCGAGCTCCTCCATGACCCGTTCGTGCTGGTCACCGCCGCCGAACTCGCCGCTGGCCGGCCTCGCGGGCACTGCCGTCCATGCAGCTCATCGGCGAGCAGCGGCTGATCGGCTTCCGCTCGTGCAGGAGCACCCGCTGGGTCGAGGAGCACATGCGCGCGCGCGGGCAGCCGAGCCGAACTTCGTGTTCCGCTCCGAGGACAACGGCACCGTCCAGGCCATGGTCGGCGCCGGTCTCGGCACGGCCCTGGTGCCGCTCCTGGCGGTCGACACGACGGACCCGGCGGTCCGGATCATCCCGACCGACCTGCCGGCCCGTCGCATCGCCCTCATCTGGCACCGTGATCGATACCGGTCGCCGGCCGCGATGGCGTTCGTCGAGATCGCGCGCGAGGTCGCCGCGACGCTCCAGGCCGAGCTTCGAGACCCTCGGGGTCACGCGCCGCCTGAGCCTGACGGCGTCAGTTCGAGACCGGCTCGAACGGCGACGGTGATCACGTTGTCGCCCGTCCCTCCCTCGCTGAGGCCGGGATTGGAAAACGTCCCGATCCGAGGCAGCCGGGCTGCTCCAGGCCGATGATCCACATCTCCGTCGCAGTCACGACCTCGGCCCGTCGACCGCGAGGCGTTCGCGCGGCGTGCGAATGCGGCTGCATCTCCGCGATCGGCAGTGCGACCGTGCGGAGTGAAGTGGGCGCACGACCGCGCCGGCGACCATGTCCGCTGGCGAGTTCCGCGTCTTCCGCGTCAGGCCCGTGCAGCGTCAGCCGGTAGAACGCGGAACCCGCCACCCGTGACCGTCTTGCCGTGGCTCGGTCACGAACGGCGGCGCGGTGGGAGCGATCGAGATCCGGGCTCACCGCGTCGAACGAGTGCAGGAACGTGCCATGACCAGTCGACCCTCGGATCCGTCGAACTCGGTCGTCCGGATGCCGTCCATCAGACCGTTTCGGATCGACACGGTCCCGCGTGCGACCACTCCGGTCACGCAGGCCGGCGGCGACGATGCCGGGGCCAGGTGAGGCGAGGCCGGCGTCGTCCGACGATGCTGGCACTGGGAGACGGCGTCTCGGTCGCCTCGGCCGACGGCGGGGCGACCAGGCCGCGATCGGGCGTGATCGACGGCGGATGGATCTCGGTCCGGCCGCCCGCCAGGATGAGCCCGGCAACCAGCAGCGCCACGTGTGACCGCGGCGGCCATCAGAAGCCCAAGGCGCGGGACCCGACGGGACGGGAGCCGGACAGCGCCGTCGCCGGCCACGGCAAGCGCCGCAGGCGAGTCGCTCCAGCGCGGGTGAGGACCGGCGAGCGGATCCAGCCAGTCGTGGAGACGGTCCGACATGACGCGTTCCATCCGGTCGTCAGCGGCCACGGCCGGCCTCCTCGGTCACCGCCGCGATCGGTGACGAGCAGCGGCTCGACCCCGTCCAGGTCCTGCTTCAGGCGGTCGAGCGCCCGGCTGAGCATCGAGCCGACGTTGCCGCGGGACGTCTCGAGGATGGTGGCGATCGACGCGTAGTCGAGGCCGACGTAGTAGCGGAGCACGACCGCGGCCCGCGTGCGCGGGTCGAGCCGCTGGAGCGCCGTGGCGAGGTCCGGGTCGCCCGCGCGCTCGGCGGGCGCGGACCGGTCGTGGCGCGTCGCGTCGAGCGGCTCCGCCCATCGAACCCGTCGTCGCCGGAGGACGGTCAGCGCGCAGTTGACGGCGATCCGGTGGAGCCACGCCTCGACCGGCACCTCGCCCCGGAAGGACGCTCGCTGCCGGTAGGCCGCCACGAAGGTGTCCTGGGTCGCATCGGCCGCGAGCGCGGCGTCTCCGCAGATCCCAGGACCGTCCGGTAGACGGCCTGGTACGTCCGCTCGTAGAGCGCCGCGAAGTCGTCGAGCTGGGCTCGGAACGCCACGTCTGCCTCTCGCGAATCGGCGCCAGGATCGGCGCCGTTGACCATATGACGCCGCGGTGCCCGCCGTTCTTGCAGCGCCGCGCGCCAGGCTGGCGCCGATGGTGCGCGCTGACACCGCCGTGATCGAGCCGCCCGGAACGGCCGGAACCCGCTGGTATACTCCGCCGGTGCCCGACAACCAGCCAGCAGAAGGTCGGACCATGCCCGGAACCCGCCCGAATCCCTGACCGTCGCCGTCGTCGGCGCGACCGGCGCCGTCGGCCGCACGATGACGCAGGTCCTGCTCGAGAAGGCCTTCCCGATGACCGAGCTGCGGCTCCTGGCATCGGAGCGGTCGGCCGGGCGCCGGATCGCGGTCGGCGGGCGGGAGCTCGAGGTCGAGCTGGCGACGCCGGACGCGTTCGACGGCGTCGACATCGCGCTGTTCAGCGCCGGCGGCGGGACGTCGAAGGCGCTCGCGCCCGAGGCCGCGGCCCGCGGCGCGGTCGTGATCGACAACTCGTCGGCGTGGCGGATGGACCCGGACGTCCCGCTGGTCGTGTCGCAGGTCAACCCCGACGACCTCGCGTGGCACGAGGGCATCATCGCGAACCCCAACTGCTCGACGATGCAGCTCGTGCCGCCGCTGATGGCCCTGCGCGACGCGGTGGGCCTCGAGCGGATCGTCGTCGACACCTACCAGTCGGTCGCGGGGACCGGCCACAAGGCGATCGTCGAGCTCGAGGAGCAGGTCAAGGCCCACGCCGAGGGCCGGCCCAAGGTCGCCTCGGTGTACCCGCACCCGATCGCGTTCAACGCCCTGCCGCACATCGACGTGTTCCTGGACAACGGGTACACGAACGAGGAGTGGAAGGTCGTCACCGAGAGCCGCAAGATCCTGCACCTGCCCGACCTGCGGGTCTCGTGCACGGCCGTTCGCGTCCCGGTGTTCGTCAGCCACTCCGAGGCGGTCCACGTCGAGACGAGCCGGCCGATCACGCCGGACGGAGGCCCGCGCGCTGTTCGCGGGCGTCAAGGGCGTCGTCGTGCAGGACGATCCCGCCGCGAACGAATACCCCCTGGCCGAGAACGCCGCCGGGTCGGACGACGTGTTCGTCGGCCGGGTCCGCCAGGACCTGTCGATCGACGGCAACCGCGGCCTCGCGTTCTGGGTCGTGTCCGACAACCTGCGCAAGGGCGCGGCGTCCAACGCCGTCGAGATCGCCGAGGTCCTGGTCGAGCGCGGCTGGGTCCGCCGCGCGAGCGATCGCGGCGCCGAGTGCCGCGAGCGCCGGAGCGTCGGGTCGCGCCGCCGATCGGGAACCGGTCGGGGCGTCCGGGGGACGAACCGCGTGACGCGAGCCGAGCGCCAGGTGGCGCTCGAAGCCATCGCCACCGAGGTCCGGGCCTGCACCCGGTGCCGGCTGCACGAAGGCCGGACGAAGGCGGTCCCGGGCGAGGGCGACCCCGACACGGAGGTCGTGTTCGTCGGCGAGGGCCCGGGCTTCAACGAGGACCGCGAGGGCCGCCCGTTCGTCGGCCGAGCCGGCGGGCTGCTGGTCCAGCTGCTCGGCTCGATCGGCTGGCAGCGCGACGACGTGTTCATCACCAACGTCGTCAAGTGCCGGCCGCCCGACAACCGCGACCCGCAGCCGGACGAGATCGCGGCCTGTGCGCCGTTCCTCCGCCGGCAGCTCGAGACGCTCGACCCGGCGGTCGTCGTCACCCTCGGGCGGTACTCGATGGGGACGTTCATGCCGGGCGCCCGCATCGGCCAGGTCCACGGCACGACCGCCCCGATCGATCCCGACCTCGGACCGACCAACGCGCTCGCGTTCGCGATGTACCACCCGGCGGCGGCGCTGCGCACGCAGGCGCTCGAGCGGGAGAGCTACCAGGACATCGCGCTCGTGCCGGACGTGCTGATCCGGGCGCGCGAGCGCAAGGCGCCGGCCGGCGTGCCCGTCATGGCGCGGGCCGACGCCGACGCCGAGGCCGCCGCGGTGCCGCCGCCGCTCGACCTCGCGCTCGACCCGGCCGACCTCCCGCTCGTCGACGCGGCCCTCCTCGAGGCCGCCGGCTCCGACGGCACCGGGGCGCCGGAAGACGACGCCGCCCAGCTGACGCTGTTCTGACGCCGGGACGGACGACGACACCGATGGCAGATCCGAGCACGCCGCTCCGCATCATCCCGCTCGGCGGGGTGGGGGAGATCGGCAAGAACATGTACTGCTTCGAGTACGGCGACGACATCGTCGTGATCGACTGCGGCCTGATGTTCCCGGACGAGGAGATGTTCGGCATCGACCTCGTCGTCCCCGACGTGACGTTCCTCAAGGAGAACCGCCACAAGGTCAAGGCGTTCCTGATCACGCACGCGCACGAGGACCACGTCGGCGGCCTGCCCTACGTGCTGCCCGAGTTCCCCGGCGTGCCGGTCTACGCGAGCACGCTGGCGCGCGGCCTGCTGGGCAACAAGATCAAGGAGCACAAGCTCCACAACAACCCGCTGCTCGAGCTCGAGCCCGGGGACGAGCTGCAGATCGGCCCGTTCACCGCGGTCCCGTTCCGGATCGGGCACTCGATCCCGGACGCGATGGGCATCGCGCTGCGGACGCCGGTCGGGCATCGTCGTCCACACCGGCGACTTCAAGTTCGACCACACGCCGGTCGACGGCAAGCTGTCGGACTTCCACATCCTCGCCCGCCTCGGCGAGGAGGGCGTGATCTGCCTGCTGTCGGACTCGACGCGGGCGGAGAACCCGGGCTACACGCCGTCCGAGCGGACGGTGGGCGACGCGTTCCGCGAGATCATGGCGCCGCTCGACGGCCGGGTGATCGTCGCCACCTTCGCCAGCAACATCGCGCGCATCCAGCAGGTGCTCGACGCGGCGGCCGAGATGGACCGCAAGGTCACGGTCATCGGCCGCTCGATGGAGCAGAACTTCCGGATCGCCACCGACCTCGGCTACCTGACCTACGACCCGTCGTCGATCGTCGCCAAGGACAAGATCAAGGACGTCCCCAACGGCAAGCTGGTCATCGCGACGACCGGCGCCCAGGGCGAGCCGATGGCGGGCCTCGCGCGGATGGCCAACCGCGACCACCGCTTCGTCGAGATCCAGCCCGGCGACACCGTCATCGTGTCGGCCAGCCCGATCCCCGGCAACGAGGAATACGTCGCCCGCACCATTGACAACCTGTTCAAGGGTGGTGCGAACGTGTACTACCACACGATCAAGCGCGCCCACGTCTCAGGCCACGCGAGCCAGGAGGAGCTCAAGCTCATGCTCGGGCTCACCAAGCCGACCTACTTCATCCCCATGCACGGCGAGTTCCGCATGCAGGTCCAGCACGGCCGCCTCGCGACGGAGACGGGCGTCAGGCCGGAGAACGTGTTCATCATCGAGAACGGCACGCCCATCGAGATCTTCGCCGACGGCTCCGCGCGACGCGGCCAGCCGGTGCCGGCGGGCTACGTGTTCGTCGACGGGCTGTCGGTCGGCGAGGTGGGCGACGTCGTCCTGCGCGACCGGCGGGCGCTGGCCAACGACGGGATGTTCATGATCGTGGTCCAGGTCGACAAGCAGACCGGGCGGGTCGTCGGCCGGCCCGAGATCATCACCCGCGGCTTCGTCCACGGCAACGAGGAGGACCCGATCATCGAGGAGGCGATCCGCCGCATCCGCGAGGCGGTCGACCAGCCCGGCGACCGGATCAGCGAGGTGGCGCTGCTCAAGGCCCAGATCAAGGACGGGGTCTCCCGCTTCCTGTACGAGCAGACCAAGCGCCGCCCGATGGTGTTCCCGGTCGTGGTCGAGGTCTAGCGGATGGCGACACGCCGCCGCACGACGACCTCCCGCACCGCTGCGGCAAGGCGCTCGCAGGCGTCGCGCTCCAAGCGCCGCGCCTCGTCCCCGAGCCTGTCGCTGGGCGATCTCGCCGGCGGTCGTGCGGTCGCTGATCGGGATCGTGCTGCTCGTGCTGGGCGCGGTGACGCTGATCGCGCTGATGCTGCCCGGCCAGGGCGCGCTGACCGACTGGTGGCGCAACCTCGCCGTGCCGTACTTCGGCACCGGGCGCTGGCTGCTGCCGTTCGTGCTGCTGCTGTCGGGCTGGTACCTCGAGTGGGGCCCGGGCAAGGATCCCGGCGCGCCGTGGGGCCGCACCCTGCTGGGCATCGGGATGGCCTACGTCGGCGTGCTCGGCCTGATGCAGCTGATCGAGTTCTCGGGCGAGTTCACGGGCGGTCGCATCGGCCGCTTCCTCACCGGGCTGTTCGAGCCGCTGCTCACGACCCCGGGCGCGTTCGTGATCCTGCTGGGGCTCACGATCGCCGGCCTGCTGATCGCCTTCGACATGCCGCTGCGCGCGCTGCTGTCGCCCGCGACCCGCGCCGCGCGTGCCGCCGGCACGACGCTCCAGGACCGCACGACGCGGGCCGCCGACACCGTGACCGCCGCGAAGGGCGCCGACGCCCGCAACGCGACGGAGGCCGCGGCCGCCGCCGGCGTGGGCGTGATGGCCGAGCCCGGCCGCAAGGGCCGCGCCGCGAAGGTCCCGGCCGTCGACGCGCCGGGCCAGACCGGCGTCTGGGGCACCGACAACGGCGGCGACGGCGTGCCCTACGGCGTCCAGAACCCGGCGCCCACGTCCGCGACGATCGCGCCGCTCCGCACGCCCGGCGGTGGAGCCGCGCCGGCGATGGCGGTCGCGGCCACCGCGGTCCGCGACCCGGAGGACGTGACCGACGCCGCGGACTCGCCGGCCCGCCGCGAGGCGATCGCGTGGGTGCTGCCGCCGATCGAGCTGCTCGACCTCAACGAGCTGCCGACGGCCGCCGCCGGCGCCAACGCGGACGCGGTCCACACGTGGAACGAGGCGCGGATCATCGAGAAGCTCAAGAGCTTCGACATCGACGCCCGCATCGTCGGCCGCAACGCGGGCCCGGTGGTGACCCAGTACGAGGTCCAGCCGGCCCCGCACATCAAGGTCAGCCGGATCGAGGCGCTGTCCGACGACCTGTCGATGGCCCTGGCCGCCCGGAGCATCCGGATCGAGGCGCCGATCCCGGGCAAGAGCGCGGTCGGCATCGAGGTGCCCAACAAGGAGTTCAACGTCGTCGCGCTGCGGCGGATCCTCGACGAGGTCGACTTCCGCGGCTCGGGCTCGACGCTCACGTTCGCGCTCGGCCGCGACGTCGCCGGCAAGGCGATGGCCGTCGACCTCGCCAAGATGCCCCACCTGCTGATCGCGGGCGCCACGGGCTCGGGCAAGAGCGTCATGGTCAACGCGCTGATCACGAGCCTGCTGTGCAACGCCACCCCCGACGACACCCGGATGATCCTGATGGACCTCAAGCGGGTCGAGCTCGCGGGCTACAACGGGCTGCCCCACCTGCTGGTGCCGGTGATCACCGAGCCCGAGCGCGCCAAGGCCGCGCTCAAGTGGGCCGTGGGCGAGATGGAGAACCGCTACCGCCGGTTCGCGGGCGCCACCGCCCGCAACATCAAGGCGTTCAACGAGACCCGCGCCGACCCCGCCGACCGGCTGCCGTACATCGTGATCGTGATCGACGAGCTGGCCGACCTGATGATGCGCGAGGGCAAGCACGTCGAGGACCCGATCGTCCGGCTCGCCCAGAAGGCGCGCGCCACCGGCATCCACATGGTCCTCGCCACGCAGCGCCCGTCGGTCAACGTCGTCACGGGCCTGATCAAGGCCAACTTCCCGAGCCGGATCGCGTTCGCGATGGCCTCCCAGATCGACAGCCGCACGATCCTCGACGCGCCCGGCGCCGAGGACCTGATCGGCCGCGGCGACATGCTCTACCAGCCGTCCGACCTGCCCCGCCCGATGCGCCTCCAGGGCGTGTTCGTGTCCGACGCCGAGATCGGCCGCATCACCGACCAGTGGCGGGGCCAGATCGACGATCCCCACTACGACATGGCGATCATCGAGGGCGACGAGGAGTCGACGGGCTCGGTCGACGATCTCGCGGACGAGGACGCAGACCGGCTGTTGCCCGATGCCGTTTCGGTGATCCGGGAGTACGATCGTGCCTCCGCGTCGCTCCTCCAGCGCCGCCTCAGGATCGGGTACGCCCGAGCGGCCCGGATCATCGACCAGCTGGAGGCGCGAGGGTACGTTGGGGCGTTCGACGGATCGAACGCCCGGGTGGTCCTGCGCCGGGACGACTCGACCGCCAGGGACGAGAACGAGGACGACGGATGACCACGCGAGACGAGCTGCGACGGGGTCGCGCCGGCGCGGGTGCGGATCACCGGGAAGGGTTCGCCGACCCGGGACCGACGCTGCCCGAGCGCCTGCTCGCCGCGCGCGAACGGAAGGGCGTCGACCTCTACCGCGCCGAGCGCGACACGAAGATCCGCGCGCGCTATCTCGCGGCGCTCGAGCAGGGCGAGTACGCCGAGCTGCCGGGCGCGGTGTACACGAAGGGGTTCCTGCGCAACTACGCGCTCTACCTCGGCCTCGACCCCGAGGACGTCATCCGCCAGTGGAAGCGCGAGCGCGGCGACGCCACGATCCCGGCCGAGCCCGTGCTCGCGGTCCCGCGCCCGATCGAGTCGCCCCGCCAGGGCCTCACGTTCTCGCCGGCGGTGGTCGTCGCGGCCCTGCTGACGGTGCTGATCGCCGTGTTCGCCGTGTTCATGGGCGTCCAGCTGATCCGGTTCGCCAAGCCGCCGACGCTGGCCGTGACGGACCCCGGCCAGGCCGTGATCGACGTCGCCGAGGACGCCACGTCGTACACCCTGCGCGGGACGTCGATCCCGAACGGCACGATCACCGTGGCCGCGGCGGGGATGGAGCAGCCCTACCGCGAGTCGGCCGACTCGGCGGGCAACTGGAGCGTCGACGTCGAGCTGCGCCGGGGACGCAACCAGTTCGACATCACCGCCCTGGACCCGGACACCGGCAAGACCGCCGACACGCCGGCGCGCGTGTTCATCACGGTGCCGTTCAACGTCGTCGAGGCGCCGACGCTGACGGTGGACTCGCCCGCGGAGGGTGCGCAGTTCGAGAACGGCGCGATCCCCGTCAAGGGCTCGACCACGAACGCCAAGACGGTCGCGATCTCCGCCTACCTCACCGGGCGCCGCCGACGGCGCGCCGGCGACCAGCCCCCTCCCGTCGGGCCCGGCGGGGGCGCCGGACGTCGGGCCGCAGACCGTCAACGTCGACAGCGACGGCAGCTTCGACTCGCCGCTCGACCTCGCGGCCGGCAAGTGGCAGATCGTCGTGACCGCGACCTCGGCCGAGGGCAAGTCGGTCGCGCTCACGCGCAACGTCTCGATCAAGTACAAGGGCGTGAACCTGGTCGTCGAGATCAAGGGATCGCGCGCGTGGCTGAAGGTCTGGGTCGACGGCAAGGTGTCGGACGTGACCGGCGCGGCGGGGCGCGTCTACGACCCGGGCAAGGTCGTGACCTTCACCGCCAAGGACTCCATCGAGGTGCGGACGGGGAAGTCGAGCGCGACCTTCTTCACGCTCAACGGCAAGGACCTGGGGCGGATGTCGAAGGACAGCAATCCCGAGACCTGGCTGTTCGCGCCACCCGACGATCCGGTCCGCACCGACCGGACCTGACGTGGCCGACCCGCTGGTCGAGCTCGCCGAGCGCCTGCAGGCGGCAGTGCGTCGGGCGCGGGCTCACGGTCGCGACCGCCGAGTCGTGCACCGGCGGGCTCGTCGCCCACCTGATCACCGAGGTGCCGGGCTCGTCGGCGTACCTCGCGGGCGGGATCGTGGCCTACTCGAACGCGGTCAAGACCCGGCAGCTGGGCGTCCCCGAGGACGTGCTCGAGGCCCACGGCGCCGTGTCGGCGCAGGTGGCGATCGCCATGGCCGAGGGCGCC
This sequence comes from uncultured Chloroflexia bacterium, assembly GCA_963829155.1. GTDB lineage: Bacteria > Chloroflexota > Limnocylindria > Limnocylindrales > CSP1-4 > CAIXZV01. The sequence continues at coordinate 222,882 of CAWHIA010000012.1, read as the reverse complement.
CGCGACCGGCTCCGGGCCGACCTGGGCGTCGGCGTGACCGGCGTCGCCGGGCCGGACGGCGGGACCGAGGCGAAGCCGGTGGGGCTCGTGTACGTGGCGGTGGCCGGGCTGGGCGACGCGATGGTGCGGCGATTCCTGTGGCCGGGCGATCGGTCGGAGAACAAGCGCGACTCGGCCCGGGCGGCCCTCGAGATGCTGCTCGAGCGCGCCGTGGACGGCGGCCCGGTCGGTCAGCGGGAGGCCGCGACGCCCGGCCGCGCCGGGTGAGCCTGCTCGGGTCGGCCGCATGACGGTCCGCGGCGCGGCCGAGGTCGGCGCCGGCCTCGCGCCGGCGCGGGCGCCCCGGCCGATCGCGGCGGGGGAGCGGATCCACGTGGTCGGGGCGGCCGGGGCCGGGGCGTCGGCGGCGGCCCTGCTGGCGTCGTGGGCCGGCGCCGCGATCGACGGCTGCGACCCCGGCGGTCCGAGCCCGTACACGCCCGCGCTCGACGCCGCCGGCATCAGCGTCGCGCCGCGCCACGATCCGGCGCATGTCACCGGCGAGCGGCGGCCCGCGCGGCTCGCCGTCACCAAGGCGCTCACGGCCGTCGATCCGGGCAACGCCGAGCTGGCCGCGGCGCGGGAGGCCGGCATCCCGATCGAGGCGTGGCAGCAGGTCGTCGCGGACGCCGCGGCCGGCCGGCGGCTGGTCGGGATCGCCGGCACGCACGGCAAGAGCACGTCGGCGGGCTGGCTGGTCCACGTCCTGGCGTCGGCCGGCCTGGATCCCGGGGCGTTCGTCGGGGCCCTGCTGCCGGCCGCCCTGACGGGGTTCGGCGTGCCGGCCACGGCGCGCCGGGGCGCGGGCGACGCGTTCGTGGTCGAGGCCGACGAGTACGCCGGCAACTTCGACGCCTACCGCCCGGCCGTCATCGTGCTGACGTCCGCGGAATGGGACCACCCCGACGTGTTCGCCGACCGGGCGGCGGTGCTGGCCGCGTTCGAGGCGTGGATCCGGCGGGCGGGTGAGGCGGACGACGGCACCACGCCCGCCCCGCCGGTGCTGGTCGCCAACGTGGGCGACGCCGGGGTCGCCGAGCTCGTCGCGCGGCTCGGCGACTGGCCCGGGCGGATCGTCGCGACCGCGCTGGTGGACGCGGCGCCGCAGCGGATCGGCGGCTACGCCCGCGGGATCGCGGACCGCTTCCGCAGCGCGAGCGGGCCCGCCGAGGCGCTCCTCGGCCGGATCACGGCGACCGAGCCCGAGACGACCACCCTCGAGATCGCGGGCCTCGACCCGCTCGCCGGCCCGGTCCCCGTGCGCCTGCCGACGGCGGGGCGCCACAACGCGGCCAACGCCCTGGGCGTGGCCGGCGCCGCGGCCGCGCTGGGCGTCGATGCCGGGACGATCGCCGCGGGCCTGGCCGGGTTCGGGGGCGTCGGCCGGCGGCTCGAGCGGAAGGGCGAGGCCGGGGGCGTCGTGGTCTACGACGACTACGGCCACCACCCGACGGCGATCCGCGAGACGCTCGCCGCCGTCCGCCAGCGCGAGCCGGGGCGCCGCGTCTGGGCGGTGTACGAGCCCCTGACCTACCACCGGACGGCGGCGCTGCTGGACGCGTTCGCCGAGGCGCTCGCGGCGGCCGACGCCGTCGCGATCGCCGACATCTGGGCGGGGCGCGATCCCGACACGTCGATCAGCTCGGCCGCCGGCCTGGCCGCGGCCGTCGCGGCCCGGAACCCCGCGATCCCCGTCGAGGCGCCCGGGAGCGTCGAGGCGACCGCGGCCTGGCTCGCCGGCGAGGTCCGGCCCGGCGACGCCGTGCTGGTGATGGGCGGTGGCCGCTCGTACCGGATCGGCGAGCTGCTGCTCGCACACCTGGAGGCACGATGACCATTGGCTACCCGCAGGCGTTCGACCTGCTCGAGGCGTACACGAAGGCCCGGATGGGCCACGACGGGGACGCGTTCGTGGCCCTGTTCGAGGACGAGGCCGAGCTCGTGCTCGACCCGTTCGAGCCTGCGCTCGCCGGGCACAACGCGCTGCGGGCATACTTGCTCGAGGCGGCCGACGCGGAGCGCCACTACGATCTGGCCATCGAGCGGCACTGGGTCTCGGGCGACACGGTCCTGGCCGCCTGGCACGCCAGCTGGACCCGGGTCGGGGACGACGCGAAGGTTCGGCAGGCCGGCTTCCTCTCCGCCGAGGTGGGGGAGGACGGGCGCATCGGGCGCCTGCGGCTGTGGACAGTGGCTCGCGAGCACCTCGCGGGCTGAAAGGAGGGCCGATGGCGGGCGAGGTCTCCTTCGACGTCGTCTCGGACTTCGACGAGCAGGAGCTGCGGAACGCGCTCGACCAGGTGCGTCGCGAGGTCCAGCAGCGCTACGACTTCAAGGGCGCCACCGTGCAGCTCAGCCAGGAGAAGACCGAGCTCGTCCTGGTGACGGACGACGACTTCCGGGCGCGCTCGGTCCGGGACCTCATCGAGTCGAAGGCGGTCCGGCGCGGCCTGTCGCTGAAGATCTTCGAGTGGGGGACCGTGGAGCCGGCCGGCGGCAACAAGGTCCGCCAGGTCATCGGCCTGAAGCGCGGCCTGTCCGACGACCTCGCCCGGAAGCTCGTCAAGCAGATCCGGGACGAGTTCCCGAAGGTCCAGCCGCGGATCCAGGGCGACGCCATCCGCGTGGCGAGCAAGAGCAAGGACGAGCTCCAGAAGGTGATCGTCCGGCTGCGCGAGCTCGACCTGGAGGTTCCGCTCCAGTTCGAGAACTACCGGTAGGCGCGGACGATGCCCGGATCCGGACGCACCAGCAGGCTCTTGATGATCATCGTGGCCGTGGTCGTCGTCGCGGGGATGCTCGTGGCGCTGATCCCGGCGACCGCCCCCGTGGGCCGGTAGGACCCACCCCGCACGCCCCGGCCACGGACGGACCGCCGCCCAGGCCGGACCACAGGAGGTCGCGATGCAGCCCCACCTCGACCAGCCGCTCGACCCTGAAGCCATCGACGCCGCCGACGCCGCCGACGCCGCCCGTGAGCGAGGAGTCGCCCGTGAGCGATGGGTCGCCCGTCACCGACGCCGAGCCGGTCGACGCCGGCGATCTCGCACCGGCCGAGGGCCTCCTCGGGGCCGAGCCCGTTGCCGTCATGGACGCGTCCGTCATCGAGCCCGTCGTGGTCGACCGCGAGGCCGACACGACCGACGAGGTGTCGTCGAGCGCGACCGACGCCGTCGACGCCGTCGAGGCCATCGACACCGCGGATGCCGTCGAGCGCCGGTCGCCGAGGCTCCGGACGACGAGCACGCCGACGACGACGCCCCGTCCGACGAGGCCGGGTCGGCCGCCGATGCCGCCGCGGAGCCCGCCCTCCCGTCGACCGTCGCGGAGCTCATCGCCGCGACCCTGCGCGCGGCCGGCGTGCGGATCGCGTTCACCGTCCCGGGCGAGAGCTTCCTGCCCGTCCTCGACGCGCTCCAGGCCGCGGGCATCCGGGTCGTCGCCACGCGCCACGAGGGCGGCGCGGCGTTCGCCGCCGAGGCGTACGGGCAGCTCACGGGCCGGCCGGCGGCCTGCCTCGGGACGCGCGCCGTCGGCGCCGCCAACCTCGCCATCGGCATCCACACCGCGACCGCCGACTCCACCCCGATGTTCGTGCTGGTCGGCCAGGTCGACCGCAGCGTCCGGGGTCGGGAGGCGTTCCAGGAGGTCGACCTCGTCGGGACCATCGGCCGGCTGGCCAAGTGGGCGGGCGAGATCGACGACCCGGCGACCGCGGCGGCCACGCTCGAGGCGGCGGTCCGGGCCACGGTCGAGGGCCGGCCCGGCCCGGCGCTCCTGGCGCTCCCCGAGGACGTGCTGCACCTGGAGATCCCCGAGGGCACGCGCGCCCCGGTCGTGCGCGCCCACCCCGACGTCCCGGCGGCCTCCGACGTGCGGGCGGTGCTGCACATGCTCGCCGCCGCGGAGCGGCCGGTCATCCTCGCCGGCGCCGGCGTCCTGCGCGCCCGCTGTTCCAACGACCTCGTGCGGTTCGCGGAGCTGCTGCACGTCCCGGTGATCGCCGCCTGGCGGCGCGGCGACGTCGTGCCCAACGACCACGCCCTCTACCTCGGCATGGCCGGCTACGGCGGCCCGCGCGTCGTCGAGGAGCGGCTCCGGACGGCCGACGCCCTGCTCGTCATCGGCTCCCGCCTGAGCGAGGTGACCACCGCCGGGTACACGCTGCCGGCGCCCGGCCAGCGCTGGATGCACGTCGACCTCGAGCCGCGGGAGGCCGCCGTCGGCGACTCGCCCGCGCCCGAGCTGGCGATCCGCGCCGACGCGCGGGCGTTCCTGCGCGCGGCCGTGGCCCGGCTCAAGGAGGCCGTGCTGATCGCCGCGCCCGTCGCCGCGCGCGACGGGCACAACGGCGCGGACCGCGCGGCGTGGGAGGCCGCGGCCGAGGTCGACGGATCGGCCTGGGACGGCCCCGGCGTGCACCCGGGCCGCATCGTCGCCGAGCTCCGGCGGCTGCTCCCCGACGACGCGATCCTGACCACCGACGCCGGCGCGTTCGGCGGCTGGGCCGCGCGCGGCTTCCGGTTCCGCCGGCCGGGCACCTTCCTCGGCCCGACCTCGGGCGCGATGGGCTACGGCTTCCCGGCGGCGCTCGCGGCCGCGCTCGTCCACCGCGAGCGGCGCGTGGTCGCGCTGCTCGGGGACGGCGGCATGGGCATGTCCCTGGCCGAGGTCGAGACGGCCGTGCGAGAGGGCGCCCAGGTCATCGCGATCGTGTTCGACAACGAGCAGTACGGGATGATCCACGCCCACCAGGTCCGCGAGGGCAGCCCGACGGCGCCGGGCACGGACCTCGGGCCGATCGACTTCGCCGCCGCGGCCCGTGCCTGCGGGGCGCGCGGCGTTCGGGTCGACACCGATGCGGCGTTCGAGCCCGCCCTGCGGACCGCCCTGGCGGCCTCGGGGCCGACGGTGATCCAGCTCGTCCTGGACCGGCGCTGGGTGTCGGTGGACCAGCCCGCGACGGCCTGAGCGGCCGATGGCGCGCCTGACCCTGCATCTCGTCCCCGAGGACACCTGGGACGCGCATGACTCCGGCGTGCCGTACCTGCCCGCGGCCTACGCGCAGGACGGGTTCGTCCACTGCACCGACGGCGACGCCGAGATGGTCGTGGTCGCCAACCGGTTCTACGCGGCGGACCCGCGGTCGTTCCTGCTGCTGACGATCGATCTCGAGCGGACCGGGAGCCCGTGGCGGTTCGACGACCCGGAGCGAGCGCTACCCGCACGTCTACGGGCCGATCGACCCGGCCTCGGTCGTCGAGGTGCGCCGCATGGCGCGCTCGGACGACGGCGCCTTCATCGGTCCCGCGCCGCGCTGACGCCGGCGGGGTCAGCCCTTGCGTTTCCGGCGCGGCTTCGCCGGCTCGTCGGCGTCGACCGCCTGGCGATCCAGGATCTGCTTGAACACCTTGCCCATCCCGGAACGCATCAGCGCGCGGCGGGCCGCCTCGGCGTCGTGGTCTCGTCGCCGGTCGCGGGCCACCTCGCGCGGGTCGAGCTCCTCGTCCATGGACGGAATCGTCCGCACGACGGCCGCGCTCGTCAACGGGTCAATCGCGATTCGGGCACGTTCGGCGAAGCCGCCGCCGCGACGACGCCCCTAGGATGAGGACACGAGCCAACACGTCGCACGGGTGAGGAGCGGGTCATGAAGGACACGCAGACGTCGGGCCGGGGCACCACCACCGGGTCGTCCACGGTGTGGACGGACGAGGAACGGGCCGCGATGGTCGAGCACGCGAAGGAGCAGAAGAAGGCCGCCAGGCGCGGCGCCGAGGCGGACGGCGAGAGCGACGTGCTGGCGAAGATCGCCGAGATGCCGGACGCGGACCGCGCCATCGCCGAACGGATCCACGCAATCGTGAAGGAGCAGGCGCCGGACCTGACGCCGAGGACGTACTACGGGATGCCCGCGTACGCCAGGGACGGCAGGGTGATCGCCTTCTTCCAGGCCGCGGCGAAGTTCAAGTCGAGGTACTCGACGCTCGGGTTCAACGACGGCGCGACCCTCGACGACGGCACCATGTGGCCGACGTCCTTCGCCCTCACGGAGCTGACGGCCGCCGACGAGGCGAGGATCGCTGCGTTGATCAGGAAGGCTGCGGGCTGAGGCTCCCGCGTCGCCAGGAGCGTGGTCAGCGGCAGTGCCAGCCGCAGTCGACGATCAGCTCGACGCCGTTGACCCCGCCGTTCTCGAGCAGGAACACCGCGGCGTCGACGATCTCGTGCATCTCCACCAGTCGTCCGGTGGGCGTCTCGGACGTGTACTTCGCGATCGCCGCCGGCTTGCCCGACCAGTAGGGGCTGTCGCCGACGACGCCCGGGTGGATCGAGTTGACCCGGACCGGCCGCAGCTCCTCGACGAGGGTCCGCGTCAGCCCGACGACGCCGCCGTTCACGGTGGTGACCGTGGTCGATCCCGGATACGGGCGCTCCTTGGCCATGCCGCCGAACAGGACGATCGACGAGGACGCCGACAGCCGTTCCCGGAGCGCGGACACGACGGCCGTGTAGCCGACCAGCTTGAGGGTGACGAGGCGGATCGCCCGGTCGATGTCGTACTCGTCGACCTTGTTGTGGTCGCGGTCGATCGCCACCAGGGCCAGCCGGTCCACCGGCCCGACGTCGGCGAGCGCCGCCGCGATCGTGTGCGGCTCGGCGAGGTCGAAGGTCACCCCGCGCACGGCGTCGCCGTGCTCGGCGACGGCGGCGGCCACGTTCTCGGCTGACTGGCCGGTCAGGACGACCTGGCGTCCCTGCTCGACGTAGTGGCGGACCAGCTCCCGGCCGATCGCCCGCGTCCCGCCGACCACCACCACGGCCCCGTCATCCGACATCGTTGTCCTCCTCGAACTTCGTCCACGTCGGCGCCCAGCGATACGCGTGGCGGACCGGGGGTTGCGGCGCCTGGGTCTCGAGCCAGCGAACCCGCTCGGTCCCGGTGTTGTAGAAGCCGTGCAGGCTGCCGACGCCCGAGAACACGACGTCCCCGGGCCGCAGCGTGTAGGTCGTGTCGTCCAGCTCGGCCTCGACCTCGCCCGCGAGGAACACGTACGTCTCCTCGAACGGGTGGTCGTGCTGCTGCGCCGAGCCGCCGATCTCGTAGTCGACGGTGAACATCGTCAGCAGGTCGGCCCCGAACACCCGGTCCACGAGCATCTTCACGGAGATGCCGCTGTAGGCGAGCAGGGCCGTGTCCATCCCGGCCGGCTTGCGCCCGCGCGCCGGGTCGTCGACGCGCAGCGCCTCAGCCTGCGGCGGCGTCCCGTCGTAGTGCCCGACCAGGCGGACGGCCGGGTCGCCGAACCGCGGTCGCACGGCGCGCTCGACGAGCTCGGCCGCGTCGAACGACCCCTTGGTGAAGAACGTGTCCTTGCGCCCGGCGTCGGGCGCCAGCCGCTGGGGCGTGCTGACCGACAGCCAGCGGACCTGCTCCTGGCCCGCGTTCGCGAGCGCATGCCACGTCCCGATCGGGAACAGGCAGAAGTCGCCGGCGACCAGCCGGTGCGCGACGCCGGCGATCTCGACGGCGAGCTCGCCCTGCAGGACGTACAGGGCCTCCTCGAACGAGTGGACGTGGCGGCGCAGCCAGCCGCCGGGTGCCAACGCCCCCGCGGCGAGCTCCGTGTGGGTCGCGCCCTGCTCGCGCCCGACCAGGACGGCACGGGCGAGGCCCGACGAGGTGGCCGAGGCGGCGGCGGGCTGGTCCGCGAACGACCAGTCGAGACGACCGACGTGATACACGCTGCGACCCCGTTAGCGGCGCGGACCCGGGCCGTCGGGCCGGGGCGGCGTCTCGATGATGCCCCGGACCGGGCGGGCGTGCCTCACGTCAGCTCTGGCGCCGCGACCAGGCGTCCGTGCCCACGGCGACCAGCAGGATGATGCCGAGGGTGATCTGCTGGTAGAACGGGTCGAGGCCCAGGAGGTTGAAGCCGTTGGCGATGAGGGCCACGAACAGGCAGCCGACGACCGTCCGCTGGACCGAGCCCTCGCCGCCCAGGATGCTCGTGCCGCCGACGATGATCCCGGTGAGGACGGTGAACGTCAGGAAGCTGCCCGCCGACGCCTGGGCGCTGAGCACGCGGGACGCGTCGATCGTGCCGGCGAGCGCGGCCGCCGCGCCGCTCAGGGCGAACGTCGCGATGCGGACCGTGTTGATCCGCACGCCGCCGAGTCGCGCCGCCTCGGCGTTGCCGCCGGTCGCGTACACGTAGCGGCCGAAGGTCGTCCGGCTGAGCAGGACCGCGATGGCGACCGCGATCACGATCATCATCCAGGCCGCGCTGGTGATGCCCAGGATCTTCGTCGCGGCGAACACCTGGAAGTCCGGGTGGTCGAACACCACGACGAGGTTGCCGTGGGTCGCGATCGCCCCGATCCCGCCCACGACGAACGACATCGCGAGCGTCCCGATCAGCGCGTTGATCCGGAACCGGGTGACGATGACGCCGTTCGCGAGCCCGACCAGCCAGCCCGACGGCGATGCCGCCCAGCACGCCGACCGCCGGCCCGAACGAGACCGCGAGCTGCGCGGCCGTCGCCCCCGCGAGGCCGTAGATCGCGCCGATCGAGAGGTCGATCCCGCCCGCGATCAGGACGAGCGTGCCGGCGGCCGCCACGATGATGATCCCGGACTGCTGGTCGAGGATGTTGGCGAGGTTCTGGAAGCGCAGGAACGGCGGGCTGATCAGGGCGAGGATCACGAACGCGATCGCGAACGGGATGACGATCCCGCCCCGCCGCACGGCGGACTGGGCACGGCTGGCCAGGCTGGGGGCGGCCGGCTCGGCGGCGGAGTCGTGTCGGTCATGCGGCGCTCGACACGCGGCCGAAGGATGCGGCGAGGATCGCCTCCTCGGTGATGCGCGTCGCCGGCGAGCTCGGCGACCACGCGGCCGCCGCGCAGCACGAGGACGCGATGGGCGAGCCCCAGCACCTCCTCGATCTCGTTCGAGATCAACAGGATCGCCACGCCGCCGGCCGCGAGCTCGACGAGCAGCTCGTAGATGTCGCGCTTCGCGCCGACGTCCACGCCCCGGGTCGGCTCGTCGGCGATGAGCACCGCCGGGTGGGCGAGCATGGCGCGCGCGAACAGGAGCTTCTGCTGGTTGCCGCCCGAGAGCGCCGCCGGGATGGTCTCGAGCTCGCTCGACGCGGCGACCCGGCGCAGCGCGTCCTTCGCGCGGGTCGACTCCATGCGACGGCGGACGAAGCCGAACCGGCCGAGCGAGCGGAGGCTGGCGAGGCTGACGTTCTCCCGGACGGGCCGCCGCAGCATCAGGCCCTCGTCCTTGCGCGACTCGGGGATCATCGAGACGTTCGCGCGGAGCGATCCCAGCGGCGTGCCGGTAAGGCGGGTGGTCCCGGCGGTCATCTCGCCCGCCGTCACGGGCGACGCCCCGAAGATCGCCCGCGCCAGCTCCGAGCGCCCCGCGCCGACGAGGCCCGCGAGGGCCACGATCTCGCCCGCCCGGACCTCGAGGGACGCGCCGTTGACGCCGGCGGCCGTGAGGTCGCGCACGGTCAGGGCCGGTGGGGCGTCCGCGGCCGCGAGCTGCTTCGGCGGGTAGGTCCGGCCGACCGATCGGCCGAGCATCGCCGCGACCAGCGTGTCCTCGGTCTCATCGGCGGCCGCGCTCGTCTTCACGACCGCGCCATCGCGCAGGACGGTGATGGTGTCGGCGAGCGCGAGCACCTCGCCCAGCAGGTGGGAGACCAGGATGACGGTGCGCCCGCCGGCGGCGAGGCCGCGGACGATCTCGTGGAACCGCTGGGCCTCGGTGGCCGAGAGCGCGGCCGTCGGCTCGTCGAAGACGATCAGCTCGGCGTCGCGGGCCAGCGCCCGCAGGATCTCGACCTGCTGCTGCTTCGCCAGCGGGAGCGACCCGACGACCGCCTTCGCGGGGACCGTGAGACCGGTGTCGGCGACCAGGCGCTCGAACTGCTCGAGCAGCGTGCGTCGCTGCACGAAGCCGAGCCGTCGCGGCTCCTTGCCCAGGAACACGTTCTCGGCCACGGTGCGCTGGGGGACGACCGCCACCTCCTGGGCGACGAGCGCGATGCCGCGCTGCAGCGCCTCGCGCGGCGACCGGAAGGCGACCGATTCGCCGCGGAGCGAGAGCTCGCCCTGATCGGGCGGGAAGACCCCGGCCACGATCTTGCCGAGCGTGGACTTGCCGGCCCCGTTCTCGCCGACGAAGGCGTGAACGGAGCCGGCGTTGATCGCGATCGAGACGTTGTCGAGCGCCCTGGTAGCCGCCGAACGACTTGCCGACCTCGCGGATGTCGAGGTGGATGTCGCCCTGGCCCATGACGCGCTCCTTGCCGATGGTCAGCCCGGCCACTCCGCGAGCGTCAGGAACTTGTCGACGTTGGCCTGCGTGACCACGCCGCCGTCGGGCAGGTTGGCGAGGACGTCGACGCCCGCAGCCGGCACGCCGGTGCGGATGGCCTGGATGAACTGCTCGGTACCCAGCTTGCCCTCGGTCGCGGGGGCCTGCATGACGGTGCCGAACCGTTCGCCGGCCTTGATGCCCTTGAACGCGACGTCGCCGCCGCCGTAACCGACCAGCTTGACCTTGTCCGCCACGTTGGCGGCCTTGACGGCCTGGAGCGCGCCGGTGATGGCCTGGTCGGCGCCCGTGATGACGTTGATCTCCGGGTGGGCCGTCAGCATGTCCTGCGCCGCCTTGAGGCCGTTCGGCGTCGTGTAGAAGGACTCGCCCTCGGCGACGACCTTGATGTTCGGGTTGACGGAGGTCGCCTTGTCGAAGGCCTCCTTCAGCGTCTGGTCGAGCGCGGCGGCCTTGACCGACCAGATGTACCCGACGTTGCACGGGTTGGTGTCGGCGCAGGCCGAGACGACCATCTCGCCGATCTTGCGGCCGAGCTCGCTCGGGACGAACACCACGTTCGACAGCTGGCCGGGGACCTGGAGGTCCGCAGTCGTGTTGTCCGCACCGAGGATCTGGTCGATGTTGCCGACCGCGACGTCCGCGGCGATGGCGGCCTTCGCGCCCTCGACGAGGCCGGCGCCGTAGACCGGCTGCAGGATGACCCCGTCGTACTTGCCCGACGCGACGGCGTCCTGCAGAGCTTGACCTGGGTGCCCGGGTCGAGGTTGCCGTCGAACACGTCCAGCTTGGCGTTGTTGGCGGCGGCGGCGGCCTGGGCGGCCTCCAGCATCGGCGCGTCATAGCTGTTCTGGACGGCGAACGAGATGTAGGCGAGGTTGAGCGGATCGTTGTTGACGATCGCCACGGACGGGCTGGCCGCAGTCCCGCTGGCCTCCGTGCTCGGAGCGGCCGCGCTCGGCGGTGCCGCCGTGGCCGCAGCCGCCGTAGCCGGTGCCGGCGCAGCGGGGGTGCTGCAGGCGGCCAGCCCGACCGCCGCCCCTGCGACGAGCACGGCGACCCGCTTCAATGCCTGACCCGAATCCAGACCAGCTCGCATGTGTCCTCCTCCACGGCGTGGCTCGCCACGATGACCGCGAGTGTGCAAAGCCAGTGAACGACTGTCAAGCCGGATTGCAACTCTGCTGCAACCGGGCGGGTCGCCCGGGCGGAGCCCGTCAGCGCTTGACGACGTCGACCGATCCGCGGCCCTGGACGAACCACACGGCACGCGCCGGCACGTCCCCGGCGTTGAACAGCCGGTGGGGGACGGCGGAGTCGAAGCTGATAGCGTCGCCGGGCTGCAGCAGGTACTCGTCGAACCCGATGCGCACCGTGAGGGTGCCGCTCAGCACGTAGCCCCATTCCTGGCCCGTGTGCCGCTGGAAGGCGTCGGCCGGGCTGCTCTCGCCGCCGACCTCGTAGGTCACGTGGAGGAAGTCCACGTTGCGGATCGACTCGGTCGTCAGCCGCTCCCAGACGACCCCGGAACCCAGGCGGATCGTGGAGCGGGACGTCGCCCGCTGCACGGGAACGTGCGGCGAGGTCGTCTCCAGCGTGCTGCCGAACGCCTCGCCCGCGCCGTTCGGGGCCGGCGGCTGGGTGTCCATGAACAGCAGGACGTCGAGGGAGACGCCGAGCTCCGTCGCCAGCGCGTACAGCGTGTTGACCGACGGCTTGGCGCGTCCGGTCTCGACCTGGGAGATCAGGCTCGGCGACACGCCCACGACCTCGGCCAGGCCCCGCAGGCTCAGGCCGCGCGCCCGGCGCGCCTGGCGCAGCCGGTCGCCCATGGTCGCGTACTCGGGCTCCGTCGCTCCGCTGCGCCGCTCGACGCCCACGCGCTCTCCCTCGCTTGCTGTTGGCCGGTCCATGCTACCTGTCGAGTGTTGCCGTCGGGTTGCGCCCGCTCCATCGCTGTGTAGCATTAGTGAACGGCGCAATCGCGCCCGTGTCACGCCGAGCCTGCAGGGAAGGATCCGGATGAGGACGTTCGCGTCACCGGGAGCGATGACCGTCGACTGGGAGGAGCGGGTCAACCCCGACCGCCTCCGGTCGTACCGCTTCGGCCGCGCCAGGGCCGCGCTCGACGCCTCCGACCTTGGCTCGATGCTGCTGTTCGACTTCAACAACATCCGCTACGTCACCAGCACGCACATCGGCGAGTGGGCCCGCGACAAGATGACGCGCTACGCGCTCCAGACGCGTGGCGGCACCCCGCACATCTGGGACTTCGGGTCGGCGGCCAAGCACCACCGCCTGAACTGCCCGTGGCTCGCCCAGGACAACATCCACGCCGGGATGGTCGGCCTGCGTGGCGCCGTGGCGCCCGACGCCGGCCTGTTCCGGCGGGCCGCGCGCGAGATCTGCGAGATCCTGAAGGCCGAGGGCGTGCTCGACATGCCGCTCGGCGTCGACATCGTCGAGCCGCCGATGGTCGCGGCGCTCGAGGCCGAGGGGATCACCGTCGTGGACGCCCAGCAGGTCATGCTCGACGCCCGCGAGGTCAAGTCGATCGACGAGATCATGCTGCTCAACACGGCCTGCTCGATGGTCGACGGCGCCTACCAGATGCTCTCGGAGCGCCTCAAGCCCGGCGTGCGCGAGAGCGACCTCGTCGCCGAGGTGACGAAGTTCCTGTTCGACCTCGGGTCGGAGCACGTCGACAACATCAACGCCGTGTCGGGCGAGCGCTGCAGCCCGCACCCGCACGTGTTCAGCGACCGGATCATCCGTCCGGGCGACCAGGCCTTCTTCGACATCATCCACACCTTCGTCGGCTACAAGACCTGCTACTACCGGACGTTCGTCGTCGGCAGCGCAACCGACGCCCAGCGCGACGCGTATACCAAGGCGCGCGAGTGGATCGACGCCTCCATCGAGCTCATGCGCCCCGGCGATCGGGACCGACCAGGTCGCCAAGGTGTGGCCCAAGGCCGAGGAGTTCGGGTTCGCGAACGAGATGGAGTGCTTCGGCCTCCAGTTCGGGCACAGCGTGGGCCTGTTCCTCCACGAGCGGCCGATCATCAGCCGCCTCAACTCCCTCGAGCATCCCGTGGAGCTCAAGGAGGGCATGGTCATCGCGCTCGAGACGTACTGCCCGGCCAAGGACGGGTACTCGGCCGCGCGGATCGAGGAGGAGGTCGTGATCACGGCCGACGGGCCGCAGGTCATCACGAAGTTCCCCTCGCAAGAGCTGTTCGTCGCCAACGCCTACTGAGGACCTGATGGCCACGTCCCGTGCCGCCGCCCCTGCCGCGGACCTGGAGACCCGACTCGCGCTGTACCGCACGATGGTCGAGTGCCGCCGGTTCGAGACCCGCGCCCAGGAGCTGTTCTTCGAGGGCCTCGTCCGCGGGACGACGCATCTCGGGACCGGCCAGGAGGCCGTCGCCGCGGGATTCGGGGTTGCCATGCGCTCGGACGACTGGACGTTCGCCACCTATCGCGGCCACAACCACGCGCTCGCCCGCGGCACGTCGATGGCCGGGCTCTACGCGGAGCTGTTCGGCCGTGCCGGCGGCCTGATGGGCGGCAAGGGCGGCTCGATGCACATCACGAGCGTCGAGCACCACATGATGGGCAGCTACGCGATCGTCGGCGCCCACCTGCCGATCGCGCTCGGGGCCGCCTGGTCCGCCCAGTACCGCGGCACCGAGCAGGTCGCGGTGTGCTTCTTCGGCGACGGGACGACCAACATCGGCGCGTTCCACGAGGCGCTCAACCTGGCCGCCGTGTGGAAGGCGCCGGCCGTGTTCGTGTGCGAGAACAACCGCTACATGGAGTACACGGCGATCGAGAGCGTCACCGCCGTCGCGAGGCCCGCGGCCGACCGCGCGGCGGCCTACGGCCTGGAGCCGATCGTGGTCGACGGGAACGACGCGGACGCGGTGTACGGGGTCGCGATGACGGCCCTGGCCCGTGCGCGCGCCGGCGAGGGACCGTCGCTGATCGAGGCCGAGACCTACCGGCATGGCGGGCACTCGCGGGCGGATCCCGGCAAGTACCGCCCCGATGACGAGCTGCAGGCGTGGCTCGCCAGGGACCCCGTCCCGACCTATCGGGCCCGCCTGGAAGCGGACGGCGTCGACGCGGCGACGCTGGATGCGATCGACGCCGACGCGACGGCCAAGGTCGCCGCGGGCGAGCAGGAGGCACGCAACGCCCCCGAGCCCGATCCCGCCGTCCTGGAGACCCAGGTCTGGGCCGACGGAGGCTCGTCGTGGCGGAACTGACCTATCGCGCGGCCGTGGCCGCCGGGATCGGGCGGGAGATGGAGCGCGACCCGTCCGTCGTGCTGCTGGGCGAGGACGTGGGCGCGGCCGGGGGCGTGTTCAAGCTGACCGAGGGCCTGTTCGGCCAGTTCGGGCCCGAGCGCGTCCGCGACACGCCGATCAGCGAGCAGGCCATCGTCGGGGCGGCGATGGGGGCGGCGATGACCGGGCTGCGACCGGTCGCGGAGCTCATGTTCAGCGACTTCTTCGCCGTGACCTGGGACATGGTCGTCAACCAGATCGCCAAGACGCGCTACATGACCGACGGCCAGGTCTCGTTGCCGCTGGTGATCCACACGGCGAACGGCGCCGGCCTCCGGTTCGGCGCCCAGCACAGCCAGGCGATCGAGAACTGGGCGATGGCGATCCCGGGGCTGAAGGTCGTCGCGCCGTCGACCCCGGCGGACGTCCTCGGCCTGATGGTGGCCTCGATCCGCGACCCGGACCCGGTCATCTTCTGCGCGTCGAAGGCGCTGCTCGCGACCAAGGGCGAGGTGCCGGACGGGGAGCACGTCGTGCCGCTCGGCAAGGCGGCCATCGTGCGCGAGGGCGGCGACTGCACGATCGTCGCGCTCGCGTCCATGGTCCCGCGCGCCGTCGAAGCCGCCGAGCGCCTCTCGGCGGAGCACGGGATCGAGGCGGAGGTCATCGACCTGCGCACGCTCGTGCCGCTGGATGTCGCGCACGATCCTCGCCTCGGTCGAGAAGACGAGCCGCCTGTTCACGGTCGAGGAGAACCCGCGGCTGTGCGGCTGGGGCGCCGAGATCGTGTCCCTGGTCGCCGACGAGGGGTTCTACAGCCTCGACGCGCCGCTCGTGCGGATCACCACGCCGCACGTCCCGCTCGCGGCGGCGCCGGTCCTCGAGGACGCGGCACTCCCGACGGTCGACCGAATCGTCGACACGGTCCATCGCCGGCTCGAGGACGCGAAGTGACCGACAGCGACGCGACGCCGATCGTCGGCGTCGTCGGCACGGGCCGGATGGGCTCGGCGATGGCGAAGGCGCTGGCGCGGGCCGGTCGCCCGCTCGTCCTCCACAACCGGAGCCGGGACCGGGCCGAGGCGCTGGCGGCCGAGCTCGGCGCGCGGGTGGCCGCGACCCCGGCCGAGGCCGCCGCGGCCGCGGACGTCACGATCACGATGCTCGCCGACGACGACGCGGTGGCCCAGGTCTACGGCGCCGACGACGGGCTCCTGGCCGGGGCGCGTCGCGGCTCGGTGCTCGTCGACCTCAGCACCGTCACGCCCGAGGCGCTCCGGGCGTTCGCGCCCGCGGCCAGGGCCGCCGGGGTCGGGCTGCTGGACGCGCCGGTGAGCGGCTCGACCGCGCTCGCGGAGGCCGGCCAGCTGACGCTGATGGTGGGCGGCGACGAGGCCGACCTCGACCGCGCGCGGCCCGCGCTGGAGGCGCTGGCGAAGACGATCTTCCACCTCGGACCCCTCGGGACCGGTGCCGCGATGAAGCTGGCCACGAACGCGGTGATCTTCGGCCTCAACGAGGCCCTGTCGGAGGGGCTCGTGCTCGCGGAGCTGGCCGGCATCGACCGCGCGGCGGCCTACGACGTCCTGGCCGCGAGCGCCGTCGGGGCGCCGTACGTGGGCTACAAGCGCGCGGCCTTCCTCGACCCCGAGGGGACGCCGGTGGCGTTCTCGCTCGACCTCGCCGCGAAGGACCTGCGGCTGATCACCGCCTTCGCCGAGTCGCTCGGGCTCGGGGTCCCGCAGGCGACCGTCAACCTCGCGGTCATCCGCTCGGCGTCCGAGCAGGGCCGCGGAGGCAACGACTTCTCGACCGTCGCGCAGGAGCTGCGCGGCCGGGCCAGGCGGCCGGCGGCCGTGGGCTCGCGGCGCGCCAACGAGGAGGGGACGCCCGGCTAGAGTCCGATCACGCTGCCCACGACCGCCGGACGATCGGCGCCCGCGTTGCGCAGGCGCGTCCGTGTCGTCACCGAAGACGTCGCAGGAACCCAAGGCGTCGCACCAGAGGAGGCACCCATGGCTGACCGGATCCTCATCAAGAACGGCATCGTCCTGACGCAGGACCCGGATCTCGGCGAGCTGCCGCGGGCCGACGTCCTCATCGACGGCACCACGATCGAGGCCGTCGGGCCCAACCTGTCCGCGGACGGCGCGAAGGTCATCGACGCCGCCGGCGACATCGTGATCCCGGGCTTCATCGACAGCCACCGCCACACGTGGGAGACGTCGATCCGGACGTGCGCCCCGGACTACGCGCTGGTCACCTACTTCGGCTCGATCCTCGACAAGTTCGGCCCGCACTATCGGCCCGACGACGTCCTCGCGGCCAACCGCTGGGGCGCCCTCGAGTGCATCAACGCGGGCATCACGACCCTCGTCGACTGGTCGCACATCATGAACACGCCGGCTCACGCCGACGCCGCGATCAAGGGCCTGCAGGAATCCCGCATCCGGTCGGTCTTCGCCTACGGCTTCGGCAACACCTCGCTCCAGGACTGGTGGTTCGGACCGGACTGGACCGGCAGCGTGCTGACCGCCGACGGCGCCGACGCGCGTCGCATCCGGAAGCAGTACTTCAACTCCGACGACGGTCGGATCACGATGTCGCTCGCGACCCGTGGCCCGGGGTTCTGCCAGCCGGACGTCGTCCGCCACGACT
This sequence comes from uncultured Chloroflexia bacterium, assembly GCA_963829155.1. Classification (GTDB taxonomy): domain Bacteria; phylum Chloroflexota; class Limnocylindria; order Limnocylindrales; family CSP1-4; genus CAIXZV01. The sequence goes on along the minus strand of CAWHIA010000012.1, from coordinate 205,532 downwards.
GGGAGCTGGCGAAGGAGCTCGGGATCAACATCACGGTCCATGTCGCGATGGACCGCTTCGCGGCGACGAAGATGCAGATCGTCAAGCTCCGCGACATGGACCTGCTGTACCCGAACACCACCTACGTCCACGCCTCGCACTTCACCGACGAGGAGTGGGCGCTCGCGCGGGACTCCGGCGGCAACGTGTCGTTCGCGCCCCAGATCGAGATCCAGATGGGTCACGGCTGGGCGCCGGGCTGGACCGCCACGCAGTACGGCCTGCCGATCGGGCTCTCCTCGGACGTCGCGACCACGGCGCCGTCCGACCAGTTCACCCAGATGCGCTCGATCCACGGCTCGGAGCGCGGCCGCAAGCACCTGCAGGCGTGGGACGAGGACCTCGACGGGAACGTCCCGTCGCCGGACCTCATCACCTCCCGCCAGGTGCTGTCGTGGGCGACGCTGGGCGGGGCCCAGGTCGCCGGGATCGCCGACCGGACCGGCTCGATCACGCCCGGCAAGAAGGCCGACATCGTGATCATCGACGGGTCGGCGGTGAACGTCGCGCCGGTCATCGACGCGGTCGGGGCGGTGGTCTGCGCGGCCGACGTCTCGAACGTCAAGACCGTGCTCGTCGACGGCGAGATCCTCAAGCAGGACTTCAAGCTCGCGGCGTCGCTCGACGGCCCGCGGCGCGACGTCGAGGCCTCGCGCGACTACCTGCTCTCGAAGTTCGGCGATCCGGAGCCCGGCTGGCTGCCCGTGAAGGCCACTGGCCTGACCCTCGACCCCGCGCCTCGCCCGGCGGGCGGCTCTCCGAGCGTCCGCCGGGCACGCCGTCCGTCGCGGCGGACGGCGGTCAGCCGCCCCGGGTCGCCGTCACCGAGAACGACAGCGGCAGCCGGCCGCGCTCCTCGGGCCGGACGTCGCGGTGCCCGGCCCACCAGTCCACGGGATGCTCGGTCACGCGCTCGAGGCGCAGGCCCGCCCCGAGCAGGGCGGTGACGATCTCGCCCAGCGTCCAGGACCGGGCGAACTTGAGGTGCTGGTCGTCGTCGGGGATCGACAGCCGGTCGATGTACTCGGGCGCCCAGCCGCGCGACGCCTCGGCGCCGGCGAAGTAGTCGTAGTCGGTGAGGAGCCACCGGCCGTCCGCGTCGGCGTCGAACAGCCACTCGGCCGGGTGGCCGTCGAAGATCACGAGCCGCCCCTCCGGCGCGAGGAGCCGCCGCAGCACGGCCGCCCAGGCGTCGAGGTCCTGGAGCCACAGGATCGCGCCCCGCCCCGTGTACAGCAGGTCGGCGGTGCCGTCGAGGTCGTGCGGCGTATCGAGGACGTCCGCCTCGACCCATCGCGCGGGAGCGCCCGTCGCGGCCGTCAGGCGGGCGGCGAGCTCGAGCATTCGCGGGCTGAAGTCGACGCCCACGACCTCGTCCGCGCCGGCCGTCCAGAGCGACAGCGTGTCGCGGCCGCCGGCGCACTGGAGGTGGATCGCCCGGCGGCAACGACCCCGCAGGTCGCCGATGAGGTCCAGCTCCACCGGCAGGAGGTTCGAGCCGCCGCCCCGGATCAGCTCGACCGCCTCGTCGAACCAGCCCTCGTACCGCTCGGCGGCCTCGTCCCAGGCCGCGCGCGTCGCGGCGTGCATCCCGCGCACGTCCGCGGCCTCCTCCGGCGTGGCGGGCCGGACGTGCGGGTTCGCGGTCTCGTCGTCCATGGGCGGCGAGTCTACGCGCGGCCGGACACACCAAGGCCGCCATCCATCGGACGGCGGCCCATCGGATCAATCCGGGGGCCGGGCGCAGAACCGGCCCCTGTTCAGCAGGCGATCGGGTCTCGTGGCCCGGACCGCCGAGCTCAGCCGGCGCGGGTGTCGCTCGAGAGGTTTCCCGCGCGGGGGACGGTCGCCACGTTCGAGGCTCCGCGCGATGCGTCTTCGCTCGCAGGCATCTGGCGGAAACCCTGCCAGCGCCGTCGCGAGCCGTGCCCTGGGGCCGTTCGCATCGTCATTCTCCGGGACCTCCGGGAGACCTCCGCACGGGGAGGAAATCGACCCCGCGATTATCCCCCCGCTGGCAACGCAATACAAGCGCCGCGTGGCGTGTGGGTCCCTACCGCAGCCCGAGCCGCAGCGTGCTCGCGTTCCTTCCGCCGGCCTCGTCCCGGGCCCTGACCGTGAGCCCGAGGGTCCCCGCGGAGCCGGCGCGCTTCGGGGTGATGGTCGCCGTCCAGGTCCCGCCCGCGGCCTTGGTCATCGCGACCGTCCACGGCGCGACGCCCGCCTCGCGGACGACGACGACCGGCGACGTCGACAGCGGCTCCGTGCTGCGCGCGGTCAGCTGGAAGGCGTGTCCGCGGACCGCGTCGGCCACCGAGGCCTCGAGGCGGAACGCGTCGGCGAGCACCGAGGTCGACTGGGCGGCCCGCTGGGTCCCGTTCGTCGCCGCCACGACGATGCGATAGGTGCCGGGCGTCGCGTAGGCCCCGCCGGCGACCTTGCCGTTCCAGGTCCAGTGCTGCGGGCCGGCCGGCAGGGCGCGATCGGCGAACGCGGTCCGCACCACCGTCCCGCTCGCATCGAGGACCCTGACGCTGACGGTGGCGCGCGACAGCAGCCGGAAGGCGAACGTGGAGGACCTGGCGAGGGCGTCGCCGTCCTGCGGGTAGAGCTGAGCGGGCGACCGGGTCAGCGAGGCGAGCGCCGCGTACACGTCCACGTCGACGGCAACCGGATCGCCGACGTTGCCGGCGGTGTCGCGGGCGCGGAGCGTGACCGTGTACCGGCCGTCGGGCACGGGCTTGCCGGTCGCGGTCCGGCCGTCCCAGCTGACGCCGCCCGCGGCGGTCGCCGTCGTCGACAGCGTCCGGACGGTCGCGCCGTCCGGGCCGGCGACCGTGGCCGTGATCGTCGAGGCCTCCGACACCGTGAACGGGACGGCCACGGTCTCGCCGACCGTGTCGCCGTTGGGGGTCACCGTTCGCGGGGTGTCCCCGTGGTCGCCGGGCGTCACGACCGGGGCGACGGAATCGATGCGCAGGCTCACGCTCGTCGTCGACTGGTTGCCGGCGGCATCGGTCGCCGTGAACGCGACCACGTGGCCGCCGTCCTTGGCGATCTCGACCGTGGCGGTCGTGAGCGCCTTCGCCGCCCCGCCGTCGATGCTGACGAGCTTGCCGGCCACGCCCGACGTCGCGTCGCTGATGGTCGGCTTCAGGGTCACCGGGCCTCGCCACGTCCCGGGCACGTCGCCGGCCGGCCCGCTCGAGGCCACCGAGATCGTCGGGCCGTGGGTGTCGATCCGGAGCGTGAGATGCTCCCAGGGCTCGCGGATGCCCGCCTTGTCGGTGGCGCGGTAGTCGAGGGTCGTCGAGCCATTGCGGGTGATCGTGAGGCCGCCCGAGTAGGCCTTCACGGCGCCGCCCTCGATCCGGTAGCTGATCGACCGGACCCCGGAGAGCGCGTCCGTGGCGCTGATCGCCACGTCGACCGGCGAGACCCTCCAGCCGTCGAGGCCGGCCGTCGAATGCTGGCTGGCGGTGGACTCGGGCGGGGTCGCATCGAGCGTGAAGCCGCCGCTCGCCGACGTGCCGGCGTTGCCCCAGTCGTCCTTCGCCCGCAGGGTCCAGGTGTAGGCGCCGTCCTTGACGGTGTTGCCGGCGTCGTTGGCGAGGTCCCAGGCGAAGCGGACGATGTCGCCGTCGACGGACAGCGACGTGACGGTGTTGCCCGCGGCGTTCCTGACCGTGAGCGTGGCGGTGACCCGCTCGGAGAACCGGGCGGCGACGACGAGCTCGTCGTTGGCGCCGTCGCCGTTCGGCGACAGGAGCGAGGCGCTCCGATCCAGCGACCAGGTCACGGTGGGCGCCGAGTCGCGCGGGGCGAGGCCGGTGGCTCGGACGTAGCCGCTGGTCGAGGTCCCGAGCTCGGTGGCCGCGAAGACCCGCGTGCCGTCGGTCGCGGGCGCCTCCTCGCCGGTCAGGCGCAGCCGGGTCGCGTCGGCGATCGTGGTGGCGGCGGTCGCCGACGGGTCCTGGGCCTTCGCCAGCGAGCCGAACAGCCCGACGCCGTCCGCCGCGACGACCTCGGCGGCGCCGGGGACGACGAAGTCCGCCGGGCTCGCGCCGGTCGGCGACGGCGTCGCGCCCGTCACGGCGGACGCCCGGAGCCCGAGGTCGCCGACGATCGAGCGGTAGAAGCCGGACGGCGACGAGGTGTCGGCGTCCATCTGGTATCGGAGACCGGGCGTGCGCTGCGACGCGAACGGCCCCTGGAGGTGCCCGTGCCAGGTCGGCGCGTTGCGGAAGACCTGGTCGAGCGTCCGGTTGGTCGTGAACAGCTGGCGGATCTCGCTGGTCGCCGGATGGTCGGGATGGCCCTCCGCGATCACCGCGCGTGCGCCCGCGCCGATGAACCCGGCGCCGTAGTTGTCGACCCGCTCGCGGGCTTCGGCGAACGTCCCCTGCGACAGCCCGGGCTCGGTGTTCCCGGACGCGTAGCACAGGTGGTACAGGAGCACGACCGCGTTGGGCGCCAGGCGGATGTTGTTCCGGATGTAGTCCTCGCCGTAGTAGACGTGCTTGTCGCCGTCGGCGCCCGACTGCGGGTCGAGACCGAGGCCGTCCTTGGTCACGGTCTGGAACGGCGGGTAGATGCTCGGCCAGCCGTTGCCGTGACCGAGGTAGACGAACACGCTCGCGCCCTGCGCCGCGGCCTTGACCGCCGGCCAGGTCGCGTTGGGCGTGAACAGCGTCACCACGTTGGAGGTGTGCTTGCGGGCCTCGGCGGCGATGTCGCGGGCGTCGGACTTGTAGTGCGCGTTGTGGTCGCCGACGGGTCCGACCACGACCACGACCTTGGCCGTCGACCCCGCGTCGACCGGCAGGGCCGTGAGGCCGAGGGCGAGCAGCAGGGCGGCGAGGACGGCGGCGGGGACGCGACGCAACGGGCAGGGCTCCGCGACGAGGACCGGTCGGACAGGGCGACGCGGTCACGGCTGCGGTCGATTGTTCGCGGCGGGCGCGTCCACGGACATCACTGGAAGGTCCCAGACCCACCCGGTCCCATCGTCCACCCGCACAATGGCCCGGTGAGCAGCGCCCAGGGATCCCGGCTGCCCGTCCGCACGGGCGCGGACGTGCACCTCGCCGACGCGTTCGGCGCGCCCGGCTGCCCGCTGTGCCGGGAGCGCCAAGCGATCCGAGGACGCCTACCTCGAGTCGATCCTGGCCGAGAGCGTCAACGACATCCCGTTCCGCGAGGCGCTCGACGCCGCGCGCGGGTTCTGCGCGCGGCACGTCGCGGCGGTCCTCGAGGCGGACCGGCGGCGGGCGGGCACGCTGGGTGCCGCGATCCTGCTCCGCGCGACGCTCGTGCCCCGCCTCCGCGAGCTCGAGGTGGCGAATGCCGCCAAGGGCTGGAGCCGGGCCCGCCGGGTCGCCGACGCCGCGCGACCGCCCGCGTGCCCGGCCTGCGAGCGCGACGCGCGGACGGACGCGGGTCGCGCGGAGAGCCTCGTCGGCCTGACCGCGGACGCGGCATGGGCCGGCGCCGTCGCCGGCTCGCCCCTGTGCCTCGACCACCTGCTCGCCTTGATGGCCGTGCGGCCGGCGCCCAAGGGCTGGGCGGCCGTCGAGACGCGCCAGCTCGAGCGGCTCGCCCGGCTGCGCGACCTGCTCGACGGGTACGCCCACACCTCGAGCCACGACCGCCGGCAGCTCCAGACCGACGAGCAGCGTGCGTCGCCGTTCGAGGCCGCGCGCGTGCTCGCCGGCGAACGACGCGCCAGGCCGCGCGCCGAGGATGCCGGCAGGACCGGCGGCAAGCGGCGCCCGGTGCCGAGCCCGCCGGACGCGCGCGCTGTCCTCCTGTCGGGCGTGTACGGCACCGGCAAGTCGACCACCGCGGTCGAGCTCACCGATCGACTGGATGGCCTCGGCGTCCCCGTCGCCGCGATCGACCTCGACTGGCTGGGCTGGTTCGCGGCGCCCGTGGACTGGGACGAGCACGAGGATCCGCGGGTCGGCAACGCCAACCTGGCGGCGATGCGGGCCAACTACCTGGAGGTCGGCGTCCGGTCGTTCGTGCTGGCGGGGACCGTGCGCAGCGAGCGCCACCTGGACGGCATCCGCGCGGCGCTCGCGATGCCGCTGGCCGTGATCAGGCTCGACGTGCCCCTGGCGGTGATCGAGGCCCGGCTGGGCGGCGACCCGAACGCGTCACGCGCCGACGACCTGCGAGTGGCGGCGTCCGACCTGGAGACGGGAGCCGCGGCCGCGATGCCGGCCGACTGGGTCGTCGACGGGGACCGGCCGGTGGGACAGGTCGTGGACGAGGTGCTCGGCAGGATCGGCTGGCTGGAATCTCGTTGATCCCGGACCACCGCGGGAGGCGTACCGTCGAGTACGGCACCTGAGGAGCGGGGCGGCCGTCAGCCCATGGCCCGGAGGATCCCGTGCACCGCATCCGCATTGCCGCGCAGCTCCATCCCCAACAGGGCGCCTGGCGCGAGCTCCGCGCCGCCGCCGTCGCGTCCGACGACCTGGGGTACGACATCGTCTACACGTGGGACCACTTCTTCCCGTTGTACGGAGAGCGTGACGGTCCGCACTTCGAGTGCTGGAGCCTGCTCGCCGCGTGGGCCGACGCCACGACCCGCGTCGAGCTCGGCCCGCTGGTGTCGTGCATCGGCTACCGCAACCCGCAGCTGCTCGCCGACATCGCCCGAACCGTCGACCACGTCAGCGGCGGGCGGGTGATCCTCGGCCTCGGCGCCGGCTGGTTCCGGCGCGACTACGACGAGTACGGCTACGAGTTCGGGCAGGTGGGGGACCGGCTGACCACGCTGTCGCGGGCGATCCCGGACATCCAGGGCCGGCTCGCGGCACTCAACCCGCCGCCCCAACGGCGCATGCCGATCCTGATCGCGGGCACAGGGGAGCAGCGGACGCTGCGGCTCGTGGCCCGCTACGCGGACGGCTGGCACGCGTCGTTTCCCGATCGTCCGGAGGAGCTCGTGCCGAAGGTCGAGGCGCTGCGCCGGTGGTGCGCGGAGGAAGGGCGCGACCCGACCGAGATCGAATGGGGCCTGGGCGTCGAGCCCGAGGACCTGGACCGGTTCCTGCGCGAGGACGCCGACCGCTACCTCGAGCTCGGGTTCACGCCAGTTCACGCTCGGGTTCAACGGGCCGGACTGGACGGTCGACCGGGCCGGCGACTGGCTGGCCTGGCGGGACGAGCGGAACCTGTCACGTCCTGACACCGCCTCCGCCTAACGTGGCGCCATGAGCGAGCCGCACCCGCTGGTCAGCCAGCTGCGCTTCACGCGCGCCGAGTTCGAGCGCGGCGTGCGCGGCGTGCCGGCGGCGGACGCCCGCGTCCGCCTCGGCCCGATGAACAGCCTCGGCTGGAACGTCGGCCACCTCGCCTGGCAGGAACAGCGCTACTTCCTGACCCGGGGCCAGGGGACGACGCCGTACCCGGACATCCAGGAGCGATTCGCCAACGGCGCGCCGGGCTCGACGCCGGAGCTCGAGGAGGTGCTGGCGGCCTGGCGGTCGATCACGGCCCAGGCCGACCCGTGGCTCGACGCGCTCACCCCGGCGCGGCTGCTCGAGCATCCCGTGAGTCGCGGACGCCCGATCGCCGTCACGTTCGGCAACCTGCTCCAGCGGATCATCTATCACTACTGGTACCACACGGGCGAGAACCAGGCGATCCGCCAGCAGCTGGGCCATGCGAGGCTGCCGCAGTTCGTCGGCAACATCGACGACGAGGCGCCGTACCGCCCCGAGTCGTCGTGACGCGGCTCAGCCCCCGGACACCGCCGGGATGATGTGGACGTCGGCGCCGGCCGGGACCGGCGTCTGCAGCCCGGCGCGCTCGCCGGCCACGAAGACGTTCAGGTGGGAGCGGAGGCTCGGGCCGGCGTCCAGGACGCGGCTGCCGATCCCCGGGATCCGCCGGTCGAGGTCGGCGATGACCTCGGCCACGGTCGCGCCGTTCGCCTCGACCCGCCGCTCGGTGCCGGGAAACAGCGCGACTAGCGAGCGCGGCAGGTGGACGATCGCCGGGGCGGCCCCGCGCGTGCCGGTGGCATCGGCGGTCGACCCGCCCGTCGTCGCGTCGGACGGCGCGCCGTCAGCCAACGACGGCGGCCTCGACCGACCAGATCGGCGGCAGGTTGTCGGCCAGCAGCGACCAGCTGCGTCCCTCGTCCGCGCTGCCGTACAGCTGCCCGGTGCTCGTCCCGAAGTAGACGCCCACCGGGTGCATGCCGTCGTTGGCCATCGCCTCGCGCAGCACCTGCAGGTAGGCGTCCCGTTGCGGCAGTCCGTCGCCCGAGCGGAGCCAGGTGTCGCCGCCGTCGTGCGTGCGCCACACGCCCGCGGACGCATCCGGCATGAACCGGCCCTGGTCGGACCCATTCAGCGGGATCGTCCAGACCGTCTGCGGGTCGCGCGGGTGAGCCGTCATGGGAAAGCCGAACTCGGACGGGAGCCCCGTCGTGATCTCCTCCCACTGCTCGCCGCCGTTCGCGGACCGGTAGACGCCGCAGTGGTTCTGCTGGTAGAGGTGCTCGCCCCCGTCGGCCGCCATCACCAGCTTGTGCACGCACTGCCCGAACTCGGGGTAGATATCCGGCTGGAAGCCCGCCCGAACGCCCGTGTTGCGCGTCTCCCACGTCGCCCCGCCGTCGCGGGTCTCGAAGACGCCGACCGCCGAGATGCCGACCCACACGCGGTCCGGGTCTTCCCGATGGGGGACGATGGAGTGCAGGATCAGGCCACCGGCGCCCGGCTCCCATTCCGCCCGGGTCCGATGGTTGGTCAGCCCCTCGACATGCTCCCAGGAGGCGCCACGGTCGCGGCTGCGGAACAGGCCGGCGGGCTCGACGCCCGCATAGATCGTGTCGTCGGTCGCGGTGACATTCCAGACCGTCGCGAGCTTCGGGCCGTCGTCGCCGTACGTGAGCCCGTCGCCGGAGTGGGTCCAGGTCCGACCGAGGTCGTCGCTGCGCCAGACGGCCGGCCCGTACCACGGGCTGCCGCCCCCGGCGAGCAGGGCGCCAGTGCCGGGCTCGAGGGAGACGTCATGGATCGGCCACCCCTCGCACAGCGGGCCACGCAGGGTCCAGTCGCGACGGCCGGTGTCGCCGTCGAGGACGAAGGCCCCCTTGGGGGTGCCGACGAGGATCACGCAACGCTCGGTCATGGGGACGCTCCCGTGGTCATGGCGGGGTGTGCTGCGATGTCCCAAGCCTACCGCCGTTCACGGGTCGCCCGGTACCCTCAAGCCTGAACGAAGACAGGAGGAAGTCGATGACTCCCCAGACCTCCGAGCTCGTGCAGCTCGACCTCGCTTCGATCCGACGCAGCGTCACGGGGCCCGTGATCGGGCCCGACGACGCCGAGTACGACGCCGCCAGGACGGTCATGCTCGGCGGCGTCGACGCCCGGCCCGCGGTGATCGTGCGGGTCGCCGACACCGACGACGTGCGCGCGGTGATCCGGCTCGCCCGCGAGACCGGACTCGACCTCGCGGTCCGGTCCGGCGGCCACAGCGGAGCGGCCCACGGCACGGCCGAGGGCGGCATCGTCCTCGACGTCCGCGACCTCAATGGCCTCGAGATCGACGAGGCGTCGAGGACCGCCTGGGCCGGCAGCGGCCTGACCGCGGCGGAGTACACGATCGCGGCGGCGGGGCTCGGCCTCGCGACCGGGTTCGGCGACACCGGTTCGGTCGGTCTCGGCGGGATCACGACCGGTGGCGGCATCGGCTACCTGGTGCGGAAGCACGGGCTCACCATCGACAGCCTGCTCGCGGCCGAGATCGTGACGGCCGACGGCGAGGTCCGCGTCGTCGACGACGACCACGACCCGGACCTGTTCTGGGCGATCCGCGGGGGCGGCGGCAACTTCGGGGTGGTGACGCGGTTCAAGTTCCGCCTCCACCCCGTGCCCGAGGCGGTCGGCGGCATGCTGTTCCTGCCCGCGACCGCGGACACGATCGCGGGCTTCGTCGCTGCGGCCCAGGCCGCGCCCGAGTCGCTGTCGACGATCGCGAACGTGATGCCCTGCCCGCCGATGCCGTTCGTGCCCGAGGCGCAGCACGGCAAGCTCGTCATCTTCGGCCTGCTGTGCTGGGCCGGCCCGGTCGACGAGGGCCAGGCTGCGATGGCGCCGTTCCGCGCCCTTGCGACGCCGGTCGCGGACATGGTCCGCCCGATCTCGTACCCCGAGATGTACCCGCCGGCCGAGCCGGACTACCACCCGCTCGCGATCTCGCGGACCATTCTTCCTCGACCGATTCGACAGCGCCCTCGCCGAGACGATCCTCGAGCACCTCGAGGCCTCCGACGCGGCGATGCGGGCGGCGCAGATCCGGGCCCTGGGCGGCGCCATGGCCAGGGTCGACCCGGCCGCCACGGCGTTCGCCCTCCGCGACCGCCCGATCATGGTCACCATTGCGACGTTCTACGAGGGCGACCACGACAAGGCGCGACGTGAGGCGTGGGTGACCGACCTCGCCGCCGCGCTCCACCAGCGTGATGGCGCGTACGTCAACTTCCTCGCCGACGGGGGCGAGGGCCGCATCCACGACGCGTACCCCGGCCGGACCTGGGACCGCCTCGTCGAGGCCAAGCGGCGGTACGACCCGGAGAACCTGTTCCATCGCAACCAGAACATCCCGCCGGGCCCCGAGCCGCGATGAGCGAGCGCAGCCTGGCAGCCAAGCTGCTGGTCAAGCCGGGCGACCTCGTCTGGGTCTCGGACACGGCGCGGGGCGCCCTGCTGGGGCCGCTGCCCGACGGCGCGCGCCTCACGGGCGGCGGCCGGGTCGACGAGGCGGCGCGCGTCGCTGTGGTGTTCGTCGACGACGCGGCGGCCGCCCGGGCGGCGTTCGAAGCCGACGCGGCCGCGCTGATGGCCGTCCCGGTCGTGTGGGTCCTGTATCCCAAGGCCAACAGGGCGGACGTGAACCGGGACAGCCTGTGGCGGCTCATCGCCCCGTACGGGCTGCGGCCGATCACGAACGTCGCGGTCGACGAGACCTGGTCCGCGCTCCGGTTCCGCCCGCTGCGGCCCGACGAGCCGCCGTTCACCGGAGGCGGCTGAGCCGCTACCGTGTGGCGCAGCGCCACGCGTCGTGGCGAATACGAGGATCGAGCGCGATGAACGCGCCGGCGGTGCGCGCCCGGGCGCCCGCGATCCCGACGACCCTGGTCGTCACGCTCGTCCCGGCGGCCGCCGCCCTCGACATCGTGGGCGGCTGGATCAACGGGCTGCTCGGGCTGCCCACGTTCATGGACATGATCGGCACGTGCGTGGCGGCGATCGTCCTCGGGCCGTGGTGGGGCGCCCTCACGGGCGTGATCGCCAACGTGGGCGGCGCGGCCATCTACGGGCCGAGCAATATCCCGTTCGCGCTCGCCAACGTCGCCGGCGCCCTAGTCTGGGGCTACGGCGTGCGGTCGTTCGGCATGGGGCGCAACCCGGCGACCTACTTCGCGCTCAACGTCCTCGTCGGCCTGGTCGTCGCGGTGACCGCGGCCCCGATCGTGCTGTTCGTCTACGGCGGCGCGACCGGCCATCCGTCGGACGTGATCACGGCCGCGTTCCTCGGCGCCGGGGAGGCGATGGTCGGCGCCGTGTTCGCGTCGAACATCCTCGTCTCGATCGCCGACAAGGTCATCGCGGGGTTCGTCGGGCTCGCGATTGTCCGCGCCCTGCCGCCGCGCTACACCGACGGCCTGCAGCTGCCGGCCGAGGTCGGGATGCGGACGCTGCTGGTGGCGACGCTGGGCACGGTGGCCGGCGTGGCGATCCTCCTGGTCTACCTGCTGGTCCTCGCGCCCGCGTCCGCCGCCTGATCGGGCGGTCGTGTCCCTGACCGGTCCGGCCGGCGTCAGCGTCCGTGACCTCGGGTTCACGCACGCGGGGTCTTCGTCGCCCGCCCTGGGCGGCATCTCGTTCGAGGTCCGGCCGGGCGAGCTGGTCGGGATCGTCGGGGCCAACGGGGCGGGCAAGACCACGTTGTGCCTGTGCCTCAACGGCGTCGTGCCCCACCTGCTCCCGGGCGAGCGGAGCGGGGAGGTGCGGGTCGGGGGCGTGGACCCGGTCTCGACGACGGTCCGCGAGATGGCGCGCTCGATCGCGATGGTGTTCGACGACCCGGAGGCCCAGCTGAGCCAGCCGACGGTGGCCGACGAGGTGGCGCTGGGCCTCGAGAACCTCGCGCTGCCGAGCGCGGAGATGCCGGCACGGATCGGCGACGCGCTGGCGGCCGTGGGCATCGCCGGCCTGGAGGCACGGGACCCGATGACGCTGTCCGGCGGCGAGCAGCAGCGCCTCGCGATCGCCTGCGCGGTGGCGATGCGACCGTCGGTGCTGGTGATGGACGAGCCGACCGCGAACCTCGACCCGGCGGGCAGCGCCGCAGTGTTCGAGATCGTCCGCCGCCTGTGCCGCGAGGACGGGTTGACCGTGATCGTGGCGACGCACGACGTCGAGGCCATCGCCGAGCACGCCGACCGGGTCCTCGTGCTCGACGCCGGGGCCGTGGTCCTCGACGGCGCGCCTCGTGACGTGTTCACGAGGCTGGCGCGGAACGACGGCGCGTCCGCCGGCGTGCGCGTCCCCGAGGTCACGGCGTTCGCCGCGCGCCTGGACGCGGCTCCCGCACGGCGGGAGCCGCGCTGCCCGTCTCGGTCGACGCGACGCTCGCGTGGCTGGCGGCCCGCCCATGACCGCGGCCCGGCCGGCCGTGCTCGCGTTGCGCGACGTCTCGTTCCGGTACGCGGCCGGCGCACCGTGGGCCGTGGACGGATGCACGCTCGACGTGCCGGCGGGGGTCGTGGTCGGCATCGCGGGCGCCAACGGGTCCGGCAAGTCGACGCTGGCGAGGCTCATGCAGGGTCTGCTGCGCCCGGCGACCGGGACGGTCACGATCGACGGCCTGGACACCGCGCGGACGCCGGTCCGCCGGCTGGCGGCGCACGCCGGCTACGTCGCGCAGAACCCGAACCACCAGCTGTTCGCGTCGACCGTTGCCGCCGAGCTGGCGTTCGGTCCGCGCAACCTGGGCCTGCCGTCCGCCGAGGTGGATGACCGGGTCGCCGACGCGGCGAGGCGGCTGAGCCTCGAGGACGTGCTCGATCGCCACCCGTATCACCTCGGCCGGGCGAGGCGGAAGCTGGTGACGATCGCGTCGGTGCTGGCGATGGGGACGCCGGCGCTCGTGCTCGACGAGCCGACGACGGCGCAGGACCATCGCACCTCCGACGTCGTCGGCCGCTTGATCCAGGAGCTCCGCGATGCGGGGACGGCCGTCGTCTGCATCTCCCACGACGTCCGGCTGCTCGCCGACGTCGCCGACCGGCTCGTCGTCCTCGACGCCGGCCGCGCGATCGCCGACGACGCACCTCGCGCCGTGTTCGCGGACGGAGCCGTAATGCGCCAGGCCAGGCTCCGGCCGCCGCAGGTGACGCGGCTCGCGCTCCGGCTCGACGGCCCGGCACGACCGTGGGCGGCCCTGTCCATCGACGAGGTCGCCGTGGCGGTGCGCGAGGGCACGGCTCGCATCGCCGCCGCGGACCCCGCCCGATGACCTCGTCCCTGCCGGCTCCCGGTGCGCTCGGCTTCGTCCCCGGGGACTCGTGGCTCCATCGGCTGAGCCCCATCCCCAAGCTCGCCTGGCTGGCGGCGATCGTCGCGTTCGCCTTCGCGTCGTTCGATCCCGTGGCGCTCGGCCTGATCGTCGCCGTCGGTCTCGTGATCGCGATCAGCGCCGGGATCGCCCGCAGCCTCGCCCGGGCGATCGCCGTGCTCGCGCCCCTCGCCGCCGCGATCCTCGTCCTGCAGTCGATCGCCCCGACCGCGTGCGCGACGGGCTGCACGCCGATCGCCGCCGCCGGCCCGTTCACCGTCTACGCGGAGGGCGTCGCGCGCGGCCTCGTGTTCGTCCTGCGGATCCTCGCGATGGAGGTGGCCGCCATCGTCGTGCTCCAGACGACGCACCCGTCGGACCTGTTCGCCGCGCTGGCGAGGCTGCGGGTGCCGTACGTGCTCAACCTGATGATCGCCCTGACCCTCCAGCTGGTGCCGGTGCTCCAGCGCGAGGTCGGGATCGTGCTCGCGGCGCAGCGATCGCGCGGGATGCGCGGGTCCGGGTTCGCGGCCGTGATCCCCGCGTTCGTGCCGGTGTTCGCGGGCACCGTCGAGCGGGTGCAGCAGCTGGCGATCAGCCTCGAGTCCCGCGGGTTCGGAGCGACGGGTCCGAGGACCTCGTACCGCCGGGTGGGGTTCACGGCCCCGGACGCGGCGCTCGCCGTCGCGGCCATCGCGATCGGGGTCGCCGGCGTCTGGGCCTCGATCGCGGGCGTGCGGGTCGTCGCCATCGGGCCGCTCCCGGCCACCCTTGCGCTGGCGGTGTTCCTGGTCGCCCTAGCGGTCTTCGTCGCGTCGCTGGTCCGCGCGTTCGTGGCGATCGGCCGGGCGTGCAGGCGCCACCGTCGGGCCCGGTTCAGCCCGCCGACGACTCGGGCTCGGGCAGCCAGGCGCCCTCCGGGAGCGTCAGCCACCCGCGTTCGGCGCCGAGCGCCGCTGAGGCCGTCGTGATCGCCCGGAGCGCGCCGGCGTCGATGCCGCGGCGCCACACGATCGACCACGGGAACATCGGCACCGGATCGACGAGCGGACGAAGCACCCCACCCGGGACGTCGACGTGGTCGATGCCCGTGAGGATCGGGATGCCCTGGCGGACCAGGTGATCGGCCTGGTTCTCGAGCCCGACCGCGGGCAGGTGCGGCGCGGTCGCGCGGGCCCCGGACAGCTCGAGGAACTGGGCCACCAGGTCCGACCACTCCGGCGCCTCGGGATCGGCCGGGTTCACGTCGATCTCGGACCCGGCCAGCGCGGCGACCGGGACTGCGGCCATGGCTCGCGAGCGGGTGCGTCGCCGGCAGCAGCACCCCGAGCGGCTCCCAGCGAACCAGCGTCGTCGCGATCGCGGCCGGCAGGCGGTGACCCCGCCAGTGGGCGCGCCCGAGGGCGATGTCGAGCTCGCCCGTCTGCAGCAGGCGGAGGGCGGCGCCGACCCCGTGGCCGTAGCGCCCGCGGAACTCGCGATCCGGCTCGGCCGTGCGCGTCGCCTCGAGGATCGTCGGTCCGGTCAGCCGGCCCTCGCTCAGGAGGTCGACGACGATCGGGCGGGTCGATGCGCCGAGCTCGTCGATGATCCGGTCGTTGATGGCGATGAGGTCTCGCGCCCGGGCGAGGAGCCGTTCGCCGTCCGGGGTCAGGGTCACCCGGCGGGTGTTCCGGCGAACAGCCGCGTGCCCAGCTGGTCCTCGAGGCGCCGGATGTCGCGGCTGATCGCCTGCTGGGCGACGTACAGCCGGGTGGCCGCCCGCGTGAAGCTCAGCTCCTCGGCGACGGCGACGAAATAGCGCAGGGATCGGACGTCGATGTCGACGTCCCGGATCGGTCGGATCGTACTCACGCAATCCGGATGTTAGTCCGACCGGATCAGGTGTTGGACGTCACGAGGCTGTCGGTGGAGTGTGGGCGTTGGCAACAGGCCAACCATTCGCAACCCAATCGGAGACCCAAACCATGATCGACCCCGGAGCGCTGGGAACCTTGTTGATCGGACTGGACCATGTCCAGCACGCGCACGCCCGGACCGACCGACCGCCGGCGGACCGAACCGTCCGCGCACGTCGCGACGGCCGTCTCGCCCGCGGGCTGGCCGCCTCGCTGAGGTGGCTCGCCGATGTCATCGAACCGACGCCGAGGCCGCGCGACCTCGGTCTCGAAGGCTAGCCGCGGCCTCGGTTCCCGGCGTCGGGCTCCCCGGCGTCGGGGTCCGCCGCGGTCGGATCAGGCCGTCGTCGCGCCCTCGAGGGTGAGCTCGGCCTCGATCAGCGCCTCGCGCCGGGTGTGCAGCCCCCACTCCAGGCCCGCCGGGTACCAGTGCGGGCGCAGCTGGCGCAGGATCGCGGGGTGGAGCGTGCCCAGCTCGTGGCGGGCGTGGTCGCGAGCATCGGCGAGGCGCGGCGGGTCGTAGACGCGCTCGCCGTTGCGGAACACGGGCACCAGGAGCTCGCGCGACGTCCAGGCCGCGTCCACGGTGAGCCGGTGGTGGGAGTCGACCGGGTCGACGATCACGCGCGAGCCGTCGGTCTCGTACAGCTCGTCCCAGATCATGTCGGCGCGGGCCGTGCCGTCGGCGTCGTAGAACCGCCGGACCGCCAGCTGGCCGGGGACGGTGATCTTCGCGGTGTCCGCGCTGACCTTGACCGGCGTACGCCACGGGCCGCCGTTGCGGATCGCGCCCAGCTTGTACACGCCGCCCAGCGCGGGCTGGTCGTAGCACGTGACCAGCTTCGTCCCGACGCCCCAGCTGTCGATGCGGGCGCCCTGGGCCTGCAGGGATTCCATCGTGGCCGGGTCGAGGTCGTTCGAGGCCACGATCTGGGTGTCCTCGAACCCCGCCGCGTCGAGCAGCTCGCGTGCCCGCACCGAGAGGTAGGCGAGGTCGCCCGAGTCGAGCCGGATGCCGGCCAGCTTCTGGCCGCGCTGGCGCATCCGGAGTCCGGTCGCGATCGCGTTCGCGATGCCGTCCTCCGTGTCGAAGGTGTCGACCAGCAGCACGGCGTTGCCGGGCATGACGTCCGCCCAGGCGTCGAACGCCTCCTGCTCGCTCGCGAACGACAGGACCCACGAGTGGGCGTGCGTCCCGCGCACCGGGATGCCGAACAGGCGGCCGGCCAGCACGTTCGAGGTCGCGTTGCAGCCGCCGAGGTACGCGGCCCGCGACGCCGTCAGCCCGCCGTCGGGTCCCTGTGCCCGCCGGAGCCCGAACTCCATGACCGGCGCCCCGCCGGCGGCGAGGACGACGTGGGCCGCCTTGGTCGCCGCGAGCGTCGGGTAGTTCACGAGGTTGAGCAGCGCGCTCTCGAGCAGCTGCGCCTGGAGCAGGGGACCCGTCACGCGCAGCAGCGGCTCGTGCGGGAAGACGAGCGTGCCCTCGGGCATCGCGTCGACGTCGACCCGCAGCCGGAGGTCGCCCAGGTAGTCGAGGAACGCCCGCTCGAACAGCGGCTTGTCGTCGTTGCCGAGGAGGCCCTCGAGGTGCGCGAGCTCGGTGGGCGAGAAGGCGTAGCGCTCGATGAACGCGATCACGCCCTCGAGGCCGGCCGCCAGCGTGAACCCGCCGCCGAACGGCGCGTGGCGGAAGAACAGCGTGAAGATCGCCTCTTCGTCGAGCCGGTCGAGCTTCCAGTAGCCCGCGGCCATCGTCAGCTCGTAGAGGTCGGTCATCGTCGCCGGGGGGACGGGGTAGCCGTCCATCGCGCGGTCCGGGCTGGCGCTCATCGCCACAGCATCGCACGCGCGAGGGCCCGGGACGGCCGATCGCGGGTCCCGGCGTAGACTCCGGGTCGCAACAGGAGGCGCCAGATGGCGGTCACGTCGACCTTCGCCGGGTTCTCCCCGGACGGCATCCAGTTCATGGCGGATCTCGCCGCCAACAACGACCGGGCGTGGTTCCAGCCGCGCAAGGCCGACTACGAGCGCCTGGTGAAGGAGCCGATGGAGCTGCTGATGGTCGCGCTCGCCGAGCGGTTCGACGTCGGTCGGATCCCGCTGGTCGCCGATCCGAAGCGATCGCCGTTCCGCATCTACCGCGACACGCGGTTCAGCCGCGACAAGTCGCCGTACAAGACGCACATCGGCGCGAGCATGCCGTGGGTGGGCGGGGTCGATGGCTCGATGCCGTCCCCGGGCGAGGCCGCCGAGGGCGACGACGGTCCGCACGGCAACGGCGCCTACTTCAACTTCCAGCCGGGCGAGATGTACGCCGGCGGCGGTATGTGGATGGCGGAGAAGCCGAGGCTCGACGCGTTCCGGCGGGCGCTCGTGGACGATCCCGACCGCGTCCGCGCCGCGCTCGACGACCCGGCCTTCGTCGCGTTCTTCGGCGGCGTCAGCAGCCACGAGACCCTCAAGCGCGTGCCGCCGGGGTTCCCGGCCGACCACCCGGAGGCCGACCGCCTCCGCTGGAAGGACGTCGTGTTCGGGCGTCGCCTGACCGACGCCGAGGTCTGCTCGCCGCGCCTGCCCGACCTCCTGACCGAGGGCTACGCGTCGGCCGTGCCGGTGTTCCGCTTCCTCGCGGGGCTGGCCTGAGGCTGGCTCGCGGCGGCCCGATGACCCTCGGCCGCCGCCCGACGATCCCGGACCACCTCACCGTCACCCGCCGCCGGCGAGGGTGGGCGCCCGCGATCCTGCTGCTCGTGGCCGCCCTCGCGGCCTGCGATGCCGCGCCCGTGGTCACGCCGAGCCCGTCGGCGTCGGACGCCGCGGTGGCCCCGGACCCGAGCGTGTCCGCCGGCCCGCCCCCGGCGCCCGGCCACGAGCTGTACGGGTTCCTGCCGTACTGGGAGATGGACGCGGGGATCGTCGACCACCTCGCCGGAACGCCCCTGTCCACGATCGGGCTGTTCAGCGTCACCCACGCCAACGACGGGTCGCTGCGCACGGGCGCCGCCGGATACCGCGCGATCACCGGGGACGTCGGCCGCCAGATCGTCGACCAGGCGCACGCGCACGACACGCGGGTCGAGCTCGTCTACACCAGCTTCGGGCTGGGCCGCAATCGGAAGCTGTTCGGGAACCAGGTGCTGCAGGACGCGGTGATCGCGTCGCTCGTCCGGCAGGTCGGCGAGTCCGGGCTGGACGGCGTCAACGTCGACGTCGAGGCGCTCGACCCGTTGCTCGTGGCGGCGTACAACGGGTTCATCTCGCGGCTGCGGGCGGCCCTCGTCGCCGCCGATCCCGACGACCAGGTGTCGGTCGCGACGTCGGCGAACACGCTCGGCGCGGCCATGGCGGCCGCCGCGAACCAGGCGGACGCGGACCGGATCTTCATGATGGCGTACGACTATCGGACCGGCGGGTCCGAGCCCGGCGCGACCTCGCCGCTGGACCGCCGCGACGGCGACGACAAGGACCTGCAGTGGTCGCTCGACCTGTACGCGGCGGTGGGCGTGCCGCCCGAGAAGCTCATCCTCGGGCTGCCGCTGTACGGCGTCACCTGGCCGGTCGCCGGCCCGGAGATCGGCGCGCCGTCCACCGGCCGGGGCGAGTCGTGGATCCTGCGCAACCACCTCGACCTGCTGCGCAACGAGCAGGCCGTCCCGCAGCGCGACCAGGTCGAGTCGGTCGAGGTCTACGCCCTGGGCTCCGACGGCAGCCTGGGGCCGCCGCCGACGGCCTCGCCCTCGGCCTCGCCGCTGGCCTCTCCCTCGGGCCCGGCGGGATCACCCGGGGCCTCGGGCCCGGTCTCGTCCTCGTCGGCCGCGCCGGCAAGCCGCGCGCCGACGACGGCCTCGCCACGCGCGACGGCCTCGCCACGGGCGACGACGGGCGCCTCGCCAGGCCCGACGCCGACCCCGGGCGAGGTGACGTGGCAGGCGGTCTACGTCGACTCGCCGGAGACGCTCGGGACGAAGATGGACCTCGCCAACGAGCGTGGCCTCGCGGGCGCCGGGTTCTGGGCGATCGGGTACGAGCGCGGCCTGCCCGGCTACACCGACGTGATGCGGCTGTTCCGTCAGGGCGAACCGCTCCGCTGACGGCGATCGTTCCGGCCTGCGCGGCGACCGCCAAGCGGCCGTGGCACGGTCCTATGCTGTCGCGGGGCTGGAAGACGGCGGCGTGGAGGGGCGTGGATGGCGAGCACCACCAGCTCGGGGCGACTGTGCGAGGAGGCGCTGCGCGCGTTCGACCGCCTGTGCCGGATCGAGCAGCAGGGCGATCCGACGATCACCGACCTGACGCCGCGCCAGAAGCACCGCCGGCAGCTGCTCGAGCGGCGGGCGCGGGCCGAGGAGTGGCTCGTCCCCGAGCAGCTCGCGGCGACCGTGCTCGAGCTCGTCGCGACGGCGGACCGGATCGATGACCCGGCGCTCGCCCTGGTCTGGACGGACCACCTGCCGGTCGCCGTGCTCGCGGTCATCGAGCGGCGCGGATTCCGGCGCCGGCTCTCCGACGGCGACGTGTTCCTCGCGGGCTAGGGGGCCAGCAGCAGGCCGGCCACGATCGCGACCAGCGGCGGCACGGCCTGGATCGAGGCGCCGATCAGGAAGTGCCGGTTCGTCACGAACAGGACGACGCCGGCCCCGACCATCGACGCGCAGGCGAACAGCACGATCGCGCGCCCGGCGTCGACCTGATCCGGCGGCGACAAGTCCGAGGCCGGCGACGATGCCGATGGCGAGGAACAGGTTGTAGAAGCCCTGGTTGAAGGCCATCGGCCGGACGATCGCCGCGTCCTCCGCCGACCGGATCCCGAACCGCGTGAACACCGTCGGCCGCGTGAACTGGACGCTCTCGAGGACGAAGAACCAGACGTGGATGGCGGCGGCGACGAGGGCCGCGACGACGGCGATGACGTGCATCGGCGCATTGTCGGCCACGGCGCAAGCCCGGCGGGCGCCGTCTCGACCGACCGCCGGCCGGCGCGAGACCGTGCCTCAGCCGCGCAGGAGGGGCACGACCTCCTCGACCAGCACGTCGAAGGCCTCGCGCTGGACGCTCGGATCGAGGCCCGGAAAGTGGCCCCGGAACACGAACGAGCCACGTGCTCGCCGAGGGTCGGGGTGTAGGCGCGGATGGCGTCCGCGACCTGCTCGGGCGTGCCGGCGACCACGCGGGACCGGAGGCTCGCCTCGGTCGCGGCGTCCATCGCGGGCGGCCGGCGGCGCTCGATCGACGCGCGCGCCGGGCCCATGTCCTCGTACTTCCAGGACATGTAGCGCGCGGCGTCGGCGACGCGCGACCAGGCGTCGGGGCCGCGCCACGCGAAGGTCATCCGATGCACGCCGATCTCGATGGTCGCCGGGTCACGACCGACGGACTCGGCCTCGTCGCGGACCCAGGCGGCGCGCTCGGCGATGGCCGCGGGCGACGCGCTGCTGCCCAGGTAGCCGTCCGCGATCCGCCCGGCCCGCCGCACGGCCGGCTCGGCGCCCGCGCCGATCCAGATCGGGCTGGACGCGCCGCGGACCGGCTTGGGTGTCACGTTGAGCCCGGACCCCGGATAGCTGAACGTGCGGCCGTCGCCGGTCACCAGCCCATCGCCCCAGGCCTGGCGCAGCACCGCGATCGTTCCCTCGAGCCGGCGCGCGCGCTCGGTCGTCGGGACCCCGAACCCCTCGAACTCCTCGTCGCGCCAGCCGATGCCGAGGCCGAGGATCAGGCGGCCGCCCGACAGCAGGTCGACCGTCGCGGCGTCCTCGGCGAGGCGGAGGGGATCGAACATCGGCGCCAGCAGCACGCCGGTCCCGAGCCGGATCCGCTCGGTGCGGGCGGCGACGGCCGCGAGGACCGGCAGCTGGGCCGCGAGATAGCCGTCGTCGACGAAGTGGTGCTCGCTCGTCCAGAACGAGTCGAGGCCGGCCCGGTCGGCGAGCTCGCCGTACTCGACGGCCTCCCGGTACAGGTCGGCCCACGGGCGCGGGTCGTCGGGGTGGCGCTGCGCGGTCAGGAGCCCGTAGCCGAATCGCATGCCGCAGAGTCTAGGTCGAGCCGTCGCGGCGGCGGATCCCGTCGAGGATCACGCCGACCATCGCCTGGACCTCGTCGCTCGACGGCGGCGCGCCGTCGTACAGCAGGTGGTAGATCATCGCGCCGACCAGGAGGTCGTTCGGGAGCTCCGGTGCGATGTCGGTCCGGTAGCCGCAGGCCGCGGCGCAGATCGTGTACATCTCGGCCATCTCGCGGCGGCGCGGGAAGACCGTCGAGCGGACCAGGTCGTCGGCCTGGCCGGTGAGCCCCATCTCGAGCAGCGCGGGCATCAGCGCCTGGAACGACGGCTCGGCCAGGACCCGGCGCGCCTCCTCGGCCTGCTGCCGGAAGTTGACCTCGACGTCGTCGCCCAGCTCGAGCGGCTCCCAGCCGCGGGACGCGCGGACGGCGGCCGCGATCATCGCCGAACGGTTGGGCCAGCGACGGTAGACCGTGCCCCGCGCGACGCCGGAGCGGGCCGCGACGGCGTTGATCGTGGTGCCGCTGACGCCCTGCTCGGCCATGAGCTCGCCGACGGCCTTCAGGATCGCGCGTTCGGTGTCGGGAAGGCGCGGACGGCCGCCCGGGTGACGTCCGTTGGACCCGTTCGGACGGTCGGTCTCCGGGTCGGTCGCGGGCTCGGACATGTCGGCGACTTTACCATATTAGATACTCGACGCTCTGTATCGTAACTGATAGGCTGACGCGCGTCAGTTGTGATGCCGGTCGGGGTTGGCCGGTCGTTGCGGCTGCCCCTCGAAGGATCGAAATCGTGCCCCGCCTCCGTGCCATGTCATCGCGAATCCCGTCCGAGAGCGTGCTGCCGCCGCGCGAGCAGGTGTGGCTGCGGGTGGCGCTCGTCGGCGCGCCTGTGGTCGCGCTCATCGGCGCCGTCGTCAGCCTGGCGCTGAGCCCGGCGATCCGTCCCGGCCTGATCCTCGCGGGCCTGGTGCTGCCGACCGTGATCGTGACGCTGCTGGGCGCGGCCATCTGGCGCCGGACGTTCCTGTTCGCGGCCGCGGTGGCCATCAACGTCGAGGCGCTGGTCGCGGGCGCCGTGCTGCCGGACGGCATGGCGGTCGCGGTCGTCGCGCCCCTGATCAGCGTCGCCCTCGTCCAGGGCTCGCTCGACTCGGCGCACCTGCGGCTGGCGTCGATCGCGGCCGTCGTCGTCGCGAGCGTCAGCGTCGCGCTGGCCGTCCTCGTCGGACCGGCGCACGTCCTGTTCATGGGCACCGCGACGGGCATCACCATCGCGTCGTTCACCGCCCTGATCGCCTTCGCGCTCGCGCTGGGCTGGCGCGCGACCACCAGCCTCCGGACGGCGCTCGACGCGTCGCAGTCGGAGATCGCCGCGCGGAACGCCGCGGAGGCCCGGCTCGAGCGGACGAGCACGCTGCTGTCGGCGATCGTCGACGCGTCGCCGCTCGCGACACAGGCGTTCACGCTCGACCGCACGGTCACCATCTGGAACCCCGCCTCGGAGCGCATCTTCGGCTGGACCGCCGACGAGCTCATCGGCCGGCCCATGCCGCCGGAGATGGTCCCCGACGACGAGCGCGCCACCTCCGCCGAGCGCATCTCGCGCACGATCGCGGGCGAGGTCGCCCGGGGCGAGCGCGTCCGCCGCCTCACCAAGGACGGCCGCGAGGTCTGGGTCGAGATCTACGGCTCCGTCCTGCGCGACGGCCAGGGCCATCCGCTCGGCCTCGCGGGCCAGCTTGCCGACGTCACCGAGCGGGTCGCGCTCGACGCACAGCTCGCCCACGCCGAGCGCCTGGAGGCCATCGGCCGGGTCGCGGGCGGCATCGCCCACGACTTCAACAACACGCTCACGGCCATCGGCGGGTTCGCGACGCTGATCGCCGACGAGACGACCGACGCCGACGCGGTCCGGGCGGATGCCGCGACCATCGTCGACGTCGTCGACCGGTCGCGCCAGCTCACGCGCCAGCTGCTCGCGTTCGCGCGGCGGACGACGCTCGAGCCGGCGGTCGTGGACATCCGGACGACCGTGCACACGCTCGAGCCCATGCTCCACCGGCTGCTCGGCGACGTCCTCGTCGACATCCGGCAGCCGGCCGATCCGCTGGTCGCGCGGGTCGACGCCGGCCAGCTGGAACAGGCCGTCGTCAACCTCGCCGTGAACGCGCGCGATGCGATGCCCGACGGCGGGTCGGTCACCGTCGAGACACGTCGCGCGCGCCTGTCCCACGGGGACATCGCGGACGAGCCCACGGTCGCCGGACCGTTCGTGGCCGTCTCGGTGTCCGACACCGGCAGCGGCATGACGGACGACGTGCTCGCACGCGTGTTCGAACCGTTCTTCACGACCAAGGAGGCCGGCCGCGGCACCGGGCTCGGGCTCGCGATGGTGCGCGACTTCATCCGCCAGTCCGGCGGCCACGTCCGGATCGCGTCGGCGCCGGGTGTCGGGACCACGGTCGAGCTCCTCCTGCCCGAGCTGGTTGGCGCGCGGGCCGACGACCGCGTTGGCGCCGATCCCGGCGCGAGGCCGCGAGGCACCGAGTCGATCCTGGTGGTCGACGACGAGCCCGCGGTCGCGGCGTTCGCCCGGCGGTCCCTGGCGGACCTCGGCTACCAGGTGTGCGTCGAGCACTCCGTGAGCGGGGCGATCGAACACCTCCGGCGGTGCGGCGACATCGACCTTCTCCTGAGCGACGTCGTGCTGCCGGACGGCATCGGCGTTGACGTCGCAGACGCGGTACGCGAGGCGCGGCCGGGCACACCGATCCTGTTCGTGTGCGGGTACACGGCCGACGCCCTCGCCGACCGCGGCGTGTCCATGGCCGGGCTCGACGTCCTGGCCAAGCCGTACGACGGGATTGAGCTGGCCATAGGCGTCCGGCGCGTCCTGGACGCCGGGATCGACGGCCCGGATCGAGGGGCCCCGACCGCCGCTTGACCACTGCCCGGACCGGCCTCGGCCCGGCGCGACCATTGCGCAGGCGCGCCTACACTCGCGGCGTGACGACGCCCCCGCCCTCGAACGAGAAGCAGTGGCGCGAGATGCTCGCGCCCGACAACCCGCGGGCGCTGGCGCTGCGCCGGAACTTCCGCCGGGTACCATCGCCGCCGCGCTGCAAGATGTGCCACGCGCCGTTCGGCGGCATCGGCGGGTTCGTCCTCAAGCCGTGGTTCGGTCCGTGGGAGAAGAACCCGCAGCTGTGCAAGGCGTGCATCGGGGGCCTGGTCAAGCAGGGGCCGGGCGGCGCAGAGGTCGAGATCTCGCTGCTGTTCGCGGACATCCGCGGGTCGACGGCGATCGGCGAGCACCTGCGGCCGACGGAGTTCTCGGCGCTGCTCCACGCCTTCTACCGGATCGCGGCAGCGGCGATCGCGGACCACGAGGGGGTCGTGGACAAGTTCGTGGGTGACGAGGCGATCGGGCTGTTCATCCCCGGCTTCGCGGGCCGCGACCACGCCGCCAAGGCGATCGGGGCCGGCCGGGCGTTGCTGGCGGCGGTCAGCCGGCGCGATGCCGCGGCGTCGGGCCCGATCCCGGTTGGCGCCGGCATCCACACCGGCGTCGCATACGTCGGCAGCGTGGGCGCCAGCGGCGAGATCTCCGACTTCACCGCGCTGGGCGACGTCGTGAACTCGACCGCGCGCCTTGCGTCACTCGCGGCCGCGGGCGAGCTCCTCGTGTCCACGGACGCGGCGTCGCACGCGCGGCTCACGGCGGACGGGCTGGAGCGGCGCGCGGTCGAGGTGCGTGGGCGAGAGGAAGGCCTCGAGGTCCTGGTGATCCGCCCGGCCGGCTGACGGCGGGCCGGCAGATCCGCCGGCGATCGGCGGGTCAGAACGCCCGGCGCAGGATCATGAGGCCGAGGAAGATCAGCACGACGATCAGGACCAGCGTCGTCGGCGGCAGCCCCGAGATCGTGGTCACGGCGTCGTTGACGAACTTCTCGGCGCCCGCGCCGATGTCCGTCGTTGCACCGCCGCCGCCACCGATGCCCCCGCCGGCGCCCGTCGCGTGCCCGACCCCGTTCCCGTACTCGACCATGCGCGCA
Organism: uncultured Chloroflexia bacterium; assembly: GCA_963829155.1. Lineage (GTDB taxonomy): Bacteria > Chloroflexota > Limnocylindria > Limnocylindrales > CSP1-4 > CAIXZV01. The sequence continues at coordinate 179,944 of CAWHIA010000012.1, read as the reverse complement.
TCTTCGCACCCGGCGCAAGGGGTCGCTGCCGGGTCGGTGTCACAATCCGCGAATGGCCGAGACGCCGATCCGGGCCGGAACGCCGGCCGACGACGCGCTGGTCGCCGGGCGGGCGGCCGTCGAGCGGCACGCCTGGCGCGAGGCGTTCGACCGCCTGGGCGAGGCGGACGCGGCCAGCCCACTGCATGGAGCCGACCTCGAGTCGCTGGCGACGGCGGCGACGATGTCCGCCGAGGCGCAGACCGGCAGCGAGGTCAAGGAGCGGGCATACCGCGCGTACGTCTCGGAGGGCAATCGTCCTCCGGGCCGCGTACCTCGCGCTCGACATCGCCCACGAGCAGTTCTGGGCCGGCCGCCGTTCGATGGCACCGCCTGGATGCGCAAGGCAGAACAGCACCTCAAGGACCTGCCCGAGTCGTACGTCCACGGGACTCCTCGTGCTTGCTCCGCAGCGAGCTGGCGGCGATGGCCGGCAATCTCGACGAGGCGCTCGCCCTCGCCGAGCGGGCGTCGAGATCGGCGACCGAGTCTCGGATGCGGACCTGACGGCCTTCGCGCAGACGAATCTCGGGTTCCTCAAGATCTCGAGCGGGGATACAGAGAGCGGGTTCGCGTTGATGGAGGCGGCGTCGATCGCCGCCGTCAATGACGAGCTGTCCCCGGTCGCGAGCGGGATCACCTGCTGCCGGATGATCTCGGCCTGCCGCGACCTGACGGACTACCAACGAGCCACCGAGTGGATCGAGGCCACGGAGTCGTACTGCAAGCGCCAGTCCGTGTCCGGGTTCCCAGGCGTCTGCCGCATCCACCGGGCCGAGGTCAAGGCGATCCACGGCGCGTGGGACACCGCCGAGCAGGACCTTATCGGGGCGACCGACGAGCTCGGCGGCTACAACGCGGTTCCGAACCAGGCCGAGGGCTACTACGCCATCGGAGACATCCGGCGGCTCCGCGGCGACTTCGCCGGCGCCGAGGACGCCCTGCGCGAGGCGCATGCCCGGGGCAAGTCCCCCCAGCCGGCCCTCGCACTCGTCCGCCTCGCACAGGGCAAGACCGCGGCGGCGCTCACCGGGATCAACGCCGCCGTCGCGGAGACGGACTGGGACCGCTGGACGCGCAGCCGGCTGTTGCCGGCGCAGGTGGAGATCGCCGTGGCCGCCGGAGATGTCTCGCTGGCTCGAGCGGCGGTCGACGAGCTCGGCGGCCTGATGCCGGACAAGCCGGCGCCTGCCCTCGAGGCCGGGCGCCAGGTCGCCCTGGGTCGGGTCCTCCTTGCGGAAGGGGACGGGGCCGCCGCCGGCCAGGCGCTCCGATTGGCCATCCGGGGCTGGCGCGAGGTCCGGGCGCCGTACGAGATCGCGCGAGCCCGTGCCGTCCTGTCATCAGCGCTTCGACTGCTCGACGACGAGGACGACGCCGACCTCGAGCTGCGGGCCGCCCTCGAGGAGTTCCGCCGGCTCGGCGCAGCGGTTGACGCGGCGGCGGCGGAACGGGCCCTGCGCGCCGCCGAGGAGCGGCGGTCGGGCGCCGCGCCCGTGCGGAAGACGTTCATGTTCACGGACATCGTCGGGTCCACGGCGCTCGCCGAGGCGCTCGGCGATGCGAGCTGGGAGCGCCTGCTGCGCTGGCACAACGACACGCTGCGGGGGGTCATCGGCAAGGCCGGCGGCGAGATCGTCAAGTCGACCGGTGACGGGTTCTTCGCCGCGTTCGACGACGCCCGTCATGGGATCGACGGCGCGATCGCGATCCAGCGCGCGCTGCGCGACCATCGCGACGACACCGGGTTCGCGATCCCCGTGCGGATCGGCCTGCATACCGCCGACGCCAACCGGCGCGGCGACGACTACTCGGGCATCGGGGTCCACGTGACCGCCCGCGTGACCGCGCTGGCCGGCGGAGGCGAGATCGTCGCCACCTCGGACGTCATCGCCGACGCCGGCGACGTCGCCACGACCGACGTCCGCGAGGTGACCGTCAAGGGCGTCAGCGCGCCGGTCAAGGTCTCCTCGATCAACTGGGAGTAGGGGCGGGCGCCGGCTCGGGTTCCGGCGAGCCGTCCGCGCGCAGACGCAGGACCTCGGTCACGCGCATCGGACGCAGAAACAGGCGGACCGGCAGGGGCAGGAGCGTGAGCTTCGCGTCCACGATCAGCTCCGGACCCGCGAGGCGGACGTCCCGGCCGCGCGTGCGGAGCGTGCAGCCGCCCGCCGCCAGCACGTTCCGGACCCACTGCACCCCGGACCCGTAGGTGAGCGCGATCAGGTAGCGGTCGCCACGCCGGAACACGTTGATCGGCGTGACGTAGGCGCGGCCCGAGGTGCGGCCGACGTGGGTCAGCAGCCCGAAGCCGGGCAGCCAGCCGGCGAACCGCCGGGTCACGGGGTTGACGACCCGCATCGTGAACGGCCGGATGGCGTGGAGCCTGGGCGCCCGGGTCATCGCCAGATGCTAGCCGGAGGTGCGGTACTCGCTGATCTCGAACAGGTGACCGTCCGGGTCCCGGAAAAACGCCCGCGTCTCGGCGCCGGACGTCACGGGCGGCGTAAGGAAGGTCGCACCGCGGGCGCGGAGCGTCTCGTACACCGCCTGACAGTCGTCGACGCGGATCGTGAACAGGTGGTCGACCGTCGCAGGCTCGCGTGGCGCGGCGAGCGTCACGCCCGGCTTGTCGTCGGTCGGCGGGCCGCCCGTCGTGAGCAGCAGCCAGGCGCCCGCGAAGCGCAGCACGACGGAGGTCCCGCCGTACTCGCGATACGGGCTGGCGCCGAGCACGTCGAGGTACCACGCCCTGGACCGCCCGACGTCGTCGACGATCAGGATGTGCGTGATCTCGGTGTCGGGCGCCGGGAACTCGGTCATTCGGCACACGATAGTCCGCGTGCTGGCGCGGATCGACGGCCCGTGGCATCGTTGCGTGAGCAACTTTTTCAGCGAGCCGCCCGGCGGCAAGGGAGCGCGACGATGACGGACTGGGACAGGGACGCGTTCGAGAACGCGATGATCGCCGATATGCGGGCGCACGACGGGGCTGTGACCAGCGGCCCGCTCGCCGGCCATCCGCTGCTGATCATGACCACGACCGGGGCGAAGAGCGGCGAGGCGCGCCGGGCGATCCTCACCTGGTCGGAGGACGGCGGCGACTACGTGGTGGCCGGCACGGCCGGCGGGTCGACGACGACGCCCGCGTGGGTGCACAACGTCGAGGCCCATCCCGACGTCGCGATCGAGGTCCAGAACCGCACCGGCGCGGCGACCGCGACGGTGATCGCCGACGGCCCCGAGCGCGACCGCCTGTGGGACCAGCACGTGGCCAAGCTGCCGAACTTCGCGGACTACCCGAAGCAGACCGGACGATTGATCCCGATGATCCGGATCAAGCCGGCAGGCGAGGGCTGATCACAGGCCTGTAGGCGCGGCCCGCCGGCGTCGCCCGACGACCGTCCGGCGTCGCCCGGCCGATGGCATCATCGGCCGATGCGACCGCGCCCGTTCCCGCCGATCGAGCCGTACGCGTCCGGGATGCTCGACGTCGGCGACGGCCAGTCGATCTACTGGGAGTCGTCGGGCAACCCGGACGGCAGGCCCGCGATCGCGCTCCACGGCGGACCCGGCAGCGGCAGCAGCCCCGGCCGGCGAAGGTGGTTCGACCCGGAGCGCTATCGCCTGATCCAGCTCGACCAGCGAGGCTGCGGCCTGAGCACGCCGCACGCCGGCGATCTCGCCACGGACCTGTCCACGAACACGACCCACCACCTGATCGCCGACATCGAGCGGCTGCGCGAGCACCTGGGCATCGAGCGATGGCTCGTGTGGGGCGCGTCGTGGGGCGTGACGCTCGCGCTCGCGTACGCGGAGCGGTTCCCGGAGCGCGTCACCGAGATGATCCTGCTGTCGATCACGATGACGCGCCGGGCCGACGTGCACTGGCTGGCGCACGAGACCGGGCGCTTCTTTCCCGAGCAGTGGGCGCGCTTCCGCGACGCCGTGCCCGAGGCCGACCGGGGCGACCTCGTCGCGGCGTACGACCGGCTGCTGAACGGCACGGCCGACCCCGCCGTGCGCATCCAGGCCTCGCTCGACTGGACGGCCTGGGAGGACGCGATCCTGTCGCTCGAGGAGGGCTACGAGGTCCCGCACCCGGGCTGGGCCGACGAGCGGTATCGGATCGGGTTCGCGCGCCTCGTGACCCACTACTTCGCGCACGCCGCGTTCCTCGAGGAGGACGAGCTGCTCCGCAACGCCCACAAGCTGGCCGGGATCCCCGCCGTCCTGCTCCATGGCCGGCTGGACCTGTCTGGCCCGCCCGACGTGGCGTGGCAGCTCGCGCAGGCGTGGCCCGGCGCCGAGCTGACGTTCATCCCGGGTGGCCACACGGGCGACGAGGAGATGGACCGCCTGGTGCTCGAGGCGACGGCACGCTTCGCCGTCGGCTGATCGCCGCCGATCGGCGCGGCAACGGCCCGGCCGCCGGATCGCCGCCGAAACGGTGGACAACCGCCTTGCGATGAGCCCCGGCGCGGTCCACTGTGAGCGCCCAACACAAGGAGGCGAATCGATGGGCGACGTGATGGAGCTGGCGGGGAAGATCGACGCGGCCATGAAGGCCGGCGACTTCGCGCAGATGACGCAGCTGGTCCAGCAGTACGCGACCGACGACTTCATGCAGGTGTGGCCGCAGTCCGGCGAGCGCCTGTCGAAGGAGGCCTCGCTGAAGCTCGCCGAGAAGTACCCCGAGATGTCGGGCACCACGCCGAGGTTCACATCCGGCCGGATGCTCGGCGGCGGCGACCTGTTCGTGCTCGAGGGCACGATCGACTACGGCGACGGGATCCCCGTCAGGTACGTGGGCGTCGGCGAGGTCCGAGAGGGCAAGGTCGCGCGGATGACCGAGTACTTCGCGAACCCGTTCGAGGCACCCGCGTGGCGGGCGCCGTTCGTGGAGACCACGCAGCCCGCGGGCGTCTGACCCCTACTCGCGGTAGCGCCATTCCGGGGGCGCATCCCGGGTCGGGCCGCCGAGTCGCGCCGAAGCGATGCGCGCCGGTCACAGGTCAGGGGGCAACGTTCGCCGACCCTCCTCGGTCAGCCGCCCCGCGTCAAGCAGGCGCCGGGCCATCTCGCGGTTCTTCTCGGACCAGTTCGAACGCGGGCGCCGCGGCACGAAGCGGATCGCGTAGCGCGCCTCGTCGATGTGCTTCGTCTGGGTGTCGACCCAGCCGTGGCACAGCGCGACCTCCTGCAACGCGACGAGGCTCACCGTCTGGTGACCCGACGCGCGGTTGTGGATCGCGATGACGACGTCGGTCGCCGCGGTGCCGTGGTCGGCCAGCCAGGCATCCAGCTCGGCCTCGGTCGAGACCTCGATCGCGCGACCGATGTCGATGGGGCTCACTCGACGACGGTAGCCGATGCGGCGTGTTCCCTAGTGGGCGGGCGTCAACCACCCGGCACGGGGCGCGTAGTGTGGGCGGCACCGCAGGAGGGGAGATCGCATGCCGCTGTTGGGCCGTCGATCGAAGGGGGACCAGCGGGAGGCGCGCCGGCCGTCACCGGAGCAGCCGCCCAACGATCCCGACGGGATGCGCGAGGCGACCAACGCCCTGAGCGCCATGTACGAGTCGAAGGTGCACGACGCGGAGGGGCGGATCCGCGTCGAGGACCTGCTGAGCGCCGCCGCGGCGGCCTGTGGCGAGGCCTGCATCGCCGCCGCGAGCGATTTCGACCTCGAGCACCACACGTTCGCTCCGGGCGCCGCCATCCTGTCCGACCGGGTCAACGCGATCCTCGTCGCGGACGCGCGGGACTGGGGCTCCGCCGCCACGAGCGTGTTCGGGATCATCCGCGGCGGTGCGCTCGCTCAGGGCTACACGGCGGAGGACTTCCCGCCGCTCGACGAGCCGATCCGGCTGTTCGTCGCCGCAGTCGGCGGCAACGGGGCGGCAGGGGTCCCGTGGGGGTTCGTGCCACTGAGCGTGCCGGAGGCGCATCGTCCGTTCGTCTCGCCCCTGCGCCAGGCGTACGAGCTGCGGGCCGGCGTGCGCGCGATCTTCGCCGAGCACCAGATTCCCGCGGCCGAGTGGCCGCACACCTGCGCCTTCGCGCTGGTCGTGGAGCTCGCTCGCGTCCGGCAGGCGATCGACCCGGGGGTGGCCGTGCGCCTCGTGCTCGAGACCGTCAACGGGATGGCCAAGACGGCGCCGATGACCGACCGCCACATGCGCGAGGCAGGCGGCACAGGGTCTCTGGGCGGCTGAGAATGATGACGCCGGCCGAGCGGATGGGCTCGACCGGCGCCGGATGCGGTCCTGGCGCGCCGTCCACAGCGCGACGGCTACCGCTTGACGATGACCGCCTCGAGGTATTCCGTCGGGACGACCATCGTGCCGTCGTCGGCCCGGTTGAAGGTGGCGATCAGCTGAAGCAGGTCCTGCTCGAGCGCCTCTCGCCCGTCCTCGCCGACCGCCTCGAACGCCTTGAGCGTCGGGCCATAGAACCGCCGCCAGTAGTCGAGGTACACCTCGGGCGAGCGATAGCGGAAGACGTACAACCGCTTTGCGGTGCGCAGCCCGCCGATGGCGTCCCCGAACAGCTCGCGCAGGCGCGCCTCGGTGCCCCACTGGATCGGCGAGCGCACGCCCGCCGGGGGCGGGACATGGCGCCCGACCACTTTGAACAGCTGCCCGATGAAGCCGTCGGGCGTGTGGGCGACGAGGCCGATGCGACCGCCGGCGCGGCAGACCCGGACCAGCTCGGACGCGGTCCGCTCCTGGTCGGGGGCGAACATCGCGCCGAACACCGAGCTGACGACGTCGAACCGCCCGTCGCGGAACGGCAGCGCCTCGGCATCGCCCTCGACGAACTCGGCAGGCAGGCCCTCGGCGTCGGCACGCCGCCGCGCGCGGGCGAGCAGAGACGGGACGTAGTCGACGCCGATGACGTCGCACCCGCGGCGAGCGGCGGCGAGGGCCGCGTTGCCGCTGCCCGTCGCGACGTCGAGCACGCGCTCGTTCGAGTGGACGTCGAGCGCCTCGATCATGAGCTCGGAGACGACTTGGATCTGGGTCCCGATCATGTGGTAGTCGCCGCTCGACCACGTCGCCTGCTGGCGCTGCTTGACCACGGCGAGGTCAGGCGCGAGCAGGGGGGCGATGGTGGGAGCGGCTGCGGGCATCACGGTCATCTGGTCCCTCTCGAGAGGCGTTGATCACGTCGTCTTGACGCCCATCAGCCTCGGCCTAAAGGGACCGTCCGCGCATCGAGCGGGCTCACTATGCCGACCTCGGTCGGCCCTTCATTTGCGTCGGACAGGCTCCGACGGCAGCGGCTCCAGGACGAACACCGGGATCTGGCGCTCGGTCTTCTGCTGGTACCTGGCGTAGTCGGGCCAGGTCTCGACCGCGCGCCCCCACCAGACCGCCTTCTCGTCGCCGGTCACCTCACGGGCGAGGTAGTCGCGCTTCACCGTGCCGTCCTGGAGCTCCACGTGGGGCTCCTTGCGCACGTTGAAGTACCAGACCGGGTGCCTGGGCGCGCCACCGAGCGACGCGACGACCGCATAGGCGCCGTCGTGCTCGACCCGCATCAGCGCGGTCTTGCGCAGCTTGCCGGTCTTCGCGCCGACCGAGGTGAGGACGATGATCGGCCGCCCGCGCAGGTCAGCGGCCTCGGTCCCGCCAGTGGCCTCGTAGATCTCGGCCTGCTTGCGCGCCACTGCGGCGCGACTGGGCGCGTACTCGCCGGACAGCGGCACGGTCGGCCTACTGGATCCGGTCGAAGGTCACGACGGGCAGCGGCCGCTCGGTCATGGCCTGGTACTTGGCGAAGTGGGGGAGCGCGGCGACGTGGGCCGCGAACAGCCGGTCACGCTCGGCGCCCTCCTCGACCCGGCCGCGCGCGTTGAACGCCTCGGTGCCGACCTCGATGGTCACATCCTCGTTCGCGCGCACGTTCGCGACCCAGTCGGCGTTCACGGGCCGCCCGCTGTTCGAGCCCACGACGACGTAGCGGTCGCCGTCCCGCGTGAACCCCAGCGGCGCGACGTGCGGGGCGCCGGACCTCGCGCCCATCGAGGTCAGCAGCAGCAGGTTGGCGCCGACGTAGGGCGGGAACGAGACCTTGCCGCCGTTCGCGCGGAAGTCCTCGATCACCCGCTCGTTCCACGGCAGGTCGCCCTTCTCAAGCGGCAATGTGCGTCTCCCGGTGTGTCCGCCTGTCGCGAACGATCTTGGACCCGACACGGGTCGGGCCGCCACCCGCGTCCTCGAGATCAGGACCCCGAAGGGAACGTCGTCTTCTTGACCACGGTGTTCGAGCGGTCGTACGTCCGCCAGGTGCCGACCTGCCGTCCACGCTCGAACTCGCCGGTGCGCATCAGCGAGCCGTCCGTCCGATACCACGACCACGCGCCGTGCATGGCGCCGTCGAGCAGGAAGCCCGTGTACTTGATGTTCCCGTTGCCGTATCGGACCGTCTCGGGGACGGGATCTCCGGTCGCCACGAGCCCGAGTATGGCATCGGCTCAGTCCCGGATGACCGCCCAGGGCATCAGCGCGGGCGAGGGGAACGACGACGCGACCTCGACCGGCCGGCCCGCATCCGCCATCGACCGCGCCGCCGCATCGAGGATGTCGACGACGTGGGCGGCCTGCTCGGCGGACGCGCGGTGGGGCCGGTCCTCGGCGATCGCCGCGGCGAGGTCCGCGACCCCGCGCCCCCAGTCGATGCCGGCGAAGGGCTCGCGGACCCAGGGGACCGCCGCGTAGTCGCCGTCATACGGTCCCGCTTCGACCGAGGCATTGAACTCCTGGAAGTTGCCCAGCGCGAACGAGCCCTGGTCGCCGTGGAACTCGAGGCCGCCGCGAAACTTGGCCGGCCGGCCGACGTAGAACGAGGCCGTCAGCCGGAGCACCGCCCCGCCGTCGAGCTCGACGGCCGCGACGATCAGGTCCGGCCGGCCGATGCGGAACGGCGTCCCGTCGACGGTCACCCGGTCCGGCAGCAGGTCCCAGCCCCACGCCCGCACGGACCGCGCCGGCCCGACCATCGTCGTGACCAGCGTCAGCGGGTAGACGGCGACGTCGACCAGCACGCCGACGTCGAAGAACCCCTGCGGCGCCGGGTGCCAGGTCTCGATCCGCCCGTGGCTGACGTCCGCGTAGACGGCGCGGATCGGTCCCAGGCGTCCGTCGCGGATCCACGCCGCAGCGGTCTGCTGGGCCTCGCCGAGGAACGTCGCGGGCGCGCACGCGAGCCGGACGCCGTGACGCGCGGCGACCTCGATCAGCTCGCGGGCCTCATCGGGCCGGAGCGCCATCGGCTTCTCGCTGTAGACGTGCCGCGCCGCCTCGAGCGCCCGCTTCGTGACCTCGTGGTGGGCCTGCTGGACCGTGAGGTTCACGACGATGTCGACCGCGGGATCGGCCAGCAGGTCGTCGAGCGAGGCGTGGATCCGGCAGCGGTGCGCCTCGCCGAAGGCGGCCGCCTTGGCCGCCTCGAGATCCGTGGCGGCGACGAGCCGGACCTCGGGGTGGCTCGGGAGGCGGCGGGCGTAGCCGCCGGCGATGTTGCCGGTGCCGACGATGCCGATCCCCATGGGTTCCACGCGGCCGAGCCTACGGTATGCCGGCCTGCGGGCGCGGTTCGATCCGACAACATCCGATGCCGTACCGTCAGCCCATGCGTCGAGACCAGATCGCCCTCCAGCTGTACACGGTCCGCCGGCTGCTCGCCACGGACCTCCCAGGAACGCTCGCCGCCGTCGCCGAGGTCGGCTACCGCTCGGTGGAGCTGGCAAGCCTGCCCGACCTGCCGCCCGACGAGCTCGCCCGCCACCTCGACGACGCCGGCCTGTCGCCCGTCGCCTCGCACGAGGGCATGGACCGGTTGCGCTCCGACCCGCACGGCGTCGCGGAGCGGCTGCGGGTGCTGGGCTGCCCGCGGGTGGTCGTGCCCTCGATGCCTGAGGCGGACCGCGGGTCGGTCGAGTCGGTCCGCCGGTTCGCCGCGGAGCTCGGGCGCCTGGCCGAGACGCTGTCGGACCACGGCCTCCACCTCGGCTACCACAACCACGACTTCGAGTTCGCGCCGATCGACGGCACGACGGCGTTCGACGTCCTGCTGTCCGAGCTGCCGAGCGAGATCGAGATCGAGGTCGACGTGTACTGGGTCTCGATCGGTGGCGGGGACCCGGTCGCCGCGATCCGGGCCGCGCGTGACCGGGTGCGGATGCTGCACATGAAGGACCGCGCCCCCGATGCGACGTCCCGCGACGTCCCGGCCGGCTCCGGGGTCCTCGACTTCCCGGGCATCGTCGACGCCGGCCGGGCCGCGCGCGTGCACTGGTACATCGCGGAGCTGGACGATCCGGGCGACGAGATCGCGGACATCTCGGCAGCGGCCGTGTACCTGGAGTCGCTCGCCGGCTGACGCCGGAGAGCGTCGCGCGGGTCGAGCGATGGACGACGCCGGGGACATCGCGCCGTCGTCACCGGTCGTCCGCCGGCGCCGGCGGCCGACGGCCGTCCGCGCCGCCCTCGCCATCCTCGTCGGGTTCTCGACGCTGATCGCGATCGGGACGCTGTTCCTCGTCACCCCGATCGCGAGCGAGCGCGGGACCTGGACCTCGCCGGTCGACGCGCTGTTCACGTCGGTGTCCGCCGCCTCCGACACGGGCCTCGTGGTCGTGGACACGGCCGACCACTGGTCGTTCTGGGGCGAGCTCGCGATCGCCGCGCTGATCACGATCGGCGGCCTGGGGATCATGGCGTCGACGACGCTCGCGGTCCTGCTCGGCCGGCGGGCGTCGCTGGCGTCGCGGGCGACGGTCATCGACACGTTCGGTGGGTCGCTCGGGAGCGCCCGCGACATCGTCCGCCGCGCGGTCCTGTTCGCCCTGGCCATCCAGGTCGTTGGCGCGATCGTCTTCGTGGTGCTGCTCGCCCTGACCGGCCCCCGGCAAGGTCTCGCGGAAAACGCGTGGCAGTCGATCTTCTATTCGACCAGCGCGTTCAACAACGCCGGCTTCGACCTGGTCGGGCGCGAGCGCGGGTTCACCGTGTTCGCAAGCCAGCCCCTGATCCTGCTGACGACCGCCGTCCTGATCGTGATCGGCGGCTTCGGCTTCGTCATCGCGGGCGACCTGGGCCGGCACCGGCGCTGGCGGCCGCTCGCCGTCGAGACCAAGCTCGTCGTCGTCGCGACGGCCGTCCTGATCGCCGCCGGCGCCGTCGTCCTGGGGCTGGTCGAGTGGACGAACCCGCGGACGCTCGGGCCGCTCGGGCTGGTCGACAAGCTGGTGAACTCGCTGTTCGCTTCGATCACGCCCCGGAGCGCCGGCTTCTCGGCCCTCGACATGCGGGCGATGCGTCCGGAGTCCGACACCGTGACGACGATCCTGATGTTCATCGGCTCGGCCTCAGGGTCCACCGGCGGCGGGATCAAGGTCAACACCCTCGCCGTGCTGATCCTCGTGGTCCTCGCGACCGCTGGGCGCCGCTCGGAGCCGGAGGCGTTCGGGCGGCGGATCGCGGTCGACACGATCGCGCGTGCGGTCGCGGTGCTGATGGTGTCGTCGTTCGCGGTGCTCGTGGGCGTATTCGCGGTGTCGGCGACGGGCGGCTTCCGCAGCGGCCCCGCGCTGTTCGAGACGGTGTCCGCGTTCGGCACCGTGGGCCTGTCGCTGGCCGGGACGCCGAGCCACGAGGACGCGACCAGCCTCGTGCTGGCGGCGCTGATGTTCCTCGGGCGAGTGGGTCCGATCGCCCTCGTGATCCTGTTGTTCGGGCGGGACGACCGGCACGACTCGATCCGGTTGCCGGAGCAGACTGTGCGCGTCGGCTGATGGCGACGCGCGAGGAGGAGTGAATGGGCCAGCAGATCCTGGTCATCGGGCTGGGCACGTTCGGCAGCATCGTCGCCAGCGAGCTCTCGGGGCTGGGCCACGAGGTCATGGGCTGCGACCGCGATCCCCGTGTGGTCGCTGATCACGCGGACCGGCTCACCCAGGTGTTCGAGATGGACGCGACCGACGAAGACGCGGTCCGGGAGGTCGGGGCGGCCGACTTCGACGTGACCGTGGTCGCGATCGACCCGTCGGCCACGATCCTCGCGACGATGATCCTCGAGCGCTCGGGCGCCAAGGTCATCCTCGCCCGGGCCGCGAGCGAGCTCGACGGGGAGATCCTGCGCCGCGTCGGGGCCAGCCGTGTCATCTACACGGACCACCAGGTCGCGACCTGGGTCGCCCACACGATCGACCTCGCCGGTGCGCTCGATTTCATCCGGCTCACCGCCGACGTCGCGGCGGTCCACCTGCGCCTCGGGTCGGCGACGGTCGGCCGCCGGGTCGGCGACCTCGCGCACGGGGCGGCCGACTCGCGCATCGTCGCTCTCCACCGCGGCGACCAGGTCGTGATCAACCCGGCGCCCGACACGATCGTCGAGGCCGGCGATAGCGCCCTGATCGTCGGGCCGGAGGCACGCTTCCGGGTTCTCGCCCAATAGTCGAACGGATGTTCTATTATCGGCCGCATGGCAGAGTGGGTGGTCGAGGTCAAGTCCGGTCCCAAGCAGTTCCCCACGGTCTGGCACCGTCACCCGAACGGGACCCTGCGCGCCGAGCGGGACCGCACGCCGACGGTGGTCCAGCCGCTGGGCGCCGAGCGGGTCGAGCGCTGGACGTACCTGTGCGCCTGCGGCGAGGTCTACCTGTGGGAGCGGCCCTGGTAGGGCACCGCTGACGCAGGCGTCGCGCTAGCCGGCCTCGGTTGCCGGCTCGGGGACCTTTGCGAGCGCAGCGACCGCGGGGTCAGGCGCCGCCTCGATCGTCTGCGGACGCCGAGTGGCGAGCGCGGAGCCGAGCACGACGAGGGCCAGCCCGACGCCCATCGCCGGCGTGAACGTCTCCTGCAGGACCGCGACACCGAGGATCGCGGCCACGGCCGGGTTGATGTACGTGATCACGGTCGCGCGCACGGGGCCGATCTCGCCGATCAGTGCCGCGAACAGGATGAACGCGGCGGCCGTGCAGATCGTCCCGAGGACCACGACCGACACGATGACGTTGGTCGACAGCGGTGCGGCGGGCCACTGGAGCACCGCGACGGGCGCGTACAGCAGGGCCGAGCCGGCCAGCGAGAGCGCCATGATCCCGAGCGACGGCACGCCGCCCAGCCGGCGGGCGAGGATCGCGGGCCCGATTGCGTAGCAGACGGCGACGAGCAGCACCTGCACGACGGCCAGGGCGTCCGTGGTCGCGAAGTCGCCACCGACGATCGCGAGGACCCCGGCGAGTCCGACGAGCAGGCCCAACACGCCCGTCCGGCCCAGGCGGTCGGTGCCGCCGGTGGCCACGGCGAACACCGTGCCGATCAGCGGGGTGCTGGCGATGAGGAGCCCGGTGAGCGAGCTCGAGAGGCGCTGCTCGGCCGAACCGAGGAGGACCCACGGGATCGCGATCTCGATCGCGGCGAAGGCCGCCACCCAGCGCCAGTGGACGAGCACCGCCCGGAGGTCGATCCGCAGGAGCGCGACGGGCAGCAGGATCGCCGTCGCGATCAGGGTCCGCAGGAACACCAGCACCGGCGGCGAGATCTCGGCGACCGCGACCCGGATGAACAGGTACGGGATGCCCCAGATGATCGCCATCGAGAGGAACAGGATCAGCCCGCGCCGCGTCACCGGGGCACCCTCGCTCGTCGCATCGACCCATCCTTCCACGCCTGCGGCGTCCTTCGCGAACGCCCGGTCAGCCGGCCGTCCCGTCACAGGGAAGAACACGCCGCGGTCGCGCGCGGTTGCGCTGTCCGGGCCGCGATCGCGAGCGATGAGCCGGGGCGGGTGCCCTAGAGGCCCCGCGGGGGGATGGCGACCTCAGCGGCTGGTCGAGAGCCGCCACTCCCGCGCCGCGATGACGCCGGCGACGACGATCAGGACGAGGCCGACGATCGCCCAGAAGGAGCTGCCGCTCATGGCGCTGCCGCCGATGATGCCGGTGCCCTGACCGATCCAGGCGAGGCCGACGAGGGCGACGAGCAGGGCGATGATGAGTCGTGACGCGCGCATGACGATGTCTCCGCTGAGCCGTGTGTCGTTCGGGAACGCCCGTTCCCCACCCGACCATACGCCGGAACGGCGGGCGCCGGATCCGTCAGGCAGGCTCGGGCGAGGCCGCCGCCGTGTCCAGGAGGGCCGGACGCGCCTCCATGTCAGGCGGCTCCGGCACGACCGGCTTGCGGCGGGTGCCGATCACCGAGAGGACGGTGCGCCAGGTCGAGGCGACCACCGCCATCACGGGCACGACGATGAACATTCCCATGATCCCGGCGATCGCCGCTCCTCCTGGGATGGCGACCAGCACGATGGCAGGGTGGAGGTGGACCATCCGTCCGTAGACGAGCGGCGTGACGATGTTGCCCGTCACGATGTTGAACACGAGCGTCCACACGATCATGACCGCGATATCGACGGGCGATCCGACCGCGACCGTGATGAGGAAGGCGATCCCGGTCGAGATGAAGCCCCCGATGTAGGGGATGAAGCACAGGAAGAACGACAGGACGAACACCGGCAACGCAAGCGGGATGCCCAGCACAACCATGATCACGAACTGGCTGGCCGCTCCGACGAACGAGATTGCCCCGGTCCCGACCATGTATCCACCGAGCACCGTGAACGCCCGGCTGCCGGCAGCATCGACCTCTGGGGCGACGTCCCGCCGGACGCGGCGCAAGGCGTTCGCCCATAGCTTTCCGCCGTCCGCGAGGAAGTAGAAGGCAAGCAGGACGCTGAGGATCACGATCACGCCGAGCTGAGCCGCGACCTGCGTGCTGTGGATGACACCCAGGACGACGTTCCCGCCGCCCGTGACCGCCTGCTTGACCAGTTCGAGCTGACCCCCAAGCGCGGCGCTCGTCGAGTCCGCTCCGGAAGCCGCAGCCGCCTGGACGTCGGTGGCCTGGGTCACGAGCGAGACGACCGTGATCGCGAGGACCGCGAGGATGATGAGGAACCCACCGCCGACGGCGATCGCCGCGGCGACCGTCCGCGATCGGCCTCGCCGGATCAGCCGCAGGACCAGTGGATCGAGGGTCGCCGCGAGGATCAGCGCGAGGACGACCGGGATGAGTACGAGCGGCATCGCCACGACGATCGCGATGAACAGCGCGGCGAGCCCGACGGCGACGAGGATCCGCCAGCTCCAGGCCGCGACCCGATCGAGCCAGGACGGCACCAGGGCGGGCAGCTCGGGCCGCGGCCCGGGATCGAGGATCGCGATGGTCGCGCCCGCGACGGCGAACACGATCGCGGCGACCGGCACCGCGGCGAACAGGCCGATCACGCCCGCGAGCTCGTAGCCTGCCGGCAGGACCACGAGGACCATCGCCGGGTGGATGTGGACGCTCTTGCCGTAGACCGCCGGCCTGACACCGTAGCCGAGGATGGCGTTCCGGATCCCGATCAGCACCAGCAGCGCGACGACGGCCCCGCCCCCGACCGCACCGTACGTCACGATGACGATGATCCCGGTGGCGACGAACCCGCCGAAGTAGGGGATATAGCCGCTGAAGAACGCGAGCATCGCCAGCGGCAGCGCAAGCGGGACGCCGAGCACGACCATGAACACGTAGTCGGTGACGGCGATCGCCGCGGAGAGGATCGTGGTGCCGCGGAGATAGCCCCCGACTCGCCACAGTGCATCGTCACCGGCGGCCGTGATCCGCTCGCGCTTCTGGTCGCTCGCGGCCTGGAAGATCCAGATCCACGCCTTGTCGCCGTCGCGCAGGAAGAAGAACACCAGGAAGGCGCCGAGGATGCCCACCGTCACCACGCCCGCCGCGTTGTCGGCGATCTGGCCAGTGAACGCCCCGGTCACGTCGCGCGTGACGCCGACCAGGTCGTGGACGACCGTCGCGACCACCGGCGGGATGTTCAGGGCGGCGAGATCGGCCTGGAGCCGTTGCACGGCGGTGTCGAGGTCGCGCACCAACTCGACGAGGTAGGGGAGCATGGCCAGCCCGAGGAGCAGCAGCGCGCCGCCCACGATGGCGAGCGCCGCCACCCACACGATCGCCGCCGCCGCGGTCCGGGAGCGACCGCGCGCACGGAGTCGAAGGGCGTATGGCGCGAAGAAGGCGGCGATCACGATGGCCACGAGGATCGACGCGGTGACCACCCACAGCACGGACGCCAGGAACCACAGCACCACCGCGAGGGCGGCGATGACGAACACGCGCCATCCGAGCGCCGCGAGGTTCTCGAGCCACTCCGGGACGATCCTGACGGGGGGCGTGCTTGCGCCGTCTGCCAGCTGTCCCTCGCCCGCTGCGGGCTGTTCCGTCATCGCCACCGGGCCCTCGCGACCACCTGCGGGCGGCCGGCCATCTCTCGTCCGGTCCACCGCAGGCGGTCACTCTACGCTGCCGAGGCGCACCCGGAGGAACCGGCGCGTCCGCGCATGGCAATGCCTTCGACGCTACCGCTGCGCGACGGCCTCCTGCGGCGGCTGCGCGCCGGCGCCCGACGGCGAGGCCTGCGTGAGCTGGTAGCGCGCGATGATCACGCCCGTCGTCGTGGGTTGCGAGCCCGTCAGCTTGAAGCGGGTCAGCGGCAGGTTGTCGTCGAACATCTTTCGTCCCGACCCGAGCACCAGCGGGTGGATCAGCAGCCGGATCTCGTCGATGAGGTCGTGGCGCATCAGTGAGCGCAGCAGCTCGCCGCTGCCGAGGATCACGAGGTCCGGTCCGTCCCCGGCCTTGAGGGCCCGGACGGTGTCCACGGCCTTGCCCCGCAGGAGCGCGGAGTTGGTCCAGGACAGTGGCTCCGACAGGCTGTTCGAGACGACGTGCTTCCGGGCCTCGTTGAGGACCTTCGTGAACGGGTTGTCCGCGGGCATGTTCGGCCAGACGGCGGCGAAGTCGTCGTAGGTCCGGCGGCCGAACAGCATCTCCGTGCCGCGGCCCATCTCCACGCCGGCCGACTCGATCATCACCGGGTCGAAGTACGGGTTGGCCCAGCCACCGTGCGCGAAGCCGCCGCGGCGGTCCTCGTCGGGTCGGCCCGGTGCCTGCATCACGCCGTCGAGGGTGACGCTGTTGCTGACCGTGATCGTGCGCATGGCTTCGCCTCCTGGCAGCGACCCTGCCCGCGGGACGGCGGATAAGGCCCGGCCGTCAGCCTAGCCGCGAACGGCGTGCAGGTCCCTTCCGCCGGGCGCGAGCGAGCGTTGCAGGCCCGAGTCAGTCGTCGAGCCCGGGCTCTGGTGTGGACGAACTGCGCAGCAGGCTGGCGAAGTCGGGCGGGGCTTCGAACGGGTCGGCGACCGCGGAGCGCGGCATGGCGGCCATCGCCGTCGCGAGCTCGGCCCCGGCGCGCCGGATCCGTCCGGCCAGCGCCTCGTGGGCGTCGTCGGCCTGGCCCCAGTCCTCGGCGGCCGCATACACGCCGGTCGGGACGACGAGCGCGCCGAGGTAGGCGAACAGCGGCCGCAGGGCGTGGTCCAGCGCGAGCGAGTGGCGGATGGTCCCGCCGGTCGCCCCGATCAGCACCGGGACCCCGTCGAGCGATTCGCGCTCGAGGACGTCGAAGAACAGCTTGAACAGGCCGCTGTACGAGGCGTTGAAGATCGGGCTGACCGCGACCAGGCCGTCGGCGGCGAGCACGTGATCGATGGCGGTGCGCAGGTCCGGGCTCGGGAAGCCCGTCAGCAGGTGGTCGACCAGGGCCCGCGCGTGGTCGCGCAGCTCGACGACCTCGAGCCGGCTGTCGACGCCGGCGTCGGCGAGCGCGCCCGTGGTCGCGGCCGCCAGTCGGTCGGCGAGCAGCCGCGTCGACGAGGGCTGGCTCAGCCCCGCGGAGACGACCACCAGCCGTCGCTGCGTCATGCGACGTTGACGGGCACCGTCGTCGGCGTCGGGCACAACGGCGGCCGCGCCCGCGGCCGCGGAGCGCTCAGCGGGCGCCCCGGCGTCGGCCGTCGCGGCGTCGTCGGTCGCGGCGTCGCGGGCGGCCTTGAGGCTTTCGTGGGTCGGGCGCCTCGGGCACGTGCGCGGGCTTGAGGGCGGCGAACTCGCGGCGCAGGACCGGGCACCACGAGCGTGCCGAGCATCTCGAGCTGCTCCAGGGCCACGGTCGGCGGCAGGCCGGCATGGTCGACGAGGAACAGCTGCCGCTGGTAGTCGCCGACGATCTCGCGGAAGCCCATCGTGCGGTCGATGACCTGCTGCGGGCTGCCGACCGTCAGCGGGGTCTGGGCCATGTAGTCCTCGAGCGACGGCCCGCCGCCGTACACCGGCGCGTGGTCGAAGTAGGGCCGGTACTCCCGGATCGCCGCCTGCGAGTCGGCGCGCATGAACACCTGCCCGCCGAGCCCGACGATCGCCTGGTCGGCCGGCCCGTGGCCGTAGTGCTCGAACCGCCGCCGGTAGAGGTCGACCATCCGCCGCACGTGATCGGCCGGCCAGAAGATGTTGTTGTGGAAGAAGCCGTCGCCGTAGTAGGCGGCCTGCTCCGCGATCTCGGGGCTGCGGATCGAGCCGTGCCACACGAACGGCGGGATGCCGTCGAGCGGGCGCGGGACGCTGGTGAAGCCGGTCAGCGGCGTCCGGAACCGGCCCTGCCAGTCGACCACGTCCTCGCGCCACAGGCGGTGGAGCAGCGCGTAGTGCTCGATCGCGAGCGGGATGCCGTTGCGGATGTCCTGGCCGAACCACGGGTAGACCGGGCCGGTGTTCCCGCGGCCCATCATCAGGTCCACGCGGCCGCCCGCGAGATGCTGGAGGTAGGCGTAGTCCTCCGCGATCTTCACCGGGTCGTTGGTGGTGATCAGCGTCGTGGCGGTCGACAGGATGATCCGGCTCGTCTTCGCCGCCACGTAGCCCATGAACGTGGTGGGGGACGAGGGGACGAACGGCGGGTTGTGATGCTCGCCGGTGGCGAACACGTCGAGCCCGAGCTGCTCCGCGGTCAGGGCGAGCGTCGCCATCTGCTGGATCCGCTCGTGCTCGCTGATCGCGTGACCGGTGAGCGGGTCGACGGTCACGTCGCCGACGCTGAAGATTCCGAACTGCATGGCGGCATCGTACCGGACTGATAGTTGCGCAGTCAACTATCTAGCGCGAGTCGGCGACGGGCACCCGGGCGAGCGCCGGCGTGTAGCGTGGCGGCATGAGCACGCCGCGGTTCACCATGGTCGTCCTGCTGATCGAGGACCTCGCGCGATCGGTCGCGTTCTACCGACGCCTGGGCGTCGTCTTTCCGGACGACGTCGACCAGCGGAAGGACGTCGTCGTGGACCTCGGCGGGGGCCACAACCTCGTGCTGACCACGACGTTCGTCCGCAACGACCCCGATCGTCGGGAGCCGAGCGGCGGGGCGCGCACGTTCCTGGAGTTCTTCGTCGACGGCGACGAGGCGGTGAACGCGACGTACGACGAGCTGGTCGCGGCGGGCTATCGAAGCCGGCGGGCGCCGTTCCGGACGGACTTCGACGCCTGGATGGCGCTGGTCGACGACCCGGACGGCAACACGGTCCTCGTCACGGCCGGGTAGGGGAGCGCGGGCGGCGCGACGCTCAAGCCCGCTCGGCCACGAACGCCCGCAGGAAGTCGACGAACCGATCCACGTCGCGCTCGTTGGTCGCGATGCCGACGGAGACCCGGACGGCGCCCAATGCCTTGCCCGGCAGCAGCGCCCGAAGCTCGTCGATCGACGGCGGGTGTCCGAGCGCGAACACGCGGGCCATGTCGGAGGCCGTGATCCCGCGGGCGGTCTCGCTCGCGCCCGGGTTGCAGAAGCACCCGGTCCGGATCGAGATCCGATGTTCGTCGGCGGCCGCCTCGACCTCCCAGAATCCGACCACCTGGCCGCGCCGGTCCAGCACGTTGAACGGGATCGTGCCGCCGCGGTCGGCGTCGTCCGGCGGCCCGTAGCGGCGGATCGCCGGCGACCCGTCCGGGTGGCGCAGCGCCGACAGCTCGGCGAGGAGCCGCCTGGTCAGGGCCTGCACCCGCCGGTGGATCGTGTCGAGCCCGATCGACTCGACGTGGCGGAGCCCGATCTCGATTCCCGGCAGCCCGAGGTAGTCGATCGTGCCGTCCTCGAACCCGATGTGGCCCTCCGCCCACGTGTTCCGCGGCAGGACCACCGAGGCCACCCCGATGGTGCCGCCCGCGAACCACGGCCGGCACAGCCGGGCCATCGCATCCCGGCGCACGACCAGGGACCCGAGGCCCGTGGGATAGCCGAAAACCTTGTACCAGGAGACGCTGACGAAGTCCGGGTGCCAGCGGGACAGGTCGAGGGGCGTCGCCGAGACGAGGGCCGCGGCGTCGAGCAGCACATCCCAGCCCCGCCGCTGTGCGTCGTCGATCCACGCCAGGGGATGGCGCACGCCCGAGTAGTTCGACTGCGCCGGGTAGGCGAACAGGCTCGGCGCACCCGCGGGCAGGCGATCGAGCTCGCGCACGACGGACTCGCCGTCGACGCGCAGCGCCGGGGTGGTCAGCGGCAGGTAGGTCGGTTCGCCGCCCGCGGCCCGCGCGAACTCGCGGATTCCGTTGACCGAGTTGTGGTTGTCGGCGGTCAGGAGCAGGCGGCTGCCCTCACGGAACGGGTAGGCCTCGCCGACCAGGCGCAAGCGCCGCGCTGGCGTTGGCCGTGAACACGACGTCGTACTCGTCGGGCGAGGCGTGCAGGAACCGGAGGATGGCGTGGCGCGCCGACTCCGCGAGGCGCGTGGAGGTGTCGCTCGCCGGGCTGGTCGAGTGCGGGATTGCCGAAGACGCCGGCGCGGAGCATGTCCGCATGCTCGCGGAGTTGCGATTCCGCGTACAGGGAGCCGCCTGTGTAGTCGAGGTAGACCTGGTCGAGCTCGTCGAGCCTCGCGTACTCGCGCGCCCGCAGCGCCTCGACGGCGTCCCCGTCCCAGTCGGGATCGGCCGCGAGGCCGGTCGCCGGGCGCCCGGGATGCCCGATCGCAGGCAGCACGACATCGACGCCCGATGTGGTCACGGCCCGCAGCATCGGTCGTCGCGCCGCCAATGTCTGTGACCTGGGTTCCAGCGGCCGGGCGACGAGGCAAAAGGTTCTGTTGGGCCGAAAACAGTTCCCTGCAACGATGAAGCCGACATATCGGGTCGAGTCGCGGGTCAGCGCAGCGACTTGCGCATGACCAGCTGCGAGCCGCCGGGCGGGTAGTCCTCGATCTCCGCGATCGTCTCGTAGCCGAGCTTGCGGTAGAACGCCGGCGCCTGGAACCAATGCGTCTCCAGGAAGGCACCGTGGGCGCCGGCGGCGCGCGCCTCGCCCTCCGCCGCGTGGATGAGCTGGATCCCGAGCCCGCGGCCACGCAGCGGCTCGTCGACCCACAGCCCGATGACGTGGAGCCAGCCGCCCCACACGCCACCGGTGACGCCGCCGCGGATCACGCCGGTTCGGTCTCTCAGGAAGATCGCGACCTGGTGGAACTCCTCGACGCCGGTGACGGCCATGTTCCAGGCGTCGATCCTGTCCACGATCCCGTCGATGTCCTCGCGTGAGGCCCCTGGCTCGGAGCTCAGCCGGACGTCGGGTGCGTCGTCGACCATCAGCCACCCTCCCGTGCGGGCATCCTACGCTTGCGGTCCGGCGACCGACGGACGGGAGGCGACATGACGCGATACGGGGTGCACGCGGGGACCGAGGGCTCCTCGATCGAGGACGTGCTCGACTTCTGGCGCACGGTCGAGTCGCTCGGGTTCGGCTGGATCTCCGTGTGGGACCACTTCTACCCGATCAGCGGCAGCGAAGGCGCGGGCTCGTACGACTCCGTCGCCAGCCACTCAGCACTCGCCATGGTGACGTCGCGCGTGCGCATTGGGGTGCTCGTCTACTCCGTAGGCTATCGGCGGCCGGCGGTCCTCGCGAACGCCATCGCGACCATCGACCAGCTGTCGGGTGGTCGCGCCGAGGCGTCGCTGGGCGCGGGCTGGGCCAAGCCCGAGTACGACTCCTACGGCCTGCCGTTCCCCGAGCTCCGCGAGCGCATGGACATCCTGGCCGAGGGCGTCGAATGCCTCGCGGGCCTGTTGCACAACGAGCGATTCAGCTTCGAAGGGCGCCACTTCCAGCTCCACGACGCCTCGGTGGGCATGCGGCCGGTCCAGGAGCACGTCCCGGTGTGGGTCGGCGGCCTCGGCGAGAAGCGGGTCATCCCGCTGGCCGCGCGCGTCGCCGATGGCTGGGACGCGCCGCTCGGCCCGACCGCCGAGGACTTCGCCCGCAAGGTCGGCGTGCTCGAGCGCGAGGCCGCGCAGGTCGGTCGCGACCCCGGCACCATCCGGCGTTCCGCGCACCTCGGGCTGGTCAGGGACGAGCGCCAGCGCGACGAGCGCTTCGGGCGCGAGGAGGACGCGGCCGTGCGCGGGGGCGTGCTGTTCGGGTCCGATGCCCAGCTGCTCGACGGGATCAAGGCGTACGAGCTGGCCGGCGCCGACCAGGTGCTGTTCGCCGGCACCGTCGCCGAGGGCACGGAGCAGCTGGAGCGCGTCGCGGGACTGCTCGGGCTCGCGAGCGGCTGACGTGCGGCTGCTGACGATCGTCGCGGCGGCCGACCTGCTGATCGCCATCGGGATCGGGGTCTGGATGAACGTATTCCGGCCACCGCCAGCGAGCGAACGGCTCGCCGGCGTCGACGTCGCCATCGCCGGCTACGTCGCTGGGTCCGATCTTCTCGTTCCCGGCGTTCTCGTTCGCCCCTTAGCCGCTTCCGGCTACCAGCGGATCACCCCGGAGATGAACAGCAGCGTGATCGACACGACCGCGACGACCGCGACCACGGCCATGCCGATGCGCGCGTTCTTCGACTGGTGCCACGGGTTGGACGCGTCCGTGTGCTCCTCGTACTCGCGCATCTTGCGGTCGTGGGCCTTGCGCTTCTGGTCGTGCGTGTGACTGCTCTCGGTGTGGTGCTTGTTGCTCAACCCTCGGGCCTCCGGGCGCTCGGCTCGCTGCTGACGGGCCGCCGAGCCAGCGGCCGGCGACGGACCCGACGGATGGTATGCCCGGCGTCGAGCCACGCGACGCCCGGCGCGCCGACGTAGTCGGCGACCAAGCGCAAACAGCCGGTAGGCTTGTCCCGTGCTTGCCGCCCTCCGCGACCGTTACGGCTCGTCCGACGTCGTCGAGCTGCGCGACATCGAGCGACCCATCCCCATCGAGGATCAGGTCCTGGTACGGGTACGTGCCGCGTCCGTCAACCGGGCCGACCTCGACGTGCTGTATCCCAAGCCGGGGTTCACCCGGTTGTTCCTGGGCCTCCGCCGGCCGCGAAACCACCGCCTCGGCGCGGACGTCGCGGGGGTGGTCGAGCAGGTCGGCCCCGGCGCGACCCGCCTCCGGCCGGGCGACGACGTGTTCGGCGACCTGTTCGTGCACGGGCAGGGGTCGTTCGCGGAGTACGTCTGCGTCAGCGAGCGCGCGCTCGCGCCGATCGGGGGTGGGATGACGTTCGAGGTGGCCGCGACCTTCCCGCACTCGGCGATCCTCGCGCTGCAGGGGCTGCGCACGGGCGGCCGCACCGTCGGGCCCGGCGACAAGGTGCTGATCGTCGGCGCGTCGGGCAACGTCGGCCCGTTCGCGGTCCAGATCGCCAAGAGCCGCGGCGCCGAGGTCACCGGCGTGTGCAGCACCGGCAAGCTCGACTTCGTGCGGTCGCTCGGTGCCGACCACGTGATCGACTACTCGGCCGTCGACTACACGGCGATCGGCGAGCGCTGGGACTGGATCCTCGACACCGATTCCCACCACTCGATCCTGCGCAACCGGCGCGCGCTCCGGCCCAGGGGCGTCTACGTGACCCTCGGCGGATCCGGCGCTGGCGATCGTCGGCGCGCTCGTGCTCGGGCCGCTGATCACGCTGGCCGGCAGCCGGCGCATGGGCCTGCTGCTTGCCTGGAAGCCGTTCGACCCCGACGACGTCGCGACGCTCCAGGACCTGTTCGCGGCGGGCAAGGTCAAGCCGGCCATCGACCGGCGCTACCCGCTCGCCGAGGTCGTCGACGCCCTGCGGTACGTGGACGAACGACGGTCGATGGGCAAGGTCGTCATCACGGTCTGACGCCGGCCGCGCCTGGCCGGAGCCCGTACGATGACGCGGATGGCCAGGCTGACCTACCCGGAGCCCCCGACCGCCGACCAGGTCGACGACTACCACGGCACGCGGATCGCGGACCCGTACCGGCCGCTCGAGGACAGCGACGCGCCGGCGTCCCGGGCCTGGATCGAGGCGGAGAACCGGCTGACCGAGGGCATCCTCGGCGCGTTCGCGGCGCGGGCGGAGATCCGCGAGCGGCTGGCCACGCTGTGGGACTTCCCGCGAGCGGGCGCGCCCTGGCGACGCGGGGACCGCTGGTTCCAGCTGCGCAACACCGGCCTCCAGGACCAGGACGTGCTGTGGACGGCCGACGCGCCGGACGGGGAGGGGACCGTGCTCCTCGACCCGAACCGGCTGAGCACGCAGGGCACGACCACGCTGTCGGCGATCGAGGTCAGCGAGAGCGGCGAGCTCGTCGCGTGCGCGATCAGCGACGCCGGGTCGGACTGGCGCACGTGGACCGTCCGCCGGGCCTCGACCGGCGAACAGCTGCCCGATCGCCTCCCGTGGAGCAAGTTCACGCGCGCCGCGTGGACCCACGACGACGCCGGCTTCTTCTACGGCCGCTACCCGGAGCCGCCGGCGGACGCCGCCTACGACGCGCCGAACCGGGACCTCGCCCTGTGCTATCACCGGATCGGGACGGAGGCGCCGACGACGTCGTCGTGTTCGCGACGCCCGAGGAGCCCGAGTGGCTGTTCGATCCCCAGGTCTCGGACGACGGCGCGCTGCTGATCCTCACCGTCGAGCGCGGCACCGATCCCGAGACTCGGATCTACGTCGCCGACCTCGCGAACGGCGTCGACCGGGCCGTCGTCCGGCCGCTCCTCGACGCCGCCGACGCCCACTACGAGGTCGTCGCCGCGGTCGGCCGCGAGCTGCTCGTCCTGACGGACCGCGACGCGCCCCTCCATCGGGTGATCGCCGTCGACCTCGACGATCCGAGCCGGGTCCGCGAGGTCATCCCCGAGGGCGAGGACGCCCTCGAGCACGCGGCGCTCGTCGGTGGCCGTCTCGCCGCCCTGTTCCTCCACCACGCGAGCCACCGGCTCGCCCTGTTCGAGCTCGACGGGCGGCACGCGGTCGACGTCGAGCTGCCGGGCATCGGCATGGTCAACGACCTCGCCGGGCGCCGGGACGATCCCGATCTCTACATCGGCGTGGTCAGCTTCCGCTCCCCGAGCACGGTCCTCGCGGTGACGGTCGCCGACGGCGCCGTGCGCCAGGTCGGCCGGCGCGCGCTGGCCTGGGACCCGGACGACTTCGTGACCGAGCAGGTGTTCGTCGTCTCGGACGACGGCACCCAGGTGCCGCTGTTCCTCTCGAGGCGGCGCGACACGGTCCCGACCGGCGACGTCAGGACGCTGCTGTACGGCTACGGCGGCTTCCAGATCGCGACCGGCCCCGGCTTCAAGCCCGAGTGGCTGGCCTGGATGGAACGCGGCGGGCTGCTCGCGGTTGCCTCGCTGCGCGGCGGCTCCGAGTACGGGAAGCGCTGGCACGACGCCGGGCGGCTGGCGAACAAGCAGAACGTGTTCGACGACTTCGCGGCCTGCGCCCGATGGCTGGCGTCGTCCGGCTGGACGCGCGAGGGCCGGATCGGGATCAGCGGGCGCTCCAACGGCGGCCTGCTGGTGGGCGCGAGCCTGACCCAGCACCCGGAGCTGTTCGGTGCGGCGATCGCCGAGGTCGGGGTGATGGACATGCTGCGCTTCCACCAGTTCACGATCGGCTGGGGCTGGACCAGCGACTACGGCTCGCCCGAGGACCCGGTCGAGTTCCGCACGCTCCTGCGCTACTCGCCGCTCCACAACTGCAAGGCGGGCGTCGAGTACCCGCCGACGCTGATCACGACCGGCGACCACGACGACCGGGTCGTGCCGGCGCACTCGTTCAAGTTCGCGGCCGCGCTGCAGGCGGCGCAGGCGGGCGACGCGCCGATCCTGATCCGGGTCGACACCGATGCCGGCCACGGGATGGGCAAGCCGGTCTCCAAGCTCATCGACGAGCGCTCCGACGTGCTCGCCTTCCTCGAGCTGATGCTGGGACCGTCGTAGACCCGCAACGAGAGGGGACGCGGATGGCCGAGGGGTTGGCCGGTGACGGTCGGGGCGCGGGCACAGTGCTGTTCGCGCTCGTGCTGGCGGCGCTCGCCGCCGGGTGCGGGCCTGCGGTCTCGGCGCCGTCGGTCGGCGTGGCCCTACCGTCGCCGGCCGACACGGCGTCCACGGGACCTGCGTCGCGTTCGCCGGCTGCAGCCGTGCTAACGGCCTCGAGCAACGGCGTCCGCCTGGAGGTGGCGCTGGACCGGACGACCGTGACCGCCGGCGAAGAGGTGCGGGCGCACCTCGCTCTCCACAACGACCGCGACGTCCCGCTGGTGTTCGGCGAGCCGTGCATGGTCGGCGCGTTGGGCGTCCAGGTCACCGTGCCGTCCGACCCCGTCGGTCGCGACTGGGCCGGCGTCCGAAGGCAGTTCAAGGACTATGCGCTCGAGCACAGCCAGGGCAGCCCGATGGAGTGGTCGATCCGCGAGCCGCTCTTCTCATCCGCGACCCCAGATCCGTGCCACGCCGAAACCTCGGACGCCCCGGAAGCCGGCTTCTCGAAGCTGCCCGCCCGTGCAACATACGAGAACGACTTCACGTGGAGCGCCGACCTCGTCAGCGGCGTGCCCGCCACCGATGGAACGTTCCCGATCTCGGCACATGTCGACATCGACCCGACCGGGGCGGGCAGCGGGCTCGTCAGCTTCGACACGATCGCGACCGAGGGGACGATCACCGTCGAGCCAGGGGAGCGCCCGGCCTTGTCAACAGGTGAGGTCCTGGATTCGGCCATCGCGGATGCCAAGTTCGCGGACTGGCTCTCCGTGGCCCCACGGAAGACCTGGGAGAACGCGAATCTGTTCCCAATGCCGGCCGCGCACGGTGTCAAGGCCCTGCCCGAGGTGCCGTACTGGGAGGTTGACCTGTTCCGGGAGCCTCGTAGCTTCGCGATCCTGTATATCGACGCACTGACCGGCGACGTGCTGCGTCGAGTGTTCTGCAACGTGCCCTGTGATCGCTGAGGCGCAAGCGCGGGGAGGGTAGGATCGGCCGATGCGACACCTGCCGGTCATCCTGCTGGTCCTCGCGCTGCCGGTCGGGGCGGTTGGGTATGCGATCGGCGCGCGGCTCATGTCGCTCGTCACGCTCCCGGCGTCGCTCCAGGACATTGCGCTGCTGTTCGTGCCGCTGCTCGTCGGCGGCCTGTGCATGCTCCCGTTCCTGATCCCGTTCTTCGACCGCAAGGCCAAGCAGGACCTCGCGGCTTATCGCGCGAGCCAGGCATCCGCGGCTGACCCGGACGCGAAGCCGAAGGACTAGCGCCGCGAGGCCCGCAGGGGACTAGAGGCGAACCGATGCCGACGTTTCTTGCGTCGGCGGCTTCGATCGAGCGGCCTGCCGCTCGGCCTCGAGCCCGAACGGCTCGCCCTCGCGGAACTCGGACGGGGCGATGGAGGCCAGCGGGTCGAACGGCGTGTTGAACGGAGCGCGCCACGCGGGGGCGCTCCAGGGCTCCATCCCGTAGACGATCTCCCGGACCACGTGCTGGCCCCGGAACTCGTACAGGCCCACGCCGAACATCGGCGGCCCGCCGTCATAGGAGACGAGCAGCTCGGCGCACCAGAACGCGCCGTGACCCGTGAGCCGCCGGATCCGGAACTCGGTGCTGGCCGGGTACTGCTCGCGCCACGCACGGAACGTGTCCCGGCCGACGAACCGTTCGCCCGACTGCGGGAACTCGAGGATCGCGTCCTCCGTGTAGACCTCGTGCGCCTTGGCCCGGTCGTTGCCCTCGTAGCGGATGTGCCGGACCAGGGCGGCGCGGCGCTGGCGGTCGTCGATCGTGTCGAGCATGGCGATGCCCCCGTGCGATGAGCTTCTAGCGGCGGCCGCGCGACGTCGTCGCGATCGGAACCGCGCCGGCTCGCCCGACGGTCGATGTCGGGACCGCGGTCGCTCGAGCGGCCATGGTGACGGGCGAGGTCGAGGCTGTCGTCGGTCGAATGTCCCGCCCGCCATCGACATTCGACGATGCCCCGGCGAGAGCGCTATCCGGGCCCCGGTACCTCCGTCGGGTGGGCAGGATCGAGCCACCTGTCCTAAGGTCTTGACCGACCCCGGGGGTCGCGCGGCCATCCGACAGGTGGCTCGACATCGCCGACGCGGGTCGTCCCCGCGTCGTCCTGGTAGAGAGGAACGATCGTGGGACAGGTTCGAATCGGCACCCAGCGGGTGTCACTCCAGACACGAGTCGCGGTCGTGATCGCCACCGCCATGCTCGCCTCCATCTTCAGCTTCGCCCTGTCGGCCGCGTCACCGGCACCGACGATGGCGCTCGAGGCCAGGTGGGAGAGCGTCGAGACCTACTACCTGAAGCTCATCAACTGCACGCGGACCGGCGGCTGGGTCAAGAAGGACGGCCACTGCGACGGCTACGGCACCGGCCGGTACTCCAAGTACGTCGCGCCGCTGAAGGCGAGCGCGGGGATCGCGAACGTCGCCCGCAAGTGGGCCCGCCACCTCGTCGACGAGAACGCGTGTGGTCACGGCGACCCGGGCGTTCGGCTGCGCAGGGCGGGCTACCACCCGTCGTGGTGGGGCGAGAACGTCGGCTGCAACAACTACGCCAGCGTGTACGACGCCGTCCTGCAGAGCCATCGCTCGATGCAGGCCGAGAAGAGCTACGGCGGCGGACATTGGGAGAACATCAAGAACGCCCACTTCAAGTACGCCGGCGTGGGCATCTGGCGGGACCACGGCCGCACCCGGGTCGTCACCGACTTCTACCGCCCGTAGGCACTCGCTGCGGGCGCCGAGGGAACGGGTCGCCCGCGCGCCATCACGGGGGCGAGAGCAGGGGCCGGTAGTGGTTCCGGAAGATCCGGTGGCCGGCGACGCGCATTGTCACGTGGCGGACCAGCGGCGGAAAGTAGCGCAATCGGTCGCGGCGATGGGTCGTCTTCTGGACCCACGCGACGCGCGGCGCCCGTCGTTCGCGGAACGCCGATAGGGCCGCCTCGACCCCGGTCGCCGTCGACAGGAGCTCCGCCAGCACGAGCGCGTCCTCGAGGGCCAGGGAGGCGCCCTCGGCCATGTTCGGCGAGCTGGCGTGCGCTGCATCGCCAACGAGCTGGACGCGGCCCTTCGACCAGGTGGGCGGCACCTCCTCGATCGGCGAGAACCAGACCTCGGACGCCGGCGGCATCTCCGCCAGAAGGGCGGGCACCGGATCGGTGAACGGCCCGAGCAGCGCCGCGAGCCGGGACGGGTCGCCGCCCGTCGGATCGAGGGCCTCGTTCGATCGCACGTCTGCGTAGCAGTAGACCAGGCCGCCGCCGATGGCCAGCGCCAGGAACGCCCGATCGCGCGCCAGCCAGCCGTTCCAGCCCGCGATCTCGGGGTGCCCGTCGAGCACGTAGCGCCAGCCAACTTGGCCGGCGGGGACCGCGCCCGGGCCTCCCACCACCGTCGTGCGCATCCACGAGTGGATCCCGTCGGCGCCGATCACGAGGTCGTACTGCCCGCTCGTGCCGTCGCTGAACCCCACGTCGACGACATCGCCGCGATCATCGAGCGACCGGATCGTCGTCCCGAACCGGATCGGGATCCCGGAGGCGCCCTCCGCGAGGACGTCGTGCAGCTCGCGGCGATGCAGCGCGACCGGTGCCGCGACGTCGCGCCAGAACCCGGCCTCGTCGAAGTCGATGAACGGCCGCCCGTGCTCGTCGTAGAGGCGGCGCCGCTCCACCACCGCCCCGTGCGCCCGGACGGCATCGCCGAGCCCCAGGCGATCCAGCGCGGCCATCCCGTTGCCGGGGATGTAGACGCCCGCACCCGCGATGCTCCACTCCTCGTCGCGCTCGACGATCTCGCCGTCCATGCCGCGGAGGCGCAACGCGCGCGCCGTCGCCAGGCCCGCGATGCCGCCACCCACGATCAGGATCCGCATCGGGCCGCAGCATACGCGCAGGCCGTATCGGTCGTTCGACCCCCCTCGGGCCAAACAACAATTTCATACCCCGTGGCGGGTGCCCGATGGCGAGGACGCCAACGGAATCGAGGATGAGGTGGACAGGGGCGCCGGGCCAGCGGACACGAACAACGAGTCCGGACCGGCGCGACAGGAGTCAAACCAATGGCCGCTTCGTCTCGTTCCACCAGGACATTCGCCGGGACCCGCCAGCTCGCCGCAGCGCTCATCGCCACGCTCGCGCTGGCGCTCGTTCTCGTCGCAGGGGCCCAGCTGGCCATGACCAGCCGCACCGCCCCGAACACCGCCCACCCGGTCGTCACGACGCACCTCGTCAGTGGCTCAAGCAGCCTCGAGCGCCAGCGGTGACAGCTTGTCCGGTGATCCCGACCCGGACCATCCGGGCGTCGCCCAGAATGCCGGCCCGTGGCGGGCCGGCATTTTCGCGTCTCCTCGGTGGACCCTGGCGGCCACATCTCGGAGAGATCGCGCACGCGTCCCGATCGCCATGAACCATTCCGCGCCCACCGCGGTCATACCCTGTGGACCGCGGTCACCAGGCCGCGCCACATCCGAGGCGGACAGTGGACCAGCGAGGTCTCGTCGAGCGGGCACGCGGAGGCGATCATGACGCCTTCACGTCGCTCGTCGACCTGGCGCTCGCGCGGCTGGACCTCGCCGCCCGCCTGATCCTCCGGGACCCTGACCTCGCGCGCGACGCGGTCCAGGAGGCGCTGATTCGGGCCTGGCGCTATCTGCCGGGTCTTCGTGACCCCGACTCCTTCGACGGCTGGCTTCACCGCCTCACCGTCAACGCCTGCCTCGATCTGGCCCTCCATCGCAAGCGACGTCTGATCGAAATGGACATCGCGCTCATCGAAACGCCGGGCAGGTCCGACATGGCGGGCGATCTCGCCAACCGCGACCAGGTCAACGACGCCCTCGGGTCACTCGACCCGAAGCATCGCGCCGTCGTCGTCATGCACTACTTCCTCGGCATGCCGCTCACGGACGTGGCGGCCGCCCTGCGAATTCCCGTCGGGACGGCGAAGTCCCGCCTGCACTACTCGCTCGCGACCATGCGGGCGTCGATGGCCGCTGAGCTCACGCCTACGGGTGGGTCGCTGGCGGGAGGGCATTCAGCATGACCTCCGACCGACGCTTCGAGCAGGAGCTCTCCGACTACCTCGGCCAGCTGACGCCAGGGCCCATGCCCGACTACCGAGATGACATCGTCCGGAAGACCGCCCGCATGCGGCAGCGGCCCGCCTGGACGATCCCCGAAAGGTGGATTCCCATGGCCTCCATCACGTCGCGGGCGACCGCAACGCCCAACGTCCCGCTGCGCCTGATCGCGCTCGCCGCCCTGCTGATCATCGGCGTGATCGTCGCTGGCGTGCTCGTCGCGAGCTCCCGGCCCAGGGTGCCGGCACCGTTCGGCCCGGCCGCCAACGGCCTCATCGCGTACGAGTCGGGCGGCGACATCTACACCGCCGACCCGGTCACCGGTGTCGCCAAGGCCGTCGTCACCGGCATAGACCAGGACCTGCGGCCGGTCTTCTCGAGGGACGGCACCCACATCGTGTTCGAGCGCAAGGAAGCCGGCGCCGGTCGCCTGATCATCGCCCGGTCCGACGGCAGCGGCCTCGTCGTGGTGACGCCCGAGCCAGTGACCGGTCTCGACTACCCCTGGGCCGAAGCGGTCCCCTCCTACAGCTTCTCGCCCGACGGGACGGAGATCGCACTCTGGTCGACGACCGACACCGGCGGAAAGCTCTGGATCGCGCAGTCGGACGGAAGCGGCACGCGGCAGGTCAACCTGCCTTTCATCGTGGTCGAGGCGGCCTATCGACCGCCCGACGGGGCCGAGCTGATCGTCTCTGGCAGCACCAACGGTGACACGAACGGCATCTACGCGATCGACACCAAGACCGAAGCACCCAGGACGATCGTCGCGCCCGCCGCGGGCGTGAGCGCCGGCTTTGGCGGCGGCCTTGGCAGATTCTCGCCCGACGGGTCCCGGCTTGCCTACGTAACCGGCGCTGTCCCGGACAGCGGAAATCCGAGCGGCTATCGGGTGCATGTCATCGGCCTGGATGGTGGGGATGACGTCACGCTGCCGATGCCGCCGGGAGCAGTCTTCCAGGATGCTCCCGCCTGGTCGAACGACGGGACGCGCCTGGCCATCACCCGCGGTTATGCCCAACACAACGAGGACATGGCGCTGGCCGTGGTCCCCTCCGACGGGTCGGGTGTGGGCGTCGAGTCCGACCACGGGCTCACCGGCTGCTGCGACACGATTCTCCAGTGGTCGCCCGACGACACGTCGATCCTGGTGATGCCCGAGACACTCGACCAGCGGGCCGCCCAGCACCTCCTGCTCGACCCGTCGACCCTCGCGCACATGCCGGCGCCGTGGACGGCGTCGAACCCTCCGGCCTGGCAGCGACTCGCTCGCTAGACGGCCGTCCGCGCCCCGGCGTCCGCCCGGCCGCATCGCCGGACCCGAGCCCGCGAGGGCTCGGGTCCCATCACGGAGTCTTCGCGGTGCCCTTCGCCTTGGCGGACTTCGGCTTCTTCGGCACCTTTGCCTTCTTGTCCATCGCACAACCTCCGGCCAGCTGAGGGCACACGCCCCGGGTGGCTATGATGCGCCCGCCTCGGCGACTCGCCCTGGGCAGCGCGCGCCCGATACCCTTGCGTCATGCCCGCTGAGTTCATCTACAGCACCTACAAGCTCGCCCGGCACTACCCGCCGGACCGGACGGTCCTCGAGGACATCTCGCTCTCGTTCTACCCGGGCGCGAAGATCGGCGTCATCGGCTCGAACGGGGCGGGCAAGTCGAGCCTGCTGCGGATCATGGCCGGCCTCGACGACGGGTTCACGGGCGAAGCACGCCTGACGCCGGGCTTCACCGTCGGCTTCCTCAGCCAGGAGCCGCAGCTCGATCCCGCCAAGGACGTGAAGGGCAACGTCATGGACGGTCTGCGCGAGGTCCGCGACCTGATCGACCAGTACAACGCCGTGATGGCGAAGTGGTCCGAGCCCGACGCCGACTACGAGGCCATCGGCGCGGAACAGACCGCGCTCGAGGACCGGATCAACGCCGCCGACGCCTGGAACGTCGAGCGCAACGTCGACATCGCGATGGAGGCGCTCCGCTGTCCGCCCGACGACGGCGACGTCACGACGCTCTCCGGTGGCGAGAAGCGCCGCGTGGCGCTGGCCCGGCTGCTGCTCCAGCACCCCGACCTCCTGCTGCTCGACGAGCCGACCAACCACCTCGACGCCGAGTCGGTCGAGTGGCTCGAGCGCTTCCTGGACGAGTACGCGGGCACGGTGGTCGCCGTCACTCACGATCGCTATTTCCTCGACAACGTTGCGAAATGGATCCTCGAGCTCGACCGCGGCCGCGGGATCCCGTTCTCGGGCAACTACTCGAGCTGGCTGGAGCAGAAGCTCGACCGGCTGTCGAAGGAGCAGAAGACCGCCGACGCGCGACAGCGGACGCTTGCCCGCGAGCTCGAGTGGGTCCGGATGGGTGCCAAGGCGCGCCAGGCCAAGGGCAAGGCCCGGCTGTCGGCCTACGAGAAGCTGCTCGCGGAGGCGAACGACGCGAAGGAGACCGCTCGCGAGCTCGAGATCGCGATCCCGCCCGGCCCGCGCTTGGGCGACCAGGTCATCGAGACGGCAGACCTGCGCAAGGGCTACGGCGACCGGCTGCTGATCGAGGACCTGACGTTCTCGCTGCCACGATCGGGCATCGTCGGGATCATCGGGCCCAATGGCGCCGGCAAGACGACGCTGTTCCGGATGTTGGTCGGCCAGGAGGCGGCCGACGCCGGCTCGGTGACGATCGGGGACACAGTCAAGCTGAGCTACGTGGACCAGGGCCGCGACGAGCTCCGCGCGGACAAGAGCGTGTTCGAGGAGATCACGGAGGGCGTCGAGGTCGTCAAGGTCGGCAACCGCGAGGTGCCCGCGCGCGCCTACGTGTCGAGCTTCAACTTCCGGGGCACGGACCAGCAGAAGCTGGTCGGAACCCTGTCGGGCGGGGAGCGCAACCGGGTCCACCTGGCCAAGCTCCTGCAGACCGGCGGCAACGTCCTCCTGCTCGACGAGCCGACCAACGACCTCGACGTGGACACGCTCCGGGCGCTCGAGGCCGGGCTCGAATCGTTCCCGGGCTGCGTGGTCGTCATCAGCCACGATCGCTGGTTCCTCGACCGGATCGCGACCCACATCCTCGCGTTCGAGGGCGACAGCCAGGTGCGCTTCTTCGAGGGCAACGTCAGCGACTACGAGGCGTTCCGCCACAAGGAGCTCGGCACGTCGGCCGACCAGCCGCACCGGATCCGCTACAAGCGCCTGGTGGCCTGAGCGGGACTCGACTACGGCGCGAAGGAGGCTCGAGGTGGACCGCCAGCGACGTCATCGCGAGGACGAGGCGTCCGACGAGCGGCGGTCGCGCGCGCCACGACCGACC
Organism: uncultured Chloroflexia bacterium; assembly: GCA_963829155.1. Taxonomy (GTDB): domain Bacteria; phylum Chloroflexota; class Limnocylindria; order Limnocylindrales; family CSP1-4; genus CAIXZV01. The sequence goes on along the minus strand of CAWHIA010000012.1, from coordinate 145,309 downwards.
ACGGCCGATGGAGCGGACGCCGCGATCCTCGACCTGCAGGCGACGGCCGGCAACCGGGCGGTGACCGAGCTCCTGGGGCCGATGGCCGGCGATGTGGCCATCCAGCGCGATACGACCGACGGCACGCCGGCGGCCGAGCCCACAGACACGTCCACGGCGACGGGCAACACGATGTCGATCCCGGACCTCAAGCTCTCCGTGCCCGTCGAGTCAGTCCAAACGGCGGTCAATGGCGCCGACCGGGGCACGTCAGGCCGGGGGAGCCGTGAGCAGACCACGTCGGGCGAGGTCGTCGTGATGTTCCGGGCCGAGCACCTCAGCCCTGCGCTGTTCGCCGCGGTGGCCCAGGGTCAGCAGTTCGCCGTCGTGACGATCACGATCGGGTCTTCGACCCTGACGCTCCACGGCGTCGTGATCTCGGGCGCGCAGAAGGGCGGCGAGACCGCCTCGCTCACCCTCAACTTCTCGTCGCGCGAGTTCAAGTCGGGCGCCGGCGGCGGGTAGGCGCGGGATGATCTGACCGCTGCGCGTCAGTACGGGCGCCAGAGGTCGATCTGGGGAAGGCCCTCGATGCCCAGCGTCTGCGACAGCTCGCCGCAGTGGTACGCGTCGTGGGTCAGGACCCGCTGGAGAATCGAGGCCCGCGAGTGCAGCTGGCGGTCGTCGCCGTACCAGCGCTCGACCTCCTCGGGCAGCATCTCGGGCGTCCAGCGGTCGAGGACGTGGTCGATCACCGCCCACGTCGAGTCGAGGGCCCACACGAGCTCGCTCGCCGTCCTCGGATGGTCGAGATGGTCCTCCCAGCCATCCCAGGTCAGCGCGTCGGGCCACGGCGTGGTGTCCGCGCCCGGCTCCTGCAGCACGCCGCACAGCCAGTAGGCCCGGCCGCCGGCCGCGTGCCCGACCGTCGCCCAGACCGGCCATCGCTCGGGCGCCGGCCGGACCGCGAGCTGCTCGTCGCTCATTGCCGCCACGACCTCGGTCAGGCGTCGGTTGTACTGGGGCCATCGGTCGTAGAAGGCGCGAATTGTCATGGCGTCAGCCTCCTGTCGTCGTTCGTTCACCCTAGCGCTTCAATCCTGCCGGGGGATGTCACGTACGCGCCGCAGCATGGCGTGGGACGATCCCCCGACCCGAAGGACACGGAGGCACGAGCATGGACGTCGTCGACTGGCTGCTGGACGCCGACCCCTCGATCCGCTGGCAGGTCATGCGGGACCTCACGCACGAACCCGAGCGCGTCGTCGCGGCGGAGCGGGCGAGGGTCGCGACCGAGGGGTGGGGCGCGCGGCTGTTGGCGCTGCAGGGCGACGACGGCCGGTGGGCGGGCAGCGCCTGGTCGCACGACTGGACGGACACGATGCACACGCTCGAGCTGCTGCGGCTTCTGGGTCTCGACCCCCAGAGCACGCAGGCCCGGCGGGCGACCGAGCTCGTGCGGGACCATGTCACCTGGGAGGGCGGGTACCCGACGGACGAGTGGGCCGGCAACGCGTTCTTCGCCGGCGAGGTCGAGCCGTGCATCAACGGCGTCGTCGTCGCGGTCGGCGCCTACTTTGGCCAGGACGTCCGCGCTTTGGTGGACCGGCTGCTCGGGGAGCAGCTCGCCGACGGCGGCTGGAACTGCGAGGCCGAGAACGGCGCGACGGTGTCGTCGTTCGGGACCACGATCCGGGTCCTCGAAGGCTTGCTGGCGTTCGAGCAGACGTTGGGCGATCCGGCGGAGGTCCGGGTCGCTCGCCTCCGCGGGCAGGAGTACCTGCTGGAGCGGCGGCTGTTCCGTCGCAAGTCGACGGGCGAGGTGATCGACGTGGAGTGGCTCCGGTTCGCATTCCCGACCTGGCACTACTACGACGTGCTGCGCGGCCTGGACTACCTGCGCGCGGCCTCGGCCGAACCCGAACCGCGCATCCGCGAGGCGATTGATGTCGTCGAGCGGAACCGGGGGGCCGACGGCCGATGGCCGCTCCAGCGGGTGCACGAGGGGGAGGCGCATCTCGACCTCGACGAGGGCGAGGGCAAGCCGAGCCGCTGGAACACGCTGCGGGCCCTGCGGGTGCTCGACTGGGCCGGGGCCGGCGGTGGCGCTCTTCAGGCCACCGGTCGAACCGCACAGGAGGTCGAGGCATGATCGAGCAGATCGCCGCCCGCGAGTTCCGCGAGCAGGCGGGCGTCGAGGACTGGCGCGTCGTCGGCGACGGCGCGTGCACCTACGTCCGAACCGGATCGTTCGAGGCGGGCGCCCGGCTGGTGCAGGCGATCGGCGAGCTGCCCGGGCTCGCGCCCCACCAGCCCGACATCGACCTGCGGCACGACGGCGTGACGGTGCGGCTCGTCGCGACCGCCGACGACTACATGGGCATGAGCACCCGCGACGTCGAGCTGGCCCGCGAGATCTCGCGCATCGCGCGGGACCAGGGCCTGTCACCCGACCCGTCGGCCGTGGAGTCCGTGCTGCTCGTGATCGACGCGCTGGACATCCCGGCCGTCATGCGCTTCTGGCGGGCCCTCCTCGACTACGAGTACCGCCCCGACAGCCCCGCCGAGGACCTGGTCGACCGGCACTGGCGATGGCCGGGGATCTGGTTCGAGCAGATGGATGTCCCGCGGCCGCAACGCAACCGGATCCACGTCGCGGTCTGGGTGCCGATCGAGCAGGCCGAGGCCCGCGTCGCGGCCGCGATCGCCGCTGGCGGCACCCTCGTGACCGACCAGTTCGCGCCGATGTGGTGGGTCCTCGCCGACCCCGAGGGCAACGAGGCCGACGTCGCCACGATCCTGAACCGCGACTAGTTGAGGCGAGCGCGGCGTGTCCGCACGCATGCCGTTGGACGGCGTTCCTGCGTCGTTCGACCGATGCCGGACCCTGAGCGACTCCTAGACTGGCGCCGTGTCGCGCATCGCTCCGGTCGTGTGCCCGATCCTCGTGGGTCGCGACGAGCTCCTTCGGCTCGCGGAGCGCCGGTTCGAGGAGGTCGCCGGGGGTCGCGGCCACCTGCTGCTCCTCACGGGCGACGCCGGGATCGGCAAGACCCGCCTGCTCGGGTCGATGGCGCGCCACGCGTCGAGCGCCGGCTTCCGGTCGGCGGCCGGTGGGCTCGCGCCGCAGGACCGGGACGTCCCCGAGGCGATCCTGATGGACCTGGCCCGGTCGATGCGGCGGACGCCGGCGCTGGGGTCGGTCGGCCTCGCCCTCCTGGACCGCCTGTCGTCGGACGAGGGCGGTTCGCAACCCGTCGCCCAGCGGCGCCGCATGCACGTGCTCGACATCGTCGACGCGCTCGCCGACGCCGCCGCCGAGCCGACCTTCCTCGCGTTCGAGGACCTGCACTGGGCGGACGACCTGAGCCTCGAGGTGATCGGCTCGCTGGCCCGGCGGCTCGCCGACGCCCCGCTGTTCGTGGTCGCGACGCTCCGGGTCGAGGAGGTCGCGTCCAACCCCGGCTTCGTCGAGTGGCGTGCCCGGCTGCTGACGCAGCGCCTCGCGGAAGAGGCCCGGCTGCCCCGCCTGACGCTCGAGGAGACGGCCGTCATGGCCCGGGTGCTGCTGGAAGGCCGCTCGGTGTCGGAAGACGCCGTCGAGGCGATCCACGAGCGCACGGACGGCATCCCGCTCCACGTCGAGGAGCTCGTGGGCATGTTCGCGGACCGCTCGGTGGCGACGGCCGACGACGTCCGGACCTCCGACGTCCCGGAGACGATCGAGGCCACGGTGCTCGAGCGGCTGCGGCATCGCTCGGATGCCGCACAGAAGATCGCCGCGGCCGGCGCCGTCGTCGGCCGGCGGTTCCTGCCATCGGTCGTCGGCCGGATCGTCGAGCTGCCGGACGAGCGCCTCGCCGAACCGCTCGACGAGCTCGTCGCGCACGCCTTCCTCGAGCCGTCGGCCCGAACGGGCGAGGTCGACTTCCGCAACCAGCTGCTGCGGGACGCGGTGTACGCGGCGATCCCCGTGGCCGAACGCCGTCGGCTGCATGGATTGGTCGCCGATCTCGGCGGCGAGCGCGACATCGGCTCCGAGATCCACGCGTCGGCGCACCTCGAGCTCGCGGGCCGGAGCGATGAGGCGCACCGGGCCGCGCTCGCCGGCGCGCGGGCGGCCTCGCGGATCTCCGCGCATCGCGAGGCCATGGAGCTGTACCGGCGTGCCGTCCGCAACCTGCCGCCGGACACGCCACCGGCCGACCGCGGGCGCATCCTCGAGGACCTCGCCCGGGAGGAGTCGGCGCGAGACGAGACCGGCGCCGCGGCGGCCACCCTCGTGAAGGCACGCGACGCCTACATCGAGGCGGGCGACCGGCTGGCGGCCGCGGGGGTCGTGGCCCGCCTCGCCGGCGTCCGCCACCTGCTCGGCGACGGCCTGGAGACAGTCCGGCCCCTGCTCGAGCGCGAGATCGCGGAGCTCGAGGACCTTGGTGGGGACGAGGTCGATGTCGTGCGCGCCAGGCTGGAGGCCGCGTTGGCAGCCGCCTGCACGCGGGCCCTCGACCTGCCGGCCACCGAGCTGCACGCGACCCGCGCGATCGAGCTCGCCCGGCAGGTAGGAGATTCCGCATCGGAGCTCGATGCGCTCTGTTCGCTCGTCGCGGTCCGCCCGTTCGCAGGGCGCGTCGACGAGGCCCTCAGGATCGCGACCTGGGTCATCGCCCGATGCCGCGAGCTGCACGTCGACGACGAGGCGGGCCGCGCGTTCCGGTTGGCGGGCGCCGGCTTGTCCGAGGTGTTCGTGTACGACCTGGCCGAACGCTGGCTGCGCGACGGGATCTCGTTTGCCGAGCAGAACGAGCTGTGGAATCACCGCTGCTACATGACCGCACACCTTGGGCTCGCCCTATGGGCCACGGGACGATGGGCCGAGGCGGACGGGGTGGCCGCCGCGGCGCTGCGCGAGGGCCGCGGCGGCGTGACGACGCGGATCACCGGCCTCTACGTCCGCGGCTACGTCGCGCTCGCCCGCGGCCGGCTCGAGGAGGCCGACGGCTACCTGCGCGAGTCGCTGGCCATCGGCGAGCGCTCGGGCGACATCCTCCGGGTGTCACTGCCCCTCTGGGGCCTCGCGGAGAGCGCGCTCCTTGCCGGCCGGGTCCAGGACGCCGTCGAGCTCACCGACCGAGGACGCGCCGCGTCGGCTCCGGTCAGCGATGCCGCGCTCCTCGCCCCGTTCCTGGTGACCGGCACCCGCGCCCGCCTGGCGGCCAGCGGGTCGCGGGAGGCGACGACCTGGGTCGAGGAGCTGGCACCGGTGCTCGCGGACAGTGGCGTCGCGACGCTCGCGCCGGCGATCGACCATGGTCGCGCCCTCGTCGCGCTCGCCAACGGCGAGACGGGTCGGGCGCGAACGCACCTCGCGGACGCGATCCGCGGGTGGGACGACCGCCGACGGACGTGGGAGGGGACCTGGGCGCGGCTGGACCTCGCGGCCTGCCACCTCCGCTCGCGACGGGTCGGCGAGGCCATGGAGGTGCTGGCGGACGTCCGGTCCGTGGCCGACGCGCTCGGCAGCCGGCCGATGGCCGACCGGGCGACCGAGCTGCTGCGCGACGCCCGCGGCCGCGGCTCAGGCGCCGAACGCTGGTCACCGTTGACGGCCCGTGAGTACGACGTCGCGAGGCTCGTCGCCGTCGGGCGGACGAACGCCGAGATCGCGGACGAGCTCACGATCTCGCCCAAGACGGTCTCGGCGCACATCGAGCACATCCTCGTGAAGCTGGAGGCGACCCGGCGCACCGAGATCGCGGCCTGGGCCAGCCGCATCGCCGGAGCGGGCGATGGCTCCGGAGCCGGGCCGTCTCGCGCGATCGCTAGGCCCGACTGACGGTCTCTCAGGCCGGGGACGCGCTCCGCGCGACCTGGCCGATGATCCGGACGATGTCGGCCGGACGCGACCACATCGGCCAGTGGCTGGTCGGCAGGTCGATCCAGGTGATGTTCCGCAGCTCGGGCAGGCCGGCGAGAAACGCCGGCACCGGGTCCTCCCGGGCGTACTGCTGGTAGGCCTCGGCGGTGAAGCCGGTCGCGATGATCGTCGACGGGATGTCGCGGCGGGCGTCGTTCGTGAACTCGTGTCCCTCCCGGATGAGGCTCGCCGGCACGGGCACGGCCCGCTCGCGGAAGGTGGCGATCTGCTCGTCGGTCAGCCCGTCCAGGTTCTCCTCGGCCTGGATCTCCTCCCACACCATCGGCTTCTCGGCGCCTTCGAACCCCGGATCGAGCGCGCCCTTGCCCGGCGCGGTGTCGACGTAGACCATCGCCGCGATCTGCTCCGGGACCCGGTCGCTGGCGGCGTAGCCGGAGAAGCCGGTCGCGCTGTGCACGGCGAGGACCACCGGAGCGTTCGCCGATTCGATCGCCGCGCAGATCGCGTCGACGTGGTCGTTGAAGCTGATCGACGAGCGGTCGGCGTCCTTCGACTCCATGCCGGGCAGCGTCAGCGCGGTGACGTCGTAGCCGTCGGCGCGCAGCAACGAGGCGACCTCGTCCCACGCCCACGCGCCGAGCCAGAAGCCCGGGACCAGGATGATCGGTGCAGTCGCCAATTCGCTCACCTCGCCAGTTGCTGATGACACTGGATGCACCCATGGTCGATCGCGACCGGGTCAGACCCCGTCACGTATGCAGGCTCTGCTCCTGCGTTCGGGCCGCGCGGCGTGGCGTCGCACCACGCCGCGAGCCCGGAGCGCTCAGCGAAGCGGCATGAGCACCGATCGCCGCCCGAGATCCGCCGGGTCGGTCGCGTGGTGGCCGTGGTGTCCGTGCCCGGGCGCCGCGGCGTCGAGCGACGGCAGGAACGACGGCGGCACGCGGACCTGCGACGCCTGCTCGAAAGCGTAGGCGAGCCCGATCAGCTCCGGCTCGTCCCATTGGCCGCCGATGAACGAGACGCCCACCGGCAGCGGCCCGGCGAAGCCCGCCGGCACCGTGATCGACCCGTAGCCGGAGATCGCCGACGGGCTCGACGACCCGACGAACGTCGAGAAGTCGCCGCCGAGGTCGCCGTTCACCGGGTCGGTGACCCACGCCGGGCCGTTGGTCGGGGCGATGACGGCGTCGAGGTCGTCGGCCGCCATCAGATCGTCGATCGCCGCCTTCGCCGTCGAGGTCGCCTCATCGCGGGCGGCCGTGCACGCCGGATCGCCGCGGCCGTTGGTCGCCTGCGCCTCGACGAAGAGCTCCGAGTTCCACGGGCCCTCGAGGTCCGGGTTGGCGTCGTTGAAGTCGATCAGGTCCTGCAGGGTCTTCGGATAGCCGGCGGCGGTGTGCGCCTGGAGGTACGCGGCGATGTCGCTCTTGAACTCGCACAGCAACGCCGTGAACTCCGGTTCATACGCCGGTTCGATCTCGATCCGCGCCGGATCGACGATGATCGCCCCCTGGCTCTCGAGCGTGGCGATCGTCTGGTTGAGGATCGCGTCGACGTCGGGGCTCACGGTCGGGTCGTAGGTGCCCTCGCGCCAGACCCCGATCCGGGCGCCGTTGAGCGCGCCGGCGTCGAGGAACTGCGTGTAGTCCGTGAACGCGTGCCCGGCCTGGCCGGCCGTCGCGGGATCGTCGGCGTCGATGCCCGTCATGGCGCCCAGCATCACCGCCGCGTCGGTCACGTTGCGCGTGATCGGGCCCGCGGTGTCCTGGTCGGCCGAGATCGGCACGATGCCGGACCGGCTGAGGAGCCCGAGCGTCGGCTTGATCCCGACGTCGCCGTTTGCGCCGGACGGGCACACGATCGACCCGTCGGTCTCGGTGCCGACGGTGATCGTCGCGAGGTCGGCGGAGGCCGCCGACGCCCGATCCGGAGCTCGAGCCGCAGGGGTTGCGGTCGAGCACGTAGGCCATGTTGGTCTGGCCGCCGATACCGCTCCAGCCGCTCGAGGATGGGGCGGACCGGAAGTTCGCCCACTCCGACAGGTTGGCCTTGCCGATGATCACGGCGCCGGCGGCTCGGAGCTGCTTGACGATGAACGCGTCGCCCGGGCTGCTGCCGGCGAGCGCCCACGAGCCCGCGGTCGTCGGCATCCCGGTCGTGTCGACGTTGTCCTTGAGCAGCACGGGGATCCCGAGCAGCGGGAGATGCGAGCCGCGCTTGCGCGCCTTGTCGGCGGCGCGGGCGTCGGCGAGCGCCGTCGGGCTGACGGTGATCACGGCGTTGAGCAGCGGGTTGAGCTTCTTGATCCGATGCAGGTAGAACTGGGTGAGCTGCACCGACTTCAGCCGATGGCGGTTCATCAGCGCCTGGAGCTGCGGGATCGTCGACGCGTCGACGTTGATCCCGGCCACCCTCGGAGCCGGGATGTGGTGGGTCGGTGGCTTCTTCGCCAGGGCTGCGGGCGCGAAGACCCCGGTGCATGCAAGCACCAGGGTGAGGCCTGCGCTCAGGACGAGGGAACGCCGAACCGGGCTGCTCATGGGCACGTGACCTCCACGGGAGTGAGTGGGGCGGGTGCTGGGAAGCGGGACAGGGGGCTACATCCCATGTAACCGCGCGCGTCAACCCCGGTCGGTCGGCCGCGAGCCCTCAGGCGGACCGTCCGGCGCGGAGAGGCGCCAGGGCCGCCAGCCCGGCGATCCACGCGAGACCCGCGACGATGGCGATGCGTTGCAGGAGTCCGGCGGCCGCCGGCACGAACGGCCGGCCGCTCCCATCGGCAGACGACGCCGCGAACGCGACCGCCACGACCAACGCGGTAACAACCGAGTACACGGCCCAGGCCGTTGCGCCGGAAACCAGGAAGCGCCGCGCCATCAGGGCCGGCGCCGCGATCATCCCGCCGAAGAACAGGAACGCGCCCAGCACGTGGAGGTACGCGCTCGGCGGGATGTCGGCCGGGAAGCCGTCGGGCGTGCCGGGCGGATAGCCGAAGGCTGGCATCGTGCTGAACAGGCCGGCGATGAGCAGGCCGAGGGCCGTCACGCCGATGGCGACCGGGACGCCTTGCGCGCCGGGCCCGCCTGACGTCCGCATTCGGCCGCGAAGCTGGATCGCGAATACGCCCAGAAGGCCGGCCGTGACGAGGAAGCTCGCGACCTGGATCGGCCCACGCTCCCCGAGGCTGAGGTAGCTGACCTGCATCCGGACCGGGTCGTAGCCGGAACGGACAGCGCCCTCGAACAGGAACACCGTGATGAACAGCACTGGCCCGAGGACGCCCGCCCACATCGGGCCACCTGCCGATACGCCATCCGCGCTCCGCATCCGCGCATGGTGGCAGACGGCGGGACCCGCAATCAGGTCACAGCTGTGCGCCCAAGAGCACAGGATCGACGAGGACGATGGTTGGCGACTGGGTTCGCCTTGGGTTCTCGTCGAAACCCGGTACTAGCGGCCGGGTTCCGGCGGCGGTCGGGCGCTGCTAGCCTGCCGACGACTTGGCAACTCCGCGGAGGCTCGTCGCGCACCTGGTCGCCCCGGCGATGGCGATCCTGTTCGCGGCCGCGTGCGTCGCGCAGGCAACACCGCCGCCCAGCGCGTCCGGGACGCCGGCCACGGTCCCGGCCTTGCCCGGCCCGACGCAACGCCAGGTAGCGGCTGCGCCCTCGTCGACCGCGACCCCGGTGCCGGACGTCGACCTCGGGTGTGCCGACCTGATCGCGACGAAGCCGGAGCCGTATCCCGATCCCACCTTCGCGCCGCCGCCGACCCCGACGATCCGGGGTGGGGATGCGGACGTCCGGGACGCGATCACGCGGGCGGTCGACGAGCTCGCGGCCCTGCACTCGTACCAGTTCACCGTCGACGTGGCAGGCCGGGACATCATCCAGCTCGCGCCGACCACGATCGACCTCGGGATGCAGGGCACGATCGACCAGACGAACGGGCTCGCGCTGGACGCCGTGTTCGGCACTCGCCTGCGCGAGCCGGACGGCTCGGCCGCGGTCACCTCCGGCGGGTCCCGGATCGTCGCCGGCGGCGGCTACGCGTGGGAGACCGACAACGTATCCGGCGTCCTCGAGCCAACGTCGGATGCGGCGACCGTGGAGGGCATCGCCTTCGTGACGCCCGAGGGATTCGCGCGACGGGTCATAGTGCCGTTCGCGGCCGGGTTCCGACGCCTGGGTCCCGAGACGCACGGAGGCCTGGCGACCATCCACTACCGCCGATCGACCGGGGGTGAACGCGCCTACGCGGACGCGCTGCAGTTCGACGGCGACGTCTCCGCGGACCTGTGGATTGCGGCCGATGGACGCTATCTGGCCGCGGCCCGGATCGCCGGCCAGGGGAAGCAGCAGGACGCGACATCGGGGGTGGAGTACGACGACGCCTTCCTGCTCGCCTTCGACGTCAGCAAGGCCAACGATCCCGCCAACGTGGTCCAGCTCCCAGTCCTGCCGGTGCCCGATCCAGTCAGGCCGAGCCACGCGCCCGTCGATCTCCGCCTCGAGTACCAGGTCCTGCCGGCCGGCGGCGTTCACCCGACGCCGCAGGACCTCGATGCCATCGGCGTCGCGATCCGGGTCCGGCTCGACATCTCCCGGCGCCCGGTCAAGGTCGACACCCTCGAACCAGACCGTGTCGGCGTCACGATCTGCGGCTCGACGGACCCGGACGCGGATCGCCGGCTCATCCTCGCGCACGGCGCGTTGACGGTCGTGCCCCTGCCGCCGAGCACGTACGGAACGGCCGCCAGCCCAGGCGGCACCGCGCTGCCCGCCGCCGGGACCCAGATCGACCCGTCGCTGCCGCCGATCGCGCCGCCGTCGCGCGCGGGCCTGACGACGGCCCACGTCGATCCTGCTGACCGGGCGTCGTGGGCTCGCGATCCACCTGTCCAACGAGGCGACGGACGCGTTCCTGGCGTTCGCCTCGACCCACCAGGGCGAGTACGTGGCGCTCGTCCTCGACGGGACCGTCCTGGCGACGCTGCCGATCGACGGCCAGACGAGGAACGGCAACTTCGTGTTCACCGGCGACTACACCGAGGCCGAGACCCACCTCATGGCGAGCTACCTCTACCAGGACCCGATCCGGTTCGACCTGCAGCCGACCGCGGACATCGAGGTCCCGTCGCGCTGACCCAGGGAGACCCTCTTGTACTGGAGCGTAGGATCGTTCCCTGCGGGATGGGGTGGACGTGGACGCGAAGAGCAGCACACTCGACATCAGCCTCGACGCGGGCGAGGGTGCATCAGCCGCGGAGCTCGACGAGCTGACTGCCGCGCTCCGGCGCGAGCTCCTTCGCCTGGATGTCGACCGAGTCGACCGACCGTCGGCAGGGCCCGCGCCCGCGGACGCGCGCGGTGTCGACATCGCGATCCTGGGCCAGCTGATCGTCGAGCTCGGCAAGGCCGGCCCGATCCTCGGACAGGTCATCGCCGTGGTGCAGGCGTGGGCCGCGCGGTCGCCGCAGCGGACGGCAAAGCTGACGATTGGCGACGACACCCTCGAGTTGACGGGCATGACGGAAGCCGACCAGCACAAGGTCATCGGCGCGTGGATGGCCCGTCACCCGCAACCTGTGTCCTGATCGGCCCTATGCGATGGGAGCCGGTCGCAGCGCGCTGATCATCGCGACGAGCACGTATGCCGACCAGCGTCTCGCGACCCTCCAAGGGCCGGCCAAGGACGCGGCGGCGCTCAAGGGCGTACTCGGATCTCAGGACATTGGCGGGTTCGAGGTCAAGACGCTGCTCAACGCGCGGTCCGCGTTGATCCGCGAGACGCTCGAGGCGTTCTTCACCGACCGATCGCGCGACGACCTCCTCCTCGTGAGTGTCTCGTGCCACGGCCTCAAGGACGATGATGGGCAGCTGTTCCTCGCCGCGTCGGACACGAAGCTCGATCGGCTCATGTCGACGGGGATCGATGCGAGTTGGGTGAACCGCGTGATGGACCGCTGCCGGTCCGAGCGGATCGCCCTGTTCCTCGACTGCTGCTTCGCCGGGGCGTTCAGCTCCGGGATGACCCGACGCGCCGCAGGGGAGACCGCGGGTGTCAAGGACCAGTTCACCGGTCGCGGCATGGTCGTCATCACCGCCTCCGACGCGATGCAGTACTCGTTCGAGGGCGGGCAACAGGTCGGCGAGCCGCCGGGTCCGTCGCCCTTTACGCAGGCGCTGGTCGACGGGCTGCGGACAGGCGAGGCCGACCAGGACGAGGATGGCAACGTCTCTATCAACGAGCTCTTCGACTACCTCGAGCGCCGGGTGCGCGAGACCTCCCCCTCGCAGACGCCGACGAAATCGGCCGTCAATCAGACCGGTGACTGGGTCATCGCGCGGACCACGCGCGTCCCCAGCGTCAAGCTCCTCCCGGAGCGCGTGCAGCTGCTCCTGAAGAGCGGTGAGCCGATCGACCGCCTCGACGCGATCATCGACCTCGAGCGGATCCGGTCGTCATCGGACAAGCGGACGGCGCAGGCGGCAACGGCGGCCATTCAGGCGCTGACCACCGACGACAGCCGTCGCGTCGCGCAGCGCGCCACGCAGGCCCTGGGAAGCGCGCCCCCGGCCGCAGCGGTACCTGCGGCGATCCTTGCAACTGCGAGGAATGAGTCGGCGCACCCGTCTCTCGAAGGGCAGGTTTCGTCCAACGACAGTCCAATCAGTGCGTCCGAGATCCCCCGTCGGACTGGCCTGCCTCCGTTCGCGTTGGACATGGCGCGAGGAGTCGCGCGCGCCCTGCTCGGATCCCTCATAGGGATCGTGATTGGGGTCGTATTTGCCTTGACGAGTTTCGACGCCAACCCACCAGCGACTTCAAGTCAGATCCTCGGCGCGATCGTTGGCATCGTTGTCGGTTCGACGATCGTGGCGACACTGATCGAGCTTCTGCGGCTGCGGTTCCTGGTCAGGAATGTCCCACTATTGACTGCGGTGGCGGCGAATCGTTGGGCCGAGGCTGCGACCGTCGGCATCGTGGTGAGCGCGATCGCCGCCGCGCTCAACGAGGGAGGTGCGTTCAACGCGTTGGCCAATGTGGCAGGAACGCCCCTGACACTCTTGATCCTCACCACAACCCAAGTCTTGGGGTTCCTGCTCGCCGAGGCGGTCGTCGGAAGCGCGCGTCCGCACGCCGCGCCGGGCTCCGCGGGCCAAGGCTAGGGCGGCGAGCTCGGCTGTACCCGCAGACGAACTTGGCGCCGACGTCGCCAAACATCGAGCGATCGATCGAGCCGGTACGGCCGTCCGGGCTCGACGCCGATCGTTAGCGGAGTCCCGCGAAGAACGCGCGCAGGTCGCCGACGAGCAGGTCCGGGACCTCCATCGCCGGGAAGTGGCCGCCCTGCGCGTGCTGGTTCCAGTAGGGGAGCGCGTTCTGCGGGTCGAGGATCCGGCGGATCAGCGGCTCGTCGCCGAACGCCACGAATCCCTGCGGCCGGTCGTGGGTCTGGCCCCAGGCCGCCGCCGCGTGGGCCGCTTCGTACAGGAAGTTGGCGGCGCCCGCTCCGCCCCGGCCGAACCAGTAGACGCTGACGAGCGTGAGCAGCTGGTCGAGGTCGACGGCGTCCTCCAGCCGGTCCTTCGCCGGGTCCGTCCATTCCTGGAACTTCTCGACGATCCAGGTCATCTGGGCGACCGGCGAGTCGGTCAGGCCGTAGGCGATCGACTGCGGGCGGGTCGTCTGGATCCCGAGGTAGCCGAAGTCCTCGGCCCGGGCGGCCTTCAGGGCGGCGAGGCGCTCCTTCTCCGCATCGCTCAGGTGGTCGGTCGGCGGCGTGTACTCCGTCGCGATCGCGCCCGGATCGGTGACGACGAGCGAGCCGATGACGCGGTCGCCGGCCTGGATGCACAGCTGCTCGGCGACCCCGGCCCCGATGTCGCCGCCGCTCACGCCGTACCGCTCGTAGCCGAGGCCGGTCATGATCCGGTCGAACGCCGACGCGGACTCAGTGATGGCCCAGCCGGGTGCGGCCACCGGTGTCGAGAAGCCGAAGCCCGGCAGCGACGGCACGACGACGTGGAACGCGTCCTCGGCGCGACCGCCGTGCGCCTCCGGGTCCACGAGCGGGCCGATCATCCGCGACGCCTCGACGAACGAGCTCGGGTAGCCGTGGAGCAGCAGGAGGGGCGTGGCGCCCGGGACCGCCGATCGGACGTGCACGAAGTGGATCGTCTGGCCGTCGACGACGGTCGTGAACTGCGGAAGGGTGTTGAGCCTGGCCTCCTGGGCGCGCCAGTCGAAGTCGCCGGCCCAGTAGTCGGCGATCCGGCGAGCGTCTGAGGTCGGCATGCCCCGGCTCCAGTCGGTCGCGACATCGACCGGCCAGCGCGTCCTCCCGATGCGGGCGAGGAGGTCGTCGAGCTCGGGCTCGGGCACGGCGATGCTGAAGGGTGTGATCTCCACGGATCGGTCCTCGGGTGCGATGTCCGCCAGGTCCATCTAAGCGCATCGGGGGCGCCAAGTCTTGAACCCAAACGACACGCCGCGAGGCGGCGGCTAGATCGGCTCGTTGCGATCCTGCGTCTGGCCCGGCGTGTACCCCGTGAGGTACTTGAGGTCTCGCGTGAGGTGCGCCTGGTCGGCATAGCCGAGGTCGTGCGTGACGTCGAGGATCGAGTCGCCCCGTTGCAGCATCACGACCGCCGTGCGGGCGCGCACGATCTTGCGGATGCGGGTCTCCGTGAGGCCCGTGGCCTGGGCGACGTGCCGCTGGACCGATCGCGTCGACGCGTCGGGTGCGTCGCCCGCCAGCACGGCCACCACCAGCGGGTCGTCGCTGAGGAGCTCGCGCCGCTCCAGCTCCGCTACGAAGGACTCGACCGTCTCGTAGGTCGGCACGGCCACTCGTGCCCGGCGAGCACGAACGATCCGTCGGGCGTCATCGGCAGCGTGATCGTGGTGTCGACCATGACCGACGCCGGCACGTGGGTCAGGAAGGATCCACGGACGAACCGGATGCCGACGTTCCGGTTGCCGGCCTTGTAGGGGACCGGCGTGATCGTCGACGACGGACCGCTCAGGAGCGCCCGGACCCCATCGGCGCCGCGGATGAAGATCATGTCCCAGCACGCGTCCGCCGCCGCGAGGTACGTCCCGTCGCTGGTGTCGTATGTGCGCCAGAAGACGTCGACGAACCGGGAGCTCGAGGGCTTCTGTTCGTAGTCGAAGCTCATCGCGCGCAGCGTACCGAAACGACAGCACTGCGTCGACCCTCGGACTCCACGTACGATGCGCCTGTGGAGAGTGCGCAGGGATCGATGTCGCCGGCGACGGCGGCGCAGGTGGAGCCGCCCGCGGGGGAGCGGTACCTGCTGCTCGCGGACATCTCGGGCTACACGGCCTTCATGACCGGCGTCGAGCACGAGCACGGGGTCGACTTCAGCGACGGCATTCCGGCCGCGTACGGGATGCTGGCCGCCCTCTTGAACGCCGTGATCGAGGGGATCCAGCCGGACTTCGCGGTGGTCAAGCTCGAGGGCGACGCCGTGTTCGCGGCGGCTCCCGCGGCGCGTCTCGACGGGCAGGGCGATCGCGTCCTGCACGGACCTCGGATCGCATGTACCGATCGTTCGTCGACAGCCGCCATCGGGCGATCCCCTCCGCGGACCACGTCTGCACCGCCTGTCCGACCGTCGCGCACCTCGACCTCAAGGCCGTTCTCCACCGGGGTCACGTGGTCCGCCAGGCGGTCGGGTCGGGGAGCGACCTGCTCGGCCCGTCCGTGACGGTGGCGCATCGGCTGCTCAAGAACAGCGTCCGAGAGCGGACCGGGATCCATCCCTACCTGTTCATGACCGACGCTGCTGCGATCGCGCTCGGCCTGTCCGAGGCCGGCATCGCCCACGACGAGGAGTACCCGGACGCCGGGCGCATCCAGGGCCGCGTCCTCGAGCTCGCCTAGCTCGGCCCCGTCTTCCGACCCTGTCGCGCGGGGTCGCGGTCCTCGAGCTCCCACGCGTGGTCCATCACGTGGTGGGCGGTTCGCCGGACGAGGAACTGGATCGGCCAGGTGCGGGCCGGCCGCCCGTCGGCGTTGTACGCCCGGATCGCCGCGAGGTACGCCAGCCGGTGGTCCTTGCGGCCGTCCGGGGTCATGACGGCGTCCGGTGGCGTCCGGATCTCGACCTTGCGCGAGAACTGCTCGGGCTCGCTGATGTAGACGTGGCGGATGATCTGCTCGCGCGTCCGCCCGGCGCTCCGCGGTCCGGGCACGAGCGGGCCGATCGATGCCGGCCGAGACCTCGTCGAAGGTGGTCCAGCACGCGCGGAGGAGATCGAGCCGTCGTTCCAGGTCCGCCGCGGGCAGGATGTCGATCTCGACCTGCGACGGCACGTGCGCGATGCCCCAGAAGTCGGTCGAGCTCGACCCGGGCACGCGCTCGACCACCTCGACGTTGCCCGCCTTCGCGAACGCCTTCGCCAGGCCGGCCCGCTCGGCCACGCCGGCGTACCGCGGCGTGTAGGCCAGCAGCTTCTCGATCGCGTCGTCCTCCGACGTGCCCCAGCGATCGAGTCCCGGCCAGTCCATCGCGCCCGCGACGACCCGGCGTTTCTTGCCGACCTCGAGGATGACCCGCAGCGCGTCGCTCACACCGAAGGGCGGCTAGACGCGCTCACGAGCGCGTAATGCCTCACGCTCGGTCTGATGCTGTTCGTCGCTGATCTTGAGGGCGCTCGGACGCGCGAGGCGGTCCTTGAGGAATCGCTCGTAGTCGCGCAGCGCCATCACATCGCGTTCGTTGGCTCGCACCACCGCCTCGTGAAGATAGCCCTCGATCGCGCGCAGGCTCTCCAGCAGCACCTCGTCCGGGCTCCTGCGATCGGCCCCGGTCAGACCGCGCATCGCCGGGTTCACGGCGAGGTATCGCGAGATCGCGGACGGCAGGTAGTCGCAGGCGGCCTGGCGGACCAGCCAGGTCTCGTGATCGGTGAAGTCGAGCGGCCGGTCGTCCGTGGGTAGCGCTGCGCGCGCGGCGGCCCGGATCCGCTTCAGCGTTGCTGCCGACTCGGGCGGCACCTTCGAACCCATCCCGCGCACGATGTCGTCGATCCACGTGAGGATCTGCGGTCCGGTGAGGGGTTGGGTGTCGCTCGGTCGAGCATCCGGTCGATGTGCCGCCCTTCGGTGCGCTGCACGGGCGTCGCCACGGCACGATCCGGCAGTGGAGCGGCGAGCTGCGCGTAGGCCGCCAGCACCCTCGTGGGTACGAATGCTCGCTCCGGGCGTCCCAGGCATGCGTACGTGGCGCACAGCACCGCCGCAAGGGCGACGGCGACCTCCACGTCCACGATGAGGATGGCCGCCGTCACGAGCAGCATGGCCAGGAGCAACCCGTTCAACGGGCGATTGAGGATGATCTCGGGCCCGGCTCGCTCGAGCGGCAGGTATTGTCGCCACCCGCGCCTGGGCGCCTGCCGGTGGGTCGCCACGAGGGCCGCAGCGCGGTGGAGGGCGAATGGCGGGCCCGTGGGGACGTCGACCGCGACCGCTAGAACCGCGAGCACCAATGCCGCCGGCCACGCCACCGTCACCGAGGCCACCGCTCCGGCCCCCAGCGCGAGGACGGCCAAGCCCGACCCGCAACCCGGCGACCGGGCGGAGTGCGGCCGCGACGGTCGATGCGGGATAGGCGATGGTCGACTTGGTGCGATGGCGCCGCGAGCCCATCTGTCGTTCCCCGTGGTGTTTCGTCGACACTACCGCGAATGGCGCCGGGATGGGCGAGTGACGCGGCAGAATGACGACATGGCCAAGGACGACCAACCCACCAAGCCGGGCTTCATCGCGCCGATGCTCGCGACCCTCGTCGCCGCGCCGTTCGACGATCCCGGCTGGCTGTTCGAGGTCAAGTGGGACGGGTTCCGGGTCGAGACGGTCGTCGACGGCGACAGCGTGCGGCTGTGGACCCGCGGGGAGCAGGACGCCTCGCGCTACTTCGGGCCGTTCCTCGACCCGCCGACCTGGCTCGCCGCGAGACAGGCGGTCGTCGACGGCGAGGTCATCGCGCTCGACGACAAGGGCGAGCCCGACTTCGCGCTGCTCCAGGCGCGGATCAAGGGGAGGGGAGTGGCCGCCGAACCGAACCCGTTCGTGTACGAGGTCTTCGACCTGCTCCACCTCGACGGCCGATCGCTGCTCGACGAGCCGCTCGAGGAGCGACGTCGGCTCCTGGCGTCGGTCCTGCGCACGGACCCGCGAGTGCGGCTGAGCGAGCACATCGAGGCCGACGGGATCGCGTTCTTCGAAGCGGCGCGGACGCGGGGCCTCGAGGGAATCATGGCCAAGGACCGGAGATCCGTGTACGTGCCGGGCAAGCGCACCGATCGCTGGCAGAAGGTCAAGATCCGCCCGGAGCAGGAGCTCGTGGTCGGCGGCTGGGCGACGGGCACCGGCACCGCGGTCGACCTCGGCGCGCTGCTCGTCGGCGTGTACGAGGACGGCGAGCTCCGCTACGCCGGCAAGGTCGGGGCCGGGTACACCGCCGATCGTCGAGCCGAGCTGCTCGCCGCGCTCGGCCCGCTGGCGGCCGAGGCGTCACCGTTCTCGCCGCCGGTCCCGCGCGCGGCCGCCCGCGACGCCCGATGGCTCAAACCACAGCTCGTCGTCCGCGCCGAGTTCGCCGGCTGGACGGGCGACGGCCTCGTCCGCCAGGCCGCGTACAAGGGCATCGAGCTCGAGAAGGACCCGCACAAGGTCATCCGCGAGCGCCCGAAGGCCTAGCGATCCTGTAGGGTCCGACGCATGGGCCGCCTGGTCGTCACCGAGTTCATGACCGTCGACGGCGTCATGGAGGCGCCCGGGTTCGACGAGCACCGGAGCGGCCGCAACGCCTGGGCGCTGCGCCTCAGCGACGACGACATGCAGGTGTTCAACCGGGACCAGCTGCGGGACGCCGACGCGCTCCTGTTCGGCCGCACCACGTACCAGATCTGGGCGGCGTTCTGGCCATCACTCAAGGACGAGGCGTCGTTCGGCCAGCGGGTGAACGAGCTGCCCAAGTTCGTCGTGTCGAAGTCGCTCGGTCACGCCGACTGGGACAACACGACGATCCTGCGCGGCGATCCGGCCGAGGAGGCCGCGGCGCTGAAGGCCCGGATCGACGGCGAGCTCCTCGTCTACGGGAGCGCGGACCTGGTCTCAGCCCTCATGAGCGCCGAGCTCGTCGACGAGTACCGGATCATCGTGTTCCCGGTCGTGCTCGGCAGCGGCAAGCGCCTGTTCCGCGACGAATCGGACCTGCGCTACCTCCGCCTCACCAGCGCGCGCACGTTCCCGTCCGGTGCCGTGCTCCTCGTCTACGAGCCGGAGACGGAGGCGCCCGAGGGCAAGTACGTCGAGGCGTACTCGTGGACCCGCGAGCAGGTCGAGTCGCTGCACGCGGCGATGGACACGGATCGGGTCCTCGCGACGGTCCTGTTCACCGACATCGTCGACTCCACCGGGCGCGCGGCCGCGCTGGGCGACAAGGCGTGGCGCCAGCTGCTCGACCGCCACGACGAGATCACCCGCACCGAGGTCGAGCGGTGGCACGGCAAGCTGGTGAAGTCGACCGGCGACGGCTGCCTCGCCACGTTCGACGCCCCGACCCGCGCCCTGCGCTGCGCCTTCGCGCTCCGGAGCGCGCTCGGCCGTCAGGGCCTCGACATCCGGGCGGCGATCCACACCGGCGAGGTCGAGCTCCGCGGCAACGACATCGGCGGCATCGGCCTCCACATCGCGTCGCGCGCGCTGTCCGAGGCCGGCGCGCGGCAGGTCGTGGTCACGCGCACCGTCCGCGAGCTGGCGACCGGCACCGACCTCGAGTTCACCTCGCTCGGGACGGTCGGCCTCCGCGGCGTGCCGGGCCAGTGGGAGCTGTTCGAGGCGTCCGAGCGGTAACTCTGCGCTGACCCGTTGACAACGCGCGGGTCTCCGTCTATAGTACGCGCAGCGATATATCGTGGCACGTAGTAGTGGAGTCCCGATGGAGCCTCGAATTCCCGAGTTCGGCCGGTTCGCCGAGCCGGCCCTCCTCATCCTCGTCAGCCTGAGCGACGGGCCGAAACACGGCTACGCGATCATGCTCGACGTCGAGACGGCGACCGGCAAGCCGCTCGGGCCGGGGACGCTCTACGCTGCGCTCGCCCGACTCGAGGAGCGCGGCCTGATCGAGGCCCTCGCCGCCGGTCGACCGGCGCCGTCCGTATCGGCTCACGGGCGTGGGTGCGACCGTGCTCCAGGTGCAGCTTCACGAGCTCGCCGCATTCGCGGAGCTCGGCCTCCAGCGGCTCGGCCGGTCGGCCGGCTGACGGGACACCGATCGTGACGCACCCGCTCATCCGCCTCTATCCATCGCGCTGGCGCGAGCGCTACGGCGACGAGCTCGCCGCGATCCTCGACGATCGACCCGTCGGGCCGTTCGATGCGGCGGATCTCGTCCTGGGCGCGCTCGACGCGCACCTGCACTTGCGCGGCCTCGGCGCCGCGTCCGAACACCGGAAGGGGTTTGCCATGTCGCTTCGCATTGGCGGCATCGCCGCCGTCGTCGGGGGTCTGGGCTGGCTGTTCGTGCTGGCCGGAAACGTGATCAACGACGGGCGTGACGACCTCGCCTTCGCCATCGGCATGGGCGTGCTTGTCGCGACGTTCGCGACCCTGATCGCCCTGATCGGGCTCAGCGCATTCCAGTCGCGCCGCCATCCCGCGCTCACGTGGGCGGCGTTCGCGATCCCGTGCGGCGGGGCCGTTGTCGGCCTGCTCGGCTGGGTGGCCATCGTGGTGGGCGGGGACAGCGACGCCGCGATCGTCGCGGGACTGTCCGCGTGGGCCATCGCGTCCATCGGCCTGCTGGCGCTGGTCCTGGGCTCGTCGCTGTTCGCGCTCGCCACCTGGCTCACGCGAAGCCTCTCGCGCCGCGCTGCTGCGCTCCTGGGTGATCGGGGCCCTGCTCGTCGTGCCCGCGCTCACGGGCGTGACGGGTGGCCTGCTCCCGACACCGATCGCCGAGCTTCTCGTGATCGTGTCGGTCGCGGCGTTCCCGCTGGGCTGGGTGGCCCTTGGGATGAGCGCCCTCCGCATCGACCGGCCCGCCGGGTCCGCCGCCGCCGCGGCGTAGCTCGCGGGCCTCCGTGGCACGCGGTAGCGTCTCAGGTGAAGGAGACGCCGCATGCCGACGACCACGACCCTGGCCCAGCGGCGTGACCGGTTCCGCGCGCTGCACCGCGAGGGGCTGTTCGTGATGCCGAACCCGATGGACGTCGGATCGGCCCGCCTGCTGGCATCGATGGGCTTCCCGGCGCTGGCGACGACGAGCTCCGGGTTCGCCGCCACGCTGGGCCGCCGGGACTACGGCGTGCGGCGCGACGAGCTGCTCGAGCACGTCGCGGCGCTGGCGGCGGCCGTCGACGTGCCGTTGAACGTCGACTCGGAGCGGTGTTTCGCGGACGACCCGACGGGCGTCGCCGAGACCGTCGGGCTGCTCGCGGACGTCGGCGCATCGGGCTGCTCGATCGAGGACTTCGATCCCGCCACCGGCGCGATCGATCCGCTCGAGATCGCCGTCCCGCGCGTCGCGGCTGCCGCGCGGGCCGCCCGTGACCGCGGCGTCGTGCTGACCGCCCGGGCGGAGAACCACCTGCATGGCATCGACGACCTGGACGAGACGATCGCCCGGCTCCGGGCCTATCGCGATGCCGGGGCGGAGGTGGTGTTCGCGCCGGGACTCACGGACCCGCAGCAGATCCGCCGGCTGGTCCAGGCCGTGGAGGTCCCGGTCAACGTGATCGCGTCGCCGAGCGGCCCGCCGATCCCCGAGCTCGCCGCGCTGGGGGTGCGCCGCGTGTCGACCGGCGGCAGCCTCGCCAGGGCCGCCTACGGCGCGATCGCGTCCGCGGCGGCCGAGCTGCAGGGGCCGGGCACGTCGACGTACCTCGGCGGCGTGATCGCGTGGGCCGAGTTTGGCGCCGCCATGGAGACGACGGCGCCAAACGACTGAGGATCAGGCGTCGGCGAGGACCTCGCGCAGCTTGGCCGCGAAGCCGTCCGGGTCGCCCTTCTGGCCGTACTCGCCGCCCAGGAAGCCGCCGTGGTCGCTCGGGAACAGGACGGGCTCGAGGCCCAGCCGCTCCGCCGCCGCGAGGGCGCCGCGGTGCGCCAGCTGGCCGGCGGACTCGGCGCCCGCGCCGATGACGATCCGGGTCGACGCCGCGCGCAGCGCCTCGAAGTCGGGCTCGTAGTGCGTGCACGTGATGATGTTCTGGTGCAGCAGGGCGTCGGTCCGGTTGCCGTCGTCCTCGGCCGGCAGGCCGAACATCGCCGGATCGGGATCGGGCTGGTGGGCGAACTCGAGGGTCATCGGTCCCTGGTGGCCGACGACGAGGATGAACCGCGCCATGCCGACGCCGAACCCATGCTGCTGGTAGGCGTCGCGGACGGCCTCGCACGCCGCCAGCGCGCCCTCGCGATCGGGGACGATGGAGGCGAGCGGCGGCTCGTGGGCGACGAGCGTCCGCACGTCCTCCGGGTGCGCCGCCACGAGGGCGAGCGCGTTCACCGCGCCGCCGCTGCTCGCGAAGATGTCGACCGGGTCCGAGCCGAGCTCGCCGATGATCCGGTGCAGGTCGTCGGCATGCTGCTGGGGCGTCGACTCGCTGGTCGGATCGGCCTTGACGCTGCGCTCCACGCCGCGGGGGTCGTAGGTCACGATCGTGCGGTCCGGGAAGTGCCCGGCGAGCGTGCCGAACCCGCCGGCGCCCATCGGCGAGCCGATCAGGAGCAGCACGGGCGTGATGGCGTCCGAGTCCGCACCGCGGACGTCGTAGGTCAGGACGGCCCCGGGCGCCTCGAGCGTGCTGGTCGTCTGCTCGGTCATCGTGGTCATCGCTTGTCTCCTGTCGTCACGGTGTCCTCGGCGAGGATGGCGTCGATCTGGCCGACGGCCTGCGTGAGACCCTCCTCCATGCCCATCGCCAGGACCTGCTGCATGGCCTCTGGACTCGGGAAGTGGCTCTCGATCCGCATCCGCGTGTGGCCGGCGTCGATGGGCTCGATCGTCACCCGCCCTTCGTTGCGCGGGAACTCGTCGTTCGGCGTCCCGTCGTTGTCGGCGAACCCGTCGAGGAAGACGAGCCGATGCGGCGGATTCGCCTCGACGATGTCCCAGTAGCCGTGGGCCTCGTCGCCGGTCGGCCCGGTCATGTGGTACTCGACGCGGCTGCCGATCGCGAGGTCGTGGGTAGTGAACGTCGCCGGCCAGGTCGGCGGCCCCCACCAGCGCTCGAGCTGGCGCGGATCCGCCCACAGCTCCCACACGCGGGCGGGCGACGCCTCGAACTCGGCGGTCAGGGTCATGGTCAGGGCCTCGGGGTCCTTCCGGACGGAGGTGACAGTCATGCGTCGATCTCCTTGCTGCGCATGATGAGGTCGGTCATGCGGTCGATGCGGCCGCGCCACAGCGCCTCGTACTCGTCGAGCAGGCCGCGCGCGAGGCGCAGCCCGTCCATGTTGGTGCGCACGACCTTGCGCCGGCCGGTGCGCTCCTTGGTGACCAGACCCGCGCGCTCGAGGACCGCGACGTGCTTCTGCACCGCCGCGAAGCTCATGGGGTAGTGCCCGGCGAGCTCGGCCACACCCTCGGTCCCGCTGAGCGCGCGCAGGACGATGTCGCGCCGGGTGGCGTCTGCCAGGGCGGCGAAGATCTGGTCGGGCTCGAACGTGGCGGTCATTGATACAACCATACGGTTGTATGACGGAGCTGTCAACCCGCTTCGTCCCGCTTCGGCTGCCCGAGGCGTCTGGTTCCACGACCAGGCGCCTCGGCGAACGCCCTAGGCCGACGTCGGAACCATCGGCATCGGTGCTCGGGTCGTGCCTCCGGCCTCGACGTGGTCGCTCTCCGCTTGGGCAGCGGCGTCGAGGCCCAGCAGCTTGAGGAAGAAGCGCTCGGAGAACCCGGACATGAAGGCGACCAGGAGGAAGGTGCCTGCCGATGTCACGTCGATCGGGACCGCCCGCCACGAGAGCAGGTAGTACACCGTGACAGCAACGGCAGCGCCGACGAGGACCCGGAGCGCAACCTCGATCCCGCGAACCTCATAGTCCGCGAAGGTCACCGGCGAGCTTCGAACCTGGAGGAGCCCGCTGAGGAGCGCCCCGATCGCTCCGAGGAGCCCGATCCCGAGCGTCGTCAGCCAGGCACTCGCCTGCATCGCCTCACCAGGGTCCGTACGGCCCCAGAGCGCCTGGCTCGAGCCGCTGACGAGGATCGGAGCAAAGCCGATCAACAGGAACACCGCGAGCACGCCCACATTGCGGAGCCGTTCGAGGCGCCTGACCTGCAGGCCCCTGTTGATCGACTCGGCCGTCTCGAGGCGATCGACGAGCCCGATGGCCTCGTCGAGCCAGAACCGCCGGGCCTCCGGGCTCGGCGTGTCCGTCGTGAACCGCTGCGCGTCCGGCACCCGCGACTGGTGCAACTGATCGGCGATCTCCTTGGTGCGACGGTCGACCCACTCTGGCGGGCTCACCCACACCATGAGGCGGCGGGCCCGTCCGAGATCGTCATCGACGACATGCACGTTGGGGTCGGCTTGTTCGAGCTCGTGCAATGCGCTGTCCAGGATCGCGACGACCTCGGCGGCGCTGTCCGTGTCGAACCACGCCTGGTCGGCAAAGTGCTCATAGACGCTGCGCAGGTCCATCTCGATCTCGGAGTAGTCGGAGCGGAGCTGGTAGGCGCGATACGTTCGATAGCCATTCAGCCCGTAGACGGATTGCCTCGACAGGATCGTCCGGTTCCGGAGGCTCGCGGTCCACCGAAGGCGGACAACGCGCGCGTCGCGCCACGCCGGCAGGGGCCGGTTCAGGATTCGTTCGGCCAGCCCACCGTCTGCAGTCGTGTTCATGTGATTCCCCCACTTGGTTGCCATTGACGCCGACCTGGCTCCGTTCGGTCGGAGCCACACGGACCGACGTCTTCGATGTTCCGATCCTCGCCGCGCGCGACATGGCGGCCATCTGGCATCTGCCCGACGCCCCGTTGGCGGGCTACCTGAAAGGGGCAGCTACCTGGAGTGGCGCCGGTTCGCGGTCAGCGGCGAACGGCCGCCGCGGCGGTCCCGGCGAGCGCGATCAGCTCGGCGCGGCGACCCTCGTCCAGGGGCGCATCGTGCGCGAGGGCGAGCACGCCGACGGCCTCGGGCCGGCCATCGCGATCGACCTGGAGCGGGAGGTGGCTCCGGAGCCGAGGGCCACCCGGCGCCATGGGGAGGACGTCGAACGTCGGGCCATCGTCGGACAGCGCGCGGGCGACCGGGTGTGCCGGGTCGCGCACCGCGGCGACGAGGCCGTCGAGCGGGGGTCCGGCGATGCCGGCAGCGGCCGCCAGCTCGAGCGACGTCGACGGCGGGGCGACCACGAACAGCGCCGCCGATTGGATGCCGTCGACGTGCAAGGCCGCCTGGACGACCTCGTCGAGGACCGGTTGGCCGGGTTCGCGCATCGATGTCTCCTCGTCCGGAGACCATCCTAGTCGCCGCCACCGGCAACTGGCGGCGATGCGCGACGCCCGCAGAACACCTCGCCGACCCGGGCAACCGACGCGTGCCCGGGCCGGTCGTCGGCGCTCAGCGGCTAGGGGCAGGAGACCTCGGGGCTCCAGTCGGAGAACATCCCGGACGGGTTGTGGCGCCACAGCCACACGTGGCGGATGTAGAAGCCGACGGCCGGCACGAGGATGTGCATCGGCTCGCCGAGGACCGACGGAACGCGCGCGGGACCCGCCGGGTTGGAGTTCGGGCCGGGGACGACGTACTCGACGGCGCCGAGCTGGAGCGTGCCGTCCGGACCCGGTCCGTAGACCAGGCCCTCCGGATGCAGCTCGTCGACCACCATGTCGTCGATCAGCGCCTTGTTGAAGTAGTGGTAGCCCATCGCCCCCGCCGCCGGGTTCGCGACGTTCGAGATGCACCCGTTGATGATCAATCGGCCGGCGCCGTTGACGTAGCCCAGCTGGTAGCCGGCAGCCTTGGCGGCGTCGACATCGTGGAAGGCCGCGGTCGCCGCCCGGATGGGGGCGAGCTCGTCGGCGCGGCTGGCCGCCGCCATCGAGCCCGTGCCGATGAGCGCGAGACCGACGATGACGAACAGGATCGTTGCCAGAGCGCGATATCGCATGTGACGGTCCCTCTCCGTGCGGCGTCGCGATCGTCCCTGGGTGGCGGCGTCGCTCACACCTTTGGCGTACGCGCCGCGAAAACGGTTCGATCTCGAGCCAGGCCAGCGCCGGTTGCATCGGCCGACCCACTTGACCGGGCATGCGAACCTGAGGAAGCGCAGCCGCAGCAGCGCGGGATTGAACGAGAGGAGCGAGATGGGAGCACCCATGTCCAGCCAGAAGGTCGGTACCTCCTTGGAAGGCATGAGGCTCCATGCGCACGCTCAATCTCGGAATCCTCGCCCACGTCGACGCCGGTAAGACCACCCTCAGCGAACGGCTCCTCTACACCGCAGGCGCCATCGATCACGTCGGCAGCGTCGACGCCGGCACCACCCAGACCGACTCGCTCGAGCTCGAGCGCGAACGCGGCATCACGATCCGGTCCGCCGTCGCCTCGTTCCTCGTCGGCGACCTCGCGGTCAACCTGGTCGACACGCCGGGCCACCCCGACTTCATCGCCGAGGTCGAACGCGTCCTCGGCGTGCTCGACGGCGCGGTCCTCGTCGTCTCCGCCGTCGAGGGCGTCCAGCCGCAGACGCCGCTGCTGTTCCGGGCGCTCCAGCGGCTCCGCGTCCCGACGCTGATCTTCGTCAACAAGATCGATCGCGCCGGCGCCGATCGACACTCGCGTCATCGAGCGAGCTGGTGCGCCGCCTCGCGCCCGGCGATGGTCCCGATGGAGCGGCTCCGGGAGGCCGGCCGGCGGGCGGCGTCCGTCGTGTCGTTCGGACGAGGACGACGCGGATCACCGCGCCGCGCTCGCGGAGATCCTCGCCGAGCGCGACGAGGCGATCCTGCGGGCCTTCGTGAAGGACGAGGCGTCGCTGACGCTACCCGCGGCTTCGCGAGCAGCTCGCCGTGCAGACGCGCAAGGCCGTCGTCCATCCGGTCTTCTTCGGCTCGGCCGCGCTCGGGATCGGCGTCGACGAGCTGATGGCCGGCGTCGACGAGCTCCTGTCGGGCGTGCAGCGCGACGCGGACGCGCCGGTGTCCGGCCGGGTGTTCAAGATCGAGCGCACCGCCTCGGGCGAGCGCGTCGCCTATGCGCGCCTGTTCGCGGGCACGCTCCGGCCGCGGCAGCGCGTGCGCGTCGGCGGGGGCGACGAGGCGAAGGCGTCCTCGATCAAGGTGTTCGCCCCGGCCGGTGCGCCGCGCCGCGACGTCCTCACCGCGGGCGAGATGGCCACGATCAGCGGCCTCGGTGCCGTCCGGGTCGGCGACGCGATCGGCGACCCGCCGCCCGGCGACGAGGCGACCGCGCGCTTCCCGCGGCCGGCCCTCGAGGCGGTCGTGTTCGCGCGAAAGCCCGAGGAACAGGGCTCGCTCCGGGCGGCGCTGGGCCAGCTCGCCGAGCAGGACCCGCTCATCGACGTCCGCCAGGACGACACGCGCCACGAGATCGCCGTCTCGCTCTACGGCGAGGTCCAGAAGGAGGTCATCCAGGCGACGCTCGAGCGCGACTACGGCATCGCCGCCGACTTCCGCGAGACGACCACGGTGTGCATCGAGCGCCCGGCCGGGGTGGGCGAGGCCGAGGAGGTCATCCACGCGAAGACGCACACCAACATCACCGGCCGGAGCTCGCCGCTGAGCACGAACCCGTTCCTGGCCACGCTCGGCCTGCGGATCGAGCCCGCGCCGTTCGGATCGGGGATCGAGTTCCGCAGCGAGGTCGAGGCGCGCTACGTGCCGCTCTACCTGTTCAAGTCGGTCGAGGCGTTCCTGGCCCAGATGGAGCTGTACGTCCACGAGGCGCTGACCGAGGGCCTGGCGGGCTGGCAGGTGACCGACTGCCGGGTCACGATGATCGACAGCGGCTATTCCGCACCCGGGACGTCGGCGGCCGACTTCCGACGCCTGACGCAGCTGGTCCTGGCGACCGCGCTCGATCGCGCCGGGACGTGGGTGTGCGAACCGCTCTCGGACCTCGCGCTCGAGATGCCGGCGTCGACGGCGCCGGGCGTGCTGGCGGCGCTCGGGCGGCTCGGCGGCCGGGTCACCGGCCAGTTCTCGGCCGGGGGCGTGACGAAGGCGAGCGCCGTGCTGCGCGGTCGCTCGCGTTCGCTCGCTGCAGCACCAGCTGCCCGGCCTGTCGATGGGGGAGGGGATCCTCGAGTCCCGCCCCGACGGCTATCAGCCGATCGGCGAGCACCCGCCGACGCGCCCCCGCTCGGGTCCGAGCCCGCTCGAACGCGACGCCTGGCTGGCGTCGCTCGCGAAACGGGGATAGGGCGGGTGGCCTAGCCGTCGCCGTCGGTCATCGTGAGGACGACGTTGCCGGCCTTCCGCCAGGTCTCCACATACCGGTGCGCCTCGGCGACCTGCTCCATCGGGTAGCGCCGATCCACGACCGCCCGGAACTCGCCTGCCTCGATGAGCTCCTTCATGAACAGGATGTCCGCCTTGCTTCGCCGACCGATCGCGGCACGGACTCGCCTCGTGCCCACCCAGCGAGTCGCCACGACGAAGGCGAGCGTCTCGACGAGGAAGCGTCCGCCATCCGTCGCGACGTAGATCCCGCCGGGCCTGAGCGCCCGTCGACCCCGCCGGAACGAGTACTTGCCGACGGCATCGATGATCGCGTCGTACGTCTGGCCGCGCCTGGTGAAGTCGTCCTGCAGGTAGTCGACGACGTCGTCGGCGCCGAGCGATCGCACGAGCTCGACGTGCCTGGTGCTGCAGACGCCGGTGACATGGGCGCCGAAGTGCTTGGCGAGCTGCACGGCGGCGGTGCCGAGCGAGCCCGACGCGCCGTAGATGACGATCCGGCTACCGGGTCTCGCGTTCGCCAGCCGCAGCGTCGAGAGCGCCTGCATCGCGCCGTCGGTCACGGCCGCGGCCTCCTCGAAGGTGAGGCCGGGCGGCTTGAGCGCGATCGGCCCGCGCTCGCGGACGCAGACGTACTCGGCGTGGGTGCCGAAGTAGGTAGACGGGCCGCCGAAGACCGCGTCGCCGACCTTGAACTCGGTCACGGCGCTGCCGACGGCTTCGACCTCGCCGGCCAGGTCGACGCCGAGCGACCGCCAACGCGGCTTTCGCAGCCCCAACGCGAGACGCCAGAAGACCGGCGAGGCGGCGCGGGCGTGGGCATCGGTCTGCGACACGGTGGCCGCGCGCACCCTGATGAGGACCTCGTCGTCCTTGGGCACGGGCCGATCGACCTCCGCGATCCGGAGCACCTCCGGTGGCCCGTAGCGATCCTGGACGACGGCCCTCATGCTTCGCCAACCGTAGCCCGTCGCGCGACGACGCGCCGCCGGGCCGGGACCCGAGCCAGAGGCGGCCGCGCACGTCTGTATGCTGCGCGGGTGGTACCCGAGACGAGGTACGCCCGGGTTGATGGCCTGCACCTCGCCTATCAGATCGTCGGCGAGGAGCCGATCGATCTCGTCCTGGCGGACCAGTGGACGAGCCACCAGGAAGCCCAGTGGGACGTGCCGCCCGTCGCGGAGCTCCGGCGACGCCTGGCGACGATCGGGCGGCTCATCACGTTCGACAAGCGTGGCGTTGGCATGTCCGATCCGGTGTCGATCCAGTCGCTGCCGTCGATCGAGGCGTGGATCGACGACGTTCGCGCGGTCATGGACGCCGCCGGAAGCGATCGAGCGGCGCTCATCACGACCCTCGGCGGCGCGATGATGGGGCTTGTCTTCGCCGCGACGCATCCAGACCGGCTCCGCGCCTTGATCGTCGTCGACGGCTGGGCACGTCTCCGCGAGGACCGACGATTATCCGATCGGTCTGTCGCCGGCCGAGATCAACCGGCGGCTCGAGCAGACGGAGGCGGGCTGGGGTCGGGGCGTGATGCTCGATGGCTTCGCGCCGAGCATGCGCGGCTGTACCCGGCGTGCGAGACTCCTGGGCGCGCTACGAGCGATTCGCGGCGAGCCCCGGTGTCGCTCTGGCAATGGTCGGGAACCTGCTCGACCCTGGACGTCCGGCACGTGTTGTCGGCGATCCACGTCCCGACCCTCGTCATCGCGCACGCCGACGCCATCGCGATCGGGCCACGCTTCGGCCGGTATATCGCCGAGCAGGTCGATGGTGCCCGGTTCGTCGAGCTGCCCGGGATCGACAACTGATGTGGGCGGGCGACCAGGCGGCCGTCGTCGCAGCAGGTCGAGTCGTTCGTCGCCGGGGCCACATCCCGTTCGCTCGACGGATCGTCGCCTCGCAACGGTGCTGTTCACGGACATCGTCGGCTCGACGAAGCGCGCGGCCGAGGTCGGCGACCGGGCGTGGCGCGAGGTCCTCGATCGCCATGACGCGCTCGTCCGTGCCTGCGTCGAGCGAGCGGGCGGTCGCCTTGGTGAAGACGACCGGCGACGGGGTCCTCGCCACCTTCGATGGGCCTGGTCGTGCGCTCGAGGCCTCCCGCGACATCTCGACCGGGCGCACCCAGTCTCGACCTTCACGTTCGTGCCGGCCTGCACGCCGGGGAAATCGAGCTGACCGAGGACGACATCGTCGGGCTGGCTGTCCACGTTGCGGCACGCATTTCCGCGCTCGCCGGGCCCGACGAGGTGCTGGTGAGCAGCACCGTTCGCGACCTCGTCATCGGTTCAGGGGTGATGTTTACGGAGCGCGGCAGCCGTGCCCTGAAAGGCGTGCCCGGCCGTTGGCGCCTGTACGCGGCGGAGTTCTGACACCGGCCCTGAGGGCCGAGCGGCGCCCCATCGCGATCCGCCGCCTTCCTTGACGGCCTAGAACACGCGGAAGTGGCCAGGTGGGCACGCCGAACCCGACGTACGCTGCGCGAATGGCGGCCTGTGCGACCTGCGGCGCGACGAACCCCGACGACGCGCGCTTCTGCATGCGCTGCGGATCGTCGCTTGCGGCGCTCCAGCCGATGGGCGAGCGCAAGGTCATCACGGCGCTCTTCTGCGACCTTGTCGGCTCGACCGAGCTCGCGGACCGGCTCGATCCCGAGGACGTCGACCGGCTGCTCCGCGCCTACCACGGGATCGCGCGGCGGCGCATCCAGGCGTTCGGGGGAATCGTCGAGAAGTTCATCGGCGACGCCGTCGTCGGGGTGTTCGGCATCCCGTCCGCGCACGAGGACGACCCGGAGCGAGCGATCCGAGCGGCGCTGCGGCTCATCGACGAGGTCCGCGCGTCCGACCTCGACCTCCACGTGCGGATCGGGATCTGCACGGGCGAGACGCTCGTCCGGACCGACCTCGACCCGACTCCGGCGAGGGCTTCGCGACCGGCGACACCCTGAACATCGCCGCTCGCCTGCAGTCGGTCGCGCCGATCGACGGCGTCGCCGTCGCCGAGCCCACGCAGCAGGCGACCGCGCGCATCTTCCAGTGGGACGACCTCGGTGACCTCGCCCTCAAGGGCCGCGCGGAACCGATGCACGCGTGGCAGCCGCTCGCTCCGATCGCCCATGCGACCGGCGAGCTGATCGCCGAGACGACCCCGTTCGTCGGCCGCGAGCTGGAGCTCGAGACCCTCATCCGGCTCTTCGAGCGGTCCCGGACGACGCCATCGGTCGAGGTCGTCACGATCGTGGCGGACCCCGGGATCGGCAAGAGCCGGCTCGTCCGCGAGCTCAGCCGGCACGTCGACGGCCTCCCGGACCTCGTGACGTGGCGCTCGGGACGCTGCCTGCCGTACGGGGACGGCATCGGGTTCTGGGCGCTCGCCGAGATCGTCGCCGCCCACGCCGGGATCCTCGAGACGGATGACCAGCCGACCCTGTCCGCCAAGTTGGATGCCGTCCTTACCGAGCCGGACGTGAACCTCCGTGCGTGGATGAAGGACCGGCTCGGCCCGCTCGTGGGGCTCTCGGTCGCGGCCAGCTCGCCGCAGGAGGACGAGACCTTCGCCGCCTGGCGTCGCTTCCTCGAAGGGATCGCGCACGCCGGGCCACTGGTCCTGATCGTCGAGGACCTGCACTGGGCGGACGAGGCGTTCGTTCGCTTCCTCGTGCACCTGGCCGGGAACAGCACCGGGCTTCCGCTGATGCTCGTTGTCACGGCGCGGCCGGAGATCGAGGATCGACACCCGTCCTGGCTCGCGCGGGCGCGTCGTTCGACCGTGCTGTCCCTCGGCCTCGCTGTCCGATCGCTCGGTGCGGCGAGCTCGTGACCGCGGCCCTGCCCGGAGCGACGCCGGCAGCTCCTCGAGAGCGTCCTCGAGCGGGCGGCCGGTTCGCCGCTCTACGCCGAGCAGCTCGCAGCCATGCTCCGGGAGCGACCGGGTAGCGCAGCCCGGCCGAGCTCGACGAGTCCGCGATCCCGGCGAACGTCCATGCGCTCCTGACGGCCCGGATCGATGCCCTCCCGCCGGAGCTCAAGCCGGTCCTCCTCGATGCCTCGGTCATCGGCCGGACCTTCTGGTCGGGCGCGGTCGCCACGCTCGGGGCGCGGGATCCGGCGACCCTCGATCCGGCGCTCACCGACCTGTCGCGCCGGGAGCTGGCCCGACCCGCCTTCCCGACGTCGATGGAAGGCGAGGCCGAGTACGCGTTCTGGCACGCGCTCGTTCGCGACGTCGCGTATGGCGCGCTCCCGCGAGCCGCTCGGGTGGCGAAGCACCGCGCGGCGGCCGCCTGGATCGCGGCACGATCCGGCGGGGTCAACGGCAGGACCGCCGAGATCGTCGCCGAGCACTACCTTCGAGCCCTGGACCTCGCGACGGCCCTCGGGGCCGGCCCGATGAACTCGACGCGATTCGCGATCCGCTCGTCGATGCGCTGATCGGCGCCGCGGACCACGCGATGGGAACGTCCCCGTCGCAGGCGGCGATGCATGCTCACCGGGCGCTCGACCTGGTCGGTCCCGACGATCCCCGCCGCGTCGAAGTCCTGACGACGCACGGGCTCGCCCTCCTGGATGGCGGCCACTACCCGGAGGCGCGTCAGTCTCTCGAGGACGCACGATCGCTCCTGCTGAGCAAGGGTGGCGCGCCTGCCGCGGCGTCGCTCGCCGTGCCACTCTCCAGTGCCCTCCTGGAAACCGGTGATGCGCTGCGGGCAACCACCATCCTCGACGAAGCACGAGGCGCCCTCGCGGACCAGCCCGGACCCACGCTGCTCGAGGTCATGGCGGAGCAGGCGATGATGTTCGTGCGGGCCGGCAGACCGCGCGCGGCGGAGGCGCTCGGCCGGCAGATCGTCGACCTGTCCGAGGCGCTGGGGATCCTGCCGCCACCACGGGCCCTCCTGGCCATTGGTGGGGACGCGAACTACGTCCGCGCGATCGAGATCGCCGACGCCACCGGCAACCTTCGACTGTCTTCCAGGTGTCGGTACAACTTCGCCGTGCATTTCCGCGGACGAGCGACCGCGTGGCTCGACGTCATCAACGACGCCATCGACTTCGACCGGACCCATGGGATCACGAACCTCAGCACGTACAACAGCCGGGCATTTACCTCGTTCAACTACCTCGGTCGCTCGGCAGGGGTCATCGACGATCTCGAAACGCTCATCGCCAAGGCGCGCGAGACCGGTGACGTCTTCACGGAGTGCCAGGCCGGGACGGTGCTCGTAGAGATCCGAGCCGCCCGCGGCGAGCCGGTCGGCCCACTCGACAAGCTCACCGCCGACTGGGACGCCCTGGGGCTCGGGACAGGACTGGGGCCCGGGGCAGGCATGGAGTGGACGCTGGCCGAGGCGGCATTCGCCAAAGGCGACCACGCGGCGACTCGATC
Organism: uncultured Chloroflexia bacterium; assembly: GCA_963829155.1. Taxonomy (GTDB): domain Bacteria; phylum Chloroflexota; class Limnocylindria; order Limnocylindrales; family CSP1-4; genus CAIXZV01. The sequence continues at coordinate 111,580 of CAWHIA010000012.1, read as the reverse complement.
GTTGCTGACGGCCTTCCTCGATGCGGGCTTCGAGGTCGAAGTGCCGTGGATGTTCGTCGATCGCTGCCTCGTCGCCGGTGACCGTGCCCTGGCCGAGCGGGCGGCGGCAGCCTACCGCGCCGACGCGGCGACGCACCACAACGCCAGCCCGGATGCCATCACGCTCGAGCGTGCTACCGACGATGCCGTGTCCGGTCGGCTGGCCGAGTCGGACGGAGACCTGGAGATCGCTCGTGACCGCTACGAGCGTGCGTGGCGCACCTTCGCCGAGTACGGGTGGGACACGCCCGCGGGCCTGGTCCGAGGCTGGCTCGGTCGCTGCTTGGTCGACCACGGTGAGGTCGCCGCCGCCGTCGAGCACCTCCAAGCCGGCCGACAGCTCGCGTCGGCTCTCGGCCTGGCCGCCGTAGTCGTCGAGATCGACGCGAACCTCGCCCGAGCAGGCGTCGAGCCCTCGATCGCCTGATCGGTTGATCCGGCGGCCCGCAGACGGCGCGTCTCAGGCGTGCGCGCCGACCGTCACCGTTCCGATCGTCAGCTCCGGCTCGCCTTCGAGGACCGTGGCGACGAGCGCCGCCTCCGCCTCGAGCCCGCGGCGTTGGGCCGCCGTGAGGTCGACGAGCGGCTCGACCGTGATGACGCACCCGCCTGCCCGATCGCCGCTGGTGCCAGACCCCGCCGACCACGCCGTCGACCAGCAGGACCGGGTAGTTTCCCGCCTGGCCCGACGGGGTCAGCGCGCGTCTCGCCGCCGGGCCCGGAAACAGGCGTGCCCGAGGCTGACCGGCCACCACGTAGGCGTCGAAGTAGGGGAGCAGGCGGACACCTTCGGCGGGCCTCGATGGGACCGCCGTGTCGCCCGCCGCCACCCAGGCGCGCTCGCCGTCCACGTCGACCGCCTCGAGCGCGTCGCCCAGCGTCTCGAACGCCAGCCGGGCGGCGCGTGGCGGGATGCCGAGCCACCGCGCGAAGTGCTCGGGCGAGGCCGGTCCGAACGCATGGAGGTAGCGGTGGACCAGCTGTTGGAGAGCGTCGGATGGTTCGGCAGGCCGGAAGCCCGCCAGCCAGCGGTGCGGGTTGGTGTAGGTCACGTTCCGGCCCTTGTTCCGCCCGAAGCACAGCACGCCGCGCTGGGCCGCCGTGCTCGTCAGCTGCCGCCACCGGGGCCACTTGTCCTGGAACGCGTCCATCGTCCGCTCGACCGCCCATTCCCCGGTGCGTTCCCGGATGGCGTCCGTCAGCTCGTCGACCGTGAGCTCGGCGTCCCGCAAGGCCGTCGCCCATCGCCGCGATCACTGCGTCGGCCTCGTCGGCGCTGAACCGAACGGGATCGGGGTGGTGCGGCACGGCAACCGGCAACGCCGAGAACGCGCCGGTCCACATCGGCAGGTCGGAGGTCGCCAACAGGTGGACGGTGCCGCGCGGTCCGAACGTCTTGACGAGCGACCGTTCCTCCCACAGCGCCCGCTGGACGTCGCTCCGGGTCGCGCCGGCGATGCGCCGGCCGATGGCGAGCTCGGCGGCCACGAGGACCTGCGCGTGCACGCCGCACAGCAGGCTCGCGACGCCCGCCGGGTCGAGGTCCGTCGTCGGCTCGGCCAGGGCCTGGCGTTCGAGCCGGCGCGCGACCACCCCGTCCCACGTCAGCCGAGCAGGCCCACTCACGACGTTCAACCGGGACTCGCGACCGCCGACCAGGTACCAGGTCTCGACGTCGCCCTTGCCCTTGATCGGGATCGTGCCCCGCCGCTCCAGCTCGAACTCGTCCCGGAGCAGCTCGTAGGTCGCCCGCGTGACCTGGATGTGTCCCGGCGTGCCGTGGGATTCCATCCGGCTCGCCGTGTTCACCGCGTCGCCCCACAGGTCGTACAGGAAGCGCTTGCGTCCGATGACGCCGGCGACGACCGGCCCCGAGTTGATCCCGATCCGGATCTCGAGACCCAGGTGGCCGACGGCGTCCTGCGCGTGCATCGCGTCGCGCATGTCGATGGCCATGCGCGCCATGACCTGCGCATGGTCCGCGCGAGGCGACGGCACGCCCGCGGCGACCATGTAGCAGTCGCCGATCGTCTTGATCTTCTCGACCGCGTATCGATCGGCGAGGACGTCGAAGTGCGTGAACAGGTGGTCGAGGATGCCGACGACCTCGGCCGGCTGCAGGCGGTTCGAGAGTGGCGTGAAGTCGACCACGTCGGCGAACAGGATCGACGCCGACGCGAACTGGTCAGCGATCGTGCCGGCGTCGGCCTTGAGCTTGTCGGCGATCGAGCGGGGCAGGATGTTCAGGAGCAGGCTCTCGGCCCGGTCCTGCTCGACCCTCAGCGCCGCGAGCGCCTCCTCGCGCTGGCGCACGAACTGGGCGAGGAGCCCGAACACGACCGTGCCCGCGAAGGTGACGTTGAGCGCGATCATCGTCGGCGCGAACCAGGCCGGAAAGGTCGGCCCGCTGCCGGTCACCTGACCTACGATCCCGGACACCAGGAACATCGCCAGGAACGCGACGAACCAGCGCACGCCGGAACGCGCGCCGTTGAACACCAGGGCCCCGAGCGGAGCCAGGATGCCCCACAGCCCCACCGCGCCCGAGCCGGTGAAGCCGCCGACGAACGCCATCGAGATCGTCGGGGCGAGCAGGATGTCGAGCAGCTCGATCCGGAGGAACCGCTCCGTGTCGCGATTGCGCGAGAACATCGCGATCGCCACGACCGAGATCGCGAGGTACAACCAGGCGACGAGGCCCGCCATGGCCCCGAGCGCGAGGTAGATCGCGCCCCAGGCGAGTGAGATCGGGAGGATCAGGACGCAGACGAGCACGAGCAGCGCCTTGCGCAACCGCGCCTCGTCGTCGTCCCGCGGATCGGCCCCGATCCGCGCGGCGCGATCGATCCATGGCTGGGCGAACCGAGCAAACGCGTCCATCGGCCGAGGGTAACCGGCCGCGACCGGTCCGACTGAGCCGTTGCTCGTCGCTACGCTTGCACGACACACTCCCGAGCTAGCGAAGGGGTCGCCAGTTCGATGCTCGATGTCCGCCGCGCCACCGTTGACGACGCCGCCACGGTCGCCGAGGTCTTCCTGGCGGCCTTCCATGCGACGTATCCGACATTCCCAACCGTCCACACCGACGACGAGGTCCGGGCCTGGATCGCCGGCGACGTCGTGCCGACCACGGAGTGTTGGATCGCGGTCGATAACGCTCGTGTCATCGGGATGATGTCGCTCACGCCGGGCTGGATCGAGCACCTGTACATCGAGCCGGAGCGGGCAGGGGAGGGGATCGGCCGTCGGTTCGTCGACCTCGCCAAGGCTCGAGCCGACGGCCGCCTCGAGCTCTGGACGTTCCAGGTGAACGACCGCGCTCGCCGCTTCTACGAGCGCAACGGGTTCGAGGCCGTCGAGCTCACGGACGGGAGCGGAAACGAGGAACGCGAGCCCGACGTGCGGTACGTCTGGTCGCGCTCCTCGGGTTGACGAGCAGCTAGTTGCCGTTGACGCAGATGCCGGGCGGCTCGGGGATCGGGTGCTCGGTGCCCTTCGGGTACTTCCAGGTCCAGTCGGTAAGGTCCGACAGGTCGCGACCCGTGCCAAGGACGCCGATGTAGTCGTATCCGCAGGCGACGCGGACGTTCGCGATGCCGTCGTCGTTCAGGAAGCAGCCGATCCGCTCCGGCATGAGGGCCTCGTTCTCCCAGTTGAACACGCCGGGATCGTCGTAGTTGGCCTCGCCGTCGCCGGGGACCCACGGCTCCTCGCCGGGCTTGTCGCGGTTGCAGTCGCCCGAGCGGACGTCGACGCCGGCCGAGGCCATGCGGGTCATGTACGCGAAGGCGGCCTCGTTCGACGACGCGAACCGGTAGACGCCGACGCGCGCGGCGAGCGAGCCGTGCGGGCTGCACTCGATGCCGAACCGGGCGCCCTTGGGGAGGTCGGACCGTCGAGGGACGCAGTTGACAGCGGCGTCCGGGCGCAGCATGGCGACGAGCTTCTTCTCGCCCTTGGTCATCGCGGGCGCCGGGCTGTCGGTCGGGGCCGGCGTGACGACTGGAGAAGGGGTCACCGCGGGGGAGGACGGCGGCGTCTCCGGGCTCGATGGCGAGGCCGTCGGCTGCGGCGTGGCCATCGGGGAGGGGATCGGAGGGAACGGCGGACGGGCTCGGCGCACCGGGCTGCGCGGTCGCGCAGGCGGCGACGAGCACGAGCACGGCGGGCGCGAGGAGGGCGATGCGTCGCATGACGATGGTCTCCAAGGTGGGCGTGACGGATTTGGAGCGGCCACCATCAATGTGCGTGCGTATTGATCCGGAGTCGCCCGACAGGCGTCTGCGTTCCGGTATGGACGATCGTCGATGCCGGAAGCGGTGGACGCGGAGTCGTACCCTGCCCCCGAATGTGCCGGCGCGGCGAGATCGGGGCCGGGAAATGGCGAAGTGGGATAGGTGTGGACAGGCTGAAGTCGATCGTCCTGCGCGACCAGAACGACGCGGACGGCGTGCGTTACCTCGGGGCCGAGTGGCGGGACGATGGCGGCATCGTGATCGAGGGCCAGGACCTCGGACCCGGGCGTCGAGCGCGCCTTTGGCAAGGGCAATCACCGAGTACGAGTGGGCCTGGTCGATCAAGCCCGATGCCGTCGACGCGATGGTTGCCGCCCTCGGAGGAGGTAAGGGCGACGACGCGCTCCAGCTCCTCAAGGACTGGTCCGACGCGCACGGCGGGAAGGACCCGGGAAACGACCTCCGCGAGGCCGGCGTGCCGATCGAGTTCTGGAGCCGCGTGGGGGACTAAGGCGAGGCGATCGGATCAGGCCGAAGCGGGTCTTCGCCAGTCGATCTCGTACGCCGTGACCGGCTCATCGAAGCCTTTGAGACGGAGAGGTCCGCGCTTCCGGAACTGGAAGCCCTTCCCTATCGCCAGGTCGCGGACCGCGCTTGAGACGAGGATCGTCTCCGGCTCGGCGCGACTGCACAAGCGGGCCGCCAGCTGTACGGCCGCGCCGAACAGGTCGTCGCGCTCGGTCACCGGCTCGCCTGCGGCAAGGCCGATCCGGACCCGGAGCTGCGCCTCCGAGCTGTCGTTGGCGTCGGCGAGCCCTTCCTGGATCGTGACCGCACACCGAATCGCGCCAAGGACCGAACGGAAGGCGACCATGATGCCGTCGCCGGTGTGCTTCACCTCCGACCCACCATTGCTGGCCACCGCCTCGCGGACGATCGCGTCATGCGTCCGCAGCACCGCCATCGCGCGGGCATCGCCGAGCTCCTGGGTCAGGCTCGTCGAGCCCACGATGTCGGTGAACAGGATCGTCCGGAAGGCCGTGTCGACATACGGCTCCCCGGCCGGGTGCTGGACGATGCCGCCCATGAACCGCTCGACCATCGCAAGGTCGACCTCGATGATCTGGTAGGCCATGAAGCCGTGCGAGGCACGATGCACCCCTTCGACCGCTTCCTTGTCGGGCGCGTTCGCCAGGCAGAAGGCCGTCTGGCGCTCCTCGTCGAACCAGTAGGTCAGGAACCTGACGCCGAACTGGCCCTGGACCTCGAGGTCCCGGAGATGCGCCGCCGCGGCCTCCTCGGCCGTCAGCCCGGTGAACTCGTGGCGATCCATATAGAGGGACACGCCGACAGGATGGCCGACGGTCCCGGCCGGGGCAACCGTCAGGCCCCACGACCGCCTCTTTGGCTATGGCGACCACCGCGCTCGGGCTCGCTCACCGACCGCACGCCGCGGCGGTTGACCGGCGAGAATGGTGGCCTTGCGGGGGCACCAGGACCGTCACGCACGAGGTACCTCCGTGGCCACCGAGCGCTTCGAGTCGTCCGTCACCGCGATCTCGTGGATTCCATCCGAGTCGATCACCGGCCCGTCGAAGCTTCCCTTCGGATTTGGCGTCACCCACTACGACGAGCCGCCGCCGGACCGACTCGAAGACCTCGAGGCGCTTCGAACGAGCGACCGGTTCCGCGAAGCCAACGAGCTGCGGGCGTACATCGAGGTCGAGGACGGCCGGATCGTCGGCGCCGGCCACCTCGGGCAGGGCCACATCGGCGCCACGACAGTGCGCGTCGGCGCCGCCGCGATGCGGTTCCCCGCGGTGCACCTGCCCGACATCCAGCACGAACCCGAAATCGGGCCGACCTCGGCGCGATTCGTGCAGACGGTCGGCGGCCGCATGGGCCTGCCCACGCCCCGGCCGATCCCGCACAAGCCGTTCGTGCAGTTCTGGCCGTCGATCGCGTGGACGACGCTGGCCCTGACCATCAACGCCGACGGCACCTCCAGCCACGAGGTGGTGGGCGCCAGCCCGTTCCCGCGCCACTGGATCTACGACCACGACGGAACGCTCGTGGAGAAGTCCGCGACGATCGACTTCGCGACCTGGTTCAACCACTCCTTCGGCGACCGGACACCATGGGGAACGCAGGATTCCCCGGCCGTCACGGCGGCGGTGGAGTCGGCGCTCGAGCGCTCGCTGTCGGGCGCGATCATGCACGGCGGCGCCAAGCCGGAGATCCGCACCGTGCCTGAGGGCAAGACCCTGGTCCGCCAGGGCGAGCCGGGCACGGAGGTCTTCCTGATCCTCGATGGGATCTTCGTCGTGGAGGTCGACGACACGGCGGTCGCGGAGATCGGCCCCGGCGCGGTCGTCGGGGAACGAGCGGCGCTCGAGCAGGGGAAGCGAACCGCGACCTTGTGGGCTCGCACGCCGGCACGTGTCGCGAGCGTCCCGCCCGACGCGCTCGACCAGGCGGCGCTCGGCTCGCTCGCGGCGACCCGGAAGCGCTAGCCGTCGCGAAGAGCCGGCGCGGCGCGGTAAGCAGCGCCGCGGCAGCCCGGTCGGGTTGCAGCGGCGCCAGGGAGCCTTGCCTAAGCTGGGGCTGAGCAGCCCGCACCAGTCGATGCCATCGAAGAACGACGGACACATTCCGCACGCCTGTCTGGACGAGCGTGTAGCCAGTCGCGACGTTGATCTCGAGATGGCGGCCGGCCGGTCGAACCGCGCGATCGCCGCGCGCCTGTTCCTGTCCGAGAAGACGGTCGAGGCCTACATCGGCTCGTTGTTCGGAAAGCTCGGGCTCGAGCCCGCCGAGGAGGATCACCGCCGGGTTCTCGCCGTCCTGGCCTTTCTCCAGAGCCGCTAGGGGGCGCGATGTCCAAATCGCCCCGAATCGGGCATGTCTCGCTCTGGCGATCGGCGGCGGCCCACGACACCCTGCTCGAAATGGCAACGGCGGCGGGGGCCGTGACCAGCCGAAGCCACGCAGGAGGCTGCGGACATGTCGTTCACGATGAGGGCACGGCGGACGCGACGCGTGGTCGCGATCCTGGCGGTCGGCCTGCTTGCCGCCGTCGTCCCGGGCACCGCGTTGGCGGCGGGGAGCGGCGCCACCGTCGTCCGGGGCATCCAGCACGAGTTCGGCTCGTGCCAGATCGAGGGCGTCGACGGCTACCTCATGGACGGCTCGCTCACCGGCTGCTGGATCATCGACACGTTCGAGGTCAAGCCGATGCCGGTGCAGGGAACGATGCTCGCGCACGGCACGGAGCATTTCGAGGGGTACCTCGGCGGCGTGTTCGGCACGTTCAAGACGACCTACACCTACACGGCGCGCTTCGACGGCGCGACCGAGCTCCACGGCCGCTGCCACCACCCGATCATCGACGGCGACGGGGTCTTCGCCGGCGCGCGCGGGGAGCTGAGCTTCACCGACGTGGTCGACGCCAACCCCGTCTACTACCCCTACTGGGGCAACATCCAGCTCGGCCGAAAGGCTGCATCGGCCCCGAGCCACAAGTCGGCGTCGATCTCGGCTCGCCTGGCCGGGCCGGCGTCGCGAAGCGCGGCCGCGGCCGCCGTCACCCCGCCCTGCTAGCCGGTGGCGATCGGCCGCACGGCGACGACCGCCTCGGTCAGTGCCGCCGGCGAGACGGGGACGATCGCCGCGTACTTCCGCCGGTACGCCGCGGGCGACATGCCCGTGGCGCGCCGGAACAGGCGGCGGAAGAACGTCGGATCCTCGTAGCCAACCGTGAAACCCACGTCGTCGACGGCCGCGCTGCCCGCCTCGAGGAGGCGACGCGCGGCCTCGACGCGCAGGGCGTGGACGTGCTCGATGGGCCGGCGGCCGGTCGCGGCGGCGAAGCGGCGGCCGAAGGTCCGCGGCAGGAGCCCGGCCTCGGTCGCCATCGCGGACACCGGGTTGGCCACCGCGTAGTGGTCGTCGATCCAGTCAAGGGCTCGAGCGATGGCGGCATCGTCGCCCCGGACGACCCGGGTCATGGCGGAATACGGCAGCTGCCCGTCGGGGTGGCGGTCGAGGAGGTAGACCTTCGCGGTGTCGGCGGCCTGGGCCGGGCCGCAGTACCGCGCGATCAGGTACAGGGCGAGGTCGTGCCATGCCGTCACGCCGCCGCCGGTGATGATCCCGTCGGCCTCGTGCGCGAGCTCCAGGACCTTGTCGGGTCGGAAGCGGACCCGCGGGTAGGCCTCCTTGAACAGCCGCCCGTACGCCCAGTGGCACGCGCTCGATCGACCGTCGAGCAGGCCGGATTCCGCGAGGAGCACCGACCCCGTGCAGACCGTCGCGATCATGGCGCCGCGAGCGTGGACCCGCCGCAGCCAGGCCGTCTCGGCCAGGTAGCGGCCCTTCGGCGCCTCCGTGATCGGCGCGTACATGTCGCAGATGACCACCACGTCGACGTCCTCGGCATCCGTCACCGCGAGTGCTGGCTCCACGAGCACGTTCCCGAAGCATCGGAACGGCGCCGCCGTCGCGGCCACAATGAACACGTCGAGGAGCGCCTCACCGGGCGTCCCGACGGTCATGTCAGGGTAGACCGCACCGACCGACAGCAGCACGTCGTACAGCCCGTACAGGACGGACGCCGACGTCTCCGGTGCGGCGAGGAGGGCGATCCGGATTCGACGGTCCGCGGATGTCACATTCGCCCCGTTCGAGATGGTATCCACGCTTCCATCGTCGCACGGCCGGCCCGGCACGGAAACCCCGCTACCGCAGCCTCGCCAGCCCGATGGGCTCGGGAAGACCCTTGAGCTCGGCGGTGCCCGCGTCCTCCCAGTCGGTGGGGGAGAGGAGCGCCCGCGCGTCGTCGATCGGGAGCAGCGCCTCGCCGGGCCGCGCGTGTGCGGCGATCCGAGCCGCCAGGTTGACGACGTTGCCGTACACGTCGCCGTCGCGCACGACGAATCGCCCGACCGCGATGCCCGCGTGCGCCGCCGGCAGCCCGGCCTCAGCCAGCGCCGCGACGAGCTCGCGGACGCCGCCGACCGCGCCGCCTCCCGACCGGAATCGGAGCAGGACGCCGTCGCCGAGCTGTTTCACGACCCGCCCGAGGTGGATCGCGACCACGCGGCTCGCGACGACGTGGAGCCTCGTCGCGAACTCGGCGGCCCGCTCGTCGCCGTCGGTCGCCGTCAGCGCGGTGTACCCGGCGAGGTCGACGAACGCGATCGCCGGCGGATCGACGGGGTGCGGTTCGGCGCGACCCGCGCGCTCGACCGCCCGCTCCATGAAGCTGACGATCCGCTCGAACACCTCGTGCTCGGTGTGCCGGGTGTTCAGCCACTCCAGCATGTCTCGCTGGAGCGACGGCATCATGAACGACGGCTGCATCGCCGCGTCCGGGCTCGAGGCCACGACGCAGCCGGTCAGGCGGCGAGCCGCCGTGGTCGTCGAACAGGTCCAGGGTCCCGGCCGTGATCCGCCGCATGCCGTCGCCCACGATGTGGGCCGCGCGCTGGGCCACCTCGGGTGTGTCGTCCACCATCGCCCAGACCTCGAGGAAGCGCAGGATCAGCCGCTCCTCGTCGGCGGGAATGGCCGCCTCGAGCGGCGGCACGGCGAGCCCGAGCGCCGCGTACACGGCCGCCAGGTTCGCCCCCCGATCGCCGAGCACGGCCACGAGCTCGCCGAACGTGTGGTCGGACCGGCTCGGCGGCGCAAACATACTCCGCCACGCGGTCGATCGGGAGCCGCTGGGTCTCGATCGCCCACAGCATGTCGTCGGGCGTGATGCCGCCCTCGCGCAGCGCGTGCGCCAGCCTGACGCGCGACACGTCAACCGCGACGAATCGGCCCTCGGCATCCCGCACGAGCACGCCGACGGCGACCAGGTCGTCGATCTCCGCGGGCTCGACGTCCGCCTCACGCGCGAGCTCCGCCTGTGTCAGGTAGCGCATCTCCGAAGCCATGTCCCCATCATCTCTTGCATCGGTGTCGCCGCGATGCGTAGTCTGGGCTCATGGCAAACGTGATCGACTACGTCGAGCTGCCCGTCGACGACCTGGAGCAGGCGAAGGACTTCTACGCGAAGGCGCTGGGCTGGACGTTCAACGACTACGGGCCCGACTACGCGGGAATCAAGGATCCCAGCAAACCCGGCCAGGAGTTCGGCGGCCTGAACCCGCGCGTCCCCTCGACCCGCGGCGAGGGCGTGCTCGCATTGGTGCGCACGGACGATGTCGAATCCACGCTGGCGAGCGTGCTCGAGGCCGGCGGTCGCATCCAGGTCGAGCTGCACGAGTATCCCGGTGGACGGCGGTTCACCTTCGCTGACCCGTCGGGCAACATCCTCGGGGTTTACCAGTCCGCCGAGTAGGCGACTCGCCCGTCCGGGCATCAGGTAGCCCACGAGGGTCCGATGCGAACGAAGGCCGACCAGATCTCCTCGCTTCGCGCCGATCAGCGGTTCTGGCGTGATCTCGCCGCCGAGGTCGGCCCCGGCCGCTACGCCGAGCCGGGCCCGATGGGGGAGTGGAGCTTCGCGGACATGGCCGGTCACCTCGTCGGCTGGCGCAATCACACGATCGCCCGACTCGAGGCCGCTGGCCGAGGCGAGCCCGAGCCCGCGGCGCCGTGGCCGTCCGAGATCGTCGACGACGACAGGTTCTCCGGGCCCGATCTCGCCGACCCGGTGACGATCAACGCCTGGATCCACGAGCAGCACGCCGGCCGCTCGCCCGAGCAGCTGGTGGGGGACTACGACGCCTCATACGACCGGCTCATCGCGGCGATCGAGGCGCTGCCGGACGACACGCTCACCGATCCGAACGCCCTGCCATGGGTTGGCGGGCCGACTGGTCGAGGCAGACTTCACCGGTCACCTCCACGAGGAGCACCTGCCGAGCGTCCGCGCCTGGCTCGACGGCGCGGGGATAGGAGGACACACGATGGACGACGAGACCGTTCGCGAACGCGCCACGGCCTTCTGCGACGCGCTCGAGGCCGGCGACATCGAGCGCGCGACCGCGCACATGAGCAAGGAGCTCCGCCAGAACCTCGGCGAGGTGCTGGCGCTCCTGCCGCTTCCCTCGAACGAGGTGACGGTCGTGTCGGTCGAGCGTGGCGGATCCGGGTACAACGTCGTCATCCGGCTCATCGGCGAGACCGACGAGGTCGAGATCCAGACCCGCTGGAAGGAACGCGACGGCGAGCCCACGATCGTCGAGGCCAGCCACCTGAGCCAGACCGCGCGGGCCGCCGCCGCAGGCGAGGACGAGGCGGAGGGCGAGACCCAGGGCGTCGAGGGCTGACGAGCATGACCGGCACGCCGACAAAGCGATCGCCCTTCCTTCCCCCGCGGTGGTTCATCCGTGGCGCCTGGATCGTGCATCGCGCCCTGTACTCGATCACTGGCGGCCGGCTCGGCCTCGGGAAGCCAACGGCCAAGAGCTACGGGACGCTCCGGCTCCACACGACCGGCCGCAAGACGGGCGCCGAGCGCGTCGCGATGCTCGGCTACTTCGAGGACGGGCCGAACCTGTTCACGCTCGCGATGAACGGCTGGGGCGAGCCGGAACCCGCGTGGTGGCTCAACCTGCAGGCGAACCCGGACGCGACCCTCGATCTGCCCGACGGCCCACGCCAGGTCCGAGCGCGCGTCGCGACCGGCGACGAGCGCGCCCGGCTTTGGTCGGAGATCGAGCAGCGGAACGCGGATCTCGACGGTTACGCGGCTCGCCGATCCCGCGAGACGGCCGTCGTGGTGTTCGAGCCTCGACCGCCAGTAGCGACGTGAGCGAGACAGGCTGGCGGGCGTTCCTCGCCGCGGACGGCGTCGACGACTGGGTCGTCCTCCACGGCGGGGCGACGGCGGCCTTTCGCGTCGGCTCGATGGCCGACGCCGCCCGCCTGGCGCAAGCGATCGCGGAGGTGCCGGAGGTCGCCGACGTGGGCGCGGTGCTCACGATCGCCGGCCCTCGGCTGACCGTGCGGATCACGCGCGACATGTGGCAGCTCGAGGCGCATCACGCCGATCTCGCCCGGGCGATCTCGGCGGTCGCGCGGTCGGCGCACGCGTCGCCCGAGCCAGAGAACGTTCAGGAGGTCCAGCTGGCCATCGCCGCGAAGCCCGACGAGGTCGACCTCGCGTTCTGGCGTGCCGTGCTTGGCTATGCGGCCATGGCGCCCGACAACGGCGTCGACCCGCTGGGGCATGGCTCGACGGTGTGGATGCAGGAGCTCGATGCGGCCAAGCCGCTGCGGCACGCGATGCACGTGGACGTGTCGGTCGCCAGGGAGCAGGCGCCGGAGCGGCTCGCCGCAGCCCTGGACGCCGGCGGCCGCATCGTGGCCGAGTCGCCTGAGCACTGGACACTGTCGGACCGGGCCGGCAACCGCGTCTGCATCGCCGTCTGGCCGGACGGCGGCACGACGGCGCCCGCGAGAGACGACACGCCCTAGCTGTCCGGAAGATCGGCCAGCCACCGCCCGTGCGGTTGGGCGCCGGGTTGACGGCTCGTTCATTGTTGAGCCTCAACCGGCGCCGCGGTCAGTGACATGGCAGGGAGGGAGACCATGGACGACCAAGCCTTCGCGTCATACCGGCGGATGAGCCGCATCGTGCTGGCGGCGCAGGCGGCGGGCCTCGCGGCGGTCCTGTTGTTCTCGCTCCAGACGACCTCGCCCGTGACACTGGCAGCCGTCGCGAGCGTGGGCATCATGATCGCGGTGGCCGGATTCGCAACCGGCGGCTTGTTCGGATTTGTGTTCGGCATCCCTCGATCCCTGCAGGAGCCCGCGAGGCCACCCGCGACCACCGGCGATGCGGCCGATCCCGACGCCGATGAGCGAGCCGCGCGGGCGGCGCAGGTTCACTACGCCGGGAACACGAGCCTCGAGCAGATTTCGGACTGGCTGACGAAGATCATCGTTGGCGTCGGGCTCACCCAGCTGGCGAACCTCCCCGGGGCGCTCGGTGCCTTCGGGGAGCTGATGGGGCCGCCACTTGGCGGGTTTCCCGGGAGCACGGTGCTCGCGCCGCTGGAACTGGTGTTCTTCGGGATCGGCGGGTTCTTCCTCGGCTACCTCTGGACGAGGCTGTATCTCATGTCGCTTTACGTCGAGTCGGACGAGGCGGCCCAGAGGAAGATGGAACGAGCCGCGGAGCTGCGCGCCATCGCAATCGACGCCGCACGGAAGGCCAACGCCAAAGATGCGGCGCAACGAGCCATCGAGCAGGGCAGCACGCTTCCGACGGCCCGGGACGTGCCGAGCGCGGGGCCTGCGGCCGCCGCGAGTGAGACGGTCCGGAACGTGCTGTGGGTCGATGATCAGCCGGAGCACAACCAGGGCGAGATCGCCGCGCTCAATGGGCTCGGCTTCTCGGTGACCACCAAGAGATCGACCGACGAGGGGATTGATGAGCTCAAGTCCAACCCGGATCGCTACAGCCTCGTGATCTCAGACATGGCGCGCCCGCCCGACAGGCGCGCCGGCTACACGCTCTTGAACGAGATGAAGAAGAACCAGATCGAGATCCCGCTGATCTTCTACGTCGGCTCCGCAGCGCCCGAGCTGGACGTCCAGGCACGCGCAGCGGGCGCAGTCGGCTCGACGAACAGCCCGATCCGCCTACTGGACCTCGTCAACCGGGTGGTGCGTTGATGGTGGGCGAAGAGCGGCCGAAACCAAAGAGCGAAGCGGGCTGGCGGGCGTGCTGCCGGGTGCTCGGTCGCCGGCAGGCGGTCGGCACCGCGGTGGGGCAGCAGACAGCGGCGAATTGACGGCGCGCCTGTCGGATCGCGGCAGGCTCGTTCGTAGCAGGGGTGAGGGCCGCCCTCGAGGGCGCTCCAAACCACAGGAGATGACATGCAGCTGACCGCCTCGATGATGCTCACCCTGGACGGCGTGTACCAGGGTCCCGGTGGCCCCGAGGAGGACCGGGGCGGCGGGTTCGATCGCGGGGGGTGGACCGCCCCGTACGGCGATGACGAGGGCTGGCGCTTCCTCGTCTCCTGGTTCGAGCGCGCGGACGCGTTCCTGCTCGGTCGCAAGACGTGGCAGATCTTCGAGGGCTACTGGCCGCACCACGACGGCGGCGACGCGGTGTCCCATGGCCTCAACGTCCTGCCCAAGTACGTCCCCTCGACCACGCTCAAGGATCCGGGCTGGAACACCCAGGTCATCGAGGGCGACCTCGAGGCTGCGGTGCGCGAGCTCAAGGCCAAGCCCGGCCGCGATCTCCAGGTCCACGGCAGCGGCGACCTGCTCCGGTGGCTGCTCGAGCGCGACCTCGTCGACGAGCTGAACCTGCGGGTCTACCCGGTCGTGGTGGGCGACGGCAGGCGGCTGTTCCCGGAACAAGGCCAGACCCACGCGCTGGAGCTGGTCGAATCGCGCTCGACGGCATCCGGTGTGATGCTCCAGACCTATCGAGCGGTCGGGCGGGCCACGTTCGGCAACGCCGGGGAGTGAGCCCGGGGACACTCCAGCCGCTCCAGCCCTCGAAGGAGGCACCGATGACGCAGGACCGAGCACCGGTCCGCACCGAGTCACTACTGGGAGGGGCGTCGGGGACGTCGTCCTGGGAGTTGGCGCGAGCGCGCCTGGCGAACCCTGAGCAGTCGCGGACCTGTTGGCTCGCGACGACGCGGCCCGATGGTCGCCCGCACCTGATGCCGGTGATCGCCTTCTGGATCGATGACGCCATGCACATCCTGGCGGGCGAGGGCACCCAGAAGGCTCGGAACATCGCCGCGGACGATCGATGCGTCATCGCGACCGGCAGCACGACGCTCCCGTCGCTCGACATCGTCATCGAGGGACGCGCCGAGCCGATCGCAGACCCGGAAGCCGTTGGACGTGTCGCCGGGATCTTCAGGGAGAAGGGCTGGCCACTCGAGGTCACGGGGGACGGGGTCGAGGGTCCGAACGCCCCGACCGCCGGCCCACCGCCCTACACCTTCTACCGGATCGTCCCGTCGAGGGTCTTCGGTCTTCCCGGCATGACCGGGATGGAGCAATTCGGTCCCGACGACCTGCCGAAACCGACTCGCTGGGACTTCGGCGCAAGCTGAGGCCACCAAACGAGGCGAGGCTGGCCAGAGTGTCGTGAGGGTCAATCCGGCAGGGTGAGGCGCCACGCCTCGACCGGGTCGCGCTTGCCCTTCACGCGGATCGCCCCGAGTGGCACGCCGGCCGACGCGTCATCGAGCGCCTCCCAGGTCGAACGGCCGACGACCACCTGCCCCGGCTCCGCCGCCGCCTGCAAGCGGGCGCCGGTGTTCACGGGGTCGCCGATCGCGGCGAAGCTCCGCCGGGCCGCCGTCCCGATGACACCCACGACGACGGGTCCCGTGTTGATGCCGATCCGGAAGATCGGCCAGCCTGGGTGGCTCGTGGCGATGTCCCGGGTGGCCGCGAGGATCTCGGTCGCGGCGCGCGCGGCCCGCTGGGCGTGGTCGGGCTGGTTGCCCGCGGCGTTGAACACGGTGAGGACGCCGTCCCCGGCGAAGTGCTCGATCGTGCCGCCAGCCCGATCGACGATCGGCACGACCGCCGCCCAGTTGGCGTTCAGCATCTCCACGACCTCGCGCGGCTCGTGGCGCTCGCTGAAGGTCGTGTAGCCGGCGAGGTCAGCGAACATCGCGGTGACCACACGCTCATCGCCGATCGTCGCGACAGGGGAGGACGTGGCGCGGCGACGGACGCGTTCGGTGACGACGGACGGCAAGTAGGGACGGAAGCTGGCGTCGAGCCGGCTGACCTCGCGCGCCGTCTGTGAGAGCAGCGTCAGCTCCTGGTCGGTGGCGCCCTCGCGTCGCAGCTCGGCGAGGACGTCGTCGGTTCCGGCACCGGCGGCCTGCGCCGCCGCGACCGACGCCACCGCGGAGGCGTACCAGCGATCGACGCGCGCGAGCGTCGCCTCGAGGTACAGGCCGCCGAACGCGCCGGTCAGCGAGCCGCGCCGCTGGTACTCGTTGCGCGCGGCGAGCGCGATGGTCAGGAACGCCGCCAGCAGCAGGAGGTGCCACTCCCACCAGCTGTAGTGCCAGTTCTGGCTGACGAGGATCGCGATCAGCGCCTCCGCGAGCAGCACGATGGCGGCGGCCGTCGCCAGCAGGATCGTCTCGCCGCGGTACCGGAAGAACCGGACCAGCTGCACGGCGGCGAACGCGAACAGCCCGATCGCGGCGATCGACAGGATGTCGAGGATGCCGCCGCCCTCGCGGGGTGGGGGAGGGCCGTCGAGCGGCGGGAGACGCGCGATCGAGAACACGGCCCAGCCGACCATGAGCAAGACGAGGCCGCCGAGCAGGAGGGTCCGTACGCGCAGGACGTCCATGGCCCGCGGACCTGCGAGCGGCGTAGCAGACGCGGCCGCGAACACCGACGCGATGATCAGCCCCACCGGCGTCGCGATCGCGAACCCGACGTTCGGGCTGTCCAGCAGGACCCCGGGTGTCACCAGCGCGTGCAGGCCCAGGAACCCGGCGGTCGAGAGGAACGCGAGCGAGATCAGCGTGAGCCGCGCGTCGCGGTAGCGGCCGGCCGCGATGTTCGTCACGTACGCGAGCACGACGTTGACCGCCGCGGCGATGAGCACGATCCAGAAGTGGCTCGGGTGGTGCTCCCATGCCATGTCGAGCTCGGGCTGGACCAGGAGCACGGCCAGCCCCACGAGCGGCAGCAAGAGCACGAGACCGACGGGCCACAAGCGAGCCGCGTCCGTTCTCGCGACGGTGGTCGCCATGGTCATAGGCTACTTGCCGCTGCTTCGAGCTCTGCGCGCTGCCTACGGCTTGGGATGCTCGACCAGGAAGCGGACGACCGCGTCCGCGAATGCCGGCGTGAGCTCGGGTGCGTGGCTGCCGTTCGGGATCGTCCAGAGCTGGACCGTCGCGCCCGCTTCGCATCCTGACCACTCCTGAACGGATGTTTCCGCCGGGTCCGCGCCGTTCGCCAGATCCGCGTCGACATCGATCTTCGCGCTGAGCGTCGACGCCTCGGCGCCACACCCGTCGTAGTTCGCCCATGTCGCGGCCGTCGCTTCGGCGCCCGGGTATGGCCCAGTGCCGTCGGTGAGCGGGACGCCGCCATTGAAGTGGATCACCTCGTCGACCGTACCGTGGACCTGGGCGACGGACACCGGCTCATGCGGCGTGCAGTCGGCTGGATCCGCGTAGGTGGCGCCGGCCAGGCTCACGATGGCAGCCACCAGGTCGGATCGTTCGCAGGCCATCCGGTACGACATGAACCCGCCGTTCGAGTGGCCGATGACCGCGATCCGCTTCGGGTCGATGGCGAGCTCACCCTGGATATCGGCAATCACGCTGGACAGGTACGCCACGTCGTCGACGCTCGAGCCATGGAAGTTGCAGCAGGCGTCCGTTGCGTTCCAGAACCGGTCTCCGTTGCTGTCCTTCGTGCCGTCCGGGGTGGCATAGACGAACCCGGCCTTCTCCGCCGCACCCGCCAGCTTGAAATAGTCGACCATCTCGTCGCCCGATCCCGTGAAGCCGTGAAGGACGAGCAGCAGCGGCGCGGGTCGGCTGGCGTCGTACGACGCCGGCACGTGCACGGTGACCGGGCGATCGCCACCGACGACAAGTGCCGCGGGTGTGATCGCGCCTGCGGACGGAGCCATCGATGGCGACGTGAGGGAAGGCATGGAGGCCGAGGCGGGCGCCATGGACGAGGGCGCGGAACCCGAGCATGCCCCGGCGACGAGGGTCGCGATCGCGACGCAAGCACCTGACGTCGTGCCATGGAGCGGATGATGCACCGCTTGGTGTTCCAGCAGGTGCCCGACGAGATCAGTACTCGTCGTGGCGGCGGAGCCAGAGCTGCCAGGCCGCGCCCTCGTCGCGTCCCTTCGGCGCGTGGTCCAGGATCGGGTAGTAGCCCATGAGGAACTCCAGGCCGCGCCACGTGGTCGAATACGTGTGGTACGCCACGCCGTCCTCGAGGACGAAGGAACTGAAGCCCGGGCTCTCGGTCATGTAGCCTGCGGCGTCCGTCCCGGCGAGGCGAGCGTTGTGCTCGACGATCGGCGGGATCCCCGCGCTCCCGATCATGTCCTCGACGACGTCGCGACCGTCCGCCTCGGAATGCGAGAAGCCGAGGTCGGCGTTGAAGGCCGTGCGGGCGGTCGACACCCACGGGAGGCTCCAGCCCATGCGGCGCCGGTACGCCGCCAGCTTCTCGAGCGGGGCCGCGGATGCGAGCACGAACGTCAGGTCGCGGGCATGGAGGTGGGGGAGGAGCCCGTCGATCGTGTCGGCGATCGATGAGTTCACCGCGTCGCCGGCGTCGTAGGTCGGCCCGAACATGAAGTGGTAGACGAGGAGCTGCGAGCGGCCGTCGAACAGCTCGGCCAGCGTTCGCTCGCCGTCCTCGGTGTCGAAGCGGTAGTCCTGCTCGACCCGGACCCAGGGGAGGGCGCGCCGCTCGCGCGCCAGCGCATCGCCCTGCCGCGTGTGCTCCTTCTCGCGGGCGAGCAGCGACTCGCGCGCCGCGAGCCACTCGTCGCGTGTCCCGATTCGATGTGCCGTCGTCGTGGTCATGTCGTCAGTCCCTTCGCACGTAGGTGAGGTAGGCGGTGTCTCCGTCGATCGTCCGGGCGTCGACGAGCCGCATCGCCTTGAGTGCGCTCGTCTCGCCAAAGAGGCGCTGGCCGGCGCCCAGCACCACGGGGAAGACCTTCAGCCGCAGCTCGTCGACGAGGTCGTGCTCCAGCAAGGTGAGCGCGATCCGGGAGCTGGCCGTGACGAGGATGTCGCGGCTGACCCGATGCCTGAGGCTGGCGGCCCCGTCGCAGAGGTCGCCCGTGAGCAGCGTCGAGTTGTTCCATGCGAGGTCGCGCAGGGTCGACGAGACGACGTACTTGGGCATGCCATTCAGCCGATCCGCGAGCGCGCCGGTGCGAGACGGCCATCGACCGGCGAACCACGCGTAGGTGCGCCGGCCCATCAGCATCGCGTCGCTACCCAGAGCGTCGTCGAGCGCGAGCTGTCCGAGCTCCGGGCGGTCCTTGATCGCACCGACCCAGCCGCCGCGGTCGAAGCCCTCGTCGCCCGCCGGGTCCTGCATGACGCCGTCGATGGAGAGGTTGTCGCTGACGATGATCCTGCCCACCTTCGCACGCCTCCGTTTCCTGCTAGCCTGTCCGTTGTCGGACACCATGTCCGGTTACGTCGAGCAGGTCAACCGACAAGCCGGCCCGGGTTGTTCGATGCGGGACGCTCCGCGGGCAACTGTCCGGGAACGTGGTGAGGTGCGATGGCGATCGGGCGCGACGACGGTGGGGGAGCGAGGCCGGACCGACGGGTCGCCAGGTCGCGGCGGGCGCTGAAAGAGGCGCTGACCGACCTGATCCTCGAGCAGGGCTACGAGTCCGTGACCGTCCAGGACGTCATCGATCGGGCCGACGTCGGGCGGTCGACCTTCTACGCGCACTTCCTCGACAAGGACGACCTGCTGATGGCGATCCTCGCCGACCTGGAGATGCCGGCGCCGGACGCGAGTCGCTGGAAGCCCGATGACCCGGCGTTCGGCTGGACGCTGGAGCTGTTCCGGCATTTCGGCTCGGGGAAGCGACTGTTCAAGGCGGTCGCGAGCAGCCAGAGCGGTGCGCTCGCCCGCCGCGAGACGACCCGGCGACTCGAGGATCTCGCCCGGGCCGAGCTGTCCCGCCTCCAGGCCGGGAGGAAGCTGGACGCGTTCAGGCTCGAGACCGTCGTGCGCTTCCTGGTCGGGACGTTCATCGGATTCATGGACTGGTGGATGCGCGAGGAGAACGAGCACCTGCCCGCCGAACTGGTCGACCACGCCTTCCGCTCGCTCGTCCTGCCCGGCGTCGCGAACGTCCTCGAGCTGGACATCGAGCTGCCGAAGGCGCTCTAGCGTCGGGCGAGATCAGTCGCCGGCGGGGTGAGGGAGGGCGGCATCGGCGGCCCAGTCGAAGGGCTCGCGTACCAGCGGAAGGCCGAGCATGGCCGTGGCCGCCTCGTTCCTGCGGCGGCTTCCGAGACCGGGGGTGACGGCCTTGAGGTGCGGGAGGCCGGCCAGCGGGGCGAGGTCCGTTCGGCTGGAGATGGCGCATGTCGATCAGCTCGATGGCCTCGAGCGCGGGCGCGGTCGCCAGCGGTCCCAGGTCGCGCAGGCCCTTCATCCCCTCGAGGCGAACGCGTCGCAACGACGACGCCCGGCTCAGGTCCGGAAGCGCCGTGACCTGCCGCAGCGCCTGGAGGAACAGCGCACGGAGCGAGCGGATGTCGCCGACAGCCGAGACGTCGGTCAGCCCGCGGATCATCCAGAGCTCGAGGTACCAGAGCTCGCCCACCCGCGGGAGCAGACCGAGATCGCGCGTGCCTCCGAGCTTGATGTCCAGCGAGCGGAGGCCTGTCAACGGCAAGAGCAGCGACAGGTCGGGCATCGTGATCGAGCGCAACGTGAGGTCGTACAGCTGGCGCAGACCCGAGATCGCCTCCAGGTGCTTCGTCTGACCCTCGAGGAAGAGCCACCGCAGCTCCGGGAAGCGCGACAGGCCGGCGAGGTCGAGCCGTGCCTTCGTGGCCCCGATTCCCAGCTCTTCGAGCTCCGGGGGCAGATGGCGCAGGCCGTCGAGCGATGTCAGCGAGTCCCACAGCGCGTCCGCGCCGAACCGCCGCAGCGTGGGGAAGAACCGCAGGAACTCGAGGTCGGTGATCGAGTGGTCGTAGGAGCCGTAGGCGCGCAGCGTCATCTCCGGGTACGCGCGGAACCACTCGCCGAGGTGCCGGAAGTCGTCATCGGTCAGCCGGGTGCGGAACTGGACGACGCCCCGGCCGGTCGGCGCCGGACGCAGCATCTCCGCGGTCAGTGGCGACGACACCTCGCGGAAGTCGGACGTGGGCTGGGGATCGCCGGCGATGAAGCGTCGCTCCACTCGCATGACCCCGAAGCCATCGCCCCAGTAGCTGTCGACCGTTGCCGGCGGCTCGATCCCGTCCGCGGCGAGCGGCCGCTCGCCCACGATGGCGCCGCCGCCGAACGCGATGATCCGGACATGCGCGTTGCCGACGCTGAGCACCGGGCTCCCGGCGATCGACTCCGATGAGGGAGGGGAGTCGCCAACCCAGTCCAGGATCGCGGCGATGAAGCGCGTCCGACCGCCAGTCGGTCGATCGTGGTCGACTCGGAGCACGCGGCCGCACCCGAAGCGGCCATCGGCCATCGGGATTGACCAGAACTGCCCCGGCCGCAGATGGGCGGTCGTCTTCGGGACCAGCGGGTACGTCGTCATCGTCGGGCGCCGCGATGATCGCACGCGTCGGTCGCCGAGATACGGCGACGGACCCGGTTGCCTCAGGCGCTGGGCGGTCGCCACGGCTCGTGCTGGTGCGACAGCCAGGCCAACTCGGGATCGAGCGCGCGCACCAGCCGCTGGCCTTCGGTGCTCGGCTCGTCGAGCTCGCCGGACCACACCGCCGTATCGCCGACGACGACGACCGGACGCGCGCCCG
Source organism: uncultured Chloroflexia bacterium (assembly GCA_963829155.1). Taxonomy (GTDB): domain Bacteria; phylum Chloroflexota; class Limnocylindria; order Limnocylindrales; family CSP1-4; genus CAIXZV01. The sequence goes on along the minus strand of CAWHIA010000012.1, from coordinate 89,832 downwards.
TCTCGACGACGATCACCTGCGAGCCGCGCGTGTGGCCCGGCGCCGGGACGAGTCGGACCCCGGGCAGCAGCTCGAGCTCGCCGTCGACCGGCACGTACCGCACGCCGGGCGCGTCGACCCAGTCTCGAATGGTGTAGTCGTCCTGGCTGCGCGCGTCGTCGAGCTCCGCGCGCTGGACGTAGATCGGCTTGCCGGCGAAGAGGTGGTTGCCGCCGCAGTGGTCGAAGTGCAGGTGCGTGTTGACGACGATGTCGATGCCGGCGAGGTCGAAGTCCTGCTCGCTCAACGGGCTGAGGCGCGGATCCATGTCGGCCACGGCCGGGTGCAGCTGCGTCATGCCGGTGTCGACCAGCACGCGCGCATCGGGATGGTCGATGACGTGCACGTAGACCGGCATCCGCTCGCCCTCGGCGAGCAGGTCGGCAACCTGGACTGGCGTGATGGTGATCGAGGCGGGGGCGTTCATCGAGGACCGAACGCCGGGGTCCTGGTGATGTGCGTCATGACGACCTCCGTTACCGGCTGACTGCTGACGCGCCCGGCCGTTGCATCGTGGTGGCTGAGCAGCTCTTCGACCGGCCTCCGGCGACATCGTCTGCCAGATCCGCCCGCCGCTCAACGACCGGTTTCGGTCCCGGATCGAGGTCCAGTGTGTCTGGATGGCGTCGGCCAATCTCCAAGAGCCGTCCCGAGGCAAGCGGGTGGGTCATTGCGCTCCGGAGCTCGATCACGTCCCGACTCGTCGCGTACATTGCGCCCACCGGCGTGCCTCTCGTCACGAGCGCAGCCGATCGAGCGTCCCGTACGACCGTTGGCGACGACGGCGCTCGCAGCATCCAGCGACCCCGTCCTTGACGTACAACGAGGCGAATGTCGCGTGACAGATTTGCGTGCCCACGTAAGATGGCGCCGCTGCCAGGGACGAGGCCTGGCTCCGGCCGACCGCGCATGAGCATTTGATGACCGACCTGCCCAACTCCGCAGCCGACGGGGCTGCCAACGTCCCCACGCCCGACGGCGACACGCCCGCCGGCGATCCTGAGCTCGCGGCGCTCGTCGCCCGGACTGATGCGGCGACCCGCAATGCGCCTGCGCCGGGCGAGCCGAGCGACCTGGCCCCGGCGGACACGGCGCCGACCTCCGAGCCCGGCGTCGATGCCGCGCCGGTCCCTGCCGCTCGCGGCAGCCGTGACCGACGGCAAGCCCCCGGCACGGCCGCGGCGCCGACGGTCGCTCGCCCTTCGCTTCGGCATCGCGTTCGTCCTGGGCGTCCTGCTCGCCGTCGGCATCGGCGCCGGCGCCCTGTACGCATGGAGCCAGCAGTACGAGGGGCGGGTCCTGCCCGGCATCCGCGTCGGCAGCACGGAGCTCGGCGGGCTCACCCGCGAGCAGGCGCAGGCGGAGCTCGCGAGCGCCTATGGTTCGCTCGGCAACGGGCAGATCACGCTCACCGGCCCGGACGGGCAGAAGACGACCCTCAGCTACGCCGATGTCGGCCGCGGCCCCAACGCCTCGGCGCTGGTCGACGCAGCCTTCGCGGCCGGCCGCCAGGGCGAGCCCCTTGCGGACCTCATCACCGGACCCCAGGCCGCGATCCACGGCCTGACCCTCGACCCCGCCGTCGCGTACGACCGTGACAAGCTCACCGCCGCCGTCGACGCCCTCGCCACGACGATCGACCAGATCCCCGTGGACGCCTACGTGTCGGCCGGAGAGGACGGGGCGTTCAGCTTCACCCCCGCGAAGGAAGGTCGCGCCGTCGACAAGGCGGCCCTGCTGACCGCGCTCGACCAGCAGCTCGCGGCGCTCGGCACGCCGGCGACGATCGCGATGGCCGTGCCGGTCGAGTCCTTGACGCCCACGATCGCCACCGCCACCGCCGAGGCGGCGAAGGCGGCCGCGGAACGAATGGCGGCCGACGTGGTCGTCAGCCGGGGCAACGACCACTGGACGATCACCGGCGCCAGTCTCGCGCCGCTGATCTCGTTCTCGACCGCGGCCGACGGGAGCATCACCCCGGTCCTTGACCAGGCGGGCCTCGACCCGATGCTCAGGGCGCTCGCCCCGAAGGTCAAGCAGACCGTTCGGGACGCGAGCCTCAAGATGGTCGGCGGGCACGTCGTCGCCACCGGCACCAGCCGCGAGGGCCGCACGCTCAAGATCCCCGAGACCAAGGCCGCGATCCTCAGCGCGATCGGCGCCCGTCAGGCCGGCGCAGCGGCCCAGCCCGTCGAGGCCGTCGTCAAGGCCATCGACCCGAAGCTGACCACGGCGGACGCCAAGAAGTTCGCCCCGAACATGAAGGTCATCAGCTCGTACAGCGTCTACTACTGGGTCATCGTCAACAACCACTTTGGCGGAAACATCGAGGGGCCGGCCACGGTGATCAACGGCACGGTCGTGCCGGCAGGCACCAAGTTCGACTTCTGGAAGGTCGTCGGCGACCTGCACGATGCACCCGGCACCGGGCCGGGCAACGCCATCGAGGGCGGGAAGATCACCGTCACCGGCGCGTTCGGCGGCGGCATCTGCACCACGTCCACGACGCTGTTCAACGCGGCGTTCCGGGCAGGCATGGTGCCGGGTCGCCCGACAGAACCACAACGAGTTCATCGATCGGTATCCGCCGGGCCTCGATGCCACCGTGTGGATCGTCGGCAATACCAAGCAGACCATGAGCTTCAAGAACGACACCGACTACCCGATCCTGATCACCCGGACCGTCACGAACGCGGGCAGCAAGCGATGGCTCACGTTCAAGATCTGGAGCGTGCCGAACCACCGGTCCTACAAGATCAGCAACCGGGTCATCATCCACGGCCCGGCGGCGCACAACACGATCGTGCACGATCCGAACAAGCCGGTGGGCTACAGCTACTACAACAACCCGCCGGCGGACGGCGCCAGGGTGTGGGTCACCGTGTCGATCTACGACCACGGCAAGCTCCACTGGCGGAAGCGCTACTACTCGAACTACCCGGCGGTCAACGGCGTCACCATCGTGGGGACGGGGACCAGGAAGGCGACCTGACGCCGGCCTGTTTCAGCGCGGGCGCGAGCGGGTAGGGGAGGGAGCTCCCATGACGGACCCCGAAGCGCAAGAGCGTCAAGGAACGACCCTCGAGCTGCGCACCGCCATGACGGGCAAGGCGAGCGCCGCGAAGACGGCCGACGGCGACGCGCCCGTGTTCGCCTACATCGCCAGCCTGCCGCAGCCGCAGCGCGGCATCGCCGAGCAGATCGATGCCCTGGCAGCCAGGACGTTGCCCGACCTCCGGCGCGCGGTGAAGTGGGGGATGGCCTACTACGGCGTGGACGGCGGCTGGTGCTTCGCGTCCGGTGCCTTCGTCGGCCACGTGAAGGTCATGTTCATCCGTGGCACCGAGCTCGAGCCGGAACCGCCGGTGACGCCGATCGGCATGGGCAAGGCCACACGCGGTGTCGAGCTCGAATCCGTCGACGACATCGATGAGCGCCAGCTCGCGTCCTGGATGGAGCAGGCTGCCAAGATCCCGTTCGCCGGCGGGAAGAAGCGCTGACGGGCTGGCGGCCTGACGGAACGCGCCCGGTGAACGATCAGGCCCCGGCCTCGGGCGCCTCCACCAGCTCCGCGAGCTTCGTCGTCGTCGCCCAGCTGCGGATCGTCATCGACTTGTAGTGCGGGCTGACCGCGATCTTGCTCAGGCGGCTCTTCGTGCGCTGGGCGCTCAGCCGCTGCGAGTAGATGACGCCCTTGCCCGGCCAGACGGCGTCGACGCCCTCGCGTGGGTCGAACGCCTCCATCGCGGCGGTCGCGTCGATGTCCATCAGGAAGATCGCGTCGCTGTGGTACTTGCTCGGCTGATCGCCGAAGCCCTTCGGCCGGTCAGCGACGACGGCCCGGAGCTGGGCCGCGCGTCAGGACCAGGACGGCGATGAGCTCCGTGTGGAGCTTGAACGCCTTCGGCAGGGCTGCCTCGATCTCCCGCTTGATCCGATCGGGCTTGTGCTCGGAGCTCAGGATGACGTTGCCGCTCGCGATGTACGTGACGACATCCTCGTAGCCCAGCTCGCCGAGCACCTCGCGCAGGCGCGCCATCGGCACCGGGTTCTTGCCGCCGACATTGATCCCGCGCAGGAGCACCACGTACCTGGTCACGGTTCGAGGGTAGCGGGATCGCAGTCGTCACCAAGGTTCTGCACATCAAGCGACCGCGGCTGATCCCGGTCCTTGACAGCCTCGTTCTGAGTCAGATCGGGGCCCGGACCTCGGATGACGTCAAGACTGGGTCGCGGCGACGGAGCACGTGCGGGTGATCGGGCGAGAAGACCTCGTGGCTCTCAGCCATTCGAGATCACCTTGCCAGCCAAGGGGATCGGCGACCCGACCGGTCGTGCGGATATTGGACTCATTGCTGCGGACGTGCACCCAAGGCGCAGCGCTGTTCGGACAACTCAGCCAGTGGGAACGCGCCTCCGCCCGCGAGACATGCGATAGGTCGCGCTGCCGGGGGCCTCTTCAGCCGTGGTCTGGTCCGCCGCCAGAGTCTTGACATCGAGTTTCGGGGTTCTAAAGTTCCCGTCAGCCCCCGAAGTGGAGTGCCGCGGCGTGGCTTGCCGGGTCGTGTGCCACCGTTTTGGGGGCGACTGCATCTCTCGAGCTCGGCCGAGCGCAGTCGCCGCACAGCAGGCGGCCCCGCGTGAGCGCCTCGTCCGGTTACCCGAATGAGTCACCCGCGGGGCCTAACAACCACTGGCGACACAACCCCCATCCGGAGATGAACGAAGCGTCACACTCGGTTGAGGCGCGATCGTAAGCTCGGGTCGATACCGCGTCAATCTCGGTCGTTCGGGATGCCTACGGGTAGAAGAGCTGCGATGCGATCTCGTATCGTCAGCCGAGCAGCGGGGGCCGACGTCGTGAGCGTCAAGGACGTCATTCCGTCCACGAAGCGGCTGCTGATCGCCTGGCGCCCATGGCTGAGAGCCGGAGCGGTCATCGGGGCTTCGGTAGTTGCTGTCCTCGTGTTGATCACGCTCACTGCTCCGCTCCCAATCCAAGGCCCCAATCTTTCCCAACTGGATCAGGGCGCGCTCGAAGCGGAGAAGCTTCGCCAGGAGATCCGCGCGCTACAACTCCAGAATGCATCGACCGGAAACCAATGGACCGGACTCCTTCCCTTCGTGCCACTCATCGTGGCGGGGCTTGGCCTGATCGCCACCGCCTGGCATCAGCTGAACGAGCGGGCGGAGCAACGGCGGCAAGAAGCGCGCGAGGCAAAGCGGGAAGACATCCGCCGCTTCTCGGAGAGCCTAAGTAAGGTTGTCGAGCAACTAGGGTCGGACAGTGCCGCGCTGCAGGCAAGCGCCCTCGTATCGCTCACGTTTCTGCTGACTCCCGAATATGAGCAGTTTCACGACCGCGTCCTGTTGTTGGCGATTGCAACCGCGAAATCGGGGATCCAGTACTCGGATGCCGTCGGCCGATTGTTCGTTGATGCTATTGAGAAGTCAGTCAGGGTCAAGCTAGCTAAGCCGGTCGTTGGAGCCGCGGCGGAACCGCTCGACCTTTCGCGGGTGCATCTGGATGGTATCGACCTCTCGGCCCTGGACCTCAGCGAGGCGGACTTGGCATTTGCGTCGCTCCACCACGCAAACCTCACGGAAGCCACGCTGTTCCGTGTTCGCGGCTTCAAGGTCGACTTGTCCGATGCGCGGCTCAGTCGCACGGACTTGCGCGAGGCGAGGCTGAACAGCGCGATAGCACCGAATGCGCAGTTTCACGGCGCGAATTGCGTCTCGGCTCGCCTTGAAGGGGCCGTGTTGACAGGGGCGCAGTTCTACCAGGCACACCTGCAAGAGGCCCACTTCAATGGAGCGGACCTGACGGGTGCTCACTTCGAGGGCGCTGACCTGAACAACGCATACCTGACTGGCGCAGTGCTTGATGTAAGCGCGATTACCAGCATTGCGACGGGAGCCAAGAACTGGCGCAAGGCTCGATTTGATCCCGACGTCTTGACGCAACTGCACGCGATCGGGGATCGCGTTCGGCCCGCATCCCAAGCTCCCGCTCCGCCAGGTCGGGCGCGTGACCCGGAAGATGACTTGAACGACCGTTGACCGAGACGATCTGGGAGCGTACGGTCTGGGGCGCGGTGTCGCTTCGTCTCAAAAGAGGGGTTGTGTCACCGCATTGCTGTGCCCAGGCCCATCTTGGTCAATGGGCGCTCTCGGTTCCGGGCTGTGACGTCCCAGAAGATTGCGAACGGCCGTCCCAGATCTTTGTCCGGCGAATCTGAGGATCTGTCCGGGCGTCTACGACACTTCACACCGGGCCGAGTAGGCATTGCCAGTAACGCCGGACATAACTCACCTTATCGGAAGTGCCAGGACACCCACCGAGATGGTCTGAGGCGTGCCGTTAGGCCGTGGGTTGCGCCGCGAGGCTGGCCGAGACGGCGTCGACGATGGTCGCGTGCTCCGGGAACCCGCCGTCGCGGGCCATCGAGTGCACGAGCCGGCCGTCCACGGAGACCTCAAACGTGCCGTCCAGCCAGGGCACGAGCTCGATCGACGCCAGGTCGTGGCCGAACCGCCGCATCAGCGCGTCGGCGAGCGCGAGCGTCTGTGGCTCGTAGCCACACTCGGCGCAATAGACGATCCGGACCCGGGCGCTCATCGCGTGTGCGGCACGCGCTCGCCGACCTGGGGCGCGCGGGCGATGGCGTCGCGGATGGCCACCACGACCTGGCGGTTCGCCCACGGCGTGCTCGCGGTCCGCCTGGCCTGGATCTCGGTCATCAGGCGGGTGCGGACGTCGTCGGGCAGCTCGCTCGCCGGCGCATCGGGCGGGCCGAACGCGGGGTCGCCCGCGTAGACGGCCCGACGATCCTCCTCGCGGCGCTCGGTGACCGCCACGGGCCGCTCGATGAACACGCCGACCTCGTTCCAGTCGCCGTCGAAGAAGGCGAACACCGGCAGGGACTCGAACCGGCCGTGGTTGAGGTAACGCGTCGCGAGATCGGGCACGTCGGCCTTGATGAAACACCGGAGCCCCAGGCCCGGACCGACCTCGCGCGCAAGGACCGCGACGACCGGCAGGTTGGCGACGACGTCCCCGCACCAGTCCTCGACGAGCGCCACACACGAGAGCGGCAGCAGCGACCGGAAGAACTCGAGGTCGCGGGGATCGATCGCGACGGCCGCCTCCGCCGCCTCCAGCCGTTCGCGGTTCTGGGTCATCGAGCCCTTGAAGGCCTCGTACGTCAGCCCGGTGTCAAAGCGCGTCGCATCCACGAGCGGTCGGATCCTCCACTGCCCACGACCAGGCCGGGCGCCGTCGACGGTGCGGCCGCTTCGAAGGTATCGCAGGTGGCCGGGCGGCGAAGGGTTCGGCGCTGGCAGGATCAACGGTCCCCGTGCCCGCCACCGCTTTCAGGTACCCGATCACCTACGCGTCAGCCAGCTGCCCGATGGATCGAAGCGCGCGCAACACGACGATGACGGCCTCAGACGACGCTCGAGATGGCCCCGATGGGCGGGTGCCGGAGCGCCGTCAAGGAGGACCAGAGATGACCGCAGCTGCACCCCGCACCGCAAGTGGCGCGCCCGACCTGCGCCGCGTCGGCGTCGCACTGGGCGCCCTGACCCTGGCCGTGGCGCTCCTCGTCACGGTCGCCGTCGTCCGGCCGGCCGGCGGCCCGACCACCACGGTGACCGGCCAAGCCCGCGAGCTCATCGTCAAGGGCACCAACGGTGGCGCGATCCGCTACACCGGCATCCCCTACGCCGCCCCCGGCAACAGCCGGATCCGCTTCACCGGCGTCCCCTACCAGGCGGTGCGCCGTGGCCTCGTCGTCAACGGCACGAACGGTGGCGGCATCCGCTACACCGGTATCCCCTACCCGTCGAACCAGGAACCCGCCAGCCAGATGCCCGGCCTGGGGCATGGTCCGCACGGCGTTCGCGTCTCGAAATAACGCGCGAGGGCGCCACCGATCGCGTGAGATCGCGCGCCAGCCGAACATCCAGAGGCGCCGTCACCAGGTCGGGACGGCGCCTCTGCTTGTCCAGGACATCGCGGCGAGCTGGCGTCCGGCGAGCTGGCTCCCCGCGTCTACCGCTCTGCGACGTTGGCGCCGGTCACGATGACGAGCGAGGCACCCGACCGCCGATCCCGATCGGCCAGCAGGCCCGCCCACGACGCCGCCGCGGAGCCCTCCGCCGTGAGCCCGAGCTCGCTCGTCAGGACGGCCTGGGCCGCGTGCAGGTCCGCCTCCCCCACCAGCAGCATCTCGTCGACGCGGCCGTCCATGAGCGTGAGCGCCATCGGCACGGGCACGCGCGTCGCGATGCCCTCGGCGTAGGTGGCCGCGTCTGAGGTCTCGACGATCCGACCCTCGCGCCACGAGCGCTCCATCGAGGGCGCCGCCTCGGACTGGACGCCCGCCACGCGCACCCCCTCCCCTCCCCGCTGCCGCAGCCAGGCCCCGATGCCGACGATCAGCGCGCCGTTGCCGACGGGGACGTACGCGTTGGCGATCTGCGGCAACTCTCCCCGGTCGGTCGCATCGGTGACCTCGAGCGCGATCGTCGCGGCGCCCGTGGCGACCGAGACGTCGTCACCGTCGACCAGCAGCGTCAGGCCGCCTTCTGCCGCGAACGCCTCGGACGCCGCCCGGGCCTCGTCGAAGTCGCGGCCGACCAGCCGCAGGTCGGCGTCGAGCGCCCGGATGCGGTCCGCCTTCACGGGATTGACCGCGGCGTCGCAGAACACGACCGCGCCCACGCCCGCCGCCCGGGCCGCGTAGGCCACGCCCTGGCCGAAGTTGCCGCTGGACGCCACGACGACCGGCCGATCCCGCCCGACGAGGCCATCGGCCGCCAGGCGCCTGACCGCGAGCCACGTCCCGCGGCCCTTGAACGACCCGACCGGGTTCTCGGTCTCGACCTTCACGACCACCGGGTGGCCGGCGATCGAGGACAGCCCGGGATGCACGAGCTGTCGGGTTGCGACGAACTCGGTGGCGATCTGGGGGATGGCCGCGCGGATCGCGGCGGCCGTGAGACCGTCGTGCGGGACGATTGGGCGTCGCGGCGGATCGAGATCGGCGGTCACCGGACCAGCCTAGCCGGTAGACGAGTCGACCCACCGGCGCGCTGCACCGGTCGCTGGCGACGACCGTCCCGCGGACAGCAAAACGCCCGAAGGAACTTCCGTCCTGACCCGGTCTCCGTCGATGCAAGCACCGTCGGCTCCGTCTTCAGTTCAGCTGCCCCTTCGGGCAAGACGAACCATACGGGACAGGCCGCGGGAGCCACAACGGCGTTATCCACGAGTTTCCGAGTTCGGAGCCGCGCGCATCGATCTTGTCCACAGGGCGTCCACGAACGCGCCCCTGATGCCGAGGTTTACCTCGAATCGGTCGCAGGTTCCGATTGTTCGAGCGGCCACGCCTCGGCATCGGCCAGCAGCGGCAACCCCGTCGCGTCCGTCCGGAACGGCTGGCCGCCGGCGATCCGCCACGTCTCGTCGTCGATCCGCTCGACCAATGCCGGCCCCGTCGTGATCAGCAGCCCGACGGTGACGCGCAGCAGGGTCCGCCGAGCCGATGCGCCCGGCACGATCTCCCCGGCGAGGGACAGGGCACACGCGCCACCCGCGATCGCCGACCCCTCGATGTCGACCACGCCGCGCGCGTCCCAGGGCAGCCCGACGACGTGCCGGATCCCGCCCGCCTCGATGGCGTTGCCATGGAGCGTGCCGTCGCCCTCGGGGTGCAGCGTCAGGAGCCCGGCCGGCGTCGACAGCTCGAGGTGGCTGAACGCGCCGTCCACGGCCGTCTCGAACAACAGCGAATGCCGCAGCCCGCCCTCGCCGACCATCGCCTCGCGCCACCGCCGGCCGCGCCGCCCTTCGGCGACGGACCACCAGACCCGGTCGCCGGTCGCCGTCCGGCCCGCGCCGGCCCGCCGGACGAACCCGGCGCCCGTCCGGTCGCTCAGGAGCCCACGCCCTCGGCGGCCAGCGACGCCTCCCAGCGCTCCGACGCAGAGCGCAGCTCCCCGGCCAGCCCGGGTGCCATCCGCCCGGTCACCCGGACGTCCCGATCGCGGTACTCGACGTCCACCGTGCCGCGCTCGCGGACCCGGGCCAGCAGCTCGCCCGCCGCGTACGGCACCGCGACGTCGATGTCCTCCCACAGGGACGCCAGGAGCGCGGCAATCTCGGCCCGCAGCGTGTCGAGGCCGAACCCGGTCGCCGCCGAGACGAGGACCTGCCCGCTCACCGCCGGGGCCGGCTTCGACCCGTCTGCGCCCGGGTACAGGAGGTCGGCCTTGTTGAACGCGGCCAGCCGCGGCTTGTCGCCCGCCCCGAGCTCGTCGAGGACGATCTGGACCGTCGCCCGGTGCTCGGCGTTGTGGCCGTCCGCGGCGTCGATCACCTCCACGAGCACGTCGGCCCGGGTCACCTCCTCGAGCGTCGCGCGAAACGCGTCGACGAGCTGGTGCGGCAGCTTGTGGATGAAGCCCACGGTGTCGGTCACGATCGCCGTCTGCCCGTCGCCCAGCTTGACCTGGCGCGAGGTCGGGTCGAGCGTCGCGAACAGCTTGTCCTCGGCCTTGGCGACCTCGCTGCCGACGAGCGCGTTGAGCAGCGTCGACTTCCCGGCGTTCGTGTAGCCGACGATGGCGACGGTCGGATACAGGCGGCGATCCCGGCCGCGCGCGGCGGTCTCGCGCTGGCGGCGGACGTCCTCGACGCGCGCCTTCATCTTCTTGATCCGCTCGCGGATGATCCGGCGGTCCGTCTCCAGCTGCGACTCGCCGGGCCCTCGGGACCCGATGCCGCCCTGCGTGCGCGAGAGGTGCGTCCACAGGCGCGTGAGGCGAGGCAGCTGGTACTCGAGCTGCGCCAACTCGACCTGGAGACGCCCCTCGTGGGTCTGGGCGTGCAGGGCGAAGATGTCGAGGATCAGCCGGCTGCGGTCGATCACCTTGACGTTGAGCAGGCTCTCGAGGCTCTTCTGCTGGGCCGGGCTGAGCTCGTCGTCGGCGACCAGGATGTCGAACCCGGTCTCAGACCGGGCCTGCGCCAGCTCCTCGGCCTTGCCCTTGCCCACGTACCAGTTGGGGTCGACGTGGCGGCGGTTCTGCCACTCCGCGCCCACGACGTCGGCGCCCGCCGTGGTCGCCAGGGCGGCGAGCTCGGTCAGGCTGTCGTCGGCGGTCCAGCCCTCGTCGGCGCCGGTGTCGACGGCGACGAGGAACGCCTTCTCGACGGGCGGGGCGAGGTCGATGGGATCTCCGCGGCTCATGGCGCTGAGAGGATACCCGGTCGCCCTTCGATGGCTGCCCGGGCAGCCCGAGCGATGTCGTGAGTGGCATCAAGCCAGGCGATCCCGCGGTCGGTGCGGAACCAGGTCCGCTGCCGCTTGGCGAACGCGACGTTGCGCCGAGCGTCGTCGTCGATCGCCTCGTCCCGCGTCCGCTCCCCGTCGAGCACGGACCACGCCTCCCGGTAGCCGATGGCCGAGAATGCCGGCAGCGCCGGGTCGTACCGGTCGCGCAGGACCTGCGCCTCGTCCACGAGGCCGGCGTCGAACTGCCGCCGGGCGCGGACGCCGATCCGCCGGGCGTGCTCGGCCCGATCCACGACGTCGAGGCCGATGCCGACCAGCGGCGCCGGGTACCCGCGCGGCGACGGGAGCGGATCGTCGCCCTGGAGCGTGGCGATCTCCAGGGCCCGGACGACACGACGAGGATTGCGCGGGTCCGTCCGCGCCGCGAGCGTCGGCGCCATCGTGGCCAACCGCGCCGCGAGGGACTCGAGGCCGTCGCGTCCGAGGTCCGCCTCGATCGCCGCACGGACCGCCGCGTCCGACGGCAGCGCCTCGGTGTCGAGGCCCGCGGTCACGGCCCGCAGCCAGAACCCGGTGCCGCCGGCCAGGATCCCGATCCCGCCTCGCTCGCCGAGTGCGCCCAGCACGCCCAGCGCGTGCGCGCGGAAGTCGGCCACGCTGAACGCCTGGTCGGGATCCACGAGGTCGAGGCCGTGATGGACGACCCGGCGCCGGTCCTCGGGCGTGGCCTTCGCGGTGCCAATGTCCAGGCCGCGGTAGACCTGTCGCGAGTCGGCGGAGATCACCTCAGCCGGACGACCGGCGGCGATCAGCCATTCCGCGAGCTCGACCGCGAGGCCGGTCTTGCCGGTCGCCGTCGGCCCGCCGATCACCACCAGCGGCGCGAGCGTCAGGCGAGCACCCCGCGCAGCGCGTACGGCCCGGCGTGCTCAACGCGGACGCCGACCAGCCGTCCGACCAGGGCCGGCGATCCCGCGACGTGGACGAGCTTGTTCTCACGCGAGCGGCCGGTCAGGTGCGCGACGCCGTCGGGGAGGTGCGCGAACGCGTCGCGCGAATCCGAGGTCCCGGCCGCCTCCTCGTCGTCGTGCTCGTGGCTCCGCGGCGGGACCACGGCGTCGACCAGCGCCTCGGTCGTCCGGCCCACCCACGCCCGGTTCCGCTCGAGCCCGATGCCCTCCTGGAGTGCCAGCAGCTCGACGAGCCGGCGTCGCTTCTCCGCGGCGGGCACGTCGTCGGCGAGGCGTGTCGCGGGCGTCCCGGGCCGCTCGCTGTAGGCCGCCGCGAAGACCTGGTCGTAACGGACCGTGTCGAGCAGCCGGAGCGTGGCCTCGTACTCCGCCTCCGTCTCGCCGCAGAAGCCGACGATGACGTCGGTCGAGAGCGCAAGGCCCGGCACTGCCTCGCGGATCCGGCCCAGGCGCTCGAGGTAGTGCTCGATCGTGTACTGGCGGCCCATCCGCTTCAGCATGCGTGTCGCTGCCCGACTGCACCGGCAGGTGGAGCGCCTCGCACATCGACGGGCAGTCGGCCATCGCCGCGATCAGCCGGTCCGACAGGTCCCACGGATGCGAGGTCACGAACCGCAGCCGCGGGATCGCGGGCGCGCCGTCGGCGGTGCGCAGGCCGTCGATCGCACGGATCAGCTCGGCGAGGTCCGGCCGGCCTTCGCGGTCCTGGCGGCGGCCGACGGTCCGGGCCGTGTGGATGTGGCCGAATCGCGACTCCGGATCGAGGTCGTGGCCGTAGCTGTTGACGTTCTGGCCCAGCAGCGTGACCTCGCGGTACCCGGCGGCCGCGAGCGCCCGTGCCTCGTCCACGATCTCGTCGAACGGCCGGCTCCGCTCGGGGCCGCGGCTGAACGGGACGATGCAGTACGTGCACGTCTTGTCGCAGCCGTAGATGATCGGCAGCCAGGCGCTGATCGGCGAGTGACGCGAGACGGCGCCGCCCGCGATGGCGTCGGCCCGCGCGCGGACGAGGTGGGTCGCGTCCGAGACGGGTGCGCCGTGGACGACGGTCGTGGCCGCCGTCGCGCCGACCGGCGCCTGCGCCGACGCCAGGCCGAGGCGATCGACGAGCTCGGGCTCCTCGTCGGGCCGCAGGAACAGGTCCACCGCCGGGTAGCGGCGAGCCAGCCCCGAGCGGTTCGACTCCCGCACGGAGCAGCCTGTCATCACCACCCGCAGGCCGGGGTTCGCGGCCTTCATCCGGTTGAGGGCGCCCTGGCGGCCGATGACCTTCGCCTCGGCCGCTTCCCGGATCGCGCAGGTGTTGATGACGACGAGGTCGGCCGCGTCCATCGCGGGCGCCTCGGGACAGCCGGCGGCCAGCAGCCGCCCGGCCATCTCCTCGGAGTCGCTCTTGTTCATCTGGCAGCCCAGCGTCCAGACGAAGAACGAAGGCAGCGAGCGCACCTCGGGCCGGAACTGGTCGAGGCGCTCGTCAGCCGGGTCGAGCGGCGTGCGCGGGCCGGCGGGGCCGGCGACCGGCGGCGCGAGGTCGAGGACGGGCAGGGCTCGGGTCGTCATTCGGGCGCCATGGTAGTGCAGGGGTCGTGCAGGCCGTCGACGGCGGTGTGGGGCGAGCGGACGTCCGCGAGCTCTCGCGAGCTCAGCGGCCGAGCGCCACCCGGAGGCCCGCGACCAGCTCCTCGGGCATCACCAGCCAGGCGTAGCTCTCCGCGTACGGCCCGTAGTCCCCGTGGTAGTCGGTCCCGCCGGTCTCCACCAGCCCCAGCGACCGCGCGACCGCGCCCACCGCCTCGCGAACCGGCGCCTTGAACGACGAGTGGTGGGTCTCGAGCCCGTTTAGCCCCTCCGCGACGAGGTCGCGCATGAGCGACGCGTGCGTGGTCGCCTCCGGGAAGTGCGCCAGCGAGGCGAGCCCGCCGGCCGCCCGGATCGCGCGGATCGCGTCGACCGGCCCGAGGCCCTGGCGCGGGACGTACCCGGGCATGCCGTAGCCGAGGATCCGCTCGAACGCGTCCTGGACGCTCTCGGCATACCCCGCAGCGATCAGGGCTCGGGCCACCGTCGGACGACCGAGCGCGTCGTCGCGCGTGAGATCGAGCGCCTCGACCTGGCGATCGACGCCGATGCCGGCGTCGCGGAGGCGCTGCAGGGTGGCGTCGAAGCGGGCGCGACGCGCAGCCCGCTGGCCGGCCAGGGCCGCTTCGAACGCCTCGTCGGAAGGGTCCACGCCCAGGCCGAGGATGTGCAGCTCGCCGCCCGGGATCTCGAGGCCGAGCCCGCGCGTGACGGCGTTGATCTCGACGCCCGGGATGAGGTCGAGGCCAGCGGGGACGCCTGACGTCGCCACCTCGCGGTAGCCCGCCAGGTTGTCGTGGTCGGTGATCGCGAACAGCCGCACGCCGGCGTCGAACGCCTGGCGCACGAGCTCGTCGGGCTCGAGGACCCCGTCCGAGCGTGTCGTGTGGGCGTGAGCATCGGCGGTCGCCGTTCCGCCGGCAGGGTCGGGGGTCCACTCGCCCTCCGTGGGCGCGTGGCGCTCGGTCACGCCGTCAGACCTCGACGAGCCGCTGCAGTCGCTCGATCTGGAGCGCCCGGCCGGTGGCGGGATCGACGTCGACCTGGCACGCGTTCAGCACGACCGGCCCCTCCCCCACCTCGAACCGCGTCGGGAGGGCGTTGATGAACCGCGGCAGGACGGTCTTGGGGTCGAAGCCGATGACGCTCCACAGCGGTCCTGTCATGCCGAGGTCGGTCAGGTACGCCGTGCCCTTGGGCAGGATCCGCTCGTCGCCCGTGACGACGTGCGTGTGCGTGCCGACGACCACCGACACCCGCCCGTCGAGGTACAGGCCCAGCGCGTTCTTCTCGGACGTGATCTCGCAGTGGAAGTCGACCAGACGGATCGGCGGCAACGGCTCGGACGCCTCGTCCAGCAGGCGGTCGGTGTCGGTGAACGGGTTCTCGATCTGCTGCATGTAGGTGCGGCCCTGGAGGTTGATCACGGCCAGCTCGTTGCCATCCAGCGCGTGGTACACGCCCCAGCCGCGCCCCGGCACCTCGTGGGTGCCGTAGTTGAGCGGCCGCAGCACCCGTTCGCTGGCCTCGAGGAACGGGATAGATCTCGCGCTTGTCCCAGATGTGGTTGCCCGACGTGATCACGTCGACGCCCGCCTCGAACAGGGCCTCGGCGGTCGACGGCGTGAGCCCCATCCCGCCCGCGACGTTCTCGCCGTTGGCGGTGACGAAGTCGATCCCCCGCTCGTCGCGGATCCCCGGCAGCGCCTGCTCGATGGCGACCCGCCCGGGCTTCCCGATGATGTCGCCGATCATCAGGATCCGGGTGGCGCCGTCCGGGCGTGGCGCATTGCCGTTGGGCGGATTGCCCAGACCTGCGCGGTCGCTGCGCGCGTTCACGGGCGCGTTCTAAGGGGAGGTCGCACGCCTCCAGCCTAGCAATCGTTCGCGTAGCCCGAGGCGCCTACGGGCTCAACCAGCCGACCTGCCCGTCCTCGGTGATGACGATCTCGCCTTTCAGGGGCACGTCGTTCGACCCGACCAGCCCTCCGTTGTCCGGACCCGGGTTCACGTAGATGGACCACCCGTCCGTCCCCTTCGCCGGAAGGAGGAAGGTCACCCTGACGGTGGCGCCGGGTGCCACGACATTCGGGGTCGCGCGTCCCACCAGCCGCCCAAGGAGGCCCTGCTGCGTCTCGTCGGCCACGAACAATGTCGCCGGGCTGGAACTCCTGTTGACGACCCGGACGTTCCAGGGCCATTCGCCAGGCGGGACGGGACCTGCCCGGGGCGGCACCGGGCTCGGGCTCGGGCTCGGCGTCGGTATCAGGGTGGGGCTCGGGATGGGTGCCAACGTGTTTGGTGGCGACACGCCGGCAGGGATGTACAGCTCCGCCGAGCCCGTTGCCCCCGATGGGCACCTCGTCGCGCCTTCTCGACATTCGGCGCCACCCGCGATGAGGACGGTCCCGTCGAGCAGCAGCGTCGCCGGGACGTCGTTGTGCGGCCGGAGCATGGTCCCCGTGGCGGTCCAGGCCCCGGTGCCCGGGTCGTACACCTCGGCGCCGAACGACTCGGGGTGGCTGGACACCACCAGCACGGTGCCATCCGACAGGAGCGTGGGCGAAAGGTATCGGGCGTCCGCCCTGACATAGTCCCCGGTGACGGTCCAGGCCCCAGTCGTTGGGTCGTACAGCTCGGGGGGCATCGGTGGCACGACGGGGGGGCTCCCACCCGTCACGAGCACCTTGCCATTCGGCAGGAGGGTGAGCCTGGCCTCGCCCTTTGGGACATGCATGCTCGCGGTCGAGGTCCAGGTCCCGGTGGCCGGATCGTAGAGCTCGGCCGAGTCCAGTGCATTGTCGAGGAGCCCGAGGCCGCCTGCCACGAGCACCCTGCCATCGGGCAGCAGGATGGGTGCGCCGCCGCCATACCGCGGCGTGACCATCGCCCCCGTGGCGGTCCAGTTCCCGGTCGCTGGGTCGTACAGCTGGGAGCCGTCTTCACCAGACACGAGCACTGTGCCGTCGCGCAGCAACGCGGCGGAGCCCGGGTCGTGGACGACCATCTTCCCGGTGAGGGTCCACGTCCCGCTCGCCGGGTCGTACACCTCTGCCCCGGTGATCCAGTCGGCCCGGTCGTCCAACGAATGGTCCTCGACATCCCCGACGAGCACCTTGCCGTCGCGCAGCAGCGTGGCCCCGAAGCCGTCGAGGAACCGGAGCATGCTCCCGGATGCGGACCAGGTGCCGCTCTCCGGGTCGTACAACTCGGCGGTCGACGGATCGGACTCACCGCCGGCGCCACCCACCACGAGTACCCTGCCATCGAGGAGCCGCACGGCGGTATGGCCGTAGCGAGGCGTGCCCATGGGGCCGGTATCGATCCAGGCGCCTTCCCGACTCGGGAAGCCGGCGGGACCGCATGGTTCGGCGCGCCTCGTTCGCGGCGACGGCGACGAGCCAACCGCGGATCTGGGTCGGGTCCTTGACGTCGCCCATTCGACGCCATGCGATCGCCCACGCCGCCTGGGCCGAGTCCTCCGCCAGTGCGGCGTCTCGGCAGATGACGTAGGCGACCCGCAGCAGGTCACGATGATGGCGCGCCACGAGCTCCGTGAACGCCGCCTCGTCCCCCGTCGCGGCCGCTCGAACGAGCTCCCCGACCTGGGTCCCCATCATGCCCACCATGCCATAGAGATACGGCCGGGAGCCTGATTGATTCAGGAGGCGTCCGACTCCTGGCCGTTCGAGGCGTTCGAACAGCGGCTCGTCACTCGTCTCTCGCTCGGGGGCCGGGCGATCGAAGCCTTGCTTGGCGTTCCCGAAGCGGGTCGAGACGCTGGCGACCACCGAGCGGCCCGCCGGGCTCGCCGTCCGGGCTTGACGGGAACGCGGGACCGGCCACGATTCAGGACGTACCGATGACAGGAGGGCAGATCATGGACAAGACGTCCACCTACTCAGCCGCCGCGCTCGACGAGCTCCGATCCAGCGTCAGCGGTCGGATCCTTCAGCCGGACGACGACGGGTACGACGGGGCACGACAGGTCCACAACGGGCTCATCGACCGCCGTCCGGCCGTCATCGTGCGCTGCCGATCCGCGGCCGACGCTGCGGCGACCCTGCGCTTCGCCCGTGCGGAAGGGCTCGACGTCAGCGTCCGGGGCGGTGGCCACAACGTCGCAGGCCGGGCGGTCGCCGATGGCGCGGTGATGATCGACCTTGCCGAGATGAAGGCGATTCAGGTCGACCCTGACGCCCGGACGGTGCGGGTCGAGGGCGGCGTCCTGTGGGGCGAGCTCAACGATGCGACCGCGGAGCACGGGCTGGCCGTCACGGGCGGGGCGATCTCGACGACTGGGGTCGCGGGCCTTACGCTCGGTGGCGGGCTGGGCTGGCTGATGGCCAGGTACGGGCTTGCTGCCGACAATCTCGTGTCGGTCGAGCTGGTGACCGCGGACGGCGCGATCACCGAGGTGACCGAGTCGTCCGACCCCGACCTCTTCTGGGCGCTGCGCGGCGGTGGCGGGAACTTCGGGATCGCCACGGCGCTGACGTTCCGGCTCCACCCGCTCCGGATGGTCACGGGCGGGCTGATCGCCCACCCGATCGACGCCGCGAAGGACCTGCTGCGCTTCTACCGGGACGCCGTCGCCGACGCGCCGGACGAGCTGGAGGTGTTCGCCGGACTCGTGTTCGCGCCCGACGGCTCGGGGACCAGGCTGGCCGCGATGATCGTCTGCCACTCGGGCGACGCCGCGCAGGCCGAGCGCGACCTTGCGCCGCTCATCGGCTGGGGATCGCCGCTCGTGGTCCAGATCGGCGAGATGCCGTATCCGGACATGAACCGGATCCTCGACGACGGCTTCCCGGCAGGGTCCCTCAACTACTGGTTGTCGAGCTTCACCGACGGCCTGACGGATGCCCTGATCGACGCGGCCATCGAGCGATTCGGGTCCATCCCGTCACCGATGTCGGGGATCCTGTTCGAGCACTTCCACGGCGCCGTGACGAGGATCCGGCCGACGGAGAGCGCGGTTCCCCACCGTGAGCCCGGCTGGAACCTGGTCCTCACGTCGGTCTGGCTCGAACCGGCCGAGACGGAGGCGAACGTCGCCTGGACGCGCGAGACGCACGCCGCCCTGCGCGAGCATCTCTCCGACCGACGGTGGCTCAACTACCTCGCCGACGACCAGGGCGCCAACGCGGTGCGCGCTGCGTATGGCCCGAACTGGGACCGGTTGGTCGCGGTCAAGCGCCGCGTGGACCCGGACAACGTGTTCCACCACAACCACAACATCCCGCCTGCCTGACCGACTGCTCGGTCTCCCGACGGGCCGGCTCCTCGAGGGCCTCGCGCGGCCGCTTTCTACTTCGCGTACTCGACCGCGCGCGTCTCGCGGATCACGGTGACCTTGATCTGGCCCGGATAGGTCAGGCTGTCCTCGATCTTCTTGACGATGTCGCGCGCGAGCCGGCTCGCCGACAGGTCGTCGATCTCCTCGGGGCGGACGAGGATCCGCACCTCGCGCCCGGCCTGCACCGCGAACGAGCGCTCGACGCCGGCGAAGCTCTCTGCGATGCCCTGCAGGTCCTCGAGGCGCTTGACGTACGTCTCCATCGTCTCGCCGCGGGCGCCCGGGCGGGACGCGGAGATCGCGTCGGCGACCTGGACGATCGGGGCCTCGATGCAGGCGAACTCGACCTCCTGGTGGTGGGCGGCGATGCTGTTCACGATCTTCATCGGCATGTTGTGCTTCTGCGCGATCGACGCGCCGATGGCGGCGTGCGGCCCCTCGACCTCGTGGTCGACCGCCTTGCCGATGTCGTGCAGCAGGCCGCCGATCTTCGCGGCGTTGATGTCGGCGCCCAGCTCGGCCGCCATGATCGCCGCGAGGTGGCTCGTCTCCACGCTGTGGACGAGCACGTTCTGGCCGTAGCTCGTCCGGTACTTGAGCCGCCCCAGCAGCTTGACGAGCTCCGCGGGGAGGCCCGGCACGCCAGCCTCGTAGGCCGCCTGCTCGCCGGCCTGGCGGATCACGAGGTCGACCTCGGCCTTGGCCTTGTTGACGACCTCCTCGATCCGACCGGGATGGATCCGGCCATCGGCGATGAGCTTGGTCAGCGACAGGCGCGCAACCTCGCGCCGGACGGGGTCGAAGCCCGACAGCACGACGGTCTCCGGGGTGTCGTCGATGATCAGGTCGACGCCCGTCGCCTGCTCGAGCGCCCGGATGTTGCGGCCCTCGCGGCCGATGATCCGGCCCTTCATCTCGTCGCTGGGGAGATGGACGACGGTCACGGCGTGCTCCGCCGTGTGGTCGGCGGCGACGCGCTGCATCGCGGTGACGATGACCTCGCGCGCCTTCTCCTGCGCCTCGTCGCGGGCCCGTCGCTCGATCGCGCGGGACAGCTTGACCGCGTCGTGCTCGGCTTCCTCGCGGATCGCCTCGAGCAGGACGCCCTTCGCGTCCTCTGCCGAGAGCCCTGACACGCGCTCGAGCGCGACGACCTGCTCCTGGGTCAGCCGGGTGAGCTCCCCGCGCTCCGTCTCGAGGTCGCGCTCACGGTCGTTGATCTTGCGGCTCTTCTCCTCGAGCATGTCGGCGCGCTGGTCGAGCTGCTCGTCCCTCGCCAGGAGCCGCCGCTCCAGGTTCTGGAGCTCGGTCCGCTTGGCTCGCGCCTCGTCCTCGGCCTCGCGCCCCAGGCGCAGCTTCTCGTCCTTGGCCTCGAGGATCATGTCCTTCTGCTGGGTCCGCGCCTCGGCGACGATGCGCGCGGCCTTGTCCTGGGCGGACTTCACGGTCTGGGCTGACCACATGCCACGGGCGACGAACCCCACGGCAATGCCGACGACGGCGGCGACCACGGCCGCTACGGCGACAGCGAGTTCCATCTTCGGTTCCTCCCGTCCGGCGGAGGGAGCCGCCGGAGGCGTTGGCGTATCAGGTTCGGGCTACGCCGCACCGGCGATCGCTTGGGCTCGGGACCGGGTAGGCGCTGACGAAGCTCCACCCGCTCTCAGCCGGTGCCGCGGCTCGCCCGGAGGCGGCCCTCGGGTCCGCGTCCGGTTATCCGATTAGCCTACTACGGAGTTCCCGAACCGGTGGCGGAGTGACCGCTGGCCCCGCGGTCCACCCAGATCCAGTCGACCGTGTACTGCCGGAACCCGACCCGCTCCTTGAAGTACGCGAGCCCTTTGGCCGCGCCCCAAAAGGTGTCGTACATCGCCCAGTGCGGCGTCCCGTCCGGCCGGCGGCCCTCGATCGACGCCCTGATCGCCTCGCTCACCAGGAGATACATCACCCCCTGCTCGAGGTCGTCCGCATGGCCCAGCAGCCTGGAGAACACCACCGCATCGCCGATGTCGAGCACGAGCGCATACGCGCGAAGCCGTCCGTCGGCATCGAGGATCCCGTGGACATCGCCTCGTCCCCTGAACGACCTCGACACCGCCTCCCGATCGAGGTAGCCGTCGTCCATTGGCCGGCCCTGGCGATCCGGCGCGGACTGGTTGATCTCCATTATCTCGTCCAGCCGCTCCTGCGGCGAGACGAGCGCGTAGCGGAAGCCTGCCTTCTCTGCGAGTCTCCGCTTCTGCCGCAGGACCTTCCGCGAGCCCCCGCCGACGTAGTCCTCGAACGCCGCCGGCAACGGCGTCAGCGCAACGCCCCAGCGCTTTGCTGACGTGACCAGGAAGCGCGGATGGCGAGCCGTGAAGGCGCGATAGACCCCATATGCGCTCTCATCGCCGAAGACCTCGATCCGGACGCGCGGGGCGCGGAGCAGGCTCTCGGCCCGCTGCCGGCGCTCCCGGAGCCGGTCCGCCCAGTCGCTCATCCGCGGCGGAGGCGCGACGTACGCGCGTGCACGCCGGATGGGCGCCCGCGAAACAGCGAGGAGTGGTCAAGCGACAAGGGGGTTGGCCTCCACGACGGCCGATGGGGTGGTGTAGCCGAGAAAGCATCGTAGCGGTTCGTCGGCCCGCGCCGACCGCCGACCGGCGTCGCGACTGGGTCCAGGCGATGCGCGCTATGCGTCCGCGGTGTCGTCGACGTATCGGCGGGCCACGTCGGCGGCGGTCGACGGGTCGAACCCGTTGCGCGCAAGCAACGCGTAGGCGCGCTGACGGCGCGCCCGACTGTCGGGGACGCGCGCGAGGGCTCTGGCATGGCGGGCCAGCAGGCGATCGGCCGCCGCGCGATCGGCGTCGACCGGCTCCGCGTCGCCGTCGTCGCTCCCCGGATGCTCGATGCCACCCTGCCGCCGGTCGTCGAGCACGCTGCGGACGATCGCGTCATCGACGCCCTTGAGGCGGAGCTCGCGCCGCAGCGCCTGCTCGCCGCGTGGTCGAGCGCGGTCGCGCGACTCCACCCAGGTCCGCGCGAAGGCGTCGTCGTCGAGGTAGCCGAGCTCGCCAAGCCGCCCGATCGCGGCGTCCACGAGCTCAGGCCGGTAGCCAGCTGTCGTCAGCCGCCGCCTGACCTCCTGGACCGAGCGAGGACGCGCCTCGAGGAACCGCGCCGCGGCCTCGAGCACGTCGTTGACGTCATCGACGGCCGCCCGGCGGTCGCGCCGCTCCTGGAAGCTCGCCCGGCGCCGGGTGGCGGATGCGGTCTGCTGTCCGTCGTCCACCTCAGAACGGCTTGGAGAGCATCAGCACGAGCACGATCGTCACCGCCGTCAGCTCGTAGATGTGTGCGCCGCGGACGACGGGATCCGACCATGCGGCGCGCAGCCGGTCGGTCACGACGCCCGCCGCTTCAGCTTCCTCGAGCGCCGCCTCGAACACCCGACCGCGCGGCAGGAACACCAGCGGCACGAGCGGCAGGATCGACAGGAACAGCAGCAGGGATACGAACAACCAGTTGGTCCCTGCGCCGACGAACGGCCCGAGCAGCGGCAGGCCCTCGGCCCACGCGGTGAGGATGCCCAGGATGAACACCACCAGCGATCCCGCGATGACCAGCGTCTCGAACGGCGCGGCGGCGCGGGCCAGGAGGCGCATCGACGACGGGGTCGCGGCGCGCTCCGCGGCGGCGAGCACCATCCAGCGGCCGAACAACCCCACGATGAACCCGATCCCCGCCAGCGCGTGCAGCACGGCCAGCAACCCAGGGAGCGTCGCAAGGTTCATTGCCACCTCGCATCCGCGACGTGCGACGCCCCGGCCGGGCGCCGCCGGAGACCCTATTCGGCCTCTTCGATGCCCTCCACCGGGAGGGTCACCTCCGTGATCTTGGCCCGGATCCTGCGGTCGATCTCCGCCGAGATGTCGGCATTGCCCTTCAGGAAGTCCTTGGATGCCTCCCGACCCTGGCCCAGGCGCGTCTCGCCGAACGTGAACCAGGCGCCGGTCTTCGTGACCACGTCCATCGCCACGCCGACGTCCAGCAGCCCGCCTTCGCGCGAGATGCCCTCGCCGTACATCACGTCGAACTCCGCAACGCGGAACGGAGGCGACACCTTGTTCTTGACGACCTTGACGCGGACCCGGTTGCCGACCGACTCGGTGCCGGTCTTGATCGTCTCGACCCGCCGGATGTCGAGGCGGACCGACGCGTAGAACTTGAGCGCGCGACCGCCGGGCGTCGTCTCCGGGTTGCCGAACATCACGCCGATCTTCTCGCGCAGCTGGTTGGTGAACACGAGGGACGTG
This sequence comes from uncultured Chloroflexia bacterium, assembly GCA_963829155.1. GTDB lineage: Bacteria > Chloroflexota > Limnocylindria > Limnocylindrales > CSP1-4 > CAIXZV01. The sequence continues at coordinate 66,338 of CAWHIA010000012.1, read as the reverse complement.
TTCGACCGGCTGACCGCCCCGGTGAGCTTGCGCAGCGCCTGGCTCATCAGCCGGGCCTGGATGCCCACGAAGCTGTCGCCCATCTCGCCCTCGATCTCGGCCCGCGGCACGAGGGCCGCCACGGAGTCGAGGACGACGATGTCGACGCCGCCGGAGCGGATGAGGGTCTCGGTGATCTCGAGCGCCTGCTCGCCCGTGTCAGGCTGGCTGACGAGGAGCTCGTCGACGTTCACGCCGCAGGCACGCGCATAGCCCGGATCGAGCGCGTGCTCGACGTCGATGAACGCCGCGATGCCGCCTCGCCGCTGCGCCTCCGCGATGACGTGCTGGCACACGGTGGTCTTGCCCGAGGACTCCGGTCCGAAGATCTCGGTGATCCGGCCACGCGGGATTCCGCCGACCCCGAGCGCGAGATCCAGGGCGATCGAGCCCGTGGGGATCGAGTCGACCTGCTGACGCTGCGCCGACCCGAGCTTCATGATCGAGCCCGCGCCGAACTGCTTCTCGATCGCGAGAATGGCCGCGCTGACGGCCTTCCCTCGTTCGGCGACGGCCTTCTCCATGCCGCCGTTGCGGGCGTCCAACTCCTTGCCGGTGATCGTCATGCCAGTCCTCGCTCCGTGCGGCTGTTGCCGACTCGACGGCGCGGGACCCGGTCCCCGTCCGCCCGACGCCTAGCCCTCGCCGGACTCCCCCTCATCCCACCTGGGCTTGCGTTGCTTCCGGATGACCTCCACCTGCTGCGGAGGCTCGGACAGCGGCGCCAGGCTGGGCTGGGAGGACTTGTCCTTGGGCTTCTTCTTGACTTCCTTGTGGGGGCGATCCCGTGATCCCATTTCGCGCCTCCACGCATGATTGACGATACCGACACGGACTTCACGCCGGCTTCGCGGCGCCTTCACCGCCACTCATCCGGACGGCGCGGGAGCGCAGGCCGGGGGTCTCGACGGGGAAGGTTCCGGCGCGCAGCGCAGCCCGGATCCTGACCATGAAGTCTAGGGTGAAGGTGAGGTTGTGACAAGTCGCGAGCCGGTACGCGAGCATCTCCTTCGCCCGGAACAGATGGCTCAGGTACGCCCGTGAGAACCGGGTGCACAGCGGGCACGGACAGTCGTCCTGGACGGGCCGCGGATCGTCGCGGAACTGTTCGTTGCGGAGGTTGAGGCGGCCGCCGGGGACCCACAGCTGGCCGTTGCGGGCGACGCGCGCCGGCAGCACGGAATCGAACAGGTCGATGCCGCGGTGGACGGCGTCGAGGAGGTCGAGCGGCGAGCCGAGCCCCATCAGGTAGCGCGGACGCGGGTCGCCGTCGAGGTGCGGGATCGTCTCGTCGAGGGCGAGGTTCCGCTCCTCGGCCGTCTCGTCGCCGGCGAGGCCGCCGATGTTGATGCCGTCGAACGGCAGCCCGGCGATGAACCGGGCGGACTCGGCGCGGAGCTCGGGGTCGAGGCCACCCTGGACGATCCCGAACAGCGCCTGGTCGGGCCGGGTGTGGGCCTCGAGCGATCGCTCGGCCCAGCGATGCGTGCGGCGCATCGCGTCCTCGACGATGGCGCGCGACGAGCTCGGGAACACCGGCTGGTCGAACGCGACCGCGACATCCGCCCCGAGCGCCTGCTGGACCGCGACCGAGTGCTCCGGCGTGAACCGGTGGATCGACCCGTCGAGGTGGCTCTTGAACGTCACCCCGTCGTCGTCGATGACCCGCAGGTCGCCCATGGACACGACCTGGAAGCCGCCCGAGTCGGTGAGGATCGGCCGGTCCCAGCCCATGAACCCGTGCAGGCCGCCCAGCCGCTCGATCCGCTCGTGGCCGGGCCGCAGGTACAGGTGGTAGGTGTTGGCGAGCAGGATCGTGCCGCCGGCCGCGGCGACCTCGTCGGGGTGGAGCGCCTTGACCGTGGCGTTCGTGCCCACCGGCATGAACTGCGGCGTCTCGACCACGCCGTGCGGCAGCGTCAGGCGGCCGAGCCGGGCGCGCGTCGAACCGTCGATGGGCGGCGGGACGAGGACCTCGAAGCTGGCGGCGCCGGTCACGGTCAGCGGCGGGCCAGCAGGCTGAGGACGACCGACGCGACGACCGAGACGACGAGCATCGTGCCCAGCGGGATGTAGATCGTCACGTTGTCGCCCTTGATCGTGATGTCGCCCGGCAGGTGGCCGAGGATCGGGATCCGCGACCCGAACACCATCACCGCGCCGACGGCGGCGATCACGAGGCCGATGACGATCAGGACGCGACCGAAGGGCTCGTAGATGTCCACGGTCAGTGGGATGGGACGTCGTCCCAGAGCGCCGGCATGTCGGGCTCCGCGCGCCGCGGCGGCGGGATCTCGTAGCCCAGCGCCGCGAGGTGCTGGCGGGCGCCCTCGGTCGCGATGCGCCCCTGCGGCGTCCGATCGAGGAACCCGAGCCGCAGCAGGAACGGCTCGTAGACGTCCTCGATCGTCTCGGTCTCCTCGGCGAGCACGGCGGCCAGCGCCTGGACGCCGACGGGGCCCGACTGGAACTTCTGGACGATCGCCGCCAGCAGCTTGCGGTCGGTGGTGTCGAGACCGAGGTCGTCGATGTCGAGGACCGCCATGGCCTCGGCGACCGCCTGCTCGTGGATCCGGCCGTCTCCGTTGACCTCAGCGTGGTCGCGGACCCGGCGGAGGAGCCGGTTGACGATGCGCGGCGTGCCGCGCCCTCGGCGCGCGATCAGCTGCGCGGCGGCGCCATCGATCTCGACGCCGAGGATGCCCGCTGACCGCCGGACGATCGCCGTCAGCTCGTCCTCGCCGTAGAAGTCGAGCCGGTACGTCATGCCGAAACGGTCCCGGAGCGGGCCGCTGATCCGGCCGGCACGGGTGGTCGCGCCGACCACCGTGAACGGCTTCAGGCTGAGCCGCAGGCTGCGGGCGCTCGGCCCCTTGCCGATCATCACGTCGAGGGCGAAGTCCTCCATCGCCGGGTAGAGGATCTCCTCGACCGCACGGTTCAGGCGGTGGATCTCGTCGATGAACAGGACGTCGCGTTCGTCAAGGGCCGTGAGGATCGCCGCCAGGTCCCCGGCCCGCTCGACCGCCGGCCCGCTCGTGTAGCGGACGTTCACGCCAAGCTCGCGGGCGATGATCGTGGCGAGCGTCGTCTTGCCGAGTCCGGGCGGTCCGTAGAGGAGGACGTGATCGGCCGCCTCTCCCCTCCCCTTCGCCGCCTGGAGCAGGACGTCGAGGCTCGCCTTGACCTCGCGCTGGCCGATGTACTCGTCGAGCGTCCGCGGGCGCAGCGACCCTTCCACGGCGACCTCGCCGGGGTCCGAGGTGCCTGCCGCGAGGAGGCTGAGGCCGTCGTCGGTCATCGGCCGGAGTCTAGCAGGATCGGCGTCAATTGGTACAAATGTTCGACGCGCCGCGGCACGCTTCGGTCCTCGTCACTCGTTGGGTGCCTTCGGCTTCGACGTGCCCGTGACCGCGATGTCGCCGCAGGCGACCCATGATCCGTCGCCGGTCGACGAACCGGCAATCCCCACGACGTCCCCCTCGCGGGCCTTCACCGTGCCCAGGACGTCCGCGAGCACGAGCGTGCCGCCCTCGTCGTGGACGCCCACGCCGAACGGCCACTGCACGTGAATCGCGACGCCGGCCGCGTCGCGCTCGACGACCAGCTCGCCGTCGGCCGCCACGAGCGTGCCCTCGAGCTGGGCTGTCGGACAGGCGCTGGCGCAACCCACGAGGCAGCCGGTCGCGAGCAGCAAGGCAACGACGCCGGCGATGACGCGCATCCCGCGACGTCCTAGTCGCGCAGCAGCGTCCGCAGCGCCGCCTTCACGCGTTCCTCGAGCCCGGCGCCGACGGACGTGTCGTTCACCGCCAGGCGCGACGCCTCGCGCGCCTCTCCCGGCGAGTAGCCCAGGGCCTGGAGCGCCGCGACGACCTCGCCCTCGGACGCGCTCGACACCGCCGCCGCGGAACCGGCCGCGACGCCTGCCGCCGAGACCTTCTCCTTGAGCTCGAAGATGATCCGCTCGGCCAGCTTCTTGCCGATGCCCGGGATCGACACCAGCACCGCCTGGTCCTGCTGCAGGATCGCGAGCTGGAGGTCGACGGTCGGTCGCGAGCCGACGATCGCCATCGCGACCTTCGGCCCGACGCCGGTCACCGTGAGCAGCAGGTTGAAGAACCCGAGCTCCTCCGACGTCCGGAAGCCGAACAGCGCCTGCTGGTCCTCGCGCACGAGGTGGTAGGTGTGGAGCTTGAGCCGGCCGCCCGGCGGCGCGGTCGCGATCACCGACGGCGCGGTGTACACGCGATACCCGATGCCGCCGACCTCGATCACGATCGAATCCGCCGAGATCGCCCCGACCACGCCCTCGACCGACGCGATCATCGGGCTCGCCTTTGCCTAGCGACGGCCGGAGCCCGCGCCCGCCGCGGCCTTCTTCTCGAGCGCGAGCGCCTCGCGCACGGATCGCTCGTAGGGCGTCTCCCCGCGCACGATCGGGCCCACCGCCGCGCGATCCATGACCGCCGCCTTCGCGCCGCCGGCACCGGCGTTGAGGCGGTCGCCGGGCCGCTCGGCGTTGGCGCACGAGATGGCGATCGCCAGCGCGTCGGCGGCGTCGTCGGGCGTGGGGACCTCGGCGAGGCGCAGGATCACGGCCACCATCCGGCCGACCTGGCCCTTGTCGGCCCTGCCGTAGCCCGTGACGCCCATCTTGACCTCGTTCGGGGTCGCCTCGCGGACGGGCACGCCGGCCTGGGCGGCGGCGAGCAGCACGACGCCCCGCGCCTGGCCCACCGCGAACGCGGTCTGGGCGTTCTTGGAGAAGAAGACGCGCTCGACGGCGACGATCGCCGGGTGGTGCGTCTCGATCAGCTCGGCGACGTGGTCGTGGATCAGGACCAGGCGCTCGGGCAACGGGAGGTCGGCGCTCGTCGTGAGGCATCCGTAGTCGATCGCGCGCAGCCCACCGCCGTTCCGGTCGACGATTCCGTATCCGAGGGCGGCGGTCCCGGGATCGATCCCGAGGACGATCACCCGGCAACCTCGGCCAGCAGCTCCTCGGGGATGTCGACGTTCGCGGTGACGCGCTGGACGTCGTCGAGGTCCTCGAGCAGCTCGACGAGGCGCATCGCCTTGCGCACGTGATCGGCGTCGAGGTTGACCGTCTGCTTGGCGAGCATCGCCGACTCCGCGCCGTCGACGCCCACGCCCGCGGCCTCGAGCGTCTTGCGCACGCTCTCGAGGTCCCCGGGCTCGGTGTAGATCTCGATCGGGTCGACCTCGGTGTCCACGTCCACGGCGCCGGCGTCGATCGCGGCCAGCGCGACCTCGTCGGGATCGGCGCCTTCCCGCTCCACCGTGATCAGGCCGCGCGGCTCGAACTGCCAGGCGACCGCGCCCGAGCCGGCCAGCTGGCCGCCCGCCTTCACGAAGATCGAGCGCACCTCGGCCGCGGTCCGGTTGCGGTTGTCGGTCGCCGCCTCGACGAGCACCGCCACGCCACCCGGGCCGTAGCCCTCGTAGACGATCTCCTCGTACTGGACGTCGTCGCCGCCGCCGGTCGCCTTCTCGATCGCCCGCTTGATGTTGTCGGCGGGCATGTTGATCGAGCGGGCCTTGTCGACCGCGAGCCGCAGCCGGTAGTTCGCGTCGGGGTCAGCCGCCGCCGGCGCGCGCAGCGACCGCGATCTCCCGCGCGACCTTGGTGAACATGGCGCTGCGCTTGGAGTCGTTGACGCCCTTCTGGCGCTTGATCGTCGACCACTTGGAATGTCCGGACATCGGCCGGGAGTATACCGATATCATCGGAGCCAACGGGTTTCGTCGACCGGTGCCGGCCACCTCACGTTCCCATCGCCCCGCCCAGTCTTCGTGACCCCTGGATCCGAGTCACCACGAGGTACTGCGCGCGATGACGGTCAAAAGCCACGACCTCGCCCACATCCGCTCCGTCGTGCTCGCGGGCCACGCCGGTAGCGGCAAGACGACGCTCGCGGAACAGGTCCTCTTTCGTGCCGGCGCGATCCCGCGCCAGGGCCGGGTGGACGACGGGACCGCCCACCTCGACTACGAGCCCGAGGAGCAGAAGCGCCACCAGTCGCTCAGCCTCGCGGTCGGCACGTTCGAGCACGGCGAGCACGAGATCACCGTGGTCGACACGCCGGGCTACCCGGACTTCACGGCCGAGATGATCGAGGGCTTCCACGCGGCCGACGCGGCCCTGTTCGTGATGGACGCCTCGGGTGGCGTCGAGGCGGGGCTCGAGGCGGCGGTCGGCGTGGGGCGGGCGACCAACACGGCGGCCTGCTTCGTGCTCAACAAGTGCGATCGCGAGAACGCCGACCCGAGCGCGGCGCTCGACGCCCTGCGCGAGGCGTTCGGGACGAAGATCGCGCCGCTCCACATCGCGATCGGCGCCGCGGACACGTTCAGCGGCTACATCGACCTCGTCCATCGCAAGGCCTGGAAGTTCGAGGGCGGCAAGGAGGTCGAGATCCCGGTCCCCGACGAGCTCGCCGGCGAGGTGGCGCGGCGTCGGGACCAGCTGCTCGAGGCGGCGGCCGAGGCCGACGACGTCGTGTTCGAGAAGTACCTCGGCGAGGAGGAGATCTCCGACGCCGAGCTCGACGCGTGCCTCCACAAGGGCGTCCGCGAGTCGATCCTCGCGCCGGTCGCTCGTCGCGTCGGCCGCGAAGGGGATCGGGCTCTCGTCGCTGCTGGACGCGATCGTCCGCTACCTGCCTTCGCCCGAGGAGGAAGGCCCGTACGCGGCGACGGACAAGGCGGGCAAGGACGTCGAGGTGCCCGCGAGCGGCAGCCAGCTGCTGGTCCGCGTGTTCAAGACCGCGGCCGACCCGTTCGTCGGTCGGCTGACGTACCTGCGGGTACTGTCCGGGACGCTCAAGAGCCAGGGAACGGTGTTCAACAGCGACAAGGGCGAGGACGAGCGGATCGGCCAGCTCCTGTACCTGCACGGCAAGGAGCAGGAGCCGGCGGCCGAGCTGCGGGCCGGCGAGATCGGCGCCGTCGCCAAGCTGGGGGTGACCGAGACCGGGGACACGATCACGACGCGCGACGCCGCACTGCACCTCGGGCCGATCGACTTCCCGAACCCCACGCTCCAGGTCGCGATCGAGCCGGTGTCCAAGGGCGACCTCGACAAGATGGGCCCGGCCCTCCAGCGGATGCTCGAGGAGGAGCCGACCGCGCGTGTCGAGCGCAGCGACACCGGCGAGCAGATCCTGCGGGCGATCGGCGACGCGCATGTCGCGGTCATCACCGAGCGCCTGAAGCGCAAGTTCGGCGCCGCGATCGCCACCCGCACGCCCACGGTCCCCTACCGCGAGACCATCCGCGGCAAGACCCAGGTCCACGGCCGCTACAAGAAGCAGACCGGCGGCCACGGGATGTTCGGCGACGTGTGGCTGGAGCTCGAGCCGAGCCCCGGCGCGGGCGTCGAGTTCGCCGAGAAGGTCGTCGGCGGGTCCGTGCCCCGCGGGTTCTTCGCGGGCGTCGAGAAGGGCATCCGCGAGACGGCCGCCGAGGGCGTGTTCGCCGGCTATCCGCTGATCGACTTCAAGGCGACCCTCTACGACGGGTCGTACCACCCGGTCGACTCGAACGAGCTGTCGTTCAAGATCGCCGCCTCGATGGCGCTCAAGGACGGCGTGCTCCAGGCGAAGCCGGCCCTGCTCGAGCCGATCATGGCCGTCGAGGTCAAGGTCCCCGAGCAGTACATGGGCGAGGTCAACCGCGACCTCAACGGGCGGCGCGGCCGCGTGCTGGGCCTCGACTCGGCGAACGGGATGCAGGTGATCTCGGCCCAGGTGCCGCAGGCCGAGCTGTTCTCGTACGCGACCGAGCTCCGGTCGCTGACCGGCGGCCGGGGCACGTTCAGCTCGACCCTCGACCACTACGAGGACGTCCCGTCACACCTCGCCGACAAGATCGTGGACGCGCACAAGAAGGACCACGGCGAGGGCCACTGACCGCCGACGGGCGGTCGTGCGCGTCAGCCGACGCGGCGGCCCGCGTTTCCGACCGCGGCCATCGCCGCGCCGACGTCGAAGCGGCCCTCGTACAGCGCGCTGCCGACGATGGCGCCGGCGCAGCCGATCGCCTGGACGGCGAGCACGTCCTCGATCGAGGCGATCCCGCCGGACGCGATGATCCGGCCGGTCTGGAGGACGACGAGCGACCGCAGCAGCTCGAGATCCGGACCCTCCAGGAGCCCGTCACGGGCGATGGAGGTCACCTCGAACGTCGTGATCCCGGCCGCCACGAGCATCTCGATCGCCTCCGCCGCCGGCAGGCCCACGGCGCCGGGCCGCCAGCCCTCGCCCAGCGCGATCCCGTCCCGGACGTCGATGGACGCGACCACGCGCTCGGGGCCGTGGCGGGCCACGATCGCGCGGACGAACGCCGGATCGGTCAGCGCGCCGGTCCCGACCGTGACGCGCGCGGCGCCGGTGCCGATCGCCCCCGCGACCGCGATGGCCGTCCGCAGGCCCCCGCCGAGCTCGACGCGCGCCCGTCCATGCACCTCGGCGACGACCTCGGCCGCCGTGTCCAGCTGCTGCGGCTCGCCGTCCCGGGCCCCGTCGAGGTCCACGACGTGGAGCCACGTCGCCCCCTGGCTGACGAACCGCGCGGCGACGGCGACCGGGTCGGCCTCGTAGGCGATCTCGCGGTCGAAGTCGCCCTGGCGCAGGCGCACCACCCGCCCGCCGAGGATGTCGATGGCGGGCAGCAGCTCGAACACCGCGATCGGCCCGAGGTCCCCCATCGTTGACACGCGATCCCCCCAACTGCTAGCGTATTAGCACGCTACTACAATAGCATGATGGCCGACCACCCTCGGATGCGGGTGGGATGACTGGAGGCATCGTACGCCGTGGCAGACGACTGGCGGACGCCCGAGACGGAGGCGCTGATCGACGCGCTCCTGCGCCTCGAGGACGCGGACGAAGGCGGCCGGTTCCTGCGCGACCTGTGCACCCTGGGCGAGCTGCGCGACCTCGCCCAGCGCTGGGCCGTCGTCCGGCTGCTGGACTCGGGCAAGCACTACGCCGAGATCTCGCGCGAGACCGGGGCGAGCACGGCGACGATCACCCGGATCGCGTCGTGGCTCCACCACGGCGAGGGCGGCTACCGCCTGATGCTCGATCGGGTCCGCGACGCGGACGCGCCGTCCCGATGAGGGAGCGCCTCCGGCTGGCGGTGCCGAACAAGGGCCGCCTGGTCGACCCGACGCTGTCGCTCCTCCACGACGCCGGCCTCGTGTTCGAGGAGCACGACCGCAGCCTCGTGTCGCGCGTCCAGAACCACCCGCTCGACATCCTGTTCGTGCGCACGGGCGACGTGATCGAGTTCGTCGGCGACGGCGTGGCGGACCTGGGCATCACGGGCGGCGACCTGCTGGCGGAGACGGGCGCCGAGCTGCCGGTCGTGCGCGAGCTCGGGTACGGCCGCTGTCGGCTGGCCGCCGCGGTGCCGTCCGACTCCCCGTACCAGTCGATCGCCGAGCTCGCCGGTCACCGCGTCGCGACGTCCCACCCCAACGTCGCCCGGCGCTACTTCGCGGGCCAGGGGATCGCGGTCGACGTCGTGCCGCTGTCGGGTGCGGTCGAGGTCGCCCCGCGGCTGGGGGTCGCGGAGGGGATCGTGGACCTCGTGTCGACCGGCTCGACGCTGGCGATGAACGGGCTCCGGCCGATCGGCGACATCCTGTCCTCCGAGGCCGTCCTCGTCGCGAACCCCGCCGCGCTCCAGGCGCGCGCAGCCGAGCTCGACGGGATCGTCACGATGCTCGGCGCGGTCATCGCGGCCCGCGGCCGCAAGTACCTGATGATGAACGCCCCGGCCACGCACCTCGCGGAGCTCGAGGACCTGCTGCCGGGGCTCGAGTCGCCGTCGGTGATCCCGCTCGCGCACGCCGGGATGATCGCGATCCACGCGGTCGTCGGCGCCGACGAGGTCTGGGGCCTGCTGCCGGCGCTCAAGGCGGCCGGGGCGTCCGGGATCCTCGTCCTGCCGATCGAGAAGATCCTCCCGTGACCGTCACGGGCGTCGACGCCGAGCTGCGGCTCCGGCGGCTCGACCTGCGGGCGCCCGACGCGGCCGCGGTGGCCGAGCGCGACGCCCTGTTCCGGCGCGGCGCCGTGCCCGATCCGGGCGTGCGCGAGGCGGCGCGCGGGATCCTGGCCGACGTGCGGGCTCGAGGCGCTATCGCCGTCCGGGACGCCGCGGCGCGATTCGGCGGGGGTCGCCCCGACGGCCGGCTGCTGCTCACCCGGGCGGAGCTCGTCGGCGGCCGCCGACGCGCTCCCGGCCGTGCAGCGGTCGGCGCTCGAGACGGCCATCGCCAACGTCCGCCGGTTCGCCGAGACCCAGCGTCCCGCCTCGTCGCGCACGGTGATCGTCCCGGGGGTCGAGCTCGAGCGACGCTGGCTGCCCGTGTCGCGCGTCGGGGCATACGTGCCGGGGGGCTCTGCGCCGTACCCGTCGTCGCTGGTGATGACGGTGGTCCCGGCGCAGGTCGCGGGCGTCGCGGCCATCGTCGTCGCCTCGCCCGCGGATCGCGGCGGCGCGGTCGACCCGGTCTTGCTGGGCGCGGCTGGGTTGCTCGGCGTCGACGGGCTGCTCGTCGCCGGCGGCGTCCAGGCGATCGGCGCCCTAGCGTTCGGGCTTCCGGATGCGGGCCTGCCGCCGGCCGACCTCGTCGTCGGCCCCGGGAGCGCGTGGGTGACCGCCGCCAAGGTCGAGCTCGCCGGCGAGGTCGCCATCGACCTGCCGGCCGGTCCATCCGAGGGCCTGGTGCTCGCGGACGCATCGGCCGACCCGTCGACGGTCGCCGCCGACCTGATCACGCAGGCCGAGCACGGGGTCGACTCCCCTGCCCTGCTCGTGACGTTCGACGAGGCGTTCGCCGACGCGGTCGAGGCGGACGTTCGCCGGCGGCTGGCGACCGCGCTCCGGCGCGACATCCTCGCCCGCGCCCTCGCCGACCACGGCCGGATCGTCCTCGTCGACGACCTCGATGCCGGAATCGCCTTCGTCGACGGCTACGGGCCCGAGCACCTCTCGATCGACCTCGCCGACGCCGAGGCCGCGGTCTCCCGGATCCGCAACGCGGGCTCGATCTTCGTCGGGCGCTGGTCGCCCGAGTCGGCGGGCGACTACGCATCGGGCGCCAACCACGTCCTGCCGACGGGCGGGCTCGCGCGCGCCTGCGGGCCGCTGGCGGTCGAGACCTACGGCAAGTTCTCGCAGGTCCAGCGGATCACGCGCGAGGGCCTGGCCGCGCTCCGGCCAACCATCCGCACCCTGGCCGAGGCGGAGGGCCTGCTCGCCCACCGCGACGCCGTCGAGGCCCGTTTCGACGACCCCGCCACGACCGAGGCCCGCCCGATGAGCCCGAGCCCGTTCAGCGTCTCGTCGCCCACCGATCCCGCCTCGTACAGCTGGGAGGCGACCGACGAGGGCGTCGCCGAGCGCTTCGGCATCCCGATCTCGCAGGTCCTGCGGTTCGACCTCAACACCTCGCCCGCGCCGCCCGCGCTGCTCGCCGGCCTGCTGGCCGCGGGCCGGTTCGAGACGCCGCTGTCCGAGTACCCGCCGGGCGACTACCGCCGGCTGGTCGAGGCGGCCGCCGCCGCGTACGGCGTCACGACCGACGAGCTCGTCCCCGGCGCCGGCGCCGACGAGATCCTGGACATGTGCACGAAGGCGTTCCTGCCCGCGGGCGAGGCCGCCGTGGTGTCGGTGCCGACCTACCCGATGTACCGGATCCACGCCGAGCAGCGCGGGGGGCGCGTGATCGCCGTCCCGCGCCTCGGCCGCGACGACGGCTGGGCGATGGACCTGCCGGCGGTCCGTCGGGCGGCTCGCGAAGCGACGCTCGTCTGGATCTGCAACCCGAACAACCCGACAGGGCGGGCCGAACCGGACGGCGCGGTGGAGCGCCTGCTCGCGGACATCGACGCCGACGCCGCCGCGGACGGGCGGGCGGCTCCCGCCGTCGTGGTCGACGAGGCCTACAGCGAGTTCAGTGGCGTGACGGTGATCGGGCTGCGCACGCGCTACCCGAACCTCGTCGTGGTCCGCACGGCCTCCAAGGCGTACGCCCTCGCGGGCCTCCGCGTCGGCTTCGCGATCGCGACCGCCGACACGGTGCGCCGGATCGCCCCATACCGCCCGCCCGGATCGATCAGCACCATCTCCGCGACCGCGGTCACCGCTGCGCTCCGCGACGAGCCGGGCATGCGCGCGAACGTCGAGCGGGTGGAGCGCGAGCGTCCGCGGCTGGTCGCTGCGCTCGAGGCCGCCGGCTGGCGCCCGCAGCCATCGGTCACCAACTTCGTGCTGCTCGACCTCGTCACGCCGGAGCGCGCGGAGGCGGCCGCGCTCGCGCTGATGGCCCGCGGCCTGGTCCCGCGGACGTTCGGCCACGGTCACCCGCTCGCCTACTGCCTCCGCGTCACCATCCGCACGCCCGACGAGGACGACCGCCTGATCGCCGCGGCCGCCGAGATCGCCCCGACGCTCCCCCCGGTCCCCGCTCTCGATGGAGACACGCCCGCATGACGACGCCGCTCGGCACCATCGACGTCCAGGCGCGCGCGGCGCGACGGGTGCGGCTCGCGCGCAAGACCCGCGAGACCGACGTGACGGTCACGCTCGACCTCGACGGCACCGGCGCCGCGGAGATCGCGACCGGCATCGGGTTCTACGACCACCTGCTTGGGTCGCTCGCCCACCACGGCCTGTTCGACATCGAGATCGCGGCGACGGGCGACCTCCACGTGGACGAGCACCACACCGTCGAGGACGTCGCGCTCGTGCTCGGGTCGGCGTTCGCCGAGGCGCTCGGCGACCGCGCGGGGATCCGCCGCTTCGGCGACAGCTCGGTGCCGATGGACGAGTCGGTGGCAACGGCGGTCGTCGATGTCGGCGGGCCGGCCGTACGCCGTCATCGACCTCCCGTTCCGGGCAGAGCGTGCCGGCACGCTGCCGCTCCAGCTCGTCGAGCATGCCCTGGAGGCGTTCGCCCGGACCGCGGGGGCGACCGTCCATGTCAACGGCACCGGCCGCAACGACCACCACCTCGCCGAGGCCGCGTTCAAGGCGCTCGGGCGCGCGCTGCGCGTCGCGTGCGAGCCCGACCCGCGGCGGACCGGCGTGGCGTCGACGAAGGGCTCGCTGGGATGACCAGGGGGTTGCGCGGCGCGGCGGCCGTCGACGTCGCGGTGGTTGACTACGGGGCGGGCAACCTCGTCTCGATCGAGCAGGCGCTGCTCACTGCGGGCGCACGCGCCCGTCGCGCGCTGACGCCCGACGACGTCGACGGCGCCGACCTCCTCGTCGTGCCGGGCGTCGGGGCCGCCGCGCCGGCGATGGACCGGCTGCGGGCCGCCGGGTTCGTCGACCCGATCCGCGCCTGGATCGCCGCCGACCGCCCGTTCCTCGGGATCTGCCTCGGGCTCCAGCTCCTGTTCGAGGGCAGCGACGAGGACGGCGCCGAGACCCTGGGCGTGCTGCGGGGGCGCACGGTCCGCCTCGTCGACGCCCCGACGCTGCCCCACATCGGCTGGAACCAGGTCGTCCGGACCCGGCCGCACCCCGCGTTCGACGGCATCGAAGACGGCGCGGACTTCTACTTCGTCCACTCGTACGTGGGCGCGCCGCCCGACGGCGACGCCGAGGCCACGCTTGCCCGCACCGACCACGGGCGCCCGTTCGTGTCCGCCGTCGCCCGCGGCCGGATGCTCGGCGTCCAGTTCCACCCGGAGCGGTCGGGCGCCGATGGCCTGCGACTCATCGCGAACGTCGTCGGGCTCGCGGCCCGGGCGCGGGCGGCCGCCTGATGCTCCGCCGCCGCGTCATCCCTTGCCTCGACGTCGCGAACGGACGCGTGGTCAAGGGCACCCGGTTCGTCGACCTCGTGGACGCGGGCGACCCGCCCGAGCTCGCGGAGCGGTATGCGGCCGAGGGCGCCGACGAGCTCGTGTTCCTCGACATCACCGCGGCGCCCGAGGGCCGCGCGACCCTGCTCGACATCGTCGAGCGGACCGCCCGGCGGGCGTTCATCCCGCTCACGGTGGGCGGCGGCGTCCGCAGCGTGGACGAGATGCGCGACGTGCTGCGCGCGGGGGCCGACAAGGTGAGCCTCAACACGCGCGCGGTCGCCGATCCGGCGCTCGTCACCGCGTGCGCCGCACGGTTCGGCAGCCAGGCCGTGGTGGTCGCGATCGACGCCCGTCGCTCGGCGGACGCCGCGTTCACGTCCGGCTTTGAGGTGGTCGTCAAGGGTGGTCGCGAGGCCGTCGGCCTCGACGCGGTCGACTGGGCCGTCCGGGCGGTGGACCTCGGGGCCGGCGAGCTGCTCGTGACGTCGATCGATCGCGACGGGACGAGGTCGGGCTTCGACCTCCCGCTCCTGCGCGCGATCGCTGATCGGGTCGAGGTCCCGGTCATCGCGTCGGGCGGCGCCGCGGGGGCGGCCGACTGTATCGCCGCGGTGCGCGAGGGCGGCGCGGACGCCGTGCTCGCGGCGGGGATGTTCCACCGGCGCGAGGTCTCCATCGCCGAGGTGAAGGCGGCGATGGCCGCGGCCGGGCTGCCGGTGCGAGCGATCCCCGCGGGAGCCGCGGCGTGACGTCGAGCGCCCGGGCCGGTCGCGCTCGAGGCGGGTCTCGACCCGTCGTTGGTGACGTGGGGCGCCGACGGCCTGGTCGCAGGCGTCGTCCAGGACGTCGCGGACGGGCACGTCCTCATGGTCGGCTGGCTCGATGCCGAGGCGCTCGCGGCGACGCTCGCGACGGGCGACGTGCACTTCCACTCCCGCTCGCGCGGGACGTTGTGGCGCAAGGGCGAGACGTCGGGCAACGTCCTCCGCCTTCGGTCGCTGGCGCTCGATTGCGACGGCGACGCGCTCCTGCTGGGCGTCGAGCCGGCGGGTCCCACCTGTCATCGGGGCACCCGATCGTGCTTCGATGCCGACGGCGTGGTCGCGCCGCAGCCGCAGGGGTTCGCGTGGCTCGAGGCCCTGTGGGCGACGATCGCGGACCGCGCGGCCACTCGCCCGGCGGGCTCGTACACGGTGACCCTGCTCGACGGCGGCGTCGACCTGGCCGGTCGCAAGGTGGCCGAGGAAGCGACCGAGGTCCTGCTGGCGGCGAAGAACGACGAGGCCGCGCAGGCCGGCGGCGCCTCGCGCGACGAGACCCGCGCCCTGCTCGCCGGCGAGGCCGCGGACCTGCTCTACCACGCGCTCGTGCTCCTGGCCGAGCGCGGGGTCGAGCCGCGTGCCCCGATCGACGTGCTGCGCGCGCGACACCGGTAGCGGACGGCGCCAGCGCGATCAGTCGACGGACCGGCTCGCCTCCGGGGGCTCGATCACGGGAACCCGCACGACGCCGACACGACGCCACTCGTCGTGCGCGCGCAGCGCGAAGTCGACCGCGACCTGCAACGCGTAGCCGTCGCCGGTGGGAAGGCCGTGCGTGAACGGGAGGTCCATGTTCCAGCCCGGACCGACCGTCCCGCCGCCCGGCAGGTCCACCGGCCCGCGTTCCCAGGTCCCCGCGGGCTCGTAGTACCCCTGCCACGCCAGCACGGCGATCCGCAGCGCGGACACGTCCGCCTCGATCGGCTCGCTCCCACGGTGGACGATCCGGGCGCGCGTCCCGTCGTCGGCCACCTCGAGCGCGACGGCGGCGAGCGGACGGTCGGTGAGACCGTCGAGCAGGCCGCGAAGCGCGGCTGAGAGCGGCCCCCACGGGCCGGCGACCGGCGCCAGGTAGCCGAGGTCGATCCGGCGTCCGTCGGCCGTCTCGATCGTCTCGGCCGGAGAGCCGGGCGGCGCGACGGCGCTCGGCGGGTCGACGCCGGCGACGTCCGCGATCGCCTGATCGAGCGGCTCCGCCTCCGAAGCAGCCAGCGTGCCCGCGAACTGCCCCGCGACGAGAGCCCCGCTCGACCGCCACAGCCGGAACGCTCGTCCATCGATCTCGAGCTGCTCGTCGTGCGCCGGTACGTCTCGCCCGCCCGTGACGCGGTAGCGGAGCATCAGCGCAGCTCCGCGTGCCATCGGCCGCCCTTGACCCGGGCGATGGTGTCGACGAACTCCTGGACGTGGCGCGTCTGGGCGCCGTGGTCGTGCGGATCGCGTGCGCGCGACGAGTCGCCCATCAGCGATCCGCTCGAGTACGTCAGCACCTGGATCGTGTTGTACCGGTCGAGCGCGGCGTTGTCGACCAGGGCCGCGTCGAGGTCGCGCACGAGGTTCGTGGTCAGCGGAACCGCCGGCATCGCCGCGACGCCCGGGGCGGCCACGACCGCGGGCACCGTCGCCGCGCCGAGCGTCGCGTACTGCTGCACGATCTGCTGCGCAAACGCCCCCGGCTGCACGCCCGCGACCGCGGCGAACGCGTTGGGCGAGCTGCGCGCCATCATCGCGGCCCGCAGGTTCTGCGCGATCTGCAGCGGCGTGACGCCGAGCGGTCCCGCGGTCGAGCCGACGTCCGGCTCTCGCCCGGTGATCGTGCGGAAGTCGCCCGGGTGGAGCTGGTACTCGTCGCGCAGCCCGATGAGGTGCCCGAATTCGTGCGGCACCGTCTCCGACGCCTGGGCGTCCGAGACGTACCACGTGCCCGCGTTCGCCCGGCCCGTCGTCGGCGGCGGGACCACCTGGACGGGGTTGGCGTCGGGCCCGGAGCCCGCGACCATCTCCATGGTGATCAGCATCGACTGGTTCGTGCCCTCGCGAACGGCCTTGAAGCGGTTCCACTGCCGGTTGACATGCGCGAACCATGCGCCCGGCGGGGCAGCGCCCGCAAAGCGGACCTTCGCGATCACGTGGATGTCGTTGGCCCGGATCTCCCACGCGTACCTGGAGCCGTTGCCGCCGCCGGCGTTCGTGAGGCCGTAGGTGTGGCCGCCGACCTCCTCGAGCCACTGGCGCTCCTCCATCCCGACGGCCACGGCCGGTGCGATGGCGTCGAGCGCAGCCCAGGTCGGCTGGTCCCCGATCCCTGTCGCGGGCGTCAGCCCGGGCGTCGCATTCTGGAAGGCCACGGTCGCGGTTCGCGTGTCGTTGCCCCACTTCCCGTCGTCTGTCAGGGCCGCCATGCCGTTCGACGCGCGCCACACGTTGAGCTTCTGTTGGAACTCGCGGACGCCGGGGCCACGCATGACGCCGCCCGTCCCCACGGCCATGTGGAGGGTCGTCCCAGCCATCGGCGCCGCGAGGCTCGTCGCGCCCGCACGGTTGGCGACGTGCTGCTCGACGGGCGCCCCGCCCTCCATGCGGACGCCGCCGCCCGGCGAGGCCGTGTCGAGCTTGGTCCAGGTGGCGGCGTCGACCGTGCCGTTGACCGTGATGTGCTGTCCGGCCTGGAACGCGCTCACGAACGCCGTCATCACGAGCGTGAACACGCCGTCGATCGGCAGCGGCGCGACCGCCCCGGCAAAGGCGTTGAGCTTCTGCTGGGCGAGCGCGACGTCAGGACCGGTGCTGCCCGCGGCCAGGACCGGTCGAACCGGCGCCGGCAATCCCGCGACAGCTGCGTCGAGCGCCGTCCACAGGGCCGCGTCGGCGACGGGGCTGGTGCCGAGGCCCTTCGACGTTCGGAACGCGCGCAGCCGACGGCGCGTCGCCGGGCCGAAGTCGCCATCGGTTGTGAGCGCGCCGCCGGCCGCGGTCGCGAGACTGAGCTTCTCCTGGAGCTCGCGAACCGCCTCGCCCGTTTGCCCCTCGCGCAGCTCCGGATGTGCCGGGATGAAGCCGCCCAGCGGGATCCCCCACCGCTGCACCGTGGGCCGGCGACCCGCGAGATACCCGCTGACGGCGGCGTTGCCCGCGACCCGCTGGAGGTTCAGGACGCCGGCGGCCGACAGCGCTGGCGGCGCACCCGAGCCCGGGTCAGCCCGGCCGTCCAGGAGCACGGCGTCGACCACGTCCGCCGGTGTTCGAGCGCCCGTGGACGCGACGCCGCCGCTCGTCCCCCGCGCCGGCGCCGGCGATCGGCCGGCAGCCGGCTTGCGATCGAGCCTCATGTCGGCTCCACGATGGACAGCGGTCACGGCTCGGGCAAGCAGATTCGCGTGCAGCCGGTCGGGCAACCGGAGATGCCCCTTCGGGCAACCTGCCCGCCTACGCCCGCGACCCGGGCTCGCGCAACGGAAACGTCCGCGTCGTGCGCCACCAGCCATCGTCGCCCCGGACGATCAGCTCGACCTCGCTGACGGCGCAGGTCACCGGCAGGTCGTCCCAGCCAGGGTCCGCGTCGACCGACGGATCGTCGACGGACGGGCCCTCGGCGATCGTCACGTGGGGCACGAAGACCTCGATCGCGCCTCCGTAGATCGGCAGCGACGGGAACGCGGCCGCGAGGTCGGCCTGGAGGGCGATCGCGGGTGCCCCGGGTTCGACGGAGGCGTACACGGTGTCCGGCCACCGCCGACGCTCGACCAGCCGCATCGTCCACGGGGCGCGCCGGGCCACGACCTCCGCGACGAGGCCGACGACGGCGTCGTCGATCGACCCCGGCTCGGCGAACGGGTAGGCCACCGTCACATGCGCGGGCAGGCCATCGACGGCGTCGGGGACGCTCCGCATTCGGAGGGCTTCGAGCCGGGGCGGCAGCGCGCACCCGCAGGATCAGGGCCGTCGCCTCGCTCGGCGCGAGGTCGCGCATCCCGCGACTCCTCAGCCCGGACGCAGCCGGACGACAGCGCGCTGGCGCTTCCCAATCCGGACCTCGAACCACTCGCCGCCGATCGGCGGCGGGAGCGCCGCGGCCGGGTCCCCGATCCGCTCGCCGTTCACCGTGATCGCCCCGCCCTGGATCAGCCGCCGCGCCTCGCCACGGGACGGAGCGCAGGCCGGTGTCGGCCGAGCAGGACAGCCACGCCGTCGCCCACCGCGGCGACGGTCGGGCCGCGGGTCGCGGCGTGGACGCCGGCTAACAGTCCGGGGTCGGTGATCGGCTCGCGCTGGAAGAGCGCCTCGGAGACGCGCACGCGCGGCCGCGGCCTCGGCCTCGCCGTGGACCCGCGTCGTGACGTCGAGCGCCAGCTCCCGCTGCGCCGCGCGCTGCTCGGGATGGGCTGCGACCTCGGCGTCGAGCGACTCGATCCGCTCTCGGGGGAGCTCCGTGAACCACCGCAGGTACGTGCCCACGTCGCGGTCGTCCGCCTGCACCCAGTACTGGTAGAACGCGTAGGGGGTGGTCCGCTCGGGGTCGAGCCACACGGAGTCGCCGCCCTCGCTCTTGCCGAACTTCGCCCCCGAGGGCGACAGGAGCAGCTTGTACGCGATGCCGTGGGCGGGGCTTTCGTCGGCGTCGCCGCTTGTTCGGCGGATGAGCTCGAGCCCGGCCGTGATGTTGCCCCACTGGTCCGCGCCGCCCATCTGCATCTCGACGCCGTGCTCGCGGTACAGCGTCGCGAAGTCGTAGGCCTGGAGGGTCATGTAGCTGAACTCGGTGAACGAGAGGCCCCGCTCGAGGCGCTGCTGGACCGAGTCCTTGGCCAGCATGTAGGGCACGGTGAAGTGTTTGCCGACATCGCGCAGGTACTCGATCAGCGACACCTTGCCCAGCCAGTCGAGGTTGTTCGCGAGCACGGCCTGGGTTGGACCCGGCGAGAAGTCCAGGAACCGCTCCAGCTGACGCGCGGATCGAGGCCACGTTGCGCTCGATCGTCGCCGCGTCGAGCAGGTTCCGCTCCGACGACCGCCCCGATGGATCGCCGATCATCCCGGTCCCGCCACCGACGAGCGCCACCGGCCGTCCACCGAACCGCTGGAAGCGGATCAGCCCGAAGATCGGCACGAGGTGGCCGACGTGCAGCGACTCCCCCGAGGGGTCGAAACCGATGTACGCGGAGATCGGCCGGCCCGATGCCAGGCGCTCCGGCAGGCCCGGCGTGGTCTCGTGGAGGATGCCCCGCCACTCGAGCTCAGTGAGCAGCCCGCCGAGCCCGGCCGGGTCCCCGACGGTGGTCGAATCGCTCACCTGGACGTCACAGGATGGGGTCCGGAACCGTCGTTGGTCCGGCCCGTTCGGCTCGATCGGGCGTCCATTCCCTGCATGGTATCTTCACGCCAGTCATGCAAACCAGCCTCCGGAGGCAGCGTCGTCGCCGGCTCGGTGACCGCCGCCGCCCCCGCGGGAACGGTGCGAACGCGGCCAAGGCCGTCGCCGTCGCGATCCCTCTTTTCCTGTTCCTGGTCATCGCCTTGCTCGGCGTGGCCGGTGCCAGTGCGTCCGTCGCCGCGTACACGTACCTGTCGCGCGACCTCGAGGATCCGAAGCAGGCGCTGGACGACCTCGGCTTCACCCAGCAGACGACGGTGTACGACCGCTCGGGCGACGTCCAGCTGGCCAGGCTCGGCGACGACCGTCGCGAGGTCGTGACCTTCGCGGACATCCCGCCCGCCCTCATCGACGCGACCACCTCGATCGAGGACAAGACGTTCTGGGAGAACTCGGGCTTCGACCCGGCCGGCTTCGTCGCGGCGGCGATCGACACCATCCAGGGCCGCGACCGCGGCGGGTCGACGATCACCCAGCAGCTCGTGCGCGCGCGACTCCTTCCCTCGAGCGCGTTCGAGGGCAGCGTCTACGAGCGCAAGGCCAAGGAGATCATCCAGTCGATCCGGCTGACCGAGGCCTACCCGGGCGAGGCCGGCAAGCAGACGATCATCGAGAAGTACCTCAACCAGAACTTCTACGGCAACCGCAGCTACGGCGTCGCCGCCGCGGCGCGGAGCTACTGGCACAAGGACCTCAAGGACCTGTCGCTCGCGCAGATGGCGCTCCTGGCCGGCATCCCCCAGTCCCCCACCCGGTTCGACCTCGTCAAGAACGCGACCGAGGAGACGTACAAGGACAGCAAGGGCGTCGAGCAGGAGCACCTCGTGGTGCCGCTGACGAGCGAGATCGTCCAGCGCCGCAACTTCATCCTCGACCTGATGAAGACCCGCAGCGTCCTGACCAAGGGCGACTACACCGACGCGGACTACGAGGCCGCCAAGACCGAGCCCGTCATCATCGCCTCCCAGATCGCCGACCAGTGGCGCGCCCCCCAGTTCGTATGGCAGGTGCGCTCCGAGCTCGGCCAGATCCTGTGCGGCGACGCCAGCGACTGCCAGAAGATCGACACCGGCGGCTACAAGGTGATGACCACGCTCGACTACCGGATGCAGCGGATCGTCGAGAAGTGGGTCTACGCGGCGGCGATCGTGCCCAACTCGGGTCGCCCCACCACGATCCTCAAGAACCGCCAGATCCCGCGCAGCGAGTGGAACTGGATCCTGAGCCTCGCCGGCCACAACATCCACAACGCGGCCGCGGGCGTCGTCGACTACCGGACCGGCGAGGTGCTCGCCTACATGGGGTCGGCGTCGTACACATCGAAGGGCAACAAGAAGTTCCAGCCCCAGTTCGACGTGCTGTCCGACGGCTTTCGCCAGCCCGGGTCGTCGATCAAGCCGCTGGTCTACCTGATCGGGATCGACGACCAGACGATGACCGCGGCGACCATGTTCATGGACGTGGTCACGAACTTCGCGAGCGCCGGCTCCCGGCCGTACTACCCGACCCAGGCGGACGGCGCCGAGCGCGGCCCGGTCCGGCTCCGCAGCGCCCTGCAGTTCTCGCTGAACATCCCTGCGGTCAAGGCCGGGATCATCAACGGCATCGACCACGAGTTCAACAAGTTCCAGGACTACGGGCTGTCGTTCCAAGCCGGCACCTCGCCCGTCGTGTCCGAGAGCATCGGCACGCTCGGTGTCCACCCGATCGACATGATCAGCGCCTATGGCGCGATCGCGGACGGCGGCGTCCTGATGCCGCGCCACACGATCCAGAAGGTGCTCGACTCGAACGGCAACCAGGTGTGGCCGCTCAACAACGCCAAGCCGACGGGCGAGCGCATCGCGTCGCGTCAGGCCTCCTACATCCTCACGGACATCCTGGCCGGCAACACGATCCGCAGCGTCAACCCGTTCTGGGGCAAGTGGCGCATCACGGACGGTGTGACCGGATCCAAGGTCAGGCCCGCGGCATACAAGACCGGCACGACCAGCGACAACAAGGACGTCCATGCGTACGGCTTCCTCGCGCCGCCGACCAACAAGAACCTGCCGGCCCTCGTCGCCGGCGTCTGGATGGGCAACTCCGACAACACGCCCAACGACGGCAAGCTGTCGCTCGACACGTCGGCCCCGCTGTGGTCCGCGATCCTGTCCGACGTGTCGAAGGGCATGCCGATCGAGGGCTTCGCTCGGATCCGGCCCAAGGGCATCGACACCGTCAAGGTCGACGCGTTTACCGGCATGAAGCCGGGCGCCGGCTCGCGGCGGACCGTCGACGAGCTGTTCATTCCGGGCACCGAGCCGCGACGCTCCGCCGACGCGGGCGTGGCCGTCGACGTCGACGCATCGTCCGGCCTCCGGTGGCGCGAGGGCTGCGCGGGCCCGATGGTGACCCGCACCTTCATCGACTTCAGCAACGTCGAGTCCGGCTTCCGGTCGTGGCAGCGCGCCGACATCGGGTGGCAGGCGCGCGCTGCCCGGGGCCCGGGCGTGTCGGGCGGGCCGAAGGGCACGCACACGGCCTACCTCTACGGCGGCGGCTTCTACCCGTTCGGCGCCTCGTGGGGCGGCCGGTTCGCGCCGACCAAGACCTGCAAGATCGCGCCGCCGCCGCCGACGCCGTGCGTGTCGATCGACCCGTTCAACCCGTGCCCGTCCGCTCCACCCGAGGAGAGCCCGCCGCCAGATCCGGGCAACGAGGGGCCGGGCAACGGCAATGGCGGCGGGGGCTGACGCAGGCCCTCGCGCTACAGGCGGACGATCGTCGCCCCGTCGCCGCCCTCGCCCCGCTCGCCGGCCCGAAGGTCCTTCACCAGTGGATTCGCGGACGCCTGCTCGCGGACCGCGTCGCGCAGCGCGCCAGTGCCGAGGCCGTGGATGATGAGCACCTGCTCGAGGCCGGCCAGCGCCGCGTCGTCGAGGTAGCGCGAGAGCGCCTCGAGCGCCTCGTCCACGCGAGCCCCGCGGAGGTCCAGCGACGAGGCCACCGTCCGCGACTTCGCCAGCTGCAGCGCGCCGATCCCGGACGCCTCGGTCCGCGAGCGGCTTCCGCCACGCGTCGACCCCCCGTTGCCCGCGTCGCCCCCGCCTACCGCCGGCTCCAGGTCGTCGACCGACACCGAGACGCGCATCCCGCCGGTCTCGAGCGTCGCGCGCGTGCCGCCCTTCTCCAGCGCCGCGATCCGGCCCTCCCAGCCACCGCTCCGGCTCCGCGCGCGGTCCCCGAGGCGCCACGTCCGGGGCTCGACCGGAGCCGGTGCCGATCGCTCCTCTGGCCGCTCGGACGCCGGCAGCCGCTCGAGCGTCCGCTCCGCGCTCGACAGCGCGTCATCGATGATCGGCGCGGTCACGGTCTCGCGCTCAAGGCGACGGCGGATCCCGGCGACGTCCTCGCGCAGGCCCTCGACCAGCCGCTCCGCCTCGACGCGCGCGGCGCGCACGGCCTCGTCGCGCTCCCTGCGCGCACGACGCCGCTCCTCATCGGCGACCCGCATCGACTCGGCGGCCCTCGCCTCGGCGAGCCTCGCGCGCTCGACGGCCCCCGCGATTTCGCCCTCCTGCTCGCGGATCGACGCGAGCGTGGACTCGAACGCCTGCTGGTTCTCGGTGAGGCGGCCGCGGGCGTCGGCGACGATGGCCGCCGGCAGCCCCAGGCGCTCGGCGATCGCGAACGCCTGGCTGCCGCCCGGCAGGCCGATCGTGAGGCGGTACGTCGGCGTCAGCGATTCGAGGTCGAACTCGACTGACGCGTTGCGGGCGGCGGCGGTCTCGTGCGCGTAGACCTTGATCTCCGCGTAGTGCGTGGTCGCGGCGACGAGCGCACCGGAGCGGATGAAATGGTCGAGGAGCGCCTGGGCCAGCGCCGACCCCTCCGTCGGGTCCGTGCCGGCGCCCAGCTCGTCGAGCAGCACCAGCGTCCCGGGTCCGGCGTGCTCGACGATCCGGATGATCGAGCGGAGGTGCCCCGAGAACGTCGACAAGGACTGGGCGATCGACTGCTCGTCGCCGATGTCCGCGAACACGTCGCGCAGCACCGGCAGCTTCGAGCCGGCCGCGGCCGGGACGTGGAGGCCGGCCTGGTGCATGAGGCACAGGAGGCCGACGGTGCGCAGGGCGACCGTCTTGCCGCCGGTGTTGGGGCCGGTGATCACGAGCGCCGTGTAGCCGTCGCCGAGCCGCAGGTCGATCGGGACGACGCGACCGGTGAGCCCGGGATGGCGCGCGGAGAGGAGCACGATCTCGGGCCGGTCGGCGGGCTCGGGGCGGATGCCGTCGAGCTCGGCGGCCAGGTGGGCCTTGGCCGCCCAAAAGTCGAACTGGGCCAGCGCCCCGAGCGTCTCGAGCAGCAGCGTGCCGTTGGCGCCGACGAGCGACGACAGCTCGTCGAGGATCCGGCCCTCCTCCTCGTCGACGGCCGCCTGGGCCTCGCGCCAGGCGTTGCCCAGCTCGACGACCACCAGCGGCTCGACGAACAGCGTCTGGCCGCTGCCCGACGCGTCGTGGACGATGCCCTTGACCTTGGACCGCGCCTCCGCCCGGACCGGGACCACGTACCGGCCGTTGCGGAGGGTCACGATCGGCTCCTGGAGCGCGCCCGCGAGCTCCGACCCGACGAGCGAGTCCAGGCGCCGGCGCAGCCGGTCGTAGGCGACGCGGACCCCGGCCCGGAGCGGGCCCAGGCGGGGCGAGGCGGTGTCGAGGAGCTCGCCGGCGGGGTCGAAGCTGCGGGCGAGCGTGCCGCGCAGCGCGGGCAGCGGATGCAGCCGCCGGCCGAGGTCACGGAGGAGTGATCGCCGCTCGTCGGCGAGGGAGGTGGCGAGGCGCGCCGCCGAGTCGAGCGTCTCCATGATCTCGAGGAACTGCTGGGCGTCGAGGCGACCGCCGCGCGTCGCCCGCACGATCCACGGCTCGATGTCGTGCGCGGCACCGATCCCGACTCCGGGCCGCTCCTGGATCAGGGCACGCGCTTGGTCGGTCTCGTCCAGGGCCCGGGCGACGAGGACGGGATCGGACGACGGCTCGAGGCCCTCAGCGAGGCGCCGCGACGGGTCGAACGAGGTGCGCTCGGCCAGGCGGGCGCGGACGGCCGGGAACTCGAGCAGCGCGATCGAGCGGGCGTCCATCTCGGCGATCAGGTCGCCGGTTCGGCGGGGACGCGGCGACTCAGCGACGGGCTGTCCGAGGCGACGAACCGCCACGGGACGGAGACCCACGGCTCCCCGGCGTAGGCGATGCCGATCCGGGGGGTCGCCAGCACCGCCGGCGCCGGCTCGTCGAGCGGCCGCGCCTCGAGGTGCAGGGTCGACGCGCCGTCGCACAGGTCGACGCCCGTGTGCGACCGGTCGATGTCGAAGGCGGCGGCGACGAGGCCGGGGCCCGCGGCCAGGCGCGTGTCGGCGGCGCGAACCGGACCGCGGCTCCGACGCTCACGCGCCGCGCGCATGGCGTCGACGCCCTCGACCGGCTCGACGGCGCGGATCAGAACCGCCGCGGCGCGCGGAGCAGGCTCGGTGACGACGTTCAGGCAGTGGTACATGCCGTAGACAAGATAGACGTAGGCGATCCCAGGCGGCCCGAACATCACGGCGTTCCGGGCCGTGGGCCCCATGCGGGCGTGCGACGCGCGATCGCCCTCGCCGATGTATGCCTCGACCTCGACGATCCGGCCGACCCGCAGCTCCGTCGCGGAGTCCGTCGCACCGGCGGTCCCATCCGGCCCACCGACGCGGACCAGGCGGGCGCCGATCAGCGCACTGGCCGCGTCGAGCGTGTCACCGGCGAGGAGCTCGCGCGGGAACGGCGTCAGCCCCTGCGGGCTCACGGGTGCGTGGGACCGGGAGGAGGCCGTCCGCCCCCCGGGCCCGAGGTCATTCCGCGCCGTAGACCGAGTGCACCGCGCCCGGGATCAGGAACCCGAAGATCGTGATGAACGCGGGGATCACCGTCCCGTGCAGGAGGACCCCGGTGTTCGACGTGTTCATCGCGTCCCAGAACGTCCGCAGGAACCCGATCTCGTCGCTGTCGGGCGGGATGTTCGTGTACAGGTAGTACTGGTCGAGGATGATCACCAGGAACAGCAGCAGCAGGAAGCCCTGGACGACGCCCAGCAGGCCGCCGAGGATCTCGTCGAGCACCGGGTACTTCGCGAACAGCGGCGCCTTCTTGTAGGTGCCCTGGATGACCAGCGTGAACGCCACGACCGCGGCGATGAAGATCACGAGGTACCCGATCATGATCGAGTACTCCTTGGGGTACTGCGTCCAGTTCGTCGCGAGGAAGTTCCCGAGCCACAGCGAGTTGAGCTGCAGCGCCAGGAAGAACGAGAACACGAGGGCGGCGATCCCGAGCAGCCGGCGAATGGTGCCCTGGATGAATCCGAGGATGAACCACCCGAACAGGTACAGGATCACGACGACGTCGAACAGGTTGATCTTCGTCAGGGTGTCGGCGAGATTCACACAATCCCTCGGTGACGGCTGGCCCGCCCGCTCCGGGCCAAACTCCGCCGAAGGGTAGCAGCGGCCGTTCGGGCGCCGCAATGGCTCGGCCGGGTCAGGACCATCGGGTGGTCAGGTGCGGTTGTGTGCGGTTGTGTGCGGTCCGGCGCGGGTCACAAGGGTCAGGTGCGCAGCCGTCCGCCGACCTCCGACAGGCCGTCCACGATCGATGCGACGGCGGCCTCGACCTCCGCCTCGGTGAGCGTCCGCTCGGCGCCCAGCCGGAGGCGGAACGCGAGGCTCTTCTCGGTGCGCGCGAGCGGCGTGCCCCGGTAGATGTCGAACAGGCGCGCGTCCCGCAGCAGCTCGCCGCCCCGGCCCCGGATCACGGCCTCGACCGACGCCGCGGCGGTCGCCTCGGCGACCACGATCGCCAGGTCCCGTTCGACCTCCGGGTGGCGGCCGACCGCGGGCGCGCGCTCGGGGGTCAGTCGCCCCTCCGCCAGGCCCTCGATCGCGACCTCGCCCACGAGCACGGCGTCGCCGGTGCGGAGCTCCCAGGCCTCGACTGTCGACGGGTGCAGCTCGCCGACGAGGGCATGCAGTCGGCCCGCGATCTCGGCGCGAGCCGTCCGTCCCGGGTGGAACACGGCCTCACTCGACTCCGGCCGGTACACAGGACGGCCGAGGTCCAGGCGGTGAGCCAGCAGCTCGAGCAGGCCCTTCGCGTCGTCCAGGTCGTACGGCCGCGCTGGGCGGTTCCAGGCCGGCGGCGCCGCCGACCCGACCAGGGCGAACCCGAGCCGCCACCACTCCCGCGGTTCGTCGCCTGCCCGCGCGTAGCCCTTGCCGATCTCGAACACCGCCACGTCCTCGATGCCGTGGCGAAGGTTGGTGCCCACCACGTCCAGCAGGCTGCCGAGCAGCGTGGTGCGAAGCGCGGAGTGGTCGCGCGAGAGCGGGTTCGTGACGGTGATCGGCGCACCGCCGGGCTGGGGCTCGTCGCCGACCGACGGCACGGGGCTCGTCAGGGCGAAGACCTCGAGGTGGCGGGGCGACACGAGCGCGTTGGTCACGATCTCGGTCAGGCCGGCGCCCGCGAGCGTCTGGCGGATGAGCTCGCGAACCTCGAGCGGCGAGGGGCGGAACACCGGCATAGAGGTGTCGGGCGTGACGGACGGCGTCAGCTCGTAGCCGCGGACGCGCGCGATCTCCTCGGCGACGTCCGCCTCGATGGACGACGTCCCGACGCCACGTGGGCACCATTGCGGCGAGCGTGGCGGGTGCCTCGCCCGGTATGGCGGCCGGGGCGTCGACGACCAGTGGCTCGGGCCGCAGCGCGACCGTCACCGGTTCGCCGGGTGCCGCCTCGGTCTCGATCCCGACCCGCGACAGGAGGTCCCGCTGCTCGTCGGCCGACAGCGCGGTGCCCAGCAGCCGGTTGATCCGCGCGGGCCTGAACGTGACCCGCGACGGCCCCGGCTCGTCGGGCGCGGTATCGACCCGTCCGCGGGCGACCACGCCGCCCGCCCATTCCTGTACGAGCTGCGCGGTGCGGTCGGCGCCGATCCGCGCCAGCCGCGGCTCCTGGCCCTTCTCGAACCGGCTGCTCGCCTCGGAGCGCAGCGCGAGCCGCTGGGCCGTCCGCCGGATGCTCACTGGGTCGAAGATCGCCGACTCGATGGCAACGTCAGTCGTCGCGTCGCTGACCTCCGAGGTCGCGCCGCCCATGACCCCGGCGATGCCGATCGGGCCGTCGCGGTCGGCGATCAGGAGCATCTCGCCGGTGAGCTCGCGTTCGACATGGTCCAGCGTCTCGAGCCGCTCCCCCGCAAGCGCGCGACGCACGACGATCGTGGCCCGCCCGTCGGGCCCGGGACGAACGGCGCCGGCGTCGAACGTGTGGACCGGCTTACCGAGCTCGAGCATCACGTAGTTCGAGGCGTCGACGACGTTCGAGACCGGCCGCTGGCCGGCGGCGAGGAGGCGCATCTGGACGCGATCGGGCGACGGGCCGACGGTGACGCCGCTGACCCAGCGACCGACGAAGCGGGTGCACAGGTCGGGATCGTGCACGTCGACGGCCAACCGCTCGGTCGTCGAGGGGCCCTCGCCTTCCTCGACCACGACGTCCGGGAACCTGACCTGGCGACCGGTGGCCGCGGCGACCTCGCGGGCCAGCCCCAGGATCGACAGCGCGTCCCCGCGGTTGGGCTTGACGTCCACGTCGAGCACGTCGTCGCCATAGAGGTCCGCGAGCGGCACCCCGAGCGGCGTGTCGGCCGGGAGGATGAGGATCCCGTCGCCGTCGCTGGTCAGCCGCAGCTCCTCGCCCGAGCACAGCATCCCGTTCGACACGACGCCCATCTTCTCGGCGCGCTCGATCCGCCGGTCGCCGGGCAGCACGGCACCGGGCAGGGCGACCGGGATCCGCTGCCCGGGCGCGATGTTGGTTGCGCCGCACACGATCGCCAGCGGCTCGCTGCCGTCGCCCAGGGTCACCGTTGTGAGCGACAGCCGGTCCGCACGCGGGTGCTTCTCGACCGTCAGCAGCTGGCCGGTCACGACGTGCTGCCAGTCCGCGCCCCAGCGCTCGATGGACTTGACCTCCATCCCGAGCAGCGTCAGGCGCTCGGCGAGCTGCTCCGGCGCCAGGTCGACGTCGACGAACTCGCGCAGCCACGACATCGGCACCCTCATCGGAAGGCCCCCAGGAAGCGCAGGTCGTCCTCCATGTACAGCCGCAGGTCGCCGACGGCGTGCCGCAGGTTCGCGATCCGCTCGACGCCCATGCCGAACGCGAACCCCTGGTAGCGCTCCGGGTCGATGCCGCCGTAGCGCAGGACGACCGGGTGGACCATGCCCGCGCCGTTGATCGTCATCCAGCCCGTCCGCGAGCACGCGGGGCACTTCGCCCCGTTGCAGATGACGCACAGGATGTCGAACGCCACGGACGGCTCGGTGAACGGGTAGTAGCCGGGGCGGAACCGCGTGGGGCGGTCGGCGCCGAACATCGCGTGCGCGAACTGGTCCAGCATGCCCTTGAGGTGGGCCATCGACGTCCCCTCGTCGACCATCAGGCCCTCGACCTGGAAGAACTCGGACGCGTGGCTGGCGTCGACGGCCTCGTATCGGAAGCAGCGGCCCGGCAGCAGCGCGCGGATCGGCGGCCGCTCCTGGTGCATGACGCGAATCTGGCCGGGGCTCGTATGCGTGCGCAGGAGCCGGTCGTCGACGTCGAGGTAGAGCGTGTCCCACAGGTCCCGCGCCGGATGGTCGGGTGGGATGTTGAGCATCTGGAAGTTGGTGACGTCGTCCTCGATCTCCGGGCCCTCGTACACAACGAACCCGAACTGGGCGAACACGTCGGCGATCTCGCGGGCGGTCTCGGCGATCGGGTGGAGGGAGCCGCGGCGGATCGGCCGACCGGGGGTGGTCACGTCGGTGGCTTCGGCGGCGAGCCGGGCGGCGAGCTCGGCGCCGCCGAGACGCCCTCGAGCCTCGGCCAGCGCGGCCTCCACGGACGCGCGGACCTGGTTCGCGATGGCGCCGACCTTCGGGCGGTCTTCGGCCGGCAGCGCCCCGATTCCGCGCAGGATCGCCGTGAGCTCGCCCTTCTTGCCCAGGACCTCGACCTCCTGAGCGTCGAGCGCCGCCGTGTCGGGCGCGCGCGGCGGCCGCCGCGACAGCGCGCGACTGCAACGCCTCGAGGTCGGTGGTCAGCTGGGCGAGATCCATCGCGTGTGCGTCCCTCAGCGTTCTGGTCCGGGAATCACGAACCCTCGAGCGTCAATGACGTCGAGGGTCCGACGAGGTGGCCCGGTGCGTCAGGCGGTTCGAGCGACCTCGGCGATCCGGCCGAAGGTCGCGGCGTCGCGAACGGCGAGGTCGGCGAGGATCTTGCGGTCGAGGTCGACGTTGGCCTTCCTGAGGCCGGCGATGAACCTGCCGTAGGTGATGCCGTTCAGGCGGGCGGCCGCGTTGATCCGGATGATCCACAACTGGCGCATGTCGCGCTTGCGCTGCTTCCGGTCGCGCGTCGCGTAGGCGAGCGCATGGAGCTGCGACTCGCGAGCCCGCTTGACGAGCTTGCGGTTCGTGCCCATCCGCCCTTCGGCGGCGTTGAGCAGCCGCTTGTGGCGCTTGTGGGACGTGACGCCCCGCTTGACGCGTGCCATCGATTGCTCCTAAGCGTTCGGCAGGAGCCGGCGGAGCTGCTCCTGATGCTGGGGGCCCACGACCGCCTTGCCCGCGTAGCGGCGGGTCCGGCGCGAGGACTTGATCTCGAGGTGGTGGCCGCGCCACGACTTGACGCGAATGAACTTCCCGCTGCCCGTGACGCCGACGCGCTTCTGGGTCCCCTTGTGGGTCTTCATCTTGGGCACGCTGGCCTCACTCTCCTACTGGCGCGGCTTCGGCGACTGGCGTCGGTTCAGCAACTGGTTCTGCTTCGGCGGCTGGCTCCGGCTCGACGGCCGGCTCCGGCTCCGGTTTTGCGGCCGGCTTCGGCGCCGCCGCGGTCCTGGCTGCGACAGCAGGCTCCGGCTTCGCGGTCGGCTCGGGCTTCGGCTCGGCCACCGGCGTCTCCGCCGGGGGCGTTGCCTCCGCCACCGGCTTCTCGGCCGGGGGCTTCGCCGTGGCGACCGGTTCCGCTTCGACGGCCGCCGGAGCGGCAGCCGCCGGCGGGCGCGGCCTCTGCGGTCACCGGCGCGTCCTCCGGCTCGGTCACCGGAGCGTCGTCCGGGTGCTCGCCGTCGGGCCGCTGGCCATGGAGCTTGTGCTCGTGGACCCTCGGCTTGTGGACCGAGGCGAGCGTCATGAACATCGATTTGCCTTCGAGGACCGGCGTGCGGTCCACGGTGCCGTGGTCCTTGACCTTGTCGCCGAACCTGGCGAGCAGGGTCCTGCCGATCTCCGGGTGGGTCAGCTCCCGGCCGCGGAAGCGGACGGTCACCTTGATCCGGTCGCCATCCTCGAGGAACTCGATCGCGCGGTGGACCTTGGTGTCGAAGTCGCCCTGCCCGATCTTCGGCGTCAGGCGGACCTCCTTGAACTCCACCGCGCGCTGCTTCCGCTTGGCTTCCTTCTCGCGCTTCGTCAGCTCGTACTTGTACTGCCCGAAGTCGAGAAATCTGACCACCGGAGGGGCGGCCGTGGGAGCAACCTCCACGAGGTCGAGCCCACGCTCCTGCGCCATGGCGAGCGCCTGTTGGGTCGGCATGACGCCGAGCTGCTGGCCCTCATCATCGACGACCCGCACCTGTGGGACACGGATCATCTGGTTCACGCGCAGGTCTCGGCTGATGTTCTTCGTCCCTTCGTTTCGAGGTGGCAAATCGCGGCGCGCACAGTCCCACGACCGGCGCGGTCGCCGCGGGAGGATAGCACAGGGATTCGAGGGGCGGCAACGACGCGGAGGGCTCGCGGAGGGCTCGAAAACGGTCGGTCCGGAGCGCAGCAAACGCCGACGATTGCCAAGGTCATCCTATCGCTGGCAGCGATCACGGCCTACTCGCTCAGCGTCGCGGCCCATGGCCGTGATGATCCCGCCGCTGCCCGAAGCAGCCCGCCGCTCCGGGCGCCTCAGGACACCCGCTTCTCCCGGACCTCCTCGCCCAGGCGCGACGCGAGGTCAGCCCAGGCGACGCCCTGCTCCTGCGAGCCGTCGCGGCTCCTGACCGACACCGTCCTGGCCTCGACCTCGCGGTCGCCCAGGATCAGCATGTACGGGACCTTCTGGCCCTGGGCGAGCCGGATCTTGTTCTGCATCCGGTTGTCCGAGTCGTCGACCTCGACGAACCGGACCCCGGCCGCGCGCAGCTCCGCGGCGAGCTCGCCCGCCGCGTCGACGTGCCGGTCCGCGATCGGGATCACGACGGCCTGCACCGGGGCGCACCACAGCGGGAACGCACCCGCGAAGTGCTCCGTGAGCACGCCGATGAACCGCTCGAGCGACCCGTAGATCGCGCGGTGGATCGCCACCGGCCGCTGCTGCTGGCCGTGCTCGTCGACGTAGTGGAGGTCGAACTGCTCGGGCAGCATCACGCGGTCGACCTGGATCGTGGCCGTCTGCCACTCCCGGCCAAGGGCGTCCGTGATCTGGATGTCGAGCTTGGGCGCATAGAACGCGCCGTCCTTCTCCTTCACCCGGTACTGGAGGCCGGACCGGTCGAGCTCGGCCCGCATGATCGCCTCGGTCTCCGCCCACACGGCGGGGTCGCCGAGCGCCTTGTCGGGCCGCGTGCCGAAGGTGAGGGTCGGTGTCAGGCCGAACCAGCCGTACGCCTCCCGGATCTCGCCCATCAGCGCCTCGATCTCCGAGGCGATCTGGTCCGGTCGCACGTAGATGTGAGCGTCGTCCGTGCACGAAGTGGCGCACGCGCGTGAGGCCGGACAGCACGCCCGACAGCTCGTTGCGGTGCAGCACGCCGTACTCGGACAGGCGCAGCGGCAGGTCGCGGTACGACCGCAGCCGCGACCGGTAGACGAAAGACGACTCGGGGCAGTTCATCGGCTTGAGGCTGAACCACTGCCCCTCGACGTCGACCAGGTACATGTTGTCGCGGTACAGCGCCCAGTGCCCGGACTGCTCCCACAGCTTCTGGTGCACAAGCGGCGGCGTGTAGATCTCCTCGTACCCGCGCCGCTCCTGGAGCTCGCGCATCGCGCCCCGGAGCGTCTGGTACAGCCGCCACCCCTTGGGGTGCCAGAACGCCGAGCCGGGCGCGACGTCGTGGAAGCTGAACAGGTCGAGCTGCACGCCCAAGCGACGGTGGTCGCGCTTCTTCGCCTCCTCGCGTCGCCACAGGTACTGGTCGAGCTCCTCCTGCGACTCCCAGACCGTGCCGTAGATGCGCTGCATCGACGCGCGCGCCTGGTCGCCGCGCCAGTAGGCGCCCGAGACCGCGAGCAGCTTGAACGGCCCGATCTTCCCGGTGGACTCGACGTGGGGCCCGCGGCACAGGTCGTGGAACGACCCGTGCTCGTAGAACGTCGTGACGGGCGCGGGCTCGCCGGCGGCCTCGGCCTTGGCCTTGAGGTCGTCGAGGATCTCGACCTTGAAGTCCTGTCCCTCGCGCTCGACGATCGCCCTCGCCTCGTCGAACGGCAGCTCCTTCCGGACGAACGGGTGGTCCGCCTTCACGCTCTCCCGCATGCGCGCCTCGATCCTCTCGAGGTCGTCGGGCGTGGCCGGCCGCGGCAGCTGGAAGTCGTAGTAGAAGCCGTTGTCGATCGCGGGCCCGATGCCGAGCTTCGCGCCCGCGAACAGGTCGAGGACCGCCTCGGCCATGACGTGCGCGGTGCTGTGGCGCATCGCGTCGATGGGCGCGTGGGCGCCCGCGTCCAGGAGCTCCTCGGCCGAGCCGCGCTCGGGCGCCTCGAAGCCGGCCTCGTCGTCCGGCAGCTCGTCGTCGGCCGCGACCACCGTCGCGGCGCCCTTGTCGTCCGTCATCGTCGTGCTCCCGAGAATCACAGAACCTCTCGTCCCGACAGGACGAGAGGTTCGACCTCCCGCGGTTCCACCCGCCTTCACGGCCGCGTCGCTCGTCGCGGCGCCGCCGTGCGCTCGTGCCGCGCTAACGGGCGGATCCCGGGCCGGTTCGCCGGCCGCTCACGGGTGGTGCCGACATCGGTCGTGTCCGTCGGGGCTTGCAGCCGATGGCCCCGGCTCTCTGGCGACGTCCCGATGGGGCGCGTCCCGCTCGACGCGTTGTGCCTCAGGCCCTTGGGGCCGGAGATGGTGGGCGATACTGGACTCGAACCAGTGACCTCATGCATGTCAAGCATGCGCTCTAACCAGCTGAGCTAATCGCCCGTTTGGGTGCGTCCGGAACCGATGTCCGTCGGCTCGTTCCAGCGCGGCGCAGCGTACCAGACGGACGACCATCCGGCGTCGATGCGTGCCGCCGGGCCGAGATCGGAGGGTAGTGTTCGCGTGGTTCGGCCCGACTGCCGACGCTCGTAGCGCTCGAAAGGCCGGGAATGACGACGATGGACGACAGCAAGGATCTCCGCGCGACAGCCGATGCGCTCCAGGAATGGCGGGCCGCCGAACAGGCCGCGGCGGTCGCGCGGCGCGGCACGCTTGCGGCCACGGCGGCCGACGATCGCGGCTGCCGAAGCCGTCGAGGCGGCGACGGCAACGGCTGACGCGGCCAAGGCCGCACTCGCCGCAGCGACCCTCGCCGAGGCGTCGGCGAGCAAGACCGCGACGGCGGCGCGGGCCGTCGTCCTCGCCACCGGAGCCGACTCCGCGGACGCGGATGCCGTCTCGGCGATGGCCGACGTCGACGAAAGCCTGGCGCACGCGAAGTACAAGGACGCCGTCGAACGCGCCAAGGGCCGGAACCCCGGAGCCTGATCCCCGGGTGTCCTAGTCCGCCGCGGCCAGCCGCCGTCCGATCAGGGCCAGCGCCCGCAGTGACGTCTCGTCAGTACCGTTCGTGCGGGACGGCGAGGACCTGCGGTTCCCAGCTACTCGCGGACGTGCGGCTTCGGGGTGACGTGCCCGACCTTCGCGGCGTTCGGGTCGACGGTGGTCGCGTCGCCCGGCACGTCGACGGCTGCCTTGGCCTGACGCGGATCGTCGTCGGCCGGCGACTCCGGCTCCTGCGTGACCTCGTCATCGTCCATGGCTCGACCTCCCTGTGGCCGTTTTCACTGACCCTACCACCGCGCGGTCAAGGGCGGGCTCGACGCGCATCGGTGCGGGTGCGGTCCGGGGTGGTGCGGAGACGGAACCTGCGGTTCGGTCATGCACGGTTCGGGGGGTTTGCAGGACAATCCATCCTCAGACGGGATAACCGGGGCGGTGTGCGCCCCTCCCCATCGGTGACGAGATGACTGCGTCCCAGCGACGGTCACTGGCGCGGGTGACGGTGCTGCTCGTCGTCGCCGCCCAGCTCGCCGACCTGGCGACCTTCGGCATGGCGGCGCGCGTCGCGGGGCCGTCCGGCGAGCTCGGGCCGCTGGGCACCGTGTACGAGGTCGGCGGGTTCGGCCCGGTCGCCGCGGCGAAGATCCTCGCGCTGCTGGCGGTCATGTGCATCTTCGCGCTGTACACCCGCCGGGTGGGCTCGCCGCGCCGGCTCGCGCTCATCGTCGCGGGCGTCGGCCTGTTCGGGGCGCTCACCAACGTGATCGGCGTCCTCGGCGCGGGGGCGGCCGCCGCGGTCCTGACCGTCAGGCTCTGACGCGAGGCTCGATCACCGTCGGTCCTACGGGGCCTCGACGTACTTGATCAGCGTCGTCCAGCCGGCCTGTGACAGCTCGTCGAACGAGAACACGATCGCCGTTCGATCCGCGATCCCGATCCCGTAGCGGCTCGCATCCGGCGCTGGCACCCTCGTCACGAAGCTGCACAGGCCGGGCGCGGCCTTCCGGCCCGTCGGCAGCGTGGACCGGGCGACGACGGCGCCCGACTCGTCGGCGACGAGGACCGGTGTCCCGCTCCGGATGTCGGGAAACGCCTCCCGGACCGGCTCGCACGGCCCGCCCACCTCGACTCGCTCCATGGATCGTCGCCGGCGCCGAGGGTCTGGTCGACCTGCACCTCGACGGCCAGGTCGTGCATGGCCGGCGACGAACCCACGACCGCGGCCTGTCCGGGCGCGGCCTGTGAGGTCCTGGGGCGCTGGGCGAACATCAGGACGCCCACGATCACCACGATGGCGATGACCACACGCCGCCGACGGCGAGGGCGACGACCCGGCCGGAATCCGCGGCCGAGGCTCGATCCCCGGCTGGATGGCCGCGGCGGCCGGGACGAGCGAGACTCCGGCGTCAGGCCCGAGGTCGGGCAGCGCTCGCCATACGTTCACGCGATGCCCGCAGGTGGGGCAGAACACGCACGGACGGCCCGACGGTCGGTGCCGCAGTGCTCGCAGGTTGTCGACGTGCCGGCGGCCGGTGCCCGTCGGTCGCGGGGACGCCGCGACGATCCGGGCGCGCCGATCGAGCTGGCGTCCAGCTGCGCGGCTTCGACGTCGAGCGCGACGGAATCTACCTGCGCGGTCGCCGCGGCCGAGCCGGCGCGGGCGGCCCCGGCACCTTCCGGGAACGCGACCGGGACGCGGCGCCGGGTTGACCGCCATCGGTTCGGCTTCCGCATGCGCCGTGGCCGTGGTCGGCCCAGTGCCTGGCCGATTCCGACGGTGACGCGGCCTCGCGAACCTCGACGGTTCGTCATCCGGCTCGGGACGGCTTCACCCGCCGCTGCAGGTCCGGCGCGCCGGTGCGGCGGATCCGGGCCCGATCTGTCGACGATCGGGATCGACATGCCGACGGGTCGGGCCGTACGATCGGCGGGCCTGACGGCACCGGCGGACCGACCGGCCGAGGGCGCAGGATCGGCGCCAGCTCGTCGATTGGAAGGCCGGCAGCCACGTCCGAGGCGCGTCGGATGCCCCCGCTGGTGAGCAGCGACGCCCCAAAGGCCGAGGCTGCAACTGGGACGTGAGGTCGATGCCTGCCCCGAGGATCCTGCCGGGCCGTCCCCGGTCCCGGTCGAAGGCTGCGCCGACGCCCCGGCGTCCGTCGATGTGCTGGAGGCTGCCTCCTGCCCGACCGCGGGCGCGGCCGGCGGCACCTCCGGCGAGGGGTCGAGCGACGCGGCCACGTCCTGCGCGCTCGGTTTCTTCGACTTGCAGCTGTAGCAACGCCGGGCGCCGCGAACGTTGATCGAATGGCACGCGGGACACACCCACATGTCGTCCAACGGGACGGCTCCTCCGCTGCTGTCTCGGGCCTGACGGGAACGACACTACACGTTCGGGGCCGCGGGCACGGTCCAGGGCGCCGCCGTCCTGCTCGCGGTGCCTGTCGCTCGTGCCACCATGGCCGCGTGGGCGACCTCGAGCTGATCGACTGTGGCGATGGCCGGCGCCTCGAGCGGTTCGGGGACGTCGTCGTCGACCGGCCCGCGCCGACCGCCGTCATGCCGCGCCGGCTCCCGGCGGCCGACTGGCGCCGCGCGGCCCTGCGCTGGGCCGGCGGCGCCTGGGCCAGGGGCGTCAACAAGACACCCTGGACCATCGACACATCCGGGCTCCGCCTCGAATGCCGGCCGGCCGCGGGCGGGCAGGTCGGCCTGTTCCCGGACCACGCGGCGACCTGGGGCTGGCTCGACGGGGCCGTGCGCGGGCTGGCCGCGTCGCTCGAGCGCCCGCCGGAGCTGCTGTCGCTGTTCGGCTACACCGGCGGCGCGACGCTGCTCGCCGCGCGTGCCGGCGCGCGGGTGGCGCACGTCGACGCCTCCAAGCCCGCCGTCGCCTGGGCGCGACGGAACGCCGCGGCCTCGGGGCTGGAGGATCGGCCGGTGCGCTGGCTCGTCGATGACGTCCGGACGGTCGTCCGACGCGAGCGTCGCCGCGGGCACCGGTACGACGGGGTCATCCTCGATCCGCCGACGTACGGCCACGGATCGTCGCCGTGGAAGATCGACACGGACCTCCCGCCGCTCCTCGACGACCTCGCCGCGCTGCTCGGCCCGCGGCCGGGCCTCGTCGTCCTGAGCGCCCACACGCCGGGCTACGACGGGGAACGCCTGGCCGCGCTGTGCCGCGAGCATCTCGGCGCGGGCGCCGCGTCAGGAGAGCTCCGGCTGATCGCGCGGAGCGGCAACGTCCTGCGGCTCGGCGGCTGGGCGCGGTCGCCCGAGCGCTGAAGGGTCTGCAAAGATGGTTCGCGTGGCCGACGTCGCGCTGACCAGCACCCGGAACCCGCGCGTGCGGGCCGCGGCGGCGCTCCGGGAGCGCCACGCACGCGACGAGGCGGGCCTGACGCTCATCGACGGGGTCCGCGAGCTGGCCCGGGCGGTGGCGGGCGGTGCGCGGGTCGTCGAGGTCTTCGTCGATCGCGACCGGCTGGGGCCGGACGGGACGGCCGCCGTCGAGTCCGCACGAGCGGCCGGGGCGGAGGTCGTGCGACGTGTCGTCCCTCGTCGTGGACCGCCTCGCTTATGGCGATCGGGGCGACGGGATCGTGGCGGTCGCCCGGATCCCGGACACCTCGCTGGAGGCCCTGTCGCTGCCCGCGGACCCGCTGCTGGTCGTCGTCGAGGGGGTCGAGAAGCCGGGCAACCTCGGGGCCGTGCTCCGGTCGGCCGATGGGGCCGGCGCCGACGCCGTCATCGCCGCCGACCCGCGGACGGACCTGTTCAACCCCAACGCCGTTCGCGCCTCCCAGGGGACGGTGTTCGCCGTTCCCGTGGCCGGCGCATCGAGCGTGGAGGTGCTCGCCTGGCTCCGCCGGGCGGGTGTTCGCGTGCTGGCGGCCCGCGTCGGCGGCGCCGTCCACTATGCCGAGGCGGACCTCCGGGGTCCGGTCGCCATCGTGCTCGGCAGCGAGGCGGCGGGCCTCTCGGACGCCTGGTCGGGCGAGGACGTCGCCGCGATCGGCCTGCCGATGCTCGGCGTTGCCGATAGCCTGAACGTCTCGATCGCGGCCGCCGTGCTCCTCTACGAGGCGCGGCGCCAGCGAGGCGGCCCGCGTGACGGCCGGGCCGCGACCATCCCCGCTCCTGGAGACTGACCTCGATGCCCTCGTTCGACTTCGTCGTCATCGGCGCCGGCCCCGCCGGCGAGGGTGCCGCGCACAAGGCCCGGGAGCTCGGCGCCACGGTGGCCGTGATCGACAGTCGCTGGTTCGGCGGCTCGTGCCCCCACATCGGCTGCGTGCCTTCGAAGTCCCTGCTCCATTCGGCGGCGCGGCACCACGACGGCGCAGACTACTCGTGGCAGCGCGCCTCGGAGCGCCGCGACTACATGGTCAACCGCCCCGCGGGCGCCGCCGAGCCCGACGACAGCTCGCACGTACGCTCGCTCGAGGCGGCCGGCGCCACGACGTTCCGCGGCGAGGGCCGGATCGCGTCGCGCGGGGTCGTCGAGGTCACCGGGCCGACGGGCACGACGATGCTCGAGGGCCGCGAGGTCATCGTCGCGGTCGGCTCGAGGTCGAAGGTGCCGCCGATCGACGGCCTCGCCGAGACCCACCCCTGGACCAACTACGACGCCACGCTGACCCGGGAGCTTCCACGGAGCCTGCTCGTGCTCGGCGGCGGCCCGACCGGGTGCGAGCTCGCCCAGGTGTTCGTGCGCTTCGGGGTGCCGACGATCGTCGTCCAGTCGGGACCGCGCCTCGTCCCGACCGAGCATCCGCGCAACGCCGAGGTCGTCCGCTTCGCCCTCGAGCGCGACGGCGCGCAGGTCCGGACCGGCGTGCGGGCGCAGCGAGCGCGCGCCGGGGCCGGCACCGACGGCGCGCACGTCGTCGACCTGGAAGACGGCTCGACGGCCGAGGGCCACACCATCCTGCTCGCAGTGGGCCGCGAGTTCCCCGTCCAGGGGCTGGGGATGGAGCGGTACGGGATCGAGGTCACCGGGCCGAACGCCTATCGGCGCGACGGCCGGCTCAAGCTCGCCGACGGCCTGTGGGTGGCGGGTGACCCGGCGGGACCGGAGCTGCACACCCACCAGGGCCACTACCAGGGCGAGCTGGCCGTGCGGATGGCCCTGGGCGAGGCGATCGTCCCGGACTACCGCGCGCTGCCGCGGGCGACGTACATGGACCCGGAGTCGGCGTCGGTGGGCGTGACCCTCGACCAGGCTCGGGCCGCCGGGCTCGACGCGTTCGAGTGCGTCGCGGACTTCACGAAGAGCGCGAAGGGCTACTCGGTCGAGGCCGACACCGGCCACGTCACGATCGTCGTCGATCGGGCGAGCCGCGAGCTGGTCGGCGCCGCGATGGCCTGCCCGGACGCGTCGGCCGCCATCCACGAGTGCGTCGTCGCGATCCGCGCCAGGATCAAGGTCGACCTCCTCGCGGAGACGATCCACGCGTTCCCGAGCACGTCGCGGATCTTCAACGGGCTGTTCGCGGAGGCGCGGGCCAGGCTCGACAGCGGCGGCTAGCGACCCGCGACCGATAACCCGAGATCCGCGGCCGGGACCGGGTCGCCCGGCGGTCAGCCGCCGGCGACGACCGCGCCGTCCATGAGCACCAGCCGCGGTCGCGCGTGCCACAGTGCCCCGCCAACCTCGACGGGCTCGTCGATCGCCGCGGCCGGGAGCACGACCACGTCGGCGCGGTGGCCCGGCAGCAGGCGGCCACGATCGGCCTCCCCTGCGGTGATCGCCGGGTCCACGCATGCCGAGCGGATCGCGCGCCACAGCGACATGGCCTGGGACGGCCCCAGCGGCGCGGTCCCGGCCGGCCAGGACGGCGCCGCGCGCGTGACGGCGCAGGCGATGCCCGGCCACGGGTCGATCGGCTCGACCGGGGCGTCGGTCCCGAACGCGACCAGCGCGCCGGCGCGGGACAGGGCGGCGAGCGGGAAGGCGGCGTCGTCCGCGCGATCTCCCCAGAACAGGCGCGCCTTGGCGACGTCCGAGCGCAGGTGCACGGGCTGCACGGACGCGGCGATCCCGAGCGCGGCGAACCGCGGGACGTCCGCGTCGTCGACCAGCTGGGCGTGCTCGACCCGCGGGACGAGCGGCGTCGCACCGACGGTCGGCGCCAGCGCGTCGAGCGCGGCCCGGACCGCGGCGTCGCCGATCCCGTGGATCTGCGTCGCGATCCCGAGCGCCGCGGCCGACGCGGCCTGCTCGCGCAGCCGCTCGGGTGACACGAGCCACACGCCCAGGCCGTCGTTGGGCGGCGTCTCGCCGGCCACGGGCTCCATCGGTCGCAGCAGGGCCGCCGTGCGGGACCCGAGCGAGCCGTCGGCGAACGTCTTGAGCCAGCCCAGCCGCAACCGGTCGAGCGGGTCGGGACCCAACGGGAGACCCGCTCCGCAGCCCGGCCCGGCCGGCGGCAGCGAGCTGGTCCGCGCGGAGGCAGGCGTGGACGCGCAGGGGCAGCGACCCGGCGGCCGCCAGCGTCCGGTAGGCCTCGAGCGGGCCGCCCAGGCCCTCGGGCGGCACCATGGAGCCCGGGTCGTGCACCGCGACGACGCCGAGCGCGAGCAGGTCGGTGGCGAGCGGGACCAGCGCGTCGGCGATCGACCGGGCGGTCGGGCGCGGGACCCGCTCGGTCACGAGGCTCGAGGCCCGCTCGTGCAGGACGCCCGTCGGGCGTCCGGTCGCGTCCCGCCGGATCACGCCGCCCGCGGGATCGGCGCGACGCTCGTCGACGCCGGCCAGCGACGAGCGCCGCGGGGCTGGCGACCAGCGCGTGGTGGTCGTGGGCCCAGAGCGCGACCAGCCGGCCCGGAACGGCGCGATCGAGGTCGTCGGCGGTGGGCCATCGGCCGAGGGCGTCCGGGTCCCACCCTCCCCCTTCGATCCACGCGTCGCCGTCGCCGATGCGTGCCGGCGCCTTGCGAACCCGCCGCCCCGCGGACCCGGCGCACGAGCTCGTCGATCGACGCGCACCCGTC
The DNA here is from genome assembly GCA_963829155.1 of uncultured Chloroflexia bacterium. Lineage (GTDB taxonomy): Bacteria > Chloroflexota > Limnocylindria > Limnocylindrales > CSP1-4 > CAIXZV01. The sequence continues at coordinate 24,439 of CAWHIA010000012.1, read as the reverse complement.
GAGGTCCACGCGCGACCGCTCCAGCGCGGCGTCGGCCAGGTGCAGGTGGGCGTCGGTCAGCCCGGGGATCGCCACCTCGTTATCTCGGAGCTCCAGGCGGCGCGTCCCGGGACCGGCCAGGCCTGCGACGTCGTCTGCTCGCCCGGTGGCCACCACGCGGCCCCCTCGAACCGCGATCGCCTCCGCCCACCCGGGCCCATCCGCCCCGGCGAGCGTCGCGATCCTGCCGACCACCACCAGGTCGGCGCTCGCGGTCATCCCGCGTCCACGGGTTCCGCTGGCGCGTCGTCCACCGCGGCGGACGCGACGCGATCGTGCCCGTCGGCGGCATCGGCGTAATCCGAGCCCTCCTCGTCGTCGGCCGACAGCCCGGCCCGCCAGCCCGCGTGCTCGATGCCCGAGGTCACCGCGACCGCGACGGGATCGAGCGGCTGGGGGGACAACGTGCCGTCCACGTGGGGCTCGCTCGCCCGGATCGGCCCGCGACGCAGGATCGACAGGACGCCGGCCAGGGTCACGATGAAGCCGACGGCGATCAGCACCGTCGTCGTCCCGATGAAGTCCGACAGCGGGCCGACGATCAGGATCGGCAGGAAGCTCGCCACGGACACCAGCATGTTCAGGATGCCGAACACGCGACCCCGGACGTCCTCGGGCAGGTCCTCCTGGAGCTGGGTCTGCGACGGGATCGCGACGGAGGCATAGGCCATGCCCGCGAGGAGGGCGATGAGCACGACGATCGCGAGCAGCGACGTGAAGTCGGCCATCGAGGCGAACCCGGTGGCCGTCTCGGCGCGCTGCAGGAAGCGCGCGATCGGGGCCGCGATCGACAGCAGCACGATCATGACCCCGAGCAGCACGAGGCCGCCCTCGATGATCCGACGCCGGGGCGCCAGGTGGCCAAACGAGTTGAGCAGCAGGATGCCGGTCATGACGCCGAAGCCGAGCGGCAGCACGACGACGACGAAGTCCTTCTCCTCGAGGCCGAGCGAGTCGGTGGCGAAGCGGGGTCCCAACACGCCCAGCACGCCGACCAGCGAGGCCGCGAGCGCGAGGTAGGTGAGCGACCAGCCGATCGAGCGGTGGCCGCGGATGAACGTGATCCCCTCGCGCAGCTGGGCGAGGGTCGAGCCCATCGCCGCCTCGGTGTCGTGGGTCATGCTGCCGGTGGGGCCCTGGGCGTCCTCCGTCGAGGTCGGCGGGGCGGGCGGCAGCGTCCAGCAGAAGCCGGCAGCGACCAGGTAGCACGCGGCGACCAGCAGGATCAGCGCGGGCGCCCCGACCAGCGTGACGACGATCGGGCCGAGCAGCGCGAACCCGAGCGCGAAGGCGGCGTTGACCGTCAGCGTGAACACGCCGTTCGCGGCCAGCAGCTGCCGGCGCGGCACGAGGAACGGGATCATCGCCGCCTCGGCGGGCCCGAAGAACACCGTGATCGTGGACACGGCCACGTTCAGCACCAGGATGAACGCCAGGGTCTGGCCCGCCAGGAACGTCAGCACGAACGCGCCGGCGCGCAGGAGGTTGGTGACGATCAGGATCTTGCGTCGGTCGAAGCGGTCGACGTAGACGCCGGCGACCGCGGAGAACAGCACGGCCGGCAGGAGGAAGGTCAGGATCAGGAGGCTGACCGCGGTGTTCGACTTCGTCGCTTCGAGGATGATGACGGTCAGGCCGTAGATGACCATGTTGCCGCCGATCTGCGTGAACGCCTGGGCGAGCCAGAGCAGCAGGAACGGACGGTTGCGGAAGACCTCGAGCGCGCCTCCCTCGCCCTCGTCGCCGGTGTCGCCGTTCGGCGCGGCGGTGGCGTCGAGCGGTTGGGACGTCACGGGCGGCGGGGCCCGACGGCGGCGGAGATCGCGGGGTCGCCGCGCTTCACGAACTCGACGATGCGGCGTTCGAGGGCGGGCCGCTCGATCAGCACGTGGCGGTCGCAGGTCGTGCAGCGGAGGCCGATGTCGGCGCCCAGCCGGTCGATGAGCCAGGTGTCGCCGCCGCAGGGGTGGCGTCGCTTGAGCCGGACCACGTCGCCCAGCAGCAGCGGGAGCACGGGATGGCCTGACATCGCCCGGCAGGGTAGCAGAGGGTGGCCGGGACGGGGCTTGCGATGCCCGCCAAACCCGTTACAGACGCGGTCGGCCGAGGACCGGTGCGAGCGTCCGCTCCGTGGCGGGCAGGACGACGAGGTCCTCCGCGCTCACGGTGATCACGACGTCGGGGTACCGCGCGGCGAGCTGCGCGATCGGACCGCCCGCCCGCGTCAGGGAGCCCGCCAGGGTCTGCGGCTGGCCCACGGCCACGAGCTCGATCGGGTCCGCGACCGGCGTGTCCCCGACGAGCACGGCGCCGCCCGGGCCGTTCGGGACGTCGCCCGCCACGATCCGCGTGTCGCCGATCGCGATCGCCTCGGCGCCGGCGTTCCGCAGCTCGTTGAGCAGCTGGTCGAGCGCGTCGCCCGGCAGCGGCCCGGCGACCGACACCCGCACCCCGGCACCGGTCACGCCCACGGCCCCGGACCAGCCGAGGACGCGGTTGAGGTCGGCGCGCACCTGGACGGCCGAGGTGTCGCCGCGCTCGACGGCCGCGGCCACCTGGTCGTGCTGGAGGTCGAGCGCCTGGATCTCCTGGCGCAGCTGGTTGTTGCGGGTCGTCAGGTTGGCCACCAGCTCGGTCAGCTCCTGGACCGAGAGGCCGTTGAGGCCCTGATCCGCCGCCTGCGAGCGCAGCTGGACGACGACCAGGAACCCGAGCACGAACAGGACCGCCGCGACCGCGATGCGGCCGGATCGCTTGCGCATCAGGGCGCCGCCGAGGGTGACGGCGAGACGGCCGGCCGGCCGTAGCGCAGGTTCACCGCACCGGCGTAGGCGGGCAGGTCGACCTCGGCGGGCGTGGCGTAGTCGACGCCGATGCCGAACGTCTCGGCCCGGGTGCGGATGAAGTCGACGAAGCCGGGCGAGGTCGTCAGCCGGTCGAACATGTCGGCCGGGCCGATGGCCGACACCTGGTACGGCGGCGCGAGATACGCCGAGTTGACGAGCACCGATCCGCCGATGTCGATGATCGCGGTCGCCGCCGTCACCCGCTCGCCGTTGACCGCCACGCCCTCGGCTCCCGCGAGCCACAGCTCCTCGACGACCGCGAGGACGTCCTGTCCCGAGACGAGGTAGTCGCGCCCGTCGCTGCCCTGGGGCACGGTCGCCGACGAGTCCCTCAGCTGGATCACCAGGCCCGGGCCCGGTCATCGCGACGAGGCCCGCGGCCATCCGCGCGTCCTGGAGCTCGCCGTTGAGGGCCCGGGTCACCGTCGTCCCGCCCTGCCCCGCCGCCTCCAGGTCCTGGATCTGCGCGCGGAGGTCGAGGATCTGCTTCTTGAGGTCCTCCTGCTGCGACTGGAGGTCGAGCGCCGTGGCCATCAGCGGCGTCCGCTCCTGGCTCGTGATCCGGATCCGCGGGCCCTCGGACGCGAGCTGGGCGGCGATCAGGAAGCCGAGCGCGAGCAGCGCGACGCCGAGCGTCACCTGCCAGGTCGGGATCGCTCGGACGCGGGCGGCGAGCGCCGTCACGTCAGGTGGTCCGGATCCGCCGGCGCGCGATCGCGAGGACGCCCACGACGCCCGCCACGACGAGCGCCAGGACCAGCAGCACCGGACCGATCGACGACGAGCCGGAGGTGGACGCCGGCGCCGCGGCCAGCGGGGTCGAGGTGGCGGCATCCGTCACCGCCTCGGCGGTCGCGGCCGGGGATTCGGCGCCGGGCGTCGCCAGCGCGCCGTTCGTGGGCGCGGGCCCGGACCAGCCCGACGGGAGCGGACCGGCCGGCGCGGGCTGCGGACCGTACTCCTTCGGGACGGAGGCCCCGAGGTCGGCGAGCCAGCCCGCCTGGAACTGGCCGAGGTCCTCGCCCAGGGCGCGCTTGAACGCCTCGTCGTCGGTCAGCCCGTCGGCGTACGCGGTGACGAGGGCGACGAGCGCGTCCTGGCCCTTCTGGCGCACGAGGTAGTCGATGGCCGACACGGACTCGGCGTAGGCGAGGAACGTCCGGTCGTAGTCGGTCGGGAACTGGCCGCCGAGCGCGACCAGCGGGATCAGCTCGTTGGCCGACGCCGCGGACTGGACGCGGCCCCGGTCCTGCGAGCCGTAGCCCTCCGACAGGTAGACCGCGAGGCCCTCGTTGAGCCAGCGCGGCGGGAAGCGGTACGGGTTGTGGACCGCGGTGTCGAACACGAGGTGGACGAGCTCGTGCGGGATCACGACGCCGACCCACGGCTGGTCGATCTCCTCGGGCGTGATCAGCGCGAACAGCGTCCGGATGTCGGCGTGCGCCTGGCCGCCCACGTTCTCGCGCGTCCCGGGGCCGAGCGCGGCCCGGAACGAGTCCTGGTCCCCGTAGATGTAGAAGTCGACGGGCTCGGTCTCGGTCACGCCGAGCAACGCCGCCGTGTCGCTGATGGCCTTCTCGCCGATCTGGAGCGCCTTGTTGGCGAAGGCGTCCCCGCCGGCGTACCAGTGGACGGTCATCAGGTCGCCCTTGACCTTGCGCCAGTCGTGGGTCGTGTCCTCGTACAGCACGTGATCGTCGCGGCTGACGACCGGGTCGGCGCCCGCCGCGGTGTACGCGGCCCACGTCGCGGTGATCGGCGTGTTGGGCACGATGTGGCCGCCGCCGGTGACGTCGAGGACGTACTGCAGCTGCGTCGTCCCGGTCCCCGGGGGCACGGGCACGTCGACGATCAGCGGCCCGATCGTGTCCGGCAGGCGCAGCCGGAGCTCGGCGCGCTCGAGCGGCACGGACCGGGTCACGTCGACCGTGAAGGTGATCGCGGTGCCGTAGTCGGCCACGGCGTCCGGCTTGCCGAACGAGACCTCGTCGGCCGCGGCAGCCCGCGGCGGGGCGAGGCCGACGCCGATGGACGCGAGGCCGATGGCGAGCAGCGCGGCGGGCAGCCGCAGGCGCCTCACCGCCCGTCCGCCCAGGCGAGGCCGGCCAGCCGGAGGATGCCGAGGCCGTTCTGGCTCGCGCCGAGCAGCCCGTCGCGGACCAGCGAGAACGACGTCCCGTAGCTGACCGGGACGGCCGGGGCCTGGTCGCGGACGATCTCCATCGCGCGGGCATAGGCGGCGGTCGCGGCGGCCGGGTCGGCCGCGGAGGTCGCGTCCGCGATCGCGGCGTCGAACTCGGGCGACGACCAGCCGCCCTGGTTGGCGGTCGACCCCGTCCCGAGCAGGACGCCGAGGAAGTCGTTGGGGCCGGGGTAGTCCGCGACCCACGAGATGCTCCACATCCGGGGCGGGTCGGTCGCCAGCCGCGCCTGGTAGGTCGCGAAGTCCATCGTGGCGTAGTCGATCGTGACGCCGAGGTTCTGCTCGAGCATCGTGACGATGCCCTGGTCGTAGCCGGCCCCGTTGGCGATGAACGAGATCGGGCCGAGGTCCTTGCCGCTGGCGTAGCCCGCCTGCTTCAGCAGGTCCCGCGCACCGGCCGGGTCGTAGGCCGGCATGAAGTCCCCGTCCGGCGCGCCCGGCATCCCCGCCGGCACCATGCCCGTCGCCGCCACGGACGAGCCGGGCTCGTCGAGCGCCGCCAGCCGCTTCCAGTCGACGGCCTTCGCGAACGCCTGGCGGACGAGCGGGTTGTCGAACGGCGGCTCGCGGACGTCGAAGCCGTAGTAGGTCACCGACAGCGAGGGGTCGCTCCGGAGCGCGGGCCCGAGGTCCTTGTCGTACGAGATCCAGCCGGCGTCGAGGAACCCGATCGGGGTCACGTCGACCGTGCCCTGGACGAACGCGTCGACCGGGCTCTGGCCGGCCAGCGTCGTCAGCATCCGCACCGTGCCGATGGCCGGCGTGCCGGCCCAGTAGTGCGGGTTGGCCTTGAGGACCCACGCGTCCGCTTCGATGCGGTCGAGCGTGTACCCGCCGCTCCCGACCTGGTTCCCGGGAGCCGGGGCGATCTCGTCGTCACCGACGGTCGCGGGCACGATCGCGAACGGGGCGCTCGACACGATCGCCGGCAGGTCGCCGCCGCCGCGCTCGAGGTCGACGATCACGGTGCGGTCGCCCTCCGCCCGCACGCCCAGCGTGGAGACGTCGGTCGAGGCGCCGCTGAGCAGGTCGCGCGCGCCGACGATCTCGGCGACCAGCGACGCCAGCGGGGACCGGTTGCCAGGCGTGAACAGCCGGCGCCAGCTGTGGACGACGTCGGCCGCCGTCAGCGGCGTCCCGTCGCTGAACGTGAGGCCCTCGCGAAGCGTGAAGGTCACCTGGCGACCGTCGTCGGTCACCGCCCACGACTCGGCGAGGGCCGGGCGGACGGTGAGCGAGGGGTCGACGGCGGTGAGCGTCTCGTACAGCTGGCTCACGAACGAGGCGCTGCCGAGGTCACCGTGGCGCGCCGGGTCGATCGAGGCCGGCGTGCCCGCGACGATGGTGACCGTGCCCGGGTCGGCGGCCGCGACGGGATCGGGGCTCGTCCCGCTCGCGGCGGGCCACAGGCGGACCGCCATCGCGACGATGACCAGCAGGGCCATCACGCCGACGACCAGGCGCCGACGCCCCGACGGGGGTGCGACGGGGCCCGCCTGGACGTCCCACGGGCCCGACGGGGTCGGCCCGGCGATCGCGGGCGACTCGGGCGGCGGCGGTGGCTCCGCGGGCGGGGGCGCGGCGTCGGGCGACGCCGTCCAGTCGGCGTCATCCGCCTCGCGCGGCGTCAGGTCGTCCGCCACCAGGCCCCCTCCGGCAGCGCGGGATCGGGTCGCCGGGGATCGAGGAGCCGTTCCACCGGGACCGGGAGCCGGGGCCTCGCCGACCACGCGTAGCCCGTGCCGGAGAACCCGGCCAACAGAGCCACGATACAGACCCAGCGACGCACCGCGGGAGTATACGGGCGGGTCGCCGGAAGCCCCCGCGGGCCGGTCTCGCGACCCGCGGCACGCCGCCTTCGCGCGGCACGTCGCCGGTCGCCGGGCAGGAAATGAGGCCTCGCCGTGCCACACCGCCGGGGGAACGATGCTATCTGCGAGGCCTCTGCCATGGGAACGACCGCTCCGGCGTTTCGTTATGGCATGGGTCAGGGAATCTTCGCGGAACGTCGGGTGGCGGCTCCGGGCCTCGTCCCGCCGTAGGATGAGCCGGTGACCGACGCCCCTCCCCTGCCCGCCCGGACGACCGGACCGGCCCTCCGCAACACGCTGTCGCGGCGCGTCGAGCCGGTGCCGCTCCCCGAGGACGGCCCGGTCCGGATGTACACCTGCGGCCCCACCGTCTACCGCTGGGCCCACGTCGGCAACCTGCGCAGCTACCTCCTCGCCGACCTCATCCGGCGGACGTTCCTGTACCACGGGATCCCGGTGCTCCACGTGAAGAACATCACGGACGTCGGGCACCTGCGCGACGAGCGGTTCGACCGCGGCGAGGACCGGATGCTGGTCGCCGCGGGCCTCGAATCCAAGACGCCGGCCGAGATCGCCGATGCCTACGAGGCCGGGTTCCACGAGGACGAGGCGCTGGTCAACATCCTGCCGGCGCACGTGTTCCCGCGGGCGACCGAGCACGTGCCCGACATGCTCGCCCTGGCGACGCAACTCGAGGTGCTCGGGCATGCGTACCTCTCGGCGTCCGGCAACCTCTACTACGCGGTCGACTCGTTCGCCGACTACGGCCGCCTGTCGGGCAACACCCTCGACAGCCTGCGGGCGGGCCATCGATCGGACGTCGAGCCCGACAAGCGCGACCCGGCCGACTTCGCCCTGTGGAAGGCGGCCGGCGAGGGCCGGATCCTCCGCTGGCCGAGCCCGTGGGGCGACGGCTTCCCGGGCTGGCACCTCGAGTGCTCGGCGATGGCCCTGCGCTACCTCGGGCCGGGCTTCGAGATCCACACCGGCGGCATCGACAACGTCTTCCCCCACCACGAGGACGAGATCGCCCAGTCGACGCCGGTCGCGGGCGGTCCGCCGGTGCGGCACTGGGTCCACGGCGAGCACCTGCTGGCGTCCGGCCGCAAGATGGCGAAGTCCACCGGCAACTTCGAGCGCGTGACGGAGCTGCGCGATCGCGGCATCGACCCGCTCGCGTTCCGCTACCTGACGCTGACCGTCCGCTACGGGCGCAAGCTCAACTACTCGCCGCCGTCGATCGAGGCCGCGGCGGCGGCGCTCGGCTCGCTGCGGGCCCACCTCGCCGCGCTGGGACCGCCACCGGCCGACGGCCCGTTCGCCGCGCCGCCCGCGTTGCGCGCAGGATCTGCCGGCCCGCGCCCGACGGGGATCGCGACGGGTGTCGCCGGGCACCAGGCCGACGCGTCCGTGGCCGCGTCGCCCGACATCCCCCTCACCGACCGCGCGCACGAGGTCGCCGCGCCGCTCTCGCCGGCGGCCCTGCGCGCTCCACGATCGCTTCGTGGCCGCCATCGACGACGACCTGGACATGCCGACCGCCCTCGCGGTCGTGCGTGAGGCGCTCCGGACGGCGGACCTCGCGGCGGACGAGCGCCGGTGGCTGGTGCTCGACGCCGATCTCGTGCTCGGGCTCGACCTCGACCGCGTCTGGGAGGCAGGAGCCGGGGTTCCGGGCTCCCCCGCCGGGGCGGACGAGGCGCTCCCGGAGGATGCGGCGGCGCTGCTCGAGGCGCGTTCGGCGGCGCGCACGCGCACGGGACTGGAGCCGGGCCGACGCGCTGCGCGACGACCTCGCGGCGCTGGGGATCGAGGTCGTCGACGGCGCCGAGGGCACCACGTGGCGCCGCCGCGCGCCGTGACCTACGTCGCGTCCAGCAGCAGGTCGCGACGCGTCGCGTATCGCTTGAGCACGCGGTAGAAGTTCCGCTTCGACAGCCGCTCGCGGTCCGCCTCGGACACCGACGTCCAGCCGCGGTGGTCGTGGCGGGTGACGTCGAGGCCGGGCACGCACACGGCCCGTCGCGGCACGGGCATCACGAGGGGTCCGTCGCCAAGCTCGACGGGCTCGTCGTCGTCGGCCTCGCCCTCCTCGTCGTCGTCGGCCGCGAACGGATCGCGGAGCACGAGGCTCCACCAGATGTCGAGGTTCCGGTAGAAGGCGAAGTGCTCGTCCAGCGGTCCGCGCGCCACGTAGTCCTCGCGCCGGAACGCCTGCGCGTAGCCCTCGATCGCGACCACGTCCACCGGTGCCGGCGGGTGGCTCCTCGAACGTGCGCAGGTCGTCGCTGACCAGCCCGAACGGGCCAGCGACGGCGACCGTCGGGTCGTCGAGCGCCGCGACCAGCGGCGTCACCAGGTCGCCGTGCGGCTCGAGGCTCGTGTCGACGAGCACGACGACGCCCGCCGAGGCGCGCCGGATGCCGGCGTTCAGCGCGGCGGCGTGCCCCAGCCTGGCGCTCGTCCGAAACGACCTCGATGCCCACGCCCGGCGATCCGGGCGCCTCGGCGTCGAGCTCGGCCAGCGACGACTCCTGGGCGTCGGACGCCCTGTTCGCGACGATGACCAGCTGGGTGCCGTCGGGCGAGCGGTCGACCAGGGCGCCGACGGCCCGGGCGAGATCCTCTGGCCAGTCGGTCGCGACGAGCACGATCGAGGCGACGCCGACCGGGGCGTCCGTCGAGACGCGACGGCACCGACGCGCTCGACCCGTAGCGGGTGGCGCCGGCGTCGACCAGGTCGGGTGCCGCGGCTCGCTCGAGCGAGTACAGCGACGCCGCGTCGATCACCTTCCAGCCGGCGGCCTCGATCTCCGCGCGCAGCGCGTCGGCCGTGCGCCCAGTCCCTGGCCCGTCGCGCCGCCGCCCGCGCGTCGGCGAGCGCTCGGACCTCGGGGGGTGCCTCGTCAGCTGACATCGCCTCCGAGGATACCGGCCGTGCACCGCGCGACCGGCCGGCGTCCGACCGGGGTGTAAGGCCCGCTTCGGTCAGGTCAGGCCCCGCCGAGCGGGTTGATCCCGGACGTCTTGCCCGCGTAGGCGAAGAAGATCAGGTCGGTCATCTCGAACGTGGTCGAGTTCCGGCCCAGGCTCGGACGGAAGGTCGGGTCGCGCACGATCGAGAACCGGCTGCCCTCCATTGCCCGGTGGAACGTCTCGGCGACGATCCGGCCGCCGACGCCGTTCAGGCGGCCGTTGTTGAGCTCCGCCTCGCGCAGGATGTAGAACCACAGTGGGGTGTTGGCCGCCAGCTCGTTCTTCTCGGCCGGCGTCAGGTGGTCGAGGTCTGCGCCCCCGTTGCCGCCGATGATCTGGGCCTTGGTCAGCATGGTGACGTTGACCCCCAGGCCGTTGAGCTTGGTGGCCATCTGCTGGCCGCTCGCGAGCTTCACCATCTTGCCGCGGGTGATGTTGCGGAACGCGAGGTTCCGCCGCAGGTCGTCGAACGGGATCGAGTTCGGGCCGCCGAACACGCTCGGTGGCAGGTTCGCCAGCGGGACGGTGATCCGCGTGTCGATCCGCCGGGCGTGGTTGACGTTGCTGGCCGGCTTGAGGGTCGCGTGTCCGCCGGCGGCGAAGTCGTACATCCGCCGGAAGTCGGCGAGCCAGCTCGTGATCAGCCGGATCTCACCGCCAAGGTTGCCGCCCAGGCCCGAGAACTCGAACATGTACTCCAACAGCCCGCCGTTGCCCGAGAAGATGCGGTTCCAGTTGTACGTCGGCCGGACCATGCTGTGGCCGAGCCGGAAGGCGGCCACCGAGAACTCGACCGGCATCTTCGGCACGGAGTCGGGTGTCGCGTTGGGCTCGACCAGCTTGCGGCCGTTGGTGAACACGTCGTTGAGCACCGCCGCGCTGCAGATCCGCGGCAGGTAGTCGTGGCGGACCATCCACTGGTAGTGGAGGCTGACCCGCTTGCGCGCGCGGGTGAACTTCTGCGTGTCCGGGACGGAGGCCGGCTGCTTGTCGAGCACCCGGTTGTGGAAGTGGATCATCGCGAGATGGGTCTGGGCGACGATGAGGTTCTCGTCGTTGCGCGGGTCGGCGATCAGCGCCACGCGCTTGGCCTTCTTGCTCGCGCCGGTCCCGACGCGCGGCAGGTCGTGCCCGGCCTTGGCGCCGGCGGGGATGTCCGCGATCGTCGTCCCGGTCTTCAGGTGGAGCCCGTCGGCTTCGTAGAACTTGGCCGACCCTGCGTCCCCCGGCCCGTTGCCGTAGAGCGAGTCGAGGTCGAGCCGTGGCGAGCGGCCCTGCAGCATGTCGACCGGCCGGACGTCGTCGCCCAGCATCACGGTCGTTCGGTCCATGGTCAGGTCGTGGTCGATGAACTGGCCGAGGTAGGTGAACCCGGCGGGGATGTCGCCGGTTCCCCCGCCCTCCGCGACCATCGCGCGCGCCACCTTCCTGATGATCGCGGGGTCCAGGGCCGTCCCCTTCGGGCCGACCCGCGAGAACCGGAACGGCGGCGCCTCGTTGGCGGCGAGGCTCTTGGGCGCTGCCGCGGCCGGCGTCTCGGACACGTTGACGGGGTCGGTCTCGTCCCCCTCGCGGCCACCGAGCTCGGTGGTGAGCAGGCCCTCGCCCTCGATGAAAAAGCTCTCCGACCCGTGCTTCAACATGTGGCCCACCCCCAGGCCTCATCGCCTCACGTGTCACCGACGTCCGCTACGGACGGTCGCCGGGCCTCGCATCGAGCCACGTCAGGGCGACGAGCGCGTCGTGCATCCCTTGTACGCCCACCTGTCAACGCGCGGCGGACGGCGTAGCCACGAGGTAGCGAAGCCGCTCGAGGCCGGCGGGCTGGCGGCGCAGGTCGCCCGCGTCGACCTCGGTGAATCCGATGTGGCCCAGCCGCGGGCCGATGGCGTCCAGGTCGAACAGGTGCGCGCCGTGCTTCCGCGCGCGCTTCGCGTGCACGGTGTCCGCGTTGGGCTGCGGTCCGCCGATGTCCACGACCAGGAGGCGACCGCCGGGCTTCAGCACGCGTCGGAACTCGGCGAACGCCGTGTGCAGCCCGTCGCCCGGCAGCTGGTGGAGGACGAGGGTGCACAGCACGACGTCGACGGCGCCATCGGCGACCGGCAGGGCCTGCGCGGCGCCGGGCAGGAACGTCACGGCGACGCCCGCCCGCCGCGCCTTCCCCGTCGCCCGGGCGACCATCTCGGGCGACGGGTCGACGCCGATCGCCGACCCGCGCGGGCCCACGCGGCGCGCGGCCGCGATCGCGAGGGTGCCCGTCCCGCAGCCCACGTCCAGCACCGCCTGGCCCTCCCCCACCCCGGCGATGTCGAGCTGCTCGGCGCGGAACGCCTGCTCGCGGCCGCGGGTCATCCACCACACGCGCAGGTCGTACCGGCGGGCGTCGTGGATGAGCAGGCCGACCGGCGCGTCGGCCTGACCGGATCCGGCGGGCTCGTCGGTCGTCATCGAGGGACCTCGCGGGTCGCTGGACGGATCAGCGCCGATCCCCGGCGTCATCCTCGTCGTCGCTACTGGCAGTGGTCGGGAGGGCGTCATCGTCGGCATCGTCTGCGTTCGACGGGAGGGCCTCGTCGTCGTCGTCGGTCCCCAGCCCGTCCAGGGCGATATCCTCCGACGTGACGGCGCCGCGGTCGCGAAGCTGGGCGCTGAAGAACTCGAGGGCCGTCTTGGTCTTCGTCTGCTGCGTGCCGGCACCGACCGTCGATGCCGTGCGCGCCGAGGTATCCCCGGGCCTCGGCGCGACCTGGAAGGCCTCACTCGGCAGGCACTTGGTCGACAGCTCGAGGATCCGGCTGCCGTCCGGGTAGAGCCAGGCCTCCGCGACGAAGCGACGGGCCATCGAGGTCGCCTGGAACACGGACTTGAGGATGAACGTGGGCCCGAGCACCTGCAGATCGTCGAGCTCGAGATCGGCGGGTGCGTGCTCCTTGTAGAACGCGCGCTGGTCCTTCGATGAACAGCTTCCGCAGGGGAATCTCCCCGCGGACCGCGCTCGCGCGATCTCGGCGCCCGAGATCGCGTCCCTTGAGCGACGCCGAGCACACGCCGAACAGGCCGGGCAGGACGTCGACCTCGACGTTGAACGACGTCGACTTGCGGAGCTCCTCGCGGGAGCTCGGCGGGGACCACCGGCCGCAGCTTGACGACGGTGTCGCCGCGGCCGCCCTGGATCCGTCGCGCGCGGACGACGACCCCGGCCTGGTTCGAGCGCAGGTCGGGCGTGTCGAAGAAGTAGCACCTGTCGCGGCTGCGCCTCGACCGGATCGATCGGCAGGCTGGCGACCGTCGCCCGATGCTGGTCGGGAACGACCGTCATCTTCAGCTCGACCGAGTCGGACGCGCTGCATGGTCTCGATCAGCTGGGCGATCTCGAGATTGGTCGCCTGCCGCGGCTGCTTCTGCCTCGGACGTCATCGCTGTCTCCTCTCCGGGCCCTGCCGGCCCCTCATGCGCCGAACCGCTCGACGAGCACCCCGTGGCGGAGGCCCCGGTCGCTCACGGTGAGCGAGTCGCGCCCGACCTTGTCCATGATCGTCCGGACGATGCAGGCGCCGGCGAGGATCACGTCCGCCCGCTTGGGCTGCAGGCCGACGATCTCGTGGCGCGCGTCCACGTCCCGGGTCCGGTAGAGCTCGATCTGGCGGTCGACCTCCGCGCGATCGATGACGCTGCCCTGGATCCGGTCGGGGTCGTAGGCCGCCATCGCGTGCATCACGGCCGCCATGTTGGTCACGGCGCCGCCCATGCCGACCAGGGCGTCCGGCACCGCGTGTCCGTCGACGCGCGTGAGGCCGGCGACGATCGCGGCCCGCGCCCGCGCCAGGGCGTCATCCGGGACGACCCCGTCGAGGCCGAACTCCTCGGTGAACCGCACCGCGCCGACATCGACGCTGAAGCGGTCGTCGACGGTGTCGCCGTGGCCGAACGTCAGCTGGGTGCTGCCGCCGCCGGTGTCGAAGACCGTCAGCGAACCGTCGGCGAGGCCCAGCCCGCTCTTGACGGCAAGGAACGCGAGGCGGCTCTCCTCGTCGCCCGGGATCGCCGTGATCTCGAGCCCGGTCGCGGCGCGCACCGCCTCCACGACCTCGCGCCCGTTGGGGGCCATCCGCAGCCAGGCCGTCGCGACGCCGACGATGCCCCGGACGCCCTCCCGGTCCGCCTCCTCGACCATGCCCTTGATCGCCTCGATCGCGCGCGCCTGCGCGGCGGCCGAGATCTCCCCGGCTTCCCCCTGGCCCTCGCCGAGGCGCGTGATCTCGGCCCGATCGACGACCCGCCGCCAGCCACGTTCCGGGAGGCGCTCGCCCACGTGGAACTTGATCGAGTTGGTGCCGACGTCGAGCACGGCGAAGCGCTCGGGCTCGTGGTCGAGGATCGCCCGCAGGCCGACCGGATAGCTCATGTTGCGGTAGCCGTCGAGCCCGACGGACGCCACCGCGGCCACGACGGCCGCCGCGTCCTCGGACTCGATCGCGATGGTGCGGCTGGGTGTCCCGTCCACCACGACGTCGGACACCTCCGACGTGCAGCCGCCGACGACGTACCGGACCCGCCGCTTGTGCACGCGGACCGCGCGCAGGACGCCCGACGGCGCGACCAGCTCGTCGAGGAACGCCTGGAGCGTGTAGGCGTCGCGGGCGAGCGCCGGCGCCTGGAGCCGCAGCGCCTCGAACACCTTCCCCACGTCCGCCGCGGACAGCGGGAACCCGGCCTTCATCACCGGCTCCCAGCGCTCGAGGCCGTCGGCGTCGGTCTCGCGCAGGACCTTGATGTCCATCAGGTCGTCGCGGATCTTGACGTTGTCGCCGGCGCCGCCGACGAGGTAGACCTCGTCGCTCTCCTGGACGCCGCTGGGGGTCAGCGCGGAGAACCGCGTCTCGGCGACGCCGAACCGGCTCCCGAACGTCCGCCACTCCCACCGCGGGACGATGCCCGGCATGGCGCCTCGCTCCTCTCGAGCCGGGGGCCACTCGCCCGTCGGCTCGGCGAGTCTACCGCCGCCGCCCGCGTGGGGGCCGCGGGTTGCGTCAGCGGCCGACCTGGATCACGCCGTTCCAGAGCACGTAGTGCGACACCCACGTGTCGCGATGGATGATCCGGCCGCCCCGACGGACGACGCGCGTCACCGAGACGTCCATGCGGTTGGACGGGTACTCGGTCTGCTCCCGGACGCCGCGCGGCAGCGAGTCGACGTACTCCACGCGCGTCGTCGCCTTCACCACGCCGGATACGGACGGATGCGAGAGCGTCACCGTCCGGCCATCGGGGATGCCCCAGATCTCGTACTGGACCCAGCCCAGGCCGCCCGCGGTGTAGCGGTAGGTGCGGATGGCGATCGGGTGCTTCATGTCGTTGGTGAACGACATCGTCTGGCCGCCACCGCCCGGCATCTTGGACACCGTGGCGTCGAGGCCGAGCGGATAGCGCGGGATGTAGTACTTGTGATTCGACCGCGCGCCCATCTGCAGGCCGGCGCGCATCGCGGCGTTGAACAGCGTCGTCGAGCTCGAGCACATCCCGCCGCCCAGGGCGCCGGTCGGCTCGGTGTGGTCGCCGGCGATGAACCCGCCCGGCCCGAACCCGGTGCTGGAGCTCACGAGGCCGACGGCGCTCCACCACTCGAACCGCTGGCCGGGGAACAGCACCGTGCCGTCGATGATCTTGGCCGGCTGCCAGATGTTGGCACCGAAGAAGTTGTGGTCGCTGACGGGGAACCACGTCTTCCACATGCCGAGCCGCGTCATCAGCGGGCCCTTCTTGACGGCCTCCTCCGTGGTCAGCTTGGGCGCCACCTGGGCGACCTTGACGTTGACCGGCGCCGGTGCGGCGCCCTTCCCGCGCTCGGCGATCGCCCCGGCGATGGCCGCCGCCGTCGCGGGGACGTCGAGGCGGAGCCCGTTCTTCGCCGGCGCCACGCCGATGACCCGGCCGCGGGACTTGAAGTACACGGCCGACTGGGGCGCCCGTTTCACGCCCTTGGCCACCGGCTTCAGGGCCTTGGCGATCGCGGCGCTATCGACGACAGGCTGGACCGATCCGTTCGCGTCGTGGGCGAAGGAGATCCACTTGCGGATCTTCGTGCCCTTGAGCTTCCATTCCTTGCCACGGAAGGCGACGACGAGCTTCCCGTCCATCCGCTCGGCCGCGACCTTTGCCGTCTCGACCTCGACATCGGTCAGCGCCGGCTGGATCACCGTCGCGATCGCGGGCACGCGGACCTCAGCGGGGGCGTCGAGCTTGCCGACGACGGTCAGCGCGGCCGACGCGGCGGCGGTGCCGTTGAACGAGCGGCCCGTCTGGGCCGGGACCGTGTAGGTGCCGTCCGTGCCCTTCACGATCTGCGCGTCGACGGGTGGGCGATCGAGCCGGGACAGCGCCTCGTCGACGCCGGCCGCGAGCGCGTCAGGATCGAGCAGCAGGGTCGGCTCGATCGTCTGGCCGTCGAGGGCCAGGCGGATCTCGCCCAGCGCCCGTTCGGCGGTCGTGCCGTCCCGCCCGGCCCGGAGCGCGGCGTCGACCATCGCCGCGGTGTCGACGCGGCGGCCGAACTGCGCATACGGCACGAACACGTCGCCGGCCTCGGTCTCGACGACGACCCGGCCGGTGGTGACGGCGTCATACGCCTTGTCCAGGGCTGCCGTCGCCTGCGAGCGGTCCAGGCCCGTCAGGTCGAGGCCCGCCGCGGAGACGCCGGGCAGCACGCGTCCCTCGTAGCTCTGGTCCCACGCGTACAGGCCGGCCGCTGCGGCGCCGCCGACCAGCACGAGGCCGAGCAGGAACCCGAACGCGAGGCGCGGCAGCACGCGCGGCTTCGAGGCCGCGGGCGCCTCGACGGGCTCGACCGGCTGGACCAGGATTTCGTCGGCGATGGCCATGAGGCACGCATCATGCCCGATGAATCCGGCGCCGACGACAGGAAAATAGGGGTAGTACGGGGCGTTCCGGTGCGGTTGGGTGCGGCGCCTCGAACACCGCCGCCGCCTGGTCGATCCGTCAGTCGCCGCCCACGACGATCCCGAGGTGCCCCGCAAGGAGCGGCGCGACGTCGATCAGCTGCTCGGTGCTGATGGTCGCGCCCTTGAGGCTCGCGACCCCGCCGATCGTGCGCAGCTTCGCGCCCGGACAGGTCGACGTCGGTGAATCGCGCGCTCGCCGCATCGAGGATGTCGATCGACGACGCCTCGAAGCGCACCCTCCGGAGATCGGCCTCCGCGAGCTCGAGCTCACCGATCGTGCATGCCTCGAAGACCACGCCGCTGAGCTTCGCCCCGCTGAGGTCGAGGTAGTCGACCTTGATGCCCCGGATCCGGACGTCCGTCCACGCGGCGCCCGACGCCGTCAGCGCGCCGAACCGGCCACCCGCCACGAGCGAGTCCCGCCAGACCGAATCCGTGACGTCGAGGTGCGTCGCGTCGTTGTCGGCGAGCAGCGACTCCGCGATCCGTGATCCGCGCAGGTCGAGCCCGTCCATCCGGCAGCGCTCGATGCGGCAGGCGGAGAACGACGCGCCCGTCGCCGACTGGTCGGCGAGGTCGCGGTCGACGAGGTCGATCGCCTCGTAGTCGCCGCGTGCCTCCAGGCGGGCCCCGGGGAACGGCGTGAGCGCCGGCAGGGCAACCGAATCCGGTGCCTCCGCCCGTCCGGGCTTCGACCTCGTCGTGGCGCGCCGGGTCATCGGGCGGCCTCGCGGTGCTGGGCGAGCAGCCAGTCCATCGCGACCGGGACCGCGAGCAGCACCGAGATGTGGCCGTCGCGCGGTCGCAGCCACAGCTCGGCGGTGGCGAGGTCGCCGAGGAGCCGCTGGGCGTGGCTCGGCGGGATCACCCGGTCTTCGCCGCCGTGGACGAGCCACACCGGGGCCCGGACGGCCGCGAGGTCGACGCCCCATGGCGCGACGAGGGCGAGGTCGTCGTCGACGAGGCCCTCGGGCGACGCCTCGCCGGCTCGCCCGGCGTCGGCGCCGAGCGCGCCCCACGCTCCCTCGAGCGCCGCCCAGTCGGCCGCCGTGAAGCTGTTCGGGTCGAACTCGTCCGTCTCCGCGAAGCGCTCACGTTCCGCGCGGCCGCCCTCGGCGGCGACGAGTCCTCCAGGGGCGACCATCCCCGCGTACCAGTCGGGACCTGGCGTGAACGGCGCCGGGCTGCCCAGCGTCACAGCGGCCACGACGCGGTCCGGCAGCGCCGCGGCGCAGGCGAGCGCGTGCGGCCCCCCGCCGGATGCGCCCATGACGGCGAACCGGTCGACGCCCGCGGCGTCCATCAGCTGCGCCACGTCCGACGCCGCCGACCCCACCGTCCGTCCACGGTTGGGGCTGGACCCGCCGTAGCTCGGCCGTCCATAGGACATGAGCCGGATCCCCCGTGCCGCCGCCGCCTCGACGAGCGGGGCGAGCAGCTCGCCCGTCTGCGGGGACCCGTGGTGCCACAGGAGCGTCAGCGCGTCCGCGGGTCCGCCGGCGTCGTGCATGCGCAGCACGCGGCCGTCGGCGACGGACACGTCGCGGGACGCACCAAGCGGGGTCATGGCCGTAGGGTGGAGTGCGCCCACACATCGGGTCAAGGCGCCTTCGGGTCGGTCAGAGGAGGTTGAGGTGTCCGCATCGGTCCTCTACATGTCGATGTCGCTCGACGGCTTCATCGCCGACCCGAACGACAGCCTCGGCGGCGACGACGGCAACCGGCTGCACGACTGGGCGTTCCAATCGGACAAGCAGTCGTTTCGGACGTCCGGAACGGCCGGGGCATTCGTCGACGAGATCAACGCGACCGGCGCGGTCCTCGCGGGCCGGCGGACGGTCGAGATCGTCGACCACTGGAACGGCGATCACCACGGCGTCCCGATCTTCGTGCCGAGCCATCGACCGCCCGGTCCCTCGGTCGCCGGCTATCCCCTGGTGACCTATGTGTCCGACGGGATCGTCAGTGCGATGGCCCAGGCGAAGGCCGCCGCCGGAGACCGCGACGTCCTCGTCCACGGCGCGTACACGGCGCAACGCGCGCTCGAGGCCGGGGTGCTCGACGAGCTGCAGGTCCACCTGATTCCGGTGCTGCTCGGCCGTGGCCGCCTGCTGTTCGGCGAGCTGGACCCGACCATCGAGCTGGAGATCGTCCGGGTCATCGACACCCCGGAGGCCACCCACATCCGGTACCGCGTCCGCCGCTGAACCGGTCGGTCCGGCGCGATGGCGCACCTCTGGTGGAACAATTTCGGGCCCCCAGTACGGCATACCATCTAGCGCGACCGAACGGCCGCGCGAGACCTGGAGCCGTCGTGGACCAGCACGACCTCGTCGCACGAGCCAAGAAGGGCGATCATGACGCCTTCGCGACGCTCGCCGGCGCGGCCGTTGCGCGGCTGGACGCGGCAGCCCGACTGATCCTCCGGGACCCTGAGCTCGCGCGCGACGCGGTCCAGGATGGATTTATCCGCGCCTGGCGGACCCTGCCGGCGCTCCGCGACCCGGACCGGTTCGACGCCTGGCTGCGCCGGCTCGTGGTCCACTCGTGCATCGACATGCTCCGCAAGCAACGCCACCGGGCCGCTCGAGGTCGAGATCACCCAGATCGGCGGCCAGGCCGTCGCGGATATCGTCGCCGGCGATCGTCGATAGGGATCTCGTGGACGAGGCGCTCACGACACCTCGATCCCGAGTGGCGTGCCGTCGTCGTGATGCACTACTTCCTGGGGATGCCGCTGCCAGAGGTGGCCGGCGCCCTGGGCATTCCCCTCGGAACCGCCAAGTCCCGTCTGCACCGATCGTTGATCGCGATGCGCGTCGCGGTCGGCGTGCGACGAGCCCGGCAACGGCGTCCTCGATCCCCGGAGGGCAGCCGCATGACGCCGAGCGCAGCGCTTCGACCGGCGACTCCCGAGATCCTCGAGAGATCTCGCAGCCGAGGACGCCCGACTACTTCGACGACCTCCTCGGGCAGACCGCTCGCATGCGCCAGCGGCCCGCCTGGACCCTTCTCCGAAAGGTGGCTCCCCATGGTTGACATCACCCGTCAGCCCGCGTTCTCCAGGCAGGTGCCGTGGCGTCAGCTCGCGGTCCTGGCCCTCATCGTCGTGCTGCTGGCCGCGGGCCTGGTGCTCGTGATCGGCTCGCGGCCTCGAGTTCCCGCGCCGTTCGGCCTCGCCCGGAACGGCCTGGTTGCCTACGCCCAGGCTGGCGACATCTACACCGCCGATCCGGCGACCGGTGCCGCAAAGCGGTCGTGACCGGCCCTGAACAGGACCTGCGTCCGGTCTTCTCGCTCGACGGCACTCGGTTCGCGTTCGAGCGCAAGGTGGACGACTCCAGCGGTCCGGGATTGCTCTTCGTCGCCCACGCCGACGGCTCCGGTCTCGCCCAGGTGACACCCGAGCCGTCGTGGTGATCAACAGCTACGCCTTCTCGCCTGATGGACAGGGAGATCCTCGTCTCGACAGCACCCGAGGGATCCGGGGCCATCCTCGTGGCGAAGACCGACGGGAGCGCCGTTCGAACGCTGGACGTTGGATCGCTGGAAGCGATCGACCCGATCTACCGGGCGCCGTACGGCCGCGAGGTCATCTTCGTGGGCCACCCGCTCCCGGGGTCGCGGCCGGACGCGACCGCGGACGGCTTGTACGCCGTCAAGCCCGACGGCAGCGGACTTCGCCCCGTCGTCGCGCCGACGAACATGCTCATGCTGGGGCCCCGGTCCTTGCCCGATGGCACGCAGATCGCGTATGACGCGCTCCGGGCCGACTACGAGACCACCGTCTCCCCTTTGCTCCGCGTTTTCCATTGTCGCCGCCGACGGCGGGACGCCACGGATCCTGCGGGACCTCGCTGACGTCAGCGACCGCGAAGTCGTCGTTGCTTGGTCGAACGATGGCTCGCGGTTCCTCGTCTCAGGTTGCTACTGATCGGAAGCCATGTCGCGGACTGCCCGTCGACATTCCTGGTGACTCCGACGGACGGGAACGGGCCTGATGTGCGGATCGACGTACCCAAGGGGTTCCCGACGTCTGACGGCACCCACGCCATGTGGGCGCCCGATGACCGTTCGATCCTCACCACGCCGTCGATCCTCATGGAGCTCCCGAGGGCGACGCGCTGACGTCGAGACCGGTTCACGGGTCGATCCCCGACGGCGCCTTGGAATGGTGCCGACGGATTCATCCTGGCGACACCTCGCGCCCTGAACACATCGGCCCGGCGGCGCTCGTATTCCCCGCCGGGCCTATCTCCGCGGAGCCGAACGTGCCTGAGGCATCCCGAGGTGCTCGTAGAATGCGCCGCATGAGCCCTTCCCAAGACGGCGCTCCACGTCTCGCGCGACCAGAACCACCTCGTCTGGGACCCGGCCATCGAGGCGGTGGCGACGATCGGGTCGGGCGGGGTCGTCGAGCTGGACTGCCTCGACGCCTCCTTCGGGCAGCTGAACGCCGGGTCTTCGAGCGCGGACCTCGCCGCCCTTGACTTCGACCGTGTCGACCAGGTCACCGGGCCCGTCGCGGTCGACGGCGCGGAGCCTGGCGACACCCTCCAGATCGAGCTGCTCGAATTCGAGCCCGCCGGCTGGGGCTGGACCGCCTCGATCCCCGGCTTCGGCCTCCTGGCCGACGACTTCCCCGATCCGTTCTACAAGGTGACGCGCCTCCAGGCCGGGGCCGACCGGGTCGAGTTCTGGCCCGGCATCCGGATCCCCGTCGCGCCGTTCTGCGGCGTGATCGGCGTGGCGCCGACGACGGGGCCGCTGTCAACGATCCCGCCCGACGTGCACGGCGGCAACATGGACACCCGCCACCTCGTCGCCGGATCGACGCTGTTCCTGCCCGTGTTCCATCCCGGCGCGCGCCTGTCGGCGGGCGACGGCCATGCCACGCAGGGTGACGGCGAGGTCTCGGGCACCGCCATCGAGACGCCGATGCGCGTCCGGATGCGCCTGACCGTGCGCAAGGACCTCCACCTCGACGCGCCGGCCTTCCTGGCCGCGCCGGACCCGCATGCCGCCCTGCGCAGCGGCGCGCGCTACGCCACGGACGGCATCGGGCCGGACCTGCTCGTTGCGGCCCGGGACGCGGTGCGGCGGATGATCGACTGGCTCGTGCGCGAGCACGGGCTCGAGCCCGTGCAGGCCTACCTGTTGTGCAGCGTGGCCGTCGACCTGCGCATCAGCGAGATCGTCGACGTGCCGAACTTCATCGTCACCGCCTACTGCCCGCTGGGGATCTTCGAGTAGGCGGTGGCGCGACGGGCCGGCGACGGGCCGGCGCGACGGGCCAGCCCCTCGGCTCGTACGGTCCCGTCAGGCGACCGCGTCCGTCGGCGACGGCGCCTCGCCGCCGTAGACGTCGCCCATGCGCTCGAGCGCCTCGGGGCTGCGCGAGCGGAGGACGAAGTACAGGACGACGCCGATCACCATCCAGATGCCGACGATCGGCGCCGTGTACTGGAGCGCGTTCCCGTATGGCGGGAGCTCGATGTCGAGGATTGGGATGGTCAGGCCGCCGATCACGGCGAGGCCCGCCGGGATCATCGCGACGACCCCGAGCACCGGCACGACCAGGTGCTTGATCGGGTTGAACAGGTCGCGGCGCACGCGCAGGAAGTAGCCGATGCAGGCCAGGTTCACGCAGATGTAGATGAACACGAAGATCAACCCGAGCATCGTGCCCAGGAACACGTACACGTTGAGGCCGCCGAAGCTCCCGGAGCCCTCGGGCGTCGGGTACGGGTCGTTGGACAGGATGACGCCCAGGACGACCGCGATGATGATCGCGGTGATCGCCTGGAAGTGGACCGCGTTGACCGGGGCGCGCGTGCCGGAGTTGACGGCGGCGAACCAATGCGGGAGCAGCCTCACGCGGCCCATCGCGAACAGCGTCCGCGTCGCCGCTGTGGCTCCCGAGTTGGCGTTCGCGAGCGAGCTGTTGAGGATCGCGAAGATGATCAACAGGCCGCCGATCCCGGGCAGCACCTGCTCGGCCATGTAGCCCCACGGGTCGCCCCCGTTGAACGTGTAGAACCCGGTCATCTTGTCGGGCCCGAAGAAGACCGTCGCCGCGTAGTAGTTGTAGACGTAGAACAGGCCGATCAGGACGGCCGACCAGATGACGGCCCGTGGGATCGTGCGCCGTGGCTCCCTGGTCTCCTCCCCCAGCGGCGCCGCCGCTCGAAGCCGATGAAGGCGAGCAGGCAGAAGAGTCATCCCCTGGAACGCCGGTCGGACGCCGTCGGCGCCGGGCAGGAACACGTTCAGCGTGTTCTGTTGGGCATTTACGATGAGCAGCGATGAGACGAGCAGGAAGATCGCGATCTCGATGATCCCCAGCACGACGCCCGTGCGCGTCGAGAGCCCGATACCCCGGTAGATCAGGAACCAGACGACCAGGCCGCACAGCACGGCGAGCCCGATCCATGCGTACTCGAAGTTGATGTGCAGGTAGGTCGACAGGAAGATCGCGCCGTAGAAGCCGAAGCCGCCCAGCAGGAGCGGCATGACGAGCGGCTCGGCCAGCGCGGAGCCCCACGCCACGAGCCAGCCGAAGAACGAGCCGAGCCCGTTGTCGACGTAGGTCGAACAGGCCGCCCGCGGACGGCAGGTGCTTCGCGAGCTCGGCCATCGCGAACGCGGTGAACAGGACCGCGATCATCGCGAGCAGCACGGCCAGCGGCGTGATGCCGCCGGCGAACGACGTGGCCGCGCCGATCGACAGCGCGGTCGCCACGGCCGGCGCCATGTGCGTGATCGACTGGAACAGGACCCGGGCAACCCGATCGCGTCGCGTTCCAGCGACGGGGCGGTTCCCCCCACCGGTCGCTCGTTCACGGTCATCCCTGACCCTCCTCTCCGTGCCCCAATCGGCAGGAAATCGTGGGCAGCCGATGCTGGGGCGAAGCCGCGGGAAATCGTATGCGGTCCGAGGCGGTTCGGGAAGACGGCGTTTGGGAACCAAAACGCCGGTCGGATCGCCCATACCTGATAGGGCCGTAGTACGGGCGCGGCACGCTCGGACGGCCAACGCAAAGGAGGAAGCGATGAAGGTACGCGTCGTTCTCGGCCTGGTTGCCGCGTTATTCCTCGTGGCGGCACCGGCGTCCGCCAAGCCGCTCGAGCACGACCACTACAGCGGAACAGACTCGTTCGACTTCGATGACTGCGGCTTTACGATTCACGACGACGTCACGTTCCACGGCCTGTTCATGCTCAAGCCCGGCAGGCACGGCGACCCGACGCCGCTCCTGTCGGACAACTACGACAGCCACGAGGTCCTGAGCGCGAACGGCAAGTTCTTCACGATCGACCACAACGGTCTGTACAAGGACCTCCACGTCACGAATGTCTCCGGGACGCAGTACCAGTTCGTGTCGAAGGAGTCCGGCCGTCCATTCACGGTCCGGGACATGACAGGAGCCCTCGTCTACAAGGACCGGGGTGTGCTGTTCACGACGTTCGTTGTCGACACCCTCGGCGACTCCGACCTCGACAACGACGTCTTCATCGACGGGAGCTTCAGCCTGCTCAAGGACGCGGGCTGACATCCGGGGTTCTACGCGGACTTCTGCAACGACATCGCGATCCCGCTGC
>CAWHIA010000011.1:0-154837 GCA_963829155.1 uncultured Chloroflexia bacterium | reverse complement strand
ATTCGTCGGCAGCCACGTCGTCCCGGCGCTGATCGACGCCGGTCACCGCGTCGTGGGCCTCGTCCGCGACGGCGACGACGACGCGCTCGTCCGGCGGCGCCTCTCACCCGGGCAGCGGGACGCCGATCGAGACGCGGATCGGCGACGTCACCGAGCCCGCGACGCTGCCGCCCGCGATGGCCGGCGTCGACGCGATCGTCCACCTCGCCGCGATCCCGCGGGACTTCGACGGCGGCCAGAGCCTCCGGCTCGTCAACACCGAGGGCACGCGGAACGTCGTCCACGCCGCGCGCGACGCCGGCGTCCGGCGGTTCGTCCACCAGGGCGCGCTCGCCGTCGTCGACGACCCCGAGCTCGCACTACGCGAGCTCGAAGGCGAAGGCGATGGCGATCGTCCGCGACAGCGGGCTCGACTGGACGGTCCTCGCCCCGTCGCTGCTGTTCGGGCCGCGCGACGGGTTCTTCAACCTGATCGCCGGGCTCGTCCGGATCTCGCCCGGCGTGGTCCCGATCACCGGCACGGGCGAGGCGCGGTTCCAGCCGCTGGCGATCGACGACCTGACCGACGTGGTCGTGGCCGCCGTGCTCGCGGACGACACCACCGTCGGGCGCGAGTACCCGCTCGGCGGGCCGCGCTACTGGACCTACCGGGAGATCGTCGAGGAGGTCCTTCGGGCCATGGGGAAGCGGCGGGTCCTCGTCCCGATGCCGGTCCCGGTGATCCGCCTCGTCGCGGGCTCGGCCGAGTTCGTCCGCCTCCCGTTCCCGGTCGCCACCGACCAGCTGCGCCAGCTCAAGTTCGACAACATCGGCCCCCTCGACTCGGTCCGGTCCGCCTTCGGGTTCGAGCCGCGGCCGATGGAGGGCGGTCTCGCCCACGTCGCGAAGTCGCTGGCCGAGCAGGAGCCGCCGCCGAGCCTCGGGAGCCGGCCGAGGCCGATCGGGCGACCTGACCAGGGGCGCCGCGGCCGCCGACCGGCTACGCTCCGGGCCGTGCACGCTCATCCGGACCCTCGTCCTGCTGCCGATCGCCTGGCTCGCCGCCGCGCTGCTGATCGCGGTGGGCGGGGCCGGGATCATCGCCGCGGGGAACCACCTGCCCGGGACCTCGGCGCGGCCCGAGCTGACGTGGACGGGCGACCAGGCGGCCCTGCCCGCGATGGACGCCGCCACCGACCAGCTGCTGGTCCTGTCGAACGAGGTCGACGGCCTCGGGACGACCGCGCGCCAGGCGCTGACCCAGGTGGTCGCCGGTGACCTGAGCGGGCTGTCGACGACGATCGCGACCGGCACGACCCAGGTCGGGACCGTGAAGGGCGAGGCGGCCGAGCTCGACCGGGCGCTGGCCGACGTGCCGGGCGTCGCATCGCAACCGCAGCTCACGCTGTCCGACTCGATGATCCACCGCTACCAGGCGCTGACCGAGACGCGCGGCGTGACGGACGGCCTCGAGACGGATTGGGCGGGGTTCGCGGGCCGCGCCCTGAGCGCGGCGACGCTGACCAACCTCCTGTCGCGCCACGACAAGCAGACCGCCGACGCCGCCGCGCAGGGCTCCGCCGCGCACTACCGGCAGGCGCTGGACCTGCTCGACGAGTCCGACGCGATGATCGAGCAGGCACGCGGCCTCCGCGACGACCTCGCCGGCTCCACCGACGTCTCGACCCTGACGACGTGGATCGACCGCAACGCCGCCTACGACGCGGCGGTCCGCCGGCTGTACGACGCGCTGCTGGAGTCGAAGGGCCGCGTGACGGACCGGGTGCGCGAGGCGTTCGCCGGCGAGCAGGCCGCGCGGAGGGGCCTGCCGGCCGACACCCGCGGGCTCGTCGTGATCATGTCCGACATCGCCCGGGGCGGCCTCAACCAGGCGGTCATCTCGATCGAGCAGGCACGCGGCGCGCTGTCGTCGGCGCTCGACCTGCAGCACCAGCTCCAGCAGCCGCCCGAGCTGCCCGGCTGAGGCGCGAGCGGAGCCTCGCCGTCGGGTCCGCCGCCGGTACACTGCCCGCAAGTTTCCAGCCTCGTCCGGCCTGCCAGGGGCGCAGCAGGTCCGTGGACGGCCACCCGGGAGGACCTTCGTGCAGATCCGCGTTGTCACCGACCAGCCGTGGGAGGTCTCGACGGACGTCCTCGTGGTCCCCGTCGTCGGCGAGCTCGAGTTCACGGGCGCCTACGACGAGCTCGACCGTCGATCCGGCGGCGAGCTGCGCGCGCTCCAGGCGTTCGGCGAGCTGCGCGACCGTCGCTACGGGACGGCGCTCGGCGCGTCCGGTGAGCTTCCGGCGCGGCGGCTGCTGGTCGTCTCGGCCGGCCACGCCGAGGACCTCGACCGCGAGACCGTGCGCAAGTTCGCCGCCCGCGCGATCCGGCGCCTGATCAACCGCGACGTCAAGGCGATGGCCGTCTGGCTCGACCCGCTGGCCGAGTCGCTCGGCGGGGACGTCGCGCTGGTCGCGGACGTCGTCGCGCGGGGCGTCGTCGAGGGCGGCTTCGAGCCCAAGACGATCTACCGCGAGGACAGCGACGCGGCGCCGCCGGTGCTCGACGAGCTGGTGCTGATCGCGCCCGGCGGGGACGCAGCGGCGCTGGCCAAGGCCGCCGAGCGCGGCCGGATCATCGGCGAGGGCGCCAACGTCGCCCGCCGCCTGTCGAACCGCGCGGCCAACGACGTCACGCCGCAGGTCCTGGCCGACGAGGCGAGTGTCATCGCCAAAGCCAACGGGCTCACGATCGACGTCGTCGACGAGAAGCGCGCCGCCGAGCTGGGCATGGGCATGTTCCTCGCCGTGGGGCAGGGGAGCGCCAACAAGCCGCGGATGATCGTGATGCGGTCGGGCGGCGAAGGCGAGAAGGACGCCCTGGGCCGGCACCTCGCGATCGTCGGCAAGGGCGTGTGCTTCGACTCGGGCGGCATCAGCATCAAGCCGGGCGACCGGATGGAAGAGATGAAGATGGACAAGACCGGTGCGTGCACCGTGATCGCGGCCATCGCCACCGTGGCCCGCCTGTCGCCCGGGCTCCCGCTGCTCGCCGTCGCCCCGGCGGTCGAGAACATGCCCGGCGGCGGCGCGACCCGGCCCGGCGACATCGTCAAGGCGATGAACGGCAAGTGGGTCGACATCATCAACACCGACGCCGAGGGCCGGCTGATCCTGGGCGACGCGATGACCTACGCCGAGCAGCTGGGCGCGACGCACATCGTCGACGTCGCGACCCTGACCGGCGCCGTCGGCCGCGCGTTCGGCAACATCGTCACCGGGGCGTTCGCGACCCCCGACCCGTGGTGGGACCAGCTGACCGCCGCGGCGGACCGCGCCGGCGAGCGCTACTGGCGGATCCCGCTGATCAAGGACTACATGTCCGAGATGGAGAGCTGGTACGCGGACATCCAGAACACCGGCACGCCCGACGGCTCGCTCGTCAAGAGCGGCCTGTTCCTCGAACAGTTCCGGACGGTGCCGTGGGCCCACCTCGACATCGGCGGGACCGGCTACTTCCGCAAGACCTACCCGTACGCGCCTCGCGGCGCGACCGGGGTGACCCACGCGACGCTCGTGGAGCTGGCACTGGCGGGGGCGGCGGGGGCCTGACCATCGGGGGGCCGCGCGGCCCGCGCGTCGGCCCGTAGACTCCCGCCCGTGTTCGATTCGCTCTCGGCCAACCTGCTCGCCGTCGTCCTCGCCGCCCTCGGCGGCGCCTGGGGCTTCGTCGCGGACCGCATCGCCGCCCGCTGGCCCGAGCACGAGGACGGCAGCGTCCGGCGCGATCGACTGGCGGACGCCCGTGGTCGTCGTCGTCGGCGTCCTCGTCATGGGCGCCCTCACGCTGCGCTTCCCGGAGCCGGTTCCGGCCCTGATCTTCGGCGCCTACTCGGTCGCCCTCGTCCTGCTGCTGGCCACGGACCTCGACCAGCGGCTCCTTCCCAACGAGCTGACCCTGCCCGCGATCCCCATCGCGCTCGTGCTCGACATCGCCGGCCTCAACCCGCTCGTCTCGCTCGACCAGCTGCCGCTCGCGATCGTGTTCGCGATCGTCGTGCCCGGGATCCTGTTCCTGGTGTCGATCCCGTTCGGCGCCGGGGCCATCGGCCAGGGCGACCTCAAGCTGCTGGTCTCGGTGGGCCTGCTGGCCGGCCCGTACCGGCTGTTCGTGGGCGTGATCTACGGCGCGCTGCTCGCCGGCGTCGTCATCGTCGTCCTGCTGGTGGCCCGCCGGATCACGCTCAAGACGTTCATCCCGTTCGGCCCGTTCCTGATCATCGGTGCGCTGTGGGCGATCTTCGCGATCAAGTGAGGCCGTGCGCCCCGTGACGGCCGTGGCCCGCGACTCGGCCGTAGGCCTCCTCCGGATCTCCGCCTTGCATCCTTAGCGTGAGTACACCTTGGACGAGGTTCGCCGGCGACTCGCCTCGTGAGTGCAAAGCCTGGGATCGGCCCGAG
This sequence comes from uncultured Chloroflexia bacterium, assembly GCA_963829155.1. Lineage (GTDB taxonomy): Bacteria > Chloroflexota > Limnocylindria > Limnocylindrales > CSP1-4 > CAIXZV01. The sequence goes on along the minus strand of CAWHIA010000011.1, from coordinate 150,395 downwards.
AAGGCCGCCATCGACTTCGTGGAGCGAGTGCTCGGCGCACTCGCGACGCCCGGACGCCGCCAAGGACTCGTCCCACGAATACAAGGCACGCCGGCGGCAACCCGACCCCCGGAAGGTGCTGTTCCAATGCGCCGTATTGCCCATTGATCGCCATGCGCCAGCGCGTCAGGATCGGCCACGACATCGCACCGCGAACGGCGGTCACGCCTCGTGGCGATCGGGGCCCGGAGCTCGGGTCACGCTCGGCTGAACGGGTTGCCCGCGCTGGTACACTGCCCGGAAGCCGGGAACCGGTCGTCTCGGGAGTGCCTCTGAGGCGGTGCCAGATCCGGCGGGCGTGAACTTGTTCGCGCGCTCCGTACCCCGCCGTAGCGCCAGACTCGACAACGCTCGCACGAGATGAGGACGCCTGCTCGTTGACCCGCCAAGCGACAGCCCAGCAGTTTCCGCGGTCGCGTCCAGGCCGCAGATCCCACCTCCTCCTCGCGATCCTCTCGATCCCCCTCCTCGTGGGGCTGTTCGCCGCGCCCGCCGCGAACGCCCCGACAGCGGTCCAGGCCGACGAGCTGTCCGACGCGCAGGCGCAGCAGCGCGCGCTCCAGCGGAAGATCGCCGACCAGAAGCAGCTGATCGCCCAGCTCAACAGCTCGCAGGCGAACCTCGCGGGCGCGATCGCGCAGACGCGCGACCAGCTGATGGGGATCACCGACGACCTCGCCGCCACCCAGCGGCGCGTCTCGAACCTGATCGACGACATCGACGTCGTCAAGGCCACCTACCAGTCGCTGGTCAGCCAGCTCGCCGACCTCGACCTCCAGGTCCAACGGATCGAGGGCCAGGAGAACGCGAAGAAGGAGGAGCTCGGCGTCCGGAAGGCGCAGCTCGCCGACCGCGTCCGCGAGGCGTACGAGGCGGAGCGCACGTCGATGCTCGAGACGTTCCTGTCCGGGGCCAACTTCACGGACATGCTCGCCGAGATGAGCTCACAGCTCGACGCGGCCGACCAGGACAAGGCCCTCGCGGCCCAGGTCTCCGAGGACCGCGCCACGCTGCTGAGCCTCCACGAGACGGTGGTCGAGGCCCGCGCGGCGACCAACACGATCCGCCAGGAGACGGCGGTCCAGAAGCAGAAGCTCGACCAGCGCCTCAAGGAGCTGAAGGCCGCCCAGGCGCACCTGAAGGCGCTGGAGCGCCAGGCCGAGGCCGCGCTCCGCGCCGAGCGCGCCCAGTACGCGCGGATGGCCGCCGACGAGAAGCGGATGCGGCAGACGCTCGCGGCGACGGCGGCGGCGAAGCGGCAGCTCCAGCACAAGATCAACCGGCTGGTCGCGAGGCAGTACAACCAGGGCAACATCCCGTCGCAGTACAACGGGACGCTGCGCTGGCCGATGGGCGGCGTCGTGACCCAGGACTTCGGCTGCACCGGGGTCGTGTACGAGCCGCCGATGGGCAACTGCGCCCACTGGCACAACGGCATCGACATCGTCGCCCCGTACGGCACCCCGGTCCACGCGTCGGGCGCCGGCCGCGTCGTCTACGTCGGCTGGAACTACGCCGACGGCGCCGACCCGGCGTGGATCGTGATCATCGCCCACTCGCAGGGCCTGAGCACCTGGTACGCCCACATGCAGTCGCGCTACAAGGTCCGTGCCGGCCAGCGCGTCAGCCAGGGCCAGGTCATCGGCTACGAGGGCAACACCGGGCACTCGACCGGCGCCCACCTCCACTGGATGGTGGAGTTCAACGGGAACTTCGTGAACCCCAAGCTGTTCACGTAGCCGTCGCGGCCCCGCGGGGCCCGAGTTGATCGGCGTTCACCGGCACGGTGCTAGCATCGCCACAGGTCGGCCGTATGCGGGGTGACGACGCTTGGTCAAGCCGGTGATGGCGGTGATTCTCGCGGGCGGGGAAGGCGAGCGCCTGTCCATCCTGTCGTCGGTGCGCGCGAAGCCCGCGGTCCCGTTCGGCGGCAAGTACCGGATCATCGACTTCACGCTGTCCAACTGCGTGAACTCGGGCGTCGACGACGTTGTCGTGCTGACCCAGTACAACCCCCGGTCGCTCAACGACCACATCGGGCTGGGGCGTCCATGGGACCTCGACCGCAACACCGGCGGCATCAAGATGCTGCAGCCGTACATCAAGCGCGGCCGCGTCGCAGAGTGGTACGGCGGCACGGCCGACGCGGTCCTCCAGAACATCAACGTCGTCGAGCACAGCTCGGGCGACACGGTGCTGATCCTGGCCGGCGACCACATCTACAAGATGGACTACCAGCCGTTCCTGGCCGCCCACCGGCGCAAGCGGGCCGACGTGACGATCGCCGTCCGCCGCGTGCCGATCGCCGAGGCGAGCCGGATGGGCGTCCTCGCGCTCGACGACCAGGACCGCGTCGTCGAGTGGCAGGAGAAGCCGAAGCAGCCCAAGAGCGACCTCGCCTCGATGGGCGTGTACGTGTTCTCGAAGCGGGCGCTCAACCGCTGGCTGTCCGAGGAGCGCAAGGACTTCGGGCGGGACGTGATCCCGGCGATGCTCGAGGGCGGGGCCCGGGTCTACGGGTACCGGTTCGAGGGCTACTGGCAGGACGTCGGCACGATCCAGTCGTACTGGGAGGCCAACATGGCGCTCCTCGAGGACGTCCCCGAGCTCGACCTGTACGACCGCGAGTGGCTGATCCACACCCGGTCCGAGGAGCGGGCCCCGGCCAAGATCGGTCCCACGGCGCAGGTGCACCGGAGCCTGATCTCGCACGGCTGCGTGATCAACGGGATGGTCGTGAACAGCGTCCTGTCGCCCGGCGTGCGGGTGGACGTGGGTGCCGTGGTCCGCGACTCGATCATCATGTTCGACACCGTCGTCCGGTCCGGCGCGGTCGTGGACCGCGCGATCCTCGACAAGGAGGTCGTGATCGGCCAGACGGCGATCGTCGGCGACGGGCCCGACTACGACACGCCGAACAGGCAGGAGCCGGGGCGGCTGACGACGGGCATCACCGTCGTCGGCAAGCAGTCGATCGTGCCGCGCGGGGTGCGCCTGGGCCGCAACGTCAAGGTCGGCGAGCGGGTGAAGTCGGCCGACTTCGCGAACCGGGTCGTCAAGTCCGGCGGCACGATCGAGCACCGGCCCGGCGGGGCGAAGGCGGCCCGCCGCGCCGACACGGACGAGCCACCGGCGCGGATCCTCGCGAGCGTCCCCGACTGACCGAGGCGGCGTCCGCGGCGCTGATCGCCAGCCGCGATGGAGCCGATCGCCGGCCGCGGCGGCGCCCTGGCCTGCCGGAGGGCCGATCCCGGACCCTCGGGTAGACTCGCGCGCATGTCCATCGCCCCCCGAGCGTCGGCGAGTGCCGCCGGCGACGTCGAGGCCTGGCTCGCCGAGCTCGACCTCGAGCCCCTGGAGCGGGCCGACCGCGAAGGCGTCACGTCGTGGGACCTGGTCCTCGACGGCACCCGGCGGTCGGCGCTTCGCGTCACCCTGATCCTCGATCCCGCCCTCGCCCTGATCGGCTTGGGCGCACTTCGCGCCGCCCATCAACGACAGCTTCCGCAAGTCGTACCGGCTGCTGCTGCGCTGGAACGACGAGACGCCGTTCGTGAAGTTCGCCGTCGGCGAGGACGAGCGCCCGGTGCTGATCGCCGAGATCCCGGTCGAGAACCTCGACGGGGCGTCGCTGGGCCTCGCGGTCGCCCGGCTGCTCGCGGTCGCCGACCGGTTCCACGAGCCCGCGACGACCTGGCTCAAGGGCGGCGCCTGGTCGATCGAGGCGCCGGCGGACGGCGACGGACCGGGACGCCGGCTGCTGGCGCGGTACGCGAACGAGCTGGGCGAGCTGCTGGAGCCGGCGGACGTGTCTTCGTGACCGGACCGCGGCGACAGTCGGGGATCGCGCCCGGCGTCCGGCGCCCGGTCGGCGTCGCCCTCGTGGTCGCGCTCGCGCTGGCCTGGCTTGCGCCCGTCGTCGGGGCCCTGCCCGCCTCGCCGGCCGCGGCCGCCAACACCGACCTGACGCTGGTCACCAACGCCACCTACACCGTCCAGCCGACCCACGGCCGGGTCCACGTCGTCGTCGCGATCGATGCCCGCAACCACCGCGGCGAGACCCGGACGCACAAGTACTACTTCGACCACGCGTTCCTCGCCGTGCAGCCGGGTGCCAGCGGGTTCGCGATCTCCGGGGCCAAGGGCGCGACCGTGCACGTCGCCGAGCGGTCGAAGGACGCGACGCTGCTGCGGATCGACTTCGGCGCGCGGCTCTACGGCGGCGGCGGCCGTTCGCTCGAGCTCACCTTCAACCTCGTCGATCCGGGCAAGCCGGTGAACCGCCAGGTCCGGGTGGGGACGGGCCTCGTGACCTTCCCGGTCTGGGCGTTCGCCTCGGACGGGGCGAAGGGCAGCCGCGTCCAGGTCCACTTCCCGGCCGGCTACGACGTCTCCGTGGAGAGCGGCGACTTCGACAGCCGCACCAAGGGGGCCGACGGCGGGGTCACGCTGTCGACGCAGCCGCTCGGCGAGCCGCTGACGTACTTCTCCTACCTCACGGCCCAGCGCGAGGCGGTCTACAAGGCGTCGCCGCTGACGGTCGACGCGGGCGGCCGCAGCATCGACCTCATCGTCCGCGGCTGGCGTGACGACCCGGCCTGGGCCGGGCGTATCGGCGGCCTGTTCCGGAAGAGCGCTGCCGCAGCTGACCCGCGAGATCGGGCTTCCGTGGCCCGAGACCCAGGCGACCGTGGTCCAGGAGGCCGTGAGCCGGGCGGCCGGCGGCTATGCCGGGCTGTTCGCCCCGGCCGATCGGCGGATCGAGGTCGCCTACTGGGCCGACCCGCTGGTCGTCCTGCACGAGGCCGCGCACGGCTGGTTCAACGGCGGGCTGGTCGCCGACCGCTGGGCCAGCGAGGGGTTCGCGTCGCTGTATGCCCAGCGCGCGGCCGGGAAGCTCAAGGTCCGCGACACGAGCCCGAAGCTCACGGCGGCGGTCGGCAAGGCCGCGATCCCGCTCAACGCCTGGCCGAACACCGCCGGCGACGGCGGGGCGGACCTGCCCACGGAGACGTACGGCTACGCGGCCTCCCTGGCGCTCGCCCGCGCGATCGCCGCACGGGCCGGGGACGACGCCCTCCAGCGCGTCTGGGCCGCGGCGAGCGCGCGCGTCGGCGCCTACCAGCCCGAGACGGCCGCCGCGTTCGGCGACGCCGGCGACTCCCGAGACGGTCGACGGCCCGCCCGACTGGCGCGGCCTGCTCGACCTGCTCGAGACCGAGACGGGCAAGGACTTCACCGACCTGTGGCGCAAGTGGGTGATCCGCCCCGAGGAGGCCGCGCTGCTCGACGCCCGCGCCGACGCGCGGACCGCGTACGCCCGGACGCTCGCGCTCGCCGGCGACTGGCGGCTCCCGCCCGGCATCCGAGACGCCATGCGCTCGTGGCAGTTCGATGTGGCCCGGCAGCAGCTAGCCGACGCGCGGACCGTGCTCGCGCAGCGCGGCGCGATCGAGTCGCTGGCCGCTCGTGGCGCGCTGACTTTGCCGCCGGCCGTCCGGCAGCGCTTCCAGGCGGGCGACATGGTCGGCGCCTCGCGCGAGGCCGAGGCGGAGCGCAGCGCCATGCTGACGGTCATGCAGGCGGCGGACGCCCGGGTCCACGACGACGACCTGCTGAGCCGCATCGGGATGCTGGGCGAGGACCCGGAGGCCGACATCGCGACGGCCCAGGCGGCGTTCACCGCGGGCGATCTCGCGGGCGCCCAGTCGGCGGCGGACGACGCCTATCGCGCCTGGACGTCGGCGTGGCAGGAGGGTCGGCGGCGCGCCCTGCTGGTCACGGCCGTCCTCGCGGGCGCGCTGGTGCTGGTCGCGGCGGTCGCGGCCCGAGCGCGGGCGGCGCGCCGCGAGCGGACCGCCTCCGTCGTCGCGGGCTCCTGACCTCGTCATGCGCGTCACGGGGGTCGCCGCGGCATTCGTCGGACCGGCCGTGGCCATGAAGCTTCGCCGCCCGGCGATCGTCGGCGTCCTGCTCGCGGTCCTCCTCACCGTCCTTGCGGCCGTCGGCCCGCCCGCCGCCGGGCCCATCGCGCCGTTCCTCGCCGCCATCGACGCCCCGGTGGCCCTCGCGGCCGACGACCTCGGGGTCACCACGAAGGCCCGCTACGTCGTGGTGCCCCAGAACGGCGTGATCCGGGTCGCGGTCGACGTCGCGGTCGTCAACCAGAAGCCGAACCGCGTGTCGGGCGGCGTGATCACGCGCTACTTCTACGACAGCGTGAACCTCGGGGTGCAGGTCGAGGCCACGCACCTGCGGGCGACGCAGGACGGCGCACCCGTCCGGGTGACGAGCGCGGTCCGCAGGGGCTTCCGCCTCGTCACGATCTCGTTCCGCAACGACATCTACGTCGGCGAGACGGCCCACGTCCGCCTCCAGTTCGACCTCCCGGCCGGCGCCCCGCGGTCGGACAGCGACGTCCGGGTGGGGCCGGCGTTCGCGACGTTCCTCGCCTGGGCGTTCGGCGACCGGGGCAGCGTGCGGATCGACATCCCCAAGGCGTTCGACGTCGACATCTCGGGCGAGGACATGGAGGCGTCGACGACCGCGATCTCGAAGGTGTTCACGGCGACGACCAACGACGCGCTCGGCTGGTTCGCCTGGGTCAACGCCCGCAACGACGACGGGCTCACGCGCGAGCGGCTCGACCTCGCCGACGGCGAGCAGATCGTCGTCCGCGGCTGGCCCGAGGACTCGCGCTGGCGCCGTCGGGTGTCGGTGATCCTCTCCGACAGCGTGCCCGACCTCGTCGGCCGGATCGGCCTCCCGTGGCCGGTCGACGGCCCGCTCAACGTGCTCGAGGTCCACACCCCGCTGCTCGAGGGCTACGCCGGCTTCTACGACCCCAAGAGCGACGAGATCACGATCAGCGAGAACCTCGACGACCTGACCATCGTCCACGAGGCCTCGCACGCCTGGTTCAACAGCCGCCTGTTCACCGACCGCTGGATCAACGAGGGGCTGGCCGAGGAGTACGCGTCGCAGGTGCTCGCGGCGGAGACGCGCGGCAAGGTCGACCCGGCGCCGGTCAAGCGCACCGCCAAGGTCGCGTTCCCCCTCGCGCACTGGGACCCGCCGGCGCCGATCCGCGACGCGCAGAGCGACGCCCGCGAGCAGTACGGGTACGACGCTGCCTGGACCGTGATCCGGAACATCGCGGACGAGGCGGGCGAGGAAGGGATGCAGAAAGTCTTCCGCGCGGCCTCGGACGGGACCACGGCCTACCCGGGAGACGGCGCCCCCGAGCACACCGCGCTGCCCAACGACTGGCGCCGGTTCCTCGACCTCACCCAGGAGCTCGGCGGCGTCGACGATGCCGCAGACCTCATCGAGACGTGGGTCCTGCCGAACGGCGCGGCCGCGCAGCTCGCCGACCGCGAGACGGCACGCGCCGCGTACGAGCAGCTCGCGACGGCCGACGGTGACTGGGCGGCGCCGCCGGTGGTGCGCCTGGCGCTCGACGGCTGGCGGTTCGGCGACGCCGACGCCCGGATCCGGGAGGCGACCGACGTCGTCCGACAGCGCGACGAGACCGCGTCCCAGGCGACGGCCGCCGGCCTGAGCGAGCCCGACGGTCTCGAGACCGCCTACGAGTCCGCGGACACCGCGGCCGAGCTGGCCGATGCCTCGGCGCTGGCCGCCAACACGCAGGCGTCGCTGTCGGCCGTCATCGCGGCCGGCGCCGCGGCCGCGGCCCCTCGCGACTGGGTGACGACCCTCGGGCTGAGCGGCAAGGACCCCGACACCGACCTCGCCGCGGCGCGCTCCGCGTGGGAGGCCGGGGACCTGACCGAGGCCAACGACCGGGCGGCGCTCGTCGCGGGCACGCTGAGCATCGCGGCCGAGGCGGGCCGCGGCCGCGCGATCGTCATCGGCGGCGGGGCGACGCTGGTCCTGCTCCTCCTCCTCGTGCTGCTGATCGTGGCGATCGTGCGCTGGCGCGGCCGCTCGCGACGGGCGCCGGTGGCGGCCATTCCCGTGAGCCCGTGGGACGCCCCGACCTCGATCGACGCGCCCGACGCTCGTTCGACACGCTCGCCGAGCCGCGTTCGACCCGCCGTCCTCGTTCGATGCCTCCAGCCCGTTCGACACGTCGAGCTCGCTCGAGCCACCGCCGCCCCCCGCGCCCCCGTTCGACCAGGGCGACCATCCGGCCTGACGGAGGCACCAGCCCGGGGCGGACCCTTCGTACCGGGGCGTGTTCGCGAGAACCGTGGCAGGATCGGCCGATGCACGAGGAATCGCCGGCACCCGACGACAGGGCCCGGCAGACCGAGGAGCAGGAGTCGGCCTACGACCTGCTCCAGCGCGGTCAGGCGCTCCTCCAGGATCGCCACAACGCCCAGGCGGCCGTGGTGCTCGAGCGTGCGGCGCGCCTCGAGCCCGGCAAGGCGTCCATCCTCGAGGCCCTCGGTCGCGCGTACTTCAACTCCGCCCAGACCGAGCGTTCACGGGAGACCTTCGAGGCCCTGCTCGAGATCGACCCGTCGGCGCACTACGCGCACTTCGCGCTCGGCCAGAGCCTGAAGCGCCTCGGCCGGACGCGCGAGGCGTGGACGCATCTGCGGCTCGCGGTTGCGCTCGCCCCATCGTCGAACCTCTACCGCTCGGCGTTGGCGCGCGTGCCCGACCCGCGAGGCAAGCCCGCCGACTGAGCCGTCAGCGGGCCGGGACGTCGACTCGGTGGCCGTCGAGGGTCAGCCCGTTTCGAAGCGCGATCCGCCCGAACGCGTCCAACTGCTCGGGCAGGAACGCAGCCACCGGGACGAGGATGGTGCTGCCGGCGACGAACCGCACGAACAGATACGCACCGCTACGCGTGATGCGGTCGATCCCCGCCCAGCGGATCTCGCTCTCGCTGGCGATGCCGACCGACTGGATGCCCCGCTCGTCGAACGCGAACTGCAGGTTCGCGAGCAGGTGGCGCCGCTTGCGGGCCGCCAGCAGCGAGAACGGGATGGCGAACACGCCGGTCAGGAACAGCAGACCGCCCACGAGGCAGGTCCCCCAGATCCAGGCGTCGGGTCCGAGCAGAAGGTTGAGGAGGGCGATGACGACGAATACGAGCCCGATGGCGCGGACAGCTGGACGCGACCGCACGAAGCGCGCGCTGGCCAGGGCGAACTGGGTCCCCGTGAATCCGTACCGGATGACCGTCCGTACCGGATGACCGTCCGCGGCGTCCGACGAGGCCCCTCCGTCCACGCCATCGGCGCCCTCCGCCTCCCGGCGGCGCAGGCGGTCGAGCCACAGGATCCCGAGGATCGACTTCGCGTCACCGATCTCGCCGCCTTCGACCATCGCGACCGCCTCGCCGAGCGGCACGTGGCGCAGCTCGATCCGCTCGTCCTCGTCGGGTGCCAGCCGGTCGTCCGCCGCACCGACGCCGGTCATGCCCGTGGCCAGGTACAGGTGCATCAGCTCCGTCGCGAACCCGGGTGCCGTCCAGAACGACGCGAGCTTGCGCCACGACGACGCTCGGTGGCCGGTCTCCTCCTCGAGCTCGCGCCGCGCCGCGCCGTCGGGGTCCTCGGTGACGCCGTCGTGGACGTCGAGCGTGCCGGCGGGGATCTCGAGCAGCGCCTGCCCGGCGGGCACGCGCCACTGGCGGACCATCAGCAGCCGGTCGTCGTCGTCGAGCGCCAGCACGGCGACCGCGCCAGGATGGCCGACGACGTCGCGGGTGCCCGTGGAGCCGTCGGCGCGCTCGATCGTGTCGACGCGGAACTCCATGTAGCGCCCGCGGTGAACGACCTCCGACTCGACCACGCGTTCCTCGAGTGGGTCGGTCAAGGGAGGCCTCCCGGACATGAAGCGGCCGGCCGTCCGAGGACGCGCCGGCCGCCGGATTCGCGAATGGACGGTGACGTCAGGCGGCAGCCGCCTCGCGCAGCCGGGCGATCGAGAGCCCGGAGTCCGTCGTGAACAGGTGCAGCTTGTCGGCCGGCAGCCGCAGCTGGACCACGTCGCCCGGGCGGACCCGGTGGGACGAGTCGACGATCGCGACGACCTCGTGGCCGTCGACGGTGACGTGCAGCAGCTCCTCGTTGCCGAGGTACTCGACCACGTCGGCCGTGCCCTGCATCGTCGCCTGCGGGCCCTGGAGGTCGCTCAGCTCGAGGTGCTCGGGCCGGAAGCCCGCGATCACCTTGTCGCCGGCGCTCTGCAGCCCTTCGCGGTAGCCCGTGGGGACCGGGAACTTCATCGAGCCCGTGCTGAGCTCGGTCGCGCCGCCGCCGGGGCTGGCCAGCTCGACGAAGTTCATCGCCGGGCTGCCGATGAAGCCCGCGACGAAGCGGTTGATCGGCGTGTCGTACAGCTGCTGGGGCGTGCCGACCTGCTGCAGCAGGCCCTCGCTCATGACCGCGATCCGCTGGCCCATCGTCATCGCCTCGACCTGGTCGTGGGTGACGTAGACCATCGTGGTCCCGAGGCGCTGGTGGAGCCGGGCGATCTCGGCGCGCGTCTGGACGCGCAGCTTGGCGTCGAGGTTGGACAGCGGCTCGTCCATGAGGAACACGGCGGGCTCGCGGACGATCGCGCGACCGAGCGCGACGCGCTGCCGCTGGCCGCCGGACAGCTCCTTGGGCTTGCGGTCGAGCAGCTTCTCGAGCTGCAGGATCCCGGCCGCCTCGTTGATCCGCTTCTCGATCTCGGGCTTGGGGACCTTGCGGAGCTTGAGGCCGAAGGCGAGGTTGTCGCGGACCGACATGTGGGGGTAGAGCGCGTAGCTCTGGAACACCATCGCGATGTCGCGATCCTTGGGGGCGACGTCGTTGACGACCTTGTCGCCGATGCGGAGCGTGCCCTCGCTGATCTCCTCGAGCCCGGCGATCATCCGCAGGCTGGTGGTCTTGCCACAGCCCGACGGGCCGACGAGCACCATGAACTCGCCGTCACCGATCTCGAGGTTGAGGTCCGATACGGCGGTTACGTCGCCGTACTTCTTGAACACGTGATCGAACGTCACGGTCGCCATCGTTGCCTCCTGCCCGTCCGGGTCATCGCGGGCTCATGCATCCGGCCGTCGAACGAGCGACGGACTCGGACGAGCCCCGTACGAGGTGCTGGCTCGGGCTGGGCGCATCGTACGAGCCACGCCCCGGCGACGCAATCCGCAGAACCATTGCAAACGGCGGCGGACGTATCGTTCTCCCATGAGCGACCACGCCCGCGCGGGACGGCCGGCCGAGCCCGCGGACCTCGTCGACGTGGACGCGCTGCTCCGCGCCTACCACGAGCTGCGCCCCGATCCGTCGATCCCGGCCCAGCGGGTCGCCTTCGGGACGTCGGGCCACCGCGGCTCGGCGTTCAAGGCCGCGTTCAACGAGGCGCACATCCTGGCCACGACCGAGGCCATCTGCCGCTACCGGTCCGCCCAGGGCTACGGCGGTCCGCTGTTCATCGGCCGCGACACGCACGCGCTGTCCGAGCCCGCCTGGCGGACGGCCCTCGAGGTGCTGGCGGCGAACGGGGTCGACGTCCGGGTCGACGCCCACGACGGGTTCACCCCGACCCCCGCGGTGTCGCACGCGATCCTCGTCGCGAACCGCGGCGACGTGCGAGAGGGCGGCCTCGCCGACGGCATCGTCGTCACGCCGTCCCACAACCCGCCCGAGGACGGCGGCTTCAAGTACAACCCGCCCAACGGCGGCCCGGCCGACACCGACGTGACGCGCTGGATCCAGGACGAGGCGAACCGGATCCTCGAGGCGTCAGGCGGAGACGGCCTCGACGGCGTCGCGCGCGTGCCGTTCGAACGGGCGCGAGCCAAGGCCGGCGAGTACGACTTCCGCGACGCGTACGTCGCCGACCTCGGCAACGTCGTCGACATGGCCGCGATCGCCGCATCGGGCCTCCGGATCGGCGTCGACCCGCTCGGTGGCGCGGCCGTTGACTACTGGGCGGCGATCGGGGAGCGGTACGGGCTCGACCTGACCGTCACCAACCCCACGGTCGACCCGAGGTTCGGCTTCATGACCCTCGACTGGGACGGCCGGATCCGCATGGACCCGTCGTCGCCGTTCGCGATGGCCGGGCTCGTCGGCCTGCGCGACCGGTTCGACCTCGCCCTCGGCAACGACGCCGACGCCGATCGCCACGGGGTCGTCGTCCCGGGCGCCGGTCTCATGAACCCCAACCACGTGCTGGCGGCGGCCATCTCGTACCTGTTCGGCGGCCATCGGGCGTGGGGGAGCGAGGTCGCCGTCGGCAAGACGCTGGTCTCGTCGTCGATCATCGACCGGGTCGTCGCCGACCTCGGCCGGCGGCTGGTCGAGGTCCCGGTGGGCTTCAAGTGGTTCGTCGACGGGCTGGTCGACGGCTCGATCGGGTTCGGCGGCGAGGAGAGCGCCGGCGCCTCGTTCCTCCGCCGCGACGGCCGGGTCTGGACCACCGACAAGGACGGCATCACCGCCTGCCTGCTGGCGGCCGAGCTGACCGCGACGCTGGGTCGCAACCCCGCCGAGGTGTACGCGGGCCTGACGGAGCGGTTCGGGGCTCCGGCCTACCGCCGGATCGACGCCCCGGCGACGCCCGAGCAGAAGGCTCGCCTGGGACGGCTGACGGCGGCCGACGTGGCGGCGACACAGCTGGGCGGCGCCCCGATCACGGCGATCCTCACGACGGCGCCGGGCAACGGCGCGTCGATCGGCGGGCTCAAGGTCGAGACCGCGGACGCCTGGTTCGCCGCCCGGCCCTCGGGCACGGAGAACGTGACGAAGCTGTACGCGGAAAGCTTCAAGGGCGACGCGCACCTCGGGCGGGTGCTCGAGGAGGCGGCGGCGATCGTCGCGGCCGCGGCGTCCTAGCGGGCGCGGCGGGTCCCGCCGACGCGGCGTCGTAGCCGGGGCAACGGGGCATCGCCGACGCGGCGTCGTAGCCGGCGCCGCCGACGTCGGGGGACCGTCGGCGGCGCCTGGGTGGCCGGACCGACGTGCGGTCGGCCTTGGGTGACGGGATCGCTGGGGAGACGGGACTAGCGGCGGGCGCGGAGCGCGTAGATCCGCTGGGCGATCGTGCCCTCGCTGGCGCGGCGGCAGTGCGGGCAGGTCAGGAGGGCGGCGTTGTGACCGGCATGCTCGACGGCGACCGGTGTCGGGGCGGTGGGCTTGCTCATTGGTGGTGGACCTCGTGTCGGCAGAAGGCGGCGGGCCGGCTGGCTCGCGAGCAGGCCCATCGTCCGCCGGTGGGTGGCGTGACCGGCATGGACGTCCGTCGAATCGGCCCACTGACGCGCGTCAGTCGTAGCCCGATCGGCGTGCCCGAGGCAGGACCGTTGCGCCGATGAACCGTCCCGGTCCGTGCTCGACACTGGGCTCCCAGCCAATCGCGTCCCGAACGGGCGCCCAGGAGGAGACATGCCGGCCTCGACCGCGGACCTGACCTGCCTCCAGTGCGGCGCGGTCGCCAGCTTCGCGGGCGCGAAGCTCTGCCGCCGCTGCGGGCTGCCCTACGGCGAGGCGCCGCCGGCCTCCGCGAGGCTCGCGGAGTGCCCCGTCTGCTACGCGACGAGCGGCGACGACGGCCGGTTCCCGTCCAGCGCCCGGCCGGGGACCCGGGTCGACATCAACACCCACGTCGACGAGCACGAGCGGTTCCCGGTGGGCGACGACGAGTGGCTCGAAATCGCTGCGCGAGCACGACCGGATCCGGATCGGCCGCTGGTCCGCGCCGTTCGATCTCGTCCGCCGCTACCTCGTCACCGGGATCGTCGACGCCGGTCGCAACCGGCTGGCCCAGCACAACTCGATCGTCACCGCGATGACCCAGATCCAGCGCTGGGGCCGGGATCCCGACGTGTTCGGCGACCAGGAGGAGTGGAAGGCCGCCCGCGACGCCGTCGCGGAGCTGATGGACCGCTACCACGCCACCCGCGCGCAGGCCGCCCCCCGCCGCCGTTTCTGGTAGTCGCTCAGCCGGCCCGTTCCGGCGGGCGCCCCTCCTCGGCCTCCGTGCCCGGGTCCCAGAACCGCTCGAACGCGCGGTAGCGCCGCGTCGTCCCGCAGTCTGCGCACGTCTCCACGACCCACGGGTGTCCGTCGGCGATCTCGAACCGCATCGCCGACCAGCGGTGGACGTGGTCCGTCGCCGTCATCGGCCGGTCGAGGGATCGTCCGGTGTGGTCTCCTGGAGGGTCGACGGCGTGTTGTGGACCGTGTGGCCGGCGTGGACCGCCGGGATCCGGCCGAGCCGTCCCGCCTGGTAGTCGCTGAACGCCTGGACCACCTCGTCGCGGGTGTTCATCACGAACGGGCCCATCCAGGCGACGGGCTCGCGGATCGGGCGGCCGCCGAGGATGAGCACGTCGAGGTTCGGCGCCCGGCTGTCCTGGACCTGGTCGGCCGCGAACGTCAGCGCGTCGCCCGGGCCGAAGACCGCGAGCTGGCCCATCCTGGCTGGACGCCCCTCCGCGCCCACGGTCCCGTGACCGGCCAGCACGTAGGCGAGGGCGTTGTAGTCGGCGCGCCACGGGACCTGGAGGGTGGCGCCCGGGCTCAGCGTCGCGTGGACGAGCGTCATCGGCGTGTAGGTCGATCCCGGCCCGGCGTGACCGTCGACCTCGCCGGCGATGACCCGGATCAACGCCCCGCCGTCGGGCGACGACGCCAGCGCGACCTCGCTCGCGCGGATGTCCTGGTAGCGCGGCGCCGCCAGCTTCTGCGTCCGCGGCAGGTTGACCCACAGCTGGAAGCCGTGGAACAGGCCGCCCGTGGCGACGAGCCACTCGGGCGGGCGCTCGATGTGCAGGATGCCGGCGCCGGCGGTCATCCACTGGGTGTCGCCGTTGGTGATGACCCCGCCGCCGCCGTTCGAGTCGTTGTGCTCGAACACGCCATCGAGCATGTAGGTCACCGTCTCGAACCCGCGATGCGGGTGCCATGGCGTGCCCTTCGCCTCGCCGGGTGCGTATTCGACCTCGCCCATCTGGTCGAGGTGGATGAACGGATCGAGCTCCTCGAGCAGCACGCCCGCGAACGCACGGCGCACCGGAAAGCCCTCGCCCTCGAAGCCCGACGGCGCCGTCGTCAGACGGGTGACCGGTCGCTGGCGCGCGACCATCGGGTCCGGGCTGGGGATGCGGGGGAGGACGGTGATGTCGTCGACGGTGATGGCGGGCATGTTCGGGGGTCCGATGCGGCTGTTGGCAAAGTAATTGCTCGCGCAACTATCTCACCGGGTTGGGCCGGTGTCAACGGGATGGATGGCGACGGCTGACGCGCCTACGATGCCGGCCACCCGGAGGTGCGCATGAGCTACGTCCTCGACAACGCCTGGGAGCAAGCGCAACGGCGGTTGTCGCTGCTCCACGCGGTCCACGACCCCATGACGTTCGCCCGGCTGGAGCGGATCGGCGTCGGTCCCGGCTGGCGGGCCTTCGTGCCAGGTGCGGGGGCGGGCTCGATCGCCCGCTGGCTCGCCGCCCTGGTAGCGCCCGGCGGCCGCGTCCTCGCCACCGACATCGACCCCCGGTTCCTGGAGACCGACCAGCAAGAGGGTCTCGAGGTCCGCCGCCACGACATCGTCCGCGACCCGTTGCCGGATGAGCGGTTCGACCTCGTCGCCGTGCGCCTGCTGCTGATCCATCTGCCGGAGCGCGAGGAGGTGCTGGCACGACTGGTCTCGGTCCTCGCACCGGGCGGCCGGATCCTCGTGGAGGAGTACGACCTGTCGTTCGCGACGCTGTCGCCAGATGCCGACTGGGCGGCCTCGGCGGCGGTCGCGATCCCGATGCTCCGCGCCGCCGGACCCGACTACGACTGGGCGCGCCGGCTGCCGCCGCTGCTCGACCGGCTGGGGCTCGAGGACGTGGGCGGCGAGGTGGACCTGCCGTTCTTCCGCGGCGGCTCGACAACCGCCGAGTTCCATCGCCTGACCGGCGAGCAGGGCCGCCAGGCGCTCGCGCCGGCGGCGGTCGAGCACCCCGAGCTCGGCCCGACCCTCGAGACGCTCGAACGCGCCCAACAGGCGCTCACGGAGCCCGGGCGCTGGTTCCTGCCGCCCGGCATGGTCGCCGCCTGGGGCCGCAAGCCCGCCTGAGGCGGCGCGCTCGTCAGATCCCGCCCGGGTCTAGGCGAGCAGCACGCCGGGGTTGAGGATCCCGTCCGGGTCGAGCGCGCGCTTGATCGCGCGCATGGCCTCGAGGTCGCCCGCGCCGCGGTCGCGCGACAGCCAGCCGGCCTTCGCGACGCCGATCCCGTGCTCCGCGCTGATCGTCCCGCCGAGCTCGAGGGCCAGGTCGAGCACCCCGTCGTCGACGGTCGTGTCATCGGCCTCCGGGCCGATCACGTTGACGTGGAGGTTGCCGTCGAGCAGGTGGCCAAACAGGATCAGGCGCGCCCCGGGCGACGCCCGCTCGATCGTCGTTGGGACCATGCCGGCGAACGCGGCCAGCCGCCCCAGCGGGAGCGCGGCGTCGATCGAGTGCGGGACGCCCTCGCGCTGCATGGCCTCGGGCAGGCCCTCCCGGATCTGCCACAGCCGGGCGCGCGCCGGGCCGTCGGTCGCGACGACGGCATCGTCGACGTCGGGGGCTCGATGGAGGGCCGCGACCAGGGCGGGCTCGGGGTCGACGATGTCGGCCACCTCGACCAGGAGGTAGACGGGGTGGCGGGCCCCGATCGGACGGACCGCGCCGTGCCGGACGACGAGGTCGAGCGCGTCGCCGGCGATGAGCTCGACGGCGTTGAGCGACGGGAGCGACCGGCGGAGGGAGCCCGCCAGGCGGACGGCGACGTCGACGCTCGAGATCCCGAGGACGGCCACCGCCAGGCGATCGAGGCGCGGCAGCAGGCGCAGCCTTGCGGCCGTGACGATGCCGAGCGTGCCCTCGGACCCGGCCAGCAGCTGGGCCAGGGCGTAGCCGGTGTTGTCCTTCCGGGAGGCGTGCAGCCGGCTGACGACCGTCCCGTCGCCGAGCACGGCCTCGACGCCCTGCACCTGGTCGCGGGTCATGCCGTTGCGGAACACGTGGATGCCACCAGCGTTGGTCGCGATCGTGCCGCCGACGGTCGCCGAGTCGCGAGCGGCGAGGTCCACGCCATACGCCCATCCAGCCTCGGCTGCGGCCAGGTGGACGGCCGCCACCGTCGCGCCGGCCCCCGCCACGACGGTCCCGCTGTCGGGATCGACGTCCTCGATCGTCGTGAGCCGGCGCAGGCTGAGCAGGACGGCGCCGTCGCGCGGGATGCCGCCCCCGACGAGCCCCGTGTTGCCGCCCTGGGGCACGAGCGGGACGCGAGCCGCCCGGCACGCGCGCACGATCTCCGCGACCTCCTCGACGCTGCCGGGCCGGACCACGGCGCTCGCCTCGCCCCGGTACCGGCCGGTCCAGTCGACCTCGTAGCCGGCTCGCAGCTGCGGATCCGCGAGGACGTGGGCCTCGCCGACGATCCGCGTCAGCGTCTGGATGAGGGCCGTGGATTGCATCCCGCTCATCGTCGCGCGGCTCGCGGCCGTTCGCTGATCGCTGCCGCGATCCGCTCGGCGCCGTAGGCGAAGGCGCGGTCGACGTCCCCGCCGAGGTGGAATGCGCCCGCCAGCTCCATCCCGACGAACCCGTTGGCCCAGGCGACGACCGTGCGGGCCGCCTCCAGCCGCCGCTCCGTGCCGGAGATCGCCTCGACCGTCCTGAACAGCGCGGCGAACCCGGGCGAGCCGAGGTCGACGTCGGGGTTCCAGCCCTCCGGCAGGCGGCGGAACAGCAGCGCATACGCCTCGGGATGCGCGTGCGCGAAGGCACGGAACGCCGTCGCGATCCGCGACCAGGTCCCGTTGCGGGTCGCCGGTGGTGGCCGCCGCCTCGAGCGCTCGCGACAGGTCCGCCGCGGCGTCGGCGGCGATCAGCCGCACCAGCTCGCGGCGGCCGTCGACGCGCTTGTACAGCGACGGGGCGCGGACGCCGACAGCGGCGGCGACGCGCTGCATGGTCAGCCCCTCGAAGCCCTCGGCCTCGAGGATCACCCGGCCCGCGGCGACGATCTGGGCGGTCGAGGTTCGCGACGGCGTCGGCATGGGCACGTGACCTCCCTGTCGGTTCTCTCCCGGATCACTGGTCCGATGATGGCTATTGACAGTAGCCATGAAGGCTACGTAATATAGCCATGACACACGCAGCGTACCACGCCAGGAGGTCGTCATGGCCATCGCGAATCTCACCCTTCGGTTCATCCTCGAGCTCGCCGGGATCGCGGCGTTCGGCATCTGGGGCCTCGCCGATTTCATCGAGCCCGATCGTCGCCGTCGGCGCCGTCGCGGCCGCGATCGTCGTCTGGGCCCTCGTCGTGGCGCCCAAGACCCGCAACGGGCTGAGCCAGTCGCAGAAGGACGTCGTCGGGACGGCGATCCTGCTCGTGGCGGCGGTGGCGCTCGCAGCCGCCGGCAACCCGGTCGCCGGCGTCGTCTTCGGGCTCGTGGTCGTGGTCAACGCGGCCATCCTCGCCGCCCTCGGGCCCGGCGCCAGGGACGCGTTCGGCCCGACGATTGCCCGGGTCGACTAGCCTCCACCCAACCGACAAGGAGTCCGACATGCAACTCGCACCCGGCCTGCACCGGCTCGGCGACGGCCTCGTCAACAGTTACCTCGTCGAAGAAGGCGGCGCGATCACGATCGTCGACGCCGGGATGTCCGGCCAGTACGGCGACCTCGAGCACGAGCTCGCGGCGATGGGCCGGTCGAAGGCCGACATCCGGGCGATCGTGCTGACCCATGGCGACACCGACCACGTCGGATTCGCCGATCGGCTCCGCCAGGAGCTCGGCATCCCCGTCTACGTGCAGGCCGCCGACGTCGCCCGCGCGCGCGGCGAGGTCAAGAAGCCGGGCAGCGGCTGGGGGCCGATGAAGCCCGGACCGTTCCTCGGGTTCATGGCCTATGGCCTGCGCAAGGGGGGCCTGCGCACGAAGCCGGTCACCGAGCTGACGCCCGTCGAAGGCGACGCGACGCTTGACCTGCCTGGATCGCCGCACCTGATCCCGCTGCCGGGGCACACGCCGGGCAGCATGGCGGTGCACGTGCCCGCGGTCGGCGCACTGTTCCTCGGCGACGCGATGACGACGCGCAGCGTGCTCACCGGTGAGACCGGTCCGCGGCTGGCGCCGTTCACGCTGGACCCGGCGGCCGCGCTGGCGTCGCTCAAGGCGCTCGACGGTCTCGAGGCTGCCTGGGTGCTGCCCGGCCACGGCGACGCCTGGACCGGCGGCGCCGGCGAGGCGCTGCGCCAGATCCGCGAGGCGGCCGCGAAGGGTCCGCTGCCGGCGGCGCGCGTGGGGTGATCAGCCGGCGGCGATGCCCACCGGTCATCGTTTTCGGGCTGAGGGCGACCTGACGACCCTTTTCGAGCTCCGTTCATGCCTGTCGGACATGGATCCGGCTGCTGGACCCTCGAAACGGGCCTTCAGGCCGAACGTCATGCCTTGGGCGGCACCGCGTAGGGGCTTGCCAGCCCGGGTCCGGCCGTCGACTATGCGCGAATGCAGCTCCCGTTCCTGATGCCGATGTTCGACTCCGGCCCTGACTACCGCTGGGCGGTTGCCGTCCTGGCGGTCGTCGGCTCCGTCGTCGGCATGCTGTGGATGCGCCACAACCTGCGGGGCGAGGGCGAATACCGGAGCTTCCGGGCGACGCGCCACGGCGAGTCGAGGGCAGCGGTCGTCGCCGTCGGACTGACGGTCGCCGCGTTGGCGGCGCTGCTCGTCGTGCCCCTGATAGCGAGCGCGATCCGGCTCTGATCGGCCCATCGCCAGCAGCGAACGTTTTCGACTCGTAGGTCATCTACAGTGCGCCCACGAGCGCGATCGATCACAGGCGCCGATCGATCCGGCCGCTGGCACGGTCAATCGGCCCCTTCGACCCAAAAGCGTTCACTGCCAGTGATGGCGGCGAACGCCGGCAACCACGGTGGCTCGGACGGCGCCACGCCCAGTGGCACTGCGATGAACGGCGCATCCTCGTGCCACTGGGACGCCCAAAACGAGATCCTGCGGTTTCTCGTCGATCGTGCGCACCGCAGTGGCAGCTTCGACACGATTCGCTCCGTTGCGCGCCACGGTGGCACGGGAGGCCGGCGGCGCGGGGGAGGCCCGGGCGATGCGCTACGGCAGCGGGCGCCAGGCGCGGCCGAGGAGCAGGGCCATCGCGGCGAGCAGGGCGCCCAGGCCAACGAACCCGGCGCTGACCTCCACCGGCTCGGACTTGGTGATGGTCGTGGTCGGCAGGTCCCGGAAGACCTGCTCCAGCTCGCTGGCGCTCTCGGCCGGGTAGTACTCGCCGCCGGTGAGGCTGGCGACCGCCTTCAGCGTGTCCTCGTCGATGCCGCGCCGGAACCCGCCGCCGAAGCCGCCTCCACCGAAGCCGCCGCCACCGAACCCGAAGCCCCCCGCACCGGCCGGCTCGCGGCCGATGAACTGCTGGCGGCACACCGCGTCGAGCTCCGCGCCCGCAGCCGTCCCGAAGCCGATCGTGTAGACGCGCACCCCACGATCGACCGCCTGCTGAGCCGCTTCCAGCGGCGGCGTGCCGGCGTTGTTCGCGCCGTCCGTGAGGAGCACGACGACGTCGGGGACGTACGCGCCCTTGACGACAGGATCGGGTGGCGTTCCGGGCCGGCCCGGGAGGATCGCCCGGGCCACGTTCGGGTCGACCTCCGCGATGGCGTCGATCGAGGCGAGGATCCCGCTGCCGATCGCGGTCCGGCGCCCGGTCGTCAGGCTGCGGATCGCGTCGACGAGCGCCTGCTGGTCGTTGGTGGGTGGCTGGATCACCGCCGCGAGGCCGCTGAACGCGACGAGCCCGATCTCGGACCCGGAGCTCTGGCTGGTCACGAACGCCACCGCGGCGTCCTCGGCGGCCTCGAGCCGGGTCGGGTCGATGTCGGTCGAGCACATGCTGCCCGACACGTCCATGGCGAGGAGGATCGTGGCCTGGTTGGCCGGCACGCTGAGCACGACCACGGGCCGTCCGAGCGCGATCACGAGCGCCGCGACGCCCGCCGCGAACAGCGTGAACGGGAGGTGCCGCCGCAGGCGCGACGCGCCGGGCCGGGCCGCGCGGATCAGCGACAGGCTCGAGTAGCGCGCGGCGACCGGACGTCGCCGGCGCTGGCTCCAGAGGTAGACGGCGACCAGGATCGGGACGAGGAGGACGAGCGCGAGCAGGCCGATCCACAGGAAGGTCATGGCAGCCTCCCCGACCACGCGAGCGACAGCGCGCCGCCGACCACCAGCAGCCCGAGCCCGAGCGCCGCGAACAGGGACGTGACCTCGAGCGGCTCGGTCCGGACGACCAGCTTCGGCTGGAGGTCCTGGTAGATCGCCTCGACGCCGTCGGGGTCGTCGGCCGCGTGGTACGAGCCGCCGGTCATCTCGGCGATCTTCGTCAGGGTCGCCTCGTCCAGCTGGGTGTGGACCTTGAACCCGTCGAGGTCGAGGTCCGCGCCCGCGGCGCTCCCGATCCCGATCGTCACGATCCGGATTCCGCGGTCGGCGGCCTCCTGGGCCATCGCGATCGGGTCCGGACGCTCGTTGTTCTCGCCGTCGCTGAGCAGGACGATCACGGTCGACGCGTCGCTCGCCGGATCCACCGGCGGCAGCGTCTCCAGGGGCGCCTCGGACCGGTTGCTGTAGACGTCGGACGGCGTGTCCTCCTTGGCCTTCTCGATCGCGTCGAGCGCCGACAGCAGGCCCTGCCCGACGGACGTCCCGCGGGCGGGCACGAGCCGCTGGATCGCGGCGAGGATGTCCGCCTGGTCGCTGGTCGGCGCGTGGACGGCGATGCCCGCGTCGCTGAACGCGACGAGCCCCACCACGACGCCCGGTGGCTGGCGCTGGATGATGGTCGACGCGATCGTGCGGGCGGTGTCCATGCGGGTCGGCGGCAGGTCGGTCGCCGCCATGCTCCCCGACACGTCGAACGTCAGCATGACCGTGCCCTCGGGCCGCGGCAGCGCGACGTTGGCGTGCGGCCGGGCGACGGCGATCCCGAGCACGACGAACCCGGCCACCAGCAGCGCGCCCGGCAGGACCGCCCGGATCCGCCGCCGGCGGGCGGGCGTCCCCCCCGTCCCGGCCCCGAGCAGCGAGGCCGCCCGCGCCCGCCGCCGCTCCTCGATCCGGCTCGCCGCGAAGATCCCCAGCGGCACGAGCAGCAGGAGCAGCAGCAGCTGGGGCGTCGCGAACGTCATGCCCGGCTCCGCCGCCGTCGCTTGCGCCGGGCGGCCATGCGCACGATGGCCCGCACGAGATCGTCCTCGGTGGACAGGGTCACGGCGTCGACGCCGGCCCGGCCGAACGCCCGCGCGAGCTCGTCGCGGCGCGCGGTCGCCGCCTCGGCGAACCGGGCCCGGAAGGCCGCGTCGTGGGTGTCGACCACGAGCTGCTCGCCGGTCTCCGAGTCCTGCACGACGATCGGGCCCACGTCCGGCAGCTCGCTCTCGCGCGGATCCTCGAGCCGGACCGCCAGCACCTCGTGCCGCCGGTTGAGCAGGTGCAGCGGCTTCTCCCAGCCGGGGGCGCTGATGAAGTCCGACACGATCACGACCATCGACCGCCGCCGGATCTGGCGATGGGCCGCCTCGAACAGCGCCGCGAGGTCGGTCACCGGCGCCTGCTCGAGGTGCGGCTCGGCCTGCAGGTCGCGGACGAGCCGCAGCACCTGGGCGCGCCCGCCTGCGGCCGGGATCGTCCGGTCGAGCTTGCTCGCGAACAGCATCGCGCCGACCCGGTTGCCGCGGCGCGTCAGCAGCCGCGCGAGCGTGGCCGTGAAGTCGACGAGCTGCGTCCGCTTGACGCGCCCGTCGTCGACCGTGCCGAAGTCCACGGACGGGCTCAGGTCGAGCAGGAACCAGGCGGTGATCTCGCGGTCCTCGTGGTACTCGCGGACGTGCGGGATCGTCGTCCGGGCCGTGACGTTCCAGTCGATGCGCCGCACGTCGTCGCCCGGCTCGTACTCGCGCAGCGAGGCCAGGTCGATCCCGGTGCCACGGAACAGGCTGCGGTAGTCGCCCTGGAGGAGGCCGTCCAGGCGCCGGATCACGTGCCAGTCGAGGCGCTGGAGGACGCGCTCGGGCGCGCTCACCGGGCGCGCGGGGCGGACGCCAGGGCTTCCGGCGACCGTCGCGCGCGCCGAGCCGGCGGGGGACGTTCCGGCCGAGCCTGCGGCGGACGGGCCCCAGCCGCGCGGGCGACGCGCCGGACGAGCCGGCGGGGGACGCTCCCCGGCCGGCCGCCCTGGCGACGGGCGCCTCAGGCACCGACGCGGACTGGGGCATGGTCCTGGAGCGGGACGACCGGCGGCGGGACGCGGCCGAGGATCGTCGCCAGGATGGCGTCGCTGGTGATGTCGTCCGAGAGGGCCTCGAACGAGAGCACCAGGCGGTGGCGCATGACGTCCGGGGCCATGTCGAGCACGTCCTGCGGGAGCGCGTACTCCCGGCCGCGGACGTAGGCCAGGGCGCGGGCCGTGAGGATCAGGTTGATCGACGCCCGCGGGCTGGCGCCGTAGGTGATGTAGCGCTCGAGGTCCGGCATCCCGTAGGCACGCGGCGTCCGGGTCGCGCCCGACAGCCGCACCGCGTACTCGAACAGCGCGGGATCGACGTAGACGCGGTCGACGACCTGCTGCAGCGCAACGAGCTCCCCCGACGAGAGCACCTGCTGGACGGCGTCGAGCCGCCCCGTCATCCGCTCGACGATCGCGAACTCCTCGACCGGCGTGGGGTAGTCGACGACGACCTTGAGCATGAATCGGTCGACCTGCGCCTCCGGCAGCGCGTAGGTGCCTTCCGTCTCGATCGGGTTCTGGGTCGCCAGCACGAGGAATGGATCCGGGACCGTGTGCGTGTCGTGGCCGATCGTGACCTGCCGCTCCTGCATCACCTCGAGAAGCGCGCTCTGGACCTTCGCCGGCGCCCGGTTGATCTCGTCGGCCAGCAGCAGGTTCGTGAACACGGGCCCGAGCGACGTCGTGAACTCGCCGGTCTTCTGGTTGTAGATCCGGGTCCCCACCAGGTCTGCCGGGACGAGATCGGGCGTGAACTGGATCCGCTTGAACTCGCCGCCGGTCGCCTGGGCCAACGTCTTGACCGCCATCGTCTTGGCCAGGCCGGGCACGCCCTCGACCAGCAGGTGCCCGCGCGCGAGCAAGGCGACGACCATCCGCTCGAGCAGGTGGTCCTGGCCCACGATGACCTTCTTGACCTCGTACAGGAGCTTCTCCATCGGGGCCGCGGGTCGGCTGCCGGGGTCGCGATCCAAGGGCGTCACCTCCTCCAGGTCAGTACGAGGGCGCGCCGGCGGCACCGCCGGCGACATCGATGGGCACGGCGAGCCCGATGCCGATGAACACGTCCTCGTCGGTCGGGTTGATGAGGGCGGTCACGATGCCGGTCACGTTGCCGTTGCGGTCGAGCAGCGGACCCCCCGAGTTGCCGGGGTTCACCGCGGCGTCGAACTGGATCAGGCCGGTCATCACCTTGCCCGTGTCCGGCAGCTTGAACGATCGATCGAGGCCGGACACGACGCCGGTGCTCAGGGAGCCGTACAGGCCGTACGGGTTGCCGACGACGTATGCCTCGCTGCCGATGTGCATGGCGGCCGGGTTGCCGAGGGTGGCGGGCACGACCTGGGCGGGCGGCGTGTCGGGGTCGAGGACGGCAATGTCGTTCGCGTCGTCCTGGCTGGCGATGGTCGCCCTCGTCGACGACCCGTCGGCGAACGTGACCTTGATGTGGGTGGCACCGTCGACGACGTGGAGGGCCGTGAGGATCTGGCCTGCTATGTTCACGACGACACCGCTGCCCAGGCCGCTGGTGGGCGGGATCGCGTCGGGGGCCGGCGTGGCGTCGCTCTTGGTGTCGGTCTCGATCAGGACGAGCGACGGCTGGATCGTGTTGAACACCAGCTCCGAGCGCGGGGGCCCGGGCGTCTGCGACGCGAGGACGTTGTCCACGGTGTCCACGACCTGGCGCTGCGTGATGCCGGGCTTGGCCGGGAACAGGGCTGCGTAGAGGGCGATGCCCAGGAACGCGGCGAGGATGCCGGCCAGGAACGGCGTGGCGCGACGGAGCCGGGCGATCGACCGCCGGCGCCCGCCCGTCGATTCGGACGGTTCGGCGAGGGGCGGCGGGTCCAGCCGGTCGGTCATCGGCAGCACGGACTCCGTGGATTCGATCCGCTGCGGGACGGGACCCGCACGCGGTGGCCGCCCCGATGGTGGACCACGAACCTGAAAGCCGCCTGAGAACCGCTCTCCGGCCCGGCGCGGGTCGTCGCCCCAGTCTAGCCCCGGGTTCGTCAACGGCCCGCTCACCGGTTTCATGACGCGGAGCGACTTGACTATGACGACCTGCATAGTCTAGCGTCGGCCACACACTATGACGGACGTCATACCCACAGGGAGCCGGCCATGCCGATGATCGATGTCTACGCCGCCGCGGGCACCTTCGGCGATCGAAAGACGCTGGCCGTGAACCTCGCCTCGGCGGTCATGCGGTGGGAGGGCGTCCCCGCCATCCCGCTGTTCAAGGACAACACCGCGGCGTTCATCCACGACCTGCCGCCCGACGCGCTCGCCAACGTGTCCGGCGACGGCACGGTCGTCCGGGTCCAGGTGCTGACCCCGGTGGGCGTGCTCGACCGCCCGAAGCAGCTCGGCGTCGTCCGGGAGCTGACCGACATCGTCGCGGCGGCCGCCGGCGACCCCACGCTCGTCGACCGGACGTGGGTGCTCATCGTCGAGTCACCGGAGGGCGGCTGGGGGATCGGCGGCCACGCCTACACCCAGCCCGAGATCGCCGAGGCCGCGCGGAAGGCCCTCGGCAAGGCCTGACCTACCCGGCGCCGGCGCCTTCGCGCAGGGTCCGCTCGGGCCGGGCTCGGCGGGGTCTCGCGAGGACCTGGACCTGGCGCATCAGCTGGTCCGCCACGAGGTCGAACGGCTCGAGGCTCTGCTCCGCCCGGCTGAGCGCGACGGCCCCTTCGCACGACGCGATCAGCGTCGCGGCGAACGACGCGGCATCGGGAGCGGCCAATCCGCCCTGCTCGAGCAGCTCCGCGAGCCGCGAACGCCACGTCCGGAAGATCCGCGCGGCATGCTCGCGCAGCTCGGGCGATTCGGTGGCGACGGTCACGGCCAGCACCGCGCAGCCGGCATCGAGGTCGGAGCGGACCAGGACCTCGCGCCAGATGTGCAGGAACCACGCCGCGACCTCGTCGGCGGGCGCCCCGGCCTTCCGATCGAGCAGGTCGATCGCGACGGCGCCGGCGGCGTCGAGGGCCTCGCCGATGAGCTGGTCCTTGCCCTCTGGGAAGTGGTGATAGACCGATCCCCGGGGCGCCCCGGATCGCTCGAGGACCTCGGCAAACGACGTGCCCTCGAGCCCTCGCTCGGAGAGCAGGCGGACGGCGCTGTCGATCATGCGGGCTCTCGGTCCACGCGCCTCGCCGTCCGTTGAGCCTCCTTCGCCTGCCTCCGCGTCTATGCCAACCATCATAGCGAGCGGGACGGCCGCGCTCGCACGCCGCGCCGACGCGTCGATCGACGCATCCACCATCCACCAATCGGTGGACGAGGCCGTCGACCGATCACGCCGCGAGGCATGAGCGCTTGGCCGATGTGCCCGAGGGGGTCGGGCCCCGATGCTCGGGGCATGAACGTGATCGATGTCTCCGACCTCACCAAGCGCTACGGCGATCGCGCCGCAGTCGACCGGGTTTCGTTCTCCGTCCAGGAGGGCGAGATCTTCGGCATCCTCGGCCCCAACGGCGCCGGCAAGACCACCACCGTCGAATCGATCGCCGGCCTGCGGACGCCCGACTCCGGGACGATCCGCGTGCTCGGGCTCGACCCGCGACGGGACCGCGACCGGCTGCGGCCGCTCGTGGGCGTCCAGCTCCAGGAGAGCGAGCTCCCCGACCGGATGACCGTCCGGGAGGCCCTCGACCTGTTCGCGGCGTTCTACGAGCAACCCGCCGATCCCGCGGAGCTCCTCGCCGACCTCGGCCTCGAGGACAAGCGCGACACCGCCTATCGCAACCTCTCGGGCGGCCAGAAGCAGCGCCTCTCGATCGCGCTTGCGCTGATCGGGCGGCCGAGGATCGCGATCCTCGACGAGCTCTCGACCGGCCTCGACCCACAGGCCCGGCGGGAGACCTGGCAGCTGATCGAGTCGATCCGCGACCGCGGCGTCACCGTCCTGCTCGTGACCCACCTGATGGAGGAGGCCGAGCGGCTCGCCGACCGCATCGCGGTCATCGCGGAGGGCCGCGTCATCGCCCTCGACACGCCCGCGGGCATCGTCTCGATGGTCGATGCCGAGCAGCGGCTCCGGTTCCGGCCGTCGGCGCCCATCGACGACACGCTGCTGTCCGGCCTGCCGGAGGTGCGCCGCGTCGAACGAAGCGGCCCGTCCGTGGTCGTGACCGGCACCGGCAACCTGCTCCAGGCGGTGACCTCGGTGCTCGCCCGCCACCAGATCGTCGCGAACGACCTGCGCCTCGACCAGACCAACCTCGACGACGCCTACCTCGCCCTCACGAGCCGCCTGACCGCGGCCCGCACCGCCAAGGAGCTGTCATGAACGAGATGCGAGCCCTGCTCGTCGCCGAGACGAAGCTGCTGTTCCGAGACCCCATCACCTGGCTGGCGGCGATCGCCCTGCCGACGGTCATCCTGTTGATTTTCGGCTCGATGTTCGGGCCGCAGGAGCCGGACCCGGCATTCGGTGGCCTGCGCTTCATCGACGTGTTCGTGCCGTCGCTGATCGTGATCACGATCGGGACGCTGGGCATCCAGACGCTGCCGATCCGCCTCGCGACCTACCGCGAGAAGGGAATCCTGCGCCGCCTGTCGACGACCCCCGCCCACCCGTTCCGCCTCCTGGCCGCCCAGCTGGTCATCTACTTCGTCACCGCCGTCATCGCGCTGGTGATCCTGGTCGTCGTCGCGAACGTCGCGTTCGGCGTGCCCCTGCCCCGCGACCCGATCGGGTACCTCGCCGCGTTCGTCGTCGGCCTGAGCGCGATGTTCGCGATCGGAGGCCTGCTGGCGGCCGTGGCGCCGTCGAACCGCGTCGCCACGGCGCTCGCCATCCCGATGTTCTTCGCCGTGATGCTGCTCGGCGGGGTCTACCTGCCGCGCGTGTTCCTGCCCGACATCCTCGTCCGGATCGGCGAGTTCACCCCGCCCGGCGTCCAGAGCCTTCAGGACGCCTGGCTCGGGACCGCCGCCCCGCAAGCCCTGCCGCTCCTGGGCATGGCGATCGTGACGCTCGTCGTCGGGACCGTGGCGGTCAGGCTCTTCCGGTGGGAGTGACGTGTCCGTCGACGCGTCATTCCCAAGCCGGACGGGGTGCAGTAGCGTTCCGGCCATGAGCCAGTCCACGAGGCCGAGCTGGGAGCGGTTCAGCGACGGCATGCTCGACTGGGGCGGGTACATCCTGCTCGCCCTGGCGACGTTCCTCGGCGTCTCGGCGGGGGACCCCGATCCGGTCTGGAAGGCGACGACCCTGGGCATCGCGGCGGTGGCGGCGCTGTGGCTGTACGCCGGCTACAGCCGCCGGCCGCTGCCGAACATCGATCACCGCGTCCGGCTCGACGTGTTCTTCGTCGGGCTGCTCGTGCTCGCGTCGATCCTGATGCTCCGCCAGCCGCTGTTCTTCATCTTCATGATCGCGGGCTTCTTCTACGCGACCATCCTGCGCCCGCTGCCGCTCGCGGTCGTCGGCATCGCGGCCAGCTCGATCCTCGTCAACACGCTCATCGCCGGGGTGCCGCAAACCGCCGAGGCGTGGACGTTCTACCTCGCGATCATCGGCGTCCAGACCGTCGCGATCAGCGCCGGCGCGGTGTTCGGCGAGAAGGTCACCGAGCAGAGCGAGGAACGCCGCCAGGCGCTCGCCCGGCTCGAGGCGGCGCTGGAGGAGAACGCCGGCCTCCACGCCCAGCTGCTCACCCAGGCACGCGAGGCGGGCATCCTCGACGAGCGGCAGCGGATGGCGCGCGAGATCCACGACACGATCGCCCAGGGCCTGACCGGGATCATCACGCAGCTCGAGGCCGCCAACCAGGCGGTCGATCGCCCGGCCGACCGGGATCGCCACCTCGCGAACGCGGAGCTGCTGGCCCGCGAGAGCCTGACCGAGGCGCGCCGGTCGGTCGAGGCCTCGATCCCCGCCGCGCTCGAGTCGCGGTCGCTGCCGGAGGCGCTCGACGGCGTCGCGCGCGAGTGGTCGGACCTCAACGGGATCCCGATCGACATCCGGGTCACGGGCGAGGTCATCGCCCTCCACCCGGACATCGAGGTCGCGCTCCTGCGGACGGCCCAGGAGGCGCTGGCGAACGTCGCCCGGCACGCCGGCGCCACCCGCGCCGGCCTGACGCTCTCGTACATGGGAGACGTCGTGACGCTGGACGTGCGCGACGACGGCGTCGGCTTCGCGGTGCCCGAGGCGGGCGGCTCCGTCGGGCCCGGCGGTGGGTTCGGCCTGACCGGGATGCGCCAGCGGGTCGCCCGGGTGGCCGGGTCGCTCGCGATCGAGTCCGAGCCCGGCGGCGGGACGGCGGTGTCGGCGCGGGTCCCGGCCATCGGCGCCGGGCCGTCCGGCGCGCCCACGTGACCTCGATCCGGATCCTGATCGTCGACGACCACCCGGTGGTCCGGGACGGCCTGCGCGGCATGCTGGCGGGCGAGCCCGATCTCGAGGTCGTCGGCGAGGCGTCGGACGGGGGAGAGGCGCGTGCCGTCGTGGGCACGCTCCGGCCCGACGTCATCCTCATGGATCTTCGGATGCCGGGCATGGGCGGCGCGGCGGCCATCCGGGCGCTCGCCGAGGACGGCAACCGGGCGCGTGTCCTCGTCCTGACGACGTACGACAGCGACAGCGACGTCGTGCCCGCGCTGGAGGCGGGCGCGACCGGCTACCTGCTGAAGGACACGCCACGCGCCGAGCTGGTGCGCGCGATCCGGGCCGCCGCTCGGGGCGAGGCCGTCCTGGCGCCGTCGGTGGCCACGCGGCTGGTCAGCCAGCTCCGCGCGCCCGCCCAGGACGCGCTGAGCGAGCGCGAGCTCGAGGTGCTGACGCTGATCGCCCAGGGCGAGACGAACCGCGGCGCGGCCGCCCGGCTGTTCATCTCGGAGGCGACCGTGAAGACGCACCTGCTCCACATCTACACGAAGCTCGACGTCAACGATCGGGCCGCGGCGGTGGCGGCGGCGTATGAGCGCGGCCTGCTCGTGCCCGGTCGCGGCTGAGCAGCCTCCGGGGAGGTGAGCCATGGCGAAGGCGAAGGCATCGAGCGTGCCGGCCGACCGGATCGAGGCCTACGACCGGCTGATCGCGACCCGCTCCGGCGTGGAGCGCAAGGGCGCCTCGATCCCGTACACGTCGCTCAACGGCCACATGACGAGCTATCTCGCGGAGACCGGCTCGCTCGTGCTTCGCCTGTCGCCGGACGACCGGGCGCGCTTCCTCGACGAGCACGCGACGACGCTCCACACCGCGTACGGCATCGTCCAGAAGGAGTTCGTGGACGTCCCCGACGCGCTGTTCCTGGACACCGACGCGATCGCGCCGTGGTTCGCCGCCAGCCTCGACTGGATCGCGACCCTCAAGCCGAAGCCCACCAAGCGCTAGCTACTGGCGGGCCATCGCGACGCGGAGCCGCTCCTCGGGCGTGATCAGGTGGTCGGCGTCGTCGGCGTCCTCGCCGAGGTCGATCTGGATCCAGCGGACCGTGCCGGTGAACGGGCTCGTCTCGGGGCGGTAGTCGTCGCTCACCCGCGATCCCGTGTCGCTGCCGACGTCCGCGGTCTCGTCACCCGAGAACATCATCGGCTGGGTGGCGTCGACCCGGCCCTCGCCGACCTTGGCGCCGTCGACCCACAGGCTGGCCGTGCCGCCCTTGGCGAGCCCACCGCCGTCGTACGCGAACTCCAGCCGCAGCTGGTGGGCGCCGGCGGGCACGACGTCCGGGCCGTAGACCTTGAACCGGCGCAGGCCGAACAGGTTGTAGCAGTACGCCGGCCGACCCTCGTGGAGGTACAGCGACCAGCCGCCGAACGCGCCGCCCTGGGCGAACACGACGCCCGTCGCCCCGCCCTCGGGGACCTCGACCTGGGCCGTGACCGCGTGCGACTTGTTCTTGATGTTGATCATCACGTTCTCCGTCAGCCGGCCCATGCCGGCGAACAGGAGCTGCGAGCTGCCGTGGATCAGGACCGGGCGGCCGGCCAGGTCGGCGTTGAACCGCTCGACGCGGCGATCGTCGAGCGGCAGCACGTCGTAGCGCCGCGCCTCGTCCAGCCATCGCTGCTGGAGCTCCGCGAGCTTGTCCGGCATCTCGGCCGCGAGGTCGTGCGCCTGCGTCCAGTCCGTGTTCGTGTCGTAGAGCTCCCAGAGGTCGTCCGCGAGCGCCGGCATCGGCGTCCCGAGGACCCACGGCGTGCTGTGGCGGGTGACCGCCGTCCAGCCCTCGTGGTAGATGCCGCGGTTGCAGAACATCTCGAAGTACTGCGTCGGTCGCCGCTCGCCGGCCGAGGCGTCGTCGAACGCATAGCGCATGGACACGCCCTCGATCGGGCGCTGCTCGACGCCGTTGACGACCGTGGGCTCGGGCAGCCCGGCGACATCGAGCACCGTCGGCGCGATGTCGATCACGTGGTGGAACTGCGAGCGGACCTCGCCGCGCGCGGCGATGCCCCTGGGCCAGTGGACGATCGTGCCGTTGCGGGTCCCGCCCCAGTGCGAGGCGACCTGCTTGGTCCACTGGTACGGCGTGTCCATCGCGTGCGCCCAGCCGACCGCGTAGTGGTTGTACGCCTCGGGCGTGCCGAACAGGTCGACCTTGGAGGCCATGAACTCGGCGGTCTCGAGCCCGGCCGCGCCGTTCAGGCTCATCATCTCGTTGAACGTGCCGTTGATCTGGCCCTCGGCCGACGCCCCGTTGTCGCCGATGATGTAGTAGACGAGCGTGTCGTCGAGCACGTCGAGGTCGGCCAGCGCGTCGATCAGCCGGCCGACCTGGAAGTCGGTGTGCTCCAGGAACCCGGCGTACACCTCCATCTGGCGCGCGAGCACCGGCTTGAGGTCGTCGGGCATGTCGTCCCAGGCCGGGATCTCGTCGTGCCGCGCCGTGAGCTCGGCGTCGGGCGGGATCACGCCGAGGGACTTCTGGCGCGCGAAGATCTCCTCCCGCAGCTGGTCCCAGCCCTGGTCGAACCTGCCCTTGTAGCGGTCGCTGAACGCCGTCGGGACGTGGTGCGGCGCGTGGGTGGCCCCCGGCGCGTAGTACATGAAGAACGGCTTGTCCGGCATCAGCGCCTGCTGCTGGCGGACCCAGGCCACGGCCCGATCGGTCATGTCCTCGCCGAAGTGGTAGCCCTGCTCGGGCGTCTTCGGCGGCTCGACGGGGGTCGTGCCGTCGTAGATCGCCGGGTAGTACTGGTTGGTCTCGCCGCCGATGAACCCGTAGAAGTGCTCGAAGCCGCCGCCCGCGCTGGGCCACGCATCGAACGGGCCCAGCGGGCTGGTCTGCCAGACCGGGACCTCGTGGCACTTGCCGAACTGGGCGGTCGCGTAGCCGTTGAGGCGGAGCGTCAGCGCCAGCGGCGCGCAGTCGTTGGGGCGCAGGGAGTTGTAGCCGGGCGCGGACGTGGCGAGCTCGGTGATGACGCCCATGCCGACGGTGTGGTGGTTGCGGCCCGAGAGCAGGGCGGCGCGGGTGGGCGCGCACAGGGCCGTCGTGTGGAAGCGGTTGAATCGGAGGCCGTTCCCGGCCAGGCGCTCGGCCGTGGGCGTGTTGCACGGGCCGCCGAAGGCGCTCGAGGCGGCGAAGCCGACGTCGTCGAGCAGCACGATCAGCACGTTCGGGGCGCCCGCCGGCGGCCGCAGCGGCTCGATCGGCGGGAAGTGCGCGTCGCGGGCGTCCAGCGGCGCGTCCGCCATCGACTTGCGATCCGGCATCGGCAGCACCGACCGGTCGAGATCACCCATGGCTTCGCCCTCCGCCGGACCCTGTGCGCAGCCGGCAGGGCCGCGACTCACCGTGGGAAGGCTGGCCGGTCAGGCGTCCGGCGGCATCACGCAATTGCGCTGATTTGCGCGAGGGTTGGTGGGGTGGCCTATGGGGCTCGAACCCATAACCTTCGGAGCCACAATCCGATGCTCTGCCTATTGAGCTAAGGCCACCAAGGGTCGCCCGGGGCGCGCCGCGGCGGGCGCCGCGCAGGGCCAGCGGAGTGTACCGGATCGTCCGTCGACGGAGCGGCCGTGTCGATCCGGTGCGGTCGTGATGGGTGCGGGCAGGAAACTGGTACGGCGGGTCGGTGCGGGCGGGACCATTGCGCCGGGGATGCGTCCGGGTGGCTCCCCGAGCATCGAGCCGATGACCCCCGTGCCGTCCCTCGTCGCGCGGCTGCTCGCGCCCCTCGTCGATGCCCGCCGCGCCACGGCGATGCTCGCGCTCGCCTTCGTGGTCACGTCGGCCGGCGTCCTGGCGACGCCGCGGGCCGCCTTCGCGTGGGGCGACAACGAGTTCAGCGCCGGGTCGGAGTCGATGCTGATCTCCCTCCAGAACCAGGCCCGGGCATCGGCCGGCAAGAAGGCCCTCAAGCTCGACACGGACCTGCGCCAGATCGCCCGCTGGCGGAGCAAGGACATGATCGAGCGCGACTACTTCTCGCACACGATCAAGGGCACCGACCGCCAGGTGTTCTGGTACATGCAGCACGAGTACGGCTACTGCTTCAAGGTGGCCGGCGAGAACATCGGGACGGTCAAGTGGCCGGGCGCGAGCGAGGAGGAGGCCACCAACTGGGTCTTCGACGCGTTCATGAACTCGCAGGGCCACCGCGACAACATCATGGGCAAGGCGTGGGACGTGGTCGCCGTCGGCGCCTACAAGGGGCCCGACGACAAGTTCATGTGGACGGTGCTGTTCGCCGACTCGTGCGCGTCGAGCCCGGATCCGACGCCGAAGCCGACGCCCAAGCCCACCCCGAAGCCGACACCGAAGCCCACGCCGAAGCCGGACAAGCCGGACCCGACGCCTGACGCGACCCACCACCCCAAGCCGGATCCCACGCCCGAGGCGAACCACCAGTCCCGGAACCAGCCGCGGCAACGATCCGACGCCGGACCCGACGAAGAAGCCGAAGCCGACCGAGGCGCCGACGCCGGACCCGACCGCCTCGCCGTCGCCGTCTCCGTCGCTCGTCGAGGCACCGTCGGTGCTCGTCGCCGACCCCGACCCCCGCGCCGACGCCGGCACCGACCGACGGACCGGTCGAGCTCGCGCCACCGATCGGGTCGGTCGCAGGCGGGCGGATTCCGCGTGGTCGACCCGCCGCAGCCGACGGGCCTCGTCGACTCGATCCTGGGCCCGATCGTCGCCCAGCTCTTCGGCGGGTAGGGAAGCCGGGCGCCCGATCCGGCGGATCGAGCGCCCGCTGCGAGATCAGGGTTGAGGGGCCGTCCGCTGCC
Organism: uncultured Chloroflexia bacterium; assembly: GCA_963829155.1. Lineage (GTDB taxonomy): Bacteria > Chloroflexota > Limnocylindria > Limnocylindrales > CSP1-4 > CAIXZV01. The sequence continues at coordinate 115,884 of CAWHIA010000011.1, read as the reverse complement.
AGGACGGGGGAAACGTCCGCCACCCCGCTGCGTCCGGGTGATCGCGCCGGTCGTGGCGTCGACGATGAGCAACCGGTTGCCGTCGTCAACGGGCTGGGCGGGCACCTCGACGATGCTCTTGCCGTCGGGCGACCAGCCCCAGCCGACCTGGCCGTTCGCCTCGACGATCCCCGACCTCGCGGTCGGCGCCCGTCGCGACGTCGATCACCGTGATGGGTCGCGGGTTCGGGTTGCCACCGGGGTCGTCCACGCTCGGGCACCAGCGCATCGAGCGCGATCTTCGTGCCGTCGGGCGACCATGTCGCGAAGTTCTCCGACGTCTCGCCGCCGCCCGGGCAGCCCTGGTTCACCCGCCGCAGGCCGGATCCGTCGGCGTTCATCACGTAGACGTGGGTGGCGTTCTCGGGTGTGCCCGGCTGGCGCACGGCTACGGCGATCTGGCTGCCGTCCGGCGACCACTGCGGGCTCAGCAGGTCGACGAACGGGAGACCGCCGGTCTTGGGCGTGAGGAGCGGCCGGATGCCGGATCCGTCGCGCCGCATGGCATAGAGGCCGTCCCCCTCCGGCCCCGACCCGAGGATACGCGATCTCGTCCCCGAGCGGTGCGCGGAACAGGCTGGCGACGCGGTCCTCCCATCCGTTCAGCCCGGACACGTTGCCGGAGAAGCGGGCCTTGTCGGTGATCAGGGTCGGCTCGCCTTGCCTCGCCGCGTCGAATGCGAGCAGCCCGCCAGGCGTGGCGCCGACCACGACGGAGCCGCCGTCCGGTGTCCAGCCGAGGTAGGAGATCGACCGAACAGTCCGGCGGCATTGACCTTGTGCGCCTCTCGTCCATCGGGCGCCGAGACGACGATGTCGTAGTTGCCGAGCGAATCGTTGTGGAGGTAGGCGAGCTTGGTGCCGTCGGCCGAGAACACCGGGCGCTCGTTGCCCGGTCCCGGAACGATGACCCCGAACTCCGCGGCGTCGGGGAGGCCTGACCTGATCGCGCCGTCCTGGTCGACGAAGGCGATGACGCCGTTCTCGGCGGGGCCGAACGGCGCCGGCACAGGCGGTGTTGCGGCTGCCGGCGAGCACGGCGAGGCCAACGGCGAGGGCGATGAGCAGGAGGGCGGCGACGACGACGGCGCGCAAGGGGACGCGCGGCGCGGCCGAGAGCCGTTCGGAGACGGCGGACATGGGGAGCCACCTTTCGGGGAAGGTCCAGCCGGGTCGCTGCCGCGTGCGGCCGACCTGGCCGAGGATGTCGTCGAAGTAGGCGGGCGTCCGCGGCGCCGCGAGCTCGTCGAGGAGCTCGGGCAACCTGCGCTCGTAGCGTTCGGACGAGCTCATGCGAACTGCCCTCCGGGGACCGGCTCGCCCGCGTCGATGTCGGCATCCGTGAGGGTGCCCTTCATCGCCACGAGCGACCGGTGGAGGCGGGACTTCACGGTCCCGACCGGGATCCCCATCGCGACGGCGATCTCCGTCAGGGGCATCCCGAGGAAGAAGTGCTGGACGACGATCGCGCGCCACTCCGGGTCGAGCCGGCGGAGCGCGTCGTCGAGCTGCTCCCGATCCGCGAAGCCGGCCGACTCGTCGCCGACGGATGGCATCAGGATGGGGGTGAGCTCGACCTCGATCGATCGACGGCGGCGACGTCTCGCCACGTCGAGGCAGGCGTTCACGGTCAGGCGGCGGAGCCAGGCGTCGAACCGGTCCGGGTCGCGCAACCCGGGCAGGTCCTTCCAGGCTCGCACCATGGCGTCCTGGACGGCGTCTCGCGCGAGCTCGCCGTCCCGGAGGATCAGGCGGGCGGCCCCGTCCAGCCGCGCGACGGCCGCGCCCGCAAGCACCGCGAAGGCGTCTTGGTCGCCTCGCTTCGCCCGCATGACGAGGTCTCGCTGGTCCACGGTCGCTCCGCACCCTGGCGCGGCTCACCTGGTCGCGCTCGGATGCTACTGGCGTTCGACGGTGCCCGAACGGTTCCCGGCGTCGCGAAATCGTGCTCGTCGCGACCCCTGGTCCGTCGCCCGGACAGGACTTTCGGGCCGCAGACCGCACCGGACCGCACCGCTAGCGTACGGACCCGACCGAACCCGTCCCTCGCCCAGGAGCCGTCCGAGCCGCATGACCGTCCAGCTGCCCGCCGCGCCCGCCACACCCGACGCGGCGCCCGCCCCCACGACCGCGCGCCCGATCCTCGAGGCCTCCGACCTCCGCAAGGAGTACCGGATGCCCGGCGAGACGGTCGAGGCCGTGCGCGGCGTGAGCCTGCGGGTGATGGCCGGCGAGTTCATCGCGCTCATGGGCCCGTCGGGATCCGGCAAGAGCACGCTGCTGCAGCTCCTCGGCGGCCTCGACCGCCCCACGTCCGGCGAGGTGCTCCTCGACGGCGAGCCGATCGGCCGCCTGTCCGACGACGAGGCGACGCGCCTGCGCCGCGAGCGAACGGGCTTCGTGTTCCAGTCGTTCAACCTGGTCCCGCTCCTGAACGTCGTCGAGAACGTGGGCCTGCCGTTCACGATCGCCGGCCAGGATCCCCGCTCGGGCACGCTCGCCGACCGGGTGCGCGACGCGATCGCGCTGGTGGAGCTGACCGGCAAGGAGCGCCATCGCCCCGAACAGCTGTCCGCGGGCGAGCAGCAGCGGGTCGCCGTCGCGCGCGCGCTCGTGACCCGCCCGGCCCTGCTGCTGGCCGACGAGCCGACCGGCAACCTGGACTTCACGACCGGCCTCGGGATCCTCGACGCGCTGTGGCGCACGTGCGTCGACCGCGGCCAGACGATCGTGCTCGTGACCCACGATGCCAAGGCGGCGGCCTACGCCGACCGGGTGCTCGTGATCGGCGACGGGCGGGTACGCGACGAGATCGACCTCGGACGACGCGACGACCACTCGGCCGCCCCGCTCATCGAGCGCCTCGCGCAAGTCGGCCTGTAGGCGAGGCGCGGCAACAGCACGATGCGCGGTCTCGTCCCCTACGCGTGGCGCAGCCTCGCCGCCCGGCCCGCGCGCAGCCTCCTGACGGCGTTCGGGATCGCGATCGGCGTCGCGGTACTCGTGGCGGCGCTCGCCGTCGACGCCGGGCTCGACTCGTCCGTCCAGCGCACCGTCGACGCGACGATCGGGCGCGCGGACCTCCGGGTCGCGGCCTTCACCGAGACCGGGCTCTCCGCACGCACGCTCGACGCCGTCGACTCGGTGCCCGGCGTCGAGGTGGCCGCGCCCGCGAGCGAGCGACGGGCGTTCCTCGCGGGCCGCAACGGCCGGCCGGGGTCGGTCGCCGCGCCCGTCACCGTCCTCGGCATCGATCCTGCCCAGGAGGCACGCGTCCGCGACCTCGCCACCGTGAGCGGCTCGGGAGCCGCGACCCTGGGTCCGGGCCAGGCGCTCGTGACCGAGCGGCTCGCCGCGAGCGAGGGCCTGGACGTCGGCGGGGACGTGTCCCTGCTGGGCGCCGGTGCCCCGGTCACGGTCACGGTCGCCGGCATCCTCGCCGGAGACGGCCCGGTGCCGGGATCCTCGGGACGCACGATCGTGATGCCGATCGCGACGGCCGCCGGGCTGGCGCCGGCCGAGGTTGGAGCCACGGCGACGACGGGCGGCCTCGCGGGCCTGTCGCGCATCGACGTCGTGCTCGCGGCCGGGGCGGATCCGGCCTCCGTGGAGGTCGCCCTGGAGCGGGCGCTGACCATCGAGCCCTACCTCCTGTCGTCGCCCCAGGACGTCGCGGAGTCGCTCCGCGCGTCGACGGCGGACGTGCGCTCGACGATGGCGCTGCTCGCCGCGATCAGCCTGTTCGCGGCCGCGTTCGTCATCCTCAACACGATCGCGATGACCGTGATCGAGCGGGTCCGCGAGCTCGGGCTGCTGCGCGCCGCCGGCGCCACCCGCTCGCAGGTCTTCCGCGTCGTCGTCACCCAGGGCGCGCTGCTCGGCGCGCTCGGGTCGGCGCTGGGCGCCGCGGCCGGCGTGGTCCTCGCGCAGGTCGCGGCGGCGTGGCTGCGCACGGCCGGAGGCGTGACGCTCGACGGGCCGGAGATCACGCCGCAGATCCTCGTGGCCGCGATCGGGGCCGGCGTCGTGATCACGCTCGTGGCCTCGCTCGAGCCGGCGCGTCGAGCCGGCGCCGTCAGCCCCGTCGAGGCCCTCCGGACCCGCTCGGACGCCGCGGCCGGCGTGCGTGCGCACACGAGCTGGCTGCTGGTCGTGATGGCTGTCGTCGGCGTCCTGGCGGCGCTCCTGGTGCCGGGGCTCGCCGGCTCGGGGTCGCTGTCGGGGCGAACGATCGTCGTCTACATCGTGCTGCTCGGGGCCGTCCTCGCGACGCCGGCGCTGCTGGGACCGCTCGGCCGGGTCGCGGGCCTCCCGTTCTCCGGCGTCCTGCGGCTGGAGGAGCGGCTGGCGCGCGCCGCGATCGCGCGCGATCCGGCACGAACGACGACCACGGTCGGCGCGCTCGTCGTGGGCCTCGCGATGGTCGTCGCCCTCGGCGCCGTGGCCGTCAACGCCCGGTCCGCGGCGACCGCCTGGCTCGCCGACGTCGTGCCCGGCGACGAGATCCTCACGGCCATCGCGCCGGCGCCGATCGGCAGCGACGGCTACGGACCGGAGATCGCGGCGATCGACGGCGTGGCGCGGGCGACGCCCATCGCATCGTTCGACCTCGCCTTCGACGGCACTCGGCTGGACGCCGTCGCGATCCGCGGCTCCGACTTCGCCGAGGACGGCCGGCTGACGTTCCCCGTCGGCGATCGAACGGCCGCGCTGGCGGCGATCGACGCCGGCGGCTCTGTGATCCTGCCCGTCACTCGGGCGGGCCAGATGGGCGTCGGGGTCGGGGATTCGATCGTCGTGGCGACCGCCGCCGGGCCGGTCGAGCTCGCGGTCGTCGGGCTCGTCGAGCGTTCGTTCCCGGGCGACGCGGGCGAGGCGGCGCTGGTCGGCTGGTCCGACGCCATCGGACGCTTCTCCGTCGACGGCGCCGACGCGTGGGTCGTCCGCTACCTTCCCGGTCGCGCCGGGGCGGCCTCCCCCGTGGTCGATGCGCTCGCGGCGCAGCTCGCCCTGACCGCCGCCCCGGTCTCGAGCGTTGCCGGGCGCATCGGCGACGCGCTGGACCGCGTGTTCGGGCTGCTCGACCTGCTGGCCCTCGCGGCCGTCGTGGTCGCCGGGTTCGGGATCGCGAACACGCTGTCGATGGACAGCTGGGAGCGGATCCGCGAGCTCGGCGTCCTGCGCGCCGCCGGCATGAGCCGCCGCCAGGTCTGGCGCAGCGTGCTCGTGGAGGCCGGGATCATCGGCACGATCGGCGGCCTCGTCGGCTCCGTCGCCGGGCTCGTCGTGGGGGCGCTCATGCTCGGGTTCGCCGGCGGCCTGCCGTCCGCGATCCAGGTGCCGTGGGCGACGATCGCGGCCTCGCTGGTGCTCGGCGTCGGGCTGGCCATGCTGGCGGCGGCCCAGCCGGCCCGGATCGCCGGCCGGCGATCGATCGTTGCGGCCGTCCGGACCTCCTGACCGGTCGCACGGGTCCGCGGGCTTTGCCGCGGTTGCTAGACTCGGCCCGACGCCGCGCCCGTCGGGGCGGCGTCACGAGGGAGGCCGATGTCTTACGCGCTGCCGTCGATGACGCGAGTACCCGCCGCGGAGAAGGGGCTCACGATCGCGGACTTCCTGGTCCCGGTGCGCCTCGGGGAGCGCGTGTCGCCCCGCCTGCGGAACGTCGTCCTGGTCGTCGCGGGTGCCGTCCTCATCTACCTGACCGCCCTGATCTCGTTCCCGCGTGAGGGCAGCCAGGTCCCGTACACGCTGCAGACGTTCGGCGTCCTCGTCGTGGGCGGCGGCCTGGGCATGCGGCGCGGGTTCCTCGCCGCACTGCTGTACCTCGTCGTCGGCCTCGTCGGCGTGCCGTTCTTCGCGGAGCACAAAGGCGGGGTCCAGGTCGTCCTCGGCGCGACCGGCGGCTACCTCGTCGGGTTCGTGCTCGCCGGCGCCCTCGTCGGCCGGCTTGCGGAGCTCGGCTGGGATCGGCGGATCGGAGGCGCGATCGGTGCCACCGCGCTCGGGACGCTGGTGATCTACGCGGTCGGCGTGCCGTGGCTCGCGGCGACCACGGGGATGTCGTTGGGCGACGCGATCAAGGACGGCATGTTGCCGTTCATCCCCGTCGACACCGTGAAGCTGCTGGCGGCCGCCGCGGTGTTCCCGGCAGCCTGGTGGGTGGTCGGCCACCGTCCGAGCGAGCGCTGACGGCGGCTGCGAGGAGCGACGGGGCCGCCCGGCCGGCGAGCCCCCTCGATCCCGAACGCGCCGGTCTCTACGGCCCCGGCTCCGAGGCCTGGCGGCTCAACCGCGAGGCGGCGCTGCTCCTGGGCGCCGGTCCCCGTGCCCTGCTGCTGCAGATCGCCCACCCGCTCGTCGCCGAGGGCGTCGACCAGCACTCCGACTTCCGCGCGGACCCGTGGGCGCGCCTGGCCGGGACGCTTCGCTCGTACCTCCGCATCGTGTACGGGACCGGGACGGCGGCCCGGTCGGAGATCCGCCGGCTCAACGGGTTCCACCGGTCCATCGGTGGCCCCGTCCGCGACGAGGCCGCGGCCGCGCTGTTCGGCGCCGCCTACGAGGCACGCGACCCGGCGCTCTCGCTGTGGGTGCACGCGACGCTCGTCGACTCGACCCTCGCCACGGGCGAGGCCTGGCTGGGCCCGATCCCGCGCGACGTCCGCGCCCGGTTCTACGCCGAGACGGTGCCGATCGCCCGCCTGTTCGGCGTGCCCGGAGGCCTGCTGCCGGCGGACATCGAGGCCTTCGACGCGTACGTCGCCTCGATGCTCGGGCCCGACGGCCCGGTTCACCCGACGCCGACCGCCCGCGACCTCGCCTTGGCGATCCTCCACCCGCCGCTCGCGCCGGCGGTCGAGTCGGGCCCTCTCGCCGTCCGCCTCGGCGGCCTGGTCGGCCCCACCGCCGCGGTCCTGCGCGCCGTCCCGACCATCGCCTATGACTGGCTGATCGTGCCCTCGATCGGCTTGTTGCCGCCGTCGACCCGCAACGAGTACGGCCTCGCTTGGGGGTCCCGCGAGCGCGTCATCGACGCCTGGCTGACCACCACCTGGGGGTTCTGGCGGGAACGGCTGCCGCCGGCGTGGCGCTGGTTCCCGCAGGCGCTGGCGGCGGATCGGCGCGTCGCGGCCGTCTCCTAGGCCCGGGCGCGCTCCCAGTCGGCGATCGCGTCCGTCAGCGGGCGGATCGGTGCCGGCGGCAGGTCTCGCGGTCCGAGCTCGAGGCCGTACCACTCGACGCCGTGCCAGCGCCCCTCCTTCCAGCCGATGGCCCCGAACTCGCCGATGCGCTCGAACCCGAGGGACCGATGGAGCGCCGTCGACGCCGCGTTCGGCTGCGTGATGCCCGCGACGACGAGATGGAACCCCTGGAGGCGGAGGACCTCGAGCAGCGCGGTCATCGCGGCACGCCCGATCCCGCGCCCGGCGAAGGCCCGGTCGACGTACACGGTCGACTCGACCGTCCAGTCGTACGCCGCGCGGTCGCGATGCCGGGTGCCGTACGCGTAGCCGCGGACGGTGCCGTCGACCTCGACCACCAGCCACGGGGTGCGGGTCGTGGTCTTCGAGATCCGTGCCGCCATCTCGTCGGCCGTCGGGGGCTCGAGCTCGAACGAGATCGACGTGCCCTCGACGAACGGCCCGTAGATCGTGGCGCACGCGGCGCCGTCCTCGACGGTCGCGAGGCGGACGCTCACGGCTTCGTCACGCGTCACGGCGGCGCTCCGTAGAGGCTCGGGAACCGCGAGCGCCAGGTCGGCCGCAGGTTCAATGGGGTCGCGGTGTCGAGCGCGTCGAGCAGCGTCCGCGTGTGGCTCAGGCCCCAACGGTGGTCCGCGACATAGCCACGCAGCGCGTGCCAGAACGGCTTCGAGCCCATGCGCGCCCGCACCTGGTCCAGCAGGTTGCCACCCTGGATGTACACGACCTCGTAGTAGCAGGTCGACGAGTAGCGGTAGATCGAGCGGTCGAGGTCGTCCTTCGCGCAGCGGGAGCCGCGCCGCAGGCCGAGGACGTGGCGCGCGACGAAGTCGGTGGCGGCCTCGTCGGCGAACGGCTCGCGAGCCTGGTCGTTGCCGACGATCCCGTAGAACCACTGGTGCGCGATCTCGTGGGTGACGAGGTAGGTAAGGTTCGACGACGGCGTGCCGGTCGGGATCCAGGCCACGCCCGGGCCCTCCATGCCGTATGCGCCGGCCGACTGGACGACCCGTAGCACGGGATACGGGTAGGGGCCGAGCTTCGCCTCCAGCTTGCGGAGCGCGTTGACCGCGGCGTCGAGCGTCCTGGCGGCGGGGAAGCCTGGCCTGGAGATCACCCGCACGACCGTGTCGCCGACGGTCCGCGACGTCGATCGGTAGTCGGAGGCCGCCGTGACCACGAAGTCGCGCATGTTGGTCGCCCGGAAGGTCTGTGTCAGGCCGCCGTCGGCGCTGGCGATCCGGTCGCCGGTGTTGCCGAACCTGACCGGGACGTCCGTCCGGATCCTGACGGTCGCGCGCGGGCTGACCGGGGTCACGAACGGGTCGCCGTGGTTGGGCCGTTCGAACCGGCGCTTGCGGCTGATCCACGGGATCCAGCGGTGCATGTCGACGATGCCGTTGGCGCGCGTGAACAGCCAAGTCGAGCCGGCGATCGACGAGCGGAGGCGGGCCGCGAACCGGACGACGACGGTCGTCGCCGCGCCATCGGGTAGGACGCCGCCGAGGGGGACGACGATCGTCTGTCCGTCGATGCGGGCGTTCGTGGCCTTGCCGTCGACGGTCACCGAGCGGAGGTCCAGCGCGCCGAGCTTGGCCATCACGGTGTTGAGGAGCAGGCGGTCGATGCCGCCGCCGGAGCGGTTCCGCGCGCTGATGGTGACCCGGCCCGCGAGCCGCCGGTCAGCGACGCCGAGGCGGACGGCGACGTCGTACGTGGCGTTGATCGCGAGGCTCGTCCGGTGGACCGAGCCCGGGACGATGGCGGTGGTGGCGGCGGCTGCAGGTGACGCCGCGGGCGCGGGTGGCACCGCTTCGGGCCGGGCCGTCGCCTCGTCGACCGGTGTGGCTTCACCGTTCAGGGCGTCCGGCGCCCAGGTGGAGACGATCGCTGCCGGCGCGGGCGCGGTCGGACCCACGGCTGCGGGCGCCCCACATCCCACCGCGATCACTGCGAGGGTGACGAGCGCGAGCGGTGCGTTGCCTCGAGACGCGGTCCGAATCCTGGGCATGCGGGCCATCCTAGCCTCGGGACGCTCGGGCGGCGGCTCGTGGTCCGCTCGGCTCGGCTGTTGCATCCGGTGTGGCACGCTCCATCCGCGGGCCTGCCCGCCTGAATTGCCGTCATTCGTCGCTCGACATGGGGCAATTCCTGCCATCGAGGTCGCAATGACACCTTGTGGCCACGTCCATGGAGCGAATCGCGCCATCTCATGCGACGCCCTGCTCGTCGACGCGACCGGGCGATCGCTGGTAGCGAACGCTTCTGGGCCCAGGGCCCCTCAGAGCCGTCCCCCGAAGCCCATCCATCGTCCACAGCGATGCAGGCGCGCCGTGCGGCGACCGTGCAGCCGTCTCGGGCCAAAAGCGTTCGCTGTTGGCGATCGTCACGCGGCGCGCGGGGCCGGCCACGGCGGATACTGGCGGCCATGGGCGACACAGTGCGTGACACCGAGATTCGTGGCGACGGACCCGCGCTCCTGCGCGCGATCGAGGCGCGACTGCCGGACCTCCGGCTGCTCAGCGATCCCGCCGATCGCGAGTCGTACCGGCGCGACGAGACGGCCTACCTCCCCGCCGGGCTCCCGCTCGCGGTCGCGCTCCCCGAAGCGTCGTCTCAGGTCGTCGAGCTCGTCCGCCTGTGCGCCGAGCACGACGTGCCAATCGTGCCGCGCGGCGCTGGCAGCGGTCTGTCGGGCGGCGCGGCCGGGATCGAGGGGGCCCTGACCATCGCGTTTACCCGGATGACCCGCATCCTCGAGATCGACCGCGAGAACCTGACCGTCACGACCCAGCCGGGCATCGTCAACGCCGACCTCAAGGCCGCGGTCGCCGCCGAGGGCCTGTTCTACGCGCCGGATCCGGCCTCGTACGAGATGTGCACGATCGGCGGCAACCTCGGCACCAACGCCGGCGGGCTGTGCTGCGTGAAGTACGGCGTGACCCGCGATGCCGTGCTCGGCCTCGAGGTCGTGATGGCCGACGGCACGCTCCTGCGGCTCGGCGGCAAGAACGTCAAGGACGTCGCGGGCTACGGGCTCATCCCGCTGCTGGTCGGTAGCCAGGGCACGCTCGGGCTGATGACCGAGGCCACGCTCCGTCTTCGTCCCGCGCCGCCGCCGCGGGCGACGATGGTGGCGTTCTTCCCGTCGCTTCGGGCCGCGGGCGAGGCGGTCGCCGGGCTCACCGTGGCCGGCCTCGGGCCGGTGACGCTGGAGCTGATGGATCGGTTCACGATCCGGGCGGTCGACGACGTCCACAAGCTGGGCCTCGATCGCGACGCCGCGGCGATGCTGCTCGTGGAGTCGGACCTGCCCGGCGAGGCGGCCGCGGGCGAGATCGATGCGGCGGAGTCCGTGTGCGAGACCGCCGGGGCGACGCTGGTCGTGCGTGCGGCGGACCCGCAGGAGGCCGACTGGCTGCGACAGGGCCGCCGGCTCGCGTTCCGGGCGCTCGAGCACCTCGGGGTCGCGCGGATGGAGGACGTCGGCGTCCCACGCAGTCGCGTGCCCGAGATGCTCGCGGCGATCGAGGGCATCGGCGAGCGGCACGGCCTGGCGATCGGGACGTTCGGCCACGCGGGCGACGGCAACCTGCACCCGACGTTCGTGCTGTCCCGCGACGAGGACGATGCGGCGTCCGTCCCGAGGCTCGAGGCGGCGCGCAACGACCTGTACGAGGCCGCGCTCGCGCTGGGCGGGACCGTGACCGGCGAGCACGGGATCGGAGCGGCCCGCCTCGACTGGCTCGTGCGCCAACGCGGCGAGGACGCCGTCGCGGTCATGCGCGCGATCAAGCACGCGCTCGACCCGAACAACCTCCTCAACCCCGGCCGCATGCTCGCCTGACGCCCGCCTCGGCCGCGGCTCGCGCGCGTCAGCCCCCGGTGTCGACCTCGCTGAGGAAGCGGACGATGGGCCAGGCGCCGTCCGTCCAGTTCGAGATCACCGTCGTAACGGAGCGGGTCGACGGCCGGCACGTCGAGAGGAACGAGATGCCCGCGTCGTAACCCTCGAGCTGGATCGCGTCGCCGCCCGCGGGCAGCCAGAACCCGAGGCCGTACTGGCGGTCGTCGTCCGGTGGCTCGCTGCGGGGCATGGTCATCTCGGCGAGGACGTCGGGCGGCACGATCCGTCCGGCGAGCAGCGCGGCCCAGAACGAGCGCAGGTCCGCGAGCGTCGTGAACAGCCCGCCGTCGCCGACGCCGCGCAGCGGGATGTGGAGCTGGTTCGTCCGCAGCCCATCTGCCTCCAGGTAGCCGGTCGCCGTCCTCGGCTGCGGGGCATCCGACCGCTGGAACGCCGTGTCCACCATGCCGGCTGGTGCGATGACCCGGTCGTGGACCAGCTGGTGGTACGGCGCGCGTGCGGCGCGTTCCGCGAGGATCGCGAGCAGGACGAAGCCGCCGTTGTTGTACGCGAACCGCTCGTCGGCGGCGAACACGGTGGGATGACCGTCGAGGGCGGGGAGGTAATCCTCGGCGTGTAGGTATCGATGGACGGGCGCCGCCAGGACGTAGTCGGTCACCCGGTGGTCGGATTCGTCGAGGTAGTCGCCGATGCCGGACCGGTGACCGAGCAGGTGCAGGACCGTGACGTCGTCGGCGACAAGCGGCAGGTCCGCGCCGAGGAGCGAGCGCGCCGTGGTATCGAGCGACAGCGTCCCGTCGGTGACGAGGCTCATCACCGTGAGCGCGGTGAACCCCTTGGCGCCGCTGGCGATCGCGAGGATCGAGTCCGGAGTGACCGGCATCTGCCACCGCCGGTCCGCCAGGCCGATGGCCCGGTCGATCGGCGGGAGGCCGCGCCGGTCGATGCCGACGAGGCCGGAGAACGAGGCCTCGGCGGCGACGGTCTCGAGGGCGGCAGGCCAGCCGGGGTTCGCGGTCATCGCGGAAGCGTACGGGACGGCGTGACACGCTAGGTGTCACAGCGGCCGCCGAGGATGCGGGGCATGGAAGCCCGAATCCTCCCGCTGCCGATACCGACGCCGCTGCCGACGAGCCGCCCGGACACCGCACCTCAGGTGCGCGTCGACGGCGACCGGATCGTCGTCGAGCGACTCATCCTCGCGGACCCGGTCCTCGCCGCGTCGCTCGCCGAGCGCGAGCCCGGCGAGCGCCCGGCCGTCGTCGAGCGCGCCATCCGGATCGGCCTGCTGGCCCTCCAGGACGCGGCCACGGCGGTCGACGTCGACGTCGTCCGACGCGAGTTCGAGAAGCTCGTCGCCCAGACGACGGCCGTCAACGAGCAGGCCGCGCGGGCGGTCGAGGACGTGCTCCGGGCCAACTTCGCCGATGGCGACGGCCGGCTGCCGCGGACGCTCGAGAAGTTTCTCGGCGACCGCGGCGAGCTCCAGCAGTTCGTCAACGAGCTGTTCGACGAGACGCGGCGGGACTCCGCGATCGGCCGAATCGGGGGTCTGCTCGGCCAGTACTTCGACGGCGACCGGTCGAAGGTCGCCCAGCTGCTGGACCCGACGCGGCTCGGCTCGCCGCTCCACCAGTTCCGCCAGGAGATCGCCGAGGGGTTCAAGGGCGTGCACGAGCGGCTCACGTCGCTCGAGGCGGCCTCGAGGGCCCGCGCGGATGAGCGCTCGAGGTCCGCCGCGAAAGGCGGCGACTTCGAGGACCTGCTCGAGGACCTGCTCGGGACATTCGCCCGCGGCGCCGGCGACCTGGTCGACCGAACCGCGAACGAGACCGGCTCGCGGCTCGGCTCCAAGAAGGGCGACTTCGTCCTGACGATCGACCCGCGGCTGGCGCGCGGCACGGACCTGCGGGTCGTGATCGAGGCCAAGGACCGGGCGATGTCGCAGCGCGCGATGCGCGAGGAGCTGCGCGAGGCGCGCGAGAACCGCGATGCGTCCGTCGCGGTGGCCGTGTGGACGCCGGCCCACGCCCCGACCGGCATCGCGCCGTTCGCGATGGTCGGCGATGACGTCCACGTGGTCGTCGATCCCGATGCGCCGGACGCCGCCTACCTCGAGGCCGCGATGCGGCTGGCGCGCCTGCTGGCGCTCGCCTCCCTGCAGGAGCGGGAGGTCGACGTGGACGCCGCGGCGATCGGCCGGGCGCTCACCGGCGTGCGCGAGCAGCTCGACGCGATCCGTGCGCTCAAGACCCAGCTCACGTCCGTCTCGAACGCGACCAAGGCCGTCTGGACGGGCCTCGACACGCTGCGGATCGGCATCCTGGCGCGCGTCGCCGAGGCCGAGGCCGAGCTCCGAATCGCCGGGACGACGCCCGGCGCCTGAGGGCGGTGACCGGACCGCGGGCCATGTCCGAGCGTGACAACAGGGCCATAGCCATGTGAGGATGGGTGAGAGACCCTTCCCGTTAGCCGGGCCGAGGCGTCTCCGGCGATCGTGACCGGGAGCCCCCGATGCAGCACGTCGCGCCCCTAGCCCCAATGCTGCTCGCCGTCGCCTTGATCGGCTCGTTCGGCGCGCCCGCGACGGCCGCAGCCCGGTCCCGGGACGTCTCCGACGCGCCGGCGATGACCCGCGCGACCCCGAGCGGCGACGCGACGAAGGATCGCGGCCGAGTCGATCCCACCGGCCGCTGGATCGTCCTCCTGAAAGACGGCGCCAGCGTCGACGCGGCCGGGACCCGCGCGCGCCGGATGGGCGTCGCCGTCGACCACACGTTCCGCAACGTCATCCACGGGTACTCCGCGAAGCTGGACACGTCCCAGGTCGCCAGCCTGCGCGCCGACCCGAACGTCGAGGCCGTGGTCCCCGACGGGGTGATCTCGCTCGAGGCCCAGACGACGCCGCGCGGCGTCAGGCGCGTGTTCGCGCCGCGGAACCCGATCTCGCGCATCGATGGCATCGACGAGCGTGTCGACGCGGACGTCGCCATCGTCGACACGGGGATCGACAGGGAGCACCCGGACCTCAACGTCGTGGGCGGCGTGAACTGCTCGACCTCCAACCGCGCGGCGTGGGACGACGGCAACGGGCACGGGACGCACGTCGCCGGCATCGTCGGCGCGCTCGACAATGGCATCGGCGTGGTCGGCGTGGCGCCGGGCGTCCGCCTATGGGCCGTGCGGATCCTGAACTCGAGCGGGGCGGGGCTGGTGTCGTGGTACGTCTGCGGCCTCGACTGGATCACCGCCCAGCGCGACCCGGCCGACCTGAGCCGTCCGCTCATCGAGGCCGTCAACATGTCGGTCGCCAAGACAGGCTCCGACGATCACAACTGCGGGCTAACCAACCACGATCCGATGCACCGGGCCGTCTGCCGACTGGTCGCGTCGGGCGTCACGGTGGTCGCGGCCGCGGGCAACAACCACTTCAACGCGGCGCGCCTGGTCCCGGCCAGCTACAACGAGGTCATCACGGTCTCGGCCCTCGCCGACAGCGACGGACGCCCGGGCGGGGTGGGCGGCCGGGCGTGCAACTCGTGGGGCACCTACGACAAAGACGACACGTTCGCCAACTTCTCGAACTACGGCGCCGACGTCGACCTGATCGCACCGGGCAAATGCATCCTGTCGACCGTGCCCGGCGGCTACGGCCTGCTGTCCGGGACCTCCATGGCCGCGCCACACGTGACCGCCGCCGCGGCGCTGTACAAGTCGTCGCGGCCCACGGCGACGCCCGCGCAGGTCAGGTCGGCCCTCCGGGCGTTCGGCAACTTCGACTGGAAGACCTCGACCGATCCCGACGGCCAGCACGAGCCGCTCCTCGACGTCTCGCGCATCGTCCTGCTCGGCGACTTCGCGATCGCCGCGCCGTCGCCGTCCACGGTTCTCGGTCCGGCCGGCGGCACGCTGAAGGTCCGCGTCGAGGCGATCCGCGCCGAGAACGTGCCGGACCCGATCGGCCTTTCGGTCGACGCCGACTCGCCGCTGGACGCCGAGCTGTCCGACACCGTGCTGTCGGGCTTCAGCGACTCCACGTCGATGCTCACCGTCGCCGTCCCGCCGGGCACCGGCAGCGGGACCTACTTCGTCGACGTCACCGGCTCGATCGGTGGGACCTCGCACACGACCCGCGTCGCGATCGTCGTCGACACCGTCGCCCCCACGATCGGCCAGCCGTGGCTGGGGATCAGCTCGTTCGCGTCCTACAGCGGCGGCCGGTTCCGCGCCGTGGCCGGCTGGCCGACGGCCAAGGACTCGACGACGTCCATCGGCGGGTACCAGGTCCGCTGGAGCGTCGACGACGGTGCGTGGAGCAGCAAGGTCGCCGTCGGATCCGGATCGAGGTCGAGCGGGCACAGCTTCGCGGTCGGGCACACGTACCGCGTGCAGGTGCGGGCGCGCGACGCGGCCGGCAACTGGAGCGCCTGGAGCCAGGCAGGCCCGTTCGACGCCGCGGTCGTGCAGGACGACAGCTCGACGCTGACCAGGAGCGGGACCTGGCTCGTGTCGCACTCGGGCTCGTGGGCGGGTGGCACGACCCGCTACTCGAAGGGCACCGGCGCCTCGATCGGCCGCACGTTCGCCGGCACGGGGATTGCGCTGGTCGCCCCGAGGGGCCCCAAGCGGGGCGCCGCCAGGGTCTACATCGATGGTTCGCTCGCGACGACGATCCACCTTGGCGCCCGGCACCTGCACCCACGCCGGATCGTGTTCACGCGGACTTGGAAGTCGACCATGACCCACTCGATCCAGGTCGTCGTGGTCGGGTCGCCGCATCACCGCCGGGTCGACGTCGACGCGTTCGTCATCCTCCGGTAGCGTCGCGGGCCCGGATCGCAATCCGGGCGGTTGCGATCGAATGGTAGAGTCGCTGTCCGGTCGTAAACGGTGGCCTCGGGAGTCGTCGCACGACCGTACGAGGACGGAGCACGCCCGTGGCACGCTCGATGTGGAAGGGGGCCATCCAGTTCGGCCTGGTCACCATCCCGGTCAAGCTGTACACCGCGACCGAGTCTGAGTACACGATCCGGTTCAACATGCTCCACGAGACCGACCTCTCGCGGATCCAGATGAAGGTCTGGTGCCCCGAGGACGAGAAGGTCATCTCGCGCGGCGAGACCGTGAAGGGCTACGAGTACTCGCCCGACCAGTACGTGGTGATCACCGACGAGGACCTCGAGAAGGTCCCGCTCAAGACGGTCCGCTCGATCGAGATCGAGCAGTTCGCCCCCCGCGACGAGACGACCGAGGAGCACGTCAAGTTCACCAAGCAGTCCTACTACATCGAGCCCGACAAGATCGGCCGCAAGGCGTTCTACCTGCTGCGGCAGGTGCTTGAGGAGCGGGGGCTCACGGCGATTTGCAAGGTCGTCATCCGGGACCGCGAGGCGCTGGCGGCGCTCGACCCGTTCGAGGACACGATGCTCCTCACGACCCTCCACTGGCCCGACGAGATCCGGTCGACCAAGGACCTGGAGCTGCCGGCCGAGGAGTTCGAGTTCAAGCCGGCCGAGATCAAGATGGCCGAGCAGCTGGTCGAGGCGATGACCGAATCGTTCGACCCGAGCCGCTACAAGGACGAGTACCGCGAGGCGCTGCTCAAGGTCATCGAGGCCAAGGTCGAGGGCGTCGAGATCGAGCAGCCCGAGCAGGTCGAGGAGAGCGCCAACCTCGTCGACCTCATGAAGCTGCTCGAGGCGAGCGTCAAGGCCGCGACGGACTCCAAGGCCGCAGGCGCCGAGGAGCCGGTCTCGGTGGCCGACGCCAAGAAGGCCCGCGAGAAGCGGCCCGCAGCGGCGAAGAAGCCCGCGGCCGCGAAGGCCACCGCCGCCAAGTCCGAGGAGGCCGAGGAGGCCGAGGCCCGCCCCGCGAGGCGCCGCAAGAGCGCGTAGCTCGCGTCCAGGCGGAGTCCGCTCCGCGAGGGGCCCGCTCCCCGGCGGCCGGCCGGCTATCGCTGCCAGTGAACACTTATGGGCCGAAAGGCCCGATGTGACGCGCCCTGCCGCGCGATCCATCGCTCGCAGTGATCGAGTCGCGACCTGGGGGCGCCAGGCTCGCTGCCCGAGACCGTTGCGTCCGATTTCGTTCACTGGTGGCGATCGCCCGCGTCGTGCGGGCTAGGATCGACACGTGACCCTCTCGCTCGGCCTGAACCTGCCCTACGTCGAGGGGTCGATGGACGGCGCCACGCCGCGCTGGGACGACATCCTGGCCATGGCCAAGGCCGGCGAGGCCATCGGCTTCGACACGCTCTGGATCTCCGACCACCTCGGGTTCGGCGACCCGGCAGGGGACTGGAGCGGGGCCTGGGAATCGATGACGCTGCTCTCCGCGCTCGCCGCGGCCGTGCCGAGGGTCCGCCTCGGCACCTACGTCACGGCAATGCCGCTGCGGAACCCGGCGCTGCTCGCGAAGATGGCCGAAACGCTCGACGAAATCAGCGGTGGGCGGTTCATCCTCGGCCTGGGCGCCGGCTGGAACGAGCCCGAGTTCACGGCGTTCGGCGTGCCGTTCGAGCGCCGTTTCGACGCGTTCGAGGAGGGTCTGCGGATCATCGCCGCGATGTTCCACGACGGGCACGCGGACCTCGACGGCGACCTGGTGGCGGGCGCGGCACGCACCCATCGCGCCACGCGGTCCCCGCCCATCGGGACCGCCGATCATGATCGGGACCGGCGGCCGGCGCATGCTCCGGCTCACCGCGGAGCTGGCGGACGAATGGAACGCGGGCCTGCACCTGCCCGACGAGCTGCCACCGATCGTCGCGGCCGTCGACGAGGCCTGTGCCGCCGTCGGGCGCGACCCCGCGACGCTGGCTCGCTCGGCGGAGGCGCTCATCCGGACGATCGACGATCCAGCCGGCCGAACGACCGAGGAGCGCGAGATCCGCGGCTCGCCGGCCGAGCTCGCGGTCGAGCTGCGTCGATACGGCGAGCTCGGGATGTCCCACGTCCAGGTCCAGCTCCGGCCCAACCGGCTCGAGGCCGTGGACGCGTTCGGGCCCGTGATGCGGGCGCTCAACCAGCCCTGATCGGCGCCTCGACCCGGCGACCAGGCGAGGCCGCCCCAGCCGCCTCAGCCGCGCGAGCGCGCGAGGCAGTCCGCGAGCCGCTCGATCTGTTGCCCGCCGCCGTCGAAGTTGTCCGGCCGGAGCCAGGCCTCGAAGCCCCGCCGGAGCGCCGGCCACTCGCCGTCGATGATCGAGAACCACGCCGTGTCGCGGCTGCGCCCCTTGGCGACCGCCGCCTGGCGGAAGATGCCCTCGAACTGGAACCCGAGGCGGACGGCCGCCGCGCGCGACGGCGCGTTCCGGGCGTCGCACTTCCACTCGTACCGCCGGTAGCCGAGCTCGTCGAAGGCGCGCGACATGAACAGGAACATCGCCTCGGTCGACGCGATCGTCCGCTGCAGCCGTCGCGTGCTGTTGATCCAGCCGATCTCGATCACGCCGTTCCCCGGGTCGATTCGCATCAGCGCGGCGGTCCCGACCGGGCGGCCGGTCGCGAGGTCCGTGATCGTGTGGTGGAACGGGTCCGCGGTCTCGGCCAGGCGCTCGAGGTGCGTCCGGAACGCCGCGAGCGTGGACGGTCGCTCGGTCGCGAGGTACGTCCAGTCGCGGTCGTCGGGCGCCTCGGCGTAGGCCTCGAACAGGCCCTCGGCGTCCCGCAAGGGATCGACGGGATCGATGCGGCACAGGCGGCCGGCCATCGGGGTACGGGGCGGCCACGGCCGCGGGGTCCAGTCGGGGACGTCGGGGCCGATCGGCTGGCCGTACGAGTTCACGCGGTCGGGCATGGACCAAGTGTGCCCGGCACGATGCGCCGACGAGGGGCTCGTCGTCCCTCAGGGCTCGTCGCGGCGCATCACGAACAGGGCGTAGTGCTGGTGCGTGGCCACGGACATGGCACGCACCGCGATCCGCCCCATCCGGAAGGTGGCGCGCATGTCCCTGGGGATCGCCTCGCCCTCGACCGTCCGGAAGGCGAACCGCTCCCAGAAGGCGACGGTCCTCGACTCGCAGAACAGGTGGAGCGGCCGGACCGGCTCGCGGGCGATCGTCGCCTCGACGAGGGTCCGGCCGATGCCCCGCGCCCGTCGGTCGGGCAGCACGGCGACCGACGCCAGCTCGCGCGTGCCGGACCCGTGGACGCGGACCTGGGCGCACGCGACGACCGTGCCACTCTCGTCGGCGACGAGGAACCGCCGCCAGTCGAGGTCGCGGGGGTTGAGATGGGCGTCGTGGACGAGGTCGTGGATCGCTTTGGCGTCCGCCTCGGTCGCGGCTCGGATGACCGGCGCGGTCGACGAGGGATCGGGCCCCATGCTGCTCATGGAGCGGACGCTAGCACCGGACTGGGCATACTCGACGGATGCCGCTCGAGGAGTACCGCCGCAAGCGCGACTTCGCGAAGACGCCGGAGCCCGCGCCCGGCCAACCGGCGCGCGCCGCGCCGCCCGTGCTGGCCCGCCGTCGATTCGTCGTCCAGAAGCATCGCGCGACGCGCCTGCACTACGACTTCCGGCTGGAGATCGACGGCGTGCTCGCCTCGTGGGCCGTCCCGAAGGGCCCGACCCTCGACTCGAAGATCCGGCGGATGGCGGTCCACGTCGAGGACCACCCGATGGAGTACTTCGACTTCGAGGGCGTGATCCCCGCCAAGCAGTACGGCGCGGGCGACGTGATCGTGTGGGACTGGGGCACGTGGGAGCCCGAGGCCGAGACGCCCGACCCGGCCGCCGCCGTCGCCAACGGCGAGCTCAAGTTCGTGCTGTCCGGCGAGAAGGTCAAGGGCCGCTTCACGATCGTCCGCACGAGCCGCCGGCCCGGCACCGCCCCCCGCACGGCGTTCGAGGACGACGAGGGCGAGCAGTGGCTGCTGATCCACAAGAAGGGTCCCGACAACGTGCCCGGCTGGGACGCGGGCGACTACCCGCAGAGCGTCAAGTCGGGCCGCACGAACGACGAGGTCAAGGCCAACGCTCCGGCCATCTGGATCTCCGCGGCCCCCGCGGCGACCGCCGAGATCGACCTGTCGGCCGCCCGCGACGCGCCGATGCCCCGCTACCTCGAGCCGATGAAGGCGACGCTGGCGACCAAGGCGTTCCGGGACGAGGACTGGCTGTACGAGCTGAAGTGGGACGGCTACCGCGTCGAGGCGGTCGTGCGCGACGGCAAGACGCAGCTGTTCACCCGCAACGGCAACGACGCCGAGGCGTACTTCCCGCGGCTGCTCAACCCGCCGACGTGGATCGACGCCCGCGAGGCGATCGTGGACGGCGAGGTCGTGGCGCTCGACGAGCGCGGCCACCCCGACTTCTCGCTCCTCCAGCTGCGGATCAGCGAGGGCCGGACGGGCCGGCCGGTGCCGCTGGTCTACCAGGCCTTCGACCTCCTGTACCTCGACGGCCGGTCGCTGGTCGACGTCCCGCTCGAATCGCGCAAGCGGCTGCTCGAGCTCGTGATCCGCCCGACGAGCCGCGTGCAGTACGGCAAGCCGATCGAGACCGAGGGCCTCGCGTTCTTCGAGGCGGTCAAGGCGCAGGGCCTGGAGGGGATCGTCGCGAAGCATCGCCGATCCCGGTACGAGCCCGGCCGACGCGCCTCGTCGTGGCTGAAGATCAAGGCCCGGCCCGAGCAGGAGCTGGTGGTCGGCGGCTGGACGCCTGGGGAGGGGAGCGCGAAGGACCTGGGGGCCGTGGTCGTGGGCGTCTACGAGGACGACAAGCTGAAGTTCTCGGGCAAGGTCGGGTCCGGGTTCGACGCCCGGACGCGGAAGGAGCTGCGGGGGCTGCTCGACGCCCTCGAGACGGACGCGCCCGTGTTCGACCCGCCGCCCGCGCCGGACTACCGGGGACGGTGGGGCGGCGACCTCGCCGGGGTCCGATGGATCCGCCCCGACCTCGTCATCCGCGCGGAGATCGGTGGCTGGACCCGCGACGGTCACGTGCGGCAGACGGCGTTCAAGGGCCTCGAGCGGGGGCGCGACCCGCGCGAGGTCGTTCGTGAGCGCGCGGTCGACCCAGCGAAGGCGGATCGCGAGGCCGCTGAAGCGTTCCCGGCACCGGAATCGGTCGAGTCTGCGATGGAGCGTGCGAAAGGGTCGACGGCGATGGCGAAGACGGTGACGAAGACGAAGTCGATGGCGAACGAAGGCGAAGGCCAAGGCGACGGCGCCCGATCCGACCTGGGTCGTGTCCGAGGCAGAGCTCGACGCCCTGGGCTCGATGAAGCCCGAGGGCCTGTGGCGCGTCTCCGGGCAGGAGCTGAAGGTCACCAACCTCGACAAGGTGCTGTTCCCGCCCCGCGACGGCGTCGACGAGCCCGCGCTGACCAAGCGCGACCTCATCGCCTACTTCGCGCGCATCGCCCCGGCGATGCTGCCGCACCTCGCCGATCGACCGCTCAACCTGCAGCGCTTCCCGAACGGCGCAGCGGCGCAGGGCTTCTGGCAGAAGGACATCCCGCCGTCGTCGCCCAAGTGGCTCACGATCTGGCACGAGACCGGCTTCCGCGAGCGCGAGGACCGGGCCGCGAACGATCACCTGGTCGCGGACCGCGCGGCGGCCCTGTGCTGGCTGGGCAACCAGGCGTCGTTCGAGATCCACGCCTGGACGTCCACGCTGCAGGAGCCGTGGATGCCGACCTTCGCCCTGATCGACATCGACCCCGGCACCAAGACCACCTGGGACGAGACCCTCGTGCTCGCGAAGCTGTATCGCACCGCCCTCGAGCACCTCGGCATCCGCGCGTATCCCAAGCTCACCGGCAGCCGCGGCATCCAGGCCTGGATCCCCATCGAGCGCGGCCGCTACGAGTACACCGACACGTCCGCGTGGGTCGAGAAGCTGTCGCGGGCCATCGGCGGGACGGTGCCCAGCCTCGTGTCCTGGGAGTGGGCGAAGGCCGATCGCGGCGGCAAGGCGCGCCTCGACTACACCCAGAACGCGGCGATCAAGACGCTCGTGGCGCCGTACGCGGTCCGCCCGCGGCCGGGCGCCCCCGTGTCCGCGCCGATCCGCTGGGAGGAGCTCGACGACCCGAGCCTCCGGCCCGACCGCTGGACGATCACGACGCTGCCGGCGCGCGTCGCCGAGGTCGGCGACCTGTGGGCGGGCCTCCAGGAGGACCGCCAGGTCCTGCCGCCGCTCTAGCCCGGTCCGTCGTCAGGCCCGTGCCCGGTCCGCACTGCGGCGCGATGCGCGCAGGCGCGCGGGTTCACACCATGGCCGCCGCGACGAGCACGGATGCAGGGATAACCCGCAACGACGCGTAGGGCGGCGCCGGGTTTCGGCGGCGGCCGCCGCGTCCGACGATGCCCCGCGTCGACAGGGCTCCTCAACCCCCGTCGCGACTGGCCCGGCCGATGGCTCAGCGCCGCCGCCCGGGACCTCGTGGGGCACTCGCCCCGCCTCGAACCCGGGACCGGTTCGCGCCGGCCCCCTCAGGGAGGTTGCGCCATGCGCAAGCCGATCCTGCTCCTCGCGGCCGTCGCCCTCGGGACCGCGGCCTGCTCGAGCTCCGGGCTTTCCGCTTCCTATCCGGCCTACGGAGGGGCGACGTCCGCCCCGGACCACCACCTGGCGACGCAGCCGCCGTACGACCCGTACGAGCCGGAGCAGCCGCCGGCGACGCCCTACGACGGGGTGACCTACCAGGACCCGGGCGTCAACCCGTACGTCCCGGCCGACCGCGACCGCGAGTCCACGTTCGCCCTCGACGTCGACACCGCGTCGTACGCCATCGCCCAGCGCTACGTCATGGACGGCAACCTCCCCGACCCGGCGTCCGTCCGCGCGGAGGAGTTCGTCAACGCCTTCGACCAGGACTACGCCGCGCCCACCGACGGCACGTTCGCGATCAGCAGCGACGGCGGCCCCAGCCCGTTCCTCGACGAGGGCGAGGTGCTCCTCCGCATCGGCGTCCAGGCGAAGGAGATCACCCGCCTCGAGCGACCGGACGCCGCGCTCACGTTCGTCATCGACACCTCGGGTTCGATGGCCCGCGAGGACCGCCTCGGCCTCGTCAAGCAGGCGCTGACCTTCCTCGTCGATCGCCTTCGGCCGCGCGACACCGTCGCGATCGTCGAGTTCGGTACCGACGCCCAGGTCATGCTCGAGCCGACCTCCGCCCAGGACGCCGACCGCATCCTGTCGGCGATCGACTCGCTGCAGCCCAGCGGCTCGACCAACGCCGAGGCCGGCCTCCGGCTCGGCTACCAGCTCGCGTCCGACGCCCTGCGCGAGGGCGGCATCAACCGCGTGATCCTGGCCTCGGACGGCGTCGCCAACCTCGGCAACACCGACCCGGAATCGATCCTCGCCCGCGTCCGCCCGGACGCCGAGCAGGGGATCCAGCTGGTCACCGTCGGCTTCGGGATGGGCAACTACAACGACGTGCTGATGGAGCAGCTCGCCGACAAGGGCGACGGCTTCTACGCCTACGTCAACCAGCTCGACGACGCGCGGACCCTCTTCGGCGAGCAGCTGACCTCCACGCTGGACACCGTCGCGCTCGACGCCAAGGCCCAGGTCGAGTTCAACCCGGACGTCGTCGAGGCCTACCGGCTCGTCGGCTACGAGAACCGCGCGGTGCCCGACTCGGAGTTCCGCAACGACGAGGTGGACGCCGGCGCCATCGGCGCTGGCCACGCCTCGACCGCCCTCTACGCCCTGCGCCTGACCGGCGAGCGCGGCGGGATCTTCGACTCGGGTCGGATCGCCACGGTCCATCTCCGCTGGACCGACCCGGACTCGCGCCGAGGCCCAGGAGGTCGCGGGCGACGTCCACCTCGACGACCTCGCCGGGACCTTCGCCGAGACCGAGCCCACGTTCCAGCTCGACGCCATCGTGGCCGCCGCGGCCGAGCGGTTCCGCCAGAGCCGGTGGGCCGCCGGGTACGACCTGACCGACGTCGCCGCCGTGGCCGACGAGGCCTCCGCCGGCATGCCGCGGACCGACGAGGTCCACGCCCTGCTCGCGATGCTCGACGAGGCCGGCCGCCTGGAGCGCTGACCCCGCGCCAATCGTCTCTCGACCGCCCTCGGGCCGGCCGGCGTCGTGGAGGAGCGATGCGGGTCGGCCCGATGGGCGTTAACCGGGTGTGGCGGCAGCCAGCCGCTATGCCGCGCGCCAGGCCCGGGAGAGCGTGGCCGCCGGGTACGGCTGGTGGAGGAACCCGAACAGGGACTCGCCCGTCGACTGGTTCATCTGGATCCGATCCCGCCAGGCTCGAACCGGGGCGTCGAGGATGTCGACCAGGAGCCTGACGTCGTCGCTGTTGGGGTGGTTCGGGTCGTAGACGTGGATGACGATGTGCTCGGGCGTCTCCTCGTAGGCGTACGCGAGCACCTGGTGGTTCTGCGTCAGCGCAGCCGGCGAGCTGCTCGCCGACCGAACGAGCCCCACGACCGAGGGGTGGCCGCCGTCGATCTCGGCGCGGATGACCGGCCACTCCTTGAGCACGGCGTCGACACGGGCCGGCTCGCGGCCCAGCGTCGAGGCGATGCCCGTGGGCGGATCGCCGCGGAGCGCCTGGAGGTTCAGGAAGTGCAACGGGACCTTGAACCAGTCGAGCGACTGGACCTGGCGTCGCACGATGGCGTCGAACCGGGGCGACCCGTTGGCCGGCGGGTTCGTGTCGGGCGGCGCGGGCACCTTCGCCTCGTACAGGTCGCGGGCCGTGAGCGCCATCCCGCCGCACAGCCCGGCCGCGGCGTCGCCGAAGCCCAGGAATCGCGTGTCGAACGGCCCGAACCGCACGGTCGGTCCCGGCGGGAACGAGTTCGCGAAGTGGAGCCCGTAGAGGCTCGGCAGGAACCCCGGGGCGGCAGCGGCGGCCACGGTCGTACGGTACGCCCGCGTCGCGTCCGCGTCAGCCCCGGCCTCGGCGCCTGGACGGCGCGCGTCAGCCTCCGGCGGCCGCCAGCTCCTCGGCCAGCATCGCGGCCAGCTCGCGGGCGTTCGTCGAGCCGTAGTTCGCGTAGCAGTTGTTCATCAGCACGTGGGTGTCCTGCGCCTGGCCGGCCGCCTCCATGACCCGGGGGACCCACTCGCGAAGCTCATCCGGCTCGTACAGGTAGCGGAAGCGCTCGACCGTCGCCCGACCGCCCATCGATTCCCACGTCGCCGTCCGCCGCCCGTGGAAGCGCACGACGGCGAGGTCGGGTGAGGTGGTCGCCACGATCGGCGGCACGGACGACTTGAACCCCTGCGGGCCGTCGACCATCACCAGCGGCACCTTTTCGTCCTCGAGGAACCGCAGGGTCCGCTCGATGTTCTTGTCGTTGAACCACGAGGCGTTGCGGAACTCGACCGCGACGGTCAGCCCGTAGGGTGCGAGCGCGGCCTTCGCCTCGCGGATCGCGTCGCGGTTCTCGGACGAGGTGAAGAACCACTTCGGGTACTGCAGGAACACCGCGCCGAGCTGGCCGCTCTCGGCCAGCGGTTCGAGGCCCTCGGCGAAGATCCGCCAGACCTCGGCGAGGAGCTCGCCCGGCAGGTCCTTGGCGTACAGGCGCGGCTTCTCGGCGAGCGTCGCCGGGAGGGCCTCGCGCAGCCCCTTCGGCAGCCGCTTGGTCTCGGTCGGCTGCCCCGTGAGCAGGGCGTGGGCCTTGATGTCGAACACGAAGTCCGGCGGGGTCCGCTCGACCCATAGCTCGGACAGCCGGCGCGAGGGGAGCGCGTAGTAGGTCGCGTCGACCTCGACGACGGGGAAGCGGGACGCGTAGTAGGCGAGCCGTTCCTCGGCCGTGTCGGCATCAGATGGGTAGAACACCCCGGCCGCGGTCATCGTGGGATCCGTCCAGGACGCCGTCCCGAGGCGGACCTTGTGGCCGCCGGTCAGCTCGAGCGGCTCGCTCGCGGCGGCCTCGACGCGCTCGTCGCCGAGGCGCGCCTGTGCGGCGTCGGGCCCGGGATCGTGGGTCGGTCCGAGGTCGTCGGCCGGGTGGTGCGGTCCCGGCGGCGCGGTGCGGCGACCGCCGGGGCGGGCGCGAGTCGGCGACGGGGTCTTCGCGTCAGCCACGCGCCAGCGGCTCGCGCAAGGCGGGCGAGCGATGCTCGTCCGACGCGTCGTCGACCCCGGTGTGGTCCGAGTGCGTCGAGCCCGTCGACCTCGCCAGCGGCGGGATCCGGACCGTGGTCGTTCCGCCGCCCGACCGGTTCGACCGGGTGTCGGCCAGGACCGCACGGTAGGCCGCCTCGTACTGGTCGGTCATCCGCGCCGGCGAGAACCGGGCGAGCGCGTCCTCCCGGATCCTCGTGCGATCCAGCTCTCCGACCCGCTCGACCGCGAGCACGGCCTCGTCCACGTCGTCCACGATGAAGCCGTTCTCCCCGTGGATCACGGTCTCGATGAGCGCGCCGGCCCGTCGCGCGATCACGGGCGTCCCGGTCGCCATCGACTCGATCGCGACCAGCCCGAACGGCTCGGGCCAGCCGCCCAGCATCACGGTCGCCAGCGCGCCAGCGTAGAGCGGGTCGCGCTCCTCGGGCCCGAGCTCGCCCAGGAAGTCGATCGCCCCGTCGTCGATCGCGGGCTGCACGACGTCGCGGAAGTGCCGGTGCTCGGACTCGAGGTGGACCTTGGCCGCGACCTTGAGCCGGATCCCCGTCGCGCGGCTGAGCGCGATCGCGTCCTCGATGCCCTTCTCGGGCGTGATCCGCCCGACGAACGCGAGATAGTCCCCGGGCCGGTCGCGGAACGGCATGTCGCCAAGCGGCAGGCCGTGGTGAATCGTCGCGATCCAGCGCTGGTCCGGAAAGAACCGGCGTTGGCTCTCGCTGATCGCGACCAGCGGCACGTTCGGGTGCGTCGCCAGCAGCTCGGGCATCCCCTCCGTGTCGAGCCGCCCATGGAGCGTGGTGATCACCGGGGTCGAGCAGTGCTCGGCGAACACGAAGCTGTGCTGCTCCATGTGCGCGTGGACGATGTCGAAGCGTTCGGCGGCCCGCCAGGCAACCTCGATCGTGTGCTGTTGGAACGCCTCGAGCCGGCCCGAGTAGCCCGCGGACCAGAGGCTCTCGTCGATCGTGCGGATGTGCTCGTATGGCACCTTGGAGTCGCCCGGCGCGACCAGCGCCACGTGGTGCCCGCGGCGGTACAGCTCGTCGCCCAGCGCCGCGACCACCCGTTCCGTGCCGGCGTAGCTCGGCGGCGGGACGGGCAGCATCGGCGGGGCCACCAGGAGGATGCGGAGGGGGTCGGTCGCCGGCGCCGGCCGGCCGGGCCCCACCGGTCGCGGGTCGGTGTTCATGGCAGCCATTCAATCACCCCCGACCAAGGCTGGGGCTCGCGAGCCGCGGTTGAAGCGTTACGGCGCCGTTGACGCCGAGGGGGCGGGCGCCTGCGACGGCGCGATCGTCGGACCCGTCACGGCGACCCGGATCAGGGCCGGGGTGCTGCCCTGCGTCGAGAGGGCGCCGTGGGTCGGTGTGACCACGTCGAGCAGCAGCAGGTAGTCGCCCGCCTGGGCCGGGGCCACGACCGACAGCCCGACCGCCGTCGAGCCGCCGGGGGCCGCCGCCTTGGGGTCGATCGCCGCCGAAACGGATGCCGGGACGGGCAGGCCCTGGGGCGAGACCCATGTCGCGACCACCCGCGCCGCTGTTCGCTGCGTCCGGAGCCAGATCAACAGCGAGTCCGGCTCGGCCGGCGGCGTCGGGGTCTCGACGTCCCAGTCCTCCGAGCCCGCGTTGACCACGCGGACGCCGACCGTCGAGGTGGCGCCGGTGCCCAGCGCCAGCGAGGACGGAGCGCCGAAGGCCGCCGAGTACAGGCCGCCGACGTGGACGATCACCGACCTGAGCTCGGACTGCGTCGGGGCGTCATAGGCGACGCCCGCCGCGTCGTGGAGCGTCATGACGAGCCGGTACAGGCCGGGCGCGGACGGATACGTGACGCCGACGTTGAGGCCCTTTCCGGTGCGGGCCGCCGGCGCGAGGGTGACCACCGAGCCGAGCTGCTCGGGAACGACGAGGTTGACGTCGGGCGGGTCGATCGGCGCCGGCGACGCCGAGGGCGCGGCCGTCCCCGATGGCGACGGGCTGGTCGAGGCCGATGGCGACGCGGATGGCGATGGTGACGCCGTCGGCGGCGACGAGCCGCCAGACGAGGACGCCGGCCTGGCGTCGAGCATGATCGGATCCCACCGGATCCCGACCTGGGTGCCCTCCGGGATCTTCTTGGCGCCCTTGGCCGCCACCGGGACGATCAGCTGGCTTCGCGTCGCGGCGATCGGTGCGGTCCGGACGTCGATCGACCCGAACGTCAGGCCCAGCGAGACCAGCGACGGCGTGACCGGCGGGCGAAGGATGCCCGCGGTGGTGCCCGAGAACGTGCCGGTCGCCCCCGACCGCACCTGGTTGGAGCTGACACCCTGCGACACCAGCGACCGGTAGTAGCCGCCGCTGGGGCGGTCCGGGTCGAGCCGCTCCGAGAAGTCCCGGGATCGCTGGCTGGTCAGCGTCATCGTGTTGCCGTTGTTGCTCGGCGAGTCGTGCCAGATCTGCTCGATCGAGTCCTCGCTACGGAGCAGCTGGCGCACGTAGTAGGCGGGCCCCATGTGGGCCTCGGCGACAACCGCCTCGGCGCCCGCGCGGATGAACCCGGCCGCGTAGTTGTCGGCGCGCTGGATGGCCATCGACTGCGTCCCCTCGGCGAGCCCGGGCTCGCTGTTGCCGCTGGCATAGCAGAGGTGGGAGAGCAGGACGACGGCGTTCGGCGCGAGCTTCACGTTGTCGACGGACGACTCGCCGAAGTACTGGTGCGACGAGTCGTCGCCGCCCGAATAGGGGTTCAGCCCGAACCCGTTCTGCGTGGGCGGGTAGAGGGAGTCGCGATACGGGCTCGGCCAGCCATTGCCGTGTCCGAGGTAGACGACGATCGACGCGCCGTCGATCGCGTGGCGCACGGCCGACCAGGTCGCGTTGGGGGAGTAGACCTTGGTCACCTCGGCGCCGGCGGCGGAGGCCTCGGCCGCCGCCTCGTTGGCGAGGCTCCGATAGAGGTTCGTCAGGCCGCCGACGGGGCCCACCACGAGGACGACACGGGGGACGCGCGCAGCGGCGGCCACGGGCGCCACGGCACCCACGACCGCGAGCATCGCCACGAGGAGCGAGACCAATGTCGCGCGCGCGACTCGGTTCAGCGATTCACCCTCCCGACACCGGGGGTTGGCAGGCAGGCCCGGAGCGTAGCCTACTCTCCTTACCCGCGAATCTACCCTCATAGTTCTATGGCGCTCGGGCGCACCGATTCGTTCCAATATTCGTCGCCTCGGGACACCGGTTTTTTTCGCACGAGGGACCGCCGCGTACCATCGGCGGATGGCCGAACCGGTCGCAGGCCCTCGCCACACGAACAAGCTCGCCGGCGAGACGAGCCCCTACCTGCTCCAGCATGCGCACAACCCCGTGGATTGGATGCCGTGGGGATCCGATGCGTTGGCTCGAGCCAAGCTGCTCGACCGGCCGATCTTCCTGTCGATCGGGTACGCCGCCTGTCACTGGTGCCACGTGATGGAGCGCGAGTCGTTCGAGGACGAGGCGACGGCCGCCGAGCTGAACGCGGGGTTCGTCGCGATCAAGGTCGACCGCGAGGAG
Organism: uncultured Chloroflexia bacterium; assembly: GCA_963829155.1. Lineage (GTDB taxonomy): Bacteria > Chloroflexota > Limnocylindria > Limnocylindrales > CSP1-4 > CAIXZV01. The sequence continues at coordinate 86,168 of CAWHIA010000011.1, read as the reverse complement.
CGCCCCGACCTCGACCAGCTGTACATGGGCGCCGTCCAGACGATGACCGGGGGCGGCGGCTGGCCGATGAGCGTGTTCCTCACGCCCGAGGGCCGGCCGTTCTACGGCGGCACCTACTTCCCCGACACGCCGCGCCACGGGATGCCGTCGTTCCGCCAGGTGCTCGACGGCGTCCGAACCGCGTGGACGACGCAGCGGCCGGAGGTGGAGCAGGCCGGGGTGCGGCTCGTCGACGCGCTGGTCGAGTCGCAGGCGATCGGGACCGGCGGCCGGGCCGTCGGGGTGCCGCCGCGCGAGTCGCTCGACGCCGCCGCGGCCGCCGTCGCCGCCTCGTTCGACCCCGTCCACGGCGGCTGGGGGCGCGCGCCGAAATTCCCGCAGCCGATGACGATCGAGTTCCTGCTCCGGCGACACGTCGCGAGTGGTGATCCAGAGCCGCTCGAGGTCGCGCTCCGGAGCCTCGGGGCGATGGCGGCGGGCGGGATCCACGACCAGCTGGGCGGCGGCTTCCACCGCTACGCCACCGACGCGGCGTGGCTCGTGCCCCACTTCGAGCAGATGCTGTACGACAACGCCCAGCTCGCGCGCGTGTACGTCCATGCCTGGGCCCTGACCGGCGACGCGTCGCTGCTGGCGACGGCGACCGCGGTGCTCGACTACATGCTCCGTGAGCTCGCGACCGCGGACGGTGGGTTCGCCGCCAGCCAGGATGCGGACACCGAGGGCGAGGAGGGCGGCACGTTCGTCTGGACGGCCGACGAGGTGCGCGAGGTCCTGGGCGACGCCGCGCCGCTGCTCGCGGCCGCGTACGGGGTCACCGATGCCGGCAACTGGGAGGGGCGGACGATCCTGTCGCGCGTCAGGGGCGATGCCGAGCTCGCGGAGCGGTTCGGGCTCCCCGTTGGCGAGGTCGCGACCCGGCTGGCCGAGTCGCGTGCCGTCCTGCTGCGCCGGCGCGCCCTTCGGCCGCAGCCGGCGCTCGACGACAAGGTGCTCGCGGCGTGGAACGGGCTCGCCATCGCCGCGCTCGCCGACGCCGCCCGATCGCTGGCTGCGACCGGAGATCCGGCGCTGGTCGAGGCGTCGGCACGGTACGGCGAGGCGGCGTCGCGAGCTGCGTCGGCGGTCCTCGACGACCTCCGCCGGCCGGACGGCCGGCTCCGTCGTTCGTGGCGGGACGGCCGGGCGTCCGCCGACGGCGCGCTGGAGGACTACGCGAATCTCGCGGACGGGCTGCTGTCGCTGTACGAGGCGACGTTCGAGGAGCGGTGGTTCGAGGCCGCGGTGTCGCTGATGGACGTGGTCCTCGGGCACTTCCCGCACCCCGACGGTGGCTACTACGACACGCCCGACGACGGGGAGCGGCTGGTCGTCCGGCCGCGTGACGTGCAGGACAATGCCACGCCGTCGGGCGGCGCGATGGCGACGACCGTCCTCCTCCGGCTCGCGGCGCTGACCGGCGAAGGCCGCTACCGGACCGCCGCCGAGCGGGCGCTCGCGACGGTCGGCGGTTACCTGGATCGACATCCGACCGCGTTCGCGCAGTGGCTGTGCGCGCTCGAGCTGGCCCACGCCGAGTCGACGGAGGTCGCGATCGTGGGCGAGCCCGGCGACCCGGCCACCCGCTCTCTCATCGACACTGTCGACCGTGGCTACCACCCGTTCCGGGTCCAGGCCTCGTCGGCGGCGCCGGACGCATCGAGAGTGCCGCTGCTCCACGGCCGGCTCGCGCTCGACGGCAGGCCGACCGCGTTCGTGTGCCACGGCTTCGCGTGCCGCCTGCCGGTGACCGATCCCGAGGCGCTCGAGGCGCTCCTTGCCGGAGGCTGACGGGGCCTCGCCGACCTCGGCGGCCGCGGCGCCCGGGCTCGACGCGGAGCCCGTCGTCGTGCCGCGGCCGGCCTCGACCGTCGTCCTCATGCGCCCGGGTCCACGTGGGCCGGAGGTCCTGCTCACGCGACGGCCGTCGACCATGGTCTTCGGGCCGGGCCTGCACGTCTTCCCGGGCGGCGCGGTCGACGCCGCCGACGCCCCCGACCGGCCGTCCGGCGATCCCGAGGCCTTCGCGGCGGCCGCGATCCGGGAGCTGGCCGAGGAGGTGGGGATCGCCCTGGACCGCGACGCCCTGGTCCCGTTGTCGCGCTGGGTCACGCCACCTGGGAGCCCGCGGCGATACGACACCCGGTTCTTCGTCGCCTGGCTGCCCGACGGCGCGGAGGTCGTGCCCGACCCCCACGAGGTCGCCGACCATCGCTGGCTGACGCCGCGCGACGCGCTCGCCGAGATGGCCGCGGGGCGGATCGACCTGTGGCCCCCGACCAGCACCACGCTCCAGCAGCTGGCGCCCGCGCGCGACCTCGAGGACGTGCGGCGCCATCTCGAGCCCGTCGAGGCCGCCCACCCGCCGGCCATCGAGCGGCTGACGCCGGCCCTCGCCCGGATCACCTTCTGGGGCGCGGGCGCCATCCCCGGCCAGACGGTCGATGCCTACCTCGTCGGCCGGTCGCGCCTCGTGGTCGTCGATCCCGGCGACCCGTCGGACGAGGCGGCCGAAGCGGTCATGGCCCTCGCCGCCCGCCACGACGCGCGGATCGCGGCGATCCTGCTGACGGCGCCGGTCCCGGATCACGCCGCCGGCGCGGAGACCCTCGCGCTGCGTCTCGACGTGCCGATCCTCGCCTCGCCGGGCGCGACCGCGGTCCTCTCGAGCGAGATCGTCGCGATCGAGGACGCCGACGTCCTCGGGTTCGCCGACGTCGAGATCCGTGTCCACGCGACGCCCGGGACCCATCCCGACCACCTGGCGTTCGAGCTGCCACTGGAGGGCGTGGTGCTCGTCGGTGACCTGTACGGGCCGGGCCCGTCGCGCGCGATCCCGGAGCCGGTCGACGAGGCGGCGGTCAGCCGGTCACGCGGACAGGTCGAGGGGCTCGGGGGTCGGAGGCTGGCGGCACACCGCTGAGCGGAGGCCTGCGCGTCAGGACTTCGGCGTGTCGTCGGTCGCGGTGGCGTCGGCCTTGGGGCCCGCCACGTCGGTCTTGATCTCGTCCATCTCCTTGCGCGCCTCCTTGACGCCCTGCCCGAACGCCTTGCCAAGCAACGGCAGGGTCTTGGGGCCGCGCCAGACGAGCACGAGGATCAGGACGACGATGAGGACGAGGATCAGGTCCATATGCGCGGATGGTAACAGTCGGCGCGGTTGGGGCCGCCGGGCGTGACCGCCGTGGCCTTGCCGTCGTCGTCCCTGGGTCTAGCGGCCGCCGCGCAGTGCGACCGGAATGACCAGCCGGGCCGAGGTCCGCGTCTCGTCGAACGACGCGACCTTGTTGTCGACGAGGTCGTTCGCGATCGCTGCGGCGATGACCTCGACGTCGCGCAGGGTCGCGGCCTTGCCCTTGCGGGAGATGACCCAGATGGCGCCGTTGGGCCGGATCCGCTCGCGCAGGCGGGGCAGCGCCGCGAGGGCCGCGTGGTCGTCGGCCGCCAGGAACACGAGGTCGGTGTCGGGCAGCGGCTCGCCGCGCGTGATGTCGGAGGTCCGGTCGCGGAGCTCGGTCTCGAAGGCCGGGTCGTCGAGCCCGACCAGGGCCACACGCGATCCGGGCTTCACGCCGAGCTTGTCGAGCCGGGGGGTCGTGTACACGCGCTCCATCGCGGTATCGTGCCAAACGTGTCCATGACCCGTGCCGGATCGTCGTCCCGTGGGGTCTGACGGCCCGCTCCTCGTCTTCGGCCCGCGTTCCCTGACCTACGACTTCGGCCCCGGGCACCCGCTGACGCCGCTCCGGTTCGGGCCCGGGATCGACCTCCTGCGGGCGGTCGGCGCGGAGCCGTCGATCGAGCCCGAGCCCGCCTCGGACGCCGACCTCGAGACCGTCCATTCACCCGCGTATGTCGAGGCCGTGCGGCGGTTCTCCGTCGACCCGACGGCGCGGCCGGCGATGGGGATCGGCATCTCCGACAACCCGGCGTTCGCGGGCATGCACGAGGCCGGCGCCGCCGTGGCCGACGGCTCGCTGCGCGCGATGTCGGCGATCCTGCGCGGGGACGTCGAGCACGCCCTGCACCCCGGCGGCGGGCTGCACCATGCGATGCCGGCCAAGGCATGGGGCTTCTGCATCTACAACGACCCGGCGCTGGCCATCGCGCGGGCGCGATCCGCCGGCCTTCGCGTGCTGTACGTCGACCTCGACACGCACCACGGCGACGGGGTCGAGGCGATCTCGTATGCCGATCCGGGCGTGCTGACCGTATCGCTCCACGAGAGCGGCCGGTACCTGTTCCCGGGGACCGGGTTCATCGACGACCTGGGGGAGGGAGCGGCCGTGGGCAGCGCGGTCAACGTGCCGCTCGAGCCGTACACGGGGGAGACGGCGTGGCTGGCCGCGGTGCGTGCCTTGATCCCGACCCTCGCCTCGGCCTTCGGGCCCGACGTCATCGTCTCGCAACACGGCGCCGACACACATGCCTGGGACCCGCTCGCGCACCTGCGGGTGACGACGACCGCGATGGGGGAGGCGGCGCGGCTGGTCGACCGGGTCGCGCACCGGTGGGCTGGCGGTCGATGGCTCGCGACGGGCGGCGGCGGGTACGACGCGTACCGGGTGGTGCCGCGAGCGTGGGCGTTGACGTGGCTGGCCGGGGCGCATCGCGAGGCGCCGGCGGAGACGCCGACCGCGTGGCGGGACCGGTGGGAGGCCGAGGCGGCGGCGTTCGGCACGCCGGGGATGCCGTGGACCTTCGAGGACGCGCCGAACGCCGGGCGTCCGGTGGGCGCCGAGCAGGCGGCAGCCGAGGCGCAGTCGCTGGAGATCCTTGCCCGCGTCCGCGCGGTCGTGCTGCCGAGGCTGCTCGTCCTGGCCGAGGATCGCGGCTGGTGGTCCGCCATCGACGGCGGATGGCCGTCCTCGACGGAACCCGGCAGTGCCGGGGCGCCGGTGATCGCCACGCTGGGTGCCGCCGAGCTCGAGTCGCTCGACCTGGTCGCGCGGGTCGTCAGCCCGTACGACGTCACGTCGGCCCGGTCCGTGCTCGTTGCGGCCGCGCGGAACGGGTCGCGGATCGTGGGCGCGGTCGCCGGGTCGTCGCTGGTCGGCGTGGCGGTCGCGACCGCGGAGGGCGAGCTCGCGGCCCTGGGCGTCGCCCCCGGCCACCGGCGGAATGGGCTGGCGACGGCGCTCCTCGCCTCCCTCGTCGACGGCCGTCAGCCCCGGACCGGCATGCGGGCGACGGTCGGCGTCGCCGAGCGCGACTGGGTCGAGCCGCTTGACATCGAACTTCGCCAGGACGTCGCTCGCCGACTGCTCGTCGGCGCGGGCTTCGAGCTCCGACGCCCCTCGCCCGACCTCGCCCGGGACGACCCCTGGGCCCTCACCGCGAGCATCGGCCCCGGCTGATCCGCCCGCCCGGCGCGTCCTTCAGCGCACGTCCGGCGCTGCGGCTGGGCCGTGACCGCGAGCCTCGGCCCCGGCCGACCCGCCGGCCCCTCGCCTCCGTCAGCGCCAGCCGAGCTCCGGCGCGACCAACTTGAGGATGCTCTCGATCGCGTGGGCGTTGTAGTCCACGCCCAGCTGGTTGGGCACGGTGAGCAGGAGGGTGTCGGCGGCGGCGATCGCCTCATCCCCGGCGAGCTCCTTGACCAGGACATCGGGCTCCGCCGCGTACGACCGGCCGAAGATCGCCCGCGTCTGGGCATCGAGATAGCCGATCTTGTCGCGGTCGTTCGTCTCGTGCCCGAAGTACGCCCGGTCCCGGTCGTCGACCAGGGCGAAGATGCTGCGGCTGACCGACACGCGCGGCTCGCGCTCGTGCCCGGCCTCCTTCCACGCCGCTCGATACGCCTCGATCTGCTTGCGCTGCTGGACGTGCAGCGGCTCGCCACCCTCATCGAACTTGAGCGTGGAGCTCTGGAGGTTCATGCCGAGCTGCCCGGCCCAGGCGGCCGTGGCGTCCGACGCGGCGCCCCACCAGATCCGGTCCCGCAGGCCGGCCGAGTGCGGCTCGGGCCGCAGGAGGCCCGGCGGGTTCGGGAACATCGGCCGCGGGTTCGGCTCGGCGAAGCCCTCGCCCTTGAGGACCTGGAGGAAGACCTCCGCGTGCTGGCGTGCCATGTCGGCGTCGGTCTCGCCCTCGGCGGGCGCGTAGCCGAAGTACCGGAAGCCGTCGATCACCTGCTCCGGTGACCCGCGGCTGATGCCGAGCTGGAGCCGGCCGCCGGCGATGAGGTCGGCCGCCCCCGCGTCCTCGACCATGTACAGCGGGTTCTCGTAGCGCATGTCGATCACGGCGGTGCCGATCTCGATTCGATTGGTGCGTGCCCCGATCGCGGCCAGCAACGGGAACGGCGACGCGAGCTGGCGGGCGAAGTGGTGGACCCGGAAATACGCGCCATCGGCCCCGAGCTCCTCGGCGGCGACGGCCAGCTCGATGGACTGCAGCAGGGCATCCGACCCGTTCCGCACCTGCGAGTAGGGCGCCTCCGACCAGTGCCCGAACGACAGGAACCCGATCTTCTTCACCGCACGATGCTATCGCCCGACCGTGACACCGCGAGGCGGCCCATCGAGAATCCGTGCGTCGCCGCGCTCGACGTTCGCCCACAACCTGGCGGCACCCGGCCAGGGACCGTCGGCGGTGAGGGCCGCGATGGCATCGGCCGCCCTGGCCGGGTACGCCGCGGCCAATGTCCGGGCGGCGGCTCGGACGGTCTCGCGCATGGCGGCCGTGTTCCGCACCACCAGCAGGCGGCTGACACGGTCGCCGACAAGCTCCGGCATCGACCCCAGCGCGTCAGCCTTCTGCACGGACCACCGGATCTGTTGCTCGACGCGCCGCGGCTCGGACTGCAGCTCCGTCGGCACGACGAGGTGGGCCGTCGCGTCCGTCAGGACGAGGTCGATCACGCCGCGGACCGGACGGTAGACCGGCACCTCGGGTCGGGCGCGCCACCGCGGGTGCAGCGACGCGAGCAGCGCCTCGCTCATGGCGACCTGGATCCGGTCGTGGATCCGCGGGCCGGTCCCCGGGAACATGCGCACCGAGAGGTCACACCCGAGCGCCGCCGCAACTGCGAGGATCGCCTCGAGGCTCGGCCCAGCAGTGCCAGCCTCCATCGAGGAAACGTGGGCCTGCGAGATCCCTGACGCCCTCGAGACCGCTGCCTGCGACCGGCCGGCGTCCTCGCGCATGCGCCGCATCTCCGTCCCGAGTCCACGCAGGAGCTCGCGCTGCTTCGTCCGCAACTGCCGCCGGTTGATCGTCGTCATCGCTGCCAGTGAACGAAATCGGCCTCAACGGCCACTTATCGCTGACCGACGGGGCATTCGCTCCGGATCAATCGCCGACACCGATGGAGCCACGGCGAGGGCGGCTGTCGGGGCGGGCTCGAGCCAAGATCGTTCGCTGCTACCGATAGGGGCGGCCGCACGCGCACCTGGGTGGCCCGGTGGTCGTGGAGCGGTTGGCATGGGCGGCGCGCTTGGGCCGCCGGCCCTCGCCGCGCGGCTGCTCACGTGGCGAATCGAACATCTGGTCGAAATGGCTCGTCGGTTCTATACTCGCGGTCCCGTGGTCGCGACCAAGGCCGATCCGCTTGCCCCGTTCGGGCCCGCCGTCAGGGCCTGGTTCGAGGCGACATTCGAGGCGCCGACGCCGGCCCAGTCCGAGGGCTGGGCGGCCATCGCCGAGGGCCGGCACACGCTGATCCACGCCCCGACCGGCAGCGGCAAGACCCTGGCCGCGTTCCTGTGGTGCCTCGACCGGCTTGTCCAGGACCCACGCCCGGCACCGACCAGGGAGCAACCCGGCACCGTTCGTGTCCTCTACGTCAGCCCGTTGAAGGCGCTGACCTATGACGTCGAGCGCAACCTTCGCGCCCCCCTTGCAGGCATCGCCCACGAAGCCGCCCGCCTCGGCGAACAGCCACCCAACATCTCGGTCGCCTCGCGCACGGGCGACACGCCCGCCGACGAGCGCCGCGACCTCGTTCGCCACCCGCCGGACATCCTCGTCACGACCCCCGAGAGCCTGTACCTCCTGCTGACCAGCCAGGCGCGCGAGATCCTCAAGGGCGTCGAGCACGTGATCGTCGACGAGGTCCACGCGATCGCGGGCACCAAGCGCGGCGCCCACCTGGCCCTGAGCCTCGAACGCCTCGAGCGCCTGCGGGGGACGGCGGACCAGGACGGCGACGGCCCAACGAGACGCATCCAGCGTATCGGCCTCAGCGCCACCCAGCGGCCCCTCGAGACCATCGCCCGGTACCTCGGCGGCGTCGGCGAGGGGCGCGAGGTGAGCATCGTGGACGCGGGCACGAGGAAGCCCCTTGAGCTCCAGGTCGTCGTGCCGGTCGAGGACATGGCGCGCCTCGGCGAGGTCCTGCCAATGGACGAGCAGCCGGGTGGCCCGGTGGTCGGCGGCGAGCTGCGGACGAGCATCTGGCCGGCGATCCACCCTCGCATCCTGGAGCTGATCCGCAGCCACAGATCGACCATCGTCTTCACCAACAGCCGCCGCCTCGCCGAGCGGCTCGCGCAGCGCCTCAACGAGCTCGCCGGCGAGGAGCTGGTCCGCGCCCATCACGGCAGCATCGCGAGGGAGCAGCGCCTCGAGATCGAGGAGGAGCTGAAGGCCGGCCGCCTCCCCGCCCTCGTCGCGACCAGCAGCCTCGAGCTCGGCATCGACATGGGCGCCGTCGACCTCGTGATCCAGGTCGAGAGCCCCACCTCCGTCGCGCGCGGGCTCCAGCGAATCGGCCGCGCCGGGCACCAGGTCGGCGAGCCGTCGAAGGGCGTGATCTTCCCCAAATACCGCGGCGACCTTCTCGAGACCGCCGTCGTCGTGAAGGGCATGCACGACGGCTCGATCGAGCAGACGGTGCTGCCACGCAACCCGCTCGACGTCCTTGCCCAGCAGCTGGTCGCGATGACGATCGGCGAGACGTTCACGGTCGACGAGCTGCTCGAGATCGTCCGCCGCGCCGCGCCGTTCGAGACGCTCACGAGGGAAGTCCTCGAGGGCGTCCTCGGCATGCTGGCCGGCGCCTACCCGAGCGACGAGTTCGCGGAGCTCAAGCCAAGAGTGGTCTGGGACCGGCTGACGGACACGGTCGAAGGGCGGCGGGACGCGAGGGTCGTTGCGGTGACCAGCGGCGGCACGATCCCCGACCGCGGCCTGTTTCCGGTCTTCCTCGAGGGCGAGCCCGGCACGACGGGCCGGCGGGTGGGCGAGCTCGACGAGGAGATGGTCTACGAGCTTCGCGCCGGCATGCACGGCGACGTCGTGATCCTCGGCGCCAGCTCATGGCGCGTCGCCGAGATCGGCCCCAACCGGGTCACGGTCACGCCCGCCCCGGGCGTCCCGGGCAAGCTGCCGTTCTGGAAGGGCGATACGGTGGGCCGGCCGATCGAGCTCGGGCGGGCGATGGGCGCCTTCACCCGCGAGGCGGAGGCCGACCTCGAACGAGGCCCCATCGGGCGGGTCAAGGCCTCGGAGCGCCTGCAGCGCGACCACGACCTCGACCCGCTGGCCGCCGAGAACCTGCTGGCCTATCTCGAGGACGAGCGGGGAGCGACGGGCGTCCTGCCGACCGACCGCCGGATCGTCGTCGAGCGCTTCCGCGACGAGCTCGGCGACTGGCGCCTGGTGATCCTGACCCCGTTCGGCGGCCGGGTCCACGCCCCGTGGACGATGGCGCTCGAGGCGAGGATCTCGGAGCGCCTCGGTCTCGAGGTCCAGACGATCTGGTCGGACGACGGCATCGCGATCCGGCTGCCTGAGGGAGAGATGAGCCTCGAGGGCGTCGAGGCGCTGCTGTTCCCGGAGCCCGAGGAGGTCGAGGACCTCGTGGTCGGGCGGGTCGGCCAGTCGAGCCTGTTCGCGAGCCGGTTCCGAGAGAACGCGGCCCGCGCCCTGCTCCTCCCGAGGCGCCGGCCAGGCACACGGACGCCGTTGTGGCAGCAGCGCCAGCGGGCCGCGGACCTGCTGGCGGTCGCGTCGAGGTACGGCAGCTTCCCGATCCTCGTCGAGACCTATCGCGAGTGCCTCGCCGATGTGTTCGACCTCGGGGCGCTGCGCGAGATCCTCGACGGGGTTCGCCGCCGGGAGATCGCCGTCCACGCCGTCGAGACGCCCAAGGCCTCGGCGTTCGCGAGCTCGCTGCTGTTCGACTACATCGCGCAATACATGTACGAGGGCGATGCGCCGATGGCCGAGCGGCGGGCGCAGGCGCTCACGCTGGACCGCGACCTGCTGCGCGAGCTGCTGGGCCAGGAGGAGCTGCGCGAGCTGCTCGATCCCGAGGCGCTCGCGGACCTCGAGCTGAGCCTCCAGGCGCTCGTCGACGAGCGGCATGCCAACGACCCGGACCAGGTCCACGACCTCCTGCGGCGCCTCGGCGACCTCTCGACCGACGAGGTGGGCGCGAGGACGGCCGGCGGGCGGCCCGAGGCCTCGCTCCACCTCGCGGAGCTGGCCGCGTCGCGGCGAGCCGTCCGGGCGCGGATCGGCGGCGAGGAGCGCTGGATCGCGATGGAGGACGTCGCGCGCTACCGGGACGGCGTCGGCGTCGCCACCCCGCCAGGCGTGCCGCAGGCGTTCCTGGGACCCGCGGTCGGGGCGCTCGACGGTCTGCTCGCCCGGTATGCCCGGACCCACGGCCCGTTCCTGGGCGTCGAGCCCGCCCGACGATGGGGCCTTCCGGCCGGTGTCGTCGAGGATGCGCTCCATCGCCTGGTCGCCGCGGGCAGCCTGCTCTCGGGCGAGTTCCGTCCGGGCGGCGCCGAGCGCGAGTACTGCGATCCCGAGGTCCTGCGGCTCCTCCGTCGCCGGTCGCTGGCCAAGCTCCGTCGCGAGGTCGAGCCCGTCGACCCGATCACCCTGGCCCGGTTCCTCCCGGCGTGGCAGGGCGTGGCACCGTCGGCATCGGCGGGGTCTGCGATCCCCGTGCCGCTGCGCGGGCCGAACGCCCTCGAGCGCCTGGCCGAGGTCGTCGACCAGCTGGCCGGCCTGCCGATCCCGGCCTCGGTCCTCGAGCGTGATGTGCTCCCGGCCCGGGTCCCCGGCTACCAGCCGCGGCTGCTCGACGAGCTGGGTGCCATGGGCGAGGTCGCGTGGGTCGGGCGGGGGAGCCTCGGTCGCGACGACGGCCGGGTGGTGCTGTTCCGGCCGGGGCGCGAGCTGCTGCGACCGACCGGGCTGCCCGACGGCGTCGAGCGGCCCTCGGACGAGATCCACGAGCGGGTTCGGGCTCACCTCCGCCGGCGCGGCGCCTCGTTCTACCGCGAGCTGTTCACGGCGTCGGGCGGGCGGTCGGACCGCGAGGTGCTCGACGCGCTGTGGGACCTGGTCTGGGCTGGGGAGGTGACCAACGACACGTTCGCGCCGCTCCGCGCGCTCCGCTGGAAGCGGCCGCCGAAGGACAGGCGCCCTCGGCCGGGACGGCTGACGTCGCTCGGTCCGCCCGAGGCGGCTGGACGGTGGTCGCTCGCGAACGCGCCCGAGGACGAGCTGCCCGACGAGGCGCCGGCGGTCACCCGCACGGAGCGGGCGCACGCGCTCGCGCTCGCGCTGCTCGAGCGGCACGGCGTCGTCACCCGCGAGGCGGTCGGGAGCGAGCCGATCGAGGGCGGGTTCTCGGCCGTGTACCCGGTCCTGCGGGCGATGGAAGAGGGCGGCCGGATCCGGCGCGGCTACTTCGTCGACGGCCTGGGTGCCGCGCAGTTCGCGCTGCCGGGCGCGGTGGACCGGCTGCGGTCGATGCGGGAGCAGCCCGGCGAGCTGGCGGGGGAGCGCGGTCGCCAAGTCCAGCTGCTCGCGGCGGCGGACCCGGCCAACCCGTACGGCGCCGCGCTGCCCTGGCCCCGGCGCGACGACGCCGACCGGCGGCCGTTCCAGCGGGCGGCGGGCGCCTACGTGGCGCTGGTCGACGGCGCGGCGGTCGTGTACGTGGATCGCGGCGGGTCCTCGATCCAGACCCTGCCCGCGGCCGGCGATCCCGAGGTGCTCGGGCTGGCCCTCGCGTCCCTGCGCGACCTCGTCGCCGACGGCCGGGTCCGCGAGCTGGTGATCGCCAAGGTCGACGGCGAGCCCGTCGCCGGGTCGCCGACCCGCGACGCGCTGATCGCCGCCGGGTTCGTCGCCGGCTACCGCGGGTACGCGCTGCGCGCCGCCGCCGCGACGACGGACCGGGCGTGGGCTCGCCCGTCGGTGGTCCGCTCCGAGCGCTAGATGCCCGAAGGCGACACGCTGGCCCGGACCGCGGCGGGACTCCGGCCCTACCTCGTCGGTCGCGAGGTGTCCGGGGCGAAGGCCCGCGCGCCGGGCCCGCAGGTCGAGCGGCTGGTCGGCTCGACGGTGACGGGCGTCGAGTCGATGGGCAAGAACCTGCTGATCCGGTTCGACAACGGCCTCGAAGTGCGGACGCACCTCCGGATGCGCGGCTCGTGGCACCGCTACCGGCCCGGCGAGGCGTGGCGGCGACCGCCGGGGCGGGCGGTGCTCGTCCTGGAGGTGCCGGGGTCGGTCGCGGTGTGCTTCGACGCCCCGGTCGTCGAGCTGTTCGAGCAGCGGACCGAGGCCCTCCACCCGTCGCTCTCGAAGCTGGGTCCCGACCTGCTCGCCGACCCGGTCGACGTCGACGAAGCGATGCGCGGCCTGCGGTCACCCGAGCGGGCAGACCTGACCGTCGCCGAGGCGCTCCTCGACCAGCGCGCGCTCGCGGGGATCGGCAACGAGGTCAAGAACCTGGTGCTGTGGGAGGCCGGGCTCTCCCCGTGGACGCCGCTCCGGAACGTCGACGACGGCGCGCTGCGAGGCCTGGTGGTCCGGAGCGCCGAGGTCCTGCGCATCGGCGCCGCGACGGGCCGCCGCCCGCTGGGCGTCCACGGCCGGGCCGGGCGCCCGTGCCCGCGATGCGGGACGATCGTGCAGGCAAAGGAGCTCGGCCGCGAGCTGCCGCGCCTGACCTACTGGTGCCCGAGCTGCCAGCCGGACCCGACGACCGAGGCGAGGCACGAGGCATGACCGAGGCGATCGACGTCCGCTGCGAGCCCACCGGCGACAGCTGGACCTGCTTCGTGACGGTCACCGGTGGCGGCACGTCGACGAACCACGCCGTCTCGATGACCTCGGCCGACCTCGCCCGGTACGCGCCCGGCGGCGCCACCCCCGACGACCTCGTCCGCCGCTCGTTCGAGTTCCTGCTGGCTCGCGAATCGAAGGACTCGATCCTCCGCCAGTTCGACCTGCCGGTGATCGGCCGCTACTTCCCCGACTACGAGGCCTCGATCACCCGCCGGCGATAGGCCGGAGCCCCGCGGCTCGGCGGGGTTGCCGGTCAGCCCACCGGCGTCGAGACCGCGGCCCGGAACGCCTCGAGGCCGCGCTCGACCATCTCGTCGCTCGCGGTAAGCGAGACCCGGAACCAGCCGGGCTTCTCGACGATCGTGCCCGGGAGCACGAGCGCGCCGAGCTCGGCGAGGCGGTCCGTGAACGCGAGGTCATCGGGGTCCGGCGACCTGACCATGAGGTAGAACGTGCCCTCGGGCTTCGTCGCCTCGTAGCCCATCTCGCGCAGTGCCGGCACCATCCGGTCGCGGCGCGCCTGCAGGGCGGCGATGTCGATCGACAGCCCCTCGAGGTCGCGGATCGCATGCTGGAGCAGGGCGTTGGGGAACCCCCAGCCGGCGGCCAGCTGGTGCACGAAGATCCGGTAGCCGACCGTGCCCGCGTCCGGGAACGACGGGTGGAGGGCCACGAACCCGATCCGCTGGCCCGGCGCCAGGGTCGTCTTGCCGTAGGTGTAGATCAGCGCGGTCGCGTCGTAGTCGAGCGCCGGGCTGCGGAAGTCGATGCCGTCGAACACGATCCGGTTGTAGGACTCGTCCGACACGAGGACGATCGTCCGGCCGTGGCGCGCGGACGCTTCCCGCAGGACCTCGCCCAGCGCGTGCAGCTCGGGCTCGCGGTAGATCCGCCCGGTCGGGTTGTGCGGCGTGTTGACGATGATCGCCCGGGTGCGTGGCGTGATCGCCTCGGCGATGGCGTCGATGTCGAGGTCGAACGAGGGCTCGGCGAGGTCGACGCGCACGGCTGTCGCGCCGGCCGACGCGATCATCAGCTCGTAGAAGAACCAGGGCGGCGAGAGGTAGATGACCTCGTCGCCCACGTCGCACACCGCCCGGATCGTCACGCCGAGCGCCCCGAACGCGCCCGCGGTCATCGCGACGTCCTCGGCCCGGTACGCGATCCCCGTCCGCCGCCGCAGCGACTCGGCCACGACCGTGCGCGGCTCCTCCTCGCTCATCTTGTACGCGAACCAGTCCTTGTCCTGCGGCACCGCGTGGCGCTGGAGCGCGTCGACCAGGCCCGGCAGCGGCAGCTCCTGCGGGTTGCCGAAGGTGAAGTCGGCGATGCCCGGGTCGAGGTGGTGGCGCTCCCACGAGCCGTCGCTGAACCACGAGAACACGTGCGCGACGCTCGCGACCATCCGGTCGGTGCGCCCCTGGCTGTCGGCCATCCCCGTTCCTCCGCGGCTCGCCGCCGTCTCGTGTGGTGTGCTGGGTCCCGACGGCACGATCGCGGACGGAGGCGCCCCGAGTCAACCGTCGACCCGGCCAGCGACGCGCCTATGATCCGCTCGATGTGTGAGCAGTTCGTCGCCCGGGCCGCGGAGCCCTTCCGGCTCGACGCCCTGTGGCCGTTTGCCGAGCGCCTCGAGCGCTACGGGATCGCCGGGTTCGGCTGGGGCGTGACCTGGCTGCTGCCCGGCGGCGGCCTCGAGACCTACCGCGCGACGACCGCCTTCCGCGACGACGCCGCCACGGTCCGGCTCGGGTCGATCGAGACACGCTCCGTCCTCGTCCACCTGCGCCGCCCGTCGCGCCTGAGCACGCTCCAGCCGCCCGACTCGCAGCCGTTCGACGACCCCGCCGGCCGGTTCGCGTTCTCGCACAACGGCGACCTCCGCGACTACCGCCCGGCCCGCGAGCGCTACCTGGCGCAGGGCCGGATCTTCGGCCGCGCCGACAGCGAGGTCGGCGAGCGCTGGCTCGAGGACGCCTGGCCGAACGGCGCCGGCGACGGCGGTGGCGATGCCGCGGGCAATGGGAATGGCGATGGCGACGGCGACGTCCCGGCCCGCCTCGCCGAGCTGCACCGCACCTTCGGCGGCGAGGCCAACCTCGCGATCCTGACTCGTGACGGCGTCCCGCACCACTACGCGGGCAACCCGGAGAACCCCGTGTTCACGTTCCGCCTGGACGGCATCGGGATCGCGTCGACCTCCATCTACTCCATCGATCGCTCGGTGTTCAAGTACGCCGCGAGCGGCGGCACAAACCGCAGGCTCGCGCGTCTGAGCACCACGGTCACGCTGGACCCAACGGGACGACCCGTCACCGCCCGAGCAGGGCAGCCCGTCAGCGCCTGACCCACCGCGCCAACAGGGGAGAGGGAGGCGTCGCATGACCGCCACCGCCGGGATGCTGGGGGAGGCGACCCCGGAGATCGGGGCCCGCCCGACTGCCCTGCTCCCGATCCCCCAGCTCGTCCGGATCTCGCTGTACTGGCTGGGCCTCACGGCGATCGACGCCGCGGTGGGCCTGTTCATCACGAACCGCCTCGAGTTCGACCACTTCGTGCCCCAGGAGGACGTCGGGACGACGCTGTTCCTGGTCGGCATCGGCGGCTCGATCGTCGGGATCATCGTCCAGCCCACCGTCGGCTACATCAGCGACTTCACGGTCAGTCGCTGGGGCCGGCGGAAGCCCTACATCGTGTTCGGCTCCCTGCTCGACGTCGTGTTCCTGCTCGGCATCGCGACGTCAACCACGGTCCTCGCGCTGGCCGCGTTCGTCATCCTGCTCAGCTTCAGCACGAACATCGCGCGCGGCCCGTTCCAGGGCTACGTGCCGGACCTCGTCGCCGAGCCGCAGGTCGGCCTCGCCAGCGGCCTCGTCGGCATGATGCAGATCGTCGGCAACGTCACCGGGTACGTGCTCGTGTCGCTGTCCGTCGCGTACGGGCCAGATGGGCCTGAGCCTGCTCGCGGTGGCGATCGTCGAGCTCGTCACGATGGCGCAGCGTCATCCTGCGCGTCGGCAAGGGCCTGCCGCCGCGGCCGCGCGAAGGCCGGTCGTGGCCGCGGATCGCCCGCGAGGCCTGGGCGACCGACATCCTCCAGGAGCGGTCGTACGTCTGGCTGCTCGTCTCGCGGCTGCTGTTCCTGACCGGCGGCGCGCTGCTCGCCAACTTCGTCGTGATCTACATGTCGCGCACGTTCGGGATGTCGAAGGTGCGAGGCCAACAACACCAACGTCGCGATCCTGATCGTCGTCGTGCTCGCGAACGTCGCTGGCGATCATCCCGGCCGTCGCGGCTGTCCGACCGGCTGGGGCGCAAGCCGCTGATCTGGGCGGCCTGCGCGATCGGTGGTGTCGGGGATCGCGATCGCCGCGTTCGCGCCGTCGATCCAGGTGGCGTTCGTCGGCGCCGCGCTGTTCGGGGCGTCGAGCGGGATGTTCCTCGCCGTCGACTGGGCGCTGATGACGGACATCATCCCGCGGGCGTCGGCGGGCCGGTACATGGGCCTGTCCAACGTCGCGACCGGCGCCGCGACGCCGCTGGCGATCGCGCTGGGCGGGATCACGCTCGACGCCGTCACGCGGGCCGGCGGGCTCGAGGCCGGTCCCCGGGTCGTGTTCGCGCTCGGCGTGATCCTCTACGGGCTCGCGGCGATCACGTTGCGCCCGGTGGTTGAGCCGCCCCGCCCTGCGGCACCCGATCGGCTCCACCCGGATCCGGCGCCGGCGGCCTGACCAGCTCCTGGCCGGCCTGGGCGACCGCCTCGGGAACCCGGGTCGCGGCGACGGCGAAGCGATCGCGCCGCCGTCGGTCCTCGAGCCCGACGGTCCGCCGGATACCGACCCGCAGCCGCTGCCAGGCGCGGATGGTCGCGACGCGAGGCTCGGCGCGGAACGACGCCCACCAGCGGCGCGCACGAGCGAGCTGGAAGGCTGCGGCCTCGCGCCACGAGGAGGGCCGCAGGAACGCGAACGGGTCGCGGTGGCGCCACCACCAGGGCACGGCCGCCCAGATGAACACCAGGTAGTCGACGCGGGCCGGCCGGGCCCCGAAGCCGAACAGCACCTGCAGCTGGACGATTGTGATCGGCAGCATCGCCAGCGACAGCAGCGCGAAGACCGCCAGGAACACGATGCCCCAGCCGCGCGCCCTCGGCTGGAGCACCGGCCACAGCAACGCCGGGACCCACTTCATCCACGTGGCCAGGCCCCAGATCAGGCCGCCGGCCTTCGGTCCCACGAACTGCGCCCCGAACAGGGCGAGCGCGAGCAGGAGGTTGATGTTCCCGGTGTCGAGGTTGCCGGCCGTCGGGAACGACAGGATCAGGACGAGGATCGCGGTCGGGAGCGGGCGCCGCGTGTAGGCCCAGCGGATCGACCACAGCAGCAGCAGGATCGTCCCGCCGCGCCAGACGAACCACGCGACGTCCCACGGCAGCAACGCCCAAGGGATGAACAGCGGCAGCATCCACGGCGCGTAGACGTACGGCAGGAACGGTCCCGTCGGGTGGTAGGGGTCGCCGCCCTCGAGCCAGATCCGCACCGCGGCCCAGTAGGCCTGCGCGTCGCCGCCCGCGTTCTCGCCGCGCGCCCACATGCCGGCGATCGCGATCGCGAACACGACGGCGATGATCAGCATCGCCGCGAGTCGCTTCGGCTCGCGGATCCGCGTCGCCTCTCGCCGGAGCGCGCGCCGGATCACGCCGGCACGCCGGTCCGGCCGATCGGGGACGACGGTCGAGGCGGTCATTGGGGGCATTCTGCACGCGCCGGTGCCGCGACGGGCGCCCGAAGACCGGCGGGGCTGGACGGATGCGCGATGCTGGGCCGACCACGTCTCCATGAGGGGTTCCCATGACGCGACCGACCATCGCCCGCCGGCTGGCCGCCCCGGCGGCCGTGCTCCTGGCCCTGCTCGTGCCCGCGACCGCCGTCGCCATCTCGAACGACTGGACGAGGCACCTGGGCTCGAAGGCCGACGACGTCGCGGGAGGGATCGCCGCCGACGGCTCCGGGCTCACGATCGTCGGGACGACGGGTGGCCACATCACGCGCAACGTGCGCGGCGCCAGCGACGCGTTCATCCGGCGCTACGACCGCCACGGGCAGGTGCTGTGGACGCACCAGTTCGGCACGGACGCCCAGGACATCGGGCAGGACGTGGCCGCGGACGCCGGCGGCCTCACCGTGCTGGGCTCGACCGACGGCTCGTTCTCGGGGTCGGGCGGCACGCTCGGCGTCAACGACCTGTTCGTCCGGCGCTACAACCGCAACGGGACGAAGCAATGGACCCGCCAGTTCGGCACGTCCGCCGACGAAGACCCGGGCGCGATCGCGGCCGGCGACGGCGGGCTGTTCGTCGTCGGGACGACGTCGGGTGCCCTCACCGGCACCAACGCGCCCGACGACCCCGACGCCTTCGTGCGTCGCTACGACCGCTCCGGGCACGTCGAGTGGACCCGCCAGTTCGGCACCAGCGACGGCGATTCCGCGAGCGCGGTCGACGCCGACGGCGGCCGCGTGTTCGTCGGCGGCGGCACCGACGGCGACCTGCAGGGCACGAACGCCGGCCCGTTCACCGACGCCTACCTGCGCGGGTACGACACCGCCGGCAACGTCCTGTGGACGCGCCAGTGGGGGCAGGAGGGCGACGACCAGGTGCTGTCGGTCGCGGCCGATTCCACGGGTGTCACCGCCGTCGGATACACGCACGCCGATGCGACCGGCAACGAGCCGAGCCAGGCCTTCATCCGCCGCTTCGATCGCGACGGCCACTTCAAGTGGTCGAAGATCTTCGGCTCGCCCGACTCCGAGATCGCCTGGGGCGTCGCCTCCGACGCGCATGCGCTGACGGTCACCGGCTACACGTTCGGCGACCTCGACGCCAACAACAAGGGCAGCTTCGACGTCTTCGTCCGCCGCTACAACCGGTCGGGGACGGCCGTATGGAAGCGCCAGTTCGGGACAACGAAGGCCGACCTCGGCATCGATGTGGCCGCGGACGGCAAGGGGTTCACGATCCTCGGCCACACGACGGGCTCCCTGGGCGGCGACGCCAAGGGCAACCTCGACGTGTTCGTGCGGCGTTACACCCGCTGACGCTCGACACGAGCGTGAAGATGGAACCTTCGCGGGGCGCCGAGAGACTGACCTGACGACCGCGGCGGATGCCCGCGTCGGAGTCTGGTGGCACGGTGGACCGACAGCTCGTGATCCGGGCGCGGGAGGGCGATCATGACGCCTTCGCGCGGCTGGCCGCGGCGTCGATCGGTCGGCTCAACGGCATCGCCCGGCTCATCCTCCACGACTACGCGCTCGCGGAAGACGCCGTCCAGGAGTCGCTCGTCGAAGCCTGGCGCAACCTCCGCGGGCTACGCGATCCGGATCGGTTCGACCCCTGGCTCAACCGGATCCTTGTCCGGTCATGCCAGGACGCCCGCAGGCGGGAATCGCGGCGTGGTCTGCGGGAGCTCCCGTGGCTCGGGAGCGACGAACCGGTGTCCGAGGACACGCAGGCGTCGATCGCGGCCACGGACCAGCTGGAGCGTGGCCTCCGCCTGCTGACGATCGAGCAGCGGACCGTCCTCGTCCTGGCCTTCTACCTCGACCTCTCACTGGCCGACGCGGCCGCGACCCTCGGGATCCCGACCGGGACGATGAAGTCGCGGCTCAATCGCTCGCTCGCCGCGCTGCGTGCGGCGCTCGACGCGGACGAACGCCGGCCCGCGCGAACCGTGGAGCAGCCGACATGACCGCACCGCGCGACCTCGACCGACAGCTCCGCGACCACTTCGATTCCTACGCCGATCGCCGCGTCCTCGACGGACAGCTTGGCGCGATCGTCGACCGAACGGCCCGCCTTGGGCAGCGACCCGGATGGCTGGCCGGCCTGAGGAGCCTGACGATGTCCACAACCACAGTCGTCGAGCGGCCGGCGATGCCACGAGCAGCCCTCGTGCTCGTTGTCGTCGGCCTGCTGATCGCCATCGCTCTCGCGGCGCTGATCATCGGTGGTGGCCGATTGACGAAGCCCGCGCCATTCAACGGAATGATCGCCTTCAGCCGCCACAACGCAGCCCAGGATCAGGCGAACGCCTATGTGATCAATCCCGATGGAACCCACGAACGCGCGCTGCGCCCCGAGCCCCACGAGGCGGCCTTCTGGTCACCCGACGGTGCGCAAGTGGGGTTCGTGGACGGGTACATCAATGCCGACGGCAGCGGGTACACGAGCGCGCCGTTTGCCAACGGCACACTCAACGTCCCGTGCTGGGACTGGTCACCGGACGGCGCGTCGTGTCTCGCGGAGGGCTGGGACGATACAGACGCGTCTCGGAGCGGCCTCTACCTCGTGGCGGCTCTCGACCACTCCAATCCCAGGCAGATCACGCACCGACGCGACTTGCCCGGGGCGTTCTCACCCGACGGGTCGCTCATCGCGTTCCGGCCCTCCGTCAATGACCTGGAGCCGTCGGCCCTGATGGTCATCGGCGTCGACGGTCGCGGTGAGCGAGTCGTCGGCAATCTCCTCATCAGCAACGAAATCTCCTGGGCGCCCGACGGCCGATCGATCTTGGTCCAGAGTGGCCGACGTCTCTACCGGGTCCAGCTCGAGAGCGGAGAAGCGTCGCCAGTCCGAATCCAGGACACGCCCGACGCCGATATCTTCGGCGGCGTCTTCTCCCCCGACGGAACCCGGATCCTGTTCCGGCGCCCGGGTGCGGCCAATCTCGTCGACCTGTACACGATGCGGGCCGACGGCACGGACGTCGTCCGCCTCACGACATCGCCGGATGACGAGTGGGGCGCCGACTGGGGGACGCATCCCTTGGATCAGTAGCGCGCCTGGGCCGGCCAGGGCCCCTCGACCGGGGCCCGGCCCGCCCGGCCGCCGCCGATATACTCCGGCGCAACATGACGCACGGGACCGTGATCATCATCGGCGGCGCGGAGGACAAGGTCCGAGACCGGGTCATCCTCGGGCGGTTCGTGGCGCTTGCCGGGGGCCGCGACGCGCAGATCGCGGTGATCTCGACGGCCTCGTCGCTCGGTCCCGAGGCGGGAGAGCGCTACCGGGCGATCTTCACGGAGCTCGGGGCCGCGTCGGTCCAACCGCTCCACGCCGTCACGCGCACGCAGGCCAACGACGAGCACGCGGCCCGCGCGATCCGCGACGCCAGCGGCGTCTTCCTGACCGGCGGCAACCAGCTGCGGCTGAGCGTCGACGATCGGCGGGACGCGGCTGGCCGACGCGATCTCGACTCGGTTCCAGGCTGGCGCGGTGGTGGCCGGGACCTCCGCCGGGGCGTCGGCCGTCTCGTCGCACATGATCGCGTTCGGCGCCTCGGGTGCCACGCCCAAGCACCGGATGGCCCAGATCGCCGCGGGGCTCGGACTGCTGCCGGGGGTCATCGTCGACCAGCACTTCCAGCAGCGGAACCGGCTGGGGCGATTGCTCTCGCTCATCGCCCAGAACCCGAGCCTGCTCGGCCTGGGCGTGGACGAGGACACGGCCGGCGTCGTCGGGCCGGACCAGGTCATGGAGGTCATCGGCCGGGGCTCGATCACGGTCGTCGACGGCGCCGGGTCAGAGACCGACGCCTGGGAGATCAAGGGCCACCGCCCGCTCATGATCAGCGGCGTCGTGCTGCACTCGCTGCCCGCGGGCTATCGATTCGACCTCCGCCGGCGGGTCCGCGTCGTGACGCCGATCCTTCACGCGATCGAGGGCGGCGAGGTCGCCTCGAGCTAGCCGACACATTCCGCGGGCCGGCGCGTCACACGGCCCGGAGTGCGACATGCGCCGCGAGGGGTACGGGATTGCGCTCCGATGAGGGAGGCGCGGATCCATGAACCGGATCCTTCGGGCGACCGTGTTGGTCGCCATCGCTGCCATCGCGGCCGGATGCGTCGGCGGGGACGCCAAGACGACCGAGTCGCCATCATCTGCGGCGTCCCAGGCTCTCGTCGGCGACGTCGCGTCGGCATCGGCCGGCACTGCCCAGCTGAGCTCGCCGTCGATTGAGCCGCCGGCCTCGTCAACGAGAACGAAGGCGACGTCCACGCCGCCCGAGCCGTCGCCGAAGGCCCCGACCTCGACGCCCCGGCCGACGCCCCGGCCCACCGCAAGCCCCACGGGGAGGCCGATCGACGACGACGGTGGGTATACGGAAGAGACACCGCCCCCGACGCCGCGCGCCGTCATCGGGCTCGATGGTCGATCGGTCAGCTCGATGTACATGCAGGTCGGGGCGGGCGGGGCGCACGTCTCCGACCTCCACATCGGCACCAGGCATCTCGACCGTGACAGGTGCCGGCTCACGCACGTGATCACCCCGGACAAGCCCGGCGTCGCCGCCATCGAAGGAGTCGCTCCGCCCGGTCGACCAGCAGATCTCGTTCATCGACGGCCGCCACGAGCTGCGGCTCGCCTGCCCGAGCGCCCAGGGGACGATCCGGGACACGATGGTCGTCGTCGCCGTGGACGGCCTGCCCGAACGGTGCCTCGGGTTCGACTTTCCGAAGGCCGACGTCTCCGCGTCGGACATCAATGAGCTCACGTCGGGCATGGTCGGGACCTGGCACGGCTGCGTGACCACGCCGTGGACCATCACGTACGGGGTCGACGTCACCTTCCGCGCCGACGGGACCTACAGCGCGTCGTCGGGCGAGGTGCTCGATGGGCAGACGATGACGGCGCTGTACTACGGCACCGACGACGACTCGCCGCTGAAGCAGTGGTGGATCAACGACTTCCAGGCGAGCAACAAGGGCGTCGGCGAGATCGACATCGTGTTCGACCCGAAGGGCGTCGTCCGCGACGAGCTGCGCAACGTGAAGCTGATGGGCGACCAGCTCGAGTTCGAGCTCTTCCACATGGGTCAGTACGGCCCCGTGCTCGTCCAGCTGTTCCGGGACTGAACCTCCGTCTCCTCACGGGCCCGGCGGCCGGATCGAGCCGATCTGCCGCACGCTACACTCGGGAGCCCAGCACCGGCGCGCGAGGAGGCCACGTGGCGCAGGCGGACCCGGCTCCCCGGACTCGAACAGGGACGGCGGCAGCCGACACGGCCGGCAACGGCAAGTCGCCCCGCGCCCGCCGGCGCAGCGCCGACCGAACCGGCGGCCCGCGCCCCGAGCCCAGCCTCCGGATCCTCGAGACGCGCGTCCTCCGTGGTCCCAACTACTGGGCGCGTGAGCCGGTCATCCGCCAGGTCGTCGACCTCGGCGTGCTCGAGGAGTTCCCGAGCAACAAGATCCCGGGCTTCGTCGACGCGCTGGTCGGCATGCTGCCGACGCTCGAGGACCACGCCTGCTCGCTGGGGCGGCGAGGCGGGTTCATCACCAGGCTCCGCGAGGGCACGTGGGTCGGGCACGTGTCGGAGCACATCGCGCTCGAGTTCCAGAACCTCGCCGGCACCGACGTCCGCCACGGCAAGACCCGCGGCACCGGCGAGTACGGCCGCTACAACGTGATCTTCGAGTACCGCGAGGAGCAGGTCGGGATCGAGGCCGGCAAGGCGGCCGTCGGGCTCGTCAACCACCTCGTCGCGCCGAGCGACCCCGCCGTGGCCTTCGACCTGATGGCCGAGATGGAAAAGCTCATCCGGCTCGCCGAGCGGCTGGCGTTCGGGCCGTCGACGCAGGCGCTCCTCGACGAGGCCGCCGGGCGCGACATCCCGTACATCCGCCTCGACCGGTTCAGCCTGGTGCAGCTCGGGCAAGGCGTCCACCAGCAGCGGATCCGCGCGACGATGACCTCCCGGACGAGCGGGATCGCCGTCGACATCGCGTCGGACAAGAAGCTGACCAACCGACTGCTCGATTCGGCGGGATTGCCGGTTCCCCGTTCCGAGGTGGTCGAGGTCGAGGACGACGCGGTCGCCGCCGCGAAGCGCATCGGGTACCCGTGTGTGCTCAAGCCGCTCGACGGCAACCACGGCCGCGGCGTCGCCCTCAACCTCCGCACCGAGGAGGACGTCCGGGCCGCATTCGCCGTCGCGTTGCGGGAGAGCCGGAGCGGCGACGTCGTCGTCGAGAGCTACATCACCGGCAACGACTACCGCGTGCTCGTGATCGGCGGCAAGCTCGCGGCCGTCGCCGAGCGCGTGCCGGCCAGCGTCACGGGCGACGGCGAGCACACGATCCGCGAGCTGGTCGACACCACGAACGCCGACCCGCGCCGCGGCATCGGGCACGAGAAGGTCCTCACCAAGATCAAGCTCGACGACAACGCCGCGGGTGTCCTGGCGGGCCAGGGTTTCACCGCCGACAGCGTCCCCGAGTCGGGCACGTTCGTGAAGCTCGCGCTGACCGGCAACATGTCGACCGGCGGCACCTCGATCGACCGGACGATGGAGGCCCATCCCGACAACATGGAGATCGCCGAGACCGCGGCGCGCATGGTCGGGCTCGACATCGCCGGCATCGACTTCATCTGCCCCGACATCGCGACCCCGGTCCGCGAGACCGGCGGCGGCATCGTCGAGGTCAACGCGGCGCCCGGGTTCCGGATGCACACCCACCCGACCGAGGGCGAGCCGCAGTACGTCGCCAAGCCCGTCATCGACCTGCTGTTCCCGCCCGGCACCCCGGCGCGCATCCCGATCCTCGCGGTCACCGGGACCAACGGCAAGACGACGACGGTCCGGATGGTCGCGCACATCCTCAAGCTCATGGGCCGGCGGGTGGGGATGACCTCGACAGACGGCATCGTGATCGACGGCCGGCTCATGAAGCGGGGCGACATGTCGGGCCCCAAGTCGGCGCAGATGGTGCTCCAGAACCCAACCGTGGACACGGCCGTGTTCGAGGTCGCCCGCGGCGGGATCCTGCGCGAGGGCCTGGGCTACGACCGCAACGACGTCGCGGTGGTCACCAACGTCACCGGCGATCACCTGGGGCTCGGCGGCATCGACACGCTGGGCCAGCTGGCCAACGTGAAGGGCGTGCTGGTGGAATCCGTGCCGCGATCGGGTGCCGCTGTCCTCAATGCCGACGACTCCCTCGTGTACCGGATGGGCCGCCACTGCGCGGGGCGCGTCGTCCTGTTCTCGATGGCCAAGGAGAAGGGCGAGGACGGCTTCGATCGCGTCGACGGCCACACGTCGCGCGGCAACGCGGCGTTCTGCCTCGAGGACACGCCCGCAGGGCGAGCTGATCGTGCTCAAGCACGGGCCGCGCAAGATGCCGGTCCTGTACACGCACCTGATCCCGGCCACGTTCGGCGGCCGGGCGCGGATGAACGTGGCCAACGCGCTGGCCGCGGCGGCCGCGGCGTGGGCGTCCGGCGCGCACCTCCACGACATCCGCCAGGGCCTGCGAACGTTCACGACGTCGTTCTTCCAGGCCCCCGGGCGGCTCAACCTGCTCGAGGTCGCGGGCACGCGCGTGGTCATCGACTACTGCCACAACGTCGACGGCATGCGCCAGCTGTCCGACTTCGTGAACCGGATGATGGTCGAGCCACAGACACGCTCCGGGGTGCTCGGGGCGGGTGCCGGCGGCGGCGCGCACCCGGCGCGCAACGGGCGGGCGATCGGGGTCATCGGGATCCCCGGCGACCGGCGCGACGACGACCAGCGCGAGTACGGCGCCCTCGCTGGCGGCGCGTTCGACGAGATCTACATCCGCGAGGACGCGAACCTGCGCGGCCGGCGACCGGGGGAGACGGCGACCAACGTCGCGGCGGGCGTGAAGGCGGCGAAGGACGAGGGCCGAGGCCGGACGACGAGGGTCGAGAAGGTGCTCGATGAGGCGTCGGCTGTGCGGGCGGCGTTGCGCCGGGCGGCGCCGGGCGACCTCGTGGTGGTGTGCGCCGACGACGCGGTGGGTGTGTACAAGGCGGCGATGACGCTGGCAGGTCGCTCGCAGGGCGGGACCGCGTTCGCCGACCCGGGCGAGCTCGAGGCGCCGGACGGGTAGGTCCTCGCTGCGTGACTGCGCGGCGCGCGCATCGATCCCGTGCGCCGCGACGCCAAACAGCACGCTGAGCGTTCACTGCAGCGGTTCCGCCGCTGATCTGCACGCCCCGCGCACAGATCGGCGGTTTCGGGGCCCCAAACCGGTGTCCTGCACGCTGCGCGGTCCGTTCTAAGGCAAGAACCGCCGGAGTGCACGCCGGGCGAGCAGCGGAGATTGCCGGCCGAGCAGCGGAACCGACACGGGCCGAAGTCGGCCGACGTGGGGGCCGCTTCGGATCAGCGGCGGCGTTGGTCCGCGAGGCGCGGCGAGAGGTCCCGGAGGCCGTCGGCCGCGTCGACCTGGCGGGCGCCGAGGCGCTCGAGCAGCGCGAACACGTCCTCGCGCTCGGCGTGGCAGAACAGCACGACGACCCGCGGCGCGTCGGCCCTCCCGTTGGTCGAGGCGGCGCCGTTCGAGCCGGACAGCTCCGCCTCGAGGGCCTTCGCCTCGGTCTCGTACACCGGCACCGTGGCCGGATCCATGCCGCCCTCGGCGATGCCGGCCCGGATGGCGTCGATGATGCCCGCGCGATCTCGGCCCCTGAGGTAGTCGAGGGTCTCCTTGATCGCCACCCGCTGCGCCTTGGTTGCCGCGATCCGCCCGATCCCGCGCAGCGTGTCGTCGGGCCGGTCGCCGGCGGTGCCGATGATCGCGGTGACCGGCGCCGCCCGCCCGGCCGCACCGCCCGCGATCGCCGCGGCGACGTCGAGGATCGCCTCGGTGCCGGCCTCGTTGTGCGCGAAGTCGATGATCACCGTCCGCTGGCCCAGGCGGAACAGGTTCATGCGGCCGGGCGAATGCTCGGCCGAGGGCCGGAAGTCGCGCAGCCCGTCGGCGACCTGGGCGATCGACATGCCCAGCGCCCGCGCGCCGCCGGCCGCCGCCAGGGCGTTCGCGAGGTTGTGCCGGGCGAGCCCGCCGAGCGCGACCGGCACGTCGGCGGCCTCGACGATCTCGTGCTCGGACCCCTCGTCCCACTCGACCAGGCTGCCGCCGAAGCAGCCCGTAGGCGCGACCGCCGGCGCGTCGTTGGCGGGCGATGATCGGCGAGCGATCCGGGTCGAGCGAGAACCAGGCGACGCGCGCCCGCACCCGACGGGCGACGGCGGCCACGTACGGGTCGTCGGCGTTGAGCACGACCCAGCCGTCGGGCTTCGTCACCCGGCAGATCGTCGCCTTCACCTCCGCCAGCTCGGCGAGGGTGTGGATCCCCTGGAGGTCGAGGTGGTCCGACGAGACGTTGGTGAACACGCTGGCGTCGTTCGACTCGTAGCCCATGCCACGCAGCACGAGGCCGCCCCGGGCGGTCTCCAGCACGGCCACGTCGACGTCGTTGCGTCGCAGGATCGTCTGGGCGCCCGCGGGACCGGTCCAGTCGCCCGGGTCGACCATCCGCTCGTCGACGAGGATCCCGTCCGAGGTCGTCATGCCGACGTGCCGGCCGGCTCGCAGCAGGATGTGGGTGATCAGGCGGGTGACCGTCGACTTGCCGTTGGTGCCGGTGATCGAGATCGCCGGCATCCGGCGGGCGTCGTCGCGAATCCATGACGGCGGTGTCGCCCGCGCCCCGGCGATCCGCTCCTGCCAGCTGGCGACGATCCGGGCCTGGGTGCCGGTGAGCCGGGTCCGGCGGGCGGGCGAGACGCTGCGCGACGCCAGGTCGAACGCGGCTTCGGCGATCAGGCGCGCCCGCTCCGCGCCGGCCCATGGCCACGTGACAACCCACCGTCCCGTGTCGGACGGCACGTGGACCTCGACCGGTCCGCCGTGCTCGTCGTGGTCCGCGCGGAGGCGGCGGGTCCACGCGACGAGGTCGGCGACCTGGTCCGGCCACTCGCGGGCGGGCACCGATCGGCCGAGATGGACGATCACGTCGTTCCCCGTCCGCGATCCCTGCCAGGTCCTGGAGCGCCCGACCGCGACCTCGACCTTGACCACCGGCACGAGCCGGTAGACGTTGGGTCCCTCGAGGAGCCGGATCTCGATCAGGCGCACGGTCCGGCGAGGATACGCGAGCGAGCGCAGCGTGCGGGGCCACGAACGGCATCAAGCGGACATTGAAACGGCCGCCGGCGGGGCGCCGACGGCCGTGCTGGAACGGCTTACCGGCCGATCACCACCGAGTTCACGACCGCCTGTTGCGCCGCGAGATCGGCCGCCGAGGTGCCCGGGTAGCGGAACGCGTCGATGACCAGCCGTTGGCCGCCGACGTCGATGATGTTCCAGTCGAACGTCTGCCCGGGAGCCCATCCCCAGATGCCGCAGGTCGCGTCCTCGTCGAGTGACAGGCAGAACTCGTCCTCGGCGCCCAGCTTGGCGTCCGACGGAATCGCGAACTCGACGCGCTGTCCGGCGTGCCCGTCGATCGTGATGTCCGTGGGGGCGCTCGCCGTCCAGGCCAAATGGGTGGCGATCGCCTGCACGAGATCCGCGACTGTCGGCCCGAGCGGGGGCTCGAGCTTCCCGTCCGCAGCGGACATCGGGTTCTTCGCGAGGTTGTCAAGGGTGTAGAACCGGACGGCCATTCCGGCGGGCACGTCGTAGCCGTGCGGACCTCTGACAACCCAGTCGGTCACCGTGGTCCAGCCTGCGGGAACGGTGACCGTGACGCCGGGGATTCCGGCGTTGACACGGTAGCGACCAGGTTGGAGCGCGCCCTGCCCCGCAAGTGTCCCGGTGATGGTGGGTACCGGGGTCGCCGTCGGGGCGGGCGTTGGCGACGCCGTGGGCGCTGGTCCGCCAACCTCGCCCGAGGCGGGAACCAGCCGAAACCCGACGACCGCGATGACCAGCAGGACCGCCGCGGCGGCGGCCACCTTGGCGATAGTAGGCATCTGGAGGGACCTCCACGCCGACCAGTGCGATCGGCGCTGTGGGGTCGTGGGCACCTCGTGGAGGACCGCATCGAGCACGCGCTCGGGCAGCTGGTCCACGCCAAGCTGGATCCACGACCGGACGATGCGCGTGGTCTCCTGGTCGGTTGTCATCGAATGGCCTCCCGACCGGTTGGGCGGGCATCGGCCTCGAGGGCAGCCCGCAGTCCGCGCATCGCGTGATGAAGACGTGATCTGACCGTCCCGATCGGGACGCCGAGCGAGTCGGCGACCTGATCGAGCGGCATGTCGAGGTAGTGGTGCAGTACCACCACCGCGCGATGGTCGATGGACAGCCGTCGGAAGCCGCGCTCGAGCTGGTCGCGATCGACGACCGGGCCCAGGCCCTCGCCGGCCGACGGATCATCGTCCGGCAGCAGGCGCAGGTTCGGCATCCACTGGCGTGTCTTCCGGCCCTCGGCGTAGCAGGCGCGCACGAGGATCCGGTACGACCAGGCGTCAAAGTGCGCCGGGTCGCGAAGCTGCGGGAGGTCCCGCCAGATGCTCAGCAGCGCCTGCTGCGTCGCATCCTCGGCGAGGTCGGTGTCGCGCAGGATCCTGTACGCCACCGCATGGAGGCGATCTCCCACGCCGACGGCGAGGCTCGCGAAGGCCTGCTCGTCGCCGCGTTGTGCGTTCCGCACGAGATCGAGGTCCATGTCCCTCCTGTCGCGCCGGGTCTTCGCCGGCGCTCGAACGGTATGGGCAAGGACGGCCGCGCGACGACTCAATCTTCCTGCCGGCCCTGCGCCAAACGCTCGATAGACTGCGGCCATGCCGATCCCCGACACCCTCTCGCCGGAAGACCTGTCCGTGCTCCACGCCGCCGTCGAGGCCGCGGAGCCCGCCTACCTCGCGGACCTCGAGCGTCTCGTCAACACCGATTGCGGCAGCTACACGAAGGCCGGGGTCGACGAGGTGGGCGCCTGGACGGCCGATCGGCTCCGCAGCCTGGGGGCGACGGTCCGCGCGGAGCCGAACGACCTCGGGCTGGGCGAGACGGTGATCGCGGACGTCCCGGGGACCGACCCGGACGGCGTAACGCTGCTGTGCATCGGCCACATGGACACGGTGTTCGACCCGGGCACCGCCGCCGAGCGGCCCTTCGCCATCAAGGACGGCATCGCGACCGGCCCCGGCGTGACCGACATGAAGAGCGGCCTGCTGGCCGGCCTGTACGCGATCGCCGCGATCCGCGAGGCCCTCGGCGGGCTCCCACTCGGACGCCTGGTGTTCGTCGCCAACCCCGACGAGGAGATCGGCTCGCCCGCGTCGACCCCGCACATCCGCGGCCTGGCGGGGGACGCCGACGCGTGCCTGGTCCTCGAGTGCGCCCGCGCAAACGGCGACATCGTCTCGTCGCGCAAGGGCAACCTCGGGCTCGACATCACCGTCCATGGCCGCGCGGCGCACGCCGGCGTCGAGCCCGAGAAGGGCCGCAGCGCGATCCTCGAGGCGGCGCGCATCGTCACCGAGCTGCACGCGCTCAACGGCCGCTGGCCGGGGGTCACGGTCAACGTCGGGGTGATCGACGGCGGGACGCGGCCCAACGTGGTGGCCGAGAGCTGCTCGATGGAGGTCGACGTGCGCGCGGTCACCCGCGATGCGCTGGTGGAGGTCGAGGCCGCCATCCGCGAGGCCTGCTCGCACACCGTGATCCCCGACGTCACCGTCGACGTCACCGAGGGAGCGCGGCACTGGCCGATGGAGAAGCTCGAGCGGTCGGGGCGGCTGGTGGGCCACGCGGCGGGGATCGCTGAGGGCCTCGGCTTCGCGCTCCACGACGCCGCCACCGGCGGGGCCTCGGACGCGAACACGACGGCGGGCATGGGCGTGCCGACGATCGACGGGCTGGGGCCGATCGGCGGCCTCGACCATTCGCCGGGCGAGTACCTCGAGGTCGCCTCGATCGTGCCCCGCACTGCGCTGCTGGCCGCGCTGATCACGGCGATCGGCCGCGACCCGGAGGTGCGCGCCTGGCGGGCGGAGCGGCTGGCGAGCCTGGCGGAGGGGGCGACACCATCAGCGCGGCCGGCGCCACGGTGAGCCGGCGCCACGTCTCGAGCGGCGGCCCGTGGGAGGCGACCGCCGGCTACTCGCGGGCGCTGGCGGTCGGCGACGCGTGCTTCGTCAGTGGCACGACCGACGCAGGCCCGGAGGGCGTCTCGCGCCACCCGGGCGACGCCGCAGGTCAGGCGCGCGCGGTGTTCGCGATCATCGGCGGCGCGCTCGCGGAGGCCGGCTTCACGCTCGACGACGTCGTCCGGACGCGGATGTTCATCGTCGATCCGGCGGACGCCGCGGCCGTCATCGCGGTCCACGGCGAGCTGTTCCACGACATCCGGCCGGCGTCGACGCTGGTGGTCGTCGCGCGACTCATCGACTCGACGCTGCTGGTCGAGATCGAGGCCGACGCCCGCAAGGGCTGACCCGGCTACCCGAGCACGCCGAAGCCCATCGCCCTCGCGAGCGCCACGAACCCCACGCCGACGACGAGGCCGAGCAGCAGGTTCTTGCGCCACACGACGATGGTGAGGCAGAGCAGGACGCCGACGGCCTCGATCCCGAAATGCAGCTCGCGCGAGCCGTTCGGCAGCGTCAGCACCAGGGCGCCCGTGGCCGCGATGGCCGACAGCACCGCCGGACCGACGAGCCGGAGGTAGAGCAGCGCAGGCGCCGGCAGGCGCTCGATGCCGGGGGCCAGCAGCGGGATCGCCCGGGTCGGGTAGGTGACCGCGGCCATCAGGACCGCGAGGCCGACGAGGTCCATGTTCATGTCCGGGCCTCCGAGGACCCGCCCGGCTCGACCGGCGCGTCGACGGGCCGCTCGTCTGGGCCCTCGGCGCGCCCCTGGCCGAGCCCCTCCAGCTCGGCCGTCGCCTCGACCAGGTCGACCGGCAGGCCCGACAGCTCGGACTCCCCAACAACGTGCCGGCCGCCGGCCGGGACGGCCATCCCGATCAGCGGCCCCAGCAGCCCGCCGGTGATGATCCCGACCGCCGTGCCGGCGGCGAGCGTGACGACGACGCCGATCGCGGCGCCCGAGCACGCGGCCACCAGCTCGCGCCGGCCGGTCACCAGCCCCGCGGCCAGGCCCGCCATTGCGGCCGGGAAGACGACATCGAGCCCGAACGCGGCCGGGTCCGGGATCGCGTTGCCGAGCAGGACCCCCGCGATCGTCGCGAGGTTCCACGGGATGAACACGGCCACCACGGCGGCGATCCAGTACCCGGGAATGTCGACGCGGCCGATCCGCTGGAAGTGCGTGGCGGACAGGGCGAACGCCTCGTCGGTGAGGACGTGGGCCATCGCCGCCCGCTGGCGCCTCGGGACGTCGCGCACGCGCGGGGCCAGCGACGCGCTGTACAGGACATGGCGCAGGTTCAGGAGGAACGTCAGGACGACGATCGGGAGCCACGGCAGCCCGGCGGCGACGTAGCCGACGGCCGTGAACTGGGACGCCCCCGCGAACACCAGCAGGCTCATCGCCATCGCGTCGGCCAGCGAGTAGTTCGCGCTGCGCGCGGCCAGCCCGAACACGAGGCCGAACCCGACCACGGACGCGGTGATCCCGGCGGCGTCCATCAGCAGGCGGCGCCGGCCGGCGCGGAGGTCGAGGAGGGGACCGGGCGCGGTCACGCGCCCGGCTCGACGATCTGGGGTTGCACCCCAAGACCGTGCTGGAGCGTGCTCCCCGCCGTCAACTACCTCCCTGGTGGCGGCTGGACCGGCCGGACCGGTCAGGCCGTCGCGGCATGGGCGACCTTGGCCGGCTGGAGGATCCGAATCGCGTTCCCGAACGGGTCGCGGATGCCCATGTCGGTGCCGTAGAAGTGGTCCGTGGGCTCCTGCGTGAAGTCGGCGACGCCGCGCGCCTTGAGGGTCTCGTAGAGCGCCCGCGCATCGTCCGTCTGGAACACGAGGCCGTTCATGGCGCCCTTCGTCACCAGCTCGCGGAGCTGCGAGGCGGTCGCCTCGTCGTGCATCGGCGGGCCTGGCTGCTCGAGGGAGATCTCGGTGGTGGCGTCGCCTGGCACGCGCACGGTCAGCCAGCGGTAGGAGCCCTGCTTGACGTCCTGGCCCTTCTCGAGCCCGAGCTTGTTGACGTAGAAGTCGAGGGCCTCGTCCTTGTCGAGGACGTAGATGGTGGTGACGTTCAGGCGGTTGATCATCGTTCGTGCGCTCCTCAGCGAGTGGTGGTGGAGATGACCTCACGATAGGGAGCCGTCGTGGTGGCGGCTTCTCCAGAACTGCTCGATTGCGATGTGGCATCGGCCGCAGGCCCCGCACCTGCAGGCCCCGCCGCGAACCGCGGCCGCGTGACCATCATCTGCACGCAGTTGGGCACCACGATCGGCCCGTGCCCCTGGCGGTAGTCCGAGGGCGTCTCCCCGACGATCTCGTGGAACATGCGGCTGAAGGTCCCGAGGCTCGTGAAGCCGACGTCCATGCAGATGTCGGTGACGCTGCGGTCGGTCTCGCGCAGCAGGAACATCGACCGTTCCACCCGCCGCCGCTGCAGGTACCGGTTCGGCGTCTCGCCAAAGACGGCGCGGAAGCTCCGGATGAAGTGGCCCTCGGAGACGTGGGCGACGGCGGCCACGGTGCGGACGTCGAGCGGCTCGGCGTAGGCACGGTCCATGGCGTCGCGGGCGCGCAGCAGGCGCCGGTTGAAGTCCTCGGCCTCGCGACTCATGTCGAAACGCTACGCCATCTGCGCCGCCGGCTCGGCGCTAGCGCAGGAACGTCTTCCCGCAGGGCCCGTCGCAGACGACGTAGACGGCGTGCTTCTCGAGGGCGTAGCCCGCGGCATGCAGGAGGCCCGGGCACCCGGTCGTCGGACACTTCCAGACCCACCAGCGCTCGTTGGTGTCGAGCGGCGTGGTCTCCGTGTCGAGCTTGCCCGCCAGGTCCGCGCGCTCGGCGACCAGCGACGCGACGTGCTGCGCGCGGTCGGACTCGGTCTCGCTGGTGTAGGGATAGTTCTGGCCGACGTTCGAGCTCAACCGCCCCTCCCGGTGCGTCGATGCCGGCGGCAGATCGGTGTGAGCGCAGCCTGCCACCGGCTGCCGGAGGATACCATCCGCCGATCTCGCGGCCGCCCTCGCAGACGGCTCCGGGGACCCGTTCCGGGGCCGCCAGAGTCATCGGTCCGACCGTGGCACGACGGTGTGCCACGCGGGTCTCGGCGCGCGCTAGCGGACCGCCGGGAGCCCCGCGCTTCGAGGGTCCGTCGCGGCGGCCAGCGTGCCGCGGTCCGCCGGGCCGCCGTCGATCAGCTCGATCGCGTGCTCGTGCCCCAGGCTCCCGTCGTAGCCGACGCGGCCCAGGTCGTGACCTCGCTGGAGCAGGCCGTCGGCCACGCCCGGCGCGAGCTCGCCGTCGGTGAACACGGCAACGGGCGGGGCGGGGGAGCCGGCCGGCTCGACCACGACCCGGGGCGCCGCCACGGCGGTCGCGACGTCGGCGCCCCCGTCGACCAGCGCTGACACCAGCTGGGCGTGGATCTGCGGCTGGATGTCCCCGCCCATCGACCCTGCGACCACCCACGGCCGTCGCTCGCCCTCGCGGAACAGCATCCCCGGGAGCAGCGTGTGCGCCGGGCGCTTGCCGGGCTCGAGGAGGTTCACGCTCGACGGGTCGAGCGAGAACGAGGCGCCGCGGTTCTGGAAGTGGACGCCCGTCGCAGGATCCAGGACGCCGCAGCCGAAGCCCGCGGCGTTCGACTGGATCAGGCTCACCGCGTTGCCGTCGGCGTCGACGACGGCGAGGTAGATCGTCCCGCCTACGAGCACGCGGGCCGGCGGCGGAGCGAGGTCCGCGCGCGACGGGTCGATCCGTGCGGCGAGCTCGGCGGCGTGGTCGCCGCTGAGGAGCCGCTCCACGGGGACGTCGTGGAAGGCGGGGTCGGCGAGGTGGGCGTCCCGGTGGGTGAACGCGAGCTTGGCCGCCTCGAGCTGCAGGTGGATCCAGGCCGGGTCGGACCAGCCGCGGCCGTCGAAGCGAGCTGTCGACGGCGGCTCGAAGCGCCCGAGGACGTTCAGGATCTCGAGCGCGACGAGCCCGCTGCTGTTCGGCGGGTGGGTCGTGACCCGCGTCCCGCGGTAGGAGGTCGAGATCGGCGTGGTCCACTCCGACCGCTGCTCGCGCAGGTCCTCGAGCGTGATCGCCGACCCGGCCGTCGTGAGCCCGTGCGCGATCCGCTCGCCCAGCTCGCCGTCGTAATAGGCGTCGAAGCCCTCGTCAGCGAGCGTCCGCAACGTGCTGGCGAGGGGCCGCAGGCGGACCCGCTCGCCCGGATGCGGAGCCCGTCCGAGCGGCTGCCAGACACTCCGGAACCCGGCCGTCCACGGCTCATTGCCGAGCGAGACGGACGTCCGGTCGATGGCGGAGGCGAGCCCGTCCCACGCCGGGAAGCCGGCCTCGGCGTGCTCGATCGCCGGGGCGAGGACGGCGTCGCGAGACAGGCGCCCCCACCTGCCGTGCGCGTCGCCCCACGATCGGACCGCGCCGGGGACGGTGATGCCGAGCGGGCCCCGGAGCGGGATCCGGTCCAGGCCCTGGTCGCGGAGCGCCTCCGCCGACGCGCCCGACGGCGCCCGCCCGGAGCCGTTGAGACCGACCTGCTCGGACGCCGCCTCGTCCCACACGAGCCAGAACGCGTCGCCGCCGATCCCGCAGCCGTTGGGCATGACGACGGCGAGGACCGCGTTGGTCGCGATGGCGGCGTCGACCGCGTGCCCGCCCGCCGCAAGGACGTTGAGCCCGGCGGCCGTCGCGAGGTGGTGCGGCGCGACGACCGCCCCGCGGGCCCCGCGAGCCAGCCGCGCGGGGACCATCGCCGGGGCCCAGCCCGCGTCAGCCATCGGCCGGGCTCACGGCCTCGCGCCCCTCGAGCCGGGCCGGCCCGCTGCCGACCCTGTGCTCGTAGCGCCGGAGCCGGGACAACGGCAGCAGCGCGATCCCCAGCAGGATGAACGAGGCGACGAAGATCCCGTCCAGGCCCGCCCGCTGTGCCGCCTCGCCGCCCACGAGGCTGCCGAAGATCTGGCCCAGCCCGAGGAACACGGAGTACAGGCCCATGATCGCGCCGCGGTCGTCCGGGTAGGCCTCGGTCATGTCGGCGAGCAGCCCGATCGCCGCCGGCGTCGCGCCCGCGAGCACGAACAGGCCCGCGCCACCGACGACGATCAACGCCAGCACGACGGGCAGCGGCCAGCCAGCGGCGTGGTTGATCCCCGTGAACGCCGCCAGCATCACGGCCCCGCCCGCGATGCCGTAGAGGATGATCGTGGTCCGTCGCAGGGTCTGGAACTTGCCGCCCCAGTAGAACAGGCCGGCGAAGAACAACAGGCCCCCGATCGCGAGCCCCAGCGAGACCTGGAGCGGGTCGAAGCCGCCCATCAGCTGCTGGTTGGCGAAGTCCGGGTTCGGTTCGCGAACGAGCTGGAACAGGGTCTGGCTCGTGTACAGGCCGAGCGTCGCGTTGATGGCGATCCAGGTCGGCGCCAGGAGCCAGACGTGGCTGCCGCGCAGGATCCTCGTGTACCGGCGCAGCCCCTCCTCAGGGTCGTGCGAGCGGCCTGCCGGCTCCGGCTCCGCGTCCTTCGGCACGCCGAACCGGTAGAT
The DNA here is from genome assembly GCA_963829155.1 of uncultured Chloroflexia bacterium. Taxonomy (GTDB): domain Bacteria; phylum Chloroflexota; class Limnocylindria; order Limnocylindrales; family CSP1-4; genus CAIXZV01. The sequence continues at coordinate 49,624 of CAWHIA010000011.1, read as the reverse complement.
CGCGAACGACGCGCCGTAGACGAGGGCGTTGAGCAGGAACGCCGTGGGGCCGAACACTTCGAACAGCGGCCCGGCGAGGACGAAGCCGACCATCAGGCCGGCGAGCGTGGCGGCCTCGAAGCGGGCGACGGCCTTGCCGCGCAGGATCTCGTCGGCGGCGGTCGCGAACGCGATGAAGCCGAGGATCGACGGCACCGAGGCGGCGGTCGATGCGCCTTCGAGGAGGCGGGTGAAGCCGATGACGGGGAGGCTGACGGTGAACGCGGTGATGATCACGGCGACGGCGCCGAACCCCGGGCCGAGCAGCATGATCCGCCGGTGCCCGACACGGTCGGACAGGATCCCGAACAGCGGCGACGCGACGAGCTCGGTCAGGTAGAACAGGGCGCCGAGGATGCCAACGGTTCGCGGGTCGACCGGCTCGCCGCCGTACTGCGGGAACGCGGCGTAGTAGTAGATGAGCATCGCGCCCGTGATCCCGGTCGCGAGTCGCAGCGTGAACGTGCCGAAGATCACCGCGAGGACGGGACGCGCCATGCGAGAAGCGTAGCCGGTACGGCGCCGTGGCCCCTGCCGCGCCGACGTCCCCGGCCTCGACGGCGGTCCGTATCATCGGGCGCACCCTGAGCCCGCCTCCAGGCGCGGCCCGACGGAGGAGCCGACCGTGTCCCACGTCGCGATCGTCACCGACTCCGCCAGCGACCTGCCGCCCGACGTCGCGGCCGCCCAGTCGATCACCGTCGTCCCCCTCGTGGTGAGCTTCGGGGCCGAGAGCTTCCGGCCGGGCGTCGACCTGACGACCGAGGCCTTCTGGGAGCGGATGACCGCGCCCGACGCGCCGTTCCCGACCACGGCCGCCGCGTCGCCCGGCGACTTCAAGACCGTCTTCGAGGCCGCGTTCGCCGGCGGCGCGGACGCCGTCGTATGCGTCAACGTGTCGGGCGACCTGTCCGGGACGCTGAAGTCCGCCCAGGTCGCCGCCGGCCTGCTCGAGGGCCGCGAGGTCCACGTGATCGACTCGCGGACGGCGTCGATGGGCACCGGGCAGCTGGCCCAGATCGGCGCGGAGCTGGCCGCCGAGGGCGTCGCCGCGGCGGAGATCGCCCGGGTCCTCGAGCACCGCAAGGCCGACGTCGACCTGTTCGTCGCCCTCGACACCCTCGAGTACCTCAAGCGCGGCGGCCGGATCAGTGGGGCGCGCGCGGCGGTCGGCACGATGCTGTCGATCAAGCCGATCATCACCGTCCAGGAAGGCGTCGTCGAGAACGCGGACCGGGTCCGATCCCGCCAGAAGGCGCGCGAACGGGTCCTCGAGCTGCTGACGGCGAAGCCGCTCGAACGGGCGGCGATCCTCCACAGCACCAATGCCGACGTGGACGCGTTCCGGGAGCAGTTCATCGAGCGCTCGGGCCTTGCCGCGTCGAAGGTCCAGACGATGCTGATCGGGCCGTCGGTCGGGCCGCACCTGGGCCCCGGCTGCGTCGGCGCGGTGATCATCTACAGGCACTGAGGCGCAGTGCGGCGCTGACCGCCCGCCGACACCGCTCCCGCACGGCTTCGGACCGGCAGGGTGACGGTCAGGTTGCGGGACGGTGACGAACGGACCATGGCAATCGGCCGTCCGAGGCTATACTCCGGTCCCGAAAGGCGACGCACCGCCCCGACGGTCCCCCATCGGCCGACGGCGAGCGCGTCCCCGTGGGGTCGTCCGGACGACGGCCCATCGATCGAGGGCGGCGTCCACCGCCCGGTCACCTGAGGATCCTCCGTTCATGACGACGGAACACGTCACGGCGCCGATCAACGCCTGGCACGTCGCGCAGCAGCAGTTCGACCTGGCCGCCGACCGCCTGAATCTCGACCTCGGCCTTCGCCGCGTCCTCCGCGAGCCACGCCGCGAGCTCACCGTCCACTTCCCGGTGCAGATGGACGACGGCACCGTCCAGGTGTTCACCGGCTACCGCGTCCAGCACAACCTCGGCCGCGGGCCGGCCAAGGGCGGGATCCGCTACCACCAGGACGTGTCCATCGACGAGGTCAAGGCCCTCGCGATGTGGATGACCTGGAAGTGCGCGGTCGTCGGCATCCCCTACGGCGGCGGCAAGGGCGGCGTGATCGTCGACCCGAAGCGGCTGTCGATGAAGGAGCTGGAACACCTGACCCGCCGCTTCACCGCGGAGATCGAGGTGCTCATCGGCCCGGAGCGCGACATCCCTGCGCCGGACGTGAACACCAACGCCCAGGTCATGGCCTGGATGATGGACACGTACTCGATGCACGTGGGATACACGGTCCCGGGCGTGGTCACCGGCAAGCCGATCAGCCTCGGCGGCTCCGAGGGCCGCAACGAGGCCACGGCCCGCGGCTGCGTCTACACGGTGGTCGAGGCCGCCCGCCACATCGACCTCGACCTCCACGGGGCGAAGGTCGTGGTCCAGGGCTTCGGCAACGCCGGCTCGATCGCGGCCAAGCTGATGTCCGAGGAGGGCTCGACCGTCATCGCGGTGTCCGACTCGACGGCCGGCATCCGGAACATGAACGGGCTCGACATCGATCGCGTGCTCGCCTGGAAGAAGGAGCACGGGACGGTCAAGGGCTTCCCGGGCGCCGAGGACGTCACCAACGCGGAGCTCCTCGAGACCCCGTGCGACGTCCTGATCCCGGCCGCCCTCGAGAACCAGATCACCGTGAGCAACGCCCACAAGATCAAGGCCAGGATCGTCGCCGAGGCCGCGAACGGCCCCACGACACCCGAGGCCGACGAGATCCTATGGGACCACGGCGTGTTCATGATCCCGGACATCCTGTGCAACGCCGGCGGCGTGACCGTCAGCTACTTCGAGTGGGTCCAGGACCTCAACCGGGACCACTGGACCGAGACCGAGGTCAACGCGAAGCTCAAGGTCATCATGGTCAAGGCCTTCCACGAGGTCCTCGACCAGGCCCAGAAGGAAGGCGTCAACATGCGCACCGGCGCGTACCTCAACGCCGTCCAGCGCGTCGCCGATGCCACCGCGATGCGGGGCCTGTACCCGTAACCGTCGCTTCCTCGCCCATCACGACACGGCCCGGCACCCGCCGGGCCGTTTTCGTTGCCGCCCGACGACTCGCGGCGCGGACGACTGGACGAGCCCGGATAGGCAGGTCGTCCGGGTGAGGAGCGCCTCGAACGCGTGTACCATCCGGCCATGCTCGACCACGAGGAAAAGTTCCTGTTCAAGGAGGAGATCCTCCACCTGTCCAACGCGCTCGCCGACCCCGGCAGCCTGGACAACGTCGAGGACCTCCTGACCGACGTCATCACCAGCCCCCGGTTCGACTCGGAGGTGTTCACCCTCGAGCGAAGCCTCCAGGTGATGCTCGGCGCCCGGGCCGGAACGACCCTGGTCGGCCTGCTCACCGTGGCCCCCGAGGTGTTCGAGGAGGTCTCGGAGGTCCGGATCCAGCCCGAGGTGCACGAGCGCCTGGTTGCGTGGCGCGCCCGGTTCGGCCTCGCCATCGACAACGCCCTGAACTTCCTCAACAACCCCGACGGGATCCAGGGCCACAACTTCAGCACGCAGGTCGCGCACGTCGAGGAGCGGCGGGTGCTCCAGGGCCGGCTCACGATGGTCCGCTACAACAACGAGCCGCAGTTCTTCGTGGCCGACGCCGCCGTGTTCCTCGGCCTGGTCACCGACATCATGGAGCGCCTCGGCCCGTACCTCGAGCCCGACAGCGTCGACGAGGAGTCGCTCACCCGGCTGCGCGAGGCCGTGCAGCTGATCGAGCGCAAGACGACGCCCCGGACCTAGGCCGCCGGCGACCCGCCGCGCGATGCGCCAATCCTCCCGCCGACGGCTCGCAGGGGCGTCGCCTCGGCGTTCGGAGGGCTGACCGCAGGATGAGGCAGCTGTACTTGGCTGCCACCGGGCAGAACCGCGGCAAGACCACCGCCTCGGTCGGGCTGGTCGACGGCTTCCGGCGGCGCGGCTACGACACCGGGTTCCTCAAGCCGGTCGGGCAGCGGACCGTGATCGACGACGGCCAGCCCGCCGACGAGGACGCGGTGCTGATGAAGGCGATCTTCGACCTCCCCGAGTCCTACCCGGTCATGAGCCCCGTGCACATCCCGCGCGGGTTCACCAAGGCGTACATCGCGGGGCAGGTCGTCGAGGACCTGGGTGCCCGGATCCGCGCGGCACACGCGACCTTCGCCGGCCGCGACATGCTGGTGATCGAAGGGACCGGGCACGCGGGCGTCGGGGCGGTGATCGGGCTGTCGAACGCGGTGGTCGCGCAGATGCTCGGCGCGCCCGCGGTGATCGTGTCCGAGGGCGGGGTCGGGCGGCCGATCGACGAGATCGTGCTCAACGCGTCCCACTTCAGCGCGCACGGCGTGCCGGTCGCGGGCGCGATCGTGAACAAGGTGCGGGTCAACGAACAGCCGGGGATCGAGGAGACGCTGCGGCGCGGCCTCGCCCGCCACGGGATCCCGCTGCTCGGGGTGCTGCCGTACCGGCCGATCCTGTCGAACCCAACCCTGGGGATGGTGCTCGAGGGCGTGCGCGGCCGGGTGATCTGCCCGGGGCGGGACCTCGACCGCGTGATCGAGGGCGTCGCCATTGGGGCGATGGAGCCGGCCCACATGCTGTCGCGGATCGGCCCGGGGTCGCTGGTCATCGTGCCCGGCGATCGGGAGGACGTGATCGTGACCCTGACCGCCGCCCACCTCGCGCTGAGCCAGCGGGGGATGGAGGTCGCGGCGCTGCTCGAGGAGACGCCGGGGGCCGTCGAGGCCGGGCCGGACGGCGCGGCGATCGGGATGGTGCTGACCGGCGGCTACGAGCCGCGGCCCGAGATCCTCAACGGCATCCGCGAGGCGGGGATCTTCGCGGCGCTGGTCGACGAGGACACGTACACCGTCGCCTCCGAGGTCCACGACCTGCTCGTCAAGACCCACGCCGCGGACACGGAGAAGATCGAGCTGATCAAGGCGCTCGTATGGGAGTTCCTGCACATGGACCGCTTCCTGGAAGCCGCCACCGAGGCGCGCTTCGACTGACGCGCGCGTCCGGATCCGATTGCGACTCCGATCAACGGCCCGTCCTGGCGCCACGCTTCCGTCAGCGAGTCAAAGGACGACTGGTTGTCGTCGCCGGCGCAGGTGCGGACCGCCGATCAACTGGTCCCGAAGAGAAGAGTTGACGAATCCGTCAAACATCCCGGCAACTTCGACCTCGCGCTCGGCGTGAGCGTGCCTTCGCCGGGACGAGCACGCGTCCTCTGACTGATTGACTGAACCGCCGGCCGAGAGACGGCGTGGGTCGGGCCGGCGAGCAAGCGGGCGGTCGACGAGCGGCCGACGCCAGCTAGCTCGAGGACGAAGCCGCGGATGCCACGAAGCGGGGGAGGTAACGCAGGTTGGCCTCGATGATCGCGTCGAGGAGGGCGCCGGCATCGCCCTTGACGAGGGGATTGGCGACCAGCGCCCGCAGCGCGATCGGGTCCTCGCCACGAATTGCCGCCTCGACCGCCAGCAGCTCGTACGCCTTGACGTGCTGCACCAGGCCGAGCATCTCGGGGGCCAGCGGCGCCGTCGGGATCGGCGTCGCGCCGGAGCGGTCGATGCGCGCCGGCACCTCGACCACCGCGTCGTCGGGCAGGTTCGGGATCGCGCCGCGGTTGTACGTGTCGACGACGTGGATCGCGCCGTCACCCGTGTAGAGCGACTCGATGAGCGCCGCGGCGGCCTCGCTGTAGTACGCGCCGCCGCGCCGCTCCAGCAGCTCGGGCTTGCGGTCCAAGGCCGGGTCGCGGTAGAGGTCGAGCAGCTCGCGCTCGATGCGGATGACCTCGGTCGCCCGGCTTTCGCCCTCACGCTGCTCGCGCAGGATGTCGTCGGTCGCGTAGTAGTAGCGCAGGTAGTAGGACGGGATCGCGCTCAACGCACGGACGACCGACAGCGGGAAGTCACCGCCGAGGGTCACCTCCTCGCCGCCCGCCTCGAGCAGCTCGGGCAGGCGGTCGACGCCATCGACCCGGACCGCCCGGATCCACGACAGGTGGTTCAGGCCGACGTGGTCGAGCGAGACCCGCTCGGGCTCGACGCCGAAGTGGCGGGCCAGCCCGCGCTGGAACCCGATCGCCACGTTGCACAGCCCGATGGCGTGATGCCCGGCGTCAAGCAGCGCCTGGGTGACGATTCCCACCGGGTTGGTGAAGTCCAGGATCCACGACCCGGGAGCGCCTCGTCGCGCGGACTCCTCGGCGATCTCGAGGACCAGCGGCACCGTGCGCAGGGCCTTCGCGAACCCGCCCGGACCGGTCGTCTCCTGGCCGATGAGGCCGAACTTCAGCGGCAGCGTCTCGTCCACCAGCCGCGCCGCCTGGCCGCCGACCCGCAGCTGGATGAGCGTGAACGCCGCGCCGTCGAGGGCGGCCGACCGGTCGCCGGTCAGCGTTAGCCGTCCGGGCCAGCCCGCGCGTCGCAGGATCCGGCCGGCGAGCCCGCCGACCACCTCGAGCCGCTCCGGGTCGGGGTCGAGCAGCACCAGCTCGTCGATGGGCAGCACGCTGGCGCGTTGCGCGAAGCCCTCGACCAGCTCGGGCGTGTACGTGCTGCCGCCGCCGGCGACCGCGACCTTGAGGCCCATCCACTCCCTCGCGTGGGCTTGACAGATTGCTTATAACGTTAGCAGCAACATCCCCGACCGCAAGCCCCCAACCACGTCCCACCGCAAGAGGTCGCTCGCGACGGGCATGGCACGCTTCCGGCTCCTGGCGGGCCCGGTCCCGCTCCACCATCAGGTCTATCTTGACCTGCGCGCGGCCATCGAGACGGGCGAATGGCGCCCCGGCGACAGGCTGCCCCCCGAGCGGGAGCTCGCCGAGCGCTACGGCTGCAGCCTGATCACGGTCCGCCGCGCCTTGGGCGACCTGGCCCGCGAGCGGCGCCTCGAGCGGATGCGCGGCCGGGGCACGTTCGTCACGCGTCCGCCGATCGACCTCGACCTCGAGGGCTCGATGTCGTTCACCGAGGAGGTCCAGCGCCTGGGCCACGACCCGGCGACCCGCGTCGTCACCGCGCGGACCGTCGCCGCCGACGCCGCCGTCGCCGAGGCCCTGGGGATCGCGATCGGCGCCTCGGTGGTCCACCTCGAACGGCTCCGGATGGCCGACGGCGAGCCACTGCTGCTCGAGCAGGTCTTCCTGTCCGAGGCCCGGTTTCCCGGCCTGCTCGCCGGCGACCTCGAGGGCGGCTCGCTGTACGAGCTGCTCGGCGCGCGGTACGACACCCGCGTCGCCCGGGCCCGGGAATCGCTCGAGCCCATCGCCCTTCCGCAGCGAGAGGCCCAGCTGCTCGGCGTCGAGCCCCACAAGCCGGCGCTGCGCATCGAAGGCCTGGCCTACGACCCCTCGGGGCGGCCGGTCGAGTTCGCGCGCTCGTTCGTCCGGGGCGACCGGACGCGCTACTACGTGGAGCGGGTCGTCGTCCGCTCCAGCCCCCGATCCGACGACATCGATGCCGGCGCCGTGGGCGCCGCGACCGCGGCGGTCCGCCGACAAACCTAGGGTCCGCCGACGGTCGGCGGCCCGTTGTTCGCAGGAGGAGCAGATGCGAGCCACCCGAGCCTTCGCCGCCATCGCCGTCGTGGCGCTCGTCGCGACCGCGTGCGGCGGCAACACCACGGCGCCGCCGTCGTCTGGCGCCTCGGCCGCTGCCTCTCAGCCCGCCGGCGGCGGGCCGTCGAGCGAGCCGGCGTCCGCCCGCGCCGACGACGGTCCGCCGGTGGGCCGCACCGGTCGACGAGATCCGCTGGTACTGCTGCCTCGGCGGCGGCGAGGCGCCGGAGCAGAAGAAGGTCGAGGACCAGGTCGTCGCTGACTTGAACGCCGCCCACCCGGACATCCACGTGACGTTCGAGGTCGTCACGTACGAGGGCAGCCAACGAGACGCTGGCGACCGAGCTACAGGTCGGCAATGGCCCGGATATTGTCGGTCCGGTCGGCATCGGTGGCGCCAATGCCTTCAAGGGCCAGTGGCTCGACCTCGGGCCCCTGATCGAGAAGAACGCCTACGACTTGTCCGGGTTCCCGGAGAGCGTCGTCAACATCTACAAGCTCGACGAGGGCCAGGTCGGCATCCCCTTCGCGATCTACCCGTCCGCGCTGTTCTACCGAAGGGTGCGTTCGACGAGGCCGGCCTGTCGGAGCCGCCGCACAAGTACGGCGAGCCGTACACGATGCCCGACGGTTCCCAGGTCGACTGGAACTACGAGACGGTCCGGCAGGTTGGGAAGATCCTGACCGTCGACAAGAACGGCAAGGACGCGACCCAGCCGGGCTTCGATCCCGAGAAGATCGGCCAGTGGGGCTTCGAGCCCCAGCGCGACGACATGCGCGGCCTCGGCGCGTACTTCGGCGCGGGCACGCTGTCGACGGCCGACGGGAAGACCGTCCAGATCCCCGACGCCTGGGCGGCGGCCTGGAAGTATCTACTACGACGCCATCTGGACCGACCACATGAGCATGACCGAGCCGCAGTTCCAGTCCGGACATCAACCCCAACGACTACCCGTTCTTCACCGGCAACGTCGCCATGAGCGAGAACTTCCTGTGGTCGACGTACGGTGCTCGAGGGCCTCGACGACTGGGACATGGGCATCTCCCGCGTACAACGGGAAGGAGACTTCGGTATTCAACGCCGACACGTTCCGAATCCTGAAGGACACGAAGCACCCGGACGAGGCGTTCCAGTTCCTGACCTACCTCCTCGGTGAGGCGTCCCGGATCTGCTGACCGCGTACGGCGGCTTCCCGGCGCGGTCCGCGGATCAGGCGGCGTGCATCGAGTGCCAGACGAGTTCACCCAGACGCTCGACTGGCAGGTGGCCGTCGACGGCGTCCACTACCCGGACAACCCGAACTTCGAGTCGTGGATGCCGGCCTACAACGAGACGCTCGGCCTCGTCGGGTCCGGAGGGAAGTACCTGACCCGCTCGGCAGACGACCAGGGCCTGAACTCGACAAGGAGTTTGAGTCCCTGAAGATCGAGATGCAGGCGATCTGGGACAAGCAGTAGGCCCGGCTCGATCGACCGCGCCGATGACCCCCTCGATCCCGCCCGTCACCCGATCGGCGGGGTCGTCGACAATGAGGGCCTGATGACCGCGCCGAGGCGCCTCCCGTGACGGCCGTCGGCGACCGCACGGCCCCGGTTCCGCGGGCTCCCGAAGCTCCGGGCCTGCCGCCCTCGCCCGGCGCGAGGCGATGTGGGGCTACCTGTTCATCTCGCCCTGGATCATCGGCTTCTTCCTCTTCACGCTCGCCCCGATGATCGCGTCGCTGGCGTTCACGTTCAGCAACCTCGCGCTCGACCAGCAGGAGCCGCTCGGGTTCGTCGGGCTCGCAACTGCAGACCATGCTCGGCGACGGCCAGGCCTGGGAGTCGCTCGCGGTCACCTTCCGGTTCGCGCTGTTCCAGCTGCCGTTCATCCTATCATGCCGTTCCTGGTGGCCCTCGGGCTGAACAGCCGCTACCTGGGCCCGGGGGCGTTCCGGATCCTGTTCTTCCTGCCCTACGTGATCCCGTTCGTCTCGGGCGTCCTCATCTGGCAGGGGATGCTCAACCTCGAGACCGGGTGGGTGAACTCCGTGCCTCGGTTCCTCGGCATCCAGACCCGCCCAACTGGCTCAACGACAGCGCCGTTCGATCTATCCGGCCTCGTGATGATCGGGATCTGGGGCATCGGCGCCGGGCATCATCGTCAACCTGGCCGGCCTGCGCGGCATCCCGACGGAGCTGTACGACGCCGTGCGCATCGACGGCGCGGCGGCTGGTGGGCCTCACTGCGTCCACGTGACGCTGCCGCTGATGTCGCCGATCATCTTCTACACGCTGATCCTCGCGGTCGTCGACGTCCTCCAGTACTTCCTCGTCCCGCTGGTCATCAACAACGGCACGGGCGAGCCGGGCGGCACCACCATGTTCTTCAACCTGCTACCTGTACAAGAACTTCTTCACGTACCAGAACATGGCCTACGGAGCGACGCTCGCCTGGCTGCTGTTCATCGTAACCCTGGTCATCACCCTGGTCCTGTTCCGGACCTCTCGCCGCTGGGTCTACTACGCGGGGGAGCGCTAGCCGTGGGCGCCGAGGCGACGCTCCAGGACGTGGCGCCCCGGCGTCGGTCGCGCGCGCCTCGTGGCTCCGGCGGCGCCGGCCTCGGAGGCCGCGCGACGTCACGCGCTCGTTCGCGCTGACGTTCCTGATGGTCGCGCTGCTCGCGGCGTTCCTGTCCCCGATCCTGCGGGCGGTGATGGTGTCGCTCAAGACGCCCGACCAGCTGTCGGAGACCAACGCGCCGTTCCTGCCGTCGCTGCCGCAGACGTTCGACTGGCAGGGCAAGACCTACGACATCTACATCGTGCCGGTCGAGGGCGGGAGCAAGCCGATGGCCCTCGTCAAGCCCGGTCGGACGCAGAGCCAGTTCGTCGATCCCGCGAACCCGCGGCCGCGCCGATCGTGTGGGACGGCGCGTGGCGGACGCTCGAGCGCGCCTGGACGTTGGCGCCGGCGTGGTCGAACTTCGCCGACGTGTGGGCGATCATCGACTTTCCGCGGCTGCTGTTCAACACGATCGCGCATCGCGGTCATCGGGATGATCGGGACCGTGGCCTCGTGCACGGTCGTGGCGTACGGCTTCGCCCGTTTCCGATTTCCCGGTCGGAGCGCTGCTGTTCACGCTGCTGATCGCGACGATCTTCCTGCCCGACGTCCGTCACCCTGGTCCCGACGTACACGATCTTCCCCAAGATCGGCTGGGTGGGGACCTGGCTGCCGCTGCTCGTCCCGACGTTCTTCGCCAACGCGTTCGACGTGTTCCTGCTCCGCCAGTACATGATGACGATCCCGCGCGAGATGGACGAGGCCGCCTCGATCGACGGCGCCGACCCGTTCCGGACGCTGATCTCGGTCATCCTGCCGCAGGCGTGGCCCGCCATCATCGCGGTCGCGATCTTCCACCTCGTCTACTCGTGGAACGACTTCTTCGACCCGCTGATCTACCTGTCGACGAAGCCCGAGCTCCAGACCCTCGCCGTGGGCCTCCAGAAGTTCAACGGCATCCACTACCGCAACCCGGCCTACGTCCAGGCGGGGACCCTGATGACGATGGTGATCCCGGTGATCCTGTTCCTCGTCTTCCAGCGCGTGTTCGTGCGCGGCGTCGTCATCAGCGGCGTCGAGAAGTGAGCGGGCCGCCTCGCCGTCGAACCCGTTCCGGGTCGCCCTCACGTTCGACGCCGAGCACCCCGACCGGCCACACCGGCCGGGCGTGACCGCCGGCCTGCTCGACGTGCTCGCGGATCGCAAGGTCCCGTCGACGTGGTTCCTCCAGGGCCGGTGGGTGGAGGCCGAGCCCGCCCTCGCGCGCCGCGTCGCCGACGAGGGCCACCTCGTCGGGAACCACAGCTTCTACCACGCCCGCCTGCCGCTCCTGACCGACGACGGGCTGGCGACGGACGTGCGCGAGGCCGAGGCGGTCATCCGCGACACCACCGGCGTGGACCCGCGGCCGTGGTTCCGTTGCCCGTTCTCGGCGGGCGACGACGACCCGCGCATCCTGGCGACGCTGGCGGCGCTCGGCTACCGCGACGTGGGCGCCGACGTCGTGCTCGACGACTGGGAGCCGTGGCGGACCGGCCCGGCGATGGCCGCCGACGCCCTGGCCGGCACCCCCGCGGTCGGGGACGGCGCCGTCGTGCTGTTCCACGCCTGGCCGCCGGGCACGCTCGACGCGCTGCCCGCGATCGTCGACGGCCTCCGGGCGGCCGGGGCGACGTTCGTCCGCATCGACGCGCTCGAGCGGTTCGCCGCGTGAAGGACGTCGTCCTCGCCGTCGACGGCGGCAACTCGAAGACCGACGTCGCGCTGTGCACGGTCCGTGGCGAGCTGCGCGCGGCCGTCCGCGGCCCGACGACGTCCCACCAGGCGGTGGGCCTCGAGCCGGGGCTGGACCGGCTGTCCGGGCTCGTCGGCCGCGTCCTCGCCGAGGCCGGCCTGTCGGGCACGGGCGGCCCGAGGCTGCCGGTCGCCGAGCTCGCCGTGTGCTGCCTGGCGGGGATGGACCTGCCGTCGGACGAGCAGCGCCTCACGGAGGCGTACCGGGCCCGGCGGCTGGCCGGGGAGACGCTGCTGTTCAACGACACGTTCGCCGCCCTTCGAGCCGGCACGCCCGATGGCTGGGGGGTCGCGGTGATCTGCGGGTCCGGCATGAACGCGGTGGGCCGGGCGCCCGACGGGCGGGTCGCGCGGTTCAGCGGCCTGGGCGAGATCGCCGGCGATCGCGGCGGGGGATCCGGGCTCGGGATGTGGGGCCTGGGCGCGGCCGTCCGGGCGGACGACGGCCGCGGCCCGGCGACCAGCCTCTCCACGCTCGTGCCCGCCCACTTCGGCCTCAGGACGCCGGCCGACGTGACCGAGGCGCTCTACCTCGACAGGATCGAGGGCCGGCGAGTCGGGGAGCTGGCGCCGGTCGTCGCCCAGGCCGCCCGCGACGGGGACGCGGTGGCGCAGGGCCTGGTCGACGACATCGCCGACGAGCTCGCGGCGTTCGCGACGGCCTCGATCCGGCGCCTCAGCCTCGAGGAGGAGCCCGTCCCGGTCACGCTCGCGGGGGGGCTCGCCCGTGGCGCGGCCGACCTGCTCGTGCCGCGCGTGACCGACGCTCGTTCGGGCTGTCGCGCCGGCCGCCGCACGTCAGCGTGCTCCACGCGCCGCCGGTGCTCGGTGCCGCGCTGCTCGGGCTCGACCGCCTGGCGCCCGGCGACCACGCCGCGGCCGACCGGCTGCGAGCGGAGATCGGCGCCTGGGACGACGCGCAGCGGGCGACGCCCGCCTAGGCGCTAGACCCGCTCGTTGTCGATCAGGCGGACGCCCTCGATCTGGACCGCCGTCGACAGCAGCGCCGCCGGCGGCGCCGATCGTCGCCAGCTCCTCGAGCGTGTCGGGGTCGGCGACCGAGACGTAGTCCGGATCGGCGAGCGGCTCCGCGGCGAGGACGCGGGAGACCTCGGCGCGGACGGCGTCGGCGTCGCGCTCGCCGCCGCGCACGCACGCGACGCCCGCCAGCAGCGCGCGGCGGATGACCGGCGCGGCCGCGCGACCCACGGGTGAGAGCCGGGCGTTGCGCGAGGACAGCGCGAGACCGTCCGGCTCCCGGACGGTGTCGAGCGCGACGACCTCGGTCGGCAGCGCGAGGTCCAGCGACATCCGCCGGATCACCCGGACCTGCTGGTAGTCCTTGAGGCCGAAGTAGGCCCGCTCGGCGCCGACCAGCGAGAACAGGATCGCGACGACCGTGGCGACGCCGTCGAAGTGCCCTGGCCGCGCGGCGCCCTCGAGCGGCTCGGCGATCGCGCCGATCGTGACGGTGGTGTCGAAGCCGGGCACGTAGACCTCGTCGACCGGCGGCGCGAACACGAGGTCGACGCCCGCCGCCTCGCAGATCGCGAGGTCGCGAGCCTCGTTGCGCGGGTACTTCGTGAAGTCCGTCGTCTCGCCGAACTGGCGCGGGTTGACGAAGATCGAGACCACGACCGTCGCGCTGTCGGCGCGGGCGCGCCCGATCAGCGACGTGTGCCCCTCGTGGAGCCAGCCCATCGTCGGCACGAATCCCACCGGCCGCGCGGCGGCGGCCAGCGCCTCGCGCAGCTCGGCGCGGGTGCGGACGACCTTCACGCCGGATCGTCGTGGGTCGGGCGCGACGATCAGAGGTCGCGGTCCAGCGGGATCCCCGCGAGCCCGGCCGGCGCGGCGGCCCGATCGTCGGCGGACCGGCCCAGCACCTCGTCGAGCACCGCGGGATCCATCAGCACGGTCTCCGCGTCGGCCGGGAACGTGCCGGCCTCGACGTCGGCCTTGTACTGGCCCACCGCCCCGAGGATCGTCCCCCGCAGGTCCGCGTACCGCCGGGCGTGCTTCGGCGTCCAGTCGCCCCAGCCGAGCGTGTCGGTGATGACCTGGATCTGCCCGGAGCAGCCGGCGCCGGCGCCGATGCCGATGGTCGGGATCGTGAGCCGCTCGGTGATCGCCGCGGCCAGCTGCCCGGGCACGAGCTCCAGGACGACCGCAAACGCGCCGGCCTCCTGGACCGCGAGCGCATCGGCGAGCAGCTGTCGAGCCTGCTCGCGGGTCTTGCCCTGGACCCTGACCTTGCCGAACGCGTTGATCGCCTGCGGCGTCAGCCCGATGTGGCCCATCACGGGAATGCCCGCCTTCACGATCGCGTCGATGATGCGCGCGCTGCGGACGCCGCCCTCCACCTTGACCGCCTGCGTGCCGCCCTCGCGGAGGAAGCGGCCGGCGTTGAGCACGGCGTCGTCGGGCGTCGAGTAGGACAGGAACGGCATGTCGCCGACGATCAGCGCGCGCTTCGTGCCCCGGACCACGGCCTTGGTGTGGTGGAGCATCTCGTCCATCGTCACGCGCACGGTGGTGTCGTAGCCCAGCATCACCTGGGCCAGCGAGTCGCCGACGAGGATCAGCGGGACGCCGGCCTCGTCGACCAGCGCCGCGGTGGGGAAGTCGTACGCGGTGATCGTCGCGATCCGGACGCCGTCGGCATACAGCTTGGCGATGTCGACGACGGAGAGGCGACGGACGGACTCGGTCTGGGCGCTCATCGGCTAGGTCTCCGTGCTCATCGGTCCAGTCTGCGCCGGGGTCCCCCGTTCGTCCAACGCGGTTCCGCGTTCGTCCGACGCCGTCCCGCGCTCGTCCAGCAGGCTCGCGACGCGGTCCAGCAGCCGGTCGGCGACCTCGCGCTTGGACAGCAGCGGCAGGTCGTCGCGCGACCCGTCGGCGCCCAGGATCGAGACCCGGTTGGTCTCCGTGCCGAACCCCGAGCCGGCCTCGGCGACGTCGTTGGCGACCAGGAGGTCGGCGCCCTTCCGGCGGAGCTTCTCGGGGGCCCGGTCGAGGCTGCCGGTCTCGGCCGCGAAGCCGACGATGACGGGGCGGGGATCGAGCGAGCCGGCCCTCGCGCCGACCTCGGCGAGGATGTCCTCGGTGGGCTCGAGCTCGATGCTCAGGCCGGCGTCGCGGGTGAGCTTGGTCGGTGCCGCGTGGGCCGGGCGGAAGTCGGCGACGGCGGCGGCCATGACCAGCGCGTCGGCCCGGCCGAGGAACACGGCCTCGACGACGGCGTCGCGCATGGCCGCGGTCGACTCCGCGGTCACGGCGCTGACGCCCGGCGGGACCGGGACCTCGAGGCGGCCCGCGATCAGCGTCACGCGCGCGCCACGGGCGAGGGCGGCCTCGACGATCGCGATCCCCATCCGGCCGGTGCTCCGGTTGCCGATGTAGCGCACGGGGTCGATGGCCTCCGCGGTGCCGCCGGCGGTCACGACGATCCGGCGACCCTCGAGGTCGAAGGCGCCGAGGCGGTCGACGACCGGCGGGCGGGCGGCGGCGTCGGGCTGGCGGATCGGCGCGTCGGCGACCGCGGCGACGACCGCCTCGACGATGTCGTCCAGCTCGGCGAGCCTCCCGATGCCGTTCTGGCCCGACGCGAGCGGGCCCTCCCCGGGCTCGACGACCCGGTAGCCGAACTCGCGGCGCAGGCGCTCGACGTTGATGCGGGTCGCCGGGTGCGTCCACATGTCGCCGTCCATCGCGGGCGCGACGACCACGGGCGCCGTCGTCGCGAGGCAGGCCGCGAGCACGGCGTCGTCGGCGATGCCGCGCGGCCATCGCGCCCAGCCAGCGGGCGGTCGCGGGGGCCACGACGATGGCGTCGGCCGTGTCGGCGATGACGATGTGGCCGATCCGCTGGTCGGGGAGGAGGTCGAGGACGTCGGTCTCGACGGGGTGGCGCGACAGCGCCCGGAACGTCAGCGGGCCGACGAAGCGCGTCGCCGACGGGGTGAGCATGACGACGACGTCGGCGCCCTCGGCGGTCAGGCGTCGCAGCAGCTCGACCGACTTGTAGGCGGCGATCGAACCGCACACCCCGAGGCCGATCAGCCGCCCCTCGAGGCGGCGAGCGGTCGCGGTCCCGTTGTCGGTCACCGGCGGCCGGCCTCCATCGCCGCCCCGCCCGCGACCTCCGCGTGGAGGATCGCCAGGCCCTTGAGGGTGAGGTCGGGATCGATGACGTCGACGCCCTCGACGCCGCGGGCCCACGGCGCGGCGGACAGGCCGCCGGTCAGGATCGCGCGGACGTCCTCGGGCTTCGTGCCCGCGGCCTCCGCGAGCTCGGCGCGCACCTTCGCCAGCAGCCCCGACGCCAGGGCCTGGTAGCCGAAGACCGTGCCGGACTGCATCGCGCTGACGGTGTCGCGGCCGATCGCGCGGTCGGGCGTCCGGAGCTCGATCCGCGGCAGCTTTGCCGTGCGGGCGGCGAGCGCCTCGAGGCCCAGCTCCAGGCCCGGCGCGATGGCGCCACCGACGTACGCACCGTCCATGCCGACGCAGTCGAGCGTCGTCGCCGTCCCGAAGTCGACGACCACGGCCGGCGTCCCGTAGAGGCGGGCCGCCGCGAGCGCGTTGACCAGCCGGTCGGCGCCCACCTCGTGCGGCCGGTCCACCCGGACGGCCAGCGGCACGTTCCCGGCCGCGGCGACGAGGATCGGGATCCCGTGGCGGCTCGCGACGGACTCGGTCGTGGCGGTCAGGGCGGGGACGACCGACGCCAGGGCGATACCCGAGACGTCGGCGAACGCGCGCCCGTCGAGGCCGATCAGGCCGGCGAGCAGCACCTCCAGCTCGTCCGCCGTGGCCGACCGGGGAGTACCCGCCCGGCGGGTCGTGACGATCGCCGCATCCGAGACGAGCGCGAGCGTGACGTTCGTGTTCCCGATGTCGATCGCGAGCAGCATGCCGGGATGATACGGGTGCCCCGCCGCGCTCACGCCGCCAGGCTTTGCCCGTCATCGACGGAGACGCCGGCGGTCAGCGCTGGATTCGGATCTTCTGGGTGGCCATCGGTCGGAGCGCGGCCGGCGATCGACGCCGGTCGAGCCACAGGAACACGCCGTAGAAGCGGCACGCCACGCAGATGCCGGTGATCGCGAGGAGCACCTGCAGCGAGGCGAGGAGTGCGATCAGCCCGACCGCGACCACATCGGCCGAGGCCGCCCACGCCACGCCGGCCGCGACCAGGCAGCCCGCCCCGATCGCCTGCGCGAGCCGCAGGCCGATGACCGGTTGAAGGTCGTCCGGCGACGGGGCGCCGATCGCGCCATTCGCGCGGGCCAGGCGGAACGGCAGGGACAACGCGTTCCAGCGGAGCGAGGTCGCGGCGCTCACGGACATCGCGAGGGCGATGGCGAACACGAGGACGACCGCCCGCTCGGGCGAGCCACTGCGCCGGAGGTCACCGGCGATGACCAGGAGGAACACGCTGACGGCGGCCCCGACGCGGGCCCCGCGGGCGTCGACGAGGGGGGAGCCGGCGGTGATGCGACCCATGGGAGCCTACGCCGCGAGCGGCGCGACGGCCGCTCGTGCCGGCTCGTCCGCGCGCTCGTTCTCGTCGCCCGCCGCGTCATCGGCAGCGGCGGGAACCCCGGCCAGCCCCAGCTCGGCGGCGACGTCGATCAGGTCGTCAACGATGGCGCACCGGATCCCCGCACGTTCGAGCATCGACGCCGCGATCGTCGCCCGGAAGCCGGCCGCGCAGTGCACCCAAACATTGCGCCCCCGGAGCGGCTCCAGGTCTGCGGTGGGCAGCTCGTGGAGCGGCACGCCGACCGAACCGGCAATGCGGAGCGCGCGGCGCTCGTCCGCCTCCCGGACGTCGAGGATCACGATGTCCTCGCCCAGGCCGAGCTCCGTCGCGAGGTCACGAAACGACGAACGGCGGAGAATCGTGATGGCCGGCACCCCCGCAACGGCGGGCTCCGAGGCGAGGTCCGGCGCGATGCACGCGCCGACGATCCCGTCGACCCCGATCCGCCGCAGCTCGCGCTGCGCCGACGAGGCTTCCGTGGGGCTGGACGCGACGAGGACGACCTCGGCCGTGATCGGCTCCAGCCAGCCGAACCACGTCGCGAGCGAGCCCCGGCCGTCGATGTGGAGGCTGCCGGCGACATGGGCGGCGGCGTAGGCCGCGCGGGGCCGCACGTCGAGGATCATGGCCGCGCCGGCGGCGCCGGTGCCGCCGGTCGCGGCGAGCGCGAGGAGGTCGTCCAGCGGCACCTCGGGCGGGGGAGCCAGGTTGGCCGCCGTGGGGAACCACGCGTTGCGCGGCGCCATCGCCGCGAAGTAGCGGGGATAGGGTCGCAGGCCGCCAAGGAGACGATTGACGAAGGCGTCCTCGTCCAGCTGAAAGGCCGGGTTGCTGCGTCGCTGGTCGGCGATCGTCGCCCCGCCGCCGGTGGGCATGCCGGCCGAGCAGTACGACCCGAACCCGTGCGTCGGGCACACCGCCGTGTCGGCCGGCAGGTTCGCGCCGAGACGACGGATCGAGCGGTACTGCGCGCGGGCCAGCGCCTCGGCACGATCGCGTCCCATGAGGTCGGTGCGGCCGGCGCCGCCGAGCAGCAGCGAGCCGCCGGTGAACACGGCGCCGGCGACGTCCGCGTCGTGCGTGATCCCGTACGCGGTGTGGGCATCGGTATGGCCGGGCGCGTCGAGCACGCGCACGGTGAGCGGTCCGACGTGCAGCTCGTCGCCGTCAGCCACGCGCCGAGCGTCGTAGCTGAGCCGGGGTCCGGCGGGCACCGCGTAGGTGGCCCGGTTCCGGAGGGCGAGGGCACGGCCGCCGGTCACGTAGTCGTTGTGGAGATGGGTCTCGAGCACGGCCCCGAGGCGAAGCCCGCTGTCTGCGAGCACTCGCTCGACCCGGTCGATGTCGCGCTGGGGATCGATCGCGACGGCCCAGCCGTCGGCGATGGCGAGATAGGAGCGATCCCCGAGCGACGGGGTCTCCAGGGTGACGATCTCCAGCCCGGTCCGAACGTCCGTCACGCCGCTGTCTCCTTGTGTGCCCTGTGTCGACGTAATTGTCAACATAAACAGCATACAATGTGGAGTATGCGATCCGTCAAGCCGTGACCCCCCGCGTCGTCCGTGGCACAGTCACGCCATGAGCAGGAGCACCGAGCTGTCCGCGCGTCCGAGCCGGGTCGCGATCGCCGGTGGCGGGGCCGCCGGGGTGCTCGTGGCAACGAACCTGCTGCGCCTGGGCGGCGTCGGCCTCGAGGTCGTGGTCATCGAGCCCCGGGCGGAGCTGGGGCTCGGGGTGGCCTATGCCACGCGGGACCCGTGGCACCGCCTCAACGTGCCGGCCCTCTCGATGAGCGCGTTTGCCGACGACCTCGACCACTTCCGTCGCTGGATGGGCGTGCCCGGGGAGGCGTTTCCGCGCCGCCTCGACTATGGACGCTATCTCCAGGCCGTGTTCACGGACGCCGTCGCGACATCCGGCGCGGCGCTGCGTCACGTACGCGCGAGCGTGGAGCGGCTGGCGCCGGACGGCGACGGTGTCGCGCTCGGGCTCTCAACGAGCGACACGCTCGCCGCCGACGCGCTGGTCCTGGCCACGGGCCTGGAGCTGCCGCCCCGGCTCGGCTACCTCGACCCGCTCGAGGGCAACCCGCGCGTCGTGCTCGACCCCTGGGCGGACGGCGCCCTCGACGGGATGGTCGACGGGGACGTCGTGGCCGTGATCGGCAGCAGCCTGACGGCGATCGACGTCACGGGCTCGATCCTCAACGCGCACCCGCGGGCGACGGTCATGGCCCTGTCGCGCCACGGCGACCTGCCGCGTCCGCACGAGGACCCGTGGCGACCCCGCCTCCCGCACCCGGCATTCACCGTGGAGGAGTTCCTGGCGTTCGACTCGCCGCTCGACGACGCCGTCGAGCGGATTCGCTCTTTCGGTGACGCGTGGCCCCGGGCCGTGGACTCGCTGCGCCCGATCGGCCAGGCCCTGTGGATGGCGATGGACGACGACCTGAAACGCACGTTCCTCGCCCACCATCGACACCTGTGGGACATCCACCGCCACCGCGTCGCGGCCGACATCGGGCGAGACCTCGAGCGCTGGATCGCCGAAGGCCGGTTCGCCGTGCACGGGGCCGCCATCCAGCGCATCGAGCCGGACGGCGAGCGCCTCCGGATCATCGCCGAGGCCGCCACGTGGACGGCCGACCGGGTCGTGGTCGCCGTCGGCCCCGATCCCGACGCCACCGCCAGCCCGCTGCTCGGGGCCGCGATCCGGGACGGCTGGCTCCGGCCGGGCCCCATGGGCATCGCGATTGACGTGGATCCGGCGACCGGCCGCGTCCTGGACGCGAACGGCGAGCCGACGCTGCCCGCCTACGCGATGGGCGCGCTGCGAAAGGGCGTCCTGTGGGAGACGCTGGCGATCCCCGAGATCCGCGACCAGGCCGCTGACGTCGCGCGCCGGCTGCTGGCCGTTCCGGCACCCGCGTGACGCGCCGGCGTCCCGGGCTCAGTGCCAGGCGTTCGGGTTCTCGAGCAGCTGCTGGACGCGGGGCGGGAACTGCTCGCTGACC
This sequence comes from uncultured Chloroflexia bacterium, assembly GCA_963829155.1. Lineage (GTDB taxonomy): Bacteria > Chloroflexota > Limnocylindria > Limnocylindrales > CSP1-4 > CAIXZV01. The sequence goes on along the minus strand of CAWHIA010000011.1, from coordinate 29,116 downwards.
CCGTCGGCCAGCGAGATCGACTCGAGGACCTCGCGCTCGGCGGCGCGCACGGCGATCAGCGCCGTCTTGAGCCCGCCCGCGGATCCCGGGTAGGACAGCTTCTCGGGGCGGGTGCCGGCCACGTTGACGAGCGTGCCGTCGATCGCCCGGATCACGTCCGCGAACGAGATCGCCGTGGCCGGCCGCGCGAGGGACCAGCCACCGTCGGGACCGCGCCGCGCCTTGACGATTCCCGCCCGGCGGAGGTCCGCCATGACGGCCCCGAGGTAGTTGGCCGGGATGTGCTGGACGCGTCCCAGCTCGGCCGTGGTCATCGACCCTTCGCCGTGCGCGGCGAGCTCCAGCGTCGCCCGCAACGCATAGTCCGTCCGGCTCGAGAAGCGCATGCCGGCAGGATACGACGCGCCTTCGGGCTCGAACGCGTGTCAAGTGCCCGCCCCGGCGCCCTCCCGGTCCGCTAGGATTCCCGCCGTCGGGCCGCACCCGGGAGGGCGGCGCGGCGCGCCGCTCCCGCTGCCCCTCGAATCGAGGTGGAGTCCACCGTGTCGAGCGAACCGCCCGCGAAGTTCTTCGTCAACCAGGGCCTGGTGACGAGCGCCACCGATCTGCAGCACCTCCTGCGGCCGATCCTCAAGCAGACCGTGTCCTACCGGTACCTCCGGGGCCGGGACGTGGTCGCGCACGGGACGGGCTGGGTGGAGCGGATCGTGGCCGACCAGCCCGACGTGTCGACGTACTTCACGCCGATCGCGATCACGATCAACGTGGACTCCTTCGAGCACCTCGAGTTCGAGACCCGCCCCGACCAGCTGCTCGTCTACACGCTCGTGCAGGGAGACGAACAGGTGGTCATCGAGTTCGTGCCGACCGGCACCGGCGAGGACGAAGGGCCCGCCGCGCCGCGCCAGCTCGAGTTCGACACCAGCGGGTTCGTGCAGATGGAGCTCCTGGGCCTGGAGGGGGCCGAGGAGTAGGGAGCGGCGCCGCGTCCACGGGTCGTTCCCGCGGGCGTGGGAGGGAGCCGGAACCGGACATCGAGGGAGGAGCTGCAACGCCCATGAGCGCCGAGACGACGGCCGCGCCCGCGCCCAGCAGCGGAAGCGCGATAGACAACTTCTTCAAGCTCGCCGAACGCGGGACGACGATCGGGACCGAGGCCCGGGCCGGCGTGACCACGTTCATGGTCATGGCCTACATCATCTTCCTGAACCCGAACATCCTGATGGCGGGCTTCAGCCAGCCGGGCGTTCCGCCCAACCCGAACTTCACGGCGGTGGCCCTGGCCGCCGGCACGGCGCTGATCGCCGGGATCATGACGATCGCGATGGGCGCGATCGCGAACTACCCGTTCGCGCTGGCCGCCGGGCTCGGCATCAACGCCATCGTCGCGTTCTCGCTGACCGGTCGCGGCCTGTCTCCTGCGGGCGCCATGGGCGTGATCGTCTGGGAAGGCATCGTCGTCACGATCCTGGTCCTGGTCGGGTTCCGGGAGGCGGTGATGAACGCGGTGCCGCTCGCGCTGAAGAAGGCGATCGGCGTCGGCATCGGCCTGTTCATCCTGTTCATCGGGTTCGCGAACGGCGGCTTCGTCATCTCGAACGCGCCCGCGACCCTGGTGACGTTCAAGCTGCCAACCACGGCGGCCGACTTCGTGTTCTGGATCGGCCTGATCCTCACGATCGTCCTGTGGGTGCTCAAGGTCCGGGCGGCCCTGATCATCAGCATCCTGGTCACCACGGTCCTCGCCCTGATCGCGGGCGTGACCAAGATCCCGAGCGACTTCGCGATCACACCGTCGTTCACGACCCTCGGGCAGTTCGACCTGACCCAGGTGTTCAGCGTGCTGCCGCTGCTGACGGCGATCACCGTGATCTACACGATCATGCTGACCGACTTCTTCGACACCATGGGCACCGCGACCGGCGTGGCTGCGGAGGCGGGGCTGGCGAAGGAGGACGGCTCGGTGCCGGGCATCGGGCGGGTGCTGATCGTCGACTCCGTCGCGGCGATCGCCGGCGGCCTCGGTGGCGTCAGCTCGAACACCACCTACATCGAGTCCGCGGCGGGCGTCGGCGACGGCGGCCGGACCGGCCTCACGTCGATCGTCACCGGCGTCCTGTTCCTGCTCGCGATCTTCCTGTCGCCGATCGCGGGGATCATCCCCTCCGTCGCTACGGCGCCGGCCCTGATCCTCGTCGGCTACCTCATGTTCACCCAGGTCAAGGACATCGACGTCAGCAATGTCGAGGACGGCATCCCGGCGCTGCTGACGATGATCCTGATGCCGCTTACCTACGACATCACGGTCGGGATCGGCGCCGGCTTCATCTCGTGGGTGCTGATCAAGGTCGCGCGCGGCAAGGCGGCCGAGGTTCATCCGCTGATGTGGGTCGTCGCGATCCTGTTCGTCGTGTTCTTCATGCAGGGCTGGTACCTCTCGATCACACAGCCCGCCCCGCCGGCCTGACCCAGGGTCCTCGGCAACCACGCGGACCGGCGGCCCACGGCCGCCGGTCCGTCGTTTGGGGCTACCATCCGCTCCCATGTTCCAGAGGACCAAGCTGGCCGAAGGGCCGCGCGTGATCTCCGCCCGCCTGCCGGGCTCGCGATCGGTGTCGATCGCCGCCTACGTGCTGGCCGGGTCGAGGGTCGAATCGGCGGACCAGGCGGGCGTCGCCCACTTCATGGAGCACCTGACGTTCAAGGGCACGGCGGGCTACCCGTCGTCGCGTGCGATCTCTGAGGCGGTCGAAGGGGTCGGCGGCTCCGCGAACGCCGCCACTGATCGCGAGTCGACCGTGTACTGGGCCCGCGTCCCACGGCGCGAGGCCGGCACCGCGATGGCCGTGCTCGGCCAGCTGATCGTGCACCCCACCCTCGATGACGCCGACATCGACCAGGAGCGGACGGTCATCGTCGAGGAGATCCGCTCGTACTTCGACGACCCGTCCGAGTACGCCCAGATGCTCATCCAGCAGGCGCTGTTCGGCGAGGGGCCGCTGGGCCGCGAGATCTGCGGCGACGAGGCCGGCATCCGTGCCCTGCCGACTGGCGCGATCCGCGACTTCTGGCGAGCGATGTACCGCCCCGCCAACACCGTCGTCGCGGTCGCCGGGGACCTCGAGCACGAGGAGGCCGTGGAGCTGGCGTCGGTCGCCTTCGGGACCGGCAACGGCGCGCTGCCGGGCTTCGAGGCCGCTCCCTCGCTTCCCGCCGGGCCGCGAGTCCTGACGGGCAAGCGCGACACCTCCCAGGCCCAGCTCGCGATCGCGGTCCCCGCCCTGCGGCGCGACCATCCCGACGCCTGGACGCTGGCCGTCCTCAACGGCGTGCTCGGCGACGGGATGTCGAGCCGGCTGTTCCTCGGCGTGCGGGAGGAGAAGGGCCTGGCCTACGACGTGAGCTCGGGCATCGTCGAGTACGCGGACTCGGGGGCGCTCGAGATCTCCGCGGGCGTCGACCCGGACCAGCTGGCCGCGGCCATCGAGGCGATCCTGGCGGAGCTCGTCCGCATGGTCGACGACCCGATCCCCGACGAGGAGCTGGCGAAGGCCAAGGCGTACCTCTCGGGCGGCCTCGAGCTGCGGATGGACGACACGCGCCACCTCGCGTCGTGGATCGGCGGCCAGGAGGCGCTCCACGACCGCGTGTTCACGCTCGACGAGGCCCTCGAGTCCGTCGAGGCCGTCCGGTCCGCGGACGTCACCCGCCTGGCCGCCGAGCTGTTCCGCGACGAGGCGCTGCGGATGGCCGTCGTGGCCCCGGCGCGGCACCTGCGGGGGCTCGAACGGCACCTCCGGCTGCCGCGGTGACCCAGGCCGGCGAGGCCGCGCGAACCACCGCCGAGGGCCGGCCGCCGGCCCTGCGCCTGGCGCGGGTGCACCTCCGACTCGGCTCGCTCGCCCTGGCCCACGCGGAGCTCGAGGCGCTATCGGGTCGGGCCTTGCTCGATGACGACGGGCTGCTCGACCTCGCAGAGGCGCGCTGGCGCACGGGCGACCTCGCGGGTGCCGGCGACGCCGCGATCGCCCTGGTCGACCGGGGCCGGGACGACGTCATCGCGCTCGTCATCGCGGCGGAGGCCATCGCCGCCGCCGGCCGGCCCACGGAGGCGCGACGGCTGGCGAACCGGGCGATCGAGGCGACCGGCGAGTCGCTCGACGCGCTGTTCGCGGGCATGCCGCGCAGCGCGATCTGGCCGGTCGAGGACACCGACGATGGAGGGGTCGAGGCCTTCATCCCGGACTCGGTGGCGGTCGACTCCGCGTCGCCCGCGGCCGTCGACGCGTTCGCGAGCGGTCGCGCCGCCCTCGCCGCCGGCGATTCGACCCAGGCCTCGCTCCGGCTGGCGGTGGCCCTGCGGCTCGAGCCCGGGTTCGCCGAGTCAGTCCTCGAGTCGGTTGGTCCGCACGCCTCGGAGCCGGCGATCGCGCTGGTCGCGGGCGATGCGCTCAGGCTGCTGGGCCGCGAGACGGAGGCGCGGGCGGCGTACGACGTGGCGCGAGGGGCGGGCTCGGCCGGTCCATCGTCGGCCGCGTCGACCTCCGGCGTACCGGGGGGCACGGGTGCCGCCCAGCCGGCGGACGAGGGCGAGAGCGACGCCGACGACGACGGCGACACCGACGGCGAGGGGCTCTAGCACCGGCGCGCGGCCCGCCGTCGCACGCTACCCTGTGCTCCCGCGCCGCGCGTTCGCGGACCATCGGTCCGCCGGGACTCGCGCGACGACGCCCAATCAATCAGCTCCGCGACGCCGCTCCACGGCGCCGCTCGATCGAGAGGCCTGCGCGAACCCATGCCGGAACTCCAGCGAACGCTCCTCCTCGTCAAGCCCGACGGCGTCCAGCGCCTTTTGGTCGGCCGGGTGCTCACCCGGTTCGAGGAGCGCGGGCTCAAGCTCGTCGGCCTCAAGCTCGTGCGCGTCGACCGCGCCCTGGCAGAGCAGCACTACGCGGTCCATCGCGAGAAGCCGTTCTTCGCGGGCCTGGTGGACTTCATCACCTCGGGACCGCTCGTGGCCGCGGCGCTCGAAGGGCCGAATGCGATCGCGATCGTCCGCGCGATGAATGGCGCGACGCGCCCCCACGAGGCGGAGCCGGGCTCGATCCGCGGGGACTTCGCCGTCGAGACGGCGCAGAACCTGGTCCACGCCTCGGACAGCGAGGACAACGCCGCCGCGGAGCTGGCCCTCTGGTTCCGCCCCGAGGAGCTGCTCAGCTACGAGCGCGAGATCGACCGCTGGGTGCTCGCCCCGGCCGAGTAGGGTTCGGCGCGGCGGGAAGCGGTGCCGCGCCGCCGCGCGATCGCTGACAGCGAACGCTTTTGCGTTCTGGCCCGGGAATCACGGTGGTTCGCGGCTCGTTGATCACCCGCAGCGTTCGACCCGATCCGAGCGTCGGCCGAGCAGGCCGTTCGCCGCCGCTCGGACCAACAACGTTCACTCTCGCTGATCCGTTGGCCGGCGTCGGCGTCCGGCGCCGTGTGCGTCAGTCGGTCGAGGGTCCCGACACGATCGGCGCCGCCTCGCTGGCCGCGCCGCCGATGTCGAGCGCGCCCCAGGACGTGAGGGCCGCGAGCACCGCAAGGGCGAGGACGGCGGCGGCCAGCAGCTCGGTTCGGTCACGGCGCAGCGCCGCGGCTGCGCGCCGGGCCAGGGACGCCTCGATCGCGCCGGCCTCGGACCGCGTCCACGCCACGCCCGCCCGCGCCCGGCGCGCGCGCTGGTGGCCGGTCGCGGCGTCGCCCGCCGAACCGTCGCCCGCCGGCGTGGCCTCCGGCGTGGCGTCGGCAGTTCCGCTACTGGCCGCGGCCGCCGGCCCCTCCAACGTGACCGGCAGCGACTCCTGGCGCCTCGGGATCCGCACCCGCTCGGGCGCGGCTCCGCGGACGCGGCTGGTCGCCGGGCCGGTGCCGAGGAACAGCAGCCGGAGATAGGTCGGCAGCGTGGCGACGCCGGCGAGCGCGATCAGCCACGCGATGCCGCTGCCGGAGAGCTCGGCGAGGTCGGCCCGCGCCTGGAAGGCGACCCAGCCGGGCAGCCCGTAGGTCGCGACGGCCGCGACCGTCAACCCGGCGCCCAGGATCGGCGAGTGGCGCAGCCAGCCGCGCAGGTCCGGGATCGCCCGCGTCTGGAACCGGTCCTCCATCACCGCCGACCACGCCGCGACCGCGGTCTTCGAGGCCGCCAGCGCGACCAGCCAGACCCTCGTCGGGCCCCAGGCCGCGGGATCGAGCGCCGCGAAGCCCAGCAGGACCAGCCCGCCGTCGGCGATCACGAGGTAGCCCGTGGCGTGACGCAGGTCGTCGGAGATGTACGCGGCCAGGGCGCCCCCAACCAGCGTCACCAGCGCAATGAGCACGATCAGCGACTGCTCGCCTTCGAGCGGCAACGCGAGCGGCGCCAGCTGGCGGTCGACGATGGCGATGGCCGCGACGCCCAGCGGCACCGGGATCCAGGCGAGCAGCAGCGGCAGCGAGATTGGCGGCGCGACGTCGGTCAGCCGCGGGACCCGCAGGTGGAACGGGATCGAGCCCAGCCGGACGGCGACGACCAGGGCCACCGCGACGGCGAACAGCCCGATCACGGCCCCGGCCTCCGTCGGGGCGGTCGACGGGGACGGCCCGCCTTCGCCGATGGGCCCCAGCGCGTCGAAGACGAGGGTCGCGGCGGCCGGGGCCGCGGCGGTCACGGCGACGAGGACCGCCGTCCCGGCCAGGGCCACGCGCACCTCGCGGGCGCCTGCCTCGATCGCGTCGCGTCCGACGAGCAGCACGGCCAGCGCGGACAGCCCGACGGCACCCGCCGCCAGCGACCCGAGCGTGAGGTCGGTCGCGCCGAAGGCCACGGTCCCGCCGACGATCGCGGCCAGCGTCGCCGGGAGCAGCCCGCGGAGGCCACCGAGCCCGCCGATCAGCCAGCCGATGGCGACGAACAGCACCGCGTCGAGCGCCCACAGCCCGATGACCAGTCGCAGGTAGTCGTTCGGGATGAGGTGCCCGTTGAACGCGTCGACGCCCCCGGTGGGCGCCGTTGCGCCGACACGCGGCGCCTCCATGGCGAGCGCCACGACGAGCACGACGATCAGGCTCACCCAGCCGACGGCGGCCCCGATCTCGGCCGGGCGGCCGCCCCGCCCGAGGCCCCACGCCGACACCGCCGCCCCGATCGCCCCGATCGCGACGAGGGCGAGCAGGGTCACTGGTCGTCGCCCGGCGCCGGCCGTCGCAGGTGGGCCTCGTCGAGAGCCCGGTGGTGGATCGCCGGCTGGCGGGCGCGCGAGCCGTGGAGCTCCAGGTCGAAGTGCAGCCGGATCGACGTGGCGACGAGCGCCGCGATGGCGGCACCGGCGATCGCCTCGAAGATCCCGAACCCGAGCTGGATCGCCTGGTCGTCGCCGGGCGCGAGCGCGTTGCCGACCAGCCCGGCCGCGGCGATGAGCAGCAGCAGGCCGACGCCGAGCCGCAGGACGTCGCGCGCGACCAGCACCGGCGCCGCGCCCAGCGCGATCAGCGCGAACGCGGCGGCGAGCGCCGCCCTGGCCACCGGCGACCCGCCGACGAGCGCGGTCGCGACGCCGGCCGTCGATGGCCCCTCGGCCACCGTCGTCCCGAGCGCCGTCGCGAGCGACCCGGCCGCGAACCAGCCGGCGACGAAGGCGACCGCGGCGAGCGCCGTAGCGCCGGGCCAGCCGACGTGCCAGCCGGCGGTCGGCGCTGGCGCTTTGCGCAACGCGACCCACAGCAGGTATCCGGCGAGCACCGCGCCGGCCAGCCGCGCCCCGAGGCCCACGAGCCCGGGCAGCGGGTCGGCGACGTAGGCCCCGCCCACCAGCACGATGATCACGCCGAGGACGGCGAACCTCGGCTCCCGGGCGCTCACCGCCACGATGCCGCCGAGGGCGACGAGGACCGCGAGCGCGACGAGCACGGGCGTCACCGCGGCGGCTCGGTCCGGGGGGTCAGGGGGCTGCCGACTGCAGGTCCGGGTCGGCCGACGGCCCCGGCGGGCCGGCGGGGCTCGGCGGGATGTCCGGGTACGACGGGGTCTGCAGGATCCCGAAGGCCGAGATCGGCCAGTAGCGCAGGAACGCCCGGCCGATCACGGTCGACTCGGGGATCGGGCCGAACAGGCGTGAGTCGGCCGACTTCTGGCGATGGTCGCCCATCACGAACAGCTCGCCGGCGGGAACGACCCAGCTCTGTTCGTCGGGCGAGGTCGTCGGCTCGTGGACGCCGGCGCCGTTCGTGTACGTGTACGGCTCGTCGAGCGGTGTGCCGTTGACGGAGACGATGCCGTCTTCCCCGAGCGAGACGGTGTCGCCGGGCAGGCCGATGACACGCTTGATGTACGGCGTCGGGTCCGGCGTCCAGGCCGGCGGGGGATTGAACACGATGACGTCCCCGCGGCTGTACGAATCCCAGCGCGGGGTGAGCTTGTCCACCAGCACGTATTGCCCGGGTTCGAGGGTCCGTTCCATCGAGTTCTGCTGAACCTGGTACGGCTGGGCAATGAAGTTCTGGATGACGAAGAAGATGATCAGCGTGAGGATCAGGGTCTCGGCGACTTCGACGAGACACCCAAAGCCGGAGCGTCGGTCCACGAGCGGGGAGTATAGGGAGGGTTGCCCCCCACGCGGCCCGCGGGGCCGGTCCCGGCGCGGTTTGACCCCCGAGAAGGCCCACGCATACACTCTCGCCTGCCGACGCGCGGGTTCCCCTGCGTTCCGAGCCCCGCCGGCGACTGCCCTCCCTCGTCACGCGAGCGGCTGCGCTCGACGGATAGCTCGGCCCGCGTCGAGGCGAGGACCCGCGCACCAGCACCACGGCGTCTCGTTCCCCGCGTAGGAGGCACTGCAAACCCCGATGGCCGACGCGCTCCTGTGGCTCATCCCGATCTCGGGCATCGTCGCGATCCTGTTCGCCGGATATCTCGCTCGCGACGTGCTGTCGCGGGACCAGGGGACCCAGGCGATGCAGGACGTGGCCGGAACGATCTTCGAAGGAGCCGTCGCCTTCATCCGCCGCCAGTACACCACCATCGGGATCATTGCGATCTTCGGTGCGGTGATCATCGGCCTCGTCATCACGCTGGTGGAGACGCCCGCGGTCGCCGATGTGCCGGAGCTGACCAACCCCGCCCTGGGCAGCTTTGCCGGCCTCCCGATCGGTCTCATGACGGCGTTCGCCTTCCTCGTCGGCGCCGCGTGCTCGATGGCGTCGGGGATCATCGGCATGTTCGTCGCGGTGAGGACCAACGTCCGGACGGCGTCGGCCGCGAGGCGAAGCCTCGTCGAGGCGGTCCAGGTCGCGATGCGCGGCGGGGCTGTCTCAGGGTTCCTCGTCGTCGCCCTGTCCCTGCTCGGCGTCTGGGGCATCTTCACGCTCTACCACACGGTCGTGCCGGACGTTGGCGTCGCGCAGGCGCCGTTCCTCATCGTCGGCTTCGGCTTCGGGGCATCGTTCGTCGCCCTGTTCGCCCAGCTCGGTGGCGGCATCTACACCAAGGCCGCCGACGTCGGGTCCGACCTCGTCGGCAAGGTCGAGAAGGGCATCCCCGAGGACGACCCCCGCAACGCGGGCGTGGTCGCGGACCTCGTCGGCGACAACGTCGGCGACTGCGCCGGCCGTGGCGCCGACCTGTTCGAGTCGACGGCGGCCGAGAACATCGGCGCGATGATCCTGGGCGTCGCGGTCTACACGATCGCTCTCGCGGCCGGCTGGCCCAACCCCGAGGCCTGGATCTTCTTCCCGCTCGTCGTCCGCGCCTTCGGCCTGCTGGCCACGATCGTCGCGATCTTCTTCGTGCGCGGGAAGGAGACCGAGGACCCGATGAACATGCTCAATCGCGGGTACTGGGTCACGACGATCCTGTCCGTCGGCGGCCTGGCCATCGTGACCAACGTGATGATGAGCACCAACGGCGGGACGGGTACCGGCGGCCTGCCGACCTGGGTCTACTTCTTCGCGGCCGGCGTCGTCGGCCTCGCGACGAGCGTCGCGTTCGTCTACATCACGCAGTTCTACACGGCGGGCTCGTACCGCCCGGTCCGTGAGATCGCCGAGGCGTCGAAGACCGGCCCGGCGACCAACATCATCAGCGGCACGGCCGTCGGCTTCGAGACGACGCTGATGACCGCGGTGACGATCAGCATCGCGCTGTTCGCGAGCTACTGGCTCGGCAGCCAGGCCAACCTGCTGTCGTCGACCGGCGCGAACGTCGGCGGCATCTTCGGCACCGCCGTCGCGACGATGGGCATGCTGATGACCACGGCCTACATCCTGGCGATGGACACGTTCGGCCCGATCACCGACAACGCGGGCGGGATCGCCGAGTTCTCGCGTGCCGAGGCCGGCGCCCGCGAGATCACCGACCGCCTCGACGCCGTCGGCAACACGACCAAGGCCCTGACCAAGGGCTACGCGATCGCCTCCGCGTCGCTGGCCGCGTTCCTGCTGTTCTCGGCCTACATCGACAAGATCAACGTCATCCAGGGCCGGCGCCTCGAGGCCGGTGTCCCCGGCGCGGCGCTGCTCGACTCGATCAACCTCGCCAACGTCAACGTGTTCATCGCGGCGCTGCTGGCGGCGATGCTCGCCTACTTCTTCAGCTCGCTCGCGATCCGCGCCGTCGGCACCACGGCCCAGACGATCATCGTCGAGGTCCGGCGCCAGTTCCGCGAGATGCCGGGGATCATGGACTACACCCAGCGCCCGGACTACGCCCGCGTCGTCGACATCACGACCAAGGCGGCGCTGCGCGAGATGATCGCGCCGGGCGTCGTCGCGGTCGCCTTCCCGATCGTCATCGGCCTCCTCCTGGGTGCCGAGGCCGTCGCCGGCATGCTGATGGTGGGCACCATCGCGGGCGTCCTGCTCGCCACCGTCCTCAACAACGGCGGCGGCGCGTGGGACAACGCCAAGAAGTACATCGAGTCGGGCCACCTCAAGGACGACCAGGGCAACGTGCTCGGCAAGGGCTCGGAGGCCCACGCCGCGGCCGTCGTCGGCGACACCGTCGGCGACCCGTTCAAGGACACGGCCGGCCCGTCGCTCCACGTGCTGGTCAAGCTGCTCGCGACGATCTCCCTCGTCCTCGCCCCGCTGTTCATCCGATAGCCGACGGCAAGAACGCTCTACGATCGTCGCGCATGACGCGTCGGGATCAAGGCGCCACCGAGCACGGGAGCGAGCGCACTCCAGCGTGCGTGAGCGAGCGCGCGCAGGTGGCAACGCCGAGCCTGGCCGTCAGGCGCGTCAGCCGCTGATATGGACCAGATCTTTCAGGCGGTTGTCATGGGGGTCGTGCAAGGACTCACTGAGTTCCTGCCGATCTCGTCCTCGGGCCATCTGATCCTGGTTCCGTATCTGCTGGGCTGGGACGACCCGTTCCTCCAGTCGCTGGCGTTCTCGGTCGTGCTCCACGGCGGGACGCTTGCGGCGCTGCTCGTCTATTTCCGCCACGACTGGCTCCGCCTCGTCCCCGCGGGGTTCGCGGCGATCCGCGACCGGTCGTTCCGTGGCGACCCGGACCGACGTCTCGCGTGGCTGATCGCGGTCGCGACGATCCCGGCCATCGTCGCCGCCCTGCTGTTCAACGACCTGATCGAGGAGACCATCCGCCAGGCCGGCGTCGTCGCGCTGATGCTCCTGGTCGGGGCCGCGATCCTGTGGCTCGCCGACCGCTGGGGCGCGCGCCTCCACGACCTGAGCCGGCTCGCCTTCCCGACCGCCGTGGGCATCGGCGTGGCGCAGGCGCTGGCGCTCATCCCGGGTGTCAGCCGGTCGGGCATCTCCATCTCGGCCGGCCTGTTCGCGGGGCTGGACCGCGAGAGCGCGGCCCGCTTCAGCTTCCTGATGGCGACGCCTGTGACCGCCCTCGCGCTGGTCTACGAGACATTCAAGCTCGTCCGCGGCGACGTGGCGGGGGTCGAGCTGGCACCGATGGTGGCGGGAGTGGTCGCGGCATTCATCTCGGGGATGCTCGCGATCACCGTGCTGCTGCGCTACGTCCGCTCCCACTCGTACGGGATCTTCGTGGCCTACCGCGTCGTGCTTGCGGCGATCGTCATCGTCGTCTTCCTGCTTCGATAGGGCGGGCGGAGGCCGGGCCGTGGAGGTCATGAAGCAGCTCCGCCAGCGCGCCATCCGCGACCTGGTGGAGCAGCGCCCGATCCGCACCCAGCAGGAGCTCGCGGCGGCGCTCCGCGAGCGCGGGTTCCGCACCACGCAGGCCACGATCAGCCGCGACGTCGCCGAGCTCGGCCTGGTCAAGGCCGGCCGCGGCGGCACGCAGGCCTACGCCATCCCGCCCCGCCTGCGCGAGGCCGAGACGAGCGGCGAGGACCGCATCCGGACGCTGCTGCGCGACATGCCCGTCGAGATGCGCGAGGCCGGCACGATGCTCATCCTGCGGACGCTGCCCGGGTCGGCGCACCCGCTGGCCGCGGCGCTGGACCGCGCGCGCTGGCCGGAGGTGGCCGGCTCGATCGCGGGCGACGACACCGTGTTCGTGGCCTTCGCCGATCGGCGGTCGCTGGCCCGCGTCCGACGCCGGCTCGAGGAGATGGGCGAGCTGCCGGAGATCAGCGGCTCGTAACCGCGCACACCCGGAGCGTCCGCTCGACGTCAGCTGGCTCCAGCTCGCCCTGGCCGGGGATCCGCGCGTTGGCGGCGCCGGCCGCGCCGGCGAGGGCGAGGGCATCGGGCGCCGCCAGGCCGCGCGCGAGCCCGGCGAGGAACCCGGCCAGGAACGCGTCGCCGCTGCCGACCGACCACGGTCCCCGGTGGGCCGCGGGCATACCGCCGAGTGACCAGGCGCCGTCCGCCGTCGCGAGGCTCGCGCCGTGCACGCCGCGGGTGACGATCGCGATCGACGCGCCACGGTCACGCAGCTCCGCGGCGGCCGCGGCCGCGCGCTTCTCGGTCCGCGCGCTCGTCCCCGTGACGCTCTCGGCCTCGGCGGCGTTGACCTTGACGAGCCACGGTCGCTCGTCGAGCGCGGCGGCCAGCGAAGGCCCGTCGCTGTCGACGACGGCGCGCGCGCCGGCCGCCATCGCGAGCCGGACGAGCCGCGCATACCCGTCAACCGGGGTTCCGGGCGGCAGGCTCCCGGCAAGGGCGACGACCGTCCCCGCGCTGTTACCGCCGATCGCCGCGCGGAGGGCGGCCTCGACCCCGTCCCAGTCCGCCGCGTCCAGCCGGACGCCTGCCTCGTAGAACTCGGTCAGCTCGCCGGACTCCTCGTCCAGCACCGACAGGCAGGTCCGCGTCTCGCCCCCGACCGAGACCTCGTGCAGGTCGATCGACCGGCCGGCGAGCGCCTCGCGATACCACGCCCCGGCGTGCCCACCCAGGACCGCGACCATCGCGCCGTCGAGCCCGAGGTGCCCCGCCGCCCGGACGACGTTGGCGGCCTTGCCTCCCGCGACGACCGACCGGACGACCGGCCGATGGATCGCCCCCGCGACGAGGCGATCGACGGACACCGTCTTGTCGACGGCGGCATTGAGGGCGACGCCGACGACGCGACGGATCGGGGCGCCGGGCACGCTCGGGGTGGTCACGCCGGGCCGGCCGCGCGTGCGGCCGCCTCAGCCTCTGCGCGCGTCGGCTGGCCGTCCGTCCCACCGGCGGTACGCGTCGACAGCGACCCGCACGCGACCGCGAGTCGGAGCGCAGCGTCAAGCGGCTGGCCGTCGACCCAGGCCGCGAGGAACCCGGCGTTGAACGAGTCGCCGGCGCCGGTCGTGTCGACGGCGTCGACGGCGATCGCGGCGGCATGAGAGAGCGCGCCGTCCGGGCCCACCGCCAGCCCACCGGCGGAACCGTCCTTGACGGCGACCGTGCGACGCGGCGCACCGTCGACGGAGGCAAGGGCGAGGGCGGCGGCCTCGAGGTCCTCGACCCCCGCCAGCGCGCGGCACTCCGCCGCGTTCGGCAGCAGCACGTCCGCCTCCGCCGCCGCAGCTCGGAAGTCGCCGTCCCAGTCGCCAGAGGGATCCCAGTTGGGATCGAGGCTGGTCGTCGCCCCCGCCGCGCGGGCCGCCCGGAACAGCGACGGGACCTCGGCGGCCAGCCCCGGCTGGAGGAAGTAGCTGCCGACGTGCAGGTGCCGCGCCGTCGCGAGCAGCGCCGCCGGCACGTCGGCCGCCCGGACGTCGGCGATCGTGCCCATCGCCGTCAGGATCGCCCGGTCCGTTCCGTTGCCCAGGATCACGGACGCGCCGGTTGCTCGTCCCGGCGCCACCCGGCACGCGGACACGTCGACGCCTCGATCCGCCAGCGCGTCGAGCGTGAACCGGCCGAGCGCATCGTCCCCGACGACGCCGACAAGGCTCACCGCCAGCCCGAGCCGCGCGGCGCCGCACGCGGTGATCGCCGACGAGCTGCCGATGGTCAGCCGGATCCCCTCGACGAACCGCTCGGCCTGCCCGAACACCGGCCGCGGGTCGCGGTCCCAGACGACGACGTCGGGGTTGACCTCGCCGACGACGAGGAGGTCGATGTCCCGGGGCATCTCAGTACCGCTCGTACCAGCCGGGGCCGGGCGTCTCGGGCCGGCGGGCCGCCGCCCATCGCGGTCGCCAGGGCGCCCCAAGACCGTCGACGAGGTCCGTCAGCCGTTGGAGCCGCGCCCGGCCGTCCGTGGCCAGGAACCGGTCGCGCTCGGCCGGCGCCATCGCGGCGGCCTCGGCCCACACCGATCGCCCGACGAGCACGCCGCTCGCGCCCGCCTCGCACGCGACGCGCACCTGGCGCTCGAACGTCGCGTCGTCGACGCCACCCGACAGCAGCACCCACGGCACCGGCGTGGCCGCATCGAGCTCGGCGCACGCCTCGCGCCAGCGGCCCTCGTCGGTGACGCCCGGGTCGTACGGGAACTCCGCCTTGAGCACGTCCGCGCCGATCGCGGTCAGGCGACGAGCCGTCTCGACCACGACGCGGCGCCGGTCCTCGCCCGTGAGCTTCCCGCCGTCGAGCCCGAACGACAACGGCTCCAGGAACAACGCGAGGTCCTCGGCCCGGCAGGCCTCGGCGACCAACGCGACGAGCTGCTCCTGCGCGGCGGCGTTCGGGGCGTCGGGGTGGTAGTAGACGAGCAGCTTTGCGGCCGAGGCGCCGAGGCGCTTGATCTTGCCCACGCCCCAGCCGGGCAGGACGCGGCTCACGCGCGCGCCGCTCGCGCCCTCGTACCCGGTCGCCTCGACGGCCACGATCAGGCCGGCGCGGCCGGGCAGGGACCCGTCGGCGATCGCCGGGGCGACGCCGATCTCCGGGTCGAGAAGGACGCCGGTCCCGGTCGTCCCGAGCGCGCGGACGACGGCGCGCTTGAAGTCGACCATCTCGGCGTCGGTCACCGACCCCGGATCCGCCGAACGCAGCTCCTTGCGCAGGTTCTGGCGGTGGTCGAGGGCCAGCACGGTGAAGGTGCCGCTCGGCGAGCTGCACGCGTCCAGGCCGCGAACGACGCCGAGCAGGTAGGCCATCGGCGGCATCGTAGGCGTCGCGCGTGCCCGTGCGCAACTTTCGCGCACGCAGACGCCGAGCATGCGCGGTTCGCGCACCAGCGTTGACATTGCGCGCGTGTTTGCGCAAGATCCGTGCATGCGGGAGACGGAGCGTCGCGCGCGCCTGGTCGAGCAGCTGCGTTCCGGCGGCCGGGCGAGCGTCGCCGAGCTGGCCGACGACCTGGGCGTCACCCCATCCACCATCCGGCGGGACCTCCAGCGCCTGGCCCGCGACGGCCGGCTCGTCCGCACCTACGGCGGCGCCGCGCTCAGCCCGGTCGCGGCCGCCTCGACCGGCCGCGACCCCCACCTCGACGCCAAGCGAGCCATCGCCCGCGCCGCGGCGCAGCGCGTCACCGACGACACGACAATCGCGATCGGCAGCGGCTCGACCGCCCTCGCCTTCGCCCGCGCCATCGCGGACCGCCGCCTGACGGTCATCACCAACGCCCTCGACGTCGCCAACGTCCTGCTCGACCGCGACGGGATCGAGCTCATCGTCCTCGGCGGCGTCGTGCGCCCGCGGATGCACTCGATGCTGGGGCACCTCGCCGAGCTCTCCTCGCAGGAGCTGCGCGCCGACACGCTGTTCATGGGAATCGGCGCGATCAGCCTCGAGCAGGGCCTGATGAACGACTCGGTGCCGGAGATCCTCACGGACCGCGCCCTGCGCCGGATGTCGCGCTCCGTCGTCGTGCTCGCCGACGCCTCGAAGTTCGAGCAGGTCGCGCCCGGCTACGTGTTCGGCCTCGACGAGGTCGACGTGGTGATCACGGACGATGCGATCCCCGCCACCTCGATCGACGCGCTCCGGCGACGCGGCGTCATGGTCGAGGTGGCTCGATGATCAAGGGCACTGTCCCGCGCGAGATCCGCGAGGGTCCGGCGGCGATCCGCGAGACGGTCGAGGCGCAGACCGACGCCCGGGGCATTGCGACGCGATGGATGGTGGCCGGCATCCGCCGGATCCACGTCATCGGCAACGGCACCAGCTACCACTCGAGCCTGGCGGCGGCCGCGCTGTACCGGCACCGCGCCGGGCCTGACGACCCGGTCGTGATCCCGGTCACGGCGGCCGACTTCCTGACCTACATGCCCGAGCTCGGACCGCGCGACGCCATCGTCGGCATCTCGTCATCGGGCGAGTTCAAGGACGTGGTCGCGGTGGCGGAGGCCGTCCGCGGGCGGGTACCGATGGCTGGCGTCGTCCACGTTCCCGACTCGACGCTGACCCGGGTCGTGCCGGAGGTCATGTACTCCTTCGGCGGCCCGTCCGAGGTCCCGGTCATGACCAAGACCTTCTCGGCGACACTCGTCGCGACGGAGCTGCTGCTGCTCGAGATGCTCGGTCCCGGGCGGGCCACGAAGGAGGGCCACCGGATCCTCGCCGCGGCGGACGCCGCCGAGGCCGCCATCGCCGCCGCGGAGCCCCTGGTCGAGGACATCGCCGCGACCCTCGTCGACGCGCGCCACCTGTTCGTCACGGGTGGCGGGCTCGGCCACCCGGCCGCCCTCGAGGCGGCGCTCAAGCTGAAGGAGATGGCCCTGGTCCACGCCGAGGGCGCCGAGGTCTGGGAGATGACCTCCGGCGCCGCGACCATGCTCGGGCCGGATGCGGTCGTCATCGCGCTCGCGCCGAATGGGCCGGCCCGCGAGCCCATCGCGGACCTCCTGCGCCACGCCGTTGACTGGGGCGCCCGGACCATCGAGGTCGGGCCGGAGCCGCTGGTCGCCTCGTCCGTCCTGCTGCCGCTGCCCGCGGACGCGTCCGAGGACCACGCGCCGCTCCACGCGGTGCCGCCGGTCGCGCTCCTCGCCTTCGCGCTCGCCCGGCTGCGGGGCCACAACCCGGATCGCCCCGACTGGATCGAGCGCTACCACAGCCAGGGCCTGCGCCACATCCTCGGCGCCGGCGCCGCCACCGGCGAGGAGGCCGTTCGATGACCCGGATCGTGCTGGTTGGCGCGGGCAGCGTCGAGTTCACCCGCAACCTGCTCGGCGACATCCTGTCGTTCGAGGCGCTCCGCGACGCCGAGCTCGTCCTCCACGACATCGACGGCGAACGGCTGGCCACCGCGGAGCGCATGGCCCGCTGGACCGCGGCTGCGCTGCACGCGGAACCGACGATCGAGGCGCACCTCGACCGCCGCGCCGCGCTCCGGGCCGCGGACTACGTGATCAACACGATCCAGGTCGGCGGCGCGCGGGCGACCCAGATTGACTTCGAGATCCCGGGCCGCTACGGCCTCCAGTACACGATCAACGACACCATAAACGTCGGTGGCGTCATGCGCGGCCTGCGCTCGATCCCGGCGACCCTCGGCATCGTCGCGGACATGGCCGACGTCTGCCCGGACGCCCTGTTCCTCAACTACACGAACCCGATGGGCATGCTCGTGCGCGCCGTGGACGAAGCCCTCGAGTTCCCGACGGCCGGCCTCTGCCACTCCGTCTACTGGGCGGTCCACGACGTCGCCGGCTACGTCGGCGTGCCGTTCGAGGAGGTCGACGCGCTTTCGGGAGGCGTCAACCACCTCGCCTTCCTGCTCCGTCTCGAGCACCGTGGCCGGGACCTGTACCCGGACCTGCGCGCCTTCATCGAGGGGGGAAAGGTCCCCGACGACGACTTGGTCCGTGCCGACCTCTGCCGCCGGTTCGGCTACTTCCCCACCGAGTCGACCACGCACCAGGCCGAGTACAACCCGTGGTTCATCCCCAAAGGCCAGGTCGAGCCGTTCCACGTGCCGATCGGCGAATACCTGACCCGCGTCGCGAACCACCTCGACGAGTACGCCGAGACCAAGCGGATGCTCGACGCCGGCGAGCCGTTCGAGATCGAGCGCAGCGGCGAGTACGCGGCGGTGATCATCAACGCGATCACGACCGGCCAGCCGGCCCGGATCGTCGCCAACGTCATGAACGACGGCGGGGCGCTGATCGCGAACCTCGCCGGGGACGCGTGCGTGGAGGTGCCCGCGCTCGTGGACGGGCTGGGCGTCCACCCGACCCCCATCGGCGCCCTGCCGCCCCAGTGCGCCGCGTACATCCGACCCGCCGTCGACTGCCAGGAGCTGACGGTCCGGGCGGCCCTCGACCAGGACCGCGACCTCGTCTATCACGCGGTCCTGACCGACCCCATCGTGCAGGCCCGCTTGACGCTGGACGAGGCGTGGCGGCTCACCGACGAGCTGATCGCCGCAGAGGGGGAATGGCTGCCGGCCTGGCTCGGCGGATCGGCACCAGACTGGAACTAGGCATCGACTGGAGGAGGCCAACCATGCTCGCGACATCCCCGGTTCCGCGGCGGCGCCTCGCCGCCATCCTCGCCGCCCTCGCCGTCGTCGTGGCGGCCTGTGGCGGCAGCACGACGCCAACCGGCGCCGCGAGCGCCGGCGCCCCGTCGGTGGCGGCCAGCGCCGCGCCCCCGGCGTCGAGCGACACCGGTGCCTCGCCCGCGGCCAGCCCCGCGGGCTACACGGGCGGGCCCGCCACGATCACCTACTCGATCTGGGGCGACCCCCAGGAGATCGCCAGCCAGACCGCGATCGCGGAGGCGTTCCACGCGGCAAACCCGGACATCACGGTCAACGTCGACGTGTCCGACTGGACCGCCTACTGGGACAAGCTCCAGACCGGGCTCGCCGGCGGCGCGGCCCCGGACGTGTTCGCGATGGACGGGCCGCTGTTCCCCGACTACCAGTCGCGTGACGTCCTGCTCGACCTCAAGCCGTTCATCGACCAGGATGCCTACGACCTGACCCAGCTCGCCGACCAGGGGGTCGCCGACTTCACGACGGCCGATGGCGGCCAGTACGGGCTGCCGCGCGACCTCAACACCATCGTCCTCTACTACAACAAGGCGATGTTCGACGCGGCGGGCATCCCGTATCCCGACGACACCTGGGACTGGGCCAAGCTGCGCGAGGTGGCCAAGCAGCTGACCAAGGACGAGAACGGTGATGGCAAGCCCGAGCAGTGGGGCTTCTACACCGAGACGACGGACATGGAGAACGACTGGCTGTCGCTCGTGTGGCAGAACGGCGGCGACGTGCTCGCCCAAGACGGGAAGTCGACCGTCCTCGGGACAGATGAGGCCGCCGGGGGTATCCAGTTCCTCCAGGACCTCATCTGGAAGGACAAGGTCATGCCCGACGCGGCGATCTCGGACACGCTCGGTGACGCGTTCGAGCAGGGCCAGGCGGCGATGTCGGCCAACGGATCCTGGAACGTCCCGACGTTCGACGCGGCGGGCTTCGACTACGGCGTCGTGGCGCTCCCGAAGGGGCCCGCGGGCCGGTTCACCTCCGTCAACCCGACCGGGGCCGTGGTCTCCAAGACGTCGAAATCGCCCGAGGCGGCCTGGGCGTTCGTCAAGTACCTCGCGAGCCCGGCGGCGCAGCAACAGCTGATGCAGCTCAAGGCGTCGCTCCCTGTCAACAAGGAGGTGCTCGCCGGGCCGTACGCCTCATCGTCGGACGCCGCCAAGGTGTTCGCCGACAGCCTCGAGTACGCCAAGCTGAAGCCGTCGTTCAAGGGCTACGACGAGTTCACGACGACGCTCCAGGAAGAGCTTGACACCAACGTGTTCAACGCCCCCAACAAGACGGCCAAGGACGCGCTGGCGACGGTCGTGCCCAAGCTCAACGAACTGCTGGCCGGCAACTAGCCACCGATGGCCCTCCCGTTCCGCCTCGGCGCCGCCGTTCCGCGACGGCGCCGGGGACCGCGCTCCGGAGAGGGGTGGTGGGCGCTGCTGTTCCTGGCGCCCACCCTCATCGGTCTGACCCTGTTGTCGGCGGGGCCGATCGCCGCCTCGTTCGGGATCAGCCTGACCAGCTGGGACCTCCTGCGGCCGCCGCAGTTCGTGGGCCTCGACAACTTCGTCAGCCTGGCCAGCGACTCCCGATTCCTCGCCTCGCTCCGGAACACGGCGTTCTACGTGCTGCTGTCCGTGCCGATCGGGATGGTGCTCGCGCTGGGCCTCGCGCTCGCGCTCAACCAGTCCCTGCGGGGGATTGCGTTCATCCGGACCGCGTACTTCCTCCCGGTCGTGACCTCCGCCACCGCGGTCGGCCTCGTGTGGGCGTGGATCTACAGCGCGAACAACGGCCTCCTCAACCAGTTCATCGGCGTGTTCGGGCTGCCGGCCCAGAGGTGGATCAGCGACCCGTTCTGGGCGATGCCGGCGATCATCGCGATGAGCGTCTGGCAGGGCCTCGGGATCAACGTGATCATCTTCCTCGCGGGTCTCCAGGCGATCCCGCAGGAGTATTACGACGCCGCGTCCGTGGATGGCGCTGCCCGATGGTCTCGCTTCCGCCACGTCACGCTGCCGCTGCTGACGCCGAGCATCTTCTTCACCGGGATCCTGTCGCTGATCGGCTCGTTCCAGATCTTCGACCAGGTCTACATCCTCGCGCGCCCCGGCAAGCCGACGGAGGCGACGATCACGCTCGTCTACTTCATCTACGAGAGCGGGTTCAAGTTCTTCCGCATGGGCGAGGCGGCGGCGGCCTCGTGGATCCTGTTCCTGATCGTCGCCGTGCTGACCGTCATCTACTTCCGCTCGCAGCGGCGCTGGGTCCACTACCAGTGACGATCCCGGGCTCCCAAGCGGTCGCCGTCACCCTTGCCCGACGCCGGTCGGGCGGGCTGCCCGCGCGCCGGACGGTCACGCGCCGGAGCCGCCGGACAGCGTTGTACGCGATCCTGATCATCGGCGGCCTCCTGATGATGGTCCCGTTCTTCTGGATGGTGATCACGTCGCTCAAGACGCGCGCCGAGGTGTTCGGGGCGGCCCCGCTGAGCCTGCCGACAGGCGCCCACTGGGACAACTACTCGAAGATGTGGAACGCGCTCCCGGGGGTCACGTTCGGGACGTTCTTCCTCAACTCCCTCAAGCTCGCGCTGCTCAACACGGCCGGCCAGCTGGTGACGTGCTCGATGGCTGCCTACGCGTTCGCGGCGATCCCGTTCCGGGGCCGTGGGCCGCTGTTCGGGCTGCTTCTGGCGACCCTGATCATCCCCACCCAGGTGGTGCTCGTCCCGAACTTCATCCTGTGGCGCAGCCTGCCCAACCCGTTCAGCGAGAGCGGCAGCTTCTACGGCACCCAGGAGCCGCTGTGGGTCGGGGCCTGGCTGGGCGGCGCGTTCGGGACGTTCCTGCTGCGCCAGTTCTTCCTGGCCGTTCCGGTCGAGCTCGCCGACGCCGCCCGGGTCGATGGCGCCAACCCGTGGCAGATCTTCCGCCGGATCTACCTTCCGCTCGCCAGGCCGGCGCTCGCGACGCTGGCGATCTTCACCTTCATGTGGACCTGGAACGACCTGTTGAACCCGCTCATCTACCTGCAGCACCTCGACCAGTACACGACCACGGTCGGGCTGGCGTTCTTCCAGGGCCAGTACGTGGGCAAGTGGCCGGAGATGATGGCCGGGGCGCTGGTCAGCCTCGCGCCGATGATCCTGCTGTTCGTGATCGCGCAGCAGTACTTCGTCCGCGGGATCGCGCTCAGCGGCCTCAAGGGCTGACGCCGGTGGCCGGCGACGACGGGGGGCGGCTCGCGCTCGAGGCCTATAGGCCGAGCCAGCAGCTCCGCGTGCCCGAGACGCACGTCCCTCGGCCCCGCTACCGTGCCATCGACGCCCACAACCACCTCGGGACGGCGTTCGGCGGCGACTGGGCGACGCGACCGTCGTCGGATCTCGCGGCCGTGATGGACGACGCCGGCGTCGAGGCGATCGTGGACCTGGACGGGGGCTGGGGCGAGGCGCTGCGAGCCGAGATCGAACGGTGGCAGGCGGCGCTGCCCGGGCGAGTCGCGGTGTTCGCCGGCCTGGACTACGCGCGCTGGGCGGACGATGCGGCGTTCGGCGAGACCGAGGCGCAGCGCTTGCGCGACGGCGTGGCCGTGGGGGCGCGGGGCCTCAAGGTCTGGAAGCTGCTTGGGCTCCGGGCCCGCGACCCGCGCGGCGTGCTGGTCCCCGTGGACGATCCGCGCCTCGACCCGATGTGGGCGACGGCCGGCGAGCTCGGTGTGCCGGTCACGATCCACGTCGCGGACCCGATCGCGTTCTTCGAGCCCCTCGACGAGCGCAACGAGCGCTGGGAGGAGCTTCGCGACCACCGTGACTGGCACTTCTGGCCGACCCGGGCTCGTGGCGACGTTGGTGGCGATGGATTCCCGCCGTTCGACGAGCTGATCGACGGACTCGAGGCGGTCGTCGCCCGGCACCCTGGGACCACGTTCATCGGCGCGCACGTCGGCTGCGCCCCGGAGGACCTGGCGCGGGTGTCGACGATCCTCGAGCGCTGCCCGAACTTCAACGTCGACCTGGCCGCGCGGATCGCGGAGCTTGGCCGCCAGCCGTACACGGCGCGCGCATTCATCGTCCGCTGGTCGGACCGCGTGCTGTTCGGCACCGACATGGCGCCCGACGAGGGCTGGTGGGCCGTCTACTACCGCTTCCTCGAGTCGGCCGACGAGTCATTCGCCTACACGCCCGATCCCGACGGGATCCCCGACCAGGGCCGCTGGCGCATCCACGGCCTCCACCTGCCCGACGACGTCCTGCGTCGCGTCTATCGCGAGAACGCGCTGCGCCTGATCCGGTTCTGAGAGGCGTACTACGCGTTCAGAACCGCGTTAACGCCTTTGACGAACAGGGTGACGGTGGATACCATTCCGCCGATCCGTGAACCTCGGCGCGAGCAGCGCGCCCGGGGTTCTTTTGTTCAAGTTGACCAGGCGGTTGCGTACTGACTCGCGACCGCGCCTCTGGGGTCCAGCCCGCGTGAACAGCAAGACCACCTACATCTCGAAGGACGGCCTCGAGAAGCTGCGTGCCGAGCTCGACGAGATGACGTCCGTCCGCCGCCCGGAGATCGCGCAGCGGATCCACGACGCCAAGGAACACGGCGACCTCTCGGAGAACGCCGAATACGAGGACGCCAAGAACGAGCAGGCGTTCGTCGAGGGGCGCATCCAGTCCCTCGAGTCGATGATCAAGAACGCGACGCTGATCGACGAGCACACCTCGACCGATCACGTCCAGATCGGCTCGACGGTCAAGGTCAAGGGCGAGGACGGCGCGGAGACGTTCACAATCGTCGGCTCGGCCGAGGCCAAGCCGGCGGCCGGCTTCATCTCCAACGAGTCCCCGGTCGGCCGTGCCCTGCTGGGCCGCAAGAAGGGCGAGCAGGTCCAGGTGCGGGTGCCGGCCGGCGACTTCTCCTACACGATCGTCGAGATCACCTAGCAGGCAGCCGCCGTCCGATCGGCGAAAAGGGGAGCGGACGTGGACTGGGCCGATGAGTTGGCGGCAAGCGTCGACGGTCCTCAGGTCGTCAACGACTCCAAGACGCCGTCGGGGACCGTCCACGTCGGCAGCCTCCGCGGACCGGTCATCCTCGACGTCATCACGCGCGCCCTGCGTGGCCGCGGCCTGCCGACGACGCTCCTCTACGGCGTCGACGACATGGACCCGATGGACGCGCAGGCGCTCCTGTCCCCCGACGCGATCGAGCGCGAGATGGGCCGCCCGCTCGCCCACATCCCCGACCAGGTCGGCGACGGCCACGCGTCCTACGCGCGCCATCACGCCCAGACGTTCATCGACCTCTTCTCCGGCCTGGGCATCCACCCCGATCGCTACTACTGGATGAGCGACATCTACCCGACCGGGGAGATGGACCCGTACATCCGCACCGCGCTCGACCGCGCGGCCACCGTGCGCGAGATCTACCGCCGGGTCGCGAACGTCCAACACCCCGACCACTGGCTGCCGGTCAGCGTCGTCTGCCCGAACTGCGGCAAGGTCGGCACCACGATCTCCTCGGACTGGGACGGCGAGACCGTGGCCGTCGAGTGCCGCCGCGACCTCGTGGACTGGGCGGTCGGCTGCGGCTGGACAGGGCGGGTCGCGCCATTCGGCGGCGCGGCGAAGTTGCCCTGGAACCTCGAATGGGCCGCGCAGTGGAGCCTGTTCGGCGTGACGATCGAGCCCAACGGCAAGGACCTGGCGACCGCCGGCGGGTCGCGCGACCGGTCGAACGCGATCGCCCGCGAGGTCTACGAGCGCGAGCCGCCGCTCAACTTCCCGTACGAGTTCCTGAACATCGCCGGCCGCAAGATGTCGACGTCCAAGGGCCTGGGGGCGGCCGCCCACACGTTCACCGAGATCGTGCCGCCCGAGCAGACGCGATTCCTGTTCGTCCGGCCGCGGCCGGAGAGCGCGATCGACTTCGACCCCGAGGGGACCGACGCGGTCCCGCGCCTGTTTGACGAGTTCGACCGGCTGGGCGCCGCCACCGCCGGTCGCGAGGTCAAGGGCGAGCTGCCCCCGGGCTACGACTCGATCTTCCGCTACTCGCTGCTCGACGCGGCGGCCGACATCGAGCAGGTCGCCGGCGCCTTCCGGCCGGCGTTCGCGCACCTCGCGCTCCTCGTCCAGGTCCCGGGCGTCGACGTCCATGCGCGCGTCGTCGCCGAGAAGGGGTCGGCGCTGACCGAGGCCGAGGCGGCCGAGCTCGAGGTCCGCCTGGCGGCCGTCGGTCGCTGGCTCGAGGCGTACGCCCCCGAGCGCGCCCGGATCGAGATCCGGCGCGACGCGCTGCCGGTCGAGGCGGACCAGCTGCGTCCCGAGCAGCGCGGCTACCTGCGCGCCCTGTCCGAGGTGGCCCACGGCGATGCCCCGGCGACGGGCGAGCAGTGGCAGGCGGCGATCTTCGCCGTCGCGGCGGACCACGGCCTCGACGCCAAGGCCGCGTTCATGGCCCTCTACCTCGCGTTCCTCGGCCGGCCCAACGGGCCGCGTGCGGGCTGGCTGCTGGCGAGCCTCGACCGCGGTTTCGTGATCCGGCGGCTGCGCGAGGCCGGGGAGCTCACGGAGGCGATGGCATGAGCGTCGGCGTGCAGCGGCTCCGCGAGGACGCGGACCGTGTCCGGCAAGGGGCGATCGACAAGGGCGAGGACCCGGCGGTCGTCGACCGGGCGATCGAGGTCGACGTGACGCGGCGCCGGCTCCAGGCCGAGTCCGACACCCTCAAGTCCGAGCGCAACACGGCGTCCAAGCAGATCGGCGAGGCCATCCGCGGCGGCGCGAGCCCGGACGGCCCCGAGGTCGCCGAGCTGCGCGCGTCATCCACCCGCGCCGGCGAGCGGATCGAGGCCATCGACGCCGAGCTGGCGGCCGCCGAGGCCGAGCTCGACGACCTGCTGCTGCGGATCCCGAACCCCGCCGACCCGGACGTCCCCATCGGCGGCGAGGAGGCCAACGTCACCGTCCGCACCTGGGGTGAGCCTGGCGCCCACGAGGAGCCGGGCACTGACGGCGCCGCCTGGACCCGCCGGCCGCACTGGGAGCTCGCCGAGGCCCTCGACATCATCGACAACGTCCGCGGTGCGAAGATCGCTGGCTCCGGCTTCCCCGTCTACAAGGGTGCCGGCTCGCGGCTGCAGCGCTCGCTGATCTCGTGGTTCCTCGACGTCCACACCAGCGAGCACGGCCTGACCGAGATCTGGCCGCCGGTCGTCGTCAACACGGCGTCGGCACGCGGCACGGGCCAGATCCCGGACAAGGAGGACCAGATGTACGTCGTCACGCGCGACGAGCTGTACCTGGTGCCCACCGCCGAGGTCCCGGTCACCAACCTCCATCGGGACGAGATCCTCGAGGTCGCCGAGCTGCCCATCCGCTACGTCGCATACAGCCCGTGCTTCCGGCGGGAGGCGGGCGCAGCCGGCAAGGACACCCGCGGCATCCTCCGCGTCCACCAGTTCGACAAGGTCGAGATGGTGCTGTTCGAGAAGCCCGAGGACAGCGAGGCGGCGCTGGAGTGGATCACGGAGCGTGCCGAGGTCCTGCTCCAGCGGCTGGGGCTCGCCTACCGCGTCGTGCTGATGAGCACCCGCGAGCTGGGCTTCGTGCAGCGCAAGAAGTACGACCTCGAGGTATGGGCGCCCGGCGTGGAGCGCTGGCTCGAGGTGAGCTCGTGCTCCAACTTCGGCGACTACCAGGCGCGCCGGATGGCGATCCGCTACCGGCCGACCCCCGGCGCGAAGCCGGAGCTCGTCCACACGCTCAACGGCTCCGGGCTGGCGCTGCCGCGGATCGTAGCCGCGCTGCTCGAGACGTACCAGCGGGCCGACGGCACGATCGAGGTGCCCGAGGTGCTGCGCTCGTACGTGGGCGGGTCTACGATTGGCGCGCCGTCGAAGGCCTGACGGCCGGCTCCCGGCCCCGTCACGCGCGATCCTTTCCCCCGCTTCCGCCTCGCCCCAGGAGACGACGCCGTGACCGACAACCGTTCGTCCGCCAGCAAGCCGGCACCAGCCGCCGAACCCGATCCGGCGGCTGGCGATGAGGCGGCCGGCGACACCCTGGTGCTCACCGCGCCCCCGCCGGTCGCCCCTCTTGAGGCGACCCAGGCCGAGACGGCACTCGCGATCGATGCCAAGGATGTCGACAAGCTGAACGCGATGGTCGACCGCTTCGTGGACGGCGTCACGTCCCTCGACCTGCACGGCCCCGATTTCCAGAAGAAGGTCGACGACATCCGCACGATGGGCGACGAGGACATCCGGGCGTCCGCTTCCGTGTCCAATACGCTGCTCGAGAAGCCGCTCGCGTCGATCAACCAGGGCGGGCTCGCGGAGAAATCGACCGTCGGCCGGTCACTGCTCGACCTCCGGCACACTGTCGAGGACCTCGATCCTGCCCACCAGGGCGACCTGTTCAGCCCCAAGAAGCTGCTCGGGGTCCTGCCGTTCGGCGCCCGTGACCGGGTCCGCGACTACTTCGACAAGTACCGATCGAGCCAGACGCACCTCAACAAGATCATCGAGTCCCTGTACTCGGGCCAGGACGAGCTGCGACGCGACAACGCCGCGATCGTCGGCGAGCAGCAGCGGCTGTGGGAGGTGAACAGCCGGCTGCGCCAGTACATCTACATGGGCCAGCAGCTCGACGCGAAGCTGGTGGAACGCATCGCGACGGTCGAGGCGACCGACCCCGAGCGGGCGACCGCGCTCAAGCAGGACCTGCTGTTCTACGTGCGCCAGAAGCTCCAGGACCTGACGACCCAGCTGGCGGTCGGCGTCCAGGGCTACCTCGCGCTCGACCTCGTGCGCAAGAACAACCTCGAGCTGATCAAGGGCGTCGATCGTGCGACCACCACCACGGTGTCGGCGCTGCGGACGGCCGTCATCGTGGCCCAGGCGCTCGCCGACCAGAAGCTCGTGCTCGACCAGATCACCGCGCTCAACGCGACGACCGAGAATCTCATCGTCAGCACCTCGCAGATGCTGCGCGAGCAGTCGGGGCGCATCAACGAGCAGGCCGTGTCGGCGACGGTCGGGCTCGAGAAGCTGCAGACGGCGTTCGCGAACATCTACGCGACGATGGACGAGATCGACACGTTCAAGCTGAAGGCCCTCGACAACATGGCGACGACGGTCACGGCGCTCGAGGGTGAGCTGACCAAGGCGCAGACGTACCTCGACCGCGCCAGGGGTGCTGGCGATCCGAGTGCGGACGCCGGTGGAGACCTCACCCTCCGCTGAGCGATCAGTAGGATGGGGGAAGCCGTGACGGGCTGAACGCATCGGGGATCCGGTTCGGGCCCGCGCCAGGGAGGTGAGCGATGGATCCGCAGCAGCCGAGTGAGGCGCCGCCGCCGAACGAGCCGCCGAAGAGCCCGCCAGCGCCTGACGCCGCGCAAGCCGCCGCTGATACCGCGCCCACGGCCGCCGACACCGCGGCCGCCACGCCAGCGGCCGCCGATCCCGCCGCCGCGGCCGCCGCGGCTGCGCCTGCCCCCGCCGAGCCCGCATCGCCCGCCGCCGTGCCCGCGCCATCCGCAGCTTCCGGGCCCACCGACGCCGGCACCTCCGCGGCCGTGCCAACCGCTGACCCGGCCCCCAACGCGCCGACCATGCCGCCCTCGAGCCCGCCGCCTGCGGCACCACCGCCCATGGCGCCGGCTGCGGTAACCGCTACCGCCGTCGTGCCCCCGGCCGCGCCGGCCGCCTGGCAGGGTGCAACCATCGAGGCCGAACCCGGCCCGATGCCCGGCGTCGGCTTCGCCCCGCACGTCGGCCGCCTGATCGCCTACATCATCGACGCCTTCATCATCAGCGTCGTCGTGATCGTGGTTGCGATCATCCTGACGCCGCTCCTCGTGGCCGGCTCCAACTCCGAGAACACCGGCGCGACCGCGGCCGCCGTGTTCCTGTACGTGTTCGTCGTGCTGTTGGTGTCGGTGAGCTACTTCCCGTTCTTCTGGGCCCGCGGCGGCCAGACCCCCGGGATGCGGTTCTTCCGGCTGCGCGTCGTGAGCGACGCCGACGGGAGCCGGATCAGCGGCGGCACCGCGGTGATCCGCCTGATCGGGCTGTGGATCAGCTTCCTGATCTTCTACCTCGGCATCATCTGGATCCTCGTGGACGGCCGCCGCCGGGGCTGGCACGACCTCATCGCCGGCACGATCGTCATCCATCAGCCCTGACCCGGCAGCGCGGTGACGCTCGGCGAGCGGCTGGTCGAGCACGGGTTCGTCGTGCCGCACGGCCATCGGCTGGTGTCGGTCGCCGAGCGGCCCGAGCTGTGGCGCG
>CAWHIA010000010.1:0-81412 GCA_963829155.1 uncultured Chloroflexia bacterium | reverse complement strand
TCGTCGGGTCGGCGATGACGATGTCGATCCGCTCGAACGCGGCCACGACTGCCTGGTCCGGCGCGGCCAGCGCCGGCGCGTCGGTCATGATCCGGACGTAGCCGCGACGGCGCGCGCCCGCCTCGTCGACGAACCGGCGCAGGACGGCGAACGCGCGCTGGGCGCCGCTCGGGATCGGCTGTCCGGACGGGTCGAACGTGTCGAGGCCGCCGCGCGACGACGGCTGCGCCCGCCAGCGCTCCACGGGCGCGGCGGATCGGGCGGTGCGATCGGCGAGCTCACGGCTCGGTGGCACGTCCACCCGGACCAGCTCGGCGCCCGCGTCGATCGCGGCCCGCGCCTCGTCGAGGGCGTCGACGATCGCCGCCGCCCCGAGCCCCGCCCCGACCCACGGCCTAGGCGGGTCCCCGAGCACCGCGAGCAGCTCGCGGCGAGCGGTCCGGTTCGCGTCCATGCGGTCCATCGCGGCACGGGCCAGCGCCGTCGCGTCGGCCATCGCGACCGCGCGCCGGTCGGACTCCGCGAGCAGCTCAGCTTCGAGTCCCAGGTCCACGTTGCCCGCCGAAACCGCCAGCGCGAGCTCCTGCGGGGCGAGGTCGTACTCGGCCAGGGCCATCGCGAACGGGAGCGCGATCCCGCCGCCGAGACGGCGCGGGTCGGGGGCGAGGTAGCGATCGACGACCTCGGCCGCGAGCGGGCGCCCGTCGCGGTCCAGCCCGCCCGACGCCGAACAGGCGCAGGATCGCGCGCTCCTGCCCGATCGTGGTGGACGACGAGGCCCCGGTTCCCCAGGCGACGGCGAGCTCCGTCGCGCGCGCGAGCAGGGCCTCGAGGTCGGGGGCCTGCGCCAGCTGCTGCATGGTCGCCAGTATGGCTGGCGACCCACGGGCGGCGCGAGCCACCGTCAGTCCGTCGGCGGCTCGGCAGAGGTCCGTGCGACGTGGCCGACCCAGACGTGGCCGTCGGTGAAGCGCTCCGCCTTCCAGATCGGCGCGCGCGCCTTCGTCTCGTCGATCGCGTAGCGGGCCGCCGCGAACGCCTCGTCCCGGTGCGGCGCGACGGCGACGATCGCGACCGACGCGTCGCCCAGCGGCACGGCGCCCGGACCGGTGGACGATCGCAAGGCGGGACACGCCCCAGCGGGCCTCGACCTCGTCGGCGATCGCCTCGAGCACCGTCACCGCCATCGACTCGAACGCCTCGTATTCCAGACCGTCCACCCGGCGTCCGGCGTGGCGGGCGGCCTCGTCCTCCTGACCCGGCGCGGGCGTCCCCGGCGTCGCACGCGTCCGGCCGACGAACGCGACCACGCCACCGTCCTCGTCGGTGGCCAGCCGCGCGGTGAGCGTCTCGACGAGGTCGGCGGGGAACGGCTCGGCGTGGATCTCGAGGATCCGCCGCCGGTCGACGGTCGCGCCGCCGCTCACCGGCGGGATGCAGGCGACCTCGTCCCCGTCGGCGAGGGTGGTGTCCGGGTCGGCGTACGTGCCGTTGACCGCGAACCGCAGCGACGCCCGTCCGGGCGCGAGCGCCGGCACCGACTCGACCACGGCGTCCCAGGCGTCATCGACGGTCGCGCCCAGCGGCACCTCGAGGCGCAGCTCGCGCATGCCGGCGGTCTCGCGCTGCATCGCGAACAGTCGGACGCGGATCCGCAGCGACGGCAGCAGCCGGTCCGAGGTCACCGGGCGCCGCCGGGCGCCGACACCGTCGGCGTCACACCAGCAGTCCGGCGCCGAAGTAGAGGCCGGCGGCGAGGATGGTGCCCGCCGCGATCGCGCCGACGTCGATGTACAGGAGGCCCGTCGCCGACTCCATCGACCGCGTGCGCAGCCGTCTGGACGGCCGCCCACGACACGATCAGCGGGAAGACCAGCCCGATCAGCAGCCGGAGCCACACGAACAGTGCCCACGGGCCCACGAGCGCCGAGAACGGGCCTCCGCCGCCGGCACCCGCCGAGCCCGGACCCGCGCCGAAGCCGACCCAGGCGAGGAACAGCACCATCTGCAGCGCGACGATCCACAGCAGCCGTCGCGACACCATCACCAGCGGCGCCTCCGGCAGCCTCGGCGTCACGAGGTACCAGTGGCCGAGGATCATCGCGGCGAACACGCCCCCGGTCGCGGCCGCCAGCACCGCGAGCTGGATCGCCAGCGGCACGACGCCGAGCGGGCTGCCGCCCCACGTGAGCGCCCCCAGCACGATCACCGCCAGGCCCGCGACGAGGCCCGCGATCGCGGGGATCACCGCGCGGCGGCCCCTGGCCAGCGCGACCGTGGTCACCACGGCGAGCAGGACGAACACCACGAGCGCCAGGCGACGCGGGGCATCGAACGCCGGGTCGACCGGCACGGGTCCCGCGCCGACCGCCGGCAACCCGGTGTCGGACAGGTAGGCGAGCACGCCGAATCCGGCCGCGCAGGCGGCCGTGAACGCGAGATAGCCCTTGGTCGCCGGTGTCGCGAGCCGCGCGAAGGCGACGACCGCGAACGACCCCACGGCGAGGCCGGTCAGCAGCGTCCAGTTGATGAGCGCGAGGTTGGTCGCGATCTGTTCGGCGGGCACGGGCGGAGTGTAGCCGCGACCCTCGGCGCGAGCGGCCCGGCCGATAATGGGCGTCCACGAGACGAGTGCGAGCGCCGCACCGGCGGCAGGAGGCTGCGATGGCGATCGGGCGGGATACGCGGTTCACGTGGCTCGGCCACGCCGGCGTGGAGATCGCCACGCCCGGCGGGCAGGTGGTGCTGGTCGACCCGTGGTACGGCAACCCGAACAGCCCGCGCGCGGTCGACGGGCAGGAGCGGTGCGACGTGCTGTGCCTCACGCACGGGCACTTCGACCATTTCGACGCCGACTCGCTGTCGCTCGCCCGGCGGCTGCACCCCACCATGCCGTGCGTCCACGAGCTCAGCCTGTACCTACTGGCCCAGCTGGGCGACGCCGCCGAGGTCGTCGGGATGAACGCCGGCGGCACGGTGGAGACGCATGGCATCCGATTCACGATGGTGCCGGCGGCCCACTCGAGCGGCGACCTGATGGGCGGCACGGAGGTCCACTACTTCGGCGAGCCGGCCGGGTTCGTCCTGGAGCTCGAGAACGGCTTCCGCGTGTACGACTCGGGGACACGACGGTCTTCGGCGACATGGCGCTGATCCGCGAGCTGTACGCGCCCGACCTGGCCATCCTGCCCATCGGCGGCCATTACACGATGGACCCGGCCGCCGCGGCGGTCGCCGTGGGCCTCCTCGGTGTACGCGACGTCCTGCCCGTCCACTGGGGCACGTTCCCGATCCTGACCGGCACGCCGGCCGCCCTGCAGGCCGAGCTGGACGCCCGTGGCATCGATGCCCGGGCCCACGACTGGAAGCCCGGGGAGACCGTCGACTAGGCTCGCGACCTCCCGCGCCACAGCCGGACGTACACGGCCGCCGCAACGAGGTCGATGGACCTCGAGGACTGCCTGCTTCTCACGATCGGTGATCGACGGTCGGGCGAACGGGAGGAACTCGTCGCGCTCCGGCGTCCTTACGCGACCGTGGTTGGCTCATCCGCGGAGCGTCGGCGGCGCGCGGATCCATGCGGCGCGAGGCCTTCGGATGGACGTCCATTGGCCTCGTCCGCCGGCGCATCCGAGAACCCGTTTGCCGGTTCCGGGGATCCGTCCGCGGGCGCGGTGTCGATCTGCCGCAGGTAGTCGAACAGCGCCCGGCCGACGGCGCGCTCGTTGGCGCCGCTGGCCAACCCCAGCATCCGGAACACGTCCTCCCGGACGTCGGGGGTGGCGCCGAGGCGTTCGCGCGCAGCACCTTGGCGCTCTCCGTCCGCTCCACGTGCTCGGCGTCGTAGAACAGCTCCTCGTGGAGCTTCTCGCCGGGTCGCAGGCCGACGGTCTCGATCGGCTGCGATTCCGGATCGCGCCCGGCCAGGCGGATCAGGTCATGGGCCAGGTCCATCACCTTCACCGGGTCGCCCATGTCGAGCACGAACAGGTCGCCGTTGCGCCCGAGCGCGGCCGCGTCGAGGATCAGCCAGGCGGCCTCGGGGATCGTCATGAAGAAGCGGGTCATGTCGGGATGCGTGATGGTCAGCGGCTCGCCGTTCTCGAGCTGCGCCTGGAAGATCGGCACGACGCTGCCCGCGGAACCCAGCACGTTGCCGAACCGGACCGAGACGTACGGCCGGCCCGTCCGCTTGGCGGCGTCAGCGACCAGCATCTCGGCGATCCGCTTGCTCGCGCCCATCACGCTTGTCGGCCGCACGGCCTTGTCGGTCGACACGAAGACGAAGCGCTCGACGCCGGCGGCCTCCGCGGCGTCCAGCATCACCATCGTGCCCCCCATGTTCACGTGCACGGCGTCCGAGGGATGCTCCTCCATCATCGGCACGTGCTTGTAGGCGGCGGCGTGGAAGATCACGCTCGGCGCCTCGTCGGCGATCAGGCGGCGCATCGCTTCCCGGCTCGCGACGTTGGCGAGGTGCACGCGCAGCTCGCCGCTCCCCTGCCCGCGCAGCCGGCGCGTCTCGAGCTCCCGCTGGACGAGGTAGAGCGGGCTCTCCGCACGGTCGACGAGCACGAGGCGACGCGGGCCGAGCGCGAACACCTGGCGCGCCAGCTCGGATCCGATCGACCCGCCGCCGCCGGTGATCACGACCGTCCGGTCGCGGATGATGTCGTCCACCCCGCTCGCATGCTCGCTGACCATCGGGCGGCGCAGGAGGTCCTCGACGCGGACGCGGCGGACCCGATACGCGTCCATCGTCCCGTCGAGCAGGTGCGTCAGCGAGGGAACGGTGCGGACCTCGAGCTGCAGCTGAAGGGCCGCGTCCACGACCTGCCGGATGATGCTGCCCGGGGCGCCGGGCATCGTGATCAGGAGCACCCGCGCACCCGTGCGCGCGACGGCGTCGGGCAGCGCGGACAGG
The DNA here is from genome assembly GCA_963829155.1 of uncultured Chloroflexia bacterium. Classification (GTDB taxonomy): domain Bacteria; phylum Chloroflexota; class Limnocylindria; order Limnocylindrales; family CSP1-4; genus CAIXZV01. The sequence goes on along the minus strand of CAWHIA010000010.1, from coordinate 76,488 downwards.
CCGCCGAACACGCGGATCCCACCGACGACCTCCTCACGCAGCGACGGGTCGTCGTCGAGGAAGCCCACCGGGCGGACGCCAGCCGCCGGGATTCCGCTGGGCCGATCGGGCGAGCATGACGCCGGTCCGGCCGGCCCCGTACAGCAGCGTCGGCAGGCCGTCGGTCGTCGCCGCGGCAGCGGCCGCGGGCAGGTCGGACGCGGCGCGGATCGCGAACCGCACGCCGCCCAGGATCGCCACGGCGACGAGCGCCTCGATGAACCAGAACGAGCGCGGGAAGCCGACGGCCCAGGGCCCGTTCAGGAGGTAGGCGGCGCTGTAGAACACGAGCGCGCTGATGATCGATCCGAGCAGGACCGCGCAGACGATTCGGACGAGATCGGCGACGCTCGCGTATCCCCAGCGGCGGCTGTACAGGCCCAGGCGCACGTTCGTCAGCGTGCGGATCGCCACCAGCAGCGCCACCACGACCGGAAACGCGGGCAGTGCCGGGCGCGGCGGTGATCTGGTCCATGCGGAGGGCGACGGCGACGTAGGCCGCGAGAACGATCGCGACGAGGTCGAAGGTCAGCAGATACGGGCCGACGGGTCCTCGCGACGAGTCCGGCGACTGCGCGCGGGACGGCAGGGAGGCGACGTGGCGCCCGACCGCCCGCCTGACGGCTTGAGGAGATCGACAAAAGGACCGGCCGAAGCCGGATCGTGCGGCGCACCGCCAATGGATGTACCCCCAGGGCTCCCCGGTAGAAGAACTCTCCCCGGCAGATGAAAACGGGCTTCCCCGACCAATAAATGTGCGAGCCCGGCAGGCGAGAAAATGAGGTGCCTGCCCCCCGACGGACGGCCTACGGTACGGCACCTAGGCCCTACTGCCTAGTACGTTCGTCATAACGTCCGATTACAGTGGTGCGGCAACGCACCGGTGACCTCGGCCGGGGGTAGTACCTGCCTCGGCGTCACGGCCGAATGGGGGCAATCCTGGGCCCGATGGGCGTTTGACGGTGACTACGCCGTGATCGATCATCCACGCGCCGGAAGAACCCTTCTCGAGGCGGCCGTGCACCTGACCGGAGATGACGCCGCGTGGACCTTCGCCGCCTTACCCCCCTGCTCCGCAGCTGGCTCCCGATCACGGTCGTGGCCGTGGCAGACGATAGCGCGGCGGCGGAGCGTGAGCCGCCGGGACGTGGCTCCCGGATCCCCGCCGCGGGCGATCGTCACCGGAGGAGCGGGCTTCATCGGCAGCCACCTGGTGGACCGCCTGGTCGCGGAGGGCGTGGACGTCCTGGTCGTCGACGACCTATCCACGGGCGATGCGCGAGTCCTGCCGCCGGACGTCCGGCTCGAACGGCTCGACATCGCGGTCGCCGATCTCGACTCGCTGTTCGGCGCGTGGCGGCCGGCGGTCGTCTACCACCTGGCGGCGCAGGCGAGCGTGACCGCGTCGGTCCGGGACCCGCTCCGCGATCTCGCAGTGAACGTCGTCGGCAGCCATCGGGTCGCGGTCGCCGCACGCGAGACCGGCGCGACCCGGCTCGTCTCCGTCTCCTCGGGCGGCGCCGTCTATGGCGAGTCCCTGCGGCCGGCGACGGAGACCACCCTCGCGGCACCCATCTCCTATTACGGGGTCCACAAGCTCGCCGCCGAGGGGCACGTGACGTTGGCCGGCCCGCCCTGCGCCATCGCCCGGCCGTCGAACGTGTTCGGGCCTCGCCAGCGCGCCGGACTCGAGGGGGCGGTCGTCGCGGCCTTCGTCGACCAGGCGGTCACCAAGGGCTGCCTGACGATCCATGGCGACGGCACGCAGACACGGGACTTCATCCACGTCCTCGACGTCGTTGACGCCCTGTGGCTGCTTGGCAGACCGGACACGCCGGTGGGCGCCTGGAACGTCGCCGCCGGTGAGGGCACCACGGTCAACGCACTCGCCGACGAGGTCGAGCGGGCGTTCGGGGCGCCGCTTCGACGCGACCACGGCCCCCGCCGGCCAGGCGACGTCGTCCACTCGTCGATCGCGGCGGGCCGCCTCATCTCGGCCGGCTGGCGCCCGCGGGTCGCCCTGGCTACGGCGATCGCCGACCTGGTCGAAACCGCCCGTCGCGGGGTTGCGAGCGAGGCGCCTGGCGGACGCTGACGATCGTGCGTTCGGCCGACTCGACGCGGCCTGGTTCCCGTCCCTGGAAGTCCTCCTCGACGATCTATAGACCTGTTCCGCGGAATCGAGTGATCATGCGCTCGTGAACGTTCTTGCAATCGCGTGGCTCGCAGTCTGGTCTCGTCTGGGCCGTCGGCTTCGGGTCGCGGGCGGCGTGGGTCGCGGGCGCGCGCAGCCGGCGGCGCGAGAGGTGGTTCCTGTTCGGGGCGGTCCTGGGTCCTGTCGCCCTCGCGATCCTCGACGCGGCGCCGCCGGGTTTCTGCGCCCGCTGCCTGAACCCGGTCGTGGGCTGGTCCACGACGTGTGCAGCCTGTGGCGAGGACGTCCGCGCGAACCCGTTGGTCGATCTGATGCTGGGATCGGAGCAGCCCCAACCGCCACCCGCCCGGGCTCCCCTGGCCGCGACGTCGCCGGCCGCCGCGGTCCCGGCCCCCGCCGCGTACCCGGCGACACCCGCCAAAGAGGTCCCACCGTCCGATGCTCCGCGAACCCGATGGCGTGCGGCCGCGGCAAGCAAGGCGCGGCCACCGGAGAACCCCAGCCCGGCCGCTGAGCCGGGTGGGGCGGAGCAGCCACTGGTGAACCCACGGCCCGCGACCGAGCCCGCCGCGGAGCGTCGACCGACGTACGTGGCGCCGCCGGCGGCCCAGCCGACGAGCGCACCTCGGACGCCGCCCGCGCCGGCGGCTCCCGAGATCGCGGCTGTCGCGAACGCGGCAACGAGTCCGGAGCCAGGTCGCCGCGACGGCGAGCCCCAGCTCGACCTCGACGTGCGTCGGCCGATGCGCCTCGCGTCGTGCGTCTTCGTCGAGGGGACGGAGGCGCTCGTCCCGGGCATGTGGTACCAGCTCGCGAGCGAGGGCGGCGCCCTCAGCATCTCCGGTTCGCAGGGGTCGCTGCCGAATGCGTCAGCCATCTCGCGGCACCTCACCGAGATCGAGGTGAAGACAAGCGGTGACCGCCTGGTGGTCACGAGCGCATCGAGCTCGGAGAGGACCTGCGCCTCGTGTTCAAGTCCACGCTGGACTGGACGCCGCTAGGCCTGGCGCGCGAGGTGGACGCCCGTCGGCGCGCGCTGGACAACGGGCCCGGCGACGCATGACGCCGACTCCCGAGCCGCCCTGGTACGAGCGACTCGGTCCCGAGGCGCTCGCCGCCGTGCTCAGCGTGCTTGGCGTGGTCCTGTTCGTCGTCGTCTTCGTCGTCCTGCTCGCGGCCGGCCGCTGAAGAGCGGGGTCGCCTCGGATCGGAGGGCCGCCATGCGGGCGGACCGGACTGAACCCGGGCTGAAGCAGCGGGTTGGGGCGCGGGACACGGATATGGGCCCGATGAGGGACTCATCGGGCCCATATGGACCGCAGGTCAGCGGTCACTCAGGTCACGGGCTGCTCACGCTCGAACCGTTGGCGATCGTGAGGCCCGACGTCTCCTGGCAGCTCGACGGGATGTCGCGCTGGCCCGGGTTGGTGCTGTCGTAGGACACCGACCAGGAGTAGCTCCCGGAGGCGACCTGCGCGGCCGGCTGGCTCGCGGCGCCGGTCGTCGACACGGTCTGCGGGGAGGACCCCGAGACCGGCCGCGTCGTGGAGTAGATCGCGGCGTCGTGCCCTCCAACGCCGCAATCGCTGGAGGCGTAGAGCTTGAATTCGACCGAGCCGGCAAGGGCGCCGCCGGAGGGTGCGCTGACCGTCGCCGAGTCATTCGGAACCCAGCGCTGGGCGGTCGAGATCGACGAGGCGACGGTGGTGACCGTCACATCCTCGTCCGCGTCCGCGCAGGCGGCGTTGTGGGTCTTCGCGTTGGTGTTGGGCGAGTTGCCGCTGTATTCGGCCACCCAGTGGTAGTTGCCCGCAGCGGTCGGCTGGAACTGCGGAGTGGGAGTGTTGTACGAGGTATTGCCACTGACGGCGACCGTCGTCGAGGTGTAGGCCAGGGCGCCGCACCCGCTGTTGCTCGGCCCGTACAGCTTGAACGTGATCGTCCCGCCTGGGGCGGATCCGGCCGTGCCGGTCAGGTTGATGATCGGACTGGCCGGCTGCGTGGCCGCGCCACCGAGGGTCGCCGAGTCGCTGACGGTGCCACCCAGGACGACATCGGCACCGGCGCTCGTCGACAGGGTGGGATCCACCGGATTGACCGTGAAGCACTCGCTGACTCGCGAATCGCTCGACGGCGGGATGCCGTTGTCCGAGTCACCGCTGAATGCGGCTCGCCAGCAATAGCGGCCGGCGGACGTCACATACGCGGTCGGCGACTGCACGGTGACCGGATAGGCGGTACCCGAGAGGTTCGTGGAACCAATCGATGTGCCGCCTGTAGGGCAAAGGCCCGGGGCGTCGACCTTGCACAGTGAGAACGCCACGGAACCGGCCGGCGTCGCCGTACCGCCCGTCAAGCTCACAACCGCCGAGTCGGCGACGGCGAGGACGCCGGATCCGATCGATGCGCCCCCGACGGGCACGTCGGCCGTGGTGTCAGGGTTCGGCGTGGTGTTGGTGACGACCTTGGGGGTGGTCACCGTTGTCGACGTGCAGTTCGTGATGGGCGGGGTCGTCGTGAGGATGGTGTCCTTGTAGTCGGCCGTGTCGGAGTTGCCGGTCACGGTGCTCGGGATCGTGTTAGCGAACGACAGGCATGCCGTGCTGCCGCCGAAGATCGTCGCGGTCAGGTCGACAGCGGCCTCGCCCATGAAGCCGTCGGCGCTATAGGCCGCCTGCGACTTGGCGGCGTCGAGCAGCGTTGGCGCACCGAGGGTCAGGTTGGGTGCCGTGCCGGACCAGGTTCGCAGGTAGAGATTGAGGCTGTTGCCCTGCTGGTCCCACAGGATCATGAAGTCGCCCGCGGTCCGGTTGGCCCACGGGTTGCAGCTCGCGATCAGCTGGGCCTCGGTCGCGGTGGCATACGCACAGCCCGCCGGCGGCGCGTTCTTCATGAACTCGTACGCGATGAAGCCGCTGCCGCTGTTCGAGTCGCGCTCCCAGGCGAAGTACAGCCAGTCGTGGCTGGTGCTCGCGTCGCGCGCCGTGGTGAGCCACGCCCGCCGGAGGTCGACCTGAGCGTTCGGGTTGGTGAGGCCGAGCGTCGGCACGGCGTCGTTGTGGATGACGCCGATCTTGGTGGTGTTCGAGTTGAGCGGCCCAAGCTCCTTGACGTTGCCGAACGCGTCGGGCAGCTCGGTGGCGCCGGCGTCGGGGATCGTCCCGTCGATGGTGAACGGCCCGTCCGCGGCAAGGACGAGCGGCGCCGTGATGACGGCGCTGCCGAGCATGAGCGCCGCGCTCATGACGGCAACGAGCGACCGACGACGATGTCGGCGCGGTTGAACCGCGTGGTGACTCACGATGTCTCGCTTCCTCTCGATTGGTGGCGCCCAAGCCGGAGCCCGGGTCCCGACGCTGCCCTCGATCAGCTCGCGCCGCTGCCCGGACGGAACGGTCGTCGACGACGCAGCCCCCCGCGCGGACAGCGATCGACCAAACTCCGTTTTGGGCGTGGAGCAGCCGGGACCGTGATCAGGACCGGCGTACGCTCCTGGCGCCTTCAGCCACAGGCGGTGGCCCCTCTTCCCCCGGCTGGAAGACGTGGACGCGACGCGCTCCCCAGCAACTCGCCGCTCCTGGACCGGTCGCGTCCCCTGTGTGGACCGGTCGCGGGATGGGTGGTTTAGCAGTACGAAAGTACCGAGTCAATGGGGGTACTCCCGCCGTGTCGACGCGCGGTTGTGCGTCCTGTCAACGATCGTGCTCGGATGGTGCCAACTCCACCCGCCACGCTCCCGTTCCGGAGGCCCAGATAGGGGTGCATCGCCGCACCGGGTCCCACGGGCTGGGCCTGCGTTCAGTCCAGCGCGAGCGCCCCCAGGTGCTCCGTGAGCCGCAGGTTCTCGCGGTAGTCGATCGGCACCTCGACCAGCGACGGGCCCGGCACCTCGAGCGCCCGCGCCAGCGTCGGCCGCAGGTCCGCGGCGGACGCGGCCCGGAACGCCGCCATCCCGAACGAGGCGGCCAGCGCCACGAAGTCCGGGTTGCCGAACTCGACCCCGAACGGCCGGCCGAACTCGTTTCGTTGCTTCCAGTCGATCAGGCCATAGCCGTCGTCCCGCCACACGACCACCGTCACCCGGACGCCGAGCCGGACCGCGGTCTCGAGCTCCTGGACGTTCATCAGCAGTCCCCCGTCGCCGCACAGCGCCACCACGTGGCGGTCGGGGTGCACGAGCGCGGCGGCGATCGCCCCCGGCAGCGCGATGCCCATCGACGCGAAGCCGTTGGAGATGATCACGGTGCTCGGCTCGTACGCCTGGTACAGGCGGGCGACCCAGATCTTGTGGGCGCCGACGTCGCTGACCACGATGTCGTCCGGCGCGAGGACCGCGCGCAGGTCCGCGATGGCCTTCTGTGGCTTGATCGGCCAGCCCTCGTCGTGCTCGTTGGCGGCGAGCTCGCGCAGGAGCTCCTGCCGCAGGTCCGCGTGGACGAGGACCTCGCGCGACGCGTGGCGCTGCGCGGCGTCCTTGCCGCTGATCCCGCGTGGCAATAGCGCGTCGAGCAGCCGGCGGAGCGTGCCCCCGATGTCGCCGATCAGCTCGATCTCGGGCCGGTACGCCGCGTCCACCTCGGCCGGGGTCGTATCGATGTGGACGATCCGGGTGCCGCCGCCCGGGTTCCAGAGCCCGGGCGCGTACTCCACTGGGTCGTAGCCCACCGAGATCACCAGGTCGGCCCGGTCGAAGCCCGACAGCACGTGGTCGCGCGCCTGCAGCCCCACGGCCATCAGCGACAGGTGCGACCGGTCGTCGACCGCGCCCTTGCCCATGAACGTGACCGCGACCGGGACGTGGAGCCCGCGCGCGAACTCGCGCAGCTCCGGCGAGGCGTGACGGCGCAGGACGCCGTTGCCCGCCAGCACGATCGGGCGCTGGGCGCCGGCGATGAGGTCGGCGGCACGCTCGATGGCCTTGTCGGTCGGCTCGGGGAAGTCGGCGGCCGGCAGCACGAGCGGGGCGAGCGCGGCGTCGACCTCGGTCGCGGCGATGTCCTCGGGCAGCTCGATGTGGGTCGGGCCGGGCTTCTCGAGCCGCGCGACGCGGAACGCCTTCGTGACGATCTCGGGGATCGCGCCCGGGACCTCCACCCGCGACGTCCACTTGGTCACGGGCTCGAACATGCGCGGGATGTCGACGTACTGGTGCGATTCCTTGTGGACCTTGTCGATGCCGGTCTGCCCGGTGATCGCGACCATCGGGGCGCGGTCGAGGAACGCGTCGGCGATGCCGGTGACCAGGTTCGTCGCGCCAGGCCCCAGCGTGGCCATCGCGACGGCGCAGCGTCCCGTCAGCCGCCCGTAGACGTCGGCCATGAACGCCGCGCCCTGCTCGTGGCGCGTGGTGACGTGGCGAACGCTCGGGTGGTCGGCGAGCGCCTCGAGGATGTCCATCGTCTCCTCGCCGGGGACGGAGAACACCCATTCGCAGCCCTCGGCCGCGAGGCAGTCGACGAGGAGGTGGGCGGCGGTGCGTCGGGGGGTGGCGCTCACCCTCCGGAGTCTACGGGGTGTAGTTGACCTGGACCCTGATGGCGTCGAGGTCGAAGTCCTTCCCGTTCATCGAGGACACGTCGATGATCCGGACACGGAAGTTGGTCGTGTTGAGCTGCGCCAGCGTCCACGTGTGGCCCCAGGTGTCGGTCGCGGACCCGAGCGTGTACGTCGTCAGGCTGTTCGTGACGTTGACCTGTTTGGTGGCCGTCCAGCTCGCACCGCCGTCCCACGACAGCTGCACGCAGATCAGGCTGCTGCCGCCGTTGTTGTTGACCTCGATGGTCGGCTGGACCTGGATGCCCTGCACCGCGCTGATGCTGCCCGGCAGCCCGAACGCGTAGCCCCAGTACTGGTGCCGATCCTGGCCGGGATCCGTGCACACCAGCGAGGTCGTCGTGCCCGAGTTGGTGTCGCGTGCGCGGGTGTTGTCGAGGGCACACGCGTTGCCCGGGTTGGTCTGGTAGCCGTCGTTGTCGCCGCCGGTGTCGACCGCGTTCGAGGCGCAGTTCTTGTACCCGGTCGCGACGCTGCCGACCACCGCGGTCGCCTCGTTCGACGCGACGCTGTCCCAGTTCTGGAACTGCGACCGCAGCACGTAGTAGAACGTCCCGTTGCCGGGGCTGTCGGTCGTCGTCGTCGCCGAGCGCGGCGTGACGGTGGCGATGGTCGTGTAGCCGGAACCCGACGTCGTGCTGCGTCGCACCGCGTAGCCGGTGACGACGCCGCTCGTCGTCGGCGTCCAGGTCAGCGTCACGGTGCTGCCGCTGACGCTCGCGGAGAGCCCGGTCGGCGGGAGGATGCTGCCGGTCCCGAAGTTGCCGGTGGACGCGGGCGCCCGTGTGAACCTCGCCAGCGTGATCGGGGCCGCCGTCAGGGTTCCTGCGAGCACGACGGAGGCGACGACCAGGGTGGGCAGCCGGCGCATGCTCAGCCTGCTGCCTGCGGCTCACCCGGCGTTTCGGGGGCGAACGCGAGCGCCTGGCGGGCGGCACGGCGCCTGGACTCCTGCTGCTCGTCCTCGATGGTCTCGAGGAGCCAGGCGCCGGCGAGGAGCACGAGGCCGAACGCGATCAGGAACATGACGCCCTGGTAGGAGCTGAGGAGCGCGATGCCGAAGCCGGCGAGGGGCACCGAGACGGAGACCCGGCCCAGGACGTCCTTGACCGGCACCAGCGACGGGTCGGGCCCGTCGTTCGCGTCGCCCTTCGTCTCGATGTACATCCCGTCGGGCAGCGTGACGATCCGGGTGATGCGGTGGGTGAAGACGGCGTGTCGCAGGCCGGCCTGGAGGCTCACGACGTCGCCGACGCGGAGGTCAGTGGCCTCGACGGGCTCGGCGTGGACCGCGGACCCGAGCGGGATCGTGGGCTCCATCGACGGACCGCCGACGACGAAGGTCGTCCCTCCGGTGACCGCGGGCAGCACCCGGGCCAGGACCACGATCGCGAGCACGCACACGATGAGCAGCAGCAGCAGGACGTCGAGGGTCCGGCGCGCGGCTCGCGTCATGACGGCGACGAGCGGCATTGCAAGGGCTCCAGGAACGGGTGACCCATCGCGGAGCGGCGGGTCTGCAGGGCTGCATGGGAGAAGCCCCGGCCCGCCCGTGACTGGGCAGGCCGGGACGGTGGACGTCGCGAGGGCTACGGGTTGTTGGCCGTCTGCTCCGAGGCGAAGGTGAACGTCGCCGTGGTGGCGGCGTTCTGGTACGTGTTGTCGGACGAGAGCGGGAAGCTCCAGGCAAAGCACAGGCTGTCGCTGCCGCCGGAGGCGACGTTGCGATCGCCGGCATTGGCACCCTGGGCCGGGTTGCCGAGCGCGGCGCCGTTCAGCGCGCCCGTGTAGAGCGTGGCGCCGGGCGCGGCGCAGGTGCCGGCCTGGATCGTCAGGTTCATCTGGGCGCGGAGGCCCTTGCCGTCGGTGTTGTCGGCCGTCGACGTCATGGCGTAGCGCAGGGCGCCCGTGCCCGTGTTCGCGACGTTGATCGTCTGGCTGCCGCTATCGCCGGGCATCATGTTCGTCACGTTGAACGAGGTCGCGGGCGTGACGTTGAGGATGATCGTGCCGGACGTCCAGCTGCCATTCGAGGCATCGCTGTCCGTGAAGATTGCGAGAGACATCGCGCCGGCTCCGAGGGTCGCGAACGACGCGCCCAGGAGGATGGCGAAGAGGGCTCGGCGGCGCTTGGTGCGGCGGCGGGCAGACGTATCTGCGGTGGACTGGTCCATGTGTGCGGGCACTCCCTGGCTGACGGTGCGCGCTCGTCGGTCCGCAACCCCCCGGCAGCGTTGGGGACCCACAGTGGGACCTGCCCCGATCTCTCCGACTCGCTTCGCGTTGTTGCCCTGAATTCGACACTACGCACGGAGGGGGCGGCTACCCGACCGGGGGCCCACCCGTGGGGGTACCTTGGTCCCCCGGGGTCCATGGCCCATGTCGGTGCCGCGTGGCGCCATTCGCGTTCGATCCGGGGTCTCGGCCCGTCAGGCCGTCTGGGACCCCAGCACCACCAGCGCGTCGACCGCGAGCGCGCCAGCCGGCCCCGCGATGACCGGGTTGAGGTCGATCTCCTCGATCCCCGGATCGGCCACCAGCAGCTCCCCCACCGCGACCACGACGGCGGCGACCGCGTCGACGTCGACGGCGTCCGAGCCACGCACGCCGCGCAGGAGCGCCGATCCCCGCAGGGCACGGAGCCGATCGACGACCTCCGTCCGGCCGACCGGCGCCAGGAGCACCGCCACGTCGTCGAGCACCTCGGCCAGGATCCCCCCGAACCCCACCAGCACCGCCGGCCCGAACACCGCGTCGCGCCGCCCGCCCACGATCAGCTCGACGCCGGGCGCGGCCATCGGCTCGACGAGCAGGCCGCGCGGCACGACGCCGGCCCGCCCTGCCGCGGCGACCAGCGCGTCCACCGCCCGCTCGATCGCCGCGCCGTCGGCAAGCTCGAGCGCGACCCCGCCGGCCTCGCTCTTGTGGGCCAGCCCCGGCGCGTCCAGCTTGAGCGCGACCGGGCCGCCGCCGAGGTCGCCCCACGCCGCGATGGCCGCCGGGCCCTCGGCCGCGACCGCCCGCCACGGGGTGACCGGCACCCCCGCCGCGGAGAGCCGCTCGAGGCTCTCGCGCTCCGGCAGCGCGACGCGATGACCGGCCGCCGCCGAGCGGGCGAGCGGGTCGAGGACCGAGTCTCTCCCCCACGGCACCCGGTCCGCGGCCAGTCCCGGCCAGTCGGGCCGCCGCGGCCCTGAGGCGCGCCGAGCCTCGCGTCGCCGCTCCCAGGCGGCCAGCCGGGCGATCGCCGCGAGCGCCTCCACCGCGCCCTTGAGCATCGGCATCCCGCCGTGCTCGTCGAGGAAGGCCTTGACCGCGTCGCTCGCGTCGTTGGACGTCAGCGACACGTAGACCGGGACGATCTCCGGCCGGCCCGCCGTCACCTCGACGAGCGCTCGGCTCACGGTCGTGGCCACGTCCACCTCGCTGGGCAGCTCGCGGAACGGGTTGTCGTGCACGACGGCCAGCACGTCGTAGGCGCCCGATGCCGCCAGCGCCTCGAACGAGGCGCGGTAGGCGATCCCCTCCTCGGCCGCGCCCCACGGGTCGAGCGGGTTGCCGATGTAGCCCATCGTCGGCAGGTCGCGCAGGATCGCCTCGCGCGCGTCCGCCGTCACCGGTGGCAGGTCGATGCCGGTCCGCTCGGCGAGGTCGGCGACCAGCGACGCCTCGCCGGTGGACACGGTCACGACGCCCGTCCGACCGCCGCGCAGCCGCCGGCCCAGTCGACCCACGCCGGCCACCAGCTCGGCGGCCTCGAGCAGCTCGTCGAGATCGCCGCAGCGGATCACCCCGGCCGCATCGAGCGCGGCCGTCGTCACGCGGTCCTCGCCCGCCAGGCTGCCGCTGTGGGCGATCGCGGCTTCCTGCGCCTGCGCCGAGCGCCCGACCTTGACCGCCAGGATCGGCTTGCCCATCGCGAGCGCCCGGTCGGCCAGGGCGAGGAACCGCTCCGGGCGCTTGAAACCCTCGACGAACAGCATGACGGCGTGCGTCTCCGGGTCGTCGAGGCAGTAGGCGAGGTAGTCGCACAGGTCGAGCACGACCTCGGCGCCCACCGACACGATCCGGCTGTACCCGATCCGCGTCCCCGGTGCGTGGAGGAACGCGTCGGTGACGCTGCCCGACTGGGCGAGCCCGGCCACGTGGCCGCGCGGGAGCCACGGGTTGACGTCACCGATGTAGGTGGAGCCCCTGGTCGTCCAGTCCACCGCGCCCATGCAGTTGGGCCCGAGGAGCGCGATCCCGTGGCGGACCGCGATCTCGGCGACCGCGCGCTGCATTGCCGCCGCCGGCTCGCCCCCCTCGACGACCCCGCCGCCGGGAATGACGAGGCTGGGCACGCCCGCGTCGGCCGCCTCCTGCGCGAACCGCGTGGCGCGCAGCGGGTTGACCGCGAGGATCGCGCAGTCGGGGCGGTCGGGGAGCTCGGCGAGGCTCGGGTAGCAGGGCTGCCCATGGGCCTCCGGGTAGTTGGGGTTGACGTAGTAGCAGGCGCGTCTCGCTGCCCATCCGGGCGAGGTTGTCCCGGACGGTCGGCCCGATCGACGAGCGCGGGCTGGCGCCGACGATCGCGATCGACGCGGGCGCGAACAGCGGCCGAAGGTCGATGGCGGGCGCTGGCGAGGCGGCCACCGGATCGGGGGTCGCCATCGGGCTCAGCCGACGACCGCGCCGACGCCGCGCTTCTCGAGCGCCCGCGCCACGATCAGCCGCTGGATCTCGGACGTGCCCTCCCAGATCCGGTCCACGCGCAGCTCTCGCAGGTAGCGCTCGGCCGGGAACTCGCGCATGTAGCCGCGGCCGCCGAACACCTGCACGACCCGGTCCGCGCAGCGCCACGCGGCCTCCGAGGCGAACAGCTTGGCGACCGACGCCCGCGCGTGGACCACCTTGGCGTCCGCGCCCTCGTCCATGAGCCACGCCGTCTCGCGCGTCAGCAGCCGGGCCGCGGACGCGTCGGCGGCGGAATCGGCCAATGGGAAGCTCACGCCCTGGAAGTCGTAGATCCGCTCGTCGAACTGGACCCGGCTCGTCGCCCACTCGACGGCGAGCGTCAGGAGCCGCTCCATCGCCCCGGCGCAGCGCGCGCCGATGTGCAGCCGCTCCTCCACGAACCACTCGTTGGTCATCGTGTCCGCCTCGCCCACGCCGCCCAGCACCGCGTCGGCGGGCACGCGGACGTCGCGCAGCACGAACTGGGGGTGGCGGTCGGCGAACGTGTGGGTGTAGTCCGGGTCGCCCGTCTGCTCGACGCCGTTCGCGTCGTAGTCGACCAGGAACAGGGTGGGCTTCCGGTCGTCGCCGTCGATGACGTGGCAGTGGAAGATCATGAAGTCGGTGTCGGACGGGCCGGTGACGAACCACTTCTCGCCGTTGAGGACCCACTCACCGGTGGCGGCGTCGCGGACCGCGGTCGAGGCGAGCGTGCGCGCGTCGGAGCCCTGGCCGGGCTCGGTGATGGCGTAGCTGCCGTTGCGCTCGCCCCGCAGGCTCGGGTCGAGGTATCGCCGGCGCTGCTCGGGGGTGCAGTGGACGAGGGCGTTGTACGCGCCGGGGATGAAGCTCCACAGCCCGCCCGTCGCCTGGCCCAGCTGCTCGTGGACCAGGACCTGCTCGATCGCGGTCCAGCCCTGGCCGCCCGCGGACGCCGGCAGGCTGCCGCCGTGGAGGCGAGCCTCGATCGCCAGCCGCTTCAGCTCACGCGTCGTGTCGTCGGACAGGCCGTGATTGCGCTCGAACTCGGCCTCGAGCGGCTGGAGGGCGTCCACCACGTAGCGGCGGGCACGGGCCTGGAGGTCGGCCTGGGCGGGCGTGAGGTTGAGGTCCACGGCACCAGTGTGGCGAGCGGCGGAACCCCCGGCGCGCGCCGTCGCGGCGCCCGGGACGCGGAGGCCGGCGGAGAACGGCGTCAGGCGGCCCGGGCGGGCGTCAGGCCGGCCGGGGCGGCGTCCGGCCGCGGATGGCCCACGCGCGGGCGATCAGGTCGATCGTGCCCTCGGGCCCGGTCGGCAGCGTGGCGCGCAGCCGCTCTCGCAGCGCCTCCCGCCGCTCCGGCGACAGCCGGCAGGCGTACCCGGGTGCGGGTCCGATATCGACGGTGAACGGCTGCCAGTAGTCGTCGAAGTCGGCGAACCGCGTGGGGACGTCGATCGCCATCACCAGCACGTCGGAGAGCCCCGCGTCGATCCACGCGGCCGCCAGGCCGTCGGGCGCGGCGATCGGGAAGCGACGGCCCTCGTCGAGCTCGGCGGCCGCCGGGTCGAGCTCGACCGCAGCGTCCCAGAAGCGGCGGATCAGCTCCATCCGGCCCGCGTAGTCCCAGACGTAGCCGGCGACCGTGCCGCCCGGTCGAGACACGCGCGTCGCCTCGTCGAGGGCGGCCCGCAGGTCCGGGACGAAGTTCAGGACGAGCCCCGAGACGACGGCGTCGGCCTCGGCGGACTCGAGCGGCAGCGCGTCGGCACGCCCGACGAGGAACGTCGCGATCGGGCTGTCGACACGCTCGCGGGCACCCTCGACGAAGTCGGGGGAGGGATCGACCCCGACCACCCGCCGCGGGCCGGTTCGGGCGAGGATCGTCGAGGACAGGGCGCCGGTGCCGCAGCCGACGTCGACCCACGTCGACCCGTCGGGCATGCCCAGCCACGCGACGAAGGCGTCGGCCACGCGGCGGCTCCAGCGACCGATGTACCGCTCGTACGCGTCGGCGTCCTGCCACCGGTCGGCCGGCAACGGCGATCCTCCGCGCGCTGGCGTGGACCCGGGCCGCCTACTGGGGCCAGGCCAGGACCATGATCCGGATCTCCGTCATGTCCTCGATCGCCCAGCGCAGGCCCTCGCGTCCCTGGCCCGAGTCCTTCACGCCGCCGTAGGGCATGTGGTCGATCCGGTAGGTGGGGATCTCGTTGATCATCACGCCGCCGACCTCGAGCTCCGAGAAGCTCGACCACGCCGTCGACAGGTCGTTGGTGAACACGCCGCACTGGAGGCCGAAGAAGCTGTCGTTCACGCGGCGGATCGCGTCGTCGGTGTCGCGGTACGGAAAGGCCACGGCGAGCGGCGCGAACGCCTCGTTCGAGCAGACCTTGGCGTGCACGGGGACGTCGGTCAGGATCGTCGGCTGGAAGTAGTTGCCGTCGGCCTGGCCACCGAGCAGCACCTTGCCCCCGAGCGCCACCGCCTCGTCGACCCAGTCCTGGGTCCGTCGCGCGGCCGCCCTGTCGACCATCGGCCCGACGTCGGTCGTGGTGTCGGCGGGGTCGCCCACCTTGAGCGCGCCCGCCGCGGCGACGAACTTCGCCATGAACTCGTCCCACACGTCCTCGTGCACGAACATCCGCTGCACGCTGATGCACACCTGCCCGGCGTACCCGAAGGCGCCGAGGACGATGCGCTTGACGGCCCAGTCGAGGTCGGCCGTGCGGTCGACGATCACGCCCGCGTTGCCGCCGAGCTCGAGGACGACCTTCTTCTTGCCGGCGCGCTCCTTCATCCGCCAGCCCACCGACGGGGAGCCGGTGAACGACAGCAGCTTGAACCGGTCGTCGGACACCATCCGGTCGCCCAGCTCGCGGCTCATCGGGAGCACGCTGACCATGCCCTCGGGCACGCCCGCGGCGTCGATGATCTCGGCCACCTTGAGCATCACCAGCGGGTCCTTGGACGGCGGCTTGAGGACGATCGGGTTGCCCGAGGCGATGGCCGGGGCCACCTTGTGGGCGGCGAGGTTGAGCGGGAAGTTGAACGGGCTGATGCCCGCGATCGGCCCGATCGGGAAGCGGCGGGTGATCCCGACCCGGTCCTTGCTGGCCGGCATCAGGTCGAGCGGGATCAGCTCTCCCGTCATCCGCTCCGCCTCCTCGGCGCCCAGCCGGAAGGTGAGCGTGGCCCGGTCGACCTCGACGAGGGCGTCGCGGATCGGCTTGCCCGCCTCGGCCGCGATCGTCGCGCCGAGCTCCTCGCGCCGGCTCTTGAGGCCCGCGCTGACCTCGCGCAGGATCCGCCCCCGCTCGTAGGCCGGCAGCTTGCGGGTGACCTCGAACGCGCGCACGGCGGCCTCGACCGCCTCCTCGTACTGGGCGGGCGTGGCGTGGAACGTCGACCCGGCGGGCTCGTCGGGGCGGGCCGGGTTCTCGATCACGAGGGGGTCGTCCGACTCGACCCATCGCCCGGCGAGGTAGATGGGATGCGGCGTCGTGGCCGTTCGGGTGGCAGTCATCGGGGCACTCCTGGCGCCCGCCTGGGGGGCGATGCCCCGATGCTACCAGCGGCCTCCGTGCCCCGCGCCCGGGCGGCCGGGCTTGCGCGGGCGGCGCAGGTCGGAAACAATCCTCGCGCTCGCTCGCATGAGGGGAGGTCGTGCACTCCGTCCTGCTGCTGGTCAGGTTCCGCGCGGTCGGCGCGGGGTTCGACGCCGCCCTGCGTGACGCGCTGCACCCGGGGACCGGCCTCGACCCCGGGCTGCGTGCCGTGTTCGCGGGCCGGATGGGTCCCGGGCGATGACGGCGAGCGGCTGCTCGCGTCGGTCTGGGCGGACGACGACGCGGCCCAGGCCGCCATCGACGCCGATCGAGCGCCGGTCCCGCTGGACGGGGCGCTCCACGGCACCCGCGACGGGCTCGTCGACCGGCTGCCCGTCGCCGTGACCCTCGAGCCCGCCGAGGCGTCGCGGATCTCGATCCTGCGCGTCGTCTCGGGGATCACCCGCGCGGGCCAGCTGGACGGCTACCTGGACGAGGCCCGGGCCGGGACGCTCGCCGACCGCGCCATCGGCGAGGGCCCGCTTGGCGCTGTACCTCGCCGTCGACCCGCCGGACCGGTTCGTCACCCTCTCGCTGTGGGGCGGCTGGTCGCACGTCGAGGCCGCCACCGGCGCCGACCACGAGCACGTCGACCGGACGCGCCACGCCGAGCGCCTCGCCACGTGGACGGCCGAGCACTACGAGGTCATCCCGGGGCTGGCGGTGGTCGATCCCGCCCCGGCGGAGGCCGGCGCCGAGGAGGTCGACGGTGCGGTGGTCGACGGCGCCGTCGTGGAGGCAGACGCCGGCGCGGGCGTCGTCCGGCCATCGCCCCCACCGAGGTGGTCGGCTAGGTCAGCGGCGCTTGCCGCTCCCGAAGATCGTGTCGAACACGCCGCGGATCAGCGACTGGCCGGCGCGCGACGTGACGACGCGTCCGGCGGTCCGGATGCCGGTCTCCACCATCCGCTCCCGCTGTCGGGCCGCTCGGCCTGCCGCCCGGGCCGGCGCCTTGCGCTCCCGCTCGGCTTCGTCCGCTGCGCCTTCTTGAGCTCCCGGGCCTGCTCTCGGCCTGACGCGCAATCTCCTTCTGCTGCTGGGCCGCGGTCATCGTCGCGAGGCCGGTGGTCGGCGTGACCTGTCGCGCATCGCGCCTCCGCCGCGGCGGCGTCCGCGGCCGAGGCCGTGGCCAGCCGGGCCGTGATGATCTCGTGGGCGCTCTCCCGGTCGACGGTCTCGCCGTACCTGGCGGCCAGCGGCGACGCCGCGACGACCGTGGCGATCTCCGGGCTCCGTGAGCGGCGCCATCCGCGAATCGGGTGGCACGAGTCGGGTCGCCGCGAGTGGCGTCGGGACGCCCTTCGGCGACAGCACCGTGACCAGCGCCTCGCCGATGCCCAGGCTCGTGATCGTCCGCTCGACGTCGTAGTGGGTGGTCACCGGGAACGTGCGCGCGGTCTTGCGCAGCGCGTCCGCGTCGTCGGGCGTGAACGCGCGCAGCGCGTGCTGGATCCGGTTGCCGAGCTGGGACAGGACCGGCGACGGCACGTCGGTGGGCGCCTGGGTGACGAAGTAGACGCCGACGCCCTTGCTCCGGATCAGGCGCGCGGTGCGCTCGATCTGGTCCAGCAGCGCCTGCGACGCGTCCTTGAACAGCAGGTGCGCCTCGTCGAAGAAGAAGGCGAGCTTGGGCTTGGGCAGGTCCCCGATCTCGGGCAGGTCCTCGTACAGCTGGGCGAGCATCCACAGCACGAACGTCGAGTACAGCCGCGGCCGGTCCATCACGTCGGCGACCTCGAGCAGCGTCACGATCCCCTTGCCGTCGGTCGTGATCCGCAGCAGGTCGTCGACGTCGAACTCCGGCTCGCCGAAGAAGATGTCGGCGCCGTCCTGCTCGATCGTCACGATCGCGCGCAGGATCACGCCCAGCGAGGCCGGGCTGATGCCGCCCAGGTCCTCGAGCACGGGCTTGCCGGCGTCCGAGCCCAGGTACTTGAGCGTCGTGCGCAGGTCCGCGAGGTCGAGCAGGGGCAGGTGCTGGTCGTCGCAGTAGCGGAAGACCAGCGACAGGATCGAGGTCTGGGTGTCGTTGAGGTCGAGGACCTTGCCCAGCAGCAGCGGCCCGAACGACGACACGCTCGCCCGCACGTGGGCGCCGGTCTTGCCCGACAGGGACAGGATCTCCAGCGGGTGGCCGGCGGCCTGGAACGTCCACGCGAGCGACGTGCAGCGGTCGATGGTCCGCTGGTCGGTGGCGTCGCCGGGCGCCCCGATGCCGGACAGGTCGCCCTTCACGTCGACGGCGAACACGGGCACGCCCAGGGCCGACAGCTGGCCGGCGAAGATCTGGAGGGTCTTGGTCTTGCCGGTCCCGGTCGCGCCCGCGATCAGGCCGTGGCGGTTCACCCGCGACAGGGCGACCTGCACGCGCACGTCGGACAGGACCTCGTCGCCGAGGAGCGGCGAGCCGAGGACGATCGCGGGCTCGGCCAGCGTGTAGCCCGCGGCCATCTCCGAGCGGAACGCCTCGTCCATCCACCACCTCCAGGCCCGCCGTCACGCGGTCGAGCGCCCATGATCGCATCAGGCGCGGCGTCCGGGACAGGCTCGCGACGGCCGCCTACTCCTCCGCGGCCCTCGCGTACGTGCCCAGGATCCGGACGACCTCCGTCTCCGTCCCGAGCTCGGCCAGCGCCGCCGCGCACTCGGGGTCGGCGGGATCGGCGTCGAGGTCGACCCAGAACAGGTACTCCCAGCGGGACCCGCGCGCGGTCCACGGGCGCGACTCGAGTCGCGACAGGTTGAGCCCGCGCGAGGCGAACGCCCCGAGCGACCGGTGCAGCGAGCCGGGCACGTTGCGGACCGCGAACACGAGCGTCGTCCGCGGCGGGCCGTCGACCGCCCCCGGCCGCGCCGCCGTCGGGACCGCGTCCGCCTCGCCGCTCGCGCGCGATCACCGCGAACCGGGTGTGGTTGTCGCCGCCCGTCTGGATGTCGTCGGCCAGCACCTCGAGCCCGTAGATCGCCGGCGACCCGCGCCGCCGCGACGGCGGCCGACCCGCGCTCGTGCCGGTCGGCGATCTGCTTCGCGGCGCCCGCCGTGTTGTAGGTGGTCTGGACGCTCCACGGCCGCGACCGCAGGAACTCGTCGGCCTGGGCGAGCGCCGCGGCGATCGAGTACACGCGCTCGATCGACTCGAGGGTCTCGCCCGGGAGCGCCGAGCAGCGCGAGCCGGACCGGGACCGACACCTCGCCGACGATCGGCAGCTCGAACGCCCACAGGAGGTCGAGGTTCTCCCGGATCGTGCCCAGCAGCGAGCTCTCGACGGGCACGACGCCGGCGTCCGCCTCGCCGTCGCGGACGGCCTCGAACACGGCACGGAACGACGACAGGGCGACGGCCTCGGGGTCCGCGAAGAACCGGAGGACCGCGTCCTCCGCGAACGCGCCGGGCTCGCCGGTATAGGCGACCCGCGGGCGGGCGAGGCCGTCGGTCGGGCGCCAGCGGCTCCGTTCAGCGGTTGAACCACTCGGTCGTGTCGATCTCGCGGGCGTCGTCGTCGAACTCGGCCGGCGCCGGTCCGGTCGCGTGGCTCGCCGGCCCCCGGCCGTCGCGAGCCCGCCTCCTCGGCCGCCCCGGCCCACGAGTCGGCCCCGAGCATCCGGTTGATCGCCTCGATGTACGCCTCGACCGAGGCGGCCACGATGTTCGTGCTGGTCACCTCGCCGGTGAACCGGCCGTCGCCGCGCGCCCCCTCGGCCGAGGCCGGCGGGGCGATCTTGACCGTGACCTTGCCCTCGGCCTCCGGGCCCTCGGCCAGGGCGTGGACGTCGTACGCGACGAGCCGCGGGTGGCCGCCGAGCACGTCGACGAGCGCCGCGTCGACCGCCTTGTACAGCGCGTCGACCGCGCCGTTGCCCTCGGCGGACGCCTTCCAGTCGTGGTCGCCGGCCCGGATCACGACGGCGGCCCGGCTGTTGACGTTGCTGCCGGAGGTCACCGTCCAGCGGGCGAGGCGCGCCGGATGCGGGTGCTGCGCGTGGGCATCGGGCGTGTCGGGGCGGGCGTCGGTGGCGCCGGGCGCGTCGGTCATGAGGGGCCTCCCGCGGCCGCCGGGTCGGGCTCGGGGGGCGAGGCCGCCGCCGTCCCCTGGCCGTTGGTCGTCGTGAAGTGGCGCTCGTCGCGCCGCCGGAGCTCGGCCCCGGACTTCCAGATCGCGTACTCGAGCGAGTCGGCGAGCGCCTGCGCCGAGGCCGCGATGATGTTGGTGTCGCTGCCCATCGTGGACCAGGTCGTCGAGCCGTCCTGCGAGTCGATGATGACCCGCGTC
Source organism: uncultured Chloroflexia bacterium (assembly GCA_963829155.1). Classification (GTDB taxonomy): domain Bacteria; phylum Chloroflexota; class Limnocylindria; order Limnocylindrales; family CSP1-4; genus CAIXZV01. The sequence continues at coordinate 56,166 of CAWHIA010000010.1, read as the reverse complement.
CGGGCGGCCGTGGCGGTCGCGCCGTCGAGGATGCGCACCTTGTAGTCGACGAGGTGGACGCCGTCGAGGACCGGGTAGAACGCCCGCAGCGCCTTGCGCAGGGCGCCGTCGAGCGCGTTGACCGGGCCGTTGCCGTCGGCGGCGGTGTGGAGCACCTCGCCGTCGACCTCCACCTTGACGGTCGCCTCGGCGAGGAGCTCCCGGCCGGAGCGCTGCTCGACGAGGACGGTGTAGTCCACGACGCGGAAGGGCGCGGCGTAGTCGGCCGCGTGGCGACGGATCAGCAGCTCGAACGACGCCTCGGCGCCCTCGAACGCGAGGCCCTCGTGCTCGAGCTGCTTGATCAGCTTCGAGAGCTCGCGCGGGATCGACGAGGCCCTCGAGCTCGTGCCCCAGCTGCCGCGCCCGGATCTCGGTGTTGGCCTTGCCGCCCAGCTCGGAGACGACGAGCCGGCCGGCGTTGCCCACGGCGCCGGGATCGACGTGCTGGTAGCTGCGCTCGACCTTGGCGACGGCCGCGCCGTGGACGCCGCCCTTGTGCGCGAATGCCGACCGGCCGACGTACGGCTGGTAGTCGTTGGGCACCTGGTTGGCGATCTCGGCGACCGCCCGGCTGAGCTGGGTCAGCGCGGCGAGGTCGCCGCCGCCCGCCGGCACCAGCGTCTCGGGCGTCTTGAGCGCGAGGTTGGCGAGGATCGAGACCATGTTCGCGTTGCCGCACCGCTCGCCGTAGCCGTTGATGGTCGCCTGGACGTGGCGGACGCCCGCCTGGACCGCGGCGATCGAGTTGGCCACCGCCAGCTCGGCGTCGTTGTGGGTGTGGATGCCCCAGGTCACGGCGGGCGCGTCCGGGTCCCCCTCGAGCGACGTCCGGACGTCGCCGACGATCTCGACCAGCTCGCCCGTCAGCGTCCCGCCGTTGGTGTCGCACAGGACGAGGGTCCGCGCCCCGGCCTGGCGGGCGGCGCGGAGCGTCGCCAGGGCGTAGTCGCGGTCGGCGCGGTAGCCGTCGAAGAAGTGCTCGGCGTCGTACACGGCCTCGCGGCCCCGGTCGACGACGAACGCGACCGAGTCCGCGACCATGTCCAGGTTCTCGGCCGGCGTGGCGCCCAGGACCTCGACGACGTGCAGGAGCCAGCTCTTGCCGAAGATCGTGACGACCGGCGTCTCGGCGGCGACCAGCTCGCGCAGGTTGGGGTCGTCCTCGGGCCGGTTGGCGCGATGCCGCGTGCTCCCGAAGGCCGCCAGCTTCGCGTGCTGCCAGCGCTCCTTGCGGGCCGCCGCGAAGAAGTCGATGTCCTTGGGGTTGGAGCCCGGCCAGCCGCCCTCGATGAACGGGAACCCGTACTCGTCGAGCATGCGCGCGACGCGCAGCTTGTCGGCGAGCGAGAGCGTGATGTTCTCGCCCTGGGTGCCGTCGCGGAGGGTCGTGTCGTAGAGGGTGACGGCGGTGCCGTCGGGGGTGGTCATCGGTGTCATGGGGTCCAGTGGCCCGTGCGGGTGGGGTCGTCGACTCGGCTGTGGCCGGTGCCCCGCCCTCAGGCGGTCACCGGCCGGCGAATCGCGATCCGCTCCCCCACGACGCGGGCCATCTCCCGCGTGCCGACGATGGTGGTGCCCGGGCCGGCGCCGCCGGCCGCGACCAGGTCGCGGGTCCGGTAGCCGTCCGCCAGGACCTCCGCGACGGCCGCCTCGATCGCGTCCGCCGCGGCGCCCCGGCCGAGCGACCAGCGCAGCAGCATCGCCGCGGACAGGATCGTGCCCAGCGGGTTGGCCAGGTCCTGGCCCGCGATGTCGGGCGCCGAGCCGTGGATGGGCTCGTACAGGCCGTGCCGGCCGTGCGCCGGTCTCGCGGGTGCCGATCGAGGCCGACGGGAGCATGCCCAGCGAGCCGCTGATGACCGCCGCCTCGTCGGACAGGATGTCGCCGAACAGGTTCTCGGTGACGAGGACGTCGAAGGCGGCGGGCGTCTTCGCCAGCAGCATCGCCGCCGAGTCGACCAGCCGGTGCTCGAGGGCGACGTCCGGGAACTCCGTCCGGACCTCCTCGGTCACCTTCCGCCACAGCCGCGACGTGGCGAGCACGTTGGCCTTGTCCACCTGGGTGACCTTCGCGCGGCGCGTCCGGGCGAGCTCGAACGCCAGCGTGACGATGCGGCGGATCTCCCCCTCCGTGTACCACAGGGTGTCGATCGCGGCCCGCCCCTCGGCGGTCACCCGCTGCTCGGACGGCCGGCCGAAGTAGAGCCCCGAGGTGAGCTCGCGGACGATCAGGCAGTCGACGCCCTCGAGGAGCTCGGGCTTGAGCGGCGACGTGTCGATGAGCGCCGGGTCGACGGTGATCGGGCGAAGGTTGGCGAACAGGCCGAGTCCGCTGCGCAGCGCGAACAGCGCCTGCTCGGGGCGCACGGTGGCGTCGGGGTCGTCCCACTTGGGGCCACCGCAGGCGCCGAGGAGCACGGCGTCGGCCTCGCGGCACGCCTCGACGTCCTCGGGCCGGATCGCCACCCCGTAGGTGTCGATGGCGATCCCGCCGACGACCAGCTCCACCCAGTCGAACGCGAAGCCGAACGAGCGGCCGGCGGCCTCGAGCACCCCGACGGCGCCCGCGACGACCTCCGGCCCGACGCCGTCGCCCGGGATCAGCGCGATCCGGTAGCGGAGCCCGGCGTCGCCGTCGGTCATGGCAGCTCCTCGGCCGTGCGCCGGCCGACGAACGCGACCTCGATCCCGTTGATCTCGGCGCCGTGGAGCTTGTTGGCCGCCACGAGGTATGCCTCGAGCGACGCCTCGATGATGTTGGTCGACAACCCGTGCCCGGTGACCACGAGCGCGCCCGGGCCCTCGTCGTGCGACCGGCGGCAGCGCACGAGCACCTGGCCCTGCGCGTCCTCGCCCGCGGACACGGCCTTGATCTCGTACTCCGTGAGGACCGGGTGCCAGCCGAGGACCGGCTGGACGGCCTCGTCGACCGCGGCGAACAGCGCGTTCACCGGCCCGTTGCCGGTCGCGTTGGCGGCCTTGGCCTCGCCCGCCACGACCAGCGACGCGCTGCCGACCGAGTGACCGCCGCTGGACGAGCTGATGTTCCAGCCGAGGAGCTCGATCGACCGCGGGACGTCCGCGTGGCGCTGCTCGACGAGCGCGATCAGGTCCGCGTCGGTCACGTCCTTCTTCGAGTCCGCGAGCGCGATCGCCGCGCGGTAGACGGCGTCGAGCGCCTCGCCGTCGACCTCGTGGCCGAGCTCCCGGAGCTTGCCCTGGAGCCCGCGGCGGCCGGACAGCTTGCCGATCGACAGCGTGCTGCCCGACAGCCCGACGGACTGCGGGGTCATGATCTCGTAGGTCAGCGGGTTCTTGAGGAACCCGTCCTGGTGGATCCCGGACTCGTGCGCGAACGCGTTGGCGCCGACGATGGCCTTGTTGGGCTGGACCGCGAAGCCCGTGAGGTACGACACCAGCCGCGAGGCCGGGGTGAGCTGCTCGGTCTGGACCTGGGCGGTCAGCTCGGGGAACTGGTTGGGGCGCGTCCGGAGGGCCATCACGACCTCCTCCAGCGACGCGTTGCCGGCGCGCTCGCCCAGCCCGTTGACGGTGACCTCCACCTGGCGGGCGCCCGCCTGGACGGCGGCCAGCGTGTTCGCCGTGGCGAGGCCGAGGTCGTTGTGGCAGTGGACGCTGACGGTCGCGTCGCGGCCGACGAGGTCGACGACGGTGCCGACCAGCCGGCCGAACTCGGCCGGGATCGCGTAGCCGACGGTGTCGGGGATGTTGACGGTCGAGGCGCCCGCCTCGACGACGGCCTCGTAGACCTCGAGCAGGAACGATTCCTCGGTCCGGGACGCGTCCTCGGCCGAGAACTCGATCTCCGCGTCCGGGCCCAGCGTCTCGCGCGCCCAGGCGACCCACTTGCGGGCGTCCGCGAGCGCCTGCTCGCGCGTCAGCTTGAGCTTGTGCTTGAGGTGGATGTCGCTGGTGGCGATGAACAGGTGGAGGTGCGGCCGCTCCGCCACCCCGATCGCCTCGACGGCGCGCTGCGGGTCGCCGTCGCGGCAGCGCGCGAGCGCGGCCACCGCGATTCCCCCCTTGGTCTCCTGCGCGATCCGCCGGACGGCCTCGAAGTCGCCGGGCGAGGCGGCCGGGAAACCGGCCTCGATGACGTCGACGCGGAGCCGGGCCAGCTGGCGCGCGACCTCGAGCTTCTCGGCGGCGGTCAGCCCGGCGCCCGGTGCCTGCTCGCCGTCCCGGAGCGTCGTGTCGAAGATCCGGACCGACCCCGCGGCGACGCCGCCGCCGAACCGGGGCTGGGTCGCCTCGAACGTCATCGCGCGCCCTCCCCCGCGGGTACCGCGGCCGGCGCCGCGCTTGCCACGGCCTGCGCCTGGCCGGCCTCGACCACGACCGGGTTGAGGAACGGCATCTTCGCCCGCAGGTCGGCCCCGACCTGCTCGATCTGGTGGTGCCGGTCCTGCTCGCGGAGCCGGCGGAACTCCTCGCCGCCGGCGTCCTGGACGGCGATCCAGCGCGTCGCGAACGACCCGCTCTGGATGTCGGTCAGGACGTCCTTCATCGCGGCCTTGGCCCCCTCGGTCACCCGCGGGCCGGAGACGTAGTCGCCGTACTCCGCGGTGTCGGACACGCTGAAGCGCATGAAGTTGAGCCCGCCGCGGTACATCAGGTCGACGATGAGCTTGAGCTCGTGCATCGTCTCGAAGTACGCGAGCTCCGGCTGGTAGCCGGCCTCGACGAGCGTCTCGAACGCCGCCTTGACCATCGCCGACACGCCGCCGCACAGCAGGGCCTGCTCGCCGAACAGGTCGGTCTCGGTCTCCTCCTTGAACGTGGTCTCGAGGACCCCGGCGCGGGTCGACCCGATCCCGCGGGCGTAGGCCAGGGTCCGCGCGCGGGCCGACCCGGACGGATCCTGCTCGACCGCGAACAGCGCCGGCACGCCGCCGCCCTGCTCGTAGACGCTGCGCAGCAGGTGGCCGGGACCCTTGGGCGCGACCATCCCGACGTCGATCGTCTCGGGCGGCTGGATCCGCGCGAACCGGATGTTGAACCCGTGCGCGAACATCAGCAGCTGGCCGGGTCGCAGGTTGGGCTCGATCTCCGCGTCGTAGACCGCCTTCTGGGTGGTGTCCGGGACGGCGATCATGATCACGTCGGCGGCCTTGACCGCGTCGGCGACGTCCTCGACCCGGAGGCCGGCGGCCTCGGCGAGGGCGCGGCTCTTCGAGCCCGGGGCGAGGCCGACGACGACGTCGACGCCGCTGTCGCGCAGGTTCAGGGCGTGGGCGTGGCCCTGGCTGCCGTAGCCGATGATCGCGACCGTCTGCCCGTCGAGGGCGCGCGGATCGGCGTCGGCGTCGTAGTACATCCGCGCTGTCACAGCTTCAGTGCCTCCTCGATCGAGCCCGCGCCGCGCAGCATGACCACCGCGCCGGTGCGGACCAGCTCCTTGATCCCGTAGCCGCGCAGCAGCGCGACGAGGGCGTCGATCTCCCCTTCGGTCCCGGTCGCCTCGACGATCACCGACTCCGGCGCGATGTCGACGACCCGGCCCTTGTACAGCTCGACGATCTTGATGACCTCGGCCCGGTTCGCGTCGTTCGCCCGGACCTTCACGAAGGCGAGCTCGTGCTCCACGAGCTGGTCGCCGCTGACGTCCTGGACCTTGAGCACGTCCACCAGGCGGTAGAGCTGCTTGGTCGCCATCTCCACCGCGACGTCGTCGCCGTGGATCGTGATCGTCATCCGGCTGACGCTCTCGCGGTCGGTCCGCGAGACGGCGAGCGAGTCGATGTTGAAGTTGCGCGCCCGCATGAGGCTGGCCACGCGGTTGAGGACGCCCGGCCGGTTCATGACCAGCACCACGAGGATGTGGCGCTGCGCGGTGCCGGTCCCGGGCAGGGCCCGCGGCGGCGGCGCGCTGGTGTGGGCCGGCTGCGGGTGCTGGCCGTTGGAGCTCCCGTCGCCGCTCATTCCTCGGGCGCTCCCCAGGTCTCGATCAGGTCGGACAGGCCCTTGCCCGCCGGCATCATCGGGAACACGTTCTGCTCCTCGGCGATCTCGAACCAGATGAGGGCCGGCCCGTCGACCGCCTGCGCGGCCTTGATCGTCCGGTCGACCTCGTCGGTGCGGGTGGCCTTGAAGGCCGGGATCCCGTACGCCTCGGCGAGCTTGATGAAGTCGGGCCCGGGGAGGTGCGCCGAGTGGTAGTTGCCCGCGTAGATGATCTCCTGCCACTGCCGGATCATCCCGAGCTTCTTGTTGTCGAGGATCGCGATCTTGACCGGGATCCGGTCCGCGGCCAGCGTCATCAGCTCCTGGCTCGTCATCTGGAAGCCGCCGTCGCCGGTGACCGCCCAGGTCTCGAACTCGGGCCGCCCGAGCGCGGCGCCCATCGCCGCCGGGACGCAGTAGCCCATCGTCCCGAGGCCGCCCGAGGACAGGTGGCTGTTCGGTCGCTGGAAGCCCGTGTAGCGGGCCAGCCACATCTGGTTCTGGCCGACGTCGGCCACGTAGTTGGCGACGTGCCCGGTGAGCTCGCCGATCCGCTCCACGACGAAGTCGGCGGACAGCAGCCCGTCGCGCCAGGCGCCCGAGCCGTGCCACGAGCTGCCCAGCGACTCGCGCTTCCACTCGGCGAGCTCGTCGAGCGTACGCCTGCCGGTCGGCGGCGGGCGTCGCCGGCACCAGCGCCGAGAGCGCCGCCAGGACGCGCTTGGCGTCGCCGACGATCGGCACCTCGACCGCGACGTTCTTGCCGATCTCGGCCGGGTCGACGTCGACGTGGATGATCCGCGCGTAGGGCGCGTACGTCCGCACGTTGCCGGTCACCCGGTCGTCGAAGCGCATGCCCACGGCGATCAGCAGGTCGGCCGACTGGATCGCGCGGTTGACGTGCTTCCAGCCGTGCATGCCCATGTAGCCGTAGGCCAGCGGATGGCGCTCGTCGAGCGCGCCGATGCCCAGCAGCGTCCAGGCGACCGGGATGCTCGTCTTCTCCGCGAACGCGCGGAGCTCCTCGCCACCGTCCGCGATCAGGACGCCGTGGCCGGCCAGGATGAGCGGGCGCTGCGCGGCGGCGATCTCCCTGGCGGCCAGCTTGAGCTGCTTGGGGTGGCCGTCGAGGGTGGGGCGGAAGCCGGGCAGGCCGGCGACGACGTCGTCGAGGGAGGGGTGCTCGGCGCGCGTCTCCTGCTGCAGGGCGTCCTTCGTGATGTCGACGTGAACGGGACCCGGCCGGCCGGAGCGGGCGAGGTGGAACGCCTCGGCGACGACGTGCGGGATGTCGTCGGCGTTCCGGACCAGGTAGTTGTGCTTGGTCATCGGCAGCGTGATGCCGGTGATGTCGATCTCCTGGAACGCGTCCTTGCCGATCAGCGCGCCGGGGACGTTGCCGGTGATCGCGACCATCGGCACCGAGTCCAGCTGGGCCGTGGCGATCGCGGTGACGAGGTTGGTCGCCCCGGGGCCGCTGGTGCCCATGCACACGCCGACGCGGCCGCTCGCGCGGGCGTACCCGTCGGCCGCGTGGCCGCCGCCCTGCTCGTGGCGGACGAGGATGTGCCGGATCTCGGGATAGTCGCCCAGGATGTCGTAGATCGGGAGGATGACGCCGCCCGGATAGCTGAACAGGACGTCGGTGCCCTGGCGGATGAGCGCCTCCATGAGCGCGTCGGCGCCGATCCGGGTGCGCTTGCGCGGCCGCACGTCGCGGAGCATGTCCTTGCGCGCCTGCTCGACCGCCGCCGACTCCGCCGTCCCGTCGGCGGGCACGTGGCTGCGCCGGGCGGGCGCGGTGGCAGGGCCGCCCGTCGGTGGCTCCCCTTTCGTCATCGTCATCCGCTGGTCCCTCTCCGTCGGGCAGGCCCCGCGACCTCCCGAACATGCAAAGACCCTCGCCACCCGGCGAGGGTCCCTTCGGTCTTCGGTGGCCGGCGCCTCAGTGGCGCTGGTCCCTCCGCGTTCCTCCGTTCTCCCGCCGGGAGCCGGTAATGAGGAGGCCAAGAAGGCCGTCAAGCCCGGCAAGGAGCGAGCGAAGCAGGTCGAGAAGGGATACGTCCTGGGAGAGGTCGCGCACGGGCACCGTGACGCGGCGGCCATCCGTCGTCACGACGACGGCGACGGCGCTGCGCTGGCGATCTCCGAAGAAGCCCAAGCGATCGACTCCCGATGTCCCGCCGGTAGCGGGTCCGCGCAGTCTAAACGTCCCCGAGGCGGTCGCGCAACTCAACCCCGGACCGGACCATCGTCACGTAGCGCGCCACGCGGCGCATCCCCCGAACCTGCTGAAAACGAAGAGACCGCCTGTCACGGCGGTCTCGTCGCGATGGATGAGGGCACACGGCCCGACCATCACGTCCAGCGCTGCCCGGCTTCGATACCGAAATCCGGGCGTGAGCGGGCCGGTTTGGCGACGACGACGGCGATGGGGTTGACCCCGATCGGCGCCATCTTCGTCACCAGTCCCAGCGCATGCCCGCGCCGATGGTCAGGGCGATGGACGCGAGCAACGCCACAACCCAGGTGAAGCGCGCCAGGTTCGCCTTCACGTTGACTCCTTCGAGCCTGTCTGGATGGCACCGCGGCCCCGGCAACCGGGCGGTCTCCCGAGGAAGATCCCTGGCTTTGCGTCCCCGCCTCGCGACGGGTTTGCCCTGGACGAAGTCTCGATGGAGGGCTTGAGCCCTCATCCCGGAGGCTAGGGTCGCGCGGTACCGACGCGGACTCCCCAGAGGTACTGCCCCGATCGTCCGTTGGTGGGAGGTTCCGCGACGCACCACCGGGCGCCGGACGCGCTCCCGGCGGCGCCGGTCAGGCGTCGGCCGGGTCGGCGGGGGCCAGCGGCGAGGGCTCGGTCGGGCGCGCCGAGCGCATCGCGAGCACGATCACGGCCGCGATCCCGGCGCCGATCAGCAGGTCGCCGACGCTGAACACGTTCGCGAACGGCAGCGCGCGGGGCATCGCGAACACGTCGGTGAGGAACCACAGGCGGGGATCGGCCGCGACGGAGCTGTTCGAGTAGCCCGCCTCGAGCGCGGCCGGCGCGCCGCCCATCAGCGCGACCGCGGCGGCGCTGGCCGGCATGGACCCGCCGTTGGCGACGATCGCCACCAGGTTGCACGCCGCGCCGGCCGCGACGAGCGCCATGCCCGGCAGCGCCAGGTTTCGGAGCACGGCGGCCACGACCAGCAGCGTCGAGGCGACGTAGATCGGCGGGCCGAGGTCGCCCACGCGGGACGCGACCTGGGGCGAGAACAGGGCCACCTGGACGAGCAGGCCGCCCACGACGGCCGCCGGCCAGCGGATCCGGATGGCGGCGAGGCCGGCCGCCCGGCCGCCGAGGAGCGTGCCGAGGGCGAGCCCGATGACGACGGCGTAGAGCAGGAACATCAGGCGGGCTGGCTGGACAGCGTGGCCGCCGCGGCTGCAGCGGCGGCGGTGCCGGTTGCGCGGCCCGGGACGCGGCGGACGGCCGGTGGCCGCAGGCGCTCGGCCATCTCCTCGCCCGGCATCGCCTTCGCGAACAGGTAGCCCTGGCCGAACTCGCAGCCCATCTCGCGCAGGTGCTCGAGCTGGTCGGGCTCCTCGATCCCCTCGGCGATGATCCGCAGGCCGAGCGACCGGCCGAGCGCGACGATCGCGTTGGCGAACGCCCAGCCGTCGGGCCCGGTCGCCGAAGGCGCGATGAACTCGCGCGCGATCTTCAGGATGTCGACCTCGAACCGGCGCAGGTAGCCGAGCGACGAGTAGCCGGTGCCGAAGTCGTCGACGGCGATCCGGACGCCCAGGTCCCGCAGGGCCGACAGGCGCGCGATGGTCGTCTGCGTGTCGGCGAACATGACCGTCTCGGTCATCTCGAGCACCAGGCGCGAGGCGGGAAACCCGGTCGCGCGGAGCACGTCGGTGAGCTCGTCGACGAACGTCTCCTGGGCCAGCTGGGCGGCGGACAGGTTGACGGTGAGCGAGATCCCGTCGCCGATGCCGGACCGCCACGGCGCGGCCTCGCGGCACGCCTCGAACAGCACCGCCCGGCCGAGGGCGAGGATGGCGCCGCTCTCCTCGGCCAGCGGGATGAACTCGTCGGGCTCGACGAAGCCGCGGGTCGGGTGGTGCCAGCGCGCGAGCGCCTCGACGCCGAACGTGAGGCCGGTCGCGAGGGACAGCACGGGCTGGTAGAACACGTCGATCTCGCCCATGTCGACCGCGTGCGAGAGCTCGGTCGACATCGCGTGGCGGGCGACGATCGCGGCGTGCATGGTGGGATCGAACACCGCGAACCGGTTCTTGCCGGCCTGCTTGGCCGTGTACATCGCGACGTCGGCGTTGCGCAGCAGGTCGTCGGCCTGGTCGCCCTGCTCGAGGCTGGCGGCGATGCCGATGCTGGCCGACACCTTCAGGTCCTGCCCGTTGATCGGGAACGTGACGGCGAACGCGGCGATGAGGCGCGTCGCGACGGTCACCGCGGAGCCGAGCTCCGGCTCGTCGAGCAGCAGGATCGCGAACTCGTCGCCGCCGAGGCGGGCGGCCACGTCGCCGGCCCGGATGCACGACTGGACGCGGTCGGCGACCGCGGTGAGCAGCCGGTCGCCGGCCGGGTGCCCGAGGGCGTCGTTGACGTCCTTGAAGTTGTCGAGGTCGAGGAACAGGACGACCGGGACCCGGTCGGCGGTCGGGTGCTCGATCGCGCCGTTCACCTGCTCGGCGAACAGGCTGCGGTTGGCGAGGCCGGTCAGCGGGTCGTGGTAGGCCTGGAACCGGAGCTGCTCCTTGAGCCGCGAGAGCTCCGCCAGCGACTGCTCCAGCTGGCCGTTCTCGAGCGCGACGGCCGCCTGGTTGGCGAGCGTCTCGAGGAGCCGCAGGTCGTCGTCGGAGAAGGTCGTCCCCTCGGTCAGCCGGTTCGCGACGACCATCGACCCGATCAGCCCGGCCTCGCCGAGCAGCGGCGCGGCCATCGCGTTGCGGATCTCGGGGTCGCCACGGTCGGGCGAGATGTGGAGGAAGGCCCGTCGCTCGTGCGCGACGCGGCGGTGGAGGCGGTCGGCGTCGGCGAGCGGGCGGGGGACCATCATCATTGGCTCGCGATCGTGCTCGCAGACCGTCAGCAGGCCCTCCTCGACGGTCTCGTCGCGTGGCCACAGCAGCACCTCGGCGCGCTCGGCGCGGAACATCTCGCGGGCGTGCTCGAGCAGGGCGGCGAGCGCGGAGTCGAGCTCGGGCGAGTGCTGGAGGATCCGGCTCGACTGGTACAGCAGCTCGAGGCGCTCGTGCTTCTCGCGCTCCGAGACGTAGGCCCGATAGGCGAGGAACACCGTCAGCAGCGGCACGACCAGCAGGGCGAGCAGCAGCGGGTCCAGCCACAGCACCGACACGGCCAGCAGCGCGAGGCTCGTGTTGGCGATCGCCACCAGCCCGCCGAACTGGATCATCTCGGGCAGCTTCTCGTACTGCGGGGCGCCGCCGGACATCGAGATCGCGGTCGCGATCGTGAACGCGCTGAGGACCGCGGCGCACGTGGTCGCGGCGAACGCGGCCATCCAGTCGACCTGGGGTCCGGGACGCCGTGCGTGGACTGGAGCAGGTAGAACACGGACAGCGCGGCCGCGGCGGTGAACGCGAAGTTGGACAGGTTGAAGGCCAGCTTCAGCGGCGCCTGGCCGTGGACGAGGAGCGCGGCACCCGGTCCCCAGCAGCATCGCCATGAAGTAGTCGCCGGGCGACAGCAGGAAGAAGCCGATGACGGCCGGGAACTCGCTCAGCGAGAACGAGTGCTTCTCGCGCCGGAAGTGGACGTCGACGACCTTCAGCTCGGCCGCGAAGAACGCCGCCGCCATGATGTACCACGGGACGACGACGGGCGGCTCCAGCGGCGCCTGGTCGCGCAGGAAGACGACGTACAGGAGGATCGCGAGGCCGACCAGCAGGGCGGTGAACAGGGCGACCCGGAGCGGCGCCGGCACGCGGCGCAGGAGCCTGCGGCCCGCGTCCGCCCGACCCTCCACTGGCGGGCCGACGACGCGAGGCATGGGTCGCCGCTCCCCGGCGTCCCGGTCCGCGTCGAGCATCTCGCACTCCATTCGGTGACGTCCTCAGGGCGGACGCCCCCGATAGGCGAGTTCTACGCTCCGGCGCCCACCCGGGCCGTGACCCGAACGTACCGGGTCGGACCGGTACCCCCGCGCCGTGTCGCCCGCCTGCCGTCGCGTCGGTGCGCTGCTACCCTTCTGCCCGGATACCGCCGCACCAGGACGTCGCCCGCCGATATGGCCACCGCCAGCCCGCGCACACTCGTCGAGAAGATCTGGGACACGCACGTCGTCGCCGAGGAGCCGGGCGCGCCGGCGATCCTGGCCGTCGACCTCCACCTCGTCCACGAGGTGACCAGCCCGCAGGCGTTCACCGGGCTGCGCAGCCGCGGGCTCACGGTGCGGCGGCCCGACAAGACCGTCGCCACGGCCGACCACTCGACGCCGACCACCCCGCGCGGGCTGCCCATGATCGACATGCAGGCCGCCGCGCAGATCAGCCAGCTCGAGGTCAACTGCCGCGAGTTCGGGATCCCGATCCACGCGTTCGGCAGCGACACGCAGGGGATCGTCCACGTCATCGGGCCGGAGCTCGGGCTCACCCAGCCGGGCATGACCATCGTGTGCGGCGACTCGCACACCGCCACCCACGGGGCGTTCGGGGCGCTCGCGTTCGGGATCGGCACCAGCGAGGTCGAGATGGTCCTCGCGACCCAGACCCTGCTGCAGCGCAAGCCGAAGACGTACGAGGTCAGGGTCGACGGCCGGCTGGCGGCCGGCGTCAGCGCCAAGGACATCATCCTCGCGGTGATCGCCCGGATCGGGATCGGCGGCGGCACGGGCCACGTGTTCGAGTACCGGGGCGAGGCCATCCGCGCGCTGACGATGGAGCAGCGGATGACGATCTGCAACATGAGCATCGAGGGCGGCGCTCGGGCCGGCCTGATCGCGCCCGACGACACGACGTTCGAGTACCTCCACGGCCGCCGCCACGCGCCGCAGGGCGCGGCGTGGGACGCGGCGGTCGCCGGCTGGCGGACGCTGCCGACCGACGAGGGGGCGGCGTTCGACAAGCAGCTCGTCATCGACGCGGGGCGCTCGAGCCGATGGTCACCTGGGGCAACAACCCGGGCATGGGCGTGCCGGTCTCGGGCCGGCTCCCCCGCCCCGAGGACGCCCGCGACGACCAGACCCGGCGCGGCCTCGAGCGCGCGTTCGAGTACATGGGGCTCACGCCGGGCGACCCGATCGCGGGCCACCCGGTGGACGTGGTGTTCATCGGCAGCTGCACCAACAGCCGGATCAGCGACCTGCGCCTGGCCGCGTCCGTCCTCAAGGACCGCCACGCGGCCGACGGGGTGCGGCTGATGATCGTGCCGGGCTCGCAGCAGGTGAAGGCCCAGGCCGAGGCCGAGGGCCTGCACGAGATCTTCCGCGCGGCCGGCGCCGACTGGCGCGAGTCGGGGTGCTCGATGTGCATCGCGATGAACGGCGACCAGCTGTCGCCCGGCCAGTACGCGATCAGCACGTCGAACCGGAACTTCGAGGGTCGCCAGGGCAAGGGCGGCCGGACGTTCCTCGCCTCGCCGCTGACCGCGGCCGCGTCGGCGATCAGCGGGCGGGTCACGGACCCGCGGACGCTGCCGGGGATCGAGGCGCTCGTGACCGTCGGCGGGGGGTACTGAGGTGCCCGAGCGGTTCCGCGGGTTCTCGTCCAGGATCGTGCCGCTGCCGGCCGAGAACGTGGACACCGACCAGGTCGTCCCGGCGCGCTACCTCAAGGTGACCGACAAGGAAGGCCTCGCCGACGCCCTGTTCCGCGACTGGCGGTTCGAGGAGGACGGGTCGCGGAAGGACCCGCCGTTCGTGCTCGACCGGCCCGGGATGGACGGGCGCCGCATCCTGCTCGCCGGCGACAACTTCGGCACCGGCAGCTCGCGCGAGCACGCGCCGTGGGCGCTCCGCGCGTGGGGCATCCAGGCCATCCTGTCGACCTCGTTCGCGGACATCTTCTCCAGCAACGCCCTGAAGAACGGGGTGCTGCCGATCGTCGTCGACCCGGCGACCCACCGGCGGCTGTTCCAGCTCGTCGAGCGCGACCCTGACGCGGAGCTCCGGGTCGACCTCGCGGAGCAGGGCCTCCTGCTCCCGGACGGCTCGACCGATCGACTTCGACATCGACCCGTTCGCGAAGCTGATGCTGCTGGCCGGCACCGACGAGATCGGCTACGTGCTCGACCATGCGGATGCGATCGCGGCCTGGGAGGCCGTCCACCCGCCGCGCGATCGACACGCGCATCGGCCCGGTGACCGCGGCCTGACGCCGGGCGTCCGCCACACGCCGTCGCAGGCGCCCGACTCGCGCACCGCGGAACCCGGACGCTCGCCCGTGCCGTCTCCGGGGCCATGACGATCCTTCGACCCCGTCCGTCCTCGCGACCGACCGCCTCGGCCGTGCTCGCTCCTCGTCCTGGTCGCGGGCTGCGCCGCGGCAGGCCCCGCCGCCACGGCTTCCGGCGCCGGCCGCCGACGGCCCGGCCGACGCCGGCGGCGGTCCCACCCTGACCCCGGTGCCGGGCTCGTCCGGCGCCACGGCGTCCGACCCCGGTCGCGTCGGGCGGTCCGGACGACTCGACCGGCGGCGGCACCGACGGCAGCGCCGGCACGGGGACCGGCGGCGACCCCGGGTTCGCCGATCCCGGCGAGCCCGCGCCGACCCTCGTCGCGCCCGGCGTCGGCCTGACCGGCGTGCACCAGGTCGCGGCGACCAGGCTCGATACGGCGTTGAACGGCCGCGACCTCGCGGTCCGCGTCGCCTGGTGGAGCGGCGTCGAGCCGTGCACCGTGCTGGCGGGGGTCGACGTCGCCCGCGACGGCAACACGTTCACGCTCACCGTCCGCGAGGGCAGCGGCGCGCCGCCCGACACGGCCTGCATCGAGATCGCGCAGTACAAGGCGACGATCGTCGACCTCGGCGAGCTCGAGCCCGGGACGTACACCGTCACCGCGTTCGGCGACGCGCCGCCGGTCACGGTGACCATCGACTGACCCCGCGGCGCGGCCGACGGGACAACCGGTCGGCGGCGCGGTTCGCCGGGCTCACCGATACTCCACCGGTGAATCTGTTCGACCTGTTCGCGGTGATCATCCTCGTCACCGCGATCCTCGCCGGGATTCGCACCGGCGCGCTGCCCCAGGTCGGCGGCGTGGTCGGCGCGATCGGCGGCCTGCTCCTGATCCTGGCCCTCGCCCCGCTCCTGCTCGGTGCGACCGGGACGCTCGAGCCGATCCCGCGCGCCCTCGCGGTCCTGGGTGCCGTCCTGCTCGCCGTCGCGCTGGGCGAGGCGATCGGGTCGGGGCTGGGCCGCATCGCGGCCGGCCAGCTGGGCCGGGGCGTCCTGTCGAGCGTGGACCGCGTCGCGGGCGGCTTCCTCGGGGCGCTCCAGGCGCTCCTCATCGTGTGGCTCGCGGGCGGGCTGCTGGCCGCCGGTCCGTTCCCGGCGCTCGGCCGCGCCGCGACGCAGTCGGTGGTCGTGCGAGGCGTCGACCAGGTGCTGCCGCCGCCGACCGTCGTCGTCGGCTCGATCGCCGGCGCGCTCGACGCCTCGGGGCTGCCCGACGTGTTCGTGGGGCTCGACCCGCTGCCGCTGCCAGCGGTCGACACGCCGTCGGACCCCCAGGCCGCGCGGATCGCGGCCTCAGCGGTCGACAGCACCGCCCGGATCACGACCCGGGCGTGCGACAGCCAGGTCAACGGCACCGGCGTGATCGTGGCGCCCGGCTACGTCGTCACCAACGCCCACGTCGTCGCGGGCGCGACCGCGATCCGGGCCACGATCGGCTCCGACGTCGCGGACGCCGAGCCCGTCCTGTTCGACCCGAACCTCGACGTCGCCGTGCTCCACGTCCCGGGCCTCGACGGCCGCGCGCTGCGCTTCGCCACCTCCGTCCCCGACCGCGGGGCGACCGGCGCCGCCCTGGGCTACGCGGGTGGCGGCTCGCTCGCGGTCCTGCCGGCCGCGGTCGCGGGCGCCTACGAGGCCATCGGTCACGACATCTACGACGGGGCGCAGGTCCGGCGCGAGATCGTCGAGCTGCGCGCGGCCATCGAGCCGGGCGACTCGGGCGGCCCGCTGATCCTCGAGGACGGCACCATCGGCGGCCTGGTGTTCGCCGAGTCCCGGACCGATCCGGACGTCGGCTACGCCCTGAGCCCGGTCGCGATCGCGACCCGCGTGTCGCCGGCGATCGGGCGGACGGGCGTCGTCGACGTGGGCCGGTGCATCGATTGAGGCCGTGACGGGCGGCTGCCCGGGACGTCGGTGCCGAGGGGCACCACGCCGGGTGTCACATGCCCGACACCTCCCGGAGGTTCCGTCCGGGGTCGCGCTCGATACGATTTGGTGATGGACCTTACGGCGGACCCGACGGCCCCCGACGCGACCGTCGATCTCGACGCGCTCGCCGCCGAGTACTGGGAGACGTACCTCGAGACGCACCCGCTGTTCGCGACCGCGATCGGCGACCAGCGCTTCGACGACCGCCTCCCCGACCCCACGCCCGAGGGCTCGGTGGCGATCCGCGAACGGTTCGCGACCCTGCTCGACCGGGTGAACGAGCTCGATCCGCGGCTCCTCGAGGGCGAGGCGCAGATCAGCCTGCTGATGCTGCGCGAGACCATCGCGTCCGACATCGCCGAGCTCGACACGGGGCTGCTCGACTGGAACATCGACCCGATCGAAGGCGTCCCGGCGGACTTCCTCCTGGTCCCCGACTACCAGCGGCTCGAGACCGTCGAGGACGGACGAGCGCATGGTCGCCCGGTGGCGCGAGATGGCCGTCTACACGGACCGCCACCTCGACAGCCTGCGGCGGAGCCTCGACGAGGGCCGCGTCGCGTGCCTGGCGCCCGGCGAACGCACCGTCGCCATCCTCGAGGACCTGCTCGACGGCGAGACCTCGGACTGGCCGCTGCTCGCGCCGCTGGCCGACGTGGCGGACCTCCCGGGCTGGTCCCCGGCGCAGCGCGAACGCTTCACGGCCGACCTGACGCAGGCGGTCGACGACGAGATCCGGCCGGCGTTCATCCGGCTCCACGACGCGCTCGTCACGGAGATCCTGCCGCGTGCCCGCTCGGCCGAGCACCCGGGCATGTGCCACGTCCCCGAGGGCCCCGAGGGCTACCGGCGGCTGATCCGCGTCCACACCTCGCTCGACCTCGACGCCGCCGAGATCCACCAGATCGGCCTCGACGAGATCGCCCGGATCGACGTCGAGCTCGCCGAGCTCGCCGGCCGCGCGATCGGGGCCGCGAGCCTGGCCGATGCCCTGGCCCAGCTCCGCAGCGATCCCGCGCTGTACTTCTCGACCCGCGACGAGATCTTCGACGCGGCGGCGGCGTGCCTCGACCGGGCCACCGCGGCGATCCCCGACTGGTTCGGCCGCCTGCCGATCGCGGCCTGCGACGTCATCCGGATGGGGCCGCACGAGGAAGACCACTCGACGATCGCCTACTACCGCCAGCCCGCGATCGACGGCTCCCGGCCCGGCCAGTACTACCTCAACACCGCGGCGCCGGAGACGCGGCCGCGGTACGAGCTCGAGGCGCTGACCTACCACGAGTCGATCCCGGGCCACCACCTCCAGATCGCGATCGGCCAGGAGCTGCCGCACCTGCCGGAGTTCCGGCGCCACCTCGGGCCGACCGCGTTCTTCGAGGGCTGGGGCCTGTACACCGAGCGCCTGAGCGACGAGATGGGCCTCTACAGCGGCGACCTCGACCGGATCGGCGTGCTGTCGTACGACGCCTGGCGGGCGGCGCGGCTCGTGGTCGACACCGGGATCCACGCGATGGGCTGGACGCGCGACCGCGCGATCGCGTTCATGCTGGAGCACACGGCGCTCGCGCCGAACAACATCGTCAACGAGGTCGACCGCTACATCGTGCTGCCCGGACAGGCGCTCGCGTACAAGCTCGGCCAGCTCGAGATCCTCCGCCTGCGGGCCGAGGCCAGGGCGACGCTGGGCGACCGGTTCGACATCCGCGGCTTCCACGACACGGTCCTCGGCAGCGGCGCGCTCGCCCTGCCGACGCTGCGGGGCGTCGTCGAGGCCTGGACCACGGGTCGCCTCGCCGGGGACTGATGGCCGACGACCGGGGAGGCGGCTCGGCGACGCCGCTCGGGATCGCCGCCCGCTCGCTGCTGGGGGTCCTCCACAACCGCGACATCCGGTCGCTCGAGCTCGGCTGGACGCTGGGCGTGGCCGCCGACTGGGCCCTGCTCGTCGTGGCGCTGCTCGTCGCCTACGACGCGGGCGGCGCCGTGCTGGTGGGGCTCGTCTCGCTGACGCGGATGATCCCGGCGACGGCGGTCAACCTCGTCGTCGACACCAGCCGGTTCGCGCGGCCCGAGCGGGCCCTCGTCGGGGTGAACCTGGTCCGCGCCGGCTGGCGCGGCGCTCGTCGCGGCCGCCAGCGTCGCCGATGCCACGGTGCTCGTGTTCGCGGCGGTCGCGCTCGCGTCGGCCGCGGGCGCGCTGGTGCGGCCCACCACCCTGACGCTGCTGCCCGCGGTCGCGACCAGCCCGGCGGAGCTCGTCAGCGCCAACACCGCGGGCGCGCTCGGCGAGAGCCTGGGCACGTTCGGCGGGCCGCTGGTCGCCGGGCTCGTGGTCGCGCGGCTCGGCGTCGCCCCGGCCGCGCTCGTGTCCGCCGGGCTGTGCCTGCTCGCGGCGGGCGTGGCGCTCGCGATCCGGGTGCCCGACGCGTCGCGTCCCCCGCGTCGGACGCGCCGGGCCGAGGCTCGCGATCCCGTTCGTCGCGGGCATCCGGGAGCTCGTCGGCGCGGCCGCCGGCCGGCATGGTGATGGTGTCGTTCGTCGGCCAGACCGTCACCCGGGGCGCGCTGACGACGTTCCTCGCCGTGCTCGCGATCGAGGTCCTGGGCATGGGCGACGCCGGCGTCGGCGTCCTGGGGGCGGCGATCGGCCTCGGCGGGATCGTCGGCGCCCTCGGGGCGCTCGGGATCGGCGCCGAGCGACGCCTGGCCGTCGTGTTCGCGATCGCGCTGGTCGGCTGGGGCGCGCCGATCGCCGTGATCGGCTTCGTCCCGGTGACGCTCGTCGCGATCGTCGCGCTGGCGGTCGTGGGCGTCGCCAACGCGCTGATCGACGTCTCGGGCCTGACGCTGCTCCAGCGCGGCACGTCCAACGCGGGGCGCTCCGCGGTGTTCGCCGTGCTCGAGGTCGCGGCCAGCGCCGGGGTCTCGATCGGCGGCGTGCTGGCGTCGGTGCTGATCGAGGTCATCGGCATCGAGCGGGCCCTCGTCCTGACCGGCCTCCTCCTGCCGGTGGTCGCCGTCGTCGGCTGGCCGCTGGTCCGGCGGCTCGACACCGAGGGCGTGGTCCCCGAGCGCCAGTCGTCGCTGCTGCGCCGGATCCCGCTGTTCGCGATGCTGCCGCTGGCCGCGCTCGAGCGCGTCGCGAGCGGGATGCACGAGGTCCGCTTCGCGCCGGGCGAACGGCTGATGACCCAGGGCGACGCCGGCGAGACGTTCGTGGTCATCGAGCGCGGCGACGTCGAGGTGGCGATGGACGGGCGGCCGCACCATCGCGAGGGACCGGGCACCGGGATCGGCGAGATCGCGCTGCTGCGCTCGATCCCGCGCACGGCGACGGTGACCGCGCTCGACGACGTCGACGCCTGGTCGATCGACTGCGAGACGTTCCTCGAGGCGGTCACCGGCCACGAGGGCAGCGCGGCGGCGGCCCGCGAGGTCGTCGAGTCGCGGCTCCACGCGGGCGCGGGTACCGGCGGGCCGGGCACGGGCGCGGCCGGCGACGGCGGCTGACGGCGGCGGCCGACGCCCACGGACGAGGGCGGGCGCCGTACCCTAGGTCCCCTGCACGAACGCCCGACGAGGACCCGATGGCCGCCGACCGCCCGCTGCCCTACGACCGCCCCACCGACCCCGGCAAGCGGCACAGCCACGCCCTCACCGACGGCCCGAGCCGGGCGGGGGCCCGCTCGATGCTCAAGGCCGTGGGGTTCACCGACGACGACCTGGCGCAGCCGATCGTCGGCGTGGCGACGTCGTGGATCGAGACGATGCCCTGCAACCTGAACCAGCGCCGGCTCGCGGAGTCGGTCAAGGCGGGCATCCGGGCCGCCGGCGGCACGCCGATGGAGTTCAACACCATCGCCGTCTCGGACGGCGTGTCGATGGGCACCGAGGGCATGAAGGCCTCGCTGATCAGCCGCGAGGTCATCGCCGACTCGATCGAGCTCGTCGCGCGCGGGCCACCTGTTCGACGGGATCGTGTGCCTGGTCGGCTGCGACAAGACCATCCCGGCGGGCGCGATGGCGCTGGGCCGGCTCGGGATCCCCGGCCTCGTCCTGTACAACGGCACGATCTATCCCGGCACCTACAAGGGCCAGCCGGCCGACATCGTCTCGCGTGTACGAGGCGATCGGCGCCTACCAGGCCGGCAAGATGACGCTCGAGGAGCTGTACGAGGTCGAGAACGGCGCCTGCCCCGGGGCCGGCGCGTGCGGCGGCCAGTTCACGGCCAACACGATGGCGACGGCGCTGGAGTTCCTGGGCCTGTCGCCGGGCGGCATGAACGGGATCCCGGCCGAGGACCCGAAGAAGGACGCCGCCGCGCGGCGGGCCGGCGAGCTGGTGATGACGCTCGTCCGCCACGACATCCGGCCCGCCGACATCGTCACCCGCCGCTCGCTCGAGAACGCGATCGCGTCCGTCTCGGCGACCGGCGGCAGCACCAACGCGGCGCTCCACCTGCCCGCGATCGCCGCCGAGTTCGGGATGACGCTGACCCTCGACGAGTTCACCGCGGTGGCCGACCGGACGCCGCTCATCGCCGACATGCGCCCCGGCGGCCGGTACGCGGCGGCCGACATGTACGACGCCGGCGGCGTGGGCCTCGTCATGCGCGAGCTGCTCAAGGGCGGGCTGCTCCACGGCGACGAGCAGACCGTGGACGGGCGCACGATCGCGAAGGTCGCGGCCGACACCGTCGAGACGTCCGGCCAGAAGGTCGTCCGGTCGATCGACAACCCGATCAAGGCGACGGGCGGGATCACGATCCTGCGCGGCAGCCTCGCGCCCGACGGGTGCGTCCTCAAGCTCGCGGGTGCCGAGCGGCGCCAGCACCGCGGCCCGGCCCGCGTGTTCGACTCCGAGGCGGCCTGCTTCGAGGCCGTCCGCGAGCGACGGATCGTCGCGGGCGACGTGGTCGTCATCCGGTACGAGGGCCCGGTCGGCGGGCCCGGCATGCAGGAGATGCTCGGGGTCACGGGCGCGCTCGTCGGCGCCGGGCTCGGCGAGTCCGTCGCGCTGCTCACCGACGGACGGTTCTCCGGCGGCACGCGCGGCCTGATGATCGGGCACGTCTCGCCCGAGGCCGCGGTCGGCGGGCCGATCGCGCTGATCGAGGAGGGCGACATCGTCTCGGTCGACGTCGACGCCAAGGCGCTCGACCTCGAGGTCCCCGACGACGTCCTGGCCGCGCGCCGCGCGCGGTGGTCGCCGCCGGCCCCGCGCTACACGACCGGCGCGCTGGCGAAGTACGCGGCGCTCGTCTCGTCGGCGTCCGAGGGCGCGATCACCAGCGGCGCCCGGCTGCGCTCGGCCCTCGCGTCGGCGCCGAACGGCTAGGCGGTCGATGGCGGCGGCGTCGCGCCCGGGGCTGGTCGGCTTCCGCATCTCCGCGTCGGACTCGACGGGCCTCGACTGGCCGCGCATCGACGAGACGTGGGCCCTGGCGGGCGAGCTGCCGGTGTTCTCGGCCGGCTGGATGAGCGACCACGTCTCCGACGCCAGCCGGGATCGCGGCGGCCCGGCGATGGAGTCGCTGACGACCGTGGCGGCGCTCGCCCACCGCGTCCCGGGCAAGTGGATCGGCATCGCGGTCGCCGCGAACACGTTCCGCCACCCGGCGCTGCTGGCGAAGTCGGCGACGGTCATCGACAACGTCACCGGCGGCCGGTTCATCCTCGGGCTCGGCGCCGGCTGGCACGAGGGCGAGCACGCGGCGTTCGGGATCCCGCTGCCGCCGATCCGCGAGCGGTACGACCGCTACGAGAGCGCGCTGCGGGTGCTGACCGCCCTGTTCTCCGACGCCGCGCGTCGGGCGCCGGGCGTCTCGCTCGACGACCCGTTCTACCCGCTCGACGGCGCGACCAACGAGCCGGGCTCGGTGCGCCCGGGCGGCCCCGCGATCTGGCTGGGCGGCCAGAAGACCCGGGGCATCGCGCTGGCGGCGCGCTACGCGGAGGGCTGGCCGATGCCCGGCAACCGGCCCGGCGACGTCGACTACTTCGCGCTCAAGCGCGACGAGATCGCCCGGGCCCTCGAGGCCGCCGGTCGCGATCCCGCGGACTTCACCTTCGCCGCGCAGCTGTCGTGCGGCGTGACGGCGGACTCGCGGCGCGAGGCGCTCGACACGGCGCGGGCGTTCCTCGCCGCGGGCGCCAACCACGTGATCCTGGGCGTCCCCGCGGCGATGGCGCCCGACGGCCTCGCGGTGGTCGCCGACGAGGTCGCGGAGCCGCTGGCGGAGCGGGCGACGCCGGACTCGATCTGGGCGTGACCGGCGCGGGCCGGGTCGAGGTCCGCCGGCTCGAGGGCGCCGGAGGACGACCTGCGGTCGTTCGTCGAGATCACCAACGCGGTCACGCCCGAGTGGCCGACGTCGCTCGAGGACCAGCGGTGGTCGGACGAGGCGTACCCGGGCGGCGTCCGGTTCCTCGGCAGCCTCGACGGCCGGACGGTCGCCGCCGCGTCCGTCGGCCGGATCTACATGTACGAGCCGTCGTTCGAGCGCTACTGGTTCGGGATCCACGTCCTGCCCGACGCCCGCCGGCACGGCCTGGGCACCCGGCTGTGGGCGGCCTGCTCGGCGGTGGCCAGGTCGGCCGGCAAGACCGGGCTCCAGACCGACGTGTCGGAGCGCCAGCCCGACGGCCTCGCGTTCCTCGAGCGGCGCGGGTTCGAGGCGATCGAGCGGATGAAGATGGTGCAGCTCGACCTGCGCGGCCTCGAGCCGCCCGCGATCGACGCGCCCTCCGGCATCCACCTCACACGCTGGCCGAGCGACCCGGACCTCGAGCCGGGCGTCTACGACGTGGCGCGCGAGGCCTACCTCGACATCCCGAGCGTCGACGAGCCCGTGGTCGCCGGCCCGTTCGACGAGTTCCTCGCCCGCGACGTCCACCGCGAGAGCATCCCGCCGGACGGCTTCATGATCGCGGTCGACGACGCTCACCGGCGAGGTCGCCGGCTGGGCGTCGCTGATGTTCCTGCCGGGCTCGACGACCATGGCGTGGCACGACATGACGGCGGTCGGCCGCCGATGGCGCGGCCGCGGGGTCGCCATGGCGCTCAAGCGGGCGACGATCGCCTGGGCGATCGAGCACGGGCTGGACACGCTCGAGACCGGCAACGACGACGACAACCGCCCGATGCGGGCGATCAACATCAAGCTCGGCTATCGCCCGATCCCGGACATGCTCACCTACCGCGGCCCGCTCGCCCCGGGCTGAGCCCCGGCATACTTCGGGCGTGGGCGTCGTCGACCTCAACGGGATCCGGCTCCGGAACCGGCTCGTCACCTCCGCCAGCCTGCTCGGCTACGGGGCCTCGAAGCGCCGCCTGATCCTGTACGGCCTGTCGCCGATCGCCCAGTGGGTGCCGCTCGAGCGGTTCGGCGCCGTGACCACGCGCACGATGACGCTCGAGCCCCGCGAGGGCCACTTCACGCTCCGCGAGGACTGGGGCGTCACCGAGTTCCCGGCGATGCTGCGCCTGTACGGCAAGGCGCTTCGGCGGGTCGACGCCGGCTGGCTGAACGCCTTCGGCTGGTCGAACATCGGCATCGAGCGCTACTTCGACGAGTACTTCGAGCGGACGGCGGGACTCAACCGGATCGTCTCGATCGGCGGCTTCAGCGCGGACGAGATCGAGCGCCTGGTCGAGATCGTCAACGAGCGGGCGAAGCCGGGCGAGATCGCGGCGATCGAGCTCAACGCCTCGTGCCACAACGTGAACTTCCCGTTCGACACGATCCTCGAGGAGAGCCTCGCCCGCGCCGTGCCGCGCAGCCGCCACCCGGTGATCCTCAAGGTGTCGCCCGACGAGGACTACGTCGGCCAGGCGCGGATGGCCGAGCGCTTCGGCTGTGCGGGGATCACGGCGATCAACACGGTCAAGGGACTGCGCCTCGACCCCGAGACCGGCGAGCCGTGGCTCAAGAACCGGTACGGCGCGATCTCGGGCCCGGCGATCAAGCCGATCGGCCTGCGGGTCGTGGCCGAGCTCCGCGACGCGGGCATCCGGCTGCCGATCATCGCCAACGGCGGCATCCGCGACTTCGACGACTGCCGGGAGTACGTCTGGGCGGGCGCCGACGCCGTCAGCCTCGGGTCGGCGGTCTGGCTGCAGCGGATGCCGCTCTACGCCCTCGGGCCGCTGGAGGGCCTCCGGATCCGTCGCCTGATCGCGCGGATGGCGGCGTTCGTGCCACCCGAGACGGCGCCGCACTGGCAGCCGGTCGCGCGCGGAACGCGCCGCCGGCGTCCGAGTCGGCCGTCGCCGATCGCGTGGCCGGGCACCAGCCGAGCGAGGTCGCGCGCCTCAGGGCGTGACGGCCTCCACGGGCAGCGGCAGCGGGCCCGATTGCAGGATCGCCGCGAGCCTGGCCGGCGCCGTGTCGTCCCCCGCGAGCGAGATGGAGACGCGGCCGTCGGGGATCTCGGCATTGATGATCGGGACGGCGACGGCGACCCCGTCGAGCGCGATGGCGAGGAACTCGCCGACGTGTGCTCGGGTGGCCTCGGCGACGGCGGCCGACGCCGGGGCACTGAACGTCAGCTCGAGCGTGGGTCCGCCCGTTTGGTCCGTGCCGGTCCGAGCGTCGGTGACGGCATCGCCCGTGACGAGCGGCGGGGCGGTCACGTGGGCGCCCACGTCCACCGGGTCCGTGCCCAGCAGCGAGATCGAGAACGCCCCGGTCGCGCCCAGCAGGTCGCGCAGCGCGGCGACCGACGGCGGGTCGGCCTGCTCGAGCAGCACCTCGAACGTGATCCGGTCGTCGCCGGACGACGACGAGAAGTTGCCGATGCCGTAGGCGCGAAGGCGCGCCGACATCACGTCGTCGACCGCGATGACCTGGTCCTTCGTCGCCATCGACCCGTCCGGCGTCAGGACGCGGAAGGTGAGCGACGCCGTCTCAGGCGATGAGCTGGGGACTGCCGTTGGCACGCCGCCGGTCGGAGACACGCCGGGAGGCAGGATCAGCCGTTGTCCGGTGAGCAGCCCGATCCCTGCGACCGCGACCACCACGGCCGCGGCGAGGCCGATCACGGCAAGCAAGGACCGCCCTCGGCCCGGGCCCTGGCGCACGCCTCGACGGGGCACCGCGGCGACCACCGAGCGCAGCGACCCGGGCGCCCCGTCGGGCGCGAGCTCCGCCAGCACCGCGCGCAGCTGCTGCTCGAACGCGGCGTCGTCCAGGTGCAGGTCGGTCATCGGGATCCCTCCCCGGGCAGGCGCGCGGCGGCGTCGTAGGCCGCGCGAAGCGCCTGCAGCCCGTAGTGCAGGCGCGACTTCACCGTGCCGAGGCGCTCGCCGGTCAGCTCGGCGATCTCCTCGAGCGACCGGTCGCCGAAGTAGCGCAGCGCCACCGCCAGCCGCTGGTCGGCGGGCAGCTGGGCCAGCGCGCGGCGGAGCGCGTCCCGTTCGCCGGCCGCGCCGGTGCCGTCCGGGACGGGCGGATCGAGGGCCTCGTCCAGCTCGACCAGCCGGACCCTCCGGCGCGCGCGCAAGCCGGTCCCGGCAGCCGTTGACGAGGATCCGGTCGAACCATGCGTCGAACCGCGCTGGGTCGCGCAGGTCGCCGAACCGCGCCCAGGCGGCGACGGCCGCGTCCTGGACGGCGTCCTGGGCCTCGAGCTCGCTGCCGAGCAGCACGGAGGCCAGCCGGTACGCGCGCACGAGGTGGCGGTCGGCGAGCGCGACGAACGCGGCCTCGCGACCGGCCGGACGGTCAATGCCCAGGATCGGCTCCTCGTCGATGGCCAGCCCTCGATCGCTCATGCCCGTCCAGACGACGCGACCATCGTGCGGGTTCAAGAATCGCCCGACGCGGCCATCGCCCGTGGCACGGTTGGCGCCCGGGCGGCATCATGGTCGCGTGACCGCCGAGCCCGCGCCCGCCCCCCGCGCGCCGCTGCCCCCGGACCCCGTCCAGTACGACGAGGTGCGCAACGAGCACGCGCGCAAGCGCGGCCTCCCGGGGCCGTACATCGCCGGGGGCAACGATCCGGACCTGCCCCAGACCCTCGAGCACGAGCGGCGCTACGTGCGGCTGCTGGTGGGCATGGTGATCGCCATCGTCGTGATCGGGTTCGCGCTGGGCATCGTCGAGGCCATCCTCGCGATCCCGCCGCTCGACGTCCCGCCGATCTAGGTGACCGCCGGTCCGCCGTCAACCCTGCCGTCGGCCGGCATCGACGCCGCGACGTGGGATCGGGCCCACGACGAGCTCGTCGCCCGCCTGCAGGCCCTGATCCGGATCCCGTCGATCAACCCGCCCGACCCGCCCGGGCCGGAGCTCGAGGCGGCCCACCGGATCGCCGACGAGCTGCGCGCGGCCGGCCTCGCACCCGAGGTCCTGGAGCCCGCGCCCGGCCGCGGCAGCGTGGTCGCGCGGCTCCGCGGCGACGGCACCGGCGGGGACCCGCTGCTGCTCCTGTCGCACCTCGACGTCGTCCCGGCGGCGCCCGAGGGCTGGACGCATCCGCCGTTCGCCGCACAGATCGCCGACGGCTACGTCTGGGGGCGCGGCGCGGTCGACATGAAGGCGATGGTGGCGCTGGAGGTCGGCGTGCTCCGGCTGCTGGCGGCGCGCGCCCGCGAGGCCGGCCTCGACCCGGCGGTCGACGTCGTGCCCGGCCTGCGCCGGGACGTGCTGTTCGCCGCCACCGCCGACGAGGAGGCGGGCGGCTTGAACGGCGCCGGGTGGCTGGTCGACCACCGGCCCGAGACGATCCGTGCGGCCGGCGCGCTCAACGAGGCCGGCGGCATGCCGATCGAGGTCGGCGGGCGGCGGTTCTACGCGATCATGGTCGCGGAGAAGGGCTACGAGACCTACCGCATCCGGGTGCGCGGCCGGTGGAGCCACGGCTCGATGCCGCGCGACGACAACGCGCTGGTCCGGGCCGCCCACGTGGTGACGCGCATCGCGGTCCCGAGCGAGCCCCGGCCGACCCCGGTCGTGCGGCGGCTGCTCGCGGACGTCGGCGCCGCCCTGCCGCCCGACCAGGCCGCGCTCATGGCCGCGATCGTCGGGGACGACCCGCGCCGGTCGGCGGCCGCGCTTCGTGCCGCCTGCGACCCCGCGTACGCCCTCATGCTCGACGCGCTGCTGCGCGACACGTTCAGCCCCACGATCATGCACGCGGGCATCAAGTACAACGTGATCCCCGGCGAGGCCGAGGTGCAGGTCGACTGCCGGACCCTGCCGGGCACCACCGAGGGCGACGCGCGCGAGGAGCTGATGGCGCGCATCGGCGACCTGATGCCGTACTGCGAGATCGAGAGCATCATCCGCGCGGTGCCCGTCGAGGCGCCCGCCGAGGGCGCCCTGTACGAGGCGATGGCGTCCGCGATCCGCGCCCACGACCCCGACGGCATCCCGGTGCCGGTCATGGCCCCGTTCGCGACCGACGCCAAGCACCTCGCCCGCATCGGCGTCCCGGCGTACGGGTTCTCGCCCCTCGGGCTGGAGCCGGGCGAGCGGTTCCTCGACCGCTTCCACACGGTGGACGAGCGAGTCGGGCTGGACGCCCTTCGCTGGGGCCTCCCCGTCCTGTATCGACGTCGTCGCCGCCTACTGCGGCTGAGCTCCCGGCGCGATCCGCCTCAGCCCGCGGCCGCCTCGTCGTCGTCCGCCGGACCGGGCTCGAGCGTCACCCGCTCGTTGCATTTCTGGCAGCGGAAGATCCGGCGCAGGCCCCAGGAGCGCTCCGCGTCGTGGTCGGCCGCGTCGTGCGGCCGGCGCTCCTCGACCATCTCCGACCAGCTGCCGTCCACGTGGCGGTGCTCGACGCGGTACTGCAACTCGAACGACCCCTGGTCCATCGGGCATCCTCATGGCGGCGTACGGTGTTGGGGTCGATTGTGCGCGTCGCCCAACCGCGCGATGTGGCCGCTCAGGAACGCCCCGCTCAGGAACCCCCTCGGACGAGCCGCCCGCGGCGGCTGATCGCGTGGGTCGCCAGCGCCGCGACCCCCATGGCGATCAGCGCCCGCTCGCCGCGGGGCAGCGGCCGCACGGCCGACAGGAACTGCTCGGCCCGCGCGCGGTCCACGATGCGCAGCACGGCCTGGCCGCGCGGCGTGAGCCAGACCGTCCGCAGCCGGCCATCGTCGTCCTCCCGGCGCCGCTCGACGAGGCGCCGCTTGACGAGGCCGTCGACCAGCCGGGACGTGGCCGACGGCGACCGCCCGATGGCGTCGGCGAGGTCGGCGACGGTCGTGGTCGAGCCCTCGGCCAGCACGTACAGCGCGGCCAGCTGCGTGAAGCCCAGGTTCAGCTCGCCCAGCTGGTGCGCGAACCCGACGACCAGCTCGCGCCACAGCGCACGGCCCATCGCGACGCGCTCCGAGATCTGGCGGACGTTCTGGATCCGCGTGCCGGCGGCGACGACGGGCGCCGACAGGTCCGCCTCGAAGGTCCGCGCGATGACCCGGCTCGACGCGGTGCGCCGGCGGGCGCGCACCAGGGCCTCGGGCAGGTCGGGACCCGCGGCGGGGTCCGACTTGCGCATCCGGCGCGAGGTCACGGTGCGGGTCACGGTCGGGGCGGGCTGGTCGGAAGCGGGCTGGTCGGTGTCGGTCACGGGTGGGATCCTCTCCCGATCGAGCGTAGGACCGTCCGCCGATTCCTGCAACCGTGCATGGACCTGTCCGCCCCGAACCGCTGCTGCTCGTACGCTTGGGCGAGATGAGCCAGATCGCACTCGTGTTCCCCGGCCAGGGCAGCCAGTCCGTCGGGATGGGACGCACCCTCGCCGACGCCTCCCCCGCCGCGGCCGCGGTGTTCGCCGCCGCGGACGACGCCCTCGGCGAGCCCATCACCCGGCTCGCGTGGGACGGTCCCGAGGACGACCTCAACCGCACCGAGAACGCCCAGCCGGCCCTGCTCGCGGCCTCCATCGCCTACCTCGAGGCCGTCCGCGCACGCTGGGCCGAGCTCGGGATCGACGTCCCCGCACCCGCCTTCGCCGCCGGCCACTCGATGGGCCAGTACTCGGCCCTCGTCGCCGCCGGCGCGCTCGACCTCGGCGACGCCGTGCGCCTCGTCCGCCGGCGGGGCGAGCTGATGCAGGGATCCGGCGCCGGCCGCGAGGGCCGCATGGCCGCGATCATCGGGCTCGACGACGCCCGCCTCCCCGACCTCGTCGCCCGGGCCTCGACCCACGGCGTGTTCGGCGTCGCCAACCGCAACTCGCCGGGCCAGGTCGTGGTCTCCGGCGAGCGGCCGGCGATCGAGGCCTCCCTGGCGATCGCGAAGGAGCTCGGCGCCAAGCGCGCCATCGAGCTGCCCGTGTCGGTCGCCGCGCACTCGCCGCTGATGGCGGAGGCGGCCGAGGGCATGCGCGCGACGCTCGCCGGCATCGCGTTCCACGATCCGCGCCCGCCGCTGCTCGCCAACGCCGACGCCCGCCCGATCACGACCGCCGACGGCTGTCGCGCGGAGCTGGTCGAGCACCTGACCACCGGCGTCGACTGGGTCGGCGCCATCGAGGCGATGCGCGCGGCCGGGGTCACCACCTTCATCGAGGTCGGGCCCGGGCGCGTGCTCACCGGCCTGATCAAGCGGATCGCCCCGGACGCCGTCGCGCTCGCGCTCGACGACCCCGCGTCGGTCGACCGCCTGGCCATCCCCTTTGCCGAGAGCGCGGCCGTCGAGGCCGCCACCGAGACCGCCGTCTGACCGGCGGCCCACCGATCACGAGAGGAACACCTTGCGTCAACCCGATTTCTCGCGCCGCGTCGTCGTCACCGGCCTCGGCGTCGTCAGTCCCGTCGGCAACGACAAGGACACCGCCTGGAACAACCTGGTCAACGGCCGCTCCGGGGTGACGACGATCAGCAAGTTCGACACCGAGCGCTATACGCACCACTGGGCCGGCGAGGTCCAGGACTTCGACGCCACGGACTGGATGGACCCGAAGGCGATCCGCCGCAGCGAGGCCGCCATGTGGTACGGCGTGGCGGCGGCCAAGCAGGCCGTCGCGGACAGCGGCCTCGACATCAACGACGCCAACCGCGAGGACATCGGGGTCGTGTTCGGCACCGGCGCGGGCGGCCAGACGCTGATGATCGAGAACGGCGACGTCCTGCGCGAGAAGGGCCCGTCGCGGGTCGCGCCGACGTTCATCGCGAACGGCCTCGTCGACTCGACGTCCGGGATGATCGCGATCGAGACGGGCGCCATCGGGCACAACATCTGCGTCGTGACCGCCTGCTCCACCGGCACCAACTGCGTCGGCGAGGGCGCGGAGCTCATCCGGCGGGGCGACGTCCACACGGTGATCGCGGGCTCGTCCGAGATGCCGCTGCTCGAGGTCGCCCATGCGGGCTTCGGCAACATGCGCGGCCTCGGGGCGCCGCGACCGGGGATGCCGCTGACCGACGTCAGCCGTCCGTTCGACAAGACGCGCGACGGCTTCGTCCTCGGCGAGGGCGGCGGTGCCCTGCTGCTCGAGGATCTCGAGTACGCCCAGGCCCGCGGCGCACACATCTACGCCGAGGTCGTCGGCTACGGCTCGGCCGCGGACGGCTGGGACATGATCCAGCCGATCGAGCACGGCACCGGCGCGGCGCGGGCCATGCAGGCCGCGCTGGACCGGCGCGGCGTGCCGGCGGACGAGGTCGACCTGATCAACCCGCACGGGACGTCGACGCCCGCTCGGCGACAAGCGGGAGGCCGAGGCCATCTGGACCGTGTTCGGCGACCGCGCCGCGCGCGACCGCCACTCGCTCCTGGTGAGCGGCACGAAGTCGATGACCGGCCACATGATGGGCGCCGCCGGCGCGTTCGAGGCGTTCGCGACCGTGATGTCGGTCGCCGAGCAGGTCGCCCCGCCGACGATCAACTACCGCGACTACGACCCCGAGGCGGACGTCTGGCTGTGCGCCGAGGCCGCCCCGATGCCGATCCGCTACGCCCTGTCGAACAACATCGGCCTGGGCGGGCACAACGCCGCGATCATCTTCAAGCGCTGGGACGGCCGCTGATCGACGGCTCGCGCCGGTGACCGCCTTCGGGTGGCCCGGGCATCTCGGTACAATCCGGGCCATTCGGTCGCGGGGAGCCCACCCGACCGTCCGACCCCACACCTGGAAGGGAAGCCGTGCCCGCCGCTGATCCCGCGCGTCGCGCCGTCGTGACCGGCCTCGGCGCCGTGATGCCGATCGGGAACGACTTCGAGACCTACTGGTCGAACCTGCGCAACGCCGTGACCGGGACCCGCCGGATCCAGTCGTTCGACCCGACCGGGTTCGAGGTCCAGATCGCCGCCGAGGTGCTCGACTACGACCCGAGCGTGGCCATGGACGCCAAGATGGTCCGCCGCATGAGCCGGTTCATCCACCTGGCGATGGGCGCGGGCAAGGAGGCCGTCGAGGCGTCGGGCATCGACTTCGCGGCGATGACCCCCGAGCAGCGCGACCGCGTCGGCGTGGTCGTGAACACCGGCGGCGGCGGCATCGAGGAGATCATCGACGGCACGCACGTCCACGACCAGAAGGGCCCCCGCTTCGTGTCGCCGTTCGCGATCCCGGCCCTGTCCGGCTCGATGGCTGGCTGCATGCTGTCGATGGACTACCACCTGACGGGTCCCGTGATGACGCAGGTCGCCGCGTGTGCGACGTCGGTGATCGCCTTCCACGACGCCCTGCGGCTGATCGCGACCGGCGAGTGCGACGTCGTCCTGGCCGGCGGGTCCGAGGCCCCGGTGTGGTCGATGGGCGTCGCGGCGCTCGCCAACATGGGCGCCCTGTCGAAGCGGAACGACTCCCCGGAGACCGCGTCCCGCCCGTTCGACGCGACACGCGACGGCTTCGTGCTCGGCGAGGGGGCCGGGGTGGTGGTGGTCGAGTCGATGGAGCACGCGCTCGCCCGCGGCGCCACGCCGATCGCGGAGATCCTGGGCGGCGCGCTGACGGCCGACGCGTTCCACATCTCCGCGCCGGACCCGTCCGGGCGCGGGCAGGCGCGGGCGATGACCAACGCGCTGCGCAACTCGGGGGTCGCGCCCGACGAGGTCGACTGGATCGTCGCCCACGGCACGTCGACGTCGCTCAACGACGCGACGGAGACGCGCGCGATCAAGGCGGCGTACGGATCCGCGGCATCGACCCGTGCCATCAGCTCGCCCAAGTCGATGATCGGGCACCTCGTCGGCGCCGCCGGCATCGCGTCCGCGCTGGCGGCGCTCGGCGGCATCCGCGACAACGTCATCTCGCCGACCGCCAACCTGCACACCCCGGACCCGGAGTGCGACCTCGACTACGTGCCGCTGGTCGCTCGCCAGGCCAAGGTGGACACGGTGGCCGTGAACGGCTTCGGGTTCGGCGGCCAGAACGCGGTCGCGATCTTCCGCCGCTTCGAGGCGTAGCCGGTCCAGCCGCTCTCCCGGCGCCGGAGCTCAGGCGCGGAGCGGGCGCCCTTCGAAGGCCTCGAGGCGGGCGACGACATCGTCGGGGACCGGTCGTGGCCGGCCCGTCGCGTAGTCGTACAGCACCTGGGTGGCCTCGGCCGTGGCGACGAGCCTCGCCTCGCCGCGGGTCGACGCCGAGGCGGTGATCCGGTGCTCCAGCGTGAAGCTCGTCCGGCCGATCCGCCCCAGGCGCGACTCGACCGTCAGCACCTCGCCGAAGAAGGCCGGCGACCGGAAGGTCACCCGGATGTCCGCGAGGATCATCGACTCCGACTCGCCGTGGGTCGCGAGGCCGAACGGCTCGCCGGTCGCGGTCTCCCAGTAGTCGATCCGCGCCGACTCGCAGTAGGTCAGGAAGCGGGCGTTGTTCGCGTGGCCCATCGCGTCGGTGTCGCCGAAGCGCACGACCACCTCGAGCCGGTGGGCGAACTCGCCGGGCAGGTCGCGAGGATCGGGCGGCACCTCGATCCGGCCGCGCATCGGCTGGGACGGGGCGTCGAGCGGGGCGTCGGTCACGATCCCGAGTCTAGTTGGCGCGCCCGGGCCGGACGTCGACGCCCCGCAGCCGGAGCGAGTTGGTGACGACGCTGACCGACGACAGCGCCATCGCGCCCGCGGCGAACGCCGGGCTGAGCGTGATCCCGAAGGCCGGGTACAGGACGCCCATCGCGACCGGGATCAGCAGCACGTTGTAGGCGAACGCCCAGAACAGGTTCTGGCGGATCACCCGGATCGTCGACCGAGACAGGGACATCGCCGACGCCACCAGCCGCGGGTCGCCGCCGAGGAGCGTCACGTCCGATGCCTCGATGGCGACGTCCGCGCCGGTGCCGATGGCCACGCCGAGGTCAGCGCGGGCGAGCGCCGGGGCATCGTTGATCCCGTCGCCGACCATCGCGACGGTCCGGCCCTCGGCACGGAGCCGCTGGATCGTCGCGTCCTTGTCCCCCGGCAGGACCTCCGCGATCACGCGGTCCTCGGGGATGCCGACGGCGCGGGCCACGGCCTCGGCGGTGCGTGCGCGCGTCGCCGGTGAGCAGCCACACGTCGACGCCCGACGCGTGCAGCTCCCGCACCGCCTCGGCCGACGCGGGCCGGACCGGGTCGGCGACCGCGAACAGGCCCGCGGCGACGCCGTCGACGGCCATGAACACCACGCTCGCGCCGTCCGCCGCGGCGATCCTCGCGGGCTCGACGAGCGCCGCGAGGTCGACGGCCCGTTCGGTCATCAGCCGCCGGCTGCCCACCGCGACCTCCCGCCCGCCGACGGTACCCAGGACGCCGCGCCCGACGATCGCCTCGAACCCGTCGACCGCCTGGAAGCCGAGCTCGCCCTCGCGCGCCCGCCGGACGATCGCGTCCCCCAGCGGATGCTCGGACCGGGTCTCGAGCGAGGCCGCGAGGTCCAGCAGCTCCGACGGCGTGATCCCGGAGGCCGGCACGACGGCCGCGACCTCCGGCCGGCCGAGCGTGAGCGTGCCCGTCTTGTCGAGGACGACGGTGTCGACGCGCCCCGCGATCTCGAGCGCCTCGCCGCCACGGACCAGGATCCCGGCCTCGGCCCCCTTCCCCGTCCCGACCATGATCGCGGTCGGCGTGGCCAGGCCCATCGCGCACGGGCAGGCGATGATCACGACCCCGATGAACGCGGTGAGGGCGAGCGTGAACCGCGGCTCGGGTCCGACCAGCATCCAGGCGACGAACGTCAGCGACGCGATCACCAGCACGAGCGGGACGAACACCTCGCTGACCCGATCGGCGAGCCGCTGGATCGGCGCCTTGGAGCCCTGGGCGCGCTCGACCAGCTCGACGATCCGCGCCAGGGCCGTGTCGCGACCCACGTGCGTCGCGCGCATGACGAACGAGCCCGTGGTGTTGATGGTGGCGCCGATGACCTCGTCGCCGGCCGACTTGGTGACCGGGATCGGCTCGCCGGTGAGCATCGACTCGTCGACGGACGAGGCGCCCTCGACCACGACGCCGTCCACCGGCACCTTGTCGCCGGGGCGCACCCGCAGCAGGTCGCCCGGCGCCACCGACGCCAGCTCGACGTCCTCGTCCACGCCGTCGCGGACGCGGCGCGCGGTCGTCGCCTGGAGCGCGACCAGCCGCCGGATCGCGCCCGTGGTCCGGCCCTTCGCGCGGCCCTCGAGCCACCGCCCGAGCAGGACCAGGCCGATGATGATGGCCGAGCTGTCGAAGTAGGACACCGGCTCGATGCCGGCCGACTGCACGAGCTCGGGCCACAGCGTCACCACCATCGAGTAGCCCCAGGCCGCGGTGGTCCCGACGGCGACCAGCGTGTCCATCGTCATGCTGCCGTGGCGCCCCGCCCGCCACGCCGCACGGTAGAAGCGGCCGCCCGCCCAGAACTGGATCAGGGTCGCCGGCCACAGGACGAGCTTGTTGAGGGTCTCGACGCCCACCGCCGTCTGGGGCACGAACATCACGAGCATGATCCCGAGCGCGGTGGCGATGGCGGCCACGGCCTGGATCAGCGTCGTCCGCTGCGCCCGCTCGCGCTCGACGTCGTCGGCCGTCAGCTCGGCGGCGACGGCCATCGAGGAGGCGGCGTCGCGGTCTTGACGGTCCGGACGGACCTCGTAGCCGGCCGCCTCGACGGCCCGCACGAGCTCGTCGCGCCCGGCGACGCCCGGGTCGACGCTGACGGTCGCCCGCTCGGTGGCGAGGTTGACGGCGGCATGCTCGACGCCCGGCGTCCGGGTGAGGAAGCGTTCGATGCGATTGACGCACGAGGCGCAGGTCATGCCCTCGATCGGCAGCACGATCTCGATCGGCCGGCGGTCGGGCAGGGCGGTGCTGGTCGGCGTCGACATACTCCCCGGGAGTATATCAGGCGGCTCCTCGGTCCCCGTCCAGTCCGGGCCGCCCGACCTCCCAGCCGAGCCAGGCCTCGGGCTCGATCCGCGGCCGTGCGACCCATGCGTCGCCATCCTGGATCGCGACCTCGGCCGGCAGCGGGTGCGACAGGAAGAACGGCATCGACTCCGTGGCGCCGTACGCACCGACGTCAAGGATCGCGACGAGGTCGCCCGGCTCCGGCAGCGCCATCGCGGCCGACTGCGCGAACACGTCGAGGCCCGAGCACAGCGGCCCGGCGACCGTCACGGGGAACCGCTGCGCGTTGGCGCCGGCGGGGGTCGCGGCGATCCCGGTGAGGGCGCGGACGCGATGCTCCTGGCCGACCAGCGCCGGACGCAGCACGTGGTGGATCCCGCCGTCGAGGATCACGACGTGCTGCCCGCCGGTCACCTTGCGGTCGACGACGCGCGCGACGTAGGCGCCGGCCGGTCCGACCAGGAAGCGGCCGGGCTCCAGGAGGATTCGCGCGTCGCGCGTCGCGGGGTCGGCGGCGAGGTCCGTCGCGACCGCGTCCAGCCGCCGGCCGAGCAGGTCGAGGTCGAGGGGCGACTCGTGGGCCTCGTAGGGGATGCCGAGCCCCCCACCCGCGTCCACGAGCCGGAGCCGGAACCCGGCCGTCGCCGCGAGGCTCGCGGCCAGGCGGACGGTCGCCTCGACGTGCGCCCCGATCGCCGCGGCGTCGAGCACGTTGGACGCGCCGAAGGCGTGGATGCCCAGCGGCTCGAGCCACGGTGACGCGACGGCCTCCGCGGCCGCGACGCGGAGGTCCCCGACATCCATGCCGAACTTGCCCGCGCCGTCATCGCCGACCAGGCGCACCCGCTCGAGCCGGGCGCTCTCGGTGACGGCGGCCCGGAGCAGCACCGCCTGCGGCCGCCCGAGGCCCTCGGCGAACGTCGCGAGCCGTCGCAGCTCGCCGACGGACTCGACCGTCACGGCGCGAACGCCGGCGTCGACGGCGGCGGCCAGCTCCTCGTCGCGCTTGCCGGGGCCGGTCACGACGACCTCGCCGGCGACGAAGCCGGCGCGCAGGGCCTGGCGGAGCTCGCCGCCGGAGGCGACGTCGGCGCCGAGGCCGAGGCCGGCGAGCCGGTGCAGGATCGCGAGGCCCGGGTTGGCCTTGACCGCGTACGCGAGGTCGACCGACGACGGGAGGCGGCGACGGAGGGCGTCGACCTGGCGGGCGACGACGCCGAGGTCGTAGGCGTAGAACGGCGTGCCGGCGCGTGCCGCGAGCTCGGCCGGGTCGAGGCCGCCGAGGCGTCCCGCGCGCAGGATCTCGTTGCGTGCCGGCGGGCGACCGCGGCGCACGGGCGGCTCGGCCGGTCGGACCGGCGGTGGGCCGGGGGCCCGGACGAGGCTCATCGCAACGACTCCTCGATCGCGACCCGGGCGTCGGTCCGCGCGTCGCGGTCCTTGACGAGCACGGCGACCGAGACGGCCAGCCCGTGCTCCGCCGCGAACGGCCCCGCGAGCGTTCGCGTGCCCGGGACGACGACCGCGCCGGACGGGACGGCGAGCGGCTCGTCCGTGGTGCCGGTCAGGACCCGCCCACGGACGAGGTCGTACAGGCGCGAGGTCCCGGTCAGGACCACGCCCGCGCCGATGACCGCCCCGGCCCCGATCAGGACGCCCTCGAGGAGCGAGCTCCCCGCGCCCACGAAGGCCTCGTCCTCGACGATGACGGGCCTCGCCCCGGCGGGCTCCAGGACCCCGCCGATCATCACGCCGGCCGCCAGGTGGACCCGGGCCCCGACCTGGGCGCAGGACCCGACGAGCACGTGCGAGTCGACCATCGTGTCCTCGCCGATCCACGCCCCGACGTTCACGAACGACGGCGGCAGGATCACGACGCCCGGACCGAGGTACGCGCCGGCGCGCACGCTGGTCCCGCCGGGGGCGATCCGCCA
Organism: uncultured Chloroflexia bacterium; assembly: GCA_963829155.1. Lineage (GTDB taxonomy): Bacteria > Chloroflexota > Limnocylindria > Limnocylindrales > CSP1-4 > CAIXZV01. Next base: position 18,588 of record CAWHIA010000010.1, on the reverse strand, counting down.
TGGCCGCCCGGCCTCGAGCGTGGCCACGGCCTCGGGCCCGTCGAGCAGGCGCTTGACCGGCAGCGCGACCCGGTCGCGGAAGGCGAGCGCGCCACCGAGATCCCAGGTGGTCGTCGCGCGATCGCGGAGCCGGGCGAGGATCGCCGCCTTCACCTCGGGGTCCACGCGCCAGCCGCCGGGCGCGGCGGCATCGGGGAACGCGGCGCGGCGCCGGCCCGCGTCGAGCTCGTCGAGGATCGTGGTCTCGAGCCCGGAGGCGGCGATCCCGGGTGCGGTCATGCGGCACCCACCCCGACCGACGGCCGTGAGGCGGTCGCCGCGCGATCAGCGGGCAGCCGGCCACCGCCGTCCACCAGGCCGAGGGTGCGGAGCACCTCGGTGAGACCGGCCCTCGGGCCGGCGGCCAACGGGAGCAACGGCGCCCGAAGGTCGTCGCGTTCGATCAGGCCCATGGCGAGCAGCGCGGCCTTGGCCGGCACGGGGTTGGGGGCGCCCTGGAAGTTGGCGCGGAACAGGGGCAGCCAGCGGGCATGGAGGCGCCGGGCCTCATCCCAGTCGCCGGCGCGCGCCGCGTCGCACAGCGCCGTCATCGCGCCCGGGACCTGGTTGCCGGCCACCGAGACGACGCCGTCGCCGCCCATCGCCAGGATTGCGAGCGTGGCGGCGTCGTCGCCCGCGAGGACGGCCACGTCGCGCGGCCGGTCCCGGCAGATCACGGCGAGCTGCTCGATGTTGCCGCTCGCCTCTTTCACCGCGGTCACCCGCGGGTGCTCAGCGAGCCGCAGGAACGTGTCGGCCTCGACGTTGGTGCCCGTGCGAGACGGGACGTTGTAGACGACGACCGGCAGGCCGCCCTCGTCGGCGATCGCCCGGAAGTGCGCCTCGAGCATCCGCTGGTCCGGCCGGTTGTAGTAGGGCGCGACGACCAGGGCCGCGTCGGCGCCGAGGGCGGCCGCGCGGCGCGTGGCCTCGATCGACGCACGCGTGTCGTTGGTGCCGGTGCCGGCGACGACGAGCGGCCGCCGAAGCCGCGGGCTGGCCGCCGCGGCGGCAACGGCGATCTCGATGAGCCGTTCGCGCTCGGCGGGCGACAGGGTGGGCGCCTCGCCGGTCGTGCCCACCGGGACGAGACCGTCGATCCCGGCCAGGACCTGCCACTCGGCGAGCGCGCGGTAGGCGGCCTCGTCGACGGAGCCGTCGGCGGCGAACGGCGTCACGAGGGCGGTGAAGGCGCCGCGGAGGGCGGGCCGGGGATGGGGGACGGGGTCCGGGTCGCGGGTCATCTTGACGTCTCCTTCGTTGCGTCGGCGCGTGTCGGATGCGGGTCAGGCGTGCAGGGGCTGGGCGGCGTCGGCGAGCAGGTCGTCGACGACGGCGTCGAACGGATGCAGGCCGGGCTCGCGGGGCTCGCGAACGAGCCAGCGGGCGGCGGCGAGGGCGCCGTCGGCGTAGGCCGAGCGGTCGCGCGCCGCCAGGCGGAGCTCGATCGACTCGCCGGTGCCGTCGAACGTCACGAGGTGCGTCCCCGGGGCGGCGCCGGCGCGGATCCCGGCGACCTCGAGGACCGGGCGACCGTCGAGCTCGTCGCTGGCGGCCCACCGGGGGTCGGCGGCCGCGATTCGCCGGGCCAGGGCTCTCGCGGTGCCGGACGGTCGATCGGCCTTGCCCCGCCGGTGCCACTCCACGATCGACGGCTCGAACGTGCCGGCGCGGGCATACCACCCCGCGGCGAGCTCGACCAGCCGCAGGAAGAGCGCGGCTCCGAGCGAGAGGTTGGGCGCCGCGACGGCGGCGGCGCCGTGCTCGATGAGGCCGCGGCGGATCCGGCCGAGGTCGGCGTCCCACCCGGTCGTGGCCAGGACGAACGCGCGGTTCCCGGCCTGCAGCGCCTCATCGACGTTCGAGGCGACCGCCGCCGACGCCGATGCGTCGACGACGACGTCCGCGCGAGGCGACGCGACGCGACGGCCGTCGGGGTCTGGCCGGCCGACCAGCACCGGCGACGGCCAGCCGGCGCCGAGGGCCGTGGCCGCGATGGCGCCACCAAGCCGCCCGGGGCCGTAGATCAGGAGCTGCATCTCGATTCGTCCTTCCGCGGGGAGCCGCGGGTGTCGGAGGTCCGAGAATCAAAAAGCCGCGGCACACCCGATGGTGTCCGCGGCCCTCGGCGCCTCCGGTCCCGGAGGCTCCGTGGTTCGTCGCTCGCGCGCCGTCAGAGCCCCTGGGCCCGAGCCTCCCGGCAGGGCCGCCAGAGCTTCTTCTTCGAGTCGAAGCCGACGAGCGTGTGCGACATGGCTCGGGGAGTCTGCCCGAACCCGCCGACCCGTGCAACCATTTTTCGGTGGACACGCTCGTCGCCCGGTCGCTGGTGCTCGCGATCGCCGACGGCCCATGGGGGCCCGTCCGCATCGTCGCCGGCCCGCGCGGCCTCGTCGCGGTGGCGATGCTGTCGACCCCCGACGCGTTCGTGGCGGACCTCGATCGGCGGCGCCTGGGGTCCGTCACGCCGATCGAGCGGGCCCCGACGGGTCCCGCACGCGACCACGCCCAGCGGGCACACGACCGGATCGAGGCGTTCCTCGCCGGCGAGCCGGTCGGCCTCGACGACCTCCCGATCGACCTGGGCGACCGGTCCGCGTGGGACCGGCTGGTGCTCGAGGGCGTGCGCTCGATCCCGCGCGGCGAGGTCGCCAGCTACGGCGAGGTGGCCCGGCGCATCGGGCGCACCGGCGCGGCGCGCGCCGTGGGCGGGTCGGTGGGCCGGAACCCCGTCGGGCTGTTCGTTCCGTGCCACCGGGTCATCGCCGGCGACGGGTCGCTGGGCGGCTACGGCGTCGCGGCCTGGGGCGGGCGCGAGGCGGCGCTGGACGTGAAGCGCGCGCTGCTCGCGCTCGAGGGCGTGCACCTCGGCTGACGACGTGGGTGTCGGCTGCGCGACACCCCCGGTGTGAACTCGACGGTCACACGCCGCTCGCGGGCGGGAATAGAGTGCGGCCACAAAGCCAATCAGGACGGATGGAGGCCGACGTGAGCAAGCACACCGAGACAGGCGACGGCGTCATCGGCAGTGGTCTGCCGGGCACCGGCGGCGACATCGCATCGACCGACCTCGACCACGACGTCGAGGGGCACGTGTACGACGGCAGCCCGGGCGAGCCGGGTCCGGACGTTCCCAAGCCCGAAGGGCTGCGTGCGATCCCGAGTGACGAGGCGGACGGCAAGGACGTCGAAGGCCACCTGTTCCACATGGGTCCCACCACCGAGGGCGAGTTCTCGCCGAAGGGCCCGGGCAAGAACCCGCACGGGGATCGCTGACCCGGCGCTCCGCCATCTGACGACGGTCTCCCCGGCGACGGCCGGCCCGACGGGGTCGGCCGCCTTGCCGTGTCCGTCAGGTGGCGTTGTCGGCCGTGGCCGCGAGCAGCGTCTTCGTCTCGAAGGGCGTGATCCCCGGGTGGGCCGCCCGGATCCGCGCGGCCAGCCCGGCGACGTGCGGGGCGGCGAAGCTGTTGCCCGTCACCGTCATCCTGGCGCCGTTCCGCCAGGCCACGTCGACGTTGAGCCCGTGGGCGCCGAACTCGACCGGTGGCTGCGGGTTGTAGAACCAGGCCTCCGCGCTCGGGACGTCGTGGGCGGCCACCGACACGACCGCCGCGTACAGCGACGGGTAGCTCGCGACGGCGAGGTTGTTGGCGGCCGAGACCAGCAGCACGTTCCGGAAGTAGGCCTCGTCCGCGAGCTCGTGGAGCGGGGCGAAGAACGCGTCGGAGCGCGAGGAGAGGGACAGGTTCACGATCGACGCGCCCGACGTCTCGATCGCCCACTCGAGGCCGGTCGCGAAGCCGCCGCCGTTGCCCCGGTTGTCGCCACCGAGCACGCGCACCGATACGAGCTCCGCGTCGGGCGCGAGCGCGTGCACGATCCCCGCGCACGCCGTGCCGTGGCCGACGACGTCCTCCGGCTCGACGTCGTCGACGCGCCACCCGTCGCCGTCGCGCTCGACCGCGACGCTGCGCACCAGGCGGCCGCCGATCGCCGGGTGCGATCCCTCGACCCCGGAATCGACGATGGCGACGCGCACGCCGCCGCCAAGCCCGTCACCGAACGCCCAGGCGCGGTCCGCGCGGCCCCACGGCCCGTGGCGGACGAGGCCGTCCCGGTGGTCGCCGGCGAACGGCTCGCTCCAGGCCGGGAGGTCCGCGGTCACCGGCGGAAGGTCCGCGGCGTCGCGCGCGGCGCGCGGCGGGCGAGCGCGTCGAGGATGTCGATGACCAGGGCGACCTCGCCCGGGCGCCGCGGCGCGCGCCCGCGCGACGGCGTCGGCGAGCGCCCACAGGCCGTCCTCGCCATCGTCGAGCGACGCGACGGCGGCGTCGATCGCCTCGTCCACGTCCCGTGCCCCGTCACCGGCGAGGGCCGCCAGCGTCGCGCGCAGCAGCTCGCCGGCATCCCGCTCGACCCGGCTGGACCGGATCGCGACCGTCGCCTGGCGCGCGAACACGGCCGCGAGCTCGATGTCGTGCAGCCCGAACCCGGCGTCGCCGCGGCGATCGAGCACCTCGAGCACGCCGATCGTGCCGCCGTCGTCGACCAGCGGGACGGCCAGGATCGAGCGGGGGACGTACCCGGTCCCCTCGGCGGCCGACCGGTCGAAGCGCGGGTCCGCCGTCACGTCGCTCACGACCAGCGGCTGGCCCGTCGTGAACACGTACCCGACGATGCCCTCGCTCGAGCCCATCGCGAGGCCCACGGCACCCTCGCCGGCCGTTCCCGCCGCCACCCGGATCACCAGCCGGTCGCTCGAGGCGTCGTGGAGCGCGATCGAGGCCGCCTCGGCGTCGAACAGCGTGACGGTCGCCTCGGCCACCGATCGCAGCACGGCCTCGCCCGCGGGCGGCTCGAGGCGGCCGGCGACCGCGGCACGGGCCGCGACCGACTCGAGGGCCCGCAGCAGTCGGTCGTCGCTCGGCTCGCTCATCGGGCCAAATCGTACCGATCGCGGCACGTACACTGCGGCGAGTCCTCGCGCCCCGCGCCGCACCGGGCGGGCGGCCGGGTGGCGGGCCGCGCCCCCAGGTTCACAGCCGCCGGCCCGTCACTCACGGATGCCGGCCAGCGCGAGGGAGACAACGTGACCGCCGTCGCAGAGGCACCCGTCCGGATCTCGCCCACGGCGGTGTTCAAGAAGCACGACTTCGTGCTCATGTGGGTCGCGCAGCTGGTGTCGACCGCCGGCTCGTCGCTGACCGACCTCGCCGCCGGGATCTACGTCTACAGCGTGACCGGCTCGGCGTTCCTCGTCGGCGTCACGCTGATGGCGACGGCCGTCCCCAGCCTCGTGGTCGGCCTCCTCGCCGGCGTGTTCGTCGACCGCTACGACCGCCGGTCGGTGATGATCTACAGCAACCTCGCCCAGGCCGTCGTGGTCGGCCTGATCCCGTTCCTGATCGGCGTCAACCCCTACCTGCTGTTCGCGGCGATCCTGGTCAACTCGGGCGTCAAGCAGTTCTTCGACCCGGCCTACGAGAGCCTGATCCCCGAGATCGCGTCGGACGACGAGCTGGCCGCGGCCAACGCCTTCCTGTCGATCGCCTCGTTCGGTTCGACGGCCATCGGGTTCGCCGGCGCGGGCCTGATCGCCTCGGCGTTCAGCATCGAGTGGGCGTTCTGGATCGACTCGCTGACGTTCGTGTTCTCGGCGGGCTGCCTCTTCTTCCTCAGGGTGCGCTCGAAGATGGAGGTGGCCGAAGACACATCGGTCGGCGTCGTCATCGACAACCTCAAGACCGGGATTTGGACGATCGTCGACACGCCGATCCTGCGTACGCTGTTCCTGATCGGCGCGCCCGCGTTCTTCGCCTTCGGCCTGTGGAACGTGCTGCTGCTGCCGATGGCGATCAAGGTGCTCGGCGGGAGCGAGTTCGAGTACGGCCTCCAGGAGGGCCTGACGTCGGTCGGCTTCGTCGCGGGTGCGCTGTTCATGGCCCGCTACAGCGACCGCCTGCCGATCGGCAACTGGCTGATCCTGGGCTACCTGGGCATGGGCATCGGCGGCGTGTTCTATGCGTTCTCACCGACGATCGCGATCGCGATCTTCTGGGTCATCATCACCGGCTTCTTCAACTCGCCGTTGTCGGTCGGGCGCCAGACCCTGCTCCAGCGCAACACGCCGCGCGAGCTGCGTGGGCGCGTGTTCTCCGGGCTGTACGTGATGCGCGACATCATCTTCCTGCTCGGCATGGCCGGCGCCGGCCTGGCCGATGTGATCGACGTGCGCGTGATGCTCCTGTTCTCGTCGCTGATCCTGGTCGTCGTCGGGATCGCGGCCGCCGTCACGCCGGGGATCGGCCGTCCGGCCGCCGAGTGGCGGCGCGGCCTGTCCGCGCTGCGCGCACGGCCGGCCCACACGACGGCGACCGCGCGACCGGCCACGGTGTCCGACTTCGACAGGCTGGCGGGCCGCCTGGCGACCTTCAGCCTGCTCAACGACACGCAACGCGCGGCGTTCATCGGGGACGCCCACGTCCGCGAGGTGGCGGAGGGGGAAAAGGTCGTCAGCCAGGGCGACGAGGCGACCGTCGCCTACTTCATCCTGGACGGCGAGGCGGCCGCCGGCATCCCCGATGCGGACGGCAGCTATCGCGGCCTGTCGACGATGGGCGCGGGCGACTTCTTCGGCGAGATCGCGGCGCTGACCGGCCGCGCCCGCACGGCGGACGTCGTCGTGACCCAGCCGACGACGCTGATGGAGGTCCCGGCCGAGACCCTGCGGGCGGCCATGGAGGTCCCCGAGGTCAACAAGCTCATGAGCTCGACCGTCACCGAGCGGCTGCAGCGGACGAACCAGCCCGACCTGCCCCGGCTGGCGTCGATGGACCGCTCGGCGCTGCGCGAGCTGCAGCGAAAGGCGCCCGAGGTCGAGGCACAGCAGAAGGCCGCCGCCGAGGCCTGATCCGGTGGGTACCCGGCGCGATCGGGGCGAACTGGACCGCGACTCGTAGACTCCTCAGCGATGGACGTCGTCCGCTGCCCCGGCTGTGGTGAGGAGAACCCGTCACGGTTCCGGCTGTGCGGGTACTGCGGCACGTCGCTGACGCTGCCCGTCGTCGCGTCGGTCTCGTGTCCCGCGTGCGGCTCCGAGAACCCGGCCGGGTTCCGGTTCTGTGGCTTCTGCGGGACGGTCCTCGACCCCCAGCGGCGGTCGGGTCCGGGCGGCCCGCCCGGCGATCCGATGCACGGCGGTCATCCTGGCGCCCCCGGCTACGGCCTGCCCCCGTGGGCCTGGTGGGCCGTGCGCTGGGCACCGCCCTGGTCGCCGCCCGGCGGGTACGGGGCCCCGACGCCGCCGGGCTGGCCGGCGCCGCCTCCCGGCTGGGGCGCCGCCGCCTCCGGGCTGGGGTCCGCCGCCTCCCGGCTGGGGCCAGCCGGCGCCGCAGCCGGCTATCCCGAGCCGCCTATCCGCAGGCCGGCTATCCGCCGCCCGGATGGGCCGCCCGGCTCTCCGCCGCCCGGCTGGGGCGCCCCGCCGCCAGGATGGGGACAGCCCGGCGGCTGGAGCACGCCGCCGGCGGGATCGCCGCCTGCCGGCTGGGCTCCGCCTGCCGCCCAGCCGCCCCCGTCACAGCCCCCGACCCCGCCGCCGCCCGTTCCGACGGACGCCGTCACCGAGCAGCCGATCGTCGCGCCGCCGCCGCCACCGCCGCCGGTCGCACGCCCGCACCCCGGACGACGCTGGGTCCGACGCGCTGTCGGCCCCGGGCTCGCGTCCGAACCGGCGCTGCCGCCGGCCGAGCCGCCGTCCCGCCGTCGATCGAGGGCCCGACCGCTGCCGCCTCCTCAGCCCGCCGCGCCCGCCGCCGCCGTCCGATGCCGGCCGCCCCGCATCCGCGACGCCCGCCGCCTTCCCGGGCTTCGAGGCGCGTCGCCGCGCGCCGCCGCGCTGCCGAGCCAGGAGATCCGCAAGGTCGTCACGATCATCTTCTCCGACCTGCAAGGGCAGCACCGCGCTCACGGAGCGGATCGACGCCGAGGCGATCAACGAGGTCAAGGAGCGCTACTTCGCGTCGATGGCGGCCGAGATCACGCGACACGGCGGCAAGATCGAGAAGTACATCGGCGACGCGATCATGGCCGTGTTCGGGCTGCCGCGAGCCCACGAGGACGACGCCCTGCGCGCCGTCCGCGCGGCCCACGGCATGACCCAGGCGATGGAGCGACTCAACGTCGACCTGCTCGCGGCTCTACGGGGTCGAGATCGCGGCTCGGACCGGCGTGAACACCGGCGAGGTCGTCGCCAACACCGACGAGAACGCCGAGCAGCGCCTCGCGACGGGCGACGCCGTCAACGTGGCGGCGAGGCTCGAGCAGGCCGCACCGGCCAACGAGGTGCTCATCGGCGAGGTGACCTACGACCTCGTACGCGCGCACGTCGACGTGGAGCCGGTCGAGCCTCTCGAGCTCAAGGGCAAGGCCGAGCGAGTACCCGCGTATCGCCTGATCGACGTCCGGGACGCGGCTCGAGCCCGAGCGCTCCCCGGCCTCTCGCGGTCAGCTGGTCGGGCGCGACGACGCAGCTCGAGCAGCTCCGGGCGGCGCTCCGCGAGCACCGTCGGGCGTGGCGGCGCGCACCTCGCCACGGTCGTCGGGCGAGCCGGGCGTCGGCAAGACCTTCCTCGTCGAGTCGTTCCAGTCGGACATCGCCGGCGCGACGACCGTGCTCCAGGGGCGGTGCCTGCCCTACGGCGACGGCATCACCTTCTGGCCGCTCGTCGAGATCGTGCGGTCCGCGGTCGGCATCGTCGACGACGACACCCCGGAAGCCGCCATCGCGAAGATCGTCGCGGCGCTCGACGGCGCTGCAGTCGGGGACGGAGATCCGCGGCCGCATCGCGTCCGTCATCGGGCTCACGTCCGAGCGCTTCCGGTCGCCGAGATCTTCTGGGCGGCGCGACGGTTCGTCGAGGTCATCGGCGCGCGCCGGCCCGCTCGTCGTCCGGCATCGAGGACGCCCACAACGCCGAGGAGACGTTCCTCGACCTGCTCGAGCACCTCCTCGACACGTCGGGTCGCAATGCGGCCGTCCTCGTCGTCGCGACAGGCCGCGTCGGTGCTGACCGACAAGCGGCCGCAGTGGGCGGCTCGAGCCGACGTCACCCACGATCCCGATGGCGGCGCTCGAGCCGTCGGCCACGGCTCAGCTCGTCGAGGTGCTCCTGGGCGGCCCGTCTGACGGGACCATCGACGCGCGCGTGATCGCGACTCTCCGAAGGCAATCCGCTGTTCGTGACGCAGGTGCTGTCGATGTTCGTCGACAAGGGCCTGATCGACTTCGACGGCGAACGATGGCTGCCGACCGGCGACCTCGCGGACCGCGGCCGTCCCGCCGACGATCCAGGCGCTGCTGGCGGCCCGCCTCGACGACCTGTCCCGCGAGGAGCGGGCTCGTCTCGAGCCCGCCTCGGTGATCGGCCTCGCATTCGCCCAGACCGCGATCGAGGAGCTGGTGCCCGGTACCGTGCGGGTCGCGGTCGGCGGCCACCTGCGAGCTGCTGGATCGCAAGCAGTTCGTCGCGCTCGAGAGCGCGAGGCTGTCGACGAGGCCTGGTCTACCGGTTCCGCAACCTGATGATCAAGGACGCGACGTACGGCTCGCTCCTCAAGCGGGCTCGGGCCCAGTTCCACGAACGGTTCGTGAACTGGGCCGAGCGGGTCAACCGCGAGCGCGGTCGCGAGCAGGAGTTCGAGGAGATCCTCGGCTATCACCTCGAGCAGGCGTATCGCTACCGACGCGAGCTCGGCCAGGTCGACGACGGCGGCTCGGGACATCGCCGCCCGCGCGACGGCCAAGCTCGGCGCTGCCGGGCGGCGCGCCTTCGCCCGGGGCGACCTGCCCGGCGGCGGCCAGCCTGCTGCGCCGGGCCGCGGCGCTCCTCGAGCCGGACGACGCCCACCGGATCGAGCTGCTCATCGACCTCGCGGAGGTCCAGGTCGAGGCCGGCGAGTTCGGAGAGGCGACGGACGATCCTGGACGAGGCCTCGCGCACGGCCACCGAGCTCGGCGACGATCGGCTGGCCGCACGGTCCGTGGTGACCTCGACGGCCATCCGCCTGCTCTCGGAGGAGCTCAAGTCCGGCGAGCTGGAGACGATGCGGGCCGTCGCTCGAGGCGGGCATTGCCGTGATCAGGCGGCGAGCGACGTCGCGAGCGGGCCGCGGGCGCGTGGCGCGTGCTCGCGGCGGTGGAGAGCCTGGCGGGCCGAGACGACGAGGCCGCTCCAGGCGCTGCAGCGGGTGATCGATCTCGCGCGAAAGGCCGGCGACCGGCGCCTCGCCAATCGCGCCGCGGCAGGCCTGGCCAATACGATGTTCGCGGGAGACGCCACGGCGTCGGAGGTCTCGGCCCGTACTGCGCCAGCCTGCTGGAGCGCGTCTCGGGCGATCGCAAGGCCGAGGCCATCATCCTCAGCACGTCGGCCGTCGCCGAGGCGATGCAGGGCCACTTCGACGAGGCGCGGGACCTCTACCGCCGTTCCGCGGCGAACGTGGCGGACCTCGGCCGGAGCACGTTGTCCGCCTCCCAGTCCCTCGAGTCGTCGATGGTCGAGATGCTCGCCGGGCGAGCCGAGCTGTGCAGCCGAGCTCCTCCGTGCGGACGATGCGCAGCTTGAGCACATGGGCGAGCGCTACTTCCGGTCGTCGATCACGGGACGGCTGGCGCACGCGCTCGAGGCGATGGACGAGCTCGACGAGGCCGCTCCGCTTCGCCGACCTGGCCCGCGACCTCTCGGACGAGGACGACACCGAGTCCCAGGTCGATCTGGCGGACGGCGATGGCCAAGGTCATGGCTCGCTCAGGCGGAGACGCCGACGACGGCGCGAGCCTGGTCGACGACGCGATCGCGCTGGCCGAGACGACCAACGAGCTCGACCTGAAGGCGAACGCCGCGGCCGACGCCGCCCTCGTGTACCGGCTCGGTCGGATCCGACGAGGCGGCCGCAAACCAGCTCGATGCCGCGCGCCGAGCTGTTCACGCAGAAGGGCAACATCGCGGCGATCGAGGCGCTCGAGCGCGGATGTCGTCGATCGCATCGCTGCCCTGACCGGGACACGAAAACGCGGCGCCGCGACGTGCGGCACCGCGTTCGTCGGTGGTTCGATCGGGAAGGCGCCCTAGGCGAGGATGCGTGGTCCCGTTGTTCGGGGTGATCACGGTGACCTTGAACCACAGGGGGTTCGCGTTCGGCTTGCTGGCCGACGTCGACACCCAGCAGTTCGTCGTCAGCTTCGCGCTGCACTGGTAGGCCTTCGTGAACAGGATGACCTTGTAGTCCGATCGCGTGGGCCGGATCGCTGGCGTTGTAGGTATCGCAGGAAGTGGATGACCCCGGACGCCGTCCGCGTGCCGTACCAGGTGATGGTCCACTGGAGGCCGCCCGGGACATCGTTCCCGTCCAGCACCGCGGCCTTCGACCTCGGCTCCGACGCACGTGTAGCCGGTCCCCTGGCACGAGGTCAGGTTGGTGGTCCTGACGGACAGGCTCCCGAAGCCGCCCTTCCCGATGAGCTTGTCCTCGGAGACGACCGCTGCCACCGCCGTCAGACAGCTCGGGTCCGTCGAGAGCGAGCCACCGTCGTCGTCGGCAGGAAGTAGTTCGCGTCAGCCGAGCCGGTGCAGTCGGTCGCCGCCGGTCGTGATCGTGCCGGCGGAGTAGAAGTTGTCCTGGTTGGACCCGGTCTGGTTGCCCTCGTTGAGGTAGACGCCGTACCAGGTACCGACGTTGGTCGTGGCCCCACTCGTCTGGATGACCACGCGGACCGTCTTCTGCGTCAAGCCGGGGAACGAACCGAGGTCGCACGACAGGCTCGGTGCCCTGGTTGCGCGATCGTGCACGTCGATCCCGCCGGCGCGATAGGCCGCGGCGAACGTCAGGCCTGCGGCCACCGGAAGGGACTTGCCGGCCGGCTTCGGAAACAACGGGTTTTCGGGTGCGTTGTCGGCGGCCGTGCCGCCGAACAGGCTCGCGTGGTTGAGGGTATTCGAGCCGTCGTTGCGGACCTGGACGTCCGTCGCGGTCAGGCCACCGGGGTGGACGGCCGTGTACGTCTGCGTGGTGTAGCCCGACGGCGGGATCGAGCCGCCCGGATCGCCGATGTAGACGACCCGAGTGTTCCCCGCTGAAGCCGAGCCCGCAACGACGATCGTCGCCAGGAGCGACGCGGCTGCCCCGACCGCCGCCACGCGGCGGAATTGCTTGTTGATCACCGTGACCTCCACACCTCGAACCACGGCGCTCCGTCCCCGAAACGGCGCGCCTTACCCTTCTCATGACCCGGCTGACGGACCGGTACGAAAGTGCTAATCCGCCAATGACCCTATTGACAGTGAAGGTGTCATTCGCTGATCGCAGTGTCAAGGTCGGTTGCGCGACACATCGGTGCCAGGACGCACCGGTGACGGGTGCCGGAATCAACCTCGGGGGACTGGTCGCATAGGGTACACGCCGACGACGATCGGTGCGGTCGGGTCGAGCGACAGCTCGTAGCCCACGTCGCCGCCGCTCAGCAGCTCGCCGACCATCCGCGCCTCGGCGGGCGGCAGGCCGATGAACAGCAGCTGGTGTCCGACGCGGATCGGCGAGACGTCGTCGTCGTCGCCGGAGATCCCGAACCGGCGCCGCAGCTCGTGGAGCGGGACCCACGGGCGGCTCTTGATGAACCGGCGCAGCTGGGCGGAGGTGCAGGTGGTCCGCGGGCCGCCGGGGCCGGCGTCCATCACCGGGATGCGGACCTCGCCGTTCGCGTCGTGCCGAGGCGGGGCGTCGTGCTCATGCGCCTCGATCCCGCCGACGGGGCTCGTGGCGGCCGGCGGGCGCGGGCTCGACGGCCGGCTGGGCCGGCGCGGCGGGGTCGGCGTCCGAGGGCGCCGGATGGGGCGGCCTGGACGGACGGTGCCGGCTCGACCGACGGTGCCGGTGGGCCGGCGGCGCCGGGTGCGTGCGGCGGCGACGGCTGGCGTGGGCGGTGCGGCGACGGCCTGGCCGGCGATCACGGCCGCGACGCCGGGCTCCGGGCTCTTCGCGACAGGGCCGTCCGACGGCACCGGGGGTCGCTCGGACGCCGGCGGGGCGTGGTGGACGGGCCGGCCGCCGGGCGCGTGCGAATGCGCGTGGTGACCGTGCCGGCTGTGCCGGCTCATCGGGCGAAGCGGCGCGGGCTCGTGGCTCGCGCGTGAAGATCAGTCATCGTGGGCTCTCGGCTCGGTCGAAGAGGCCAACCGATCGGCGGATGATACCCCCGCCCGGAGGCGAACGTCGGGTCGGGTCAGCCCGCGACGACCAGCAGGTCGCGCGGCGCCTCGTTCAGGACGAGCGGCCCGGCCTCCCCGCAGACCACGATGTCCTCGATCCGCGCGCCGTACCGGCCCTCGAGGTAGATGCCCGGCTCGACGCTGAACGCCATGCCCGGCGCGAGCGGCTCGCCGTTGCCGGCGACCAGGTACGGGTCCTCGTGCACCTCGAGCCCGATGCCGTGACCCGTGCGGTGGAGGAAGTTCGGCCCGAAGCCGGCCGCGTCGATGATCCCGCGCGCGACGGCGTCGATCCGCTCGCACGGGACGCCGGGCCGGACGGCCCCGGTCGCCTCCTCCTGGCCGTCGCGGAGCACGTCGTACAGGCGGCGGTAGGTGTCGTCGGGGCCGAGCGACGGGTCGCCGCCGGTCACCCAGACCATGCGCGTGATGTCGCTCGCGTAGCCGCCGACGGTGCCGCCGATGTCGAGCACGATCGGCTCGCCGGCGCGGATCACCCGCTCGCCCGGCTCGTGGTGTGGCGACGCGCTGTTGGGCCCCGACGCCACGATCCAGAACTCGGCGACCTCGTGGCCCTCGGCGAGCAGCCGCTCCCGGACCTCGTTCGCGACGTCGGCCTCGGTGCGCCCGACCAGCGGCCCCGCGGCGATCGCGGCGATGACCCGGTCGGCGGCATGGGCGGCCCGCCGCAGCAGCTCGACCTCGTCGGGGTCCTTGCGCATCCGCTGTGCGCGCAGCACGGTCGACGCGAGCGAGAAGCGCGCGCCCGGCAGCACCGCCTGCAGCCCGAGCACGAAGGCGGCGCGCAGCCCGTCCGACACGGCGACCGCGCCGACGTCCGCGGCCGGGCGACCGAGCCCGGCCTCGAGGGTCGCCGCCACCAGGCGCATCGGGTCCTCGGTCTCCTCCCAGGTCGTGACCGTGACGTGGCCGGCCGCGGCCGCCGCGCACGTCCGCGCCGGCGTGGCCTCGAGCCTCGGGGCGATCAGCGTGACCGGCGCTCCCGCTGCGGTCGGGATCACGAGCAGGGTGAGCCGCTCGAGCGGCATGGCGAGGTAGCCGGTGAGGTAGCGCAGCTCGGCACCCACGCCGACCAGCAGCGCGTCGAGACCCGCGGCGGCGGCACCGGCTCGCGCGCGGTCGAGCCGCTCGGCGAACCGTTCGGCGGGGACGGCGCCGGTCACGCGACGGGCTTCTCGGCCGCGTCCAGCGACGAGATCCAGGCCGCGAGCACCCGGTCGCCGTGCTCGAACAGGGCGCGGTACGCGTAGACCCGCGACGCGCCCGCGGTCGTCGCCGCGAGTCGCGCCTCCGCGTCGTCGTGCTGGCCCACCGCGATCGTCGGGACCCCGGCGGCCCGGGCGGTCGAGATCGCCTCGATGCCGTCGTAGGCGCGCGCGGTCAGGTCGACGATGCAGCCGCCGACCGACGGCAGCGCCGCACCGAGCGTCGCCAGCGACCGGACCGGCACGGGATCGCCGCCCGCGCGCCGGACGCCGTCGACGAGTCGCGTCGCCCAGATGAGGTCGTCGGCCAGGACCGCGATCGCCACCCGCGGCCGACGGTGCGTCGTCGCTCACCCGAGGGCGCTGACGATGTACCGGAAGACGTCGGCCGCCGAGACCACCGCCGGTCGGGCGCCCGCCGGCGTCGACGACCGGGACGTGGCGGAACCCGCCGACGGCCATCTTGTGGATCGCGACGGCGAGGCGGTCGTCGGGCCGCAGCACCACCGGATCGGGCGTCATGAACTCGCGGAGCTCGCGCCGGTCACGCCCTTGCCGGCCACCTTCACCACCGCGTCGCGGTCGGTGAAGATCCCGACCAGCCGGTCGCCGTCGCGAACCAGCAGGCAGTCGGTCCCGGCATCGTGCATCCGGCGCAGCGCCTCCGCGACCGTGATCCCGGCCTCGACGACGCTCGGCTCCCCGACGCTCAGGGCGTCGAGGTGGCTGCCCAGGATCGTGTCGTGGAACTCGACCGCCGGCTGCGGCAGGTCGGCGGCGGAGAGGTCGGCGCCGCAGTTGGTGCAGGTGTCCTCGCCCTCGAAGTTGTCGTGGCGGCAGACGGGGCAGAGCATCGGCCGCGCCTACTCGACCGTCCAGGTCTCGCCGGACACGAGGGCCTTGGCGATGTCGCCCTCGCCGGACTTCTCGATCGCCTGCTGGATCTGGGCGTCCATGAGGTCCGAGTGCGTCGGCTGGGTCACGTCGCGCAGGATGCCCACGGGCACCGGGAACTCCGGCCAGAACATGCGCGACAGGATCAGCGCGAGGTACGGGTCGTCGGCGTGCGCGTCGTGGACGAGCAGGTCGTCCTCGGTCACGCCGTCCTGCCCGATCGTGACGATCTCGGGATGGAGGCCGCGCAGGCGGATCCCCTTGTCGCGCTCCTTGCCGAAGATCATCGGCTTGCCGTGCTCGAGGACCAGCATCCGGTCGTCGCGCACGTCGCGCTCGGTGAAGTCGCGCCACGCCCCGTCGTTGAAGATGTTGCAGTTCTGGAGGACCTCGACGAACGACGCGCCGCGGTGCCGGCCCGCCGCCTCGAGCGTGTGCTGCAGGTGCTCGGTGTGCGTGTCGACCGAGCGGGCGACGAACGTGGCCTCGGCGGCCAGCGCGACCGTCAGCGGCATCATCGGCCGGTCGATCGAGCCCATCGGCGTCGACTTCGTCCGCTTCCCGAACTCCGACGTCGGCGACGTCTGGCCCTTGGTCAGGCCGTAGATCCGGTTGTTGAACATGATCATCGTCAGGTCGACGTTGCGGCGCATCGAGTGCAGCAGGTGGTTGCCGCCGATCGACAGCGCGTCGCCGTCGCCGGTGATCACCCACACCATGAGGTCCGGGCGCGCGGCCTTGAGGCCGGTCGCGAGCGTCGGTGCCCGCCCGTGGATCGTGTGGAAGCCGTAGGTGTTCATGTAGTACGGCAGCCGGCCGGAGCAGCCGATGCCCGAGATGAACACGATGTTCTCCTTCGGCACGCCGAAGTCGGGCATCACCTTCTGGGTCTGGGCGAGGATCGAGTAGTCGCCGCAGCCCGGGCACCAGCGCACCTCCTGGTCGGACACGAAGTCCTTCCGGGTCAGCTGGATGGGCTCGGTCCCGTTGACGGGAAGCTTGAGGTCGGTCATGCGCGTGCTCCGTCGCCGAGGAGGCGCTCGGCCTCGTCGACGATCTCCTGGATCCGGAACGGCTTGCCGCGGACGCGGTTGTAGCTGACGGCGTCGACGAGGTACTTGGCCCGCAACAGCATCGCCAGCTGGCCGAGGTTGATCTCGGGGATCAGCACCGTCCGGTAGCGCGACAGGACGTCGCCGGTGTTGGCGGGGAACGGGTTGAGGTAGCGGAGCTGCGCGTGCGCGACGGACTTGCCATCCGCCAGCAGGCGCTCGACGGCGCTGCGGATCGCGCCGTAGGTCGAGCCCCAGCCGAGGATCAGCAGGTCGCCGCCGTCCGCCCCGTACGTCTCGAGGGGCGGGATGTCGCGCGCGATCCCGGCCACCTTCTGGGCCCGGAGCAAGGTCATCTTGTGGTGGTTCTCGGGGTCGTAGCTGACGTTGCCGAGGCCGTCCGCCTTCTCGAGGCCGCCGATGCGGTGCTCGAGCCCCGCGGTGCCCGGCACGGCCCACGGTCGGGCCAGCGTCTCCGGGTCGCGCGAGTACGGCTGGAACAGGAGGTCGCTGGCCGTCGCGTTCGGGACCGAGATGTCCGGCAGGCTGTCGAGCGACGGCACCTGCCACGGCTCGGCGCCGTTGGCGACGAACGCGTCGGACAGGTACACGACCGGGGTCATGTACTTGAGCGCGATCCGCGCGGCCTCGATCGCGAGCGTGAAGCACTCGCCGGGCGTCGCCGGCGCGACCACGGGGATCGGCGACTCGCCGTTGCGGCCGTAGAGCACCTGGAGCAGGTCCGACTGCTCGACCTTGGTCGGCATGCCGGTCGACGGTCCGGCGCGCTGGACGTCGATCACGACCAGCGGCAGCTCGACCATCACCGCGAGGCCCATCGCCTCCGACTTGAGCGTGACGCCGGGCCCGGACGTGCCGGTCATCGCCAGCGCGCCGCCGTACGACGCCCCGATCGCCGCGCCGATCGCCGCGATCTCGTCCTCGGCCTGGAACGTCTGGACGCCGAACTGCTTGTAGCCGGACAGCTGGTGGAGGATGTCCGACGCCGGCGTGATCGGATACGACCCGTAGAACAGGTCCCGCTTGGCGAGCTTCGACGCCGTCAGGAACCCGAGCCCGGTCGCCTCGTTGCCGGTGATGTTCCGGTACAGGCCCGGGCGCGAGCCGCGCGCGCGGCACCCGGTAGGTCGTGTGGAACATCTCGGTCGTCTCGCCGTACGCGTAGCCCGCCTTGAGCGCGCGCGCGTTGGCCTCGGCGATGACCGGCCGGCCGCCGAACTTCTGGTCGATCCACTTGAGGGTCGGGTCCATCGAGCGCTCGTAGAGCCAGAACATCAGGCCCAGCGCGAAGAAGTTCTTGGTCAGGTCCTTCTGCTTCGACGTCATCTCGAGGCCCTCGAGGGAGCGCTCGTTGAGCGTCGAGATCGGGATCTCGAACACGGTGAACTGCTTGAGCGAGCCGTCGGTCAGCGGGTTCGACGGGTAGGCGGCCTTGTTGAGGTTCTGCTGGGTGAACGCGTCGCTGTTGACGATCAGCGCGCCGCCCGCCGGGAGCTCGCCGACGTTCGTCTTGAGCGCCGCCGGGTTCATCGCCACGAGCACGTCCGGGGCGTCGCCGGGCGTGTGGATGTCCGAGGCGCTGAAGCTGATCTGGAAGCCCGAGACGCCGGGCAGCGAGCCGGCCGGGGCGCGGATCTCCGCGGGATAGTCGGGGAACGTGCTGATGTCGTTGCCGAACACGGCGGCGGTCCGGGTGAACTGGGTCCCCGTGAGCTGCATGCCGTCGCCGGAGTCGCCGGCGAACCGGATGGTGACGCGATCGAGCTCCTGGACGTCGTGCTCGATGCGCTCGGTGGTGGTCGTCATCCGCCTTCGGCCTGCTCCATGCGTTGATGCGGTCTGGGTGGGAGGTTCAGCAGCTCCTCGGGGAACGACTCCGCGAGGTACTTGAGGAGGTCCACCTGGCGGACGACGCCGACCAGGTGCCGGTCGTCGTCCACGACGGGGACGTTGCGATAGCGACCCGACTGCATCAGCTCGAGGGCGTCCCGGACCGACTGGTCCTGGCGCAGCGTCCGCGGGTCCGTGGTCATGTACGTCTCGACCGGCGCCGCCAGGTCGACCCCGGCGGCCACGTCCTCGCCGACC
>CAWHIA010000009.1:0-97749 GCA_963829155.1 uncultured Chloroflexia bacterium | reverse complement strand
ACCCGGACGGATCCACGGTCACGATGTCGCCATTCACGGCGGCGGCCATGACGCCGTTTCCCGCCGGTCCGTAGGCCAGCGGAAGGGGTGCCGGGCGGAGCACCAGGGCACCGACAGCGACGGTGGCCGCCGCCGCTACGAGGATCGCGATGATCGCGAGGATGAGCCCCGTTCGCATCGGCGGCGAGCCGGCGACCAGGACGGACGAGGTACGCATCGGAGGCTCCTTGAGGAACACGAGCCAGCGCGGCTCCGGCCGCAGCGGGCGCGTGACGGAGAGGACGTTGTCGATCGCGGCGGACGTGTCGCCGGGAGTGGCGAGCTCGGCCATCAGCTCACGGAGCCGGCGGTCGAGGATCGGTTCGCTGGTCATGCCGTTCGCTCCCGGACGCCGCCGAGCTCGCGATCAGGTTCGGCGCCGAGCGCCGTCCGCATGGCCGCGAGCCCGCGATGGAGCCGGGACTTCGCGGTCCCGACGGGGATGTCGAGGATGGTCGCCGCCTCGGTGAGCGGCAGGTCGAGATGGAAGTGCAGGACCATGACGACGCGCTGGTCATACGGCAGGCGCTCGAGCGCCTCGGCCATGACCTCGCGGTCCGACAGGGAGTCGGCGATGTCCGAGTCGACGACGGGGTCGCGGTCGGGCTCCACATGAAGCTCGACCATGTCCCGCCGCCGTGACGTGCGGCCGGCGCGCTGGCAGGCCCGCAGGGTGAGGCGGTAGAGCCAGGCGTCCCACGCGTCGGCGTCCCGAAGCGCGCGGATATGGCGCCAGGCGAGGACCAACGCGTCCTGGACCGCATCCTGGGCGCGGTCGCGGTCGCGGAGGACCAGGGTGGCGACGCCATACAGCCGGGGATACGAGGCTCTCACCAGGATCGAGAACGCCTCGTGATCGCCGGACTGGGCTCGTTCGACGAGCGCTCGCTGCATGTCGCCACCGGCTCGGCGCGGCGCACTCGGCCGCGCTCCACACAGTACGAGGCCGAGCGTGATCCAAACGGTTCCCTGGGATCGAGCGGATGGCGAATGTCGGGCGGCAGGCGCGCTATCCTCGGAGGTCCGATGGCCGTTCGATCCGCCTCACGATCCGCGTCCGCGTCGCGCGCCGCCGCCGGGCGAGCCGCGGGCACCGCGCGCAACGCGAAGTGGTCCGTGCCGCCGGTGGTCGTGCGGCAGGTCCGCAACGGGACGGTCGAGTCGGTCCACCGCGGGGACATCGTCGAGGTCGACGCCGCCGGGCGCATGCTCCACCTGCTCGGCGATCCCGACCGGATCGTGAACCTGCGATCGGCGATGAAGCCGTTCGGCCTGATCGCCCTGCTGCGGGCCGGTGGCCGCCGCGAGTTCGACCTCACGGGCGAGGAGCTGGCGATCATGACGTCCAGCCACTCCGGCGAGGACGTCCACGTGCGCACGGTCCAGGCGCTGTTCCGGCGGCTCGGGATCGCGCAGTCGGTGCTCGCGTGCGGATCCGAGGGGATGCCGCTCGACGCCCTGACGGCGTCCCGGCTCGCGCGCGACGGCGAGCGGCCGTCGGCCCTCCGCCACATGTGCTCCGGCCAGCACAGCGTGTTCATCCTGCTGGCCAAGCTCGGCGGCTGGGAGCTCGAGACGTACTGGCAGGACGACCACCCCGCGCAGGCCGCGGTCCGCGAGGCCATCGGGGCCGCGTTCGCGGTCGATCCCGCGCGCATCCGGACGGGCATCGATGGCTGCGGCATCCTCACCTACGCGTTCCCGCTGCGCGAGGTCGCCCGCGCGTTCGCGATCCTCGCCGACCCCGAGGCGCTCCCCGCCGGCGATCCTCGGGCGTCGCTCGCCCCGTACTACGTCGAGATCCGCGAGGCGATGACCGCGTACCCGGAGCTGGTCGCCGGGACGCGCGAACGCCTCGACACGTCGCTGATGAAGGCGACGAGCGGCCGCCTGGTCAGCAAGAGCGGCGCCGAGGGCCTGCGCGGGATCGGGATCCTGCGTGGCCAGCGCAACGGCGCATCCGCCGCCGCGTCGGGCATGGCGATCAAGATCGAGGACGGCGACGGCAAGGATCGCGGCCCGTGGGCCGCGACGGTCGAGGCGCTCCGCCAGGTCGGCGTCATCGAGGGCCAGGCGCAGCGGGTGCTGGCCCGCTATCACCGGCCCGTCCTGCTCGACCCGCACGGACGGCAGGCGGCCGAGGCGATCCCCGAGTTCGAGCTCGCGCCGGTCGGCGAGCTGGTCGTCTGACCGTGGCCGCGGCCGCGCGAGATGACCTTCCAGGGCGACCCGTTCCGGACGCTGGGCATCGCCCCGAGCGCCTCGCTGAACGAGATCCGCTCGGCGTACCGGCGACTCGCCAAGCAGTACCACCCGGACGCGGCCGGCGATCGCGCGCTGCCGCGCTTCCTGGCGATCCAGGCGGCCTACGAGCGGCTCGTCGACTCCGAGGGACGGCTGCGACCCGCCGCCGGGCGGCACGGGTTCGCCATCGGGGCGGCCCAGGGAGCCGTGGCGCGCGGATTCGACGCGGGCGAGGGCGTCGCGCGAGGCGTGGCGGGCGCGTCGGGCCGGAGGGTCGACGGCGGCCGGCGGCCCGAGACCGGCCGGGACGCCGGGAGGGGCGGGAACGGTGGGGAGCACGGGAGCCCGGGCGAGCAGCGACGGCGCGGCCGGCGGCGCGGGGGGAGAGGCACCGCCGCGCGAGCGCCACACGCGCCGCGGCTTCCGGAAGGCGACCCCGGGCTCGACGACCTACGACGAGGCCGCCGACGCGCCGCTCGACCCGGAGTGGGAGGGCGGCTCCTGGTACGGCCCGTCGTCGCGGACGTACTGGACGATCAACCCGCGCGAGTATGCCGATCCGCGGAAGCACGGCCCCGAGTACCAGGCGCGGGCACGACGCGCCGCGCGGGCCGAGGCGGATGGAACGTCGGAGACGGCCGCGTCGGCCGGCCCGTCGGCCGCGGCCGGTGCGGCGACCCGCGACACCGCTGCGGACCCGTCCCCGAACGGGGCCGGCGCCGACGTGCCCGGCCCGGATCCCGCCGAACCCGACTGGGGCTGGAGCGGCTCCGAGTCGACGACCACCGACGGCGGGGATGCCGGCTGGGGCACGCACGGCTGGGCCTACGAGGAGGCGCCCGACGATGCCCCGCTGCGACGGACCTGGAGGCGGTCGCGAACCACGACCGACGACGGAGGCGCCGAGGTCGAACCGCTGCCTGACCTCGAGGCGGTCGCCCGCCGCGCGGCGCCCGCGAACCTGCTCGCCCTCGCGCGCCGGCCCGGCTGGCGGTGGCGCTTGGCCATCGCGCTGATCGCATGGCCGCCGGTCGGCTACGGCGTCGGCACCCTGCTCGCGACCGTGACCGGCTGCGCCCAGTTCTCCGCGTCGTGCCCCGAGCCGCTGCCGCTGCTGTCGCTGGCCGTCCAGCCCCTCGTCATCGCCGCCCTGTTCGTCCTGCCCCCGGCCGCCGCCGTCGGCGCGTTCGCGACGATCGTGTCGTTCGCGGTCGCGGTGCCCGTGGCGACGGTGCTGTCGGTGGGTCCGGGTTCGAGCGGCAAGGTCGGTGCGATCCTGCTCGGGGTCGCCGTCACGGTCGCGTACTTCGTCGCGATGGTCGCGGGGGCGATCGCGATCTGGCGCCCACGCCGGGATCCGCGCGGAGCCGGCCCGCCGACCTGATCCGGCGCCGCGTCCGTCGCGCGCCATCGGCCGCCACCCGCGGCCCTACACTCGGGCGCATGCAGCGCCGTCACGACCCCGCCGACATCTCGGCCGCCGCGCAGGAGTACCTGCTCGCGCTGCGCGTGATGGGTTCCGACGGCCGTGTCGCCACCACCGCCCAGCTCGGCCGCCACGTCGGGGTGACGACCCAGGCCGCCAGCGAGATGTGCCGTCGGCTCGCGGCCGACGGCCTCGTCGAGCCCGCGACGGGCCGCGGCCTCGAGCTGACCGCGGCGGGTCGTGCGGCGGCGGACGCGATCTTCCGCCGCCACGCGCTGCTCGAATGGCTGCTGACCTCGGTCGTCGGCCTCACGTGGGCGGAGAGCGACGTCGAGGCGATGCGGCTCCAGGGCGCGCTGTCGCCGCGCGTCGAATCCAAGCTCGACGAGCTGCTGGGCCATCCCGAGACGTGCCCGCACGGCAACCCGATCGACCTCGAGACCGCGCTCCGCCGGCCCGCCGGGACGCCGCTGTCCGAGATGGAGTCGGGGTCCAAGGCCACCGTGCTGCGCATCACCGAGGAGGCCGAGGAGGACGCGGGCCTGCTGTCCTATCTCGAGGCGAGGGCGCTGACCCCGGGCGCGGCGATCACGATCCTGTCGCGGAGCGAGTCGCTCGACTCCCTGACGCTCGACGGGCCCGCGCGGGCGCGCGACGCTCGGACTTCGGCCCGCCGCGCTCATCCGCGTGCTCACCGGCCCCGCCGATCCCGGCCTGTTCCACAAGGTCCCGGCGCCGCTGGGCGGCTGAGCGGGCGCCGGGCCACCGCGTCGACCGCCCCTACAATCGGGCCATGTCCGTCAACCGCGTGCGCATCGCGCCCAGCCCCACGGGGCCCCTCCACATCGGCACCGCGCGCACGGCCCTGTTCAACTACCTGTTCGCCCGCCACACCGGCGGCACGTTCGTCCTTCGGCTCGAGGACACCGACGTCGCCCGCAGCACCGAGGCGTTCGAGCGCGACATCCTCGACGGCCTCCACTGGCTGGGGCTCGAGTGGGACGAGGGCCCGGCCGTCGGCGGCCGCGACGAGGCGGGTCCCTACGCGCCCTACCGCCAGATGGAGCGGCTGGGTCTGTACGCCGACGCGGCTGCGCGGCTGCTGGCCGAGGATCGGGCGTATCCCTGCTACTGCACGCCCGAGGAGCTCGACGCCGACCGCAAGGCGCAGGAGGCGGCGAAGCTGGCGCCACGCTACGTCGGCCGCTGCGCGTCGCTCACCCCCGACGAGCGGCGGGCGCGGGAGGCCGAGGGGCGCCGATCGGCCACGCGGTTCCGCGTGCGGCACGGTGTGGTGGGCTGGGACGACCTCGTCCGCGACCGGGTCGAGATCGATACCGACAACCTGGGCGGCGACTTCGTCATCGTGCGCGCCGACGGCACGCCGCTCTACCACTTCGTGGTGGTGGTCGACGACGCGGCGATGGCGATCAGCCACGTGGTCCGCGGCGAGGACCACGTCAGCAACACGCCCAAGCACATCCTGCTGTTCGAGGCCCTGGGCCAGCCGATCCCCGTGTTCGCCCACCTGCCGCTGATCCTGAACCCGGACGGGACCAAGATGTCGAAGCGCAAGAGCCAGACGGCGGTCGCCGACTACATCGAGCAGGGCTTCGTCAAGGAGGCGCTGGTCAACTACTTCGCGTTCCTCGGCTGGTCGCCGGGCACCGAGGAGGAGGTCTTCTCGCTCGCCGAGCTCGAGCAGCGCTTCGACATCGCGAACGTCCAGAAGGGTGGCGCGCGGTTCGACCGCGGGCGGCTCGAGTGGGTGAACGGCCAGTGGATCCGGCGCCTCGGCGACGACGACCTGATCGAGCGGCTGCACCCCTACCTCGAGGCCGCGGTCGCCAACGGCGAGATCGACCGGGTCCCCGACGAGGACGAGCTCCGGGCCCTCCTGCCGATCGTCCGCGAGCGCCTGCCGACCCTGGCCGCGATCGTCGACCTGACGGGCTTCCTGTGGGTCAACGACCTCACGGTCGATCCGGCCCTGGTCGTGCCCAAGCGCTGGGACGTCGCGACCACGGCCGAGGCCCTCGCGGCGGCTCGCGAGCGCCTGGCTCAGCACGACGCCGTGACGTGGGAGGCCGACGAGCTCGAGCCGCCGCTTCGCGAGCTCGTCGAGGCGCGCGGCTGGAAGGCGGGCGACCTGTTCATGGCCGTGCGCGTCGCGACGACCGGCCGCACCGCGACGCCGCCGCTGTTCGACACGCTCGTCGCCCTCGGGCAGGAGCGGACGCTCGCGCGGATCGATGCGGCGATCGCGAGCCTCGTTGCCGTGGCCGGTGCCTGAGGCGGCTCTGGCCGGCCGCACGAGATGAACGAATTGTTAACAACGGCGGCCGCTGGCGACCCCGCGTTGAACACGTCGTTAATGCCGGCCCGGCACGATCCGGAACGCATGGGACGCACGATCCTCGTCGTGGACGACGAGACGACGCTTCGCGAGACCCTCGTGGAAGCGCTCGAGCTCGACGGGTATCGCGCCATCCCCGCGGCCGACGGGCGCCAGGCGCTCGCGCTGTTCCGGGCCGAGCGGCCTGACCTCGTGCTGCTCGACCTGATGCTGCCGGAGCTGTCCGGGGTCGAGGTGTGCCGGATCATCCGGGCCGAGTCCGGGGTGCCGATCATCATGCTCACGGCCAAGGACGCCGAGGTGGACAAGGTCGTCGGCCTCGAGCTCGGTGCCGACGACTACGTCACCAAGCCGTTCAGCCTGCGCGAGCTCACGGCCCGGATCCGGGCGATCTTCCGGCGGGCCGAGCAGGCGGTCGAGGCCGACACGCCGCCGCTGGTCGACCTCGGCCGGGTCCAGGTCGACGTCGCGGGCCACCGGGTGCTGCGCGACGGCGATGCCGTGCCGCTCAAGCCGAAGGCGTTCGACCTGCTCGCGTTCCTCCTGCGCCACCCGGGCCAGGTGTTCACCCGCGACCAGCTCCTCGAGCACGTCTGGGGCTACGACTATGGCGGCGAGTCGCGGACCGTCGACGTCCACATCCACTGGCTGCGCAGCGAGATCGAGGAGGACCCGGCCTCGCCGGCCTTCCTGCACACCGTACGCGGCGTGGGGTACGTGTTCCGCCGGCCGGGCTGACGTGGCACCATCGAGCGCATGAACGCGAAGACCATCGGGCTGCCCGACAACGTCCAGGACTACCTCGTTCGCTGGGGCGTCCGCGAGGCGCCGATCCTCGCCCGCCTGCGCGAGGAGACCGCGAGCCACCCGCGTGCCGTGATGCAGATCGCGCCCGAGCAGGGCGCGCTGTTCGCGATCCTCGTCGAGCTCCTGGGCGCGCGCCAGTGCCTCGAGATCGGCACGTTCACTGGCTACTCGTCGCTCGCCGTGATGCTGGCCATGCCGCCCGACGGCCGGATGGTGTGCTGCGACGTCTCGGAGGAGTACACGGCGACCGCTCGCCGCTACTGGGCCGAGGCCGGTGTCGCGGATCGCGTCGACCTCCGGATCGCCCCCGCGGTCGACACGCTGGACGCGCTGATCGCCGAGGGCCGGTCGGGCACGTTCGACCTCGCCTTCATCGACGCCGACAAGAGCGGCTACCCGGCGTATTACGAGCGCTGCGTCGAGCTGGTCCGCCCGGGCGGCCTGATCACGCTTGACAACGTCCTCTGGAGCGGCGACGTCGCGGATCCGCGGGTTGACGACAAGGACACGCAGACGCTGCGCCAGGTCAACGAGACCATCTCGGGCGACCCGCGCGTGCACCACGTGATGCTCGCGATCGCCGACGGGATGACTATCGCCCGCAAGCTCTAGGCGGCGCCACGCCAGGCGCTCGCGGGCGGTTCAGGCGTTCTTGGCGACGATCCGCTCGATGACCTCGACCGCGTCCTCCGCGGCGTCGATGGTGTTCTCGAGGGCCGTGTAGACGTCGCGCCACTTGATGACCTCGATCGCCTCGATCCCGTCCCGGAACAAGCGGGCGACGGCCGCGCGGGACAGGCCGTCGGCCTCGTTCTCGAGCTCATGGATCTGGCGGACGTGAGGCTCGATCCCCTTGAGCGTCTCGAGCTTCGCGATGGCTTCGCTCAGCTGGAGCGCCTGGGCGGCGAGAATCCCGGCGAGGCGCCGGGCGTCATTGGTCGGCTTCTTGACGTCGTAGATCACGAACGTCTCGGCGACCTCCTGGATGCCGTCCAGCACGTCGTCGATCCGCGACACGAGGTCGTGGATGTCCTCGCGATCGAACGGCGTGATGAACGCGCGGTCGAGCCGCGCCTCCACCTCGTTGTCGATCTCGTCGCCCTCGTGCTCCAGCACCCGGATCTCGGAGACACGCTCGTCGAGCCGGTCGTAGACCGCGATCATCTCCTCGAGCTTCCGGGCAGCCTCGAGGACGATCCGGGCGCCCTCGACGAACAGCTCCTGGAACTTCTCGTCCCTGGGGATCAGTCGAACCATCGTTGTTCCTTTCGCACGGCGTCCGGCCGGCTGCGGTCGTCGGGCGGCACGGAGCCGCGAACGGGAATCAATGGATGCCGAGCGCGTTGAGCAGGTACCAGGCCCCGGCACCCACGAGCATCGCGGCGGGGATCGTGAGGACCCAGGCGATGAGGATGCTGCGGGCGACGCCCCATCGGACACCCCGCGTGCCCTTGCTCGACCCGACGCCCATGATCGAGCTCGAGATCACGTGGGTCGTCGACACGGGCATGCCGAGCAGGGCGGCGCCGTAGATGACCGAGGCGCCGGTGGTCTCGGCCGCGAACCCGTGGATCGGCTCGAGGTCCACCACGCGGTGGCCCATCGTGTGCATGATCCGCCAGCCGCCCACCGCCGTGCCCAGGCTGATCGCGGTCGCCGAGATCACGATCACCTCCCACGGGATCGTGTTGGCGTTCGGCAGCACCCCGGCCGCGACCAGTGCGAGAGTGATGATGCCCATCGTCTTCTGCGCGTCGTTCGAACCGTGGGCGAACGCCATCCAGCCCGCGGACAGGACCTGGACACGCCGGAACCCGCGGGTCAGCGGTCGGCGGGTCGCCTTCCGGAACAGCCAGTACAGGCCGACCATCAGGACGAGCGCGAGCGTGAAGCCGAGGATCGGCGAGGTCACGAGTGGCACGAGGACCTTGTCCCGGATCCCGAGCAGGTTCAGCTGGTCGAAGCCGGCCCCCACGATCGTGGCCCCGAGGAGGCCGCCGATGAGGGCGTGGCTGCTCGAGCTGGGGAGGCCGAGCCACCAGGTGAGCAGGTTCCAGACGATCGCGCCAAGGAGCGCCGCCGCGACGATCGCCTGCGTGGTGCTCGCGTCGTTGACGAGGCCGGCTCCGATCGTCTTGGCCACGGCGGTGCCCGCGAAGGCGCCGATGAAGTTGAACGCCGTGGCCATGGCGATCGCGTACGCGGGCCGGAGGGCGCGCGTGGCGACGGAGGTCGCGATGGCGTTCGCGGTGTCGTGGAAGCCGTTGACGTAGTCGAAGAAGACGGCGAGGCCCAGGACGACGAGCAGCGTCAGGGTCACGTGTTCGATGGGTCGACTCCCTCCGGGCCGCGGCCCGGGCGGGCGGCCGTGGCCGAGCATAGCCCGAGGCGCGACGGATTGTTAACGACGCGATGCGCCGGCGTTCACGACCGGGCCCGACGGTTGCGCCACGACGACGTCGTGCCGGTCGTAGGGGTGGGGCCGGGTTTCCCCGGCCGATGGCGCGGTGTTGGCGATCCGGGTCCGCTCCCTTCCCCGGCAGCTCCTCCGCCTGGGAGGGGAGCGACGGCCCTCACCCCGAGTCCGCCGCCCGGCGACGGGCGCCCGGTATCCTTCGCGCCATGCGCCTGTCGACCCTGTTCTTCACCACGCTGCGCGACGATCCCGCCGAGGCCGAGATGCCGTCCCACCGGCTGCTGGTTCGGGCGGGCTACGTGCGCCAGCTGGGCGCGGGGCTGTACTCGCTGCTGCCGCTGGGGTTCCGGGTGACCAAACGCGTCGAGCAGGTCATTCGCGAGGAGATGAACGCGATCGGCGGCCAGGAGCTGGAGATGCCCGTCGTCCACCCCGCCGAGGTCTGGAAGGACAGCGGCCGCTACGACAAGATCGGGCCGGAGCTGGTCCGGTTCAAGGACCGCGGCGACAGGGACATGGTCCTGGCGATGACCCACGAGGAGGTGATCGCCCTCCTGCTGCGCGACATCGTCCAGAGCTATCGTCAGCTCCCCGTCCAGCTCTACCACTTCCAGACGAAGTTCCGCGATGAGCCCCGCTCGCGTGGGGGCTTGATCCGTGTCCGGGAGTTCGTCATGAAGGACGCCTACAGCTGCGACCTCGACGACGCCGGTCTCGACGTGAGCTATCGCAAGCAGTACGGCGCCTACGAGACGATCTTCAAGCGCCTCGGGCTCGACGCAATCGCCGTCGGTGCCGACGTCGGGATCATGGGCGGGTCCGGGGCACACGAGTTCATGGTCCTCAACGATTACGGAGAGGACACCCTGGTCCTGTGCGACGCCTGCGGATACGCCGAGAACCAGCAGATCGCCGAGGTCGCGAAGCCCACGCCGGAGGCCGAGGACCCCCTCCCGATGGAGGATGTCGAGACCCCCGACGCGACGACGATCGATGCCCTGACTCGCGACCTCGGGATCCCACGGAGCCGGACCGCCAAGGCCGCGTTCTTCGTGACCGGCGACGGGCGGTTCGTCGTGGCCATCGTCCGTGGCGATTACGACGTCAACGAGACGAAGCTGGTCAATGCAATCAAGGCGACCGGCGGGCTGCGTCCCGCCCAGGTGGACGAGATCCAGGCCCGGGGCATGGAGGCGGGCTACGGCTCGCCGCTCGGGGCCACCGACGCAGTCGTCGTCGTCGACGAGCTCATCCCGCGGTCGCCGAACCTTGTCGCCGGCGCGAACCGGGCCGGATGGCACGTGCGCAACGTCAACGTCCCGCGCGATTACACGCCCGACGTCATCGCGGAGATCACGAACGCCCGCGAGGGTGACGCCTGCGTCCGGTGCGGGTCGCCGTTGAAGCTCCGAAAGGGCATCGAGGTCGGGAACATCTTCAAGCTCGGGACCGACTTCACGGTCGCCGCCGGGGCCATGTACCTCGACGAGGCGGGCGAGCGCCATCCGATCGTGATGGGCTCGTACGGCATCGGACTCGGCCGGAATGTCGCCTGCATCGTCGAGGCCCACCATGACGAGAAGGGCATCGCGTGGCCGGCGGAGGTCGCGCCCTATCCCGCCCACCTGGTGGCCCTCGGGGCGAACCGGGAGCCGAAGGTCACCGAGGTCGCCGAGGCGCTGTACGCCGCCGCCGCCGCTGCCGGTGACGAGCGCGAGATCCTGTTCGACGACCGCGACGAGTCGCCGGGCGTCAAGCTCACCGACGCCGAGATGCTCGGCATGCCCTGGATCCTGACCGTCAGCCCGCGCTCGCTCGCGGCCGGCGGGGTCGAGGTGACCGAGAGGGCGACGGGGGAGCGGGCCGTCCGCTCGATCGAGGACGTGACGGCATTCCTCGAGGGCCGGGCGACGACGCCGGGCTGACCCGGCCGGAGGCGTCGAGCCATGGCAGGCGCGCTGGTCCCCGAGGACGACCTGTACGGGCGCCTCCAGGTGGCGGTCGACGCCTCGCCCGAGGCGATCGAGCTCGCCTGGCGGGCCCTGCTCAAGCGCCACCACCCGGACGTCGCGGGCGACACGCTCGTCGCCCTCGAGCGCGCGAAGCGAATCAACGTCGCCCACGACTGGCTGAGCGACTCGGGCCTTCGGGCGCGCTACGACCGCGAGCGCCTTGGTCTGGGCGCGATCCCGCCCGGCCGCGCGAGGACCGGTGTCCGGCACGGCCGGCCGCCGCGCGCCTGGCCGCCGCAGCCGGCGCCCCGTCCCACCGCTGCGCGGGCCCGCCGGTCCACGCGCCCCGACCTCGTGCGTGGCGAGCCGGCGCAGCGCCTCGAGCGGTTCCTGGACCGCGTCACGCGGCTGTCAGACGACGAGCTCGACCGCCTCGCCGCCGCGGAGCCGCCGCCGATCGCGTTCCTGGCGACGATCCGGCGGTTCGTGACGCCCGACGCCGCGGCCGCGTTCGAGGCGACGGAGGCGGCGGTCGCGGCGCGCGTCCCGCGCGAGCGATGGGCCGAGGTGGGGTTGCGTGAAGGGCTGCTCGGGGTCGCCGCCGAGCTGGTGCTGTCGCCGTTCCTCGACGACACGCTGGCGGAGCCGTTCCGCGGCCGCGCGCGCGACCGGCTGCTACGCGCGTGGGAGGCTTCGATCGACCAGCCGCGCTACGGGCCCAACGGCGCCGAGGTGGCCGCCCTGCGGGCGCGGATGGCGACCATGACCGCCAACGAGGCGACGGCCCTGATCCGGGCCTCCGTCGGGGTGCCGGGCGACGACCGCCCGTGGCCGCCCGCCCTCGACCGCGACGAGGACGAGGCGCTCCGGATCTCCGCGCTGCTCGCGGCCCGGGACGTGGCGGCGGCGCTTCGATCGGACGGCCTCGCGCCCGCGACGGCGGCCCGCGCCCGGCGGCTGCTGGCGAGGGTCGGGCACGTGACGGCGCTGCGGCACGCGTTCTCCGCTGCCATGTTCACGGAGCTGATGGCCCCGTTCGTCGCCGCGACCCGCCCGTCCGCGGCGGAGCGACCGGCCGACGCGCCCGGGGTCCGACGCGCGCGCTAGGCAAACGTCTGGACGACCGGAAGACGTCGCGACCGGGGAGCGGGGATGGCGAGATTCGTGCCGACTCCGCCGGCGAGCGCCCGGAAGCGGGCGACTGCCTCGGGGCGGAGTGCGTAGTAGACCCAGGTGCCGCGCCGCTCGCTCTCCACCCAACCGGCGTCGCGCAGCACCTTGAGGTGATGGGAGATCGTGGGCTGGCTGACGTCGCAGCAGTCCACGAAGTCGCAGGCGCAGACCTCCTCGGCGTCGCTCAGCTGGCGCAGGATCGCGAGCCTGGTCGGATCCGCGGCGGCCTGGAGCAGGCGCACGTCGGGGTCGGTCTGGCGCTTCATGTTCGACGACTGTATTGACAACCATCTATATCGTCAAGTATCAATACAGCCGGACGATCCGATCCAGAGGAGTTGAGCGGCATGACGACCGAGTCCATCCATGAGGCCGTTCGCGAGCGCTACGCCGCGGCTGCGCTCACCGCCTCTACTGGAGCGTCCTGTTGCGGGGACCCGGAGACGATCGGTGCCGGCCTGTACAGCGCCCTCGAGCGTGACGAGCTGCCCGACGCCGCGGTCCTCGCGTCGCTCGGCTGCGGCAACCCGACGGCGGTCGCGGACCTGCGGCCGGGCGAGCGCGTCCTCGACCTGGGCTCCGGCGGCGGCATCGACGTCCTCCTGTCAGCGAGGCGCGTCGGCCCGACCGGGCGTGCGTTCGGCCTCGACATGACCGACGAGATGCTCGCGCTCGCGCAGCGAAACGCGGCGGAGGCGGGGGCCACCAACGTCGAGTTCCTCAAGGGCCACATCGAGGCCGTGCCGCTGCCGGCAGAATCGATCGACGTCGTGATCAGCAACTGCGTGGTCAACCTCGCCGCAGACAAGGCGGCGGTCTTCCGCGAGATCGCCCGCGTGCTGAGGCCCGGCGGACGGCTCGGGATCAGCGACATCGTCGCGGAGGACGCCCTCTCGCCGTCCGAGCGGGCCGAACGCGGCTCATACGTCGGCTGCATCGCGGGGGCGCTGTCCGTCTCGGAGTTCCGGGACGGCCTCGACGCTGTCGGCATGGCCGACATCTCGATCACGCCGTCGCATGCGGTCGCCGATGGGATGGTCAGCGCGATCATCCGGGCGACCAAGCCGGGCGACGCGCCGCCGCTCATCGACCTCGACGCGCCGAGGAGCCTCCCGATCGCCGATGCCGGCTGCTGCGGCGGGTCCGGCTGCTGATGAACCACCGCTGATCGCCTGACGGGCCGCCGGCCGCCCGCGCTCGCGCCGGATCGTCGGCGTATGCGATGCTCGCCGCGTGGACGACGTGCTCCTCATCGCGGTCATCGGGCTGGCGATCGCGCTCGCCGTGGCCCTCGTCGCCATCCGGCGGCGCACGGACGAGCTCGACGCGCTCCGCCGGGACGTCGCCCGGAAGAACCAGACACGTGCCGGTGACGAGGCGGCGAGGACCGCGGCGGCGACGAGCGCATCCATCGAGGCGCTGGAGTCGGCGCTCCCGGTCGGCGTGCTGCACTTCGGCCAGGACCGGCGCATCGAGCGCGCCAATGAGCGCGCGCACGCGCTCCTCGATGTCAAGCCCGGGCGGCTGATCGGCCGGACGGTCATGGAGGCGTTCCTCGACCACCGTGCGGAGGGACTCATCAGTGGCGTCCCGATCGGCGGCAGCGCGACCGGCGAGGTCAAGGTGGGCGACCGGGAGCCGCGCGTGCTCGTCGTCCGCGTCCATCGGCCCGACGCGAGCGGCCTGCTCGTCGTGGTGGAGGACGCGTCGGAGCTCCGGCGCCTCCAGCAGATGCGGTCGGAGTTCATCGACAACCTGAGCCACGAGCTGCGGACGCCCCTCAGCACCGTCAGCCTGCTCGCCGAGACGCTGGCTCGCGACGCGGAGTCGTCGGACGTCCCGGCGCGGATGCGCGAGCGGATCACGAAGATCGAGGTCGAGACCGGCCACCTCGTCCAGATGGTGAACGAGCTGCTCGACCTCGCCCGGATCGAGGGCGGCAGCCAGCTCGTGCTCGCCGACGACGTCGACCTCGGCACGCTCGCCGAGGCCTCCGTCGAACGCCTCCGCCTGTTCGCCGACCGCAACGGCGTGACGCTCGTCGTCGCGCCGCGAGCCCGACGTGGCGACCATCCGCGGCGACGAGGCTCGACTCGGCCAGGTCTTCGTCAACCTCGTCCACAACGCGATCAAGTTCAGCCCGGACGGCGGCGAGGTGAGTGTGCGCGTGCGCCTGGACGGCGCGGAGGTCGTGTCGTCGGTCGCCGACCACGGCATCGGGATCGCGAAGGTCGACCGGGGGCGGATCTTCGAGCGCTTCTACAAGGCCGACCGTGCCCGCCTCCGGGGCGGCGGGACCGGCCTCGGGCTGTCGATCGCGCGGCACATCGTCGAGGGGCACGGCGGACGGATCTGGGTGGAGTCCGAGGAGGGTCGCGGCTCGACGTTCTCGTTCGCGATCCCCGCGTCGCCGCGCCGGCACCGCGGCCGCCGCGCCGTCCGCCCCAGGCTTGGCCGCCGAAGCGGCCGGCGAGCCCGCGCACGCCGCGCGGCCCGGAGCCTGAACGTCGATGGACCGCCTGCTGATCGCGACGCTGAACATCCTCAACCTCGCCGACCGATGGGCTGAGCGCCTGCCGCTGCTGCTCGCCGACATGGCGGCCCTCCAGCCCGACCTGATCGGCCTCCAGGAGGTCGTCTACCCGATGCAGCAGGACCGGCTGCTCGGCGCTGCCGGCGAGGGCCGGTACGAGGCGGTCCGTGGCTGGGCCGGGCGGCCCGAGTACGGCAACAGCCTGCTGGTGAAGGCGCCGCTGGTGGCCACTGAAGTCGACCGCCTGGACCTCGGTCGTGCCCGATCCGCACACCGCGTCCGTCTCGCGCTCCCCGGTGGCTCGACGCTGGTGTTCGCGGTGACCCACCTCCACGACCCGCCTGACGCCCAGGATGCGCGCGTCTCCCAGGTCGAGGCGCTGCTGTCCTGGCTCGACGCGTCGCCGTCGCACGATGCCCTGATCGTCGTCGGCGACTTCAACGCCGATCCCCGCGAGCCCGCCTACGCGCGGATGTGCGCGGCCGGGTTCCGGTCCGCGTACGAGGAGGCCAACGGGCGCGAGCCCGCGGTGACCTGGCCGAGCGGCCTGCAGGCGGAGGCGATGGACACCGACGGCGATCCGGACTGCCTCGACTACGTCTGGCTGCGCGGCGCGGTCGCGGTCGACGGGGCGCGGCTCGTGTTCGACCGGCCGGCGGTCGGGGATCCGACCCTGTACGGGTCCGACCACCTGGGGATCGCTGCGACGGTGCGCATCGGATGAGCCCGAAGCGCCGCCGCCAAGCCGGCTACGAAGGCCGCCCCGAAGCCGGTTCCGAAGCCCGCCGCCAAGGCCACGACAAAGCCGGCGACCAAGGCGTCCGCGAAGCCGGCGCCGCCGTCGAGCGCGTCGTCGGGCCAGTCCGCTCCGGCTCGCCCACCGCGGCGACTGGCGCCTGGCGCCGGAGAACTCGCTCGAGGCGCTGG
This sequence comes from uncultured Chloroflexia bacterium, assembly GCA_963829155.1. Classification (GTDB taxonomy): domain Bacteria; phylum Chloroflexota; class Limnocylindria; order Limnocylindrales; family CSP1-4; genus CAIXZV01. Next base: position 81,876 of record CAWHIA010000009.1, on the reverse strand, counting down.
TGCTCGCGGCCGGGACGCCCGGCGTCGACGGCGTGGAGTTCGACGTCCGCCTCAGCCGCGACGGCGTCCCGGTGCTCCTCCACGACGAGACGCTCGAGCGCGTCCAGGGCCGCGACGAGGCCGTGGGCGACCTCACGGCCACCGAGCTGCGCGAGGCGGGGATCCCGTCGCTGGCCGAGGTGTTGGCGGCGCTGCCGCCCGAGGCCTTCCTCGACGTCGAGCTCAAGGGCCCGGGGCACGCCAAGGCGACGGCCGACGCCCTGCGGGCGGGTCGCGGCAAGGCGCCGGAGCGAGCCGTCGTCTCCTCGTTCGACGAGGCGTCGCTGGCCGCGATAGCCAAGGCGCTGCCCGACTGGCCGCGCTGGTTCAACGCCGTCGCACTCGACGCGGATGCCGTCGAGGTGGCGACGCGCCTCGGCTGTCGCGCGATCGCGGTCCAATGGAAGGCCGTCACCGCCGCGTCGCTCAAGCGTGCGGACGCGGCCGGCCTCGAGGTCGTCGCGTGGACCGTCACGCGGCCACCGACCGTCGAGCGGCTGGGCGGGCTCGGGGTGATCGCCGTGTGCGTCGAAGGGCCCGCGCTCGATGGCTAGTGGCTCGGTCGGCAGTCGGGACGCCTCGGCCCTGGTCTTCGAGGCGGGCGACGTCCGGGCGACCATCCTGCCCCAGGACGGCGGCCGCGTCGGCTCGCTCGTCATCGGCGGCCACGACGTCATTCTCGGCGGCGACCCGGACCGGATGCGCTGGGGCAGCTACCCGATGGCGCCCTTCGCCGGCCGCATCCGCCGCGGGCGGTTCTCGTTCCGGGGCCGGGACCACCAGCTGCCGCTGGGCATGCCGCCGCACGCCATCCACGGCGTGGTGTGGGACCGGCCGTGGCGGGTCGACGACGCGACGACGCTCTCGATCGACCTCGATGTCCGCTGGCCGTACCGCGGTCGGGTCGTCCAGCGGTTCGCCCTGGACGCGAGCGCGATGACGTTCGAGCTCACCCTCGAGGCCGCGGAGCCGATGCCCGCCACGATCGGCTGGCACCCCTGGTTCCGGCGCACCCTCGAGCCCGGCGGCCCGCGGGTGGCCGTCGACTTCGCCGCCGACGAGATGCTCGTCCGCGACGTCGAGGGCCTGCCCACGGGCGAGCGGGTCTCGCCGCCACCGGGCCCTTGGGACGACGCGTTCACCGGCGTCCACCGCGACCCGGCCCTGACGTGGCCGGGCACGTTGCGACTCACGCTGTCGTCGACCTGCCCGTGGTGGGTGGTGTACACGGCGCCGCCGAACGCGGTGTGCGTCGAGCCCCAGAGCGGCCCGCCCGACGCCGTCAACGGCGCGCCTGACGTCGTCGAGCCCGGGCGGCCGCTGACGCACACGATGCGCTGGAGCTGGGACCGCCTCGGCTGAGCCCAGGCGCTACCTGGGGGGCAGCAGCTCCGGCGGCAGGAGGTAGCGCAGCGTCCCCTCGCCGGCGACGAGGTGCTCGTCGGTGACGTCCACGCGCGCGATTGCCCCCTTGCGCATCGGCACGGAGGCGAGGCCGACGAGATCGCCGAGCATCTCCGAGAAGTCCGGGTCGTGACCCACGAGGCAGGGACGCGCGGCGCGCCCGGTGTCGACGAGGATCGAGGCGATCACCTCGAGGTCCAGCGGCTCCGCCAGCCGCTCGTCCACGACCACCTTCGCGTCGAGCGCCTTGGCCACGATGTCCGCGGTCTGGCTGGCGCGCAGGCGGGGCGAGGTGATGAACAGGTCGGGCGCGTCGTCGAACGTCGCCAGCAGCCGCCCCAGGCGCTCCGATTGGCGGATGCCCTTCTCGGACAACGGCCGCTCGTCGTCGGCGCCCGACCATCGGGTCGCGTCGCCGGCGTGAGCGTGGCGCAGGAGGTGGAGGGCGATCACCCGGGGATCATGCCAGCTCGACGGGCCGTCGCTCCGCGGCGAACCGTTCCGCGATCGGAAGGAACTGGTGGATCCGCTGGCCCATCTGCGTGAACACCGATCGGAAGGCCGCCAGCCGGACGTCCTCCGAGCCCTCGACCTTTGCGGGGTCCGGGTAGCCCCAATGGAGCGACTCGTGGACGCCCGGGAACACCGGGCACACGTCCCGCGTGTCGTCGCACACCGTGATCACGTAGTCGAACCGCTGCCCCAGGTAGTCGTTGACCGACTTCGAGCGCAGGCCGGCCGTCGGGAGCCCGGCCTCCTCCAGCACCCGGACCGTCAGCGGGTTGACGCCCTTCGGCTCGATGCCGGCGGAGTAGACGTCGATCCGGCCGCCGCCGAGGTGCCGGAGCAGGGCCTCCGCGATGATCGACCGCGCGCTGTTGCCCCAGCACACGAACAGGACCCGGACGGGCGCGTCCGGCGAGGCGCTCCCGAGGGCGCCGTGGTCGTGATCGTGACCCGCGGTCGTGTCGTGGCCGTTGGGCTGGTCGCTCACGGGTTCAGGTCCTCGACCTCGCCCGAGGCGAGGAACACGATGTCCTCGGCGATGTTCGTCACCCGGTCGCCGATCCGCTCGAGGTAGTGCGACGCGAACAGGATCCGGGTCCCCGGCTCGACGTTCGCCGGGTCCTCGCGCATGAGCCGCAGCACCTCGTCGAAGATGCTGTGGTACAGGTCGTCGACGCGATCGTCGAGCGCGGCCACCTCGCGGGCCTTGGCCTCGTCGACGTCGACCAGCGCGTGGATGATCCCGCGGACGAGATCCGCGCACTGCTCGCCCAGCCGCGGCAGCTCGACGTAGTCCTTCAGCGGCGCGTGCGGTGCCAGCTTGCGCGCCTGCTTGGCGACCGAGCTCGCGTGGTCGCCCATGCGCTCGAGCTCGTAGGACACGTGGTCCAGCGTGAGCAAGTAGCGCAGGTCGCGGGCGACGGGCTGTTGGGTGGCGATGGTCGCGGCAATCATCGCCGTCGCCTTGCGCTGCACCTCGTTGATCTGGCGATCGTCGATGATGACGGTCAGCGCCGCGTCCGCGTCGTGGGTGACCAGGGCATGGATCGCGGCGTGGATCTGCGTCTCCACCATCGCGCCCATGCGTAGGACGTTGTCCTTGATCTCGGCGACGTCGCGGTCGTAGCTGCTGCGCATCGGGTGCAACACATCGGCGTGGAGAGGCGTCCCGGCATCTCGCGCCGCCTCGGTGATCTCCGCCACGGCCTTCTGGAAGCGCCCGCCGGTGCCGGCTTCTCCGTTCTCGGTCATCGTCGGCTCCCGTCTCAGCCGAACCGGCCGGACACGTAGTCCTCGGTCAGCTGGTTCGTTGGGTTCGTGAAGATCGTGGTCGTGTCGGCCATCTCGACAAGGTAGCCCGCGCGATCCTCGCCCATGTTGAAGAACGCGGTCTGGTCGCTGACCCGCGCGGCCTGCTGCATGTTGTGGGTCACGATGACGATGGTGTAGGTGGCTCGCAGCTCGTGCATCAGCTCCTCGATCCGGAGCGTGGCAACCGGATCGAGGGCCGAGGCGGGCTCGTCCATCAGCAGCACCTCCGGGTCGACTGCGAGGGCCCGGGCGATGCACAGCCGCTGCTGCTGCCCTCCCGAGAGCGAGGTGCCGGGCTGCTTCAGCTTGTCCTTGACCTCGTCCCAGAGCGCGGCCGACCGCAGGCACCGCTCGACCGTCGCGTCGAGCTCGGCCCGCGAATGACGCCCGGTCAGCCGCAGGCCCGCCACGACGTTGTCGTAGATCGACATCGTCGGGAACGGGTTGGGCCGCTGGAACACCATCCCGATGATCCGTCGCAGCTGGACCGGGTCGATGTTGCTCGCGTACAGGTTGGTCCCGTCGAGGCGGAGCTCGCCCTCGATGTGGGCGCCCGTGATCAGCTCGTGCATCCGGTTCAGCGACCGCAGGAACGTGCTCTTGCCGCAGCCGGACGGCCCGATGATCGCCGTCACCGCATGCGGCCGGATCGTCATCGACACGTCCTTCACGGCACGGAAGGTCCCGTAGTACGCCGACAGGCTGTCGATCTGGATCTGACCGGTCACCTGGCCGGTCTCCGCGTCCGCCGCCGCTCGCGGCTCGACCCGTGGCACGGCCACCGCTACCGGTGTTGCCGCGGTCATGGATTCCGTCTCGGGGGTGGCAAACGAGTTCGTGGTCATGACTCCCTCAACCGGCCCGACGGCCCCACGTGCGGTAGCGGACCAGCACGTTCACGGTCAGGACGAACAGCAGCAACAGGAACGCCGCGCCCCAGGCCTGCTGGTTCAGGGCGTCGTACGGCTGGCGTGCATTGTTGTAGATGAACAGCGGCAGCGCGTCCATCGGGCGCGAGAAGTCGCCGACGTTCACGAGCCGGCTCCCGAGCGCGGTGAACAGCAACGGGGCGGTCTCCCCGGCCGCGCGGGCGATCGCCAGCATGAGGCCGGTCAGGATGCCCGCCAGACCGGTGGGGATCACGACGGACAGGACCGTTCGCCAGACGGGCACGCCGAGCGACAGCGACGCTTCCCGCAGCGTTCCCGGGACGATCTTCAGGATCTCCTCGGTCGTCCGCATGATGACCGGGATCATGATCACCGCCAGCGAGACCGCGCCCGCGAACGCGTTGTACTGCCGGAACGGCAGGACGAGGAGCGTGTACACGAAGATTCCGATGAGGATCGAGGGGACGCCGACCATCACGTCGGCGGCGAACCGGATCGTCCGGGCCGAGCGGCGGCTGCTGAACTCGTTGACGTAGACCCCCGCCAGGATTCCGAGCGGGACGGCCATCAGGGTGGCGAGGCCGACCATCTGCAGGGACCCGAGGATCGCGCCGAGCGCCCCGCCGCCGACCCCGAGCGCCTTGGTGCCCTTGGTGATGAGATCGAGGTTCAGGGCCTGGATGCCGTTGATCACCACGAACGCGATGATCGCGAACAGGGGGACGATCCCGAGGATCGTGGCGCCCAGGGCGAGCCCTCGGAACGCCTTGTCGACGACCGCGCGTCGTCGATCACGCGAGGTCCGGACGAGCGCACGCGGCGCCGCGGGAACCGGCGTCGAGGATGCGGTCATCGCATCACTCCGCACCGACCGGGCCGGCCGTCCGCCAGACCAGTGCTCGCGCGATGATGTTGAGGATGATGGTGATCACCAGCAGGATCAGGCCGAGGGCGATCAGGCTCGAGATCTGGAGCTCGCCGGTCGCCTCGTTGAAGGTCGTCGCGATCTTCGAGGCGATGGTCTGCGACTGATCGAACAGCGACGTGGGCAGGTCGGGGGCGTTGCCGATCACCATCGTCACGGCCATCGTCTCGCCCAGCGCCCGGCCGAGCCCCAGGATGATCGCGCCCACGATCCCGGAACGGGCCGCCGGCACGACCGCCTTGGTCACGACCTCCCAGCGGGTCGCGCCAAGGGCGAACATCGCCTCGCGTTGTGACATCGGGACGGAGGTGATGACCTCGCGCGAGACGCTCACGATCGTGGGCAGGATCATGATCGCGAGGATCACCCCGGCCGCGAACAGGCCGATGCCCAGCGGTGGTCCCTCGAACAGCGAGATCCGCTGGCCGATGGTGCTCGAGATCCAGGTCTCGACCGTGCCGCGCAGCAGCGGCGAGAGGACGAACACGCCCCATAGGCCGATGACGACGGAGGGGATCGCGGCGATCAACTCGACCATGAACGTGAGCGGGATCGCGACGCGGCGGGGCGCCAGCTCGGCCAGGTAGATCGCGGTCAGGATCGCGATCGGGGTCGAGATGAGCAGCGCAATCCCCGACGACAGCAGGGTCCCGACGATGTAGGGGAGCGCGCCGTAGACCGCCTTGACCGGGTTCCAGCTCGTGCCGGTGATGAAGCCGACGACCCCGAACTCCTTGAACGCCGGGATGCTCGTCAGCGCCAGCATCACCCCGATGCCGACGAGCAGCACGATGATCAGAACGGCGGCGAGCCCGGACCCACCCCGGAACAGGCGGTCGGCCAGCTTGCCGGGCCCCGTCCCGAGCCGGTTCTTCGGGCTCGCGATCGTTGTCATCGCCGATCCTCAGTCTGTGTGGCGGTGCGTGTCATTGTCGCCCGGACGTCCGATGGCGCCGGGCGATGGAACGCGCAGACCGACCCCGCCCCGAGCGGTGAGGTCGGTCTGCGCTGGAGGAGAGGACGCCTGGGACTAGGGCCAGACCGGGGTGCCCCCGGAGGTGACTTGGTGGAGCTCCGCGATGGACTTCTGCTGGATCTCCGCCGGCAGCGGCGCGTAGCCGAGGGTCGCCTCGGCGGACTGGCCGTCGGTGAGGGCCCAGTTGGTGAACGACACCATCGCCTGCGCCTTGTTCAGGTCGGACCAGTCGACGGGGATGAGGAGGTAGGTGTAGGAGGCGATCGGGTAGGTCGTGTCGCCCGCGCCGTTGATGATCGGCGCCTGGCGGAAGTCGGCCGGGAAGTTGGCCACGGCGGACTCGGCCGCGGCGGTGACGCCGTCGGTGCTGCCGGCGACGAACTTGCCGGCCGCGTTCTTGACCAGCGCCGACGGGATGTTCGCTTGCGTGGCGTAGTTGAGCTCGACGTAGCCGACCGCACCCGGGGTCTGCTTGACGCCGCCGGCGACGCCGTCATTGCCCTGGGCGCCGATGCCCGTGGGCCACTGGACCTCCTTGCCTGCCCCGACGTTGGCGTGCCAATCGGCGTTGACGGTGTCGAGGTAGGTCGTGAAGGCGTTGGTCGTGCCGGAGCCGTCGGAGCGATGGACGACCGTCACGGGGAGGTCGGGCAGGGTCGCGCCCGAGTTGAGCGCGGCGATCTTCGGGTCGTTCCAGTTCTTGATCGTGCCCGCGAACAGGCCGGCGATGGTGTCGGCGTCGAGGTTGATCGCCGTCGCGTCCGGCACGTTGTAGATGACCACGACCGCGCCGAGCGCGGTCGGGACGTGGAGGATCTTCACGCCCGGCTTGAGGGCGGCGATCTCCTCGTCCTTCATCGCGGCATCGGAGGCACCGAAGTCGACGGTCTGGTCGGTGATGCCCTTGATCCCGCCACCGGATCCGATGGCCTGGTAGTCGATCTTGATGTTCGGGTTGGCGCCGCTGTAGGTCTCGAACCAGGAGGTGTACAGCGGGGCCGGGAAGGTCGCCCCCGCGCCCTGCAGCTGGACGTCGGCGGTCGGCACGGTCGGAGCGCCGCCGGCCGCCATGCTCTCGGCGGGGCTGGCGCCTGTGCTCGGTGCAGCGGCGCTGGGTGCGGCCGCGCTGGGTGCGGCGGCGCTTGGCGCGGTCGTCGCGCCGGATGAGCTGCAGGCTGCGACCAGCAGGGCCGCCGCGAGCGCGAGTCCCCCAAGGCGCTTCGGTCTGTCGAGCGACACGTTCATCCTCCAAATAGCCGATGGCGCCAGGGCGCGCCGATCCGGTCTGTGCAGTCCGCTACGTGGACGACGGTCGAGTCCACGTGTCAACGGGTCGTATGCGATGTGTTAAGGGCCGGTTAACGCTGGCGACCGGCTCAACCGGCTCGGTCGTCGAGGCGATAGCCGACGCCACGGACCGTCACCAGGCAGGTGGGGTGATCCGGCAGCGGCTCGATCTTGGAGCGCAGCCAGCGCACGTGGACGTCCACGGTCCGCGGGCCGCCCGCATGGCTCGGTCCCCAGACCAGGTGCAGCAGCTCGCGGCGGGTGTAGGCGCGGCCCGGGTGCGCCGCGAGGAGCGCGAGCAGGCCGAACTCCTTCGGCCGAAGGTGGACGACCTCTCCGTGGCGCCGCAGCTCGTGCGCCGCCAGGTCGATCTCGAGCCCGTCGCCGATCGGCAGGACGATGGGGGAGCCGGGCCGGGCGCGGGCCTTCGTCTCGAGCCACGTGAGGCGACCGGCCAGCTCGGCTGAGTCGGTCGTCGTCGCCAGCGCGTCGTCGAAGCCCGCGGCGAGCGCGGCGAGGCGCTCCGCGACGGCGTCCGGCGGCGCGAGATGGATGGCCCGCATGCCGCTTCGCCGGCGCCGCTCCTCTGCCACGACGTGCAGCGCCTCCGCGTCCGCCGGCGGCTGCGCGCACAGGACGATCCGGGGCCGTTCGGCGAGCAGAACGTCGCGGAAGCGCCTCGGGTCGGCGATGACGCGGACGACCGTCGACGGGACGCGGTCCGGCACCTCGATGGCCGGGCCGTCAGCCGCCAGGATCAGCCACGCGGCCCGCCCGTTACGCATCGGGGCAGAGATCGTGGGGGAGTCATGACTCGGCGGGACGGCGGCAACCACGGGATGAGCCTCCGGGGCCGCGGTCAACAGCCTGTTCCACGCCCGTTAACGTTGCGTCAACGTCCGTGATCGCCGGGTGCCGATTCCCATGACGGCCAGCGGGCGAGACCCGCCTGCGGCAGACTGCTCGGTGCACGCCGCGCACCGGCGACCGGTGGATCGAGGAGCGGTCATGGTGGACGAATTGGGGGCCGGAAAGGCCGCGACGCCCAACGACGGCACGTCCTCGTCCCGTGATGCCTCGGATGCCGACGCCCGGGCAGCGAAGGCCGTCCGCAAGGCGGCCCAACGCGCCGACAAGATCGCCAAGCAGGCCGCGAAACAGGCGGCGAAGGCAGCAAGACGCGAGGCGAAGGCCGCAGCCAAGGCCACGGCGAAGGCCGACAAGCAGGCGGCCAAGGCGGCGAAGCGCGAGGCCAAGGCCGCCACGGCCGCGGCGAAGGCCAGCGAGGTCGTGAGCGTCGAGACGAAGGCCGCGAAGGCCGACAAGGTCGCGAGGGCGGACAAGGTCGCGAAGGTCGACGGGGCCGGCAAGGCCGCAGTGGCCGATCCCGTCGCGAAGGCCGACAAGGTCGCGAAGCCGAAGGCCGGCAAGGTCGCACCGGCCGACAAGGCCGCAACGGCCGACGGGGTCGCGAAGGCCGACAAGCTCGTGAAAGCCAGCGTCGCGAAGGCGACCCAGGCCGCCAAGGCGCCGTCGGCCGATGAGGTCGCCAAGGCCGCGGCGGCCAAGGCGCAACGGGCGAAAGCGAGGCGGGCCCGCCAGGTCGCCAGGAAAGACGCCATTGCGGCCGCGGGCGCGGAGAAGGCCCAGTCGAAGCTCGAACGGGCGTCGCGATCGGATCGAGCGGTCGACGATTCCGACGAGTCTGCGGTGGTCGCGGAAGGGTTCGTGGCCGCATTCGAGGAGGAGGCTGCGGCCGAGGCGAAGGCGACGGCGGAGGAGGGCGCGTCCCCTCGCCCGAAGCCCGATCGTCGGCAGGTCGCTGGATCCGGATCGCTCGAGGAAGCGGCCGATCTCGTGCAGCGCACGAAGGAGCCCGCCGCATCCAGGATCGTCGAGCGCGTCGATACGGCGCCTCGGCGAGCCCATCGCGCACCGCCAACGGCGGCGCCCGAGCCCGAGCCGGCGGTCGTTTCCACACCGGAGCCCGCGCCGCCTGACGAGGGCCAGTTCGAACCGCCCGGGCCGGTCGCGTTCCACGCCGAGCCGGAGCCCGAACCGCAGCCCGAACCCGAGCCCGAGCCGGAACCGGAGCCCGAGCGCGAGCCGGAACCAGAACCGGAACCGCAGCCCGAACCAGAACCGGAACCGCAGCCCGAGTCCGAGCCCGAGCCGGTGCCTGAACCGCAGCCCGAACCGCGAGCCCGAGCCGGCGAGCCCGAGTCCGAGCCCGAGCCGGTGCCTGAACCGGAGCCCGAGCCGGTGCCTGAACCGGAGCCCGAGCCCGAGCCCGAAGCCCGAGCCGACGAAGCCGAGAGCGAGCTCGAACGGGAACCCGAGCCGGAGGCTGCAGCTGAGCATGAGCCTGAGCCGGAGCGCGAACTGGAGCCCGAACTGGAGGCCGAGCGCGAACCGGGATCAGAACCACAGCCCGGGCCAGAGCCCGAGGGACACGTCGAATTGGAGCATGAGCCAGCGGCGGGATCCGAGCCCGAACCGGCCCCAGCGGACCAGTCCGTACCGGAATTACAGCCGGAACCCGAGCCCGGAGCACAACCCGAAACCGATGTACCGACGGCGACGGCCATCGACGCCGGAAGCGTGGCCGACGGCGCCGTCATCGGCGCCGCAATCGACGTCGGCGCCAACAGCATCCACCTGCTGGTCGCGGCGGTCGCGGGCCATCGCGTCGAGCCCCTGCTCGACGAGTCGGTGTTCCTCGGCCTGGGCGATCGCGTCGCGCGGGACGGCAAGATCGGCCCGGAGGCCCGCCGCGACGTCGTGAACGCGCTGGCGAGCTACGCGGCCACGGCGAGCCGGCTCGGGGCCAAGGAGATCACCATCGTCGGCACCGAGCCCATCCGCCGCGCCTATGACGCGACGGCCCTCGTCGGGGAGGTCGAGGCGCGCGCCGACATCTCCCTGCACGTCCTCGATCACGACGAGGAGGCGATGCTGACGCTCCTCGGCGTGACCAGGGGCCGCCGTGTGCGGACGGACACGCTCGTCGTCGACATCGGCGGCGGCAGCTGCGAGTTCGTCATCGCCGAGCCCGGCCGTCCCGTCCGCTCGATCGGCATCTCCCTGGGCTCGGCCCGGCTCACCCAGGACCACATCCACGGCGATCCGCCGACGCCGGCCGAGATCGACGCGATCCGCGAGATCGCGCGCACCGCGCTCGTGGACGCCCCGGATGCCAACCCGCGGGACATGATCGCCGTCGGCGGCACCGCCTCGAACCTGCTCCGCCTGCTGCCGGCGACCGCGATCGACCGCGTCCTCACGCGGCGCCGGATCGCCGTCGCCCTCGCGATGCTGACCGTCGAGCGGAGCATCGACGCCGCCGAGCGCCATGCCCTTCGCCCGCAGCGGGCGCGGATCCTGCCCGCGGGTGCCGTCATCGTCGACGCGATCCTCGAGCGCTACGGCGTCGACCGGCTCCAGGTGTCGGAGGAGGGGATCCGCGAGGGCGCCGTGCTCGCGGCCGCGGCCGCAGGCGCCGCGTGGCGCGACCGCCTCCGGTTCCTCGTCGCGGGCTGGGACGAGCAGACCCCGCTCGGTTGAGCGACCCCGGGTCCGTCGCAGACTGGACGCCACCGACGTCGGAACGCTGACCCATTGCCGCGGGGTCGCCCGGAGTCTGGTCGCGGCACCGTCGTGAGGGAGGATCGTCCGATCGAACAATGGTCGGCATCTCCGCGCCATCGCGGCCACGTCCGTCTCGTGTGGTCGCGCGACACGGGGACCGAGGTGCTCGGGTGAAGACGCATTCGTCTGCCGCGGTCACGTTGATGCTCGCATTCGTCCTCGTGGCCGGCTGCGAGTCGACCCCGACGCCCTCGACGACCCCCGCTCCGAATGTCTCCCCGAGTGCAAGCGCGGAGTCGTCACCGAGCAGCTCGGCGCCATCGGCCGCGTTTCGCTGGGATGCGCCGCGCGACGGGTCGACGGTGTCCAAGCGAAGCCTGACGCTGCGCGCGGCCCCGGACGTCCGGGGGACCAGCGACGGCACCACGGTGGTGTTCACCGTGGACTGGCCGGGTTCCTCGCCGCAGGAGGCCTGCGTCGCCGACGCGCCGAATGACGCCGGCGCATGGCAGTGTGTGGTCGACCTCGCCGCGCTGCGGGCGCCGGCCGGCTCCTTGAAGCTCAACTTCGAGGTGCGGTCTCAGCCCGGCGCCGTCGACCCGTCACCGGACGGCAAGCGAACGGTCGAGTACCGTCCCGCCGCGTCGAGATGGCGAGCGGCGCAGCAAGTGTTCCCGAAGAACTGCTTCGGACCCAGTCTCGTGATCGACGCATCGAGCCACTATCACGTCGCGGCGTCGTGCGGCGACAAGGTGGGATACGCGGAGGGCTCGGCGACTGGCGGCTGGACCAGCCTCGTGCTGGAGCCCCCTGCCCGCCACACCGAGTCCGGTCCACAGGTCGCCATCGACGGTCGAGAACTCTATGTTGCGTACACGCGGTACGGGCCGCCGACCGACGCCGACACGTGCGGGGGTCCGTATTCCACGTGCTACGAGGACCTGGGGGTCTACTACCGCAAGCGCACGCTCCCCGACGGCGACTGGTCGAAGCCACGGCAGCTGGGCCGTCCCGGCGACATCCTGTACGCCTTGCGGGTCTCCGATGGCGCGCTGCGCGCGATCGTCGTAGCCAACGACGCTTCCGCGTCACGAGTCCGACGACGGCGGGTCCCTCGTGCGCGCCCCTGAAGGGCGTTCGCGACAGCCTCTCGCTTCGTGTCGGGAGCGACGGCAAAGCGCGACTCGCCTACGTCAACTGGCATGACGGATCCATCCGCGTCGTCACCACCGATGGCACCGAGACGACCTCCACGGTCGTGGCCGACGAGGGCACGCTGGTGAACCCGCTCCTCGTGCTCGGACCAGGGAATCAGCCCCACCTGATCTGGACGCGCTTCGCAGAGGAAGACGGTGGCTGCGGCGGCGGTGCCTCGGGCTGGTCGCCCGAGGGGACCTACTACGCGACCCTCGTCGACGGCAGATGGACGACTGAGCGGATCACGAAGGCCATCGGACGCTTCCTCGTTCGTCCTCGACTCAGACACGGGTGCGGTGCACGTGCTCGTGAACGTCAACGGCGACACTTCCGAGGCGGTGCGTTGACGCACTACGAGCGGGCGCCCGGGGGCGGCTGGACGGCGACGCCTCTCAACGCGTCGGTCGACGGCGGCTTCATGATCCGGCTCGACGAGGCCGACGGGACGCTGGTCGTCGTCTACCAGGACGGCAAGGTCATTCGCGCGATCACGCGGCGATAGGGCAGCGCGACGGATCAGAGCCCCGCGACGAGCCGCCCGAGCGCGCGCCTGAAGGCGAGGCTGGATACGCCCCGCCACGGCGTGCCGACCGTCCGGCGCAGCTTGGCCAGGCTCCGCTCGCGGTCCACGAGGTAGCGTCCGATCGCGGCGCTCTCGACCTCGGTCAGGTCGCCCGCGTGCTCGACGAGGAACCCGCGCGCGAGGCCCGCCGCGACGTCCGCGTCGTGCAGCCAGCCGAGGTGGTCCTGCAGGGCGACGACCTTCTCGATCACGGGACCCGCGTCGCGGCCGAGCGCCTCGCGCACGAACTCGAGCGTGTACCGCAGCCACTTGGCCGCAATCCGCAGGTCGTGGAGCGTGGTGACGTCCGCCCAGCGCATGACCGGCTCGTACGCGCGCAGGGACTGGTAGGCGCTCCAGACCTTGGACGGCATCGTGTCGCGCACCCGGTGCGGCTCGGTGGGGCCGACGGCGTGGACGCCCTGGCCCTCCGACTGGACGAACGCCAGGTACCCGTCGAGCCAGCGGCCGTAGCGCTCCCCGTCGAGCTCGCGGACCAGCACGGCCCGCGCGGCCTCGCGCCGGATCCGCCACGACCGGACGAGCGGCTCGAGCGCGGCCGCCTCCGCCTCGGGCTGCTGGCCCTGGTAGGCCTCGATCGACTCGATCAGGACGTCGAGGTCGCGGACCGCGCCGAGGTCGGCCGCCACGAAGCGCAGCCGCTTCCGGTGGCGCGCCGTGCGCTTGGGGTCGAAGGCATCGCCGAATACGCGCCACGCCGCTCGCTGGCGACGCGTCGCGACGCGCATCGCGTGCAGCTCCTCGGCATCCGTCCCCGCGCGGGTCCCGGCCTCGCGCGCGACCATCCGGGCGAGGTGGAACCGGAGGACCTTCCGCCCCGCCTCGGCGATGTGGTCGTCGGCCAGCACACCGGGCGACTTGGGCACCAGGATCCGGGGCGGCTCGGGGACCGAATCGGGCGTGACGTCGGGCACCGCCTCGAGGACAACCAGAGATCCCTCCGCGCCCTCGGCTGCCGTGTCCGTGGTTGTGGCCTGGGCCGACTTGCGCCGTCGGCGGCGTTGCGCGCCGGACCGGCCGGAGCGGTGGGTCTCGGCCTCCCCGGCAGCCTCCGTAGCCGCCGCGGCGTCGACCTCGTCGGGCTCCAGATCGCGGGGCTCGCGCCGCACCACCTCGAGCGCACGCTCGAACTTCGAGCTGTCGACCGCGACGAGCTCCTCGATCTCGCCCAGCATGTCGGCCAGCGGCTCGAGGTTCACCTCGTCGCCGGCCCGCAGCTCGAGCTCCAGCTCCGCGAACCGCTCGGCCACCTGCGCGCGCACGAGGACCTCGACGTCGTCGACGGACACCTCGACCACCGTGCCGTTGCGCGCGTAGTTTCGTTTCTGGCGAACCTGGCGGAGCGCGACGAGCTCGCGCAGCGCGCGCTCCCCCACGATCCGGACGACGGCGTCCCGGGCCTCCGAGGCGGCCCACGCGGCGGGTGGCTGCGCGGGATCGGCCGGGCCTTCCAGCTCCTCGCGCCTGTACGTCGATCCGCCGTTGTCGTGGCGCGCGAGGCTCTTGAGCGTGAGGATGGTCCCCTTGCCCGTCGAACGGAGGCGACCGGAATAACCCGCCGCCTCGAGGGCGCCGTCCTCGGTGTCGAGGTACCGGTCCTCGTGGCGGACCGTCTCGGCCGGTCCGGTCGCGGCGAACCCCGCGAGCTCGTCGGTCGCCAGCAGGCGCTCACCGGTCGCCACGTCGGTCATCCGGTATTTGAGCTCGACTTCCATCGGCCTCCTCTCCAGCAGTGCGGTCACGCGCGAGGATCCATCGATCCGGCGGCCCCGACGCCAGAGTGGTGGGAATGATCGGTGCCGACGACCGACAGCGCGGCGTCGTCCTTGAGCACGGCGAAGGTGTCGATGGTGCCCTCGACGGACTCGAGGATCTCGGTCCGCCGCCAGTTGCCGTCCGGACCGAGCTGCCACGAGCGCCGGTTGTCGGCCAGCAACACGTCGATGATCCGCGCCAGCCGCGACTGGGCCTCCTGGTCCTCCACGGGCGTCACCACCTCGACGCGCCGGTCGAGGTTGCGCTCCATGAGGTCGGCGGATCCGATGTACCACTCGGCGCGCCCGCCGTTGGCGAACATCCAGATCCGCGAGTGCTCGAGGAACTCGCCGATCACCGATCGCACCCGGATGTGCTCGGACAGGCCCTCGACGCCGGGCACGAGGCAGCACGCGCCACGGATGATGCAGTCGATCTCGACGCCTGCCGCCGACGCCTCGTACAGCGCCTCGACCATCTGTGTGTCGACGAGCGAGTTGATCTTGATGACGATGCGGGCGGGCGTGCCGGCGCGGGCGTTCGTCGCCTCGCGCTCGACCAGCTCGAGGAACCGCGAGCGCAGCGTCGTCGGCGCGACGATCAGGCGCCGGAACGCCCGCTGGCGCGAGAGTCCCGTGAGCGAGTTGAACAGGTCCGTGGCGTCCGCGCCGAGCTCCTCCCGGCACGACAGCAGCCCGAGGTCGACGTACGAGCGCGCGGTCTTCGAGTTGTAGTTGCCGGTCCCGATGTGCACGTAACGGCGAAGCCCGATGCCCTCGCGGCGCACGACCAGCGCCACCTTCGAGTGGGTCTTGAGGCCGACGAGGCCGTAGACGACGTGGGCGCCCGCCTGCTCCAGGCGCCGGGCCCACACGATGTTGGCCTCCTCGTCGAAGCGCGCCTTGATCTCGACCAGCACCACGACCTGCTTGCCGCGCTCCGCCGCGCGGATCAGGTTCTGGACGATGGGCGAGTCGCCCGACGTCCGGTACAGCGTCTGCTTGATCGTCAGGACGTCGGGATCGTCGGCCGCCTGCGCGATGAACCGCTCGACGGACGCCGTGAACGACTCGTACGGGTGGTGGACGAGCAGGTCGCCGGCCCGGATCTGCGCGAACAGGTCGACCGGCTCGCCGTCCTCGTGCGGCGTCAGCCGCGACGGGATGACCGGCGTGTACGACGGCGCCTTGAGGTCGGGGCGGTCGAGGTCGACGAGCTGCCACAGGGCGGTGAGGTCGAGCATCCCGGCGACCTCGTACACGTCGTCGTCGAGCACGCCCACGCCCTTGCTCAGGATCTGTCGGGTCACCTCGGGCATCGACCGCTCGACCTCGAGCCGGACGGCCTCGCCGAAGCGGCGTCGCCGGACCTCCTCCTCGATCGCGAGCAGGAGGTCGTCGGCCTCGTCCTCCTCGATCGCGATGTCCGCGTCGCGCGTGACGCGGAACAGGTGGGTCTCGAGGATCTCCATGCCGCGGAACAGCTCGTCGAGGTTCGCCTCGATGATCTGGTCGAGCAGCACGAATCGGCCGGGGTCGACCTGCACCAGGCGCGGCAGGAGCGGCGGGATCTTGACCCTTGCGAACCGCTGCTCCCCGGTGTCGGGGTCGCGGAGCCCGACGGCGATGGACAGGGTGAGGGTGCTGATGTACGGGAATGGATGCCCGGGGTCGACCGCGAGCGGCGTCAGCACCGGGTAGATCTCGTCGTGGAAGCGCTGGCGCAGGGCGTCGTGGTGGTCGGGGACGTCGTCGTAGTCGACGATCGCGATCCCCTCGGCGGCGAGCTCCCGATGGAGGTTCGCGAAGATCGTGCCCTGCTCGGCCATGAGCTCCACCACCCTGGCCCGGATCGCGTCGAGCTGGTCGGCGGCCGTCCGGCCGTCGGCCGATAGGGCTTGCGAGCCGCTCAGCTCCTGGCGCCGCAGGCCCGAGACCCGCACCTGGAAGAACTCGTCGAGGTTGTTGACGAAGAAGAACAGGGACCGGACGCGGTCGAGGAGGGGATTGCGCTCGTCGCCGGCCTCGTGGAGCACGCGCGCGTTGAACTCGAGCCACGAGAGCTCGCGGTTGAGGATCGGATGTCGCTCCTCGCGCGCCGACCGGCGGCGGCCGCGGGCGGCAGCGCGCGGACCGGGTGCGGGGCGAACGGCGGTCATGGTCCTCGCAACGATGCGGACCGGACCCGGGACGCGGGCGCGACGACACCGCGATCCCGATCCCGGTCGGGGTCGCCGAGAATACCACGCCGCCGTTCGCGGATCGCTCCGGAGGACCACCTATTCAGTGCGCCGGAGCGACGGGCTCAGCCCTCCGCGACGTACCGCCGTTCGCCGGTCGTCGGGTCGAGGAACACGCGCATCTGGACCCCGGTCGTCGGGTCGACGAACCGCTCGTCCGTCGGGCGGAACCGGGGCTCGGGCGGCGCCGGCTCGCTCCCGCCCGGGCCCTGGTCGTCGCCGGGTCCGTCGGCCGCGAGCGAGCGGTACCGCAGCCGCTCGAAGACGGCGGCGACGATCAGGATCACGCCCGGCAGGATCAGGAACAGGAACGAGACGACGTTGCCGCCCGGTCCCGCCGCTGCGACCACGAGGCCCACGACGACGAGGACGACGCCGAGCCCGCCGATCAGGCCGCGGGCGAGCGTCACGCCCATGCCGCTACTCGGTGCCCTGGGGCGCGCCGGCGTCCGGGGCGATGACCACGGCGGTGCCGTAGGCCACGATCTCGGACATGGTGCCGGCGAGCTCAGAGGAGTCGAAGCGCATCGAGATGACCGCGTTGGCGCCGACCAGGGTCGCGTTCTGGACCATCCGGTCGATCGCCTGTCGCCGGGTGTCCTCGAGCAGGCTCGTGTACTCGTGGATCTCGCCGCCGCCGATGGACCTGAGGCCGGCCATGAGGTTGCCCCCGAGGCCGCGGCTGCGGACGACCAGGCCGAACACCTGGCCTTTCGTCTCCGCGACGCGGAATCCGGCGACGAACGGTGCGGTCGAGATGATCATCGAGCTCCTCCGGCGTGGGTGGCGTGCGATTGCGCGCGGTCACTCGTGCACTCCGCGCACGGGCATCGATCACGGAGCATGGTGAACGAGTAGAAGCCGGTGTGGTGGCCGTCGCCCCACAGCGGCGCGATCGCGTACGCACCGACCATCGACACGTCGACGAGGCGGGTCTGGTCGGGCGTGAGGGTGGGCGCGGTGTCGAGCCAGCCGGGCAGGCCGGCCTCGCCGCGACAGTAGGCGCAGGGGCAGAGCCAGCGCAGCGTGACGGTGTCGTAGACGGTCTCGTGGCCGTCGGTCCAGCCCAGCGTCACCGTCCCGGCGCCGCGGTTGGCGTCGATCCGGATCGGGGTGGCGCGCTGCGAATCCTGCACGTGACGATCGTACCGCCGCTCGCTCAGCTACCGATGACCCGGGCCAGGACGTCGAACCCCTCGGGGCTGCCGGCCCACCGGTCGCGCAGGGCCTGCGAGCCCAGCCGTCGACGGACGTAGCGCAACGCGACGATCGCAACGACCACGTCGTCGAACGGCCCGAGCACGGGGATGAACTCGGGAATCAGGTCGATGGGGGAGACGATCCAGGCGACCAGGACGACGATCACGACCCGGACGTCGAGCGGCGTCGACCGGTCGCCGACGAGCGCACGCAGCAGGCGCAGCAGGTCCGGCACGACGGCGATCAGCTCGCGCAGGCTGGTGCCGCGCGGCCGCAGCACCCACAGGAGCGCGATGAAGGCCGCCCAGACCAGCGCGATCGCGAGGAGCACGGCGGCGACGGTGCCCAGATCCATGGCGCGATGCTGACACGACCCGGACCATCATCCAGCGCCGGGGCAGGACCTTCCCCGAATGGCACGCTCGATGGTCCCCGCTATGCTCGGGGACGCATGACGTCCCTGGCACGCCCATGACCCTCGTCGTCGATCACCTGTTCAAGCGCTTCGGCAGCGTCGTGGCCCTCGACGACCTCGCGTTCGAGGTCCCGCAGGGCCAGGTGTTCGGATTCCTGGGCGCGAACGGCGCGGGCAAGACGACCACGATGCGGATCGCCCTCGGCGTGCTCGAGCCCGACGCCGGCCGGGTCACCTGGCGCGGCGTCGAGAGCCACCGCCTCCCGCGCTCGGCCTGGGGCTACCTGCCCGAGGAGCGCGGCCTGTACCCGCGGATGCGCGTCCTCGAGCAGCTCCAGTTCTTCGGCGGGCTGCACGGCGTGCCGGCCGACCGCGCCCGGCGCGTCGCGATGGACTGGCTGCGCCGGTTCCGGGCGGAGGACCTCGCCGATCGCCGCGCGGAGCAGCTCTCGAAGGGCAACCAGCAGAAGATCCAGTTCGTGGCCGCCGTCCTGCACGACCCCCAGGTCCTGCTCATGGACGAGCCGTTCACGGGCCTCGACCCGGTCAACGTGATGCTGCTGCGCGAGGCGTTCCTCGAGCTCCGGGACCGCGGGCGGACCGTCGTCTTCTCGACCCACCAGATGGAGGTCGCGGAGGCGCTGTGCGAGTCGGTCGCGATCGTCGACCGGGGGCGCGTCGTGGTCGGCGGGCCGATCCGCGAGGTCCGGCGCGCGACCGGGCGGCGGATGGTCCGGATCTCCGTGGCGGACGACCATCGCCTGCCCTGGCTCGCCGACCTGCCGGGCACGCGGATGATCCAGGTGGGCATGGACCGCTCGACGGTCGAGCTCGACGCCGGGCTCGAGCCGGAGGCCGTCCTCGCCGCGGCCGTCGCCGCCGGTGCCAAGGTCGTCCACTTCGAGATCGCGGACCCCAGCCTCGAGCAGGTGTTCATCGACTACGTCGGCCACCCGGCCGACCAGGAGACCCACCTGGCCCCGGTCGACGGCGAGGAGGCGGCGCCCGAGGGTACGGAGGCTCCCGACGCCGCCGCGCCGCGAGCCGCCGCGGCCGAGGACGCGGCGTGAGCAGCAGCCCGCACGCCGTGCCGCCCGCGCCGCCCGAGGCCATGCCGGAGAGCTCGAACGGCACCAACGTCGGACTCGTCGCCCGGCGCGAGTACATCGAGCGCGTTCGATCCCGGGCCTTCGTGTTCTCGACGCTGCTGCTGATCGGCCTGGCGGTGGTGGTCGCGCTGATCCCGCTCGGCGTCCGGCTCCTCGATCGGGCCACGGTGACCCAGGTGGGCGTCGTCGCCGACGACGCGGCGCTGGCGGCACGCGCCGTGGCGGTCATGGACAGCGCGCTCAACGCGCCGCTCCCGGGCGGTGACCCGGGCGTGCGGAAGTTCGACTTCGAGCCGCGCACGGACGCGGCCGCGACGGCCGAAGAGGTCCGCAACGGCGTGCTCGCCGGCGCCATCCTGATCAACCGGAAGCCCGACAAGGGCCTCGACTTCCAGGTGTTGACCACTGGCGCCCTCAGCCCCGACCGGGCCCAGCTGCTGCAGATCGGCGCGTTCGGTGTCGGCATCCTCGACTGGACGGCGTCGCAGCCCGCCTCGAACACGCCGTTCGTCCTGCCGTCGTTCAGCGTCGTCGACGCGTCCTCCGCCTCGCCGGACGGGGGGAGCGGCCTGGCGGTCGACACCGCCGAGTACGCCAGCCGGCGGATCGTCGGCATCGTGTTCGTGGTGCTCTCGTTCCTGACCCTCGTGTTCTACGGGCTGTGGGTCGCGTCCGGCGTCGTGGCGGAGAAGGCGAGCCGGGTCATGGAGCTGCTGATCTCCGCCGCGACCGCGCCCCAGCTGGTCGTCGGCAAGATCAGCGGGATCGGGCTCGCCGGCCTCACGCAGGTGACCCTCGTGCTCCTGCCCGCGGTGGCCGCGCTGCTGCTGTCCGGGCGCCTCGCCGCCTCGATCTTCGGCACGGGCGACGCCGCGGCGCCATCGCTCGGCGGCCTGTCGCCGGGCCTCCTCCTCGCGTTCCTCGTGTACTTCGTCCTGGGCTTCGCGCTGTATGCGGCGATGTACGCGGGGGCGGGCTCGCTGCTCAGCCGGCCCGAGGACCTCCAGATCGTGGCCCTGCCGCTGTCGATCCCCGCGATCATGGGCTACTTCCCGGCCGTCCTGGCGCTCTCCGGCGGCGCCGGCCCGATCATCCGGTTCGCGTCCTACGTGCCGCTGTGGAGCCCGTTCGTGATGATGGCCCGGCTCTCGGTGGGGTCCGTCGAGCCGTGGGAGGTCGTGCTCTCGGTGGGGCTGCTGGTGATCACTGTCCCGATCGTCACCTGGTTCTCGATCCGCGTGTACCGGGCGGGCGTCCTGCTCTACGGGCAGCCGCCGACGATGCGCACGTTCATGCGGGCGGTCCGCGGCTAGGACGCCTCGCGACGGCGGCTCACCGACCGCCCACGCCGCCTACTCGGCGGCGTCCTCCTCGAACGGCAGGCGCCGGAACAGCGCGAGCACCGGTGCGATCCCGGTGGCGCCCTCGATGTCGTCCATTGCGGAGTCCGCCGCGCCCGGCTCGCCGCCCGGCGCCGCCTCGCCCTCGCTCCGCGGCCCGGCCGTGATCGAGCGCCACAGCGCGCTGTGCACCCCAGGCAGGTAGGGGCTCGTCCGGCGGCGCGCGAGGACGCCGGCGATCCCCTGGGCGGTGACCGCGGCGTGGAGCGCGCGACCCTCGCCTGCGATCGCCGGGACCACCACCACCTCGTCGCCGGGCCGGAGCACGCGCCGGAGCGCGACCCGGCGCTTGTGGAGGGGCGTATTCAGCAGCCACTTGCCGTCGAGGTGAAGGACGTCGAACACGAGGTAGGCGACGGGCCGGCCGGGCTTGCCGTTCAGCCGGTCGCGGAGCGCGTCGTCGTCCGCTCGCCCCTTCGCGTCGACCACCACCAGCTCGCCGTCGAGCACGGCCGAGCGCGCGGCGACCCGCACGGCGAGCCCCGCGAGCTCCGGCAGGCGGTCGGACAGGTCGCGACCGGTCGGGTCGACGATCCGCACCTCGCCGTCGCCCGGGCGCTCCGACGGCCCGACGAATGCCAGCACGCGGTGGCCGCCCCAGGTGGGCTCGAACAGGTAGTCGGGGGAGTCGAAGGGATCGGGGCGGGAGGTGGGCCACATCGGGGCCACGTCGCCCGGGCGCGGCAGCGCCGGCTCGAGCCGGAGGTTCAGCTGCTCGATCATCGCCCGCCGATGGTAGCCCTCCCACCGGCGATAGACTCAGTCGCCGGACCCCCGCCCGTACCCGTCCGAGCCGACGGGGCCCTGTCGCCAGCACCGCGGCGCCTCGATCGCCGCGTCAACGGAGGAGCCCGTGCCGCGTCCCGCTCGTCCCGACGACCTGTACCGCCTGTCCGTCCCGTTCGACCCGCGCCTGTCGCCCGACGGGCGTCTCGTCGCGTTCTGCGTCAAGCGGACGGCCGTCGGCCGCGACGGCTACCGGTACGCGATCTGGCTGGCACCGACCGACGGCTCGACGCCGGCCCGCCAGGTCACGATCGGGTCGCGGGCGGACCGTCGACCGCGCTTCTCGCCGGACGGCCGGACCCTCGCCTTCATCTCCGACCGCCGGCTGCTGGTCGAGGAGGAGCCCGACCGGCCGAAGGAGGCCAAGGACCGGCTCGACTGCGACCAGCTGTTCCTGCTCCCGCTCGACGGCGGCGAGGCGCGGCGGCTGACCGACCTGCCGCGCGGCGTGACCGACGTGGCGTGGTCGCCCGACGGCCGCTCGCTGGCCGTCCTGTCGAGCTCGCGCGGCGCGACGATGGCCGAGGACACCCGCCGCTGGGGACGCCCGCCGAAGCCCAAGCCCGGCGAGACGCCGCTGTCCGATTACCGCTACATCGACCGGCTGGCGTATCAGTACAACGGCATCGGCTTCATCGACGACCACGACGCGCACCTGTGGGTGGTCGACGCCGAGACGGGCGAGGCACGATCGCTGGTGGCTGGGGCGACGGCCGAGGGCGAGCCCGCCTGGAGCCCCGACGGCACCCGCATCGCGTTCACCGCCAACCGCCGGCCGCAGCCGGACCTCGACGGCCGCTCGTCGGTGTTCGTCGTGGACGTCGCGTCGCGCGAGGTGATCACGATCGTCGGCGGCACCGACACGCTGTTCGCCGGGCCCACCTGGACGCGGGACGGCGCCTCGATCCTCGTCACCGGCGAGCGGTTCCCGCGCGGCTACTACCGGACCGGGATCTGGGCCTTCGCGGCGAACGGCGCCGACGCCGGCCCGGGTGGTGGCACGGACCTGCTCGCCGAGAGCGGCCTGAAGCCCGATGCGGCGCTCAACAGCGACGTGACGCTGGGCGAGGGCACACGCGTGACCCCCGCGGCGGACGGCGAGACGGTCCTGTTCACGGCGCCGGTCGACGGCTCGTACGAGCTGTGGCGGGTGGGGCTCCACGACGGCGGGGAGCCGGTCCGGCTGACGGACGGTCGCCACTACCTGTCCGGCTGGGACGCGGCGGCGGCCGGGGATCGCGACCTGGTCGTGGCGGTCCGCTCCGATGCGAGGACGCTCCCCGAGGTCGCGGCGTTCGAGGCTGGTGCGACGGCGCGCGGCACGAAGGCGCCGCGGGCGCTGACGGCGCTCAATGTCGCGCTGGGCGAGGAGCTCGCGTGGGTCGAGCCGGTCGACCGGCGATGGCGGAGCGACGGACGCGAGATCCAGGGCTGGCTGTACCCGGCCGGCGGCGGCCGGCAGCCGATGGTGCTCGAGATCCACGGCGGCCCGCACACCCTTTACGGTCACGCGCCGATGCTCGAGTGGCAGATCCTCGCGGGCTCCGGGATCTCGGTGCTGGCCTCCAACCCGCGCGGGTCCGAGGGCTACGGCGAGGCGTTCAACCGCGCCAACCTGGGCGACTGGGGCGACGGGCCGATGGCCGACGTGCTGGCCGGCGTGGACCAGTCGATCGCCGACGGGCTGGCCGATCCCGCGCGGCTCGGGGTGACCGGCGGCTCGTACGGCGGCTACCTGACCAACTGGATCGTCGGCAAGACCGACCGCTTCAAGGCGGCGCTCGCGTGTCGATCGGTCGTCGACATGCGGCTGCTGTTCCTCACCGGCGACATCTCCGGGGCCGAGTGGGCGCGGGTCGAGTTCGGCCGTAGCCCGTGGGAGGAACCGGAGTTCTTCGACTCGATCTCGCCGCTGTCGGTGGCCGCGAACATCCGGACGCCGCTGCTCATCCAGCACTCCGAGCGCGACCTGCGGACGACGGTGGCGCAGGCCGAGGCGCTGTTCACGGTCCTGCGCTCGCTCAGGCGGCCGGTCCGGTTCATGCGCGTGCCCGAGGAGAGCCACGAGCTCACGCGCGGCGGCGTGCCGTTCCGGCGAGCCGAGAACCTGGCCCAGGTCCGCGACTGGTTCGTCCACTTCCTGGTCCGCGGCGAGCGCCGCCTGCCCGCTCCGCCGAAGAACCGCGCCGGCCGCTAGCCCCAGGCGCGGGATCGCCTGGACGCCGTTGTATCCTCGCGGCCATGACCACCTCCGTCGCCCGCGACACGGCCACTCGCGAGCGCGCCCAGGAGCTGATCCGCGCGTTCGACAGCCGGGCCGGCAGCCTGGGCAGCCTGCTCGGGCGGGTCACGCCGGTCGACGCCGTGGGCATCAACGAACGGGTCGGGTCGCTGTCCCGCCGGTCGATCAAGAAGGCGTCCAAGGTCTGGGCCCTCGACCTCGCGATCCGGATGATGGATCTGACGACCCTCGAGGGGAAGGACACGCCGGGCAAGATCCGGGCGCTGTGCGCGAAGGGGATGCGGCCGCAGCCGGGCGACCCCTCGATCCCCCACGTCGCCGCGATCTGCGTCTACCCGACGTTCGTCGCCGAGGCCAAGGAGGCGCTCGGTGCGTCGGGCGTCAAGGTCGCGTCGGTGTCGACAGCCTTCCCGTCGGGCCAGACGTTCCTCGACATCAAGCTCGCCGAGACGCGGGCGGCGGTCGCCGCCGGCGCCGACGAGATCGACATGGTCATCGACCGCGGCGCGTTCCTCGCCGGCGACTACGCCACGGTGTTCGAGGAGATCGTCGCGATCAAGGAGGCCGCCGGTGAGGCGCACCTCAAGGTCATCCTCGAGACCGGGGAGCTGGGCACGTTCGACAACGTGCGGCGGGCCTCGGTGCTCGCGATGGCGGCGGGCGCGGACTTCATCAAGACCTCGACCGGCAAGATCGTGCCGGCCGCGACGCTGCCCGTGACGCTCGTGATGCTGGAGGCGATCCGCGACTTCGAGCGCGTCACCGGCAGGGCCATCGGCATGAAGCCCGCCGGCGGCATCCGGACGGCCAAGGAGTCGATCCAGTACCTCGTCGTCCTGTACGAGACGCTCGGACCGCGTTGGATGACCCCGGACCGGTTCCGGTTCGGCGCCTCGTCGCTCCTCAACGACGTGCTGATGCAGCTCGAGAAGCAGCGCACGGGCGCGTACCAGCGCCCGGACCACTTCACGATCGACTGACGCCCGCGACGACGGGCGCGGCTCAGGCGGCGGCGACGCCCGCGGCGGCCAGGTGGGCGTCGAGGCCGGCGAGTCGCTCGATCCCCGGCACCGTGCGGGCGAGGAAGTCGAGCACGATCGCGGTCTGGCGCACCCGCTCCTCGACGTCGAACGACGAATGACCGGTCGCGTACGTGTACACCTCGGGATCGACGCCCCGGGCCCGCAGCCTGCCGACGTAGTTCCAGACCTGGCGGATCGGGCAGCGCGAGTCGTTCTCGCCGGCCATGATCAGCAGCGGGGCCCGCACGGCGTCCGCGTAGGTGATCGGGTTCCGCTCGTGGAACAGCTCGGGCTTCGTCTCCGGTGACCCGCCGAACAGCGCACGGTCGAGGGCCTGGAGGATCGGCGCCTCGTCCTCGTACGCGGCGATGTAGTCCGCCACCGGCACACCCGCGATCCCGGCCACCCAGCGATCCGGATGGCGCCCGAGCCCCATCAGCGTGACGTAGCCGCCCCACGACCAGCCGGCCAACACGACCCGGCCGGGATCGGCCAGTCCGCGCGCGACGAGGTCGTCGAGACCGGCCAACACGTCCTCGACCTCCAGGAACCCCACGTTCCCCGTCAGCTCGTCGCGCCACGCCTGCCCGAACCCGTCGGACCCGCGGTAGTTGACCATCGCGACGAGGAACCCGGCGTCGACATGGGCGAGGATGTCGGGGGCCCAGCGGTCCATGTCGATCGAGTGCGGCCCGCCGTGCACCCGCATCATCACCGGGTGGGGCCCGTCGCCCGCCGGCCGCACGAGGAACCCGTGGACCCGCTGGCCGTTGGGGTTCTCGAACCACCAGGGCTCGAACGGCCGACCCTCGGGCGCCGTGGATCCCTCGGGGGCGAGCAGCGGCGCCGTCGAGCCCGCCGCGAGCAGCGTCGCCGGGTGGAGGCCGTTGTGGACGCGGTACCAGACCTCGCCGTCGGGCCGGACGGCCGCGGCGGTGATCGACCCCGGCTCGGTCTCGAGCAGGGTGACCGCGCCGGTCGCGAGGTCGTACCGGTGGAGGTGGTGCCGCCCGTCGACGAGCTGGAGCAGGAGCAGGGCCGAGCCGTCGGGCCACCAGTCCACGGGCTCGATCGGCCCGGGCAGCTCGAGCGGCAGGTCGGTCACCTCGCCGGTGCGAGCGTCCCAGATCGCCGGACGACGCTCGCCGGTCCGCTCGTGGGTGATCGCCATCCGCGTGTCGCCGGGCAGCGGCGAGAACGCGAACCCGGACAGCTCCAGGCCCTCGTCGCGCAGCTCGGCGACGGTCGCGCCGGTGACCGCGTCGATCGACCGCAGCGTGGGGTGGAGCACGTCGCCGTCCTCCATGACCTCGAGGACCGCGAGCGTCTCGTCGCTCGACAGCGCGCGCCGGTCGACCGCGCTCGTCAGCCCCCAGCCGCCGGCGAGCCGCACGGGCTCGGGGTGCTCGTGGATCAGCCTGGCGACGCCGCCGTGCTCCGCCGTCCAGACCGAGAACCCCTCGTCGGTGCTGACGCCGGCGATCGAGCGCGTCGGGCCAATCGCCAGGCCTTCGGGCCAGCCGACGGGGAGTCCCTCGATCAACGGCTCCGCCCCGGTCCGCTCGTCGAACGCCGCGATGACGTAGCTGCCGGACTCCGCCCCCGTCTCGTCGTGGAACCAGATGACGCCCGTCCCGTCGCGCGTCGGCCGTCCCTCGAGCACGCCGACCGGGTCCTCGGTCACCTGGCGGCGCTCGCCGGTCGTGCGGTCCCACGTGTGGAGCTGGTAGCTCCCGCTCTCGGTCGAGGCCATGACGAGCCGCTCGGGCGCGTCGGCCGCCCAGGACGGGAAGGCGAGGATGGGGGCGCGGAACCGGCGCTCCCAGGTCGGCATGTCGGTCATGGCGCGAGGGTAGCGCGCCGGGCTCACCCGGGGGTCATCGCCCGTCGACGGACCCGAAGACCAGCGCCGCGTTGAGGCCGCCGAAGCCGAACGAGGTCGACAGGATGCGCCCGTAGGTGCCGTCCCGGCCGTCGCGCAGGAGGCCGGGCAGGAGGGCGGCGATGTCCGGCTCGGGGGCCACGAGGTTCGCCGTCCCGGGCACCCAGCCATCGCGGAAGGCGAGCGCGACCATCACGGCCTCCATGGCGCCCGTCGCGCCGAGCGGGTGGCCGGTGAGGCCCTTGGTGGCGCTCACTCGCACGGTGGCGACGGCCGGCCCGAGACCGGCGGCGATCGCGCGGGCTTCCGCGATGTCGCCGATCGGCGTCGAGGAGGCATGGGCGCTGACCCAGTCGATGTCGGCGGCCGCGACGGCGGCGTCGTCGAGCGCGATCCGGATCGCGCGGGCCGCCTCCCGGCCGTCCGCCCGCGGCTGGACCATGTGATGGGCGTCGGACGTCGCCCCGTAGCCCATCACCCTGCCGTAGGGCTTGGCGCCGCGCCGACGGGCGACGTCGGCGGCCTCCAACACCAGCAGCCCGGCGCCCTCGCCCATGACGAACCCGTCGCGCTCGGCGTCCATCGGCCGCGACGCGTGCGCCGGGTCGTCGTTGTGGCCGCCCCCGAGCGCCCGGATGAGGTCGAAGGCGCCGAACGCGAGCGGGGACAGCGGGCACTCGACGCCGCCGGCGATCGCCGCGTCGATCTCGCCGGTCCGGATCGCGCCCATCGCCTCGCCGATCGCGACGGCGCCGGACGCGCACGAGTTGGCGGTGGACAGGATCGGCCCGCGGACGTCGAGGGCGATGCCGAGGTTCGCCGGCGCAGCCCCGCCGAAGACCGCGAGGGCGAGGGTGGGGGAGACCGATCGCAGGCCGCGCGCCAGGTACTTCTCGTGCTCGCCCTCGGCGAAGGCGATCCCGCCCAGCGCCGACCCGAGGTAGATCCCGATTCGCTCGCCGTCGGCCGCCCCGTCCACGCCCGGCACCAGCCCGGCGTCGGCCATCGCCATGCGGCCCGTCGCGAGGCCGAACTGCGAGAACCGATCGAGGCCGCGGATCGCCCGCTTGTCCATGTGGTCGGCCGGATCGAAGTCGTCGACCTGGGCAGCGACCTTCGACCGGAACTGCGCCGGATCGAAGCGGTCGATGCGCTTCACTGGCGAGGCGTTCGCCCGAAGGCCCGCCCGGAACGCCGGCAGCCCGATCCCGACTGCGGAGATCACGCCCACGCCCGTGATCCAGACCTCGCGCGGGTCGTCCCTGTCAGCCATGCCCGGCGGCCCCGTTACCGCTGAGGGCCTGGTCGCCGCCGAGGGTCTCGTCGCCGCTCAAGGCCTCGGCGAGGGCGCGCATGGTCGCCAGCGTCCGGCCGGCGATCGGGCGGGTGAAGGCGCGGTCGACGAAGGCGGCGAACCCGGGCACGCGGGGGCGGAAGTCGTGCTCGATCTCGACGCGCGTGCCGTCGCCGGCGGGCTCGATCGTCCAGGTCACGTCCATGCCCTTCGTCGCGCCGGCCACGTGGTGGAACCGCAGCCGGCGGGTCGCCGGCTCGTGCCAGGTCCGGCTGCGCCAGGCGACCGGGACGCCCGCCCCGAGCCACGGGACGACGACCCGCCGCGCGACGAAGTCGCACACGAGGGCGCCGTCGGCCTCGCGTCTGACGACGCGGGAGCGGGCGTAGTGGGGGAGCAGGCGCTCCCAGCGCGTGACGTCGCGGGCGAGGCGATAGACGAGCTCGGGCGGCGCGCCGACGTCGATGCCGATCGTGGAGCGCACGGTCAGCGTCCCGTCCAGCCGCGGGCCGACTGGACGACCTCCACGAGCGGCATGGCGTCCAGGCGGTCGAACGGGATCCACTCGGCGTGGTCGGTCGAGCCGTCGCGCTCGTCGCGCAACTCGCCGCCCGTGACCGTCACCCGGTACACGATGCCGACCACGTGCAGTCGATGCCCGCTGGGCGTGGCATCAGGCTCGAGGATCCCGGATCGGATGCCGAGCAGAGCGTCGACCCGCCCGGCGAGCCCGGTCTCCTCGGTGAGCTCGCGGAGCACGCCCTCCGCCGGATCCTCGCCGAAGTCGAGGCCGCCGCCCGGCAGCGTCCAGCTGCCCGGCTCCGGGTACCCCGGGGCGATCCGCACGAGGAGGGCGGCGCCGTTCGCCTCGCACCAGGCGTAGGCCGCGAGCCGGGTCCGCTGGACGATGTCGCCGGCCGCCGTAGGATCGCTGCTCACGGCCCGAGGAGCCCGGCGAGGAACCGCGGGTCCAGGGCTCGCGACGCGGGGACCAGGTCGCCCATCACGAGGCCCATCGTCGCACGGATGTCGTCGCGCTCGGCGAGGTGCTGCGCGGCCCGCTCGAACAGCGGCGGCCGATCGAGGAAGGACAGCACGAGGCGAGAGACGAGGTCCTTGCTCGCGAACCGGCCGCGCATGGCTCGCTCGTACGCCTCGAGGCCTTCTCGCTGGCGTCCCGCGGAGCCGCGGAGGCTGGCGTCGATCGCGCCCGCGGCCAGCCGGGCCGAGACGAGGGCCCGGTGGAGCCCTTCGCCCGTGAACGGGTCGAGGAACCCGGCCGCGTCGCCGACCACGAGCCAGCCTCGCCCGGCGCGGTGCGTGACGCGGCTTCCCAGGGGGCTGGCGCCGGCGATGGCGTCGGTCGCCCGCCCCGTCCGCCACGCCTCCGGGTCTCCGGGGAGCGACGGGATCCGTGCCAGCAGCCCGGCGGTCGTCGCCGCCGCGCCCGACTCCGCCAGCCGCGTCCGCCAGCTCGCTCCACTGAGCACGATGCCGATGTTGACCCGTCCGCCGGGGACGGGCGCGATCCCGCAATAGGCGCCGTCGGGGAGCACGACCATGCGGGCGTCTCTCGGCCCCGCAACGTCGCCATCCTCGACGTGCCACGTCAGTCCCGTCCGGCCGGCCAGCGCCGGCGAGCGGACCACGCCGGCGGCCTGCGCGACGAGCGACCGTGGCCCGTCTGCGCCGACGACCACGCGGGCACCCAGCGGGTCGCCCGTGTCCCGTCCCTCGATCGTGAGCCGCGCAGGCTCGCCCCGCCGCGCGAGCTCGACGCTTCGCACCGAGGCGCCCAGCCACACGGTCGCCCTCGCCCGCTCCGCCAGCGCCAGCAATGCCGGGTCCAGCGCGGACCGGTCGAAGCCGACCGCGGTGCCGCCGCCCGCCTCCGCCCCGTAGGTCAGCCGGAACGCCGTCCCGCCTGCCGACTCGACGCGCATCGCCGGGATGGGCCGCACGACCCGATCGAGGGAGGCCGCATCGAGGCCGACTCGCCGCAGCTCGCGCACCGCCGCCGGCGAGGCGAACACGCCGCCCGCCCGCCAGCGCCACGCCGGCGCGCGCTCGAGCACCACCACCTCGTGGCCGGCCCGAGCGAGATACGCAGCGGTCGCGGCGCCGGCGACCCCGCCGCCGACGATCGCGACGTCGACGACGCGCTCCTGCCCCGCGGTCATCCGGACGGCCGCGGCCCGGGATCTTCACGCGGTCGCGGGTCGCGCGGCGGTTCGGGGCGCGCGGAGCCCGGCATCGACACGGCCGCGATCGCGACCCGATGCCCGAACAGCGCGCCCACCTCCGCCACCGGCCGCAGGTTCGCGCCGGCGAGCAGCGCACGAAGCTCGACGCGCGTATACGACCGCTGCACGGACATCGGGCCGTCGTGGCGCGTGAACCGGTTGCGCGTGATGAGCGGCAGCCCGGCACGCGCGGCGGCCCAGTTGCGCCGCGCGCGGACGAGGTCGTTGACGACGACGCCCAGGCGGGCGACGCGCCCCGCCTCCCGCAGGAACGCGATCGCGTCGCGGGGCTCGAGGTGGTGCACGAGAAGCGACGAGTGGACGACGTCGAACGACCCGTCGGGCCACGGGAGCTCCCGCGCATCGGTCAGCCGCAGCTCCAGGCCCTCCGTCGCGGCCAGCCGCGGATCGTTCGCGAGGGCGGCGTCGATCACCTCCGGCCGCGAGTCGGTCGCGGTCACCCGCAGGATGCGGTTCCGGCGCACGCCGTCGGCGATCAGCGCGAGCGGGATGTCGGCCGCCCCGGTCCCGACGTCGAGCAGTGTGTGCGGCACGGTCCGCCGGCCCAGCAGCCGCTCGAGCGCGACGGTCGAGGCCCGCGTGCCGCCCGACCAGCGATTGATCCGGGCGAGGTCGCGGAGGTTGCCACGGAGGACCGCCGGGTCGTCCAGCGGTCCATCGAGGAGCTCGCGGGCACCGGCGAGTCGTCGCATCGCCGCAGCGTAGCCGAGCGGCACCGGCGGAATCGCCCTCGCCCGATGCCATAATGGCCAGGTGAGCACCGATCGGGCCGTCACGCGCCGGGACCCCATCGCCCCGGCGTCGTGGGGCCTGGGCGAGGGGCAGGCGATCCCATGGGAGTACGCGCCGGCGCCCGAGGCGCGCGACGTCGTCACCCTCCGCGAGCGATACGGCCTGTTCATCGACGGCCGGGACGTCGAGGCGTCCGACGGCGGCACGTTCACGAGCGTCGACCCGTCGACCGAGCTCCCGCTCGCGCTCGTCTCGAAGGCGACCGCCGCCGACATCGACCGCGCCGTCCGCGCGGCCAAGCGGGCCGGCCGCCGGTCCTGGACGGACCTGCCCGGTCGCGAGCGCGCCAAGTACCTGTTCCGGATCGCGCGCATCCTCCAGGAGCGGTCGCGCGAGTTCGCGGTGCTCGAGTCAATGGACTCGGGCAAGCCGATCAAGGAGAGCCGCGACGTCGACGTCCCGCTCGCCGCGGCGCACTTCTGGTACTACGCGGGCTGGGCGGACAAGCTCGAGTACGCGTTCCCCGGCCGGGTCGCACGCCCGCTCGGCGTCGCCGCCCAGATCATCCCGTGGAACTTCCCGCTGCTGATGCTGGCCTGGAAGATCGCGCCCGCGCTGGCCGCCGGCAACACGGTCGTGCTCAAGCCGGCATCGACGACGCCCCTGACGGCCCTCCTGTTCGCCGAGGTCTGCCGCCAGGCCGACCTGCCGCCGGGGGTCGTCAACATCGTCCCGGGGCCCGGCGAGATCGGCATGGCGCTGGTGACCCACAAGGACGTCGCCAAGGTCGCGTTCACGGGCTCGACCGAGATCGGCAAGAAGATCCACCGGGCCATCGCCGGCACCGACAAGGCGATCACGCTCGAGCTCGGCGGCAAGGCCGCCAACATCGTGTTCGAGGACGCGGCGCTGGACCAGGCCGTCGAGGGCATCGTCAACGGGATCTACTTCAACCAGGGCGAGGTCTGCTGCGCCGGCTCGCGGCTGCTGGTCCAGGAGTCCGTGGCGGACGAGATCGTCGACCGCCTGAAGACGCGGCTGTCGACGCTGCGGGTCGGTGACCCGCTCGACAAGAACACCGACGTGGGCGCGATCAACTCGCGCTCGCAGCTCGAGAAGATCACCGAGCTCGTCGCGTCGGGCGTCGCCGAGGGTGCGGACCTCTACCAGCCGGCCTGCGACCTGCCCGAGCGCGGCTACTTCTTCCGCCCGACGCTGTTCACCAACGTGGCCCAGAGCTATCGCGTGGCCAAGGAGGAGATCTTCGGACCGGTGCTGTCGGTGCTGACGTTCCGGACACCCGACGAGGCCGTCGAGAAGGCGAACAACACGGCGTACGGCCTGTCGGCCGGGATCTGGACCGAGAAGGCGTCGAAGGTGTTCGCGATGGTCCAGGCGATGAAGGCGGGCGTCGTCTGGGCCAACACGTTCAACCGCTTCGACCCGACGGCCCCGTTCGGCGGCTACAAGGAGTCCGGGTTCGGGCGCGAGGGCGGCATGCACGGGCTGCATGCGTACGTCAGCCTGGAGGACCGCTGATGGCCACCCGAGCGCTGGTCCGCCCGTCCCCCGCGGCGGCCGACGCCAGCCGGCTGCCGGTGCTCAAGACCTACAAGCTCTACCTCGGCGGCCAATTCCCGCGGACCGAGTCCGGCCGCTCGTACCTCGTCAGCGCCGCGGACGGCGCGCCGCTGGCGAACGCCTGCCGGGCCTCGCGCAAGGACGTCCGCGACGCGGTGCGCTTCGCGCGTGGCGCCGCCGCGGGGTGGGCGGCCCGGACGGCCATGAACCGCGGCCAGATCCTGTACCGGGTCGCCGAGCTGATGGAGGGCCGCTTCGACCAGTTCACGGCCGAGGTGGCCGCCGCCGAGGGGATCCCGGTCGCCGCCGCGCGGACCGCCGTCGGGCGCTCGATCGACCGCTGGGTCTGGTATGCGGGCTGGGCCGACAAGATCGCGCAGGTGCTCGGGTCGGCGAACCCCGTCGGGGCGCCGTACTTCACGTTCACGGTCCCCGAGCCGAGCGGCGTGGTCGGGCTGGTGGCGCCCGAGCGGTCGTCGCTGCTGGGCCTGGTGTCCCGGCTGGGTCCGGCGCTGGCCGGCGGCAACGTCGCGGTGGTCCTGGCGTCCGAGGCGCGGCCGCTGCCCGCGATCACGCTGGCCGAGGTGCTCGCGACCTCCGACGTGCCGGGCGGCGTCGTCAACATCCTCACGGGGTATCGCAAGGAGCTCGTGCCGGTCCTGGCGGCGCACGTGGACGTCGACGGGCTCGACGGGTTCGGGATCCCCGACGACCTGCGGGTCGCGGCGGAGGTCGCAGCCGCCGACTCCGTCAAGCGGATCGCCCGACGGCCCCGCGGGACGACGGATGCCGGCTTCGACTGGCTCGACGACCGCGCCGCCGAGCGCCCCGAATGGATCGCGGCCTTCCTCGAGATGAAGACCGTGTGGCACCCGATCGGCGTCTGAGGCGTTGAGGCGGCCGTGATCGTCGTCGCCGGCGAGGCGCTGGTGGATGTGATCACGCGGCACGACGGCTCGACCCATGCGGTCCCGGGCGGCGGTCCGTTCAACGCAGCGCGGGCCATGGGGCGGCTCGGCGTCCCCGTCGCGTTCGCCGGCGCCCTGTCCGTCGACGAGCACGGGGCGGGGATGGCTCGGTCGCTCGCCGCCGACGGCGTGTCGCTCGACCTCGTCCAACGTACGGAGCGGCCGACGACCCGGGCCTTCGCGGAGCTCGAGGAGCGCGGCGAGGCGCGCTACCGGTTCGACGTGGTGGGAACGTCGGCCCCGGCGCTCGACGCGCAGGCACTGCTCGCCGCGCTTCCGTCGGACGTGGTCGCGGTGCATGTCGGGACGCTCGGCCTCGTGTTCGAGCCGATCGCCTCCACGATCGAGACGCTCGTCGCGTCGCTCGAACCGGACGTGCTCGTGATGGTCGACCCGAACTGCCGTCCCTCGGCCATCGCCGATCCCGCCGGGTATCGCGCGCGGATGGCCTGGATCCTCGCCCGCGCCGACATCGTCAAGCTGAGCACGGCCGACGAGGCCTTCCTGGGGGCCGAGGTCGCCGCGCCGGTGGTCGTGGTCACCGATGCCGGCGGTCCGGTGCGCATCCGCGTGGAGGGCGAGACCCACGAGGTCCAGGTGCCGGCCGTCGACGTCGTCGACACCGTCGGGGCGGGGGACACCTTCGGCGGCGCGATGCTCGCGTGGCTGGTCGATGCAGGCATCACCCGGGCGACCCTCGCGGACCCGGAGGTCGTCCTCCAGGCGGTCCGGTTTGGGGTCCGCGCCGCATCCCTGGTGGTTCAACGCCCCGGCGCCGACCCTCCGACCCTCGCCGAGCTTGGCGGCTGGTAGGCCCTTCGCGGCGACACGCCCAGCGCACGTCTGTAACGAAGTGTCAGTATTGACTGAATGTTCTGAACGAGACTAGCATCAGCGGCATGAACGAGCGGGAGAGCGCCTTCGTCGAAGAGATGGGCCAGTACCTGGCGTCGCTGAGCATGACGCCGATGGCGGGCCGGATGCTTGCCTGGCTGCTCATCTGCGACCCGGCCGAGCAGACGGCCGCCGAGCTCGCCGCTGACCTCCGGGCGAGCCGCGGCGCGATCAGCGGCGCGGCGCAAGCCCTCGAGTCCGCCGGGTTCATCCGGCGCTCGCGGCGCCGCGGCGATCGGCGCGAGTACTTCAGCATCCCGGCCGGCGCAATGCGCACCCTGGTCTCAGGCGCGGGGGCGATGTACCACCGGATGGCGGTGATCGCTTCGCACGGGATCGGCGTCGTGGCGGACCTGCCGCCGCCCAAGCGCGAGCGGATCGAGGAGTTCCACGACTTCATCGTGTTCGTGGAGCAGGTGTTCCCGACGCTCATCCAGCAGTACGTCGCCCAGCGGGACGCGGAGCGGGCGGCGACCGACGGCAACGCCGGAATCCAGGTTCCCGCATAGGAAGGACCGCATGACCAGCATCATCCGCACCGAACGCCTGTCCAAGGCGTATGGCGAGCACCGAGGGATCATCGACGTCGACCTCGAGGTCGCGGAGAACGAGATCTTCGGCTTCCTGGGGCCCAACGGTGCCGGCAAGACAACGACCATCCGCACGCTGCTCGACCTCATCCGGCCGACGTCCGGACGGGCGTTCGTGTTCGACGTCGAGACGACCGTCGACCCGGTCGCCATCCACCGCCGGATCGGCTACATCCCGGGCGAGTTCGCGCTGTACGACCGCCTGACCGGCGGCCAGACGATCCAGTACTTCGCCAACCTCCGTGGCGGCGTCGACGCGGCATACCAGGCGGCCCTCGTGGAGCGGCTGGACATCGACCCGAGCCGCAAGTTCAAGGAGCTGTCCAAGGGCAACAAGCAGAAGATCGGCCTGGTCATCGCGCTCCAGCACCGGCCGGAGCTCCTGATCCTCGACGAGCCCACGTCCGGCCTCGACCCGCTCGTCCAGCAGACGTTCTACGAGCTGGTCCGCGAGGCCCGCTCCGAGGGCCGGTCCGTGTTCCTGTCCAGCCACATCCTGTCCGAGGTCGAGCGCACGTGCGACCGCGTGGCGATCATCCGCGACGGGCAGCTGGTCAAGGTCGACCGAAC
The DNA here is from genome assembly GCA_963829155.1 of uncultured Chloroflexia bacterium. Classification (GTDB taxonomy): domain Bacteria; phylum Chloroflexota; class Limnocylindria; order Limnocylindrales; family CSP1-4; genus CAIXZV01. Next base: position 46,226 of record CAWHIA010000009.1, on the reverse strand, counting down.
CGAGGCCCTGCGCGACCTCGCCCATCACCAGGTCGAGCTGCGGTTCACGGACACCGTCCCGGTCGCCGCGTTCTCGGCGTTGCCCGGCGTGTCGGACGTCAGCGTCCAGGATCACACGCTCCGGCTCCGCGTCGCCGGCTCGATCACGCCGGTGGTCCAGGCCGCGGCCCGCTACGAGCTTTTGGACTTCGTCAGTCGTGAGCCGAGCCTCGAGGAGACGTTCCTCGCCCAGTACGGCCACGACGCGGACGGCGCCGCGGCGGAGGGCAAGCCCCAGGCGGTGGCGTCGTGACCGCCGTCGGACACGCGCGCCCGGCATTCGTTCCGCCCAAGGCCCGGCCGTGGAGCCGCATCTACGGGCTGGGCACCGTCTACGCCAAGACGTTCCGCGACTCGCGCCTCGCCGTGATCATCGTGTCCGGCCTGGTCGGCGCGTTCCTGCTATCCGGTGGCGCCGCCTTCGGCGAGGCGTACAACACGCCCCAATCGCGCCAGGAGCTGGTCAACCTCGTCAACAGCCTGCCGCCCGTGCTGGCGGGCGTCTACGGCAACCCGTTTCCCGTCAACATCGAGACGCTGGGCGGGTCCATCGGGTGGAAGACCGGCGCCTCGCTGGGCCTGATGGCGGCGCTGTGGTCCGTGCTCGCGCTGTCCGGGACGCTCGCCGCCGAGGCCCGTCGCGGCAGCCTCGAGTTCGTCGCCACGACGCCGCTCGGCATGCGCCGGATCGCCGTCGAGAAGCTGGCGGCCCACCTCACGGGCATGGCCATCGTGGTCATCGTCACCTTCCTTTCCGCCTACCTCGCCGGGTCCGCCTTCGCGACCCTGCCGGGCGATGAGATCCCGGTCTCCGCGGCGCTCGGCTTCGCCCTCTGGGTGGGGGTGGTGGCGCTCGCGTCCGGGGCGGTCGCGTTCGCCCTCAGCCCGCTCGTTGGCCGCGGGGCGTCGGCTGGGATCGCCGGCGCGGTCCTCGTCACCGGCTACTTCATCAACGGCTACCAGGCGGCCGTCCCCGCCTTCGCGGGCGTCGCCAACCTCACCTGGTGGGGCTGGACGGCCCACCACCAGCCCCTCGCCGGTGCGTTCGACTGGGTGTCCCTCGTCCCGGCCGCGATCGTCGCGATCGTCCTGTTCGTCGTGGGCGTCGAGTTGTTCGCGCGCCGCGACCTGGGCCGGACGTCGCGCGTCCCGTGGCCGGGCATCCCCGCCGCGCTCATCGGCCTCCGCGGTCCGACCAGCCGCTCGCTGGGCGAGCGGCTGCCGCTCGCGGTGTCGTGGGGGATCGGGATCGGCCTGCTGGGCTTCATCTTCGGTGCCGCGTCCCTGTCGCTGACGGATGCGGTCACCAACCTGTCGCCCGACACCCAACAGATCTACCGCAACCTGTTCCCGAACCTCGAGCTCAACGGGGCCGGCGCGTTCCTCCAGCTGGCGTTCATCACCTTCGGGTTGATCCTGGCCGGGTTCGCGGCCGCGACCCTCGTCAACGGCTGGGCGACCGACGAGACCGGCGGCCGCCTGGAGACGCTGCTGTCGACGCCAATGTCCCGCGTCCGGTGGGCGCTCTCGAGCGGCCTCGGCGTCTACCTCGCGATCGCGCTGATGACGGCGGTGATCGCGTTGGGGATCGGGATCGGCGCGGCGCTGGCCGGGTTCGACGTCGTGACGCCCGTGACGGGCACCGTCGTCCTCGGGTTGTACGCGCTCGCGCTGGCCGGGATCGGCCTCGCAGTGGGCGGCGTCATCAGCACGGCGTTCGCCGCCGAGGTCATCGCGGCGATCGTGATCCTGACGTTCGTCATCGACCTCCTCGCGCCGGCGCTCAAGCTGCCGGACTGGGTGCACCAGCTCGCGCTGACCTCGCACCTTGGCCAGCCGATGATCGGCAGCTGGGACTGGATCGGCATGGGGGCCTGCGTCCTGATCGCGGCCGGCGGTCTGTTGCTGGCCGGCTGGGGCTTCTCGAGGCGCGACATCGAGCGGTAGCGCCGCGGCCGATGGCATGGGCGGCTCCGGCGTGGGCGGCTCCGGCGCCGCCGACCCGGCCGGTAGCCTTGCGATGTGGACCCGATTGCGCTCGGCTGCGTCGCGCTGGCCGCGATCCTGCACGCCGGCTGGAACATCCTGCTCAAGGCCGCTGAAGACCCCTTGCGCACGGCGGCCGTCGGCATCGCGGCCTCCTCGGCGGTCATCGTCCCGGTCGTGGTCATCGGGTGGTTCGTCCTCGGCCAGCCGTCGATCCCGCCGCTCGCCTGGGGGATCGGCATCCTGTCCGGCGGCGTCGAGGTCCTGTACTTCGCGTTCCTCGCCGCGGCATTCCGGCGCGGCGACCTGTCGGTCGTCTACCCGCTGGCGCGCGGCAGCGCCCCGCTGCTCGCGATCGCGATCGCCATCACGCTCCTCGGCGAACGACTGTCGCCCGGCGCGTGGCTGGGGGTGGGGCTGCTCCTCGCGGGCCTGCTGTTCGTCCAGCGACCGTGGCGGCTCCTCCAGTCCGCCGCGAGCGCGAACGATCGCTCCGCGGCCGGCTTCGCCCTCCTGACCGGCGCGACGATTGCGACGTACTCGGCGCTCGACACGGTCGGGGTGTCACTGACGCCGGTCTGGGTCTACGCGGGCATCCTGTGGCCGACGTGCATGGTCGGCCTGGCCGTCCTGGTGTTCGCCCGGCGGCGCGTCGCCGGTGGCCGGTTCGCCCCGCCCGAGGCGCCGCTCGACCTGCGGACCGCGGTCGCCGGCGGCTTCCTGACGTTCTCGGCCTACGGCCTGGTGCTGGTCGCGCTCAGCCGGGCGCCGCTCGCGATCGTCGCCCCCCTGCGCGAGTCGGCGATCGTGCTGACGTCGCTGTGGGGCGTGGTCCGGCTGGGCGAGGCGCCGGGCCGGCGGGAGCGGTCGATCCGGATCGGCGGCTCGCTGCTGGTGCTGGCCGGCGCCGCGGTGCTCGCGGTCGCCCGCTGATGCAACAATCGTGACCATGCAGCCCACCACGTCGACCGCGAAGCCCCCGCTGACCCTCGGCTACAAGGCATCGGCCGAGCAGTTCCACCCGCGCCGCCTGCTCGACCTCGCCATCGCGGCCGAGCGCGCCGGCTACGACTCGGTGTGGACCAGCGACCACTTCCAGCCCTGGCGCCACACCGACGGCCATGCCCCGAACGCCCTCGTCTGGCTGGGTGCGGCGGCGGCCTCGACCACCCGGGTCACGCTGGGGACCAGCGTCCTCACGCCCTCGTTCCGGTACAACCCGGCGATCGTGGCCCAGGCGTTCGCCACCCTCAGCTGCCTCGCCGAGGACCGGATCATCCTTGGGGTCGGGACCGGCGAGTCGATGAACGAGGTCCCGGTCGGCATCGACTGGCCCGAGCAGGGCGAGCGCTTCGCCCGCCTGCGCGAGGCGATCACGCTGATCAAGGAGCTGTGGGCCGAGGACTTCGTCACCTTCGATGGCCAGTTCTTCAAGACCCACGAGGCGACCGTCTACGACCGGCCGAAGAACCCGGTGCCGATCTACGTCGCCGCCTCCGGACCGGCCGCCGCCCGCCTCGCCGGGCGCGTCGGCGACGGCTTCATCTGCACCAGCGGCAAGGGCGAGGAGCTGTACACGCAGACGCTCCTGCCGAGCCTCGCCGAGGGCGCCGAAAAGGCCGGCCGCGACGTGTCGGGCATGGACCGCATGATCGAGATGAAGGTCAGCTTCGACACCGACTACGACCGGGCCAAGGAGGACACCAAGGTCTGGGCGGCCCTCGCGCTGCCGGGCGACAAGAAGCTGGGCGTCCACGACCCGCGCGAGATGGAGGTGCTGGCCAAGGAGGCCGAGCCCTACGCCCACACCCGCTGGCTCGTCTCGTCCGATCCCGACGAGCACGTCGAGCAGATCGCCCCGTACATCGGCTGGGGGTTCAACCACCTCGTGTTCCACTTCCCGGGCGAGACCCAGCTCGAGGCGATCGACCGCTACGCCGACCAGATCCTGCCGAGGCTGCGCGCCCGCTTCGGCTGACAGGCGGCTGGCCGCCAGCCGCGCGTCACTGGCCGGCAGGCCGCACCCAGACCGCGGGCTCGATCCTCGCGGTGACCCTGCCGTCGTCGCGGGCAACCCACACGTCCATCCCCACGATCATGTCCCCGGTCCGTCCCGGCACGGGGATCGACACCTCCGACGGTCCACCCGCGACGCGAACGCCCGGCGTCATGTTGGCGCCGTCGCCCCGCTTCGGGTGGTCGAACTCCTCGAACCACAGGATTCGCCAGCCCGGGTCCACGGCGAACGTGAGCGTGTCGCCGGCGAAGGCGACGAGGGGCGCCGGGTAGGTCAGGTCTCCGACGTCGTATTCCCCGCTCGTCCCGCACGTCTGGAGCCCAGCTGACCCCATCGTGGCGGCGATCGGCTCCCCGTCGGCGATCCGCACCCGGACGCTAGGCGGGTCCACCTGCCCGAGCGGGCCGGGGCAAAGCGGCACCGGCGGCTCGAAGTCCTGCGTCACGATGACGTCCGAGCTGGACGATGGATTCGGGACGGGGGTCGGGTCGGCGACGCGAGGGCTCACCGGAGCGGTCGCGGTTGCCGGAGCGGCCGACGTCGTCGCCGCAACCGCGGCCGTGCTGGGCACGGACGACGATGCACAGCCCGCGCACGCGAACGCGAGGATGAGCAGGGCGAACCCATGCCGGCGGTGCGAGCCGAGTGAGGGCATCTCCAGCCTCCGCCGCAGCGACGTGTCGGCCGCGGACTGAGCGCACGGTCGCCTCACGACGTGAGGGCGTCCCGGCGGGAGAGACGTCTGACCTAGGATCGTGTGATGGCCCGCATCCGGCTCCTGTTCATCCTGAACGGCATCGCCGTGGCCGCGTTCGGGCCGTTCGCGGCGGTGATCCTGGAGAGCCGCGGCTTCGAGACGACGCAGATCGGCCTGCTGATCGCGATGACCTCGGTGGCCGCGGTCCTGTCGATCACCGTCTGGGGCCACGTCGGGGACGTCGTCCTCGGCCGCGCCCGGACGCTGCGGATCGCGATCCTCGGGGCAGCCGCCCTGCTCGCGCTGTTCATGCTCCCGTTCCCGCTCGCGCTGGTCGCGGCCCTGTACGTCGGCTACGCGGCCTTCAACGGCGCGGTCGGGCCGCTGTCGGACGCCCTGGCGGTCAACGCCCTGCGCGATCCCGGCCGCCAGTACGGCAAGGTCCGCGCGTTCGCGAGCGCCTCGTTCACCGTCGCCGCGGTGATCTTCGGGCTCCTCTACGGACGCGTCGGGTACTGGCCGTCGGGCCTGCTGTTCGTGGTCGTCGCGGTCGCGATCGCCGTCAACGCCGGAGGGCTCCCGGACCTCGGTCGCGCGACGCTCAGCAGCAGCCGGCGGGGCGGCGCGGTCCGCGAGGTGCTGTCGATCCAGCCGGCCCTGCCGCGGGTGCTGGTCGCGGTGGGCCTGGCGCACGTCGGCGTGTTCGCCGGGTTCACGTTCCTCTCCCTGCGCATCGTCGCGCTCGGGGGCGGCGCGCCCGAGGTCGCGCTGTCGTCGGCGGTCGCGGCGGCGGCCGAGGTGGGGGCGATGATCGTGGCCAGCCGCCTCGTGCCGAGGATCGGGCTGCGGGCCCTGTTCTCCGTGTCGTCGCTGCTGTACACGGTGGCGTTCCTGCTGTGGGCGGTCCTCGCGTCGCCCGCCGCGATCATCGCCTCGCGGCTGATCTCGGGCACCGGCTACGCCGGGCTGTGGATCGCGAGCGTGATGGCGATCCAGACGCTGCTGCCGTCGAGGCTCCAGGGCTCGGGCCAGGCGCTGATCTCGATGACCACGGCCGGGCTCGCCGCCTTCACCGCCAACGTCGTCGGCGGCCTCCTGTACGCGAGCCAGGGCCCCGAGGTGCTGTTCGGGATCTCGGCGATGTTCGGGATCGCGGGGGCGGTCGCGGGCTGGCTGACGTTCCCGCGTCGCGGGGCGAAGCGCTATGTGGAGCCGGCGCCGGCCCCCGCCTGAGCCCGCGACGGGATCAGCCGGCGCAGCGCCGGGCCGCCGTTGACGAGCCCGATGCCGGCGATGATCAGCACCGTGCCACCGATCCGGTTGGCGGTGACGGGGTCGTTCAGCACGACTGCGCCGAGAACGATCCCGACCACCGGCAGCAGGTAGGCCACCATCGAGGTCCGGGTGGCGCCCCACGCCCGCAGGACCGTGAAATAGGCGATGTACGCGAGGCCGGAGCCGAGGAGCCCCAGCCACAGGACGGCGGCGATCGAGCTCGGCTCGAGCGTGACGGTCGCGAACGGCCGGTCGACGAGCAGCGCGATCGGGATCACGATCGCGGCCGCGAAGGTCACCTGGAACAGGGCCGGGATCATCGGGGCCAGGCCGTGGACGTTGCGCCGGGCGTAGACGTTGCCGACGGCGTACGACAGGCTCGAGCCGATCATCAGCAGCTCGCCCGTCGGGTCGGCGTCGCCCAGGTTCACGAGGTCCGGGGCGACCAGCAGGATCACGCCGGCGAACCCCACGGCGAGGCCGGCGACCCTGGCGAGCGTGATCCGCTCGTCGGGGAGGAACATCGGGGCGATCACGATGACCGCGAGCGGGACGGTCGCGTTGAGGATCGACGCCAGCGCCGAGTCGATCGACTGCTCGCCGATCGCGATCAGCGTGAACGGCAGCACGATGTTGACGACCGCCATCACCAGCAGGTGGCCGTACATGCGGGGCTGGCGGGGGAGCGACTGACGGGTGGCCGCGACGACCGCCGCCAGGAACAGGCCGCCGACGGTGAGCCGCGCCGCGATCAGCGTCATCGGCGGCAGGGACTCGAGGCCGATCTTGATCCACAGGTAGCTCGAGCCCCACAGGAACCCGAGGGCGATGAACAGGGCCCAGATCCCGCGCCGTCCCATGGACCAAGCATACGGGCCGTTGGCACATCGGGGTAGTCCAAATATCGGGCGCCTGCGACGCTAGACTCGCCGTCGATGACCCCCGCCGGCCCCGCTCCCTCGGAGGCGCTCGCCCGCGACCCCGCCGCGCTGCGCGACGCGCTGATCGCCGCACGAGCCGCTGGCGGCCGCGGACCCGGCGGCGGTCCGCGTCGTGCACGCCCCCGGCCGGGTCAACCTGATCGGCGAGCACACCGACTACAACGAGGGGTTCGTGCTGCCGGTCGCGATCGACCTCGGCATCTCGATCGCCCTCGTCCCCACCGACGACGGCCGCGCCGCGCTGACGCTGGCGGCGACCGGCGAGACGGGCATGTTCGACGTGGCCGACGTCGGGCCGAGGCGAGGCTCGTGGCTCGACTACGTCGCGGGCATGGCGTGGGCCCTGGCCGCCGCCGGGATCGCCCCCCGTGGGTTCCGCGGCCTGCTCGCGTCGGACCTGCCGCAGGGCGCCGGGCTCTCGTCGTCCGCGGCGATCGAGGTGGTCTCGGCATGGGCGTTGTCGGGCGGCGACCGGCCGCCCGTCGACCCGATGGACCTCGTGCACGTCGTCCAGCGTGGCGAGAACGGCTACATCGGGCTCAACAACGGGATCATGGACCAGTTCGCGTCGATCTTCGGCGAGCCCGACCGGGCGCTGCTGCTCGACTGCCGGTCGCTCGAGCACCGGTCGATCCCGCTGCCCCTCGACGACGTCGCGCTGGTCGCCTGCAACTCGGGCTCCGCGCGCAGGCTCGAGACGTCCGCCTACAACGAGCGCCGCTCGCAGTGCGAGGCGGCCGTGGCGCAGATCGCGAGAATCGAGCCCGGCGTGCGCTCGCTGCGCGACGTGACGCCCGCGATGCTCGCCGCCGTCCGCGACCGGCTGGACGAGGTGCCGGGCCGCCGCGCGGAGCACATCGTCAACGAGAACGCGCGCGTGCTCGCGACGATCGCGGCGTTCGAATCGGGGGACCTGGACGAGGTGGGGCGCCTGTTCTACGCGAGCCACGCCTCGCTGCGGGACCTGTACGAGGTGAGCAGCCCGGAGCTCGACGCGCTGGTCGAGATCGCGGCGGCGACGCCCGGCGTGGTGGGTGCGCGGCTCACGGGCGCGGGGTTCGGCGGCTGCACGATCAACCTCGTCCGACGCGAGGCGATCGGAGCCTTCCGGGAGGCCGTGCTGCGCGACTATCCGGTGCGCACGGGCCTGACGCCGCGCGTGTTCGCCGTCGAGGCGTCCGCGGGCGCGTCCCGGATCCCCTGAACCGACGGATCGGCCGGGGGATCCGGTGGGTGGTGGCTGGGCCTACGCCTCGCTCACCTGGATCGCGCGGGGCCCCTTGGGGCTCTGCTCGATCTCGAAGGCGACCTGCTCGCCGCCGACAAGGCGGTCGAAGTCGAGCGGTGCCTGGAGGCCGCCGCGGTGGAAGAAGTAGTCCTTCCCGTCCTCGGCGGTGATGAAGCCGAAGCCGCGGTCGGCGACGATCTTCTTGATGGTGCCCTTGGTCATCTTGCTGACCCTTTCGTTCCCGAACTGTGAAGCAGTCGCACGGTCCGTTCGAGAAACTGGGTCGACCACGCGGAGCACCACCGCACGGCGCGGTGACATTCGCCACGGTACTCGCTGCGGCGCGATCGCACCACCGCGAATTCGCCGGGGTCGCCCGTGTGGCACGGAATGTGCCAGCGCGGCGACGATCAGCCGGGCGCGTGCTCCGCCGGGGTGCTCGTGCGGGGCCATGCCGTGGAGCCTCGCCGACGAGCGCGTAGAGCATCGGCACGGCCATCTCCGGGTGCTCGGCCAGCACGTCCCGGAACTCCCAGGCGGGGAGCAGCACGCAGGTGATCTCGTCCTCGGCCACGACCGTCGCCGTGCGGGGATGCATCTCGATCAGGCCCAGCTCGCCGAAGAAGTCGCCGGGACCCAGGATCGCGCGCGGGCCCTCGTGGGCCGTCGACACCCGCGCGTGCCCGCTGGCGATGAAGAACAGGTTGACGGACCGCTCGCCCTCCGCGACGAGGGTCGCGCCCGGCGCGTACGTCCGCTGCGTGGCGTTGCCCAGCACCTTGTCGCGGTCCCGCCCCTTGAGGGTCGCGAAGATCGGGATGTGAGCGGCCTCGGATGAGCTCATCGGTCCTCCCGCGATTGGTCGAGCTGCCGCACCTGGCGGCGGACGTTCGCTTCGCGTTGCATGCTAGAGCACCGGCGAGGGCCGGACGAGATCGTCCGCGGCCGGGTCAGCGCCTGACGACGTCGAACAGGCGCGCCTGGAAGTCGCCGCGCACGAGCCGCGTGCCGTCGGACGACTCGTTGGGCGGGATCGCCATGTCGGGCGGCTCGATCCCCAGGCCCACCGCCATCAGCTCGTCGCCCGTGCGGTCGGCCGTCGCGACCGGCGCGGCGAACGTGTCCATCCAGGTCGTGACGCGGTAGGTCGCCGCCGGGTCCAGCCCGCGCAGGCGGATCCGCCGGCGGACGGGCAGCGGCCGCGCGAGCACGCGGTAGAACCCGACGACCGCGCGCGACCCCTCGTCGTCGACCGTCATCCACGCGGTCTCGTTGCCGCCGTGCTCGAACGGGCTGCGCAGGCGCAGGAACCGGCCCCGCTGCAGGAGCTCGCGGCGCTCGGCGTACCAGGCGACCTGGCGGGCGACCTCGGCCTGCTCGTCGTCGGGCATCGCGGTCGGGTCGAGCTCGTAGCCGAACGCCCCGAACATCGCCACGGCGGCCCGGGTGAACAGCGGCGTGACGCGGCCGGTCTGGTGGTTCGGCACGGCCGAGACGTGCGCGGCCATCGACGAGACCGGGAACGCCAGCGACGTCCCCCACTGGATCGCCAGCCGCTCCGCCGCGTCGGTGTCGTCGGACGTCCACGCCTGCGGGGCGTAGGCGAGGAGCCCGGCGTCGAAGCGCCCGCCGCCGCCGGCGCACGACTCGAACAGGATGTCCGGGAAGCGCTCGGTCAGCCGCCGGTACAGCTCGTACACGCCGAGGATGTAGCGGTGGAAGAACTCGCCCTGGCGGTCGGCCGGGACCGACGCCGTCCACGGCTCGGTGATGTTGCGGTTCATGTCCCACTTGACGTAGTCGATCGGCGCGCTCGAGAGCACCGCGGTCAGCGCGTCCGCGATGTGGTCCACGACCTCGGGTCGCGCGTAGTCGAGCACGAGCTGCTGCCGGCTCTCCGTCCGCCCACGGCCGGGCACCCCGATCGCCCAGTCGGGGTGGGCGCGGAACAGGTCGCTGTCCGCGTTGACCATCTCGGGCTCGATCCAGATGCCGAACTGCAGCCCCAGGCCCTTGACGTCCCTGACCAGCGCCTCGATCCCGCCCGGCAGCTTGCGCCGGTCGACGACCCAGTCGCCGAGCGACGAGTCGTCGTTGTCGCGACGGCCGAACCAGCCGTCGTCGAGGACGAACAGCTCGACGCCCAGGGCCTTGGCGCGCCGCGCGATCCCCACGATCCGGTCGTGGTCGAAGTCGAAGTAGGTCGCCTCCCAGTTGTTGAGGACGACGGGGCGCGGGCGGTCGCGCCAGGTGCCCCGCGCCAGCCGCTCGCGGTACAGGCCGTGGAGCGCCTCGCTGAGGGCGCCCAGGCCGTCGCCCGACCAGGCGATCACCGCCTCGGGCGTCGTGAACGTCGCGCCGGGCTCGAGCCGCCACGCGAAGGCCTCGGGGTGGATGCCGATCCGGAGCCTGGCCGTCCCGAACGGGTCGACCTCGGCCTCGGCGAGGAAGTTGCCGGAGTAGACGAGGCTCATCGCGAACGCCTCGCCGGCGTCCTCGGTCGTCGCGGCGCGGCGGACGGCGAGGAACGGGCTGTGCTCGTGGCCGGTCGCCCCGCGCAGGCTGCCGACCGACTGCCGGCCCGGGACGAGGACCCGGTCATGGACGTGGCGCTCGCGCGCCCAGGTGCCGCTCAGCGTGACGAGCTGCCAGTCGGCGTCCGGCAGGTCGAGGACGGCCGACATCGCGCAGCTGACCGTCAGCGTCGCCTCGCCGCCGTTGGCGAGCGTCAGCGACCGGGCGACGACCGGGCGGTCCGCGAACAGCGTGGTGCGGACGGTGACGAGCAGACCGGTCGGCGCGTCGACGAGGTCGACCTCCAGCGTCTCCGCCTCGTCGTCGGCCTCCGCGTACGTCGACGGGAGGCCCGGCAGCTCCGGCTTGCCGGGCACGATGCGGTGCGCGGCGTAGCGCAGGTCGAGCACCGTCGAACCGTCCGGGCCCTCGACGACCAGCGCCGGGACGCGGAAGTCCCCGACGCCCGGCACCGGGACCTCGAGCGCCACCGGCTCGCCGACGCGATTGGTGAAGCCCTCGAACGGGCACCGGGCCCAGGTGGCGCCGCGAGGCCCCGGGTCGCAGCGGGGCGCCGGCGTGGAGGTGCCCGAGCCAGCCGTTCTCGAGCACCCGCATCGCCCAGCTCGTCCGGCCGTTCTCCAGGTGCCACTCGCGGGCGGCTTCGTCCCAGTGGATCGTCACCCGCCGGCGGCCTCGGTGCGCAGGGTCCAGGCCCAGCGGTAGGTGCCGCCACCCATGACGTACGGCGCGAGCGTGTCGGGCCCGCAGCTCGCGGTCCCCACGCCGCGGTGGGCGGCGTCGATGTGGACGATGGTCTCCGCGCGGGGCCGGAGCTCGACGTCGTGGGCGGCGGCGTCGAGGTCGGCGGCGGTCGAGTGGGTGGCGGAGACCTGGCCCGGCCGGTCGAGGTCGACGCGGATCCCGCCGTCCGGACCGGCGACCCGGAACCAGCGCGTGTCGGCGTGGCCGCCGTTCTCCTGCGGCCGGATGTAGGCGACGAGCTGGTCGGCGACGGACGACCGCCACCGCCCGACCCGCCCGCCCCGGGCCCGGTCCGGGTACGTCTCGTGCGGGCCGCGCCCGAACCACTCGAACGCCTCGTGGCCGGCCGCGAGCTCGAGGACCGTGCCGACCCGCGCGAGGTCGTCGATCTCGGGCGGCACCTCGACCGTCTCCTCGACACGGATCCGGCCATCGCCGTCGGCCGCCAGCCGCTGGGTGTGGGCGATCTCGAGGCCGGTGGCCGTCGTCCAGGTCGCCCGGACGGTGACCGCGTCGGCGGCCCGCTCGACCCCGTCGAGCCGGCGCGTCAGCGAGGGCAGGCCCCAGCCCGCCCAGCGGGCCGCCATCCCGCCGATCCGGTCGTTGTCCGTCGGGGCGCGCCAGAGGGACAGGACCGGCGGCGCCGCGAACGAGGAGTGGAGGAGGTACCCCTCGTCGTCGAGCGCGACGTCGCCGGTCCAGCCCTGATGTGGTGCGGCACCCGCGGTGCCGGGTGCTGGCGTCGGCGTGGCCGGCGTCGTCCAGCGGCACCTGCGCCCAGCCGATCTCGTGGCCGGCCTCCGCCCAGTCGGCCGCCTCGGCCGTCAGGAAGCGCAGCGTCAGCCAGCGCTCGCCGCCGCCGGCGTCCGGCAGCCGGAAGCCCGGGATCGCGACCTCGGCGGTGGCGCCGGGCGCGATCGCGGGCAGCGGCAGGTCCCCGGACGCGGCGGGCTCGCCGTCGACCGAGACCTCCCAGGCCGCCCGGAGCCACCCGGTGTCGCGGAACTCGCCCCGGTTCTCGAGCGTGACCCGGCCCTCGCGCGCGGCCGCGATCGCCGCCGCGTCCGACGCCGCCCGGACGGGGGAGGCGAGGAACATGTGCTCGAAGATGGCCGGCTTCGGGCTCCGGTCCGGGAACGTGATGCCGTCGATGCAGAACACGCCGTCGTTGGGCAGGTCGCCGAAGTCGCCGCCGTAGGCGTGGCGGATGGTCCCGTCCGGGAGCCGCTGCTCGAGGCCGTGGTCGCGCCACTCCCAGATGAAGCCGCCCTGGAGCCCGGGCGTCGACTCGATCGCGTCCCAGTACTCGGCCAGGGTCCCGTTGCTGTTGCCCATCGCGTGGCTGAACTCGCACATCACCAGCGGGTGGCGCTGCGCCCCCGAGCGCGCGTGGGCCACCAGCGAGGCGATCGGCGGGTACATCGGGCACAGGATGTCGCTCGCGGTCTCCGCCGACGACCAGTCGAACTTGATCGCGCCCTCGTAGTGCAGGGGCCGCGACGGGTCGGCGACGCGCGCCCAGCCGGCGGCCGCGTCGTGGTTCGGCCCGTAGCCGGACTCGTTGCCCAGCGACCAGGCGATGATCGACGGGTGGTGGCGGTCGCGCTCGATCATCCGCGCCACGCGGTCGACGAACGCCGACCGGTAGCGGGGGTCCCGGCACACGTCCTCGTACCAGCCGTGCGACTCGATGTCCGCCTCGTCGATGACGTACAGCCCGAGCTCGTCGCAGGCGTCGAGGAAGACCGGGTCGTTCGGGTAGTGCGACGACCGGACGGCGTTGAAGCCCCAGCGCTTCATCGCGACGACGTCGGCGCGCATGTCCTCGGGCGCGACGACCCGGCCGGTCCGCGGGTCGAAGTCGTGGCGGTTCACGCCGCGGATGAGGACGGCGCGCCCGTTGACGAGCAGCTCGACGCCCCGGACCTCCACCCGCCGGAACCCGATCCGGCGCTCGACCCGCTCGGCGACGGTGCCGTCGGGCGCGACGAGGCGGACCTCGAGCCGGTACAGCGACGGCACCTCCGCCGACCACGGGCGGACGTCCGCCACCTCGGTCGCCAGGCGCACGCGGCCGACCCGGGTGGGGCGGACGACGGGCTCGGCCTCGCGCCAGCGGGCGACGTCGTCGGGCGCGGTCAGCGCGCCGGCGGCGTTGAGGCTCTGGAGGTCGACGACGCCCCGCCGCGGCGGCCCGGGCACGGACCAGTCGGCCGGCGTGCCGGGCGGTGGCGGGGCGTGGCGCACGTCGCCGGCCATCGGCGCCCGTCCGCCCTCGACCTCGGCCTCGACCCGCCAGCCCGGGTCGGGCCGGGTGCCGGGCCAGCCGAGGCCCGACCTCGAGCGACAGCGTGCCGGTCGTCCCGTCGGCCGTCAGCCCGGCGTCGACCACCAGGTCCGCGAGATACGTCGAGCCGGTCGCGTACAGGAACACCGGGCGCGTGATGCCGCCGTGCCACCACTGGTCCTGGTCCTCGATGAACGAGGCGTCGGACCACTTCACGACGGTCAGCCGCAGCTCGTTCGCGCCCGGCCGCAGCAGGTCGGTGACCTCGAACTCGGCCGCGAGATGCGAGTCCTTGCTGATCCCGACGTCCTGCCCGTTGACCTCGACCAGCAGCACGCTCTCGGCCGCCCCGACGTGGAGCACCACCCGCCGGCCGGCCCAGCCGGCCGGGACCTCGAACGACCGCTCGTAGACGCCGGTCGGGTTCTCCTCGGGCGTCTCGGGCGGGCGATTGGGGAACGGCATCTGGACGTTGGTGTAGATCGGCCGGTCCCACGTGTCCTGCATGGTCCAGCAGCCGGGGACGTCGGCCTCGCCCCACGCCTCGCCGGGCGCCTCGTCCGGGCGGTGCAGCAGCTGGAACCGCCACCGGCCGTCGAGCGGGAGCCGGTCGTCGTGCGGGACGGCGTGCATCGGCAGGCGTCCGCGGGACGTCAGCTGCGGATCGGCCCAGGGCCGGGGCGTCATGATCGAAGAACCTCCAACGTGCCGGTCGCCAGCAGACGGGATCAGCCCTTGGTCGCCCCGAGCGACAGGCCGCTGATGAAGTGCTTCTGCAGGGCCAGGAACACGAGGATCGTGGGGATCGCGGCGAGCAACGCGCCCGCGGCGAGAAGATTCGTGTCCGTGAAGAACGGCCCTTGGAGATTGTTCAGCGCCGACGTGATGGGCCGTCTGTCGCCGTCCTTGATCAGGATCAGCGCCCAGAAGAAGTCGTTGTAGATGAAGGTGAACAGGAGCGTCGCCAGCGCGGCGAGCGCCGGGCGGCAGAGCGGCATGATCACCCCGCCCCAGATCCGCAGGACGCTCGCACCGTCGACCAGGGCGGCCTCGGTCAGCTCGTGCGAGATCGTCTTCATGTAGTTGCTGAGCACGAACGTGCAGAACCCGAGCTGGAACACGAAGTTGATCAGGAAGAGGCCGAAGTACTGGTCGTAGAGCTTGGTGTTGTCGCTCAGGGGTGCAGGGACGCCCAAAGCGACGTTGTAGAGCTTGTACAGCGGGACGATGATCACCTGCGGCGGGAGCAGGTTGCCGGCGGTGAAGATCAGCAGGATCAGCAGGTTGAAGCGCCAGCTGAACCGCGACACGGAGAACGCCACCATCGACGCGACGATCAGCGTCACGATGACCGCCGGGATCGTCACGATCAGCGTGCTCAGGAAGTGCTGGGCGAAGTCGCCCCCATTCCAGGCGTCGATGAAGTTCTGGAAGTTCAGTCGCTGCGGCAGCGAGATGTACCCGGCGGCCTGCGTGTCCGCGTACGGTCGCAGCGCGGTGTAGATCGCCCACGCGAGCGGGAACAGCCAGACCATGGCCATGATCGACAGGAACGCGTACATGGCGATCCGGCCCCACGGGATCGGCCGACGCTTCCGCGGCGCCGGCGCGTCCGCAGCCAGCAGCTCAGGCGTCACGACCGTGGTCATCGCCGCCCCTGGTCGCGCATCATCCGGGTGAGGAACGCGATGATCGGCCCCAGCGAGATGACCAGCAGCACCACGGCGATCGCCGAGCCGAAACCGAGCCGGTTGGACTCGCTGATCGCGTTGTTGGTGATCAACGTCGACAACAGCTCGAGCCCGTTCTTACCGCGGTTGATGATGTAGGCGATGTCGAACGCCCGCAGCGCCTCGATCGTCGTGATCACCACGATCACGACGTTGATCGGCATCATCACCGGGAAGACCACCCGGAAGAACGTCTGGCGCTCGTTGGCCCCGTCGACCTTGGCGGCCTCGCGCAGCGTCGGGTCGAACGCCTTCAGGCCGGCCAGGTACAGGACCATGATGTAGCCGACGTGGCGCCAGCTCGTCGCGACGAGGACGGCCCACAGGTTGAGGCTCGGGTCGCCCAGCCAGTCGATCAGGTTGTTGTTGGCGGTCCGGCCGAGCACGTTGTTGATGAACCCCTGCTCGGGCGCGTACTGCAGCTTCCAGATGATCCCGATGACGGCCAGCGACAGCACGACCGGCAGGTAGAACACCGTCTGGTAGAAGCGCGTCCCGCGCCCAGCGCGGTCGAGCAGCACCGCGAACAGGATCCCGATCGGCGTCGCGATGAACATCAGCCACGCCAGCCAGATCAGGTTGTGGAACAGCGCCGGCCAGAAGAACGGGTAGGCCGTGAACAGGTTCGTGTAGTTGGTCGTCCCGATGACCTTCGCGTCGAAGGGGCTGCCGATGCCGTTCCAGTTGGTGAACGACACGAAGAACGATGCGATGGTCGGGCCCCAGATGAAGATCGAGGTCGAGCGTCAGCGGGATCCCGACCATCAGCCCCAGGACGAGCTTGTCCCGTCCGGTCAGCAGGCTGTAGTGGCGGCGGACCCGCCGGGTCGTGCCGCTGGCGGGCGCGGTGACAACGGAGCCGACGGTCGACCAGACGCAGACGCCCCCGTCGAACCGCCGGATCCGGCGGGGACGGGGGCGACTGGTTGGCTTGCTCGGTCAGCCACGGTCCGGAAGAGTCTAGCCCGGCCGGACCGAGGGGGCTACAGCGTGTCCCAGAAGCTCTGGATCTTCGCGAGGAAGGCGTCCAGGTCCTGGTTGGGGTTCTTGAGGAAGTCGAGCAGGAAGGCCTGCATGCCGTTCGGGCCGGCGAAGTTCGGGTTCGTGTCGCGGTCCAGGAACTGGGTGATGCGCTGGGCGCCGCCGATCAGCTCGGCGGCCTTCTTCTGGAGGTCGGTGTACCCGCTGGTGTCGGCATTCTTCGCGGCCGCGATGTTGCCCTGGTCCTGCGACACCCAGGTCACCTGGGTCGCCGGCTGGGCGAGGTACTCCATGAACGCCTTCGACGCGTCGAGGTCGGCCGCGAGGGTCGGCGAGTTGGCGCTGATCATGAAGCCGTCGATCGGCGCGTCGAGCGCCTTCTCAGCGTCGTACTGGGTCCCGAAGTTCGGGTAGGGGAAGAAGTCGAGGTCCGCGAGGTCGGCCTCGCCGGCCTCCTGGAACTGCTGGGACACGAACATCCCGAGCAGGTACATGCCGGCCTTCTTCTGGACCAGGGCCTGTGCGGCATCCTGCCACGTGCGGCCGGCGGCGCCCTCCTGATAGAACGGGAGCAGCGTCTTCCAGGTCTCGAAGGCCGCCTTGGTCTTCGGGTCCGTCCACTTCTCCGCGCCCTTCATCAGCCCGACGTGGAAGTCGTAGCCGTTCTGGCGCAGGTTGATGATGTCGAACGTCCCCATCGCCGGCCAGCCGTCGCTGTCTCCGAACGCCATGGGGATGAGGCCGTCGGCCTGCATCTTGGTGGCCAGCGTCTTGAACTCGTCCAGCGTCGTCGGGATGGTGTAGCCCTTGTCCGCGAACATGCTCTTGCGATAGAAGACGGCCCACGGGTAGTTGTAGATCGGGATGAAGTACTGCTTCCCGTCGTCGCCGGTGGAGCCCACCTTGAACGCGTCGGAATAGTTGTCTCCGACCTTGGCCCACACGTCGCTGATGTCCGTCGCGAGCTGCTGAGCGGCGAAGAAGCGCATCCGGAAGCCGGAGAACCAGGTGAACACGTCGTCCGGCGTGCCCTGCAGGTACGAGCTGATCTGGTCCTGGAAGGTGCCGTGGTCGGTCGTGTTGATCTTGACCGGGATGCCCGTCTGCTTCGTGAACGTGTCGACGATGCCGGCCAGGACACCCTTCGGGATCGTGTCCGAATAGTTCGACCCCAGCGTGACGCTGCCGCTGACGGCCGTGGACGGGGCTTCAGCCGAGGCAGGTGCGCTTGCCGGAGCGCTTGCTGGCGTGCTCGCCGGCTGTGAAGCCGCCGTCGTGGGCGCCGCCGTCGCGCCCGTCGACGAGCACGCGGCGAGGAAGGCAGAGACGCCGCCAAGGGCCGCGACGGCGGCCCCGCCCTTCAGGACCTGACGGCGCGTGACGGAACGAAGGCCGTCGAAGTCGTCCATGCGATCTCCTCCTGGGTGGACCGACCCGCGACGCATCGGCGGAGTGGGCCACGGTGCGATTGTTGCCACGGGGCGAGGCAATGTCAAGAGACTCGCGCGCGTTCGCACGTACTTTCTTGTTCGAATTCGTTGACTTCGGCACGGTTCGGGATCAAGATGCACATGCGTCGGCCCGTCGCAGCAGCCCGGCGGTCAACGGTGTGAGCCGTCCCGGCGCGGGGTACTGGGAGCGGAGTGGATGCTGGCACGGCAACGCCAGGCACTGATCCTCGACCGGGTCCGCGAGACCGGAGCCGTTCGCGTCGCCGACCTTGCGCGGGAGCTCGGCGTGTCGGACATGACGGTGCGACGCGACCTCGAGATCCTCCACGAGCACGGCCTGCTCGAGAAGGTCCACGGCGGTGCCACGGCGATCTCCGGCCTCGCCGCCTACGAGCCCGGGTTCGTCGCCAAGTCCGCGCTCCAGCAGGTCGAGAAGGCGGCGATCGCGACCGAGGCCGCGCGGCTCGTCGAGCCCGGCATGGCGATCGCGATCTCCGCCGGCACCACGACCCACACGCTCGCCGCGCGCGTGGGCGAGATCCCCGGCGTCACGGTCGTGACGAACTCGGTCCGGGTGGCGGAGGTGCTCTACCGCTCCGGCCGGCGCGACCAGACGGTCGTCCTCACCGGCGGCGTGCGGACGCCGTCCGAGGCGCTGGTGGGCCCGTTCGCGGTCGCGCAGCTGCGCTCGGTGCACCTCGACCTCGTGTTCATGGGCGTGCACGGGATGGACGGCAAGGCCGGCTTCACCTGCCCCAACCTGTCGGAGGCCGAGACCGACCGCGCGCTGATCGAGTCGGGGCGCCGCCTCGTCGTGCTCGCGGACCACACGAAGTGGGGCGTCATCGGCATCGCCTCGATCGCCCGCCTCGACCAGGCCGACGTCCTGGTCTCGGACACCGGGCTCGACGCGGTCGCCCAGGAGACGCTGCGCGACGCGGTGGGCGAGCTGATCCTCGTCGCCTCGACCGAACCATCGACGCCGGGCCTGGCGGCCGGCCTCGACGACCACCACGAGCGGCGGGCACAGGCCGCCAGCCGTGCCCACTGACGACCCGGCCCGGCCCGCCGACGCGACGGTCGAGGCGCTTGCGGGGGAGCCCCACCGACGGCGCAACGCGCTGACCGGGGAGTGGGTCCTCGTCTCGGCCGGCCGGACCGACCGGCCGTGGCTGGGCGCCGAGGAGCCCGAGCCGCCCGAGGACCGGCCGGCGTACGACCCCGGCTGCTACCTGTGCCCCGGCAACACGCGCGCCAAGGGCGCGGTCAACCCCGCCTACGACCAGACCTACGTGTTCACCAACGACTTCGCGGCCCTCCGGCCCGACACGTCCGACGCGGTCGTCGAGGCGGGCCTGTTCCGCGCCGAGGGGACGCGGGGCACCTGCCGGGTCGTCTGCTTCTCGCCGCGCCACGACCTGACCCTCGCCGGGATGGCGACCGACGAGATCCGCCACATCGTCGACGTCTGGGCGGACGAGACGACCGAGCTCGGCCGGCGGTACCCGTGGGTCCAGGTGTTCGAGAACCACGGCGAGGCGATGGGCGCCTCGAACCCGCACCCGCACGGCCAGATCTGGGCCGGCGCCGCGTGGCCCGTCGAGGCCGCCCACGAGCACGCCCAGCAGGTCCGCCAGTTCGAGGCGACCGGGCGGCCGCTGCTGCTCGACTACGCCCAGCAGGAGCGCGGCGGGCCGCGGGTCGTCGCGGACTGCCCGGGCTGGCTGGTCGTGGTGCCGTTCTGGGCCGCCTGGCCGTTCGAGACGCTGCTGATCCCGACGACCCGCGCCGCGCGGCTGGCGGACCTCGACGACGCGGCGCGCGACGGGCTCGCGGCCGCGCTCCAGGACCTGACCCGTCGCTACGACGCGCTGTTCGACCGGCCGTTCCCGTACTCGATGGGCTGGCACCAGGCGCCGTTCGACGCCCCCTCCACCGAGGCGTGGCAGGTCCACGCGCACTTCTACCCGCCGCTGCTGCGCGCGAGCGTCCGCAAGTTCATGGTCGGCTACGAGCTGCTCGCGGAGCCGCAGCGCGACCTCACGCCCGAGGAGGCCGCCGAGCGGCTCCGGGCGGCGGTGCCCGCGAACCGGGGCTGAGCGCCCGGTACGATGGCGCCCACCGCAGAACGGAGGGCGCATGCGGATGTGGGGTGGCCGGTTCGACGACGAGCCGGACGCGCGGATGGCGGACTTCACGCGATCGATCGACATCGACGCCGAGCTGGCGCTCGACGACATCGCGGGGTCGATCGCCCACGTGCGCGGCCTCGGCCGGGCGGGCCTCCTGTCCGACGACGAGGTCGCCGCCCTCGAGGGCGGGCTCGCGGCGCTGCGACTGGACGTCGAGGCCGGCGCGGTCGCCTGGGACCCGACGCTCGAGGACGTGCACCTCAACCTCGAGACGCTGCTCACCGCGAGAGTGGGATCGGTCGGCGGCAAGCTCCACACCGGCCGGTCGCGCAACGACCAGGTCGCCACGGACCTGCGGCTGTGGTGCCGCCGCGCGGTGGACCGCCTCGACGCCGCGATCGTCGGCCTCGAGCGCGCGCTGGTCGGGCTGGCGGAGCGCGACGGCGACGCGGTGCTGCCCGGCTCCACGCACATCCAGCCGGCCCAGCCGGTGCTGTTCGCCCACCACCTGCTCGCCTACGTCGAGATGCTCGAGCGCGACCGCGGGCGGCTCGCGGACGCGCGCGCCCGCCTGAACGTCTCGCCGCTGGGTGCGGGGGCCCTCGCCGGCGCCGGCTACCCGCTCGACCGCGAGACCACGGCCGCGGAGCTCGGCTTCGACGGCGTCTCGGCCAACTCGCTCGACGCCGTCTCCGACCGCGACTTCGTCGTCGAGCTGCTGGCCGCGGCGGCCCTGGCGATGGTGCACCTCAGCCGCCTGGCGGAGGAGGTGACCTGGTGGTCGAACCCGCGGTTCGGGTTCGTCCGGGTCGCCGACGCCTTCTCGACCGGCTCGTCGATGATGCCCAACAAGAAGAACCCCGACCCGGCCGAGCTCGTCCGCGGGCGGACGGCCGCGGTGATCGGCGCGGTCACGACGATGCTGACGCTGCTCAAGGGCCTGCCGCTGGCCTACCAGCGCGACCTCCAGGAGGACAAGCCCGCGCTGTTCGACTCGGTCGCGACGCTCGAGGCGTCCCTCGCGGTCATGGCCGGGCTCGTCGAGACCCTCGCCGTGGATGCCGTGCGGATGCGCGCCGCGGCCGAGGAGGGCTACACGACGGCGACCGCGCTGGCCGACGTCCTCGTCCTGCGCGGCGTGCCGTTCCGCGCGGCCCATCACATCGTCGGCGGGCTGGTCGGCGGCGCGGAGGCCGAGCGGATCCCGTCGCTGGCGGCGCTCCCCGACGAGGCGTACCGCGCGGCGCTCGACGGCAGCGACGACCCGGTCGCCCGCGGCCTGGCGAAGGAGAAGGGGATCGCGGCCGCGCTGCGCGAGGCATCGAGCGTCGAGGGCGCGATGGCCGCGTCCGACGTCACCGGCGGCACCGCGCCCGACCGGGTCCGGGGCGCGCTCGAGGCCGCGCGGGAGCGACTCGGACCCTAGCCTCCGCCCGGCCCCGTGCGTCCATCCGTCGATCGACCGATGGCAGCCGCCACGCGATCGGCGAGTCTCACCGACATCGGCCGGGGGCTCGCATCGAGTGGGCATGGAGGCCTTCACACATGGCACGCAATCGCACATGGGGCAAGCGGCTGGGCGTCGCGGTCGGCGCGACGGCCTGGTCCTGACGCTGGGCGGCGGCTCCGTCTTCGCCGGCGAGGTCACCGGCAACGGCCGGCTCAAGGACGTCAACGGGCGGTCCTTCTGCGCGTTCTCCGGCCAGGAGGACCTGCAGTGGTTCACCGATGACACCGACCAGGTCCGGCTCGACAACCCGGTGAAGGGCGAGCCCGGCCACGCGCAGAACTGGGGCCAGATCGACAAGGCGACCCGCGCGTTCCTGACCTCGATCGGCCAGAACCCGGGCCTGTCGTGCAACCCGAACCGGAGCACGTTCGGCGAGTAGCCCTCGCCGATCGACCAACGGCCCCGACGACCTCGCACGGCGCCGGGGCCGTTCCATGACCGGCAGCCGGCCGGCGCGAAGTTTCCACCGTCCATCGGTCGTTTCACCGATGTCGTGGCGGCCGCCGATCGCGACAGTGTCGATACACAGCGGCGTGACGCCGCCTCAGCAGGAGATCCTCCGATGGCGAAGTTCATGGACGTGCACAACGGGTTCGTCGGCGTCACCGGCGAGCAGCTGCGCGAGGCACACGACCGAGACCTGGCGATCGAGAAGGACGAGGGCGTCCACTTCGAGCGCGCGTGGCTCGATCCCGAGATGGGCAAGGTGTTCTGCCTCGCGTCCGGACCGTCGAAGGAGGCCGTGATGCGCATCCACGAGCGCGCCGGCCACCCGACCCCCGAGGTCTACGAGCTGACCGTCGAGGTCTAGGCCGCTCGCCGATCGAGGCAGCCAATCATCCCGCCGCGTCGCGCTTTGCTCCTCAGGGCGCGACGCGGCGTTCCCATGTCCGGGAGCCGCGGATGCCGGGATCGGGATCGCGCCAACGCGGCGGGTGAGGTTCGGACGGCGCCCGGCTCAGCGACTGCGCGGCGGCCACCGTCGGCGGGCGGATGGTCGTCACCCAGGCCGCGACCTCGGCCCGGCGCATGGCACCGAGCTTCGCGAGGATGTGCTCGAGGTGCGCGCTGACGGTCTTGGGCGACAGCCCCAGCGCCTCGGCGATCTCCGCCGTTGGTCATGCCCTTCGCCACCAGCCGGGCGACCTCGAACTCGCGCACGGTGAGCGGGCGCCACGGCTCGTCCATCGTCCCCCGGCTGCGCACGATCGAGCCGAGCTCGTCCGCGCGGCGGAGCAGGGGCGTGCTGCCCAGGCGTTCGGCGACGTCGCGCGCCTCGCGCAGGACGGGCGCCGCGTCGACGTGGCGGTTCGCGCGGACCAGGGCGGCCACGAGGTCGAGCCGGGCCCAGGTCGACTCCCAGATCCGCCCGATGGCCTCCCAGCCGTCGACGGCGGATTCGAAGGCGCCGCGGGCGGCGACGCTCGAGCCGGCCGCGAGGGAGAGCAGGCCGGCGGCGTGCTGCTGCGCGACATCGGCGGGCCCGCCCCAGTCGCCGAGCGCCGACGCGATGCGCTCGGCCCAGCGCTCGGCCTCGTCCGGGCGCTGCGCCGCGAGATGGGCGCGGACGCCGGTCACGACGAACGGGACCAGCAGCCCGCGCTCCTGCGCGGCCGTCGCGGCCTCGAGGGCCTCCCGGCAGTAGTCGACGGCGACGGCCGGCTCGCCCGCGACGAGCGCGGTCTCCGCGAGGCCCCACAGCGCGGGGAGGACCAGCGCGATCTCGCCGCTCTCGCGGCCGACGGCCAGCGAATCGCCGAGCAGGGTCCGCGCGCGGCCCACGTCGCCGCGGCCGAAGGCCACGAAGCCGAGCGCGTCGCGTGAGCCCAGCAATCCGCGCACGCTGCCGCGCTCGACGAGCTCCATCTCCGCGCGTGCTGACGGCGATCGTCCCAGTCGCCGGTGGTCCAGGCGATCATCGCGGACGTCGCCGCCATCAGCCGGCGGCAGTACGACTGCTCGATCTCGTCGGCGTAGCGGAGGCCCTCGCGGAGGCTGTTCCGGGCGCCGTCGTAGTCCATCAGCCGGACGGCCATGATCGACGCGTTGCGGTAGGCCGTCACCCCGGTTGCCTCGTACCCGGCGTCGCGCGCGCGTCGGGCCATCTCGATGACCCGCGCCAGCCCGCCCCCCGAACGAGAGCGGACGGCGTCGGCGTAGTTGAGGAAGTACTGCGCGTCCATCTCGAGCGACTCGTCGGCGACGGCTCTCGCGATCTCGAGCCCTTCCTCCAGCTGTGCCTGCGCGACGTCCAGCCGGCCGGCCCAGACGTCGTTGAGCGCCCGCACCACCAGGATCTCGCCGCGCACGATCTCCCGGTCCGTCGTGACGGGCTGGGCGTCGATCTCGGCGCGAGCCTGTTCGAGGAGCGCGTTTCGCTCCGCCATCGGGCGGGCGTCGCGGCCCTTCATCATCGCCTGGAACATCAGCTGCTCGGCCGCCATGGTCGGGTCACCGGCCGCGAGGAAGTAGCCTCGCGCAGCCTCGGACGTGGCCATGCCCGCCTCGCTCTGGTCCATCGCCGCCGCGGCCTCGGACATCGCCGCATACAGGGAGGCGAGCTCGGCGGGCGCCAGGTCCGCCGGGGCATTGGCGACGGCGCGCCGGTAGAGCTCGTAGGACTCGCGCCGGCTCGAGACCGCGCTGGCCGCGCGGGCACCCTCGAGGGCCGTGCGATAGGCCTCGGCTCGAAGGCCCGCCCGTTCGAAGTGCACCGACGCGTGGATGACGTCGGCGCCGATGAGCGCGGCGCCGAACTCGCCCGCCCGCGCGTGCAGCCGACGGAGATCGGCCGCCGGCACGCTGCGGTAGAGCGCATCCCGCAGCAGCTGGTGCCGGAAGTCGTAGTAGCCCTCGTCCACCGTGCCGAAGCTGAACAGGAACGCGTTCGCGGTCAGCTCGTCGAGCGCGCCATCGAGGTCGGCGACGGGCTTGTCCATGACGCCGGCGAGGACGTCGGGCATGAAGCACCGGCCGATGACCGCGCCTGCGCTGGCCACCGCGCGCGCCTCGGGCGACAGGCGGGCGACCCGCGCCAGGATCGCGTCCTCGATCGTCTCCGGGACCTTGGCGTTGCGGATCGCTCGATCGTCGCTGCGGGCGGCCTCTCCGAGCGCGCCGAGCAGCTCCTCGATGTGGAGCGGGATCCCGTCGGTCCGCTGGTAGACGGCATCGACCACGTCGCGCGGCGCCGGCAGGCCCGTGTCGAGGATCAGCGTCGTGACGAGGGCCGTCTGCTCGTAGGTCAGCGGCTCGAGGCGCGCCTCCTCGGCGAACCGCTGGCTCAGCAGGCGCGCCCGCCACTCGCGGTGGATGGAGCCGATCGGCAGCTCGTCGATCGCGGTACGCCGCGACCATGAGGATCGGCCGGTCACGGATCAGCCGGGCGAGGTCGCCGATGACCTCGAGGCTGAGCTCGTCGGCCCACTGGATGTCCTCGAACGCGAGCAACGCCGGGCCATCGATCGCGTCGATGATCCGCTCCGCGACGTCGTGGACGAGCAGCCGCCGCGTGGCGAGCGTGTCGCTCGCGCCCGCGTCACGCCTGGTGAAGACGTCGTCGCCGAGCTCCCGGAACCCGGCGGTCATCCGCATCGTCCGCACGAGATCGAGGATCGAGCCGAGCGGCACCAGCAGGTCCTGCGGGGCGAGGTCGGCCCGGGCGACCTTGAAGCCCGGAGGTCCGTGCCTTGCGCAGGATCACCTGCAGCAGGCGGCTCTTGCCGACGCCCGCCTGGCCGGCGAGCAGCAGGAGCTGGCCGTTGCCCTCGGCGGCCTCGGCAAGGCGGCGATCCGCGAGGTTGAGGAGGTCGTCGCGGCCGACGAGGAGGGGACTGAGGAGCGGACCGATCTGGCTCATCGTCGCGGAGTGTAGGGGCACGCGCCGGCGATCACATCGGTAGATCGACCGATGTGCCCCGGCGACGCCGAGACCGGTGCGCCCGCGCAACGACGCGACCGGTGCGCCAACGGCACCCCGGCTCCGGTACCCTCCGCCCGTGCGCGTCGGATTGATCGGGACCGGGCTCATGGCGCTCCACCACCTGGACACGATGGTCGGGCGCGAGGACACGGTCGTCGCCGCCATGTGCGAGCCGTCGCCCCCGGCCTACGAGGCCGCCGCGGCGAAGGTGGAGGCCGCCGGCGGACCGCGCCCGCCCAACGAGCCGGACTGGCGCCGGTTCATCGACGTCACGGCGCGAGAGCTCGAGCTCGACGCGGTCATGATCGTGACCCCCCACGCGTTCCATTTCGCCCAGGCGACCGCGGCCCTCGAGGCCGGGCTGGACGTCCTGCTCGAGAAGCCGATGGTGATGAACGCGATCGAGGCCGTCGAGCTCATCCGCACCCGCGACCGGACCGGCCGCCTGCTGGTGGTCGGGTTCCAGGGCAGCCTGTCGCCCCACGTGCGCGCGGCCGCGGCGATGCTCCGGTCCGGCGAGCTCGGGGCGATCCTGAACGTGAACGCGCTGGTGTGGCAGGACTGGCACTACTGGTCGCAGGGGACGTGGCGCGAGAACCCGGTGCTGTCGGGCGGCGGCTTCATGTTCGACACCGGAGCCCACCTGCTCAACACCATCGCGGACCTCGCCGGCGAGGACGTCGTCCAGGTCGCCGCGTGGCTGGAGGACGACGGCAACCCCGTGGACGTCCGGGCCGCGGGAATCGCGCGCCTGGCGTCCGGGGCGCTGATCACGATGAACGGCTGCGGCCGCGCGATCCCGTCGCTCGGCTCCGACATCCGCCTGTTCTGCGAGCGCGGGACGCTGCGGACCGGCATCTGGGGCGAGCGCCTGGAGCTCCAGCGGCACGGCGCGGCGACGCTGCGCCCGGTTCGGTCGGTCCGTCCCGCGCACGTGTGGCAGCAGTTCGTCGACGTCCGGGCCGGGCGGATGGACAACCCGAGCCCGCCCGAGGTGGGCCTCCGGATGGCCCGGCTGTGGGACGCCATCCGCGAGTCGTCGTCGCGGGGCGGCGCCCTGGTCAGCCCGGCGCGCGAGGCCGACGCCGCATGACGGTCCGGGTCACCGTGTGGAACGAGTTCCGCCAGGAACGGAACGACGCGCCGGTCGGGCGGATCTACCCCGACGGCATCCACGCCGCCATCGCCGCGGGCCTGCGGGACGCGGGCACCGACCTCGACGTCCGGACCGCGACCCTCGACGAGCCCGAGCAGGGGCTCTCGGAGGCGGTGCTCGACGGGACCGACGTGCTCACCTGGTGGGGTCACGTCGCCCATGACGAGGTGACGGACGACGTCGTCGAGCGGGTCCACCGCCGGGTGCTCGACGGGATGGGCCTGGTGGTCCTCCACTCGGGCCACTTCTCGCGGATCTTCCGGCGCCTGATGGGCACCTCGTGCGCCCTCAAGTGGCGCGAGGACGGCCGGCGCGAGCGCATGTGGGTCGTCGACCCGTCGCACCCGATCGCGGACGGCCTCGGCGAGTCGATCGTGCTGGGCGAGGAGGAGATGTACGGCGAGCACTTCGACATCCCGGCCCCCGACGAGCTCGTGCTCGTCAGCTGGTTCGAGGGCGGCGAGGTGTTCCGCAGCGGGTGCACGTGGCGGCGCGGGCGCGGCCGGGTGGTGTACCTGCGGCCCGGCCACGAGACGCACCCCACCTACTTCGACCCGGGGATGCGGCGACTGATCGCCAACGGCGTCCGCTGGGCATCGGGTGCGCACGGCGCCCGCCCGACCTACGGCAACCCGCCGCCGGTCGAGCCGCCGGCGTAGGGGAGGAGGACGGATGCTCAGCGAGGCGACGATCCGCGAGGCGCCCAAGGCCCTCCTGCACGACCACCTCGACGGCGGGCTTCGGCCGGCGACCATCATCGACCTGGCGCGCGAGTACGGTCACGAGCTCCCGACCGAGGACGTCGACGACCTGACGACGTGGTTCCATCGCGGCGCCGACCAGAAGTCGCTCGAGCTCTATCTCGAGACCTTCGAGCACACCTTCGGCGTGATGCAGGAGAAGGACGCGATCGCGCGCGTGGCATCCGAGTGCGCCCAGGATCTCGCGGCCGACGGGGTGGTCTACGCCGAGGTCCGCATGGCGCCCGAGCTGTGCACGGAGCGAGGGCTCACGCTCGACGAGGCGGTCGAGGCGATGCTCGAGGGATTCGCGCGCGGAACGCGACAGGCCGCGCTCGACGGGCACACGATCACGGTCAAGCTCCTGGTGACGGCCATGCGCCAGGCCGCCCGCTCGGTCGAGGTGGCGGCGTGCGCCGTCAGGTGGCGGGACGCGGGGGTCGTCGGGTTCGACATCGCCGGCCCTGAGGCGGGCTACCCGCCCACCCGGCACCTCGACGCCTTCGACCTCGTCCGTCGCGAGAACTTCCACATCACCATCCATGCGGGCGAGTCGTTCGGCCTGCCGTCGATCTGGGAGGCGCTCCAGTTCTGCGGCGCCGAGCGCCTTGGCCATGGCGTCCGGATCGTCGACGACATCACCGTCCACGACGACGGATCGGTGTCCCTCGGCCGGCTGGCGGCGTTCGTCCGCGATCGCCGGGTGCCGCTCGAGATGTGCCCGACGTCGAACGTCCACACGGGTGGCGCGCCGTCGATCGCCGAGCACCCGTTCGACCTCCTGCGGCGGCTCCGCTTCCGGGTCACCGTCAACACCGACAACCGGCTGATGAGCGGCGTTTCCGCCACGTCCGAGCTCGCTGCCCTGGATGAGGCGTTCAACCTCGGTTTGGGCGAGATGGAGTGGCTGACGATCAACGCCCTCAAGTCCGCCTTCGCGCCGTTCGACGAGCGGCTGAGGCTGATCAACGAGGTCGTCAAGCCCGGCTACGCGCACCTGCGCGCCGAGGCCCTGCGCGTCGCCATCCCCGGCTGAGCCGGATCAGATCCGGAGCGCGAAGGCGACCTCCGACCAGGCCGTCGCGAGGCCGAGGACAACCGCGGTCGCGAGCCCGCCGTAGCCGAGCAGGGCGACGACCGGTGGGACATCGTCACGACCCCCGAGGCGGAGGGCCCACGTCGTGATGGTGGCCAGGCCGGCGACGAGGAGCGCGACTCCGGCGGCCCGGTTCT
The DNA here is from genome assembly GCA_963829155.1 of uncultured Chloroflexia bacterium. Lineage (GTDB taxonomy): Bacteria > Chloroflexota > Limnocylindria > Limnocylindrales > CSP1-4 > CAIXZV01. The sequence continues at coordinate 17,622 of CAWHIA010000009.1, read as the reverse complement.
CCGAGCTGAGATAGCCGATGATCACGAGCACGCCGAGCACGATGCCCATCAGCGTCACCACGGCGTAGATCCCCGCCGGCACGGTGGTCCAGGCGGTCGCCTGCGGCAAGTGACGGTCGAGCCAGGCGTCGACCAGGACGATCGAGGCTCCCGCCAGCATCACCAGAGCGACCAGGATGCCGATGACGACCGGTTGGCGATTGAGGACCGCGAAGTCGACGTTCTCCCCTTGGATGAGCACGAACGATCCGAGGGCCACGGCGACCGGCATCGCCAGCAGGGCCCGCACGGCCGTCCGACCTGGGATCCACGGCCGGACGGCGACCCACAGGACGGCGCACAGAAAGCCTACGGCAAGGCCAGCGAGCACGATGAGTCCGACGCTTCCGAGGACGGTGATTGAGCCGATCCGATTGCCGTTCTCCGTGAAGGACCCGGTCGCTTCCGGCACGGCGATGGCGGCGAGTCGCATCGCGACCCGCCCGCCGATCCCGCCGACCAGGAATCCGACGATGAGGCCCGCGAACCCGCCGCGCGCGATGTCCCGCAGCACGCCGCCCAACCGCCAACCGGTCCCGCGCGCCCCGACCGGCTCCTCGTGGACACTGACCGCTGCAGCCATTGGACAATCACCACGCGCCACGACAGCTCGTCGCTCCGCAGTCTGGCCCTTCGCGGGCTCGCGTCAACCCGGATCCACGAGCGCGGGTCGCTACCCGGCCGGCAGGGCCACCACGAAGCGAGAGCCGCCGTAGCCGTTGCGCTCGATCCAGACCCGCCCGCCCATCGCTTCCATCAGGCGTCGGGCGGCGAACAGCCCGATCCCGGAGCCGCGCGAGCGGGCCTGGTCGACCCGCACGTACGGCTGGAATACCGCTTCCCAGTCGTCGAACGGCACGCCCGGCCCGTCGTCGGTGATGTAGACCCGGACCTCGTTGTCCTCGCGCCACGCGCCGAGGGACACGGCCTGCTCCGGCGGCGCGTACTTGGCCTCGTTGTCGAGCAGGTGCTCGAGCACCTGGCGGAAGCGCGCGTCGTCGCCGCGGGCGACCAGCGCCCCGTGCGGCGGCTCCCAGCGAACGGGTCGCGTGCGCAGCAGCAGCGCCAGCGTCCCGACGGTGACGCTGATCGCGCCGACGACGTCGAACGGATCGCGGCGCAGGCCCGTGAGGCCCTCCCCCCGGACCGAGGCGAGGATCGAGTCGACCAGCCGGTCGAGCCGCGTGACCTGCTCCGTGGCCCCGGCGCGCCAGGTCTCGACGAGGTCGGCGGGCGTCTCCGCGACGTCGCTCGCGGCGGCGTCGGCGAGGAGGTCGACGTAGGCGCGCACCACCGCCAGCGGGGTCCGGAGCTCGTGGGTGACCACCGCGAGCAGCTCCGCGCGGGCGGCGTCGAGCTGGCTCAGCCGGTCGAGCTGCTCCTCGGCCTCGGCCTGGAGGCGCCCCTTCTCCACGATCCCGGACAGCAGGGCCGCGATCGTCAGCAGGAACTCGACCTCGTCCGCGTCGAACTCCCGCGCCTCGGTCGTCTGCGCGTTGAGCACGCCGACCACGGAGTCGTTCCAGACGAGGGGCACGGACAGCATCGCGTGGAGGTCGGCGATGTCGAAGCCGCGGACCCAGCTGAACCGCGGATCGGTGGTGACGTCGGGCGAGGTCACCGGCGATCGCTCGGCCGCCGCCCGCCCGGTGATGCCCTGCCCGATGGCGAGGCTCACCCGGCCGACCTGCGTCGTGTCGAGGCCGTTGGTCGCCGCCAGCGTGAGCCGCTCGCCGGTCCGATCGAGCAGGTAGAACGAGCACACCTCGACGCCCATCGCGACCGTCGTCCGGTCGACCAGGGTCCGCATCAGCTCGTCCCAGTCGCGCGCCTTGGTCGCCAGCTGGGCGAACTCGTGGAGGAACGCGAGCTGTCGGAGGCGATCGGTCGCCCGCCGGCTGTGCGTGAGCCGGCTGGGCGGGACATCCGGGCGAGGATCGCGTGAGGGTGACGTCACCGCCTCACCGTACGGCATCCGGCCCCGCGCGGGCTGACAGGCGGCTGCACGAACCTCCTCGCGACTGTACACGTGGCGTTTACGCGCTGTTGACCTTGGCCGGTGACGCTTGGGGAGGTCCTGGTCAACCCCCACTGATCGCTTCCAACACCCCCGGCGAAGCTCGGAACCGCCGGGGTCGCGTCCGGGGGGCGGAAACGCTGTTCGAGGCGGCCGGGTCAGCGCGCCCCGGCGCCCGCGCCTTCCGTGACCGCCGTCGGCAGGTCCGCGAGCAGCGGCTGCGTCCAGGTCCAGGCGGCGCCGTGGTGCGCGCCTACCGCGCCGTGGCGCGCGGCCTCGACGCGGAGCGGCAGCCCGAAGATCTCGATGAACCCCACCGCCGCGGCGTGATCGAACGCGTCGCCCGCGTCGTACGTCGCGAGGTCCTTGTCGTACAGGCTCAAGCGGGGACCTGCGGCCCGTCACGATGGCCTGCCCGTGGTCGAGGCGGACGCGGACGTCGCCGGACACGACCCGCTGCGAGGACATCGCGTAGGTCCGCAGGTCGCGCGACAGGGCCGAGAACCACAGGCCGTCGTAGACGATCTGCGCCAGCTCGTCGGCGACCAGGCGGTTGAACCGCAGCTGCTCCTTGGACAGCACCAGGCCCTCGAGGGCGTGGTGGGCCGTGTGCAGGATCACGGCCGCGGGCGCCTCGTAGATCTCGCGGCTCTTGATGCCGACGAGGCGGTCCTCGACGTGGTCGATCCGGCCGACGCCGTGCGCGCCGCCCAGGTCGTGCAGCCGCTGGACCAGCTCGACCGAGCCCAGCCGCTCGCCGTCGATCGAGACCGGGATGCCGCCCTCGAAGCCCAGCACGATCTCGACCGGCGCGGGCGCGTCGCCGGGCGCGACCGTCCACTCGTAGGCGTCGGGCGGCGGGGTGACCCACGGGTCCTCGAGCACGCCGGTCTCGCACGAGCGGCCCCAGATGTTGACGTCGATCGAGTACGGCGACGCCTTCGTGATCGGGATCTCGATGCCCCGCTCCTGCGCGTAGTCGATCTCCTGGTCGCGCGACAGGCCCATGCCCACGCGCATCGGCGCGACGACCTCCAGGCCCGGGTCGAGGGCGTGGACCGCGACGTCGAACCGCACCTGGTCGTTGCCCTTGCCGGTGCACCCGTGCGCGACCGCGTCCGCGCCTTCGCGCTGCGCGACCTCGACCAGGAGCTGCGCGATCAGCGGCCGGGCGAGCGCGGTCGCCAGCGGGTAGACGCCCTGGTACAGCGCGTTCGCCTGGAGCGACCGCCACACGTACTGCGACAGGAAGGTCTCGCGCGCGTCCACGACGTACGCCTTGGCCGCGCCGGCCGACATCGCCCGCCGCTCGACGCCCTCGCGCAGCGAGCCGCCGCCGACGTCGACGGTGAGGGTCACGACGTCGACCGCGTACTGCTCCTTCAGCCAGGCGACCGCCACGGAGGTGTCCAGGCCGCCGGAGTAGGCGAGCACGACCTTGTTCATCGGGGAGTGGCCTCCATTGCGGGTTCGATGGATGGCTGGAGGGCGTCGAACCGGTCGAGCCATCGTTCCAGCGACGGCTCGTCGGGGAAGAGCACGATCAGCGTGTTGTCGCCGGCCACCGTGCCGACCTGCTCGGTCAGGGTCGACTCGTCGATCGCCTGGCCGATGACGTTGGCCGTGCCGGGCTGGCCGGTGAGGACCAGGATCAGGCCGCTGCGGCCGACGGACACCGGGATGTCGGCGAGGATCCGCCGCAGCCGCTCGTCGGACGCCGGACGGGTACCGGGGCCGAGCGACTCGGGGTTGACGTACACCGAGTGGTCGCCGCGCATGACCTTGGCCAGGCCGAGCTCCGCGATGTCCCGGCTCACGGTGGCCTGCGTCACGTCGAAGCCGAGCGACGACAGCTCGGCGACGAGCTCTCCCTGGCTGCCAATCGAGCGCTGGCCGACGAGGCGCCGGATGGCGGCGTGCCGGTCACGCTTGGCGACGACGACGGCCATCACGCCGCACCGGCGCGGGCGCGGGCGGAGACGCGGGTGCCGAAGGTCGGGTCGTCGAGGGCGCGGGCGAGGGCGTCGGGCGCGGACGAGTCGGCGATGATCGCCTCGGCGTCGACCCAGGCGAGGGCGGCGAGCGCCGCGCGGACCTTGGGCACCATGCCGCCCTTGATCGTGCCGTCGGCGATGAGGGACTCGGCCTCGTCGGCGCTGATCGAGTCGAGCTTGGTGCCCGACGCGTCGCGCACGCCGTCCACGTCGGTCATCAGCACCAGCTGACGCGCGCCGAGGCCGGCGGCGAGGCCCGCAGCGGCGTCGTCGGCGTTCACATTGCACACGACGCCATCCTCGTCCCGGGCGAGCGGCGCCACGACTGGCACCTGGTCGGCGACCAGCAGGGAGTCGATGAGGTCGCGCCGGATGCCGACGACCGTCGCGACCAGCCCGACGTCCGGCAGCCGCTGGCCGATCAGCAGGCCGCCGTCGACGCCCGACAGCCCGACCGCGTCGCAGCCGACGTCGCGCAGCGCGGCGACGAGCTCGCTGTTGACGACGCCGCGGAGCACCGCTGCGGCGACCTCGAGCGCCGCCGGATCGGTCACGCGCAGGCCGCCCTCGAAGTGCGTCGGGACGCCAAGCCGCTCGAGCCACTCGGTCATGCGCTTGCCGCCGCCGTGGACGAGCACCACAGGCCGCTTGCGGGCGACCGCGGCGACCTCCGCGAGCACCTGCCGCTGGTCGGCGAGCGTCGTCCCCCCGAGCTTGACGACCACGATCTCGCTCATGTGGATTGCTCCTGCGTTGCCGCTTCAGCGCGGCCAGCGCAATGCGCCGCCGAGCACGCAAGCGAGCGCACTCCAACGTGCGTGAGCGCCGCGGCGGAGGCGGCAACGCCGCGATGGGCCGCTGCAGCGGCGACCGACGTCATGTGGTGTATTCCGAATTTTCGCGGACGTATTCCTCGGTGAGGTCGCAACCGAAGGCCTCGCCGGTGCCCTCGCCGAGGCCGAGGTCGAGGCGGATCAGGACCTCGTCGCCGGCCATCGCCGCGCTGGCGGCGGCCTTGTCGACGGGCACCGGCCCGCCCGCCCGGCCGTCGTAGACGAGGTGGCCTGCGATCGCGATCCGGAGCGTCGACGGATCGAGCGGCGCCGCCGTGCCGGCTCGCGTCGCCGCTTCGTCGGCTGGCACCCCCGATGCCTCGAGCACGGCCGCGTCGGCAAAGCGGGCGTTCCCCGCCGCGCCGGCGACGCGCCCCCAGTTCGGGTCGCGCCCGTGGACCGCGGCCTTGACGAGCGACGACGAGATCACGGCGCGAGCCACCGCCCGGGCGGCCGAGTCGTCGGTCGCCCCGCTGACCTGGCAGGTGATCAGGGCCTTCGCACCCTCGCCGTCGGCCGCCTGCTGCCGCGCCAGGTCGCGTCCGACGGCCTCGATCGCGGCCCCGAGGGCTCGTCGGGCGTCGGCGTCCTTGCCAGCCGGCGCCGCCCCGGCCCGGCCGGAGGCCAGCACGAACACGGTGTCGTTGGTGCTGGTGTCGCCGTCGACCGAGAGCTGGTCCCACGTGCGGGCCGCGGCGCCGCGCAGCAGTGCATGTAGCGTGGCCGGGTCCGCGGTCGCATCGGTCAGGACGACCGACAGCATCGTGGCCATGTTCGGATGCATCATCCCGACGCCCTTGCAGATGCCGGTCACGGTCACCCCGACCGTGCCTCCAGCCGGCCGCCGGCAGGGTCACGGTCGTCGAAGCGGCCTTGGTCGTCGTGTCGGTGGTGCGCAGGGCCTCGGCGGCCTGCCCGAGCGCCTCGTCGGTCCCCGCCAGGCCGCCGGCCACGACCGTGGCGACGGCTGCCGTCACCAGGTCGACCGGCAGCCGGGTACCGATGATCCCGGTCGAGAGGTGGAGCACCTGGTCCTCGGGCGCGCCGACCGCGGCCGCGACCGCCGTCCCGATCCGCGCCTGGTCCGCGTCGCCGTCGGGTCCGGTCGCCGCGTTCGCGCTGCCGGAGGTCGAGATCACGGCCCGCGCGTACCCGGCCGCGGCCTCGCCGCCGCCCGTCGACTGGAGGTTGGCGCGCGACAGCCGCACCGGTGCCGCCGCGAACCGGTTGGGCGTGAACACGGCCGCCGCCGGGACCGGCCCATCGTCCGCGACGATCAGGACGAGGTCGGGGCGTCCGGACGCCTTGATCCCGGCCGTCGCCCCGGCGGCCCGGAAGCCCGCAGGGATGCGGGTCACCCGCTCGACCGGCGGCAACGTCGCGGGGAGCGGCTCGAGCGCCGCGTCGGTGGCGAGCGTCATGGCGCGAGCGGGAGCTGGGTCAGGCCCGCGGTCTCGGGCAGGCCGTGGACCACGTTGAAGGCCTGGATCGCCTGCCCGGCGGCCCCCTTGACGAGGTTGTCGAGCACGCCGATGGCGAGCACGCGGCCGTTGCGCTCGTCGAGGCGGCACCAGACGCGGGCCTCGTTGCTGCCGAGGACGTGCTTCGTCGCGGGCGCGGCCTCGGAGACCGTCACGAACGGCTCGTCGCCGTAGGCCTCGTGGTACAGGTCGTCGAGCTCCGCCTGCGTGACCGATCGGGTCGTCCGGACGTGGCCGGCTGACAGGATGCCGCGGGTCATCGGGATCAGGTGCGGCAGGAAGTCGACGCCGGTCACGCCCGGGTTGGCCGACAGGCCGCCGCCCAGCGCCCCGAGCTCCTGCTCGATCTCGCCGATGTGGCGGTGGGTGAAGATCCCGTACGCCTTGACGCTCTCGTTGACCTCGCCGAACTGCAGGTCCGGCTTCGGGTCGCGGCCTGCCCCGGAGACGCCGCTCTTGGCGTCGACGACGAGGTCGCCGATGAGCCCGGCCCGGGCCAGCGGCGCCAGGGCGAGGATCGTGGTCGTCGCGTAGCAGCCGGGGGCGCCGACGATCGCGTTCGGGGATCGTCCGGCCGCGGCGAGCTCGTCGCGGTGCAGCTCGGGGAGCCCGTAGACGGCGGTCTCGAGCAGCTCCGGCCGCGGGTGGTCGGCGTGATACCAGCGCGGGTAGTCCGCGGGGTCGCGCAGGCGGAAGTCGGGCCCGAGGTCGATGACGGTTTGGCCAGCGTCCAGGAACTCGTCGATGCGGGCGGCCGCGGCCCCGTGGGGAAGGGCGAGGAAGACGGCCTCGGCGTTCTCGGGGACGGCGTCGTAGACCCGGAGGCCCTCGGTGGCGAGGTGGGGGTGGATCCCGGCCAGCGGGTCCCCCTGCCGCTCCCGCCCGACGAGGCCGACGATGGTGGCGTGGGGGTGGCGGGCGAGGAGCCGCACGAGCTCCGCGCCGACGTACCCGGTCGCCCCGACGATCGCCACCTTGACCGGATCGCCGTCGAGCGCGCGCAGACCGTGCGCGGCCGCGGTGCCGGGCGCGGGCGAGGAGTCGAGAGGACGGTCCGCCGCGATCGCCGCGCCCGCCGAGTCCGCGCTCACGGGCGCGCCTGACCGCTCACCGGCGGCAGGCTCGAGGGCTCGGAGAACGGGCGGCACGTCATCTCCTCATGACTATACACAGACGATGCATAGTCATGCAACACGAACGCGCCGAGTGGACCGTCTGCACGCTGCGCCGGGACAACCCGTCACGAGTCGGCGCCTGGGGAAGGGAAGCATGAACGCAGGATCGCGGAGCCGTCGAGCGTGGGTGGCTGCGGCGTCGGTCGTGTTGGTCGTCGCCGGATGCTCGGACTCCAATGCACCGTCGACTGCGCCGGCGAGCGTCCTGGTCGCCCCGTCAGGGAGCTCGGCGGCGGCCCTCCCGTCGACGTTCGAGTCATCGTCGACGCCGTCCGACGGCCCGAGCGACCCGGTCGCGATCGCTCCGCCGCCGACGCCGATCGCCCTGCCCGACGGCCTCGGGGATCAGGCCTGGGCCACGACGACGGCGGTCCTCGACACCGAGGGCGACATCGCATCGACGACGGTCGCGATCGGACCGCTCGGGAGCCCGGCGTCGTCGACGTTCTCGATCCCGGGCTACGCGCGGACGGTGCCGGCGGGCGAGTTCGTGCTCGTGCTCGTCGAGGGCGATTCGGCTTCGACCATCGACGTCTATCGCGCCAGCGACGCGTCACGCGTGTCTCGAGATCGACCCCGGGGGGTGGGTCGATGTGTCGCACGTCGCCGTGGATCCCGAGCGCGAGGTGATCTACGCGGGCGTGCGCCCGGCGGCGGGCGGGGTGGACATCCGCCGGATCGCCCTCGACGGCTCCGAAAGCGCGTCGCTGATCGGCCTCGACGGCCGCTTCGCGGCGCAAGCCATCCCGACCGACCACTACGGACTCGTCGTCGCGACCGACGGCCGCCTCGTCGTCGAGGCCTGCGCGGACGACGCATGCCGTCTGTGGCGGGTCGCGCCCGGGGAGGCCGCGGGCAAGCCGACGCGCCTGCCGGCCGGCACACCCGAGGTGTGCGACCTCGCCGGCGCGACTGACGACTGGGTCGTCGCCTCGGACGAAGACCTGTGCTCCCTGGACGCCGCGGAGGCGCCGTTCCCGTGGCGGTCGATCGCGCTCGGCGACGGCGCCAACCGGCCACTCACCGACCGCTCGCAGGTGGGGATCGCCCGCGTCCTCAAGCTGGGCGGCGACACGGTCGCCGTGGCCGGTCGTCGATCCGGCGACTGGTCAACGACGGACATCGAAACGTACGACGCCCCGTCGGGCAAGCGGCACATCATCGTGAAGGGCCTGGACAACGATGCCGATGCCGACGACTCAGGCGGCTGGCTGGGCGTCTCGTCGCAGCTCATGCCGGGGGCGTGGGTGCTGGTCGAGCCGTGGGGCATCGAGACGACGGGGTCCACGTCGCTCACGTCGCGCCTCGTGAACATCCGGACCGGCGAGGTCATCGAGCTGCCGCTGGGCACCTCCGGCTGGAGCTGAACGCGCCGGACACAGCCGCCCCCGGTCGCGCCGGGCTGCTCGCATGGCGTTCACTCCAGCGGTTTTCGTCCTCGATCGGCGCGCCGGGCGGGCAGCCTAGCGGATTTGGGCCTCGGAACCGGTGATCTGACCGCGTGGCGTGCAGGACGGCGGCGCAACCGCTGCAGTGCACGCTGGGCGGGCAGCAGGCGGCGGGGCGCCGGCCCGCGCGCTGGGCGAGCAGCGGGTGGCGGGGCGCCGGCCCGCGCGCTGGGCGAGCAGCGGGTGGCGCGAACAGCGGGCAGCGTGTGGCAAGCAGCGGGCCGCGGGGCGCGCCGGAGCCGCTAGGCCAGCTCGGCGAGGTTTGCCGCCTCGGCCTCGAACTGCTCCTCGTACAGGCGCGAGTAGAGCCCGCCCCGAGCGATCAGCTGGCGGTGCGTGCCGCGCTCGACGATCCGGCCGCGCTCGAACACGAGGATCCGGTCCGCACGGAGGATCGTCGACAGGCGGTGGGCGATCGCGATCGTCGTCCGCCCCTCGGTCAGCCGCCCCAGCGCCGCCTGGATCAGCCGCTCGCTGACGGTGTCGAGCGATGACGTTGCCTCGTCGAGGATCAGGATCTTGGGGTCCTTGAGCAGCACCCGCGCGATCGCGACCCGCTGCTTCTCGCCGCCGGACAGCTTGTATCCGCGCTCGCCGACGACCGTGTCGTAGCCGTCGGGCATCTCGGTGATCCGGTCGTGCATCGCGGCGGCGGAGGCGGCCGTGATCAGCTCGGCCTCCGTCGCGTCGGGCTTGGCGAAAAGCAGGTTGTCGCGGATCGACGCGTGGAACAGGTACGTCTCCTGGGTCACGAACCCGATGACGCGCCCGAGCGACTCGAGCTTGACCTGGCGCACGTCGACCCCGTCGATCGTCACCCGGCCCTCGGTCACGTCGTACAGGCGGGGGATCAGGTAGGTCGTCGTCGTCTTGCCGGCGCCCGACGGGCCGACGAGCGCCACCAGCTCGCCCGGCTTCGCCTCGAACGAGATGTCGTCGAGGCCGAACGGCTGCGCGGGCTCGTCCACGCGCCCGCCGGTGACGACCTCCAGCCCGGCGGCAGTGTCGAACGCCTCCGCGTCGCCTGACTCCAGGACGGCACCCACGAGGTCCGGATTCGACTCGAGATCGACGGCGGCCGCCGCGTCGCCGACGGTGGGCCGGGCCGCGGGCGGCTCCGGCTGGTAGTGGAACGAGACGCCCTCGAGCGCCACGGCGCCCCGCATCGTCTCAGGCCGCAGCTCGATCGCGTCCGGCGCGTCGACGATCTCGGGGTCGAGGTCGAGGTACTCGAAGATCCGGTCGAACAGCGCGAGCGACCCCTGGATCTCGACCTGGACGTTGAGCAGCTGCCCGAGGGGGAAGAACAGGCGGCTCTGGAGCGTCGTGAACGCGACGATGTCGCCGGCCGTCGGGGCGTTCGGCGAGCCGTTGGCCGCCATCGTGCCCGCGAGCCAGTACACGAACGCCGGCATGATCGAGAAGATCGTGCCGATGATCATGAAGAACCATCGGCCCACCATCGCCTGGCGGATCTGCAGGCGGGCCAGCTCGCGGTTGAGGTCGCGGAACCGGGACACGGATCGATCCTGGGCTGCGAACGTCTTGCCCAGCAGGATCCCAGACACCGACAGCGTCTCCTCGGTCACGGCCGTCATCTCGGCGAGCCGCTTCTGCGTCTCGCCGCTGACCTCGCGCCGGACCTTGCCCACGCGATAGGTGAGGTACATGAAGAACGGGGTGATGCCCAGCGACAGCAAGGTGAGCTGCCAGCTCAGCAGGAGCATCGCGATGACCGTGCTGATCGTGATCGCGACGTTCGACGTGACCGACGCCGCGGTGTCCGTGACCACCGCCTGCACGCCACCGACGTCGTTGGCCAGCCGGCTCTGGATCTCGCCGGTCCGCGTCGCGGTGAAGAACCGGAGCGGCAGGCGCTGCAGGTGCGCATACAGGGCGTTGCGCAGGTCCTGCATGACGTTCTGGCCGATGACGTTGTTGAGGTAGCTCTGGCCGACGCCGATCAGGCCCGACACGATCGGCACGACGATCATCAGCCCGACGTACAGGTTCAGGTCCTGGTATTGCCCGCCGACGATGACGTTGTCGATGAGCAGCTTGAGCAGGTACGGGTTGACGATGCCGAGGAGGCTGGTCGTGATGATCGCGGCGAGCACGACCGCGACCTGGGCCCGGTAGGGGTTGAAGAAGGCGACGATCCGCCGGACCGTCGCCGCGCGGCGCTCCGGGGGGACGCGCTCGAAGTCGCGGGACGGAGGCGTGAGGCGCCCCGGCGAGGGGCTGCCGCGGGACATGGAGCGGACGCCGCCGCCGCGAAGGGTCATGGTTGAGGCGGTCGCCGCTACCAGGCGGTGGCCGTCGACGCCTCCGCGATGCCCTGGGACTCGAGCCAGCGCTCGGCGTCGATCGCCGCCTTGCAGCCGTCGCCCGCCGCGGTGACCGCCTGGCGATATCGATGGTCGTGGACGTCGCCCGCGATGAACACGCCGTCGATCTTGCTGCGCGTGTGGTCGTGGGCCACGAGGTACCCCTTGGCGTCGACCTCGAGCCAGTCCTTGAACACATCGGTGTTGGGCTTGTGCCCGATCGCGATGAACAGGCCCTCCATCGCCATCTCGCGCTCGTCGCCGGTCTCGGTGTCGCGGACGCGCAGGCCCTCGACCTTCGCGTCGCCCAGCACCTCGGCCACCTCGGTGTTGGTGTGCACCTCGATCTTCGGGTGCGCGAGCGTGCGGTCGACCATGATCTTCGACGCGCGGAACCCGTCCCGGCGGTGCATGAGGTGCACCTTCCTCGCGTACTTGGTGAGGTAGTTCGCCTCCTCCATCGCCGAGTCGCCGCCGCCGACGACGGCGATCTCGCGGTCACGGAAGAAGAAGCCGTCGCAGGTCGCGCAGGCAGACACGCCGCGGCCGCGGAGACGCTGCTCGCTCTCGATGTCCAGCCAGATGGCGGACGCGCCGGTCGCGAGGATCACCGACTCGCCGCGGTACTCGACGCCGCGCGCCCAGACCCGGAACGGCCGGCTCGAGAAGTCCACCCGGTCGATGTCGACGTCGACGAGCGTGGTACCGAAGCGCTGTGCCTGCTCGCGGAACCGGTTCATGAGGTCGGGCCCGTCGATGCCCTCGGGGAAGCCCGGGTAGTTCTCGACGTCGCTGGTCAGCATCAGCTGGCCACCCGCGGCCGATCCGGCGATGACGATGGGCTCGAGGTTGGCCCGCGCGGCGTAGATCGCGGCCGTCAGGCCCGCCGGGCCCGACCCGATGACCAGCACCTTGGACTCGGTTCGGCCACCGCCGCCGGCCGTGCCGCCGGGCCCACCCGTCGCGGGTGTCGCCACGCCCGCGTCGTCGATGATCGCGATCCCGCCGCCAAACGGCGTGGACGCGGCCGGCGCGGACGCCATCGCGACCGCCTCGCTACCGCCTGGGCCGCTCGCGCCGTCGTCGGCGCCGAAGTTGATCGAGAGGCCCGCGAACGGGTTCGCGGCCTTGTCGCCGCGCTCCGGATCCGCGCCGTTGCGTGAGGCCTGGGCCCCGTCGGTGCGGGGCTGGGTCGGGTCGGTCATCGAGGCCATTGTCGTCCGTGTCGGGTGTTCATGCGTACCTCAACTGTAGCACGCGGTTCGCATACTCCCGGGGGGTATTCCAGTCCGGCCCGTGATCGTTGGTACCCTCGCTAAGTGTCCACCCTGCAGGAGCGCCCCGAGGCGGGCGTCGTCATCCCCGGTCCCGCAGGGCCCGAGGAGGTCCCGGTCCACCTCGCGCCGGCGGCATCCGCGCCTGCGGAGACGCCACGGCTGCGCGACAACCACGACTTCCTGACGGTCCTGTTCGGCCAGGGGATCAGCTCGTTCGGCGACTCGATCACCAACACCGCCATGCCGCTGCTGGTGCTCGCCCTGACAGGATCGGGCCTTGCGATGGGGGTGGTCGGCGTCCTGACGACCCTGCCCGACCTCATCGTCGGGCTGCCTGCCGGCGCGTACGCGGACCGCTGGGACCGACGCCGGATGATGTTCTCGGCGGACCTCGGCCGTTTCGTGCTCACGGCCCTGGTCCCGATCTCGGTCTGGCTCGGCGGCCCGACGCTCGCCGTGATCTTCGCCGTGACCTTCCCGATGAACGTGCTGCGCGTCCTGTGGCTGGCCGCCTACACCGCGGCCGTGCCTGGCCTCGTCGGTCGCGCCGAGGTGCCGCGCGCCAACGCCATCTTCGAGGCGGTGTTCAACGTCGGCTGGATCGTTGGCCCGGCGCTGGCCGGGTTCCTCGCGGCGATCATCGGGCCGGGCGCGACGATCGCGATCGACGCCGTCACGTTCCTCATCTCGGCCGGCGCGATGCTGCTGGTGCGACGCCCGCTCCGCGCCGAGGGCCGATCCGTGGAGACGCACATCCTGACCGACATCCGCGAGGGCATCGCCTATGTGCTCGGCCAGCCCACCCTGCGCGCCTGCATCGCGCTGTGGACGACGACGTCGGTGATCTCGACCGGCCTCACCACGGCCACGATCTACTACATCACGATCGACCGCGGGCTCAGCTCCGCGGTCGTCGGTACGGTGCTGTCCGGGTTCGCGCTGGGGGCCATGCTCGGGTCGGTGGCCGCGGCGCGACTCGCGTTCCGCGCCACGGGCCTCGTGATGCTCGCCGGCGCCGCGGTGTTCGGCGGCTGCCTCCTGGTCATCGCCGTCGGGGTGCCCGTGCCGGTGATGATCGCCGCCGCGTTCGTCGCGGGCGCCGTCAACTCGAACATCCTCGTCGCCTACATCACCATGCGCACGCTGGCCTCGCCCGACGCCCTGCTGGGCCGCGTGGGGGCGACGGCGAGGACCGTGTCGGTGGGACTGACGCCGATCGGCGCGCTCGCGGCGGGGGCGCTCCTGGACCGCATCGGCGGCGCCGCGACGCTCGCGCTGATGGGCGCGGCGCTCGCGGTCACCGGCCTGCTGTTCGCCTTTGTTCGGACCGTGCGCACGGCACGCATCCCGGCGCCGACCCATGCCGGGTAGCGAACGAGCGCGCGGGCGGGCGTTGGGAGGCGCTACGCTGCGCGCCATGAGGGGAATCGCGCCTCGATGACCTGCCCCAGCTGCGGGACGCCGAACGAGCCCGGACGCAAGTTCTGCGGTGAGTGCGGCACGAAGCTCGCGGCCGTGTGCGCCGCGTGCGGGACGCCGAACCCGCCGACCGCGCGCTTCTGTGGCGAGTGCGGAACGCCGATCGTCGGGTCGCCGGCGGCTTCTGGCGGCGCGCAACCGGCGGCTGGGTCCGCGCCGGCTGTCGACGGGCCCGTGGCCGAGCGACGCCTGGTCACGGTGCTGTTCGCCGACCTCGTCGGCTTCACCGCGCTGTCCGAAGGCCGGGACCCCGAGGCGGTCCGGGAGCTCCTGTCGACCTACTTCGAGCTCGCGACCGACGTCATCAAGCGCTACGGCGGCAGCGTCGAGAAGTTCATCGGCGACGCGGTCATGGCCCTGTGGGGGGCGCCGGTCGCGCACGAAGACGACGCCGAGCGCGCGGTCCGCGCGGGCCTCGACCTCGTCGACGCGGTGCAGGCGCTGGGGCCCGGGATCCAGGCCCGGTGCGGCGTGCTCACGGGCGAGGCGGCGGTCACGCTTGGCGCAACCAGCCAGGGCATGGTCGCGGGCGACCTCGTGAACACGGCATCGCGCCTGCAGTCGGTCGCGCCGGCCGGCGCGGTCCTCGTGGGCGAGGCGGTCCAGCGGGCCACGAGCGTCGCCATCGCGTACGAGGAGGCCGGCGAGCAGCTGCTCAAGGGCAAGGTCGCGCCCGTGCCGGCGTGGCGAGCCGTCCGGATCATCGCGGAGCGCCGCGGCCGCGGCCGCGACGACCGGCTCGAGGCCCCCTTCGTCGGCCGCGACACGGAGCTGCGCCTGCTCAAGGACCTGTTCCAGGCGACGTCACGCGAGCGCCGGGTCCGGCTCGTGTCCGTCACCGGCCAGGGCGGCATCGGCAAGAGCCGGCTGGCCTGGGAGTTCCAGAAGTACCTCGACGGCCTCGTCGAGCCGATCTTCTGGCACGAGGGCCGATCCCCGTCGTACGGAGAGGGGATCACGTTCTGGTCGCTGGGCGAGATGGTCCGTTCACGCGCGCACCTGCTCGAGACGGACGATCCGGTCACGACGCGCACGCGCATCGGCGAGATGCTCGCGCAGCACGTGCCCGACGAAGAGGAACGGCGGCGCATCGAGCCCGCGCTGCTCGCGCTGCTGGGGGCGGGCGACACCCCGGTCGGCGGGCCGGCCGAGCTGTTCTCCGCCTGGCGCACGTTCTTCGAGCGGGTCGCGTCGAAGGGCGTCGTCGTGATGTTGTTCGAGGACCTCCAGTGGGCAGACCCGGGGACCCTCGACTTCATCGAGCACGTCCTCGAGTGGACCCGCAACGTCCCGATCCTGATCGTCACGCTGGCCAGGCC
Organism: uncultured Chloroflexia bacterium; assembly: GCA_963829155.1. Lineage (GTDB taxonomy): Bacteria > Chloroflexota > Limnocylindria > Limnocylindrales > CSP1-4 > CAIXZV01. The sequence continues at coordinate 2,233 of CAWHIA010000009.1, read as the reverse complement.
CGAGCTGCTCGAGCAGCGCCCGGGATGGGGCGCCGGCAAGCGAGCGTTCCTGGCCCTCGACCTGCAGGCGCTCGACGACGCGTCGATGCGCGAGCTCCTGGGCGGGCTCGTCGTCGGCTTGCCCGAGGCGGCCGTGCGCTCGATCGTCGCGCGCGCCGAGGGGATCCCGCTGTACGCGGTGGAGACCATCCGCATGCTCGTCGCCGACGGCCGGCTGCGCGCGCGGGAGGGTGGCACCGGATACGAGCCGGTCGGCGAGCTGGGCGAGCTCGCGGTGCCGGACACGTTGCATGCGCTCATCGCCGCGCGACTCGACGGGCTCGACACCGCGGAGCGCGGCCTGGTCCAGGACGCGGCCACGCTCGGCCAGTCGTTCACGATCGGCGCCGTCGCGGCGGTCGCCAGCCTCGAAGCCGCTGAGGCAACAAAGCGGCTCGACCGCCTCGTCAGGGCCGACCTCCTGCGGCGCGAGGTCGACCCGAGGTCACCCGAGCAGGGGCAGTACGCGTTTGTCCAGGCGCTCATCCGGGAGGTCGCGTACTCGACGCTGTCGCTGCGCGACCGGCGCAGCCGCCACCTCGCGGCCGCGCGGTACTTCGAGTCGATCGGGGACGACGAGCTCGCCGGCGCCCTGGCCGCCCACTATCTCGCCGCCTACCGCGCGTCCACCGAGGGTCCCGAGGCCGAGGCGCTCGTCGCCCAGGCGCGGATCGCGCTTCGCGCCGCGGCCGAGCGTGCGATCGCGCTCGGCGCGCCCGGCCAGGCCGTCACGTTCCTCGACCGCGCGATCGAGGTGACCGACGCCGGCGCCGATCGGGCCGAGCTGCACGAACGGGCGGGGGCGGCGGCCTCGAATGCGGCTACGCAGGAGATCGCGCTCGGCCACTTCGAGGCGGCGCGAGGCCTCTACGAGGAGCTGGGCGACCGGCCGAGCCAGGCCCGGATGGTGGCCCGGGAAGGCAACGCGCTCGGCCTGCTCAGGCGCCGCGACGAGGCGATGGCGCGCCTCGATCGCGGCTGGGTCGAGTTCGCGGACCTCGGCGAGGACGACCCGAACCTGATCGGGATCGGGCGCCAGATCGCGAGCACTGCCCTGACGACAGGGTGACTACCCGCGAGCCACCGAGATGGCGGACCTCGTCCTCGGGCTCGCTGAACGCCAGGGGTTGCCGGACCTGGCCGCCAACGCCCTCCTCACGCTGGGCACGGCGGCGCTCTATACCGGGCGGCAGTCGGCAGGCCCGGGCCCTGGTCGAGGGGGCGCGCAAGCTGGCGGAGGAGGCGACGCTCACCGAGCGTCATCCTCCGCGCGCTCGTCATGCTGCCCTCGATCACCGCCCTCGACGACCCGCGCGGGGCGCTCGCGACCGAGCGCGACGGCATCGCCCTCGCCCGACGCGCGGGGAACCGGGCCAGCGAGAACGGCATCATCTACAACGCGGTCGAGGACGCGCGCCGGACGGGCGACTGGGATTGGGGGGTCTCGAGCTCGCCGCCATCGGACAGCTCGACATCGACGAATCGAGCCTCGTTGGCAACCGGGCGCAGCAGGTGTTCTTCGAGGTCTACCGGGGGACCTTCGATGCGTCCGAGCTGCCCGCGCTGCATCGTCGGACCGAGGTGCTCGAGGACCGCGATCTGCACTCCGGGCTCGTGGAGATCGACGGCACGATCGCGCATGCCGCCGGCGACTGGGCCGCCGCCGCGAAGGCATGGATGGCGGTCGCGGATCTCAGCGACCTCAACGCGCCCTACAGCCTGCCCAAGGCCGGCCGCGTGGCGATCATCGCGGGTGACCCCGCCACGGCGCAGGCGGCCGTCGACCGACTCGCCGTGCTCGGGTCGAAGGGTCGGGCCATGGACGCCGACCGCGCCGCGATCCGCGCCGGCCTGGCGGCGCTCGCCGGGGATCGCGCCGGCGCGCGAGCGGGCTACCGCGTGGCGCTCACCGCCTACCGCGACCTCGGGCTGCCCTGGGACGAGGCGCTGGCGGGCATCGAGGCCGCCCAGTGGCTGGGCGACGGCGACGCCGAGCTCGCGGCGTGGACCGAGACCTCGCGGGCGACGTTCACCCGGCTGGGCGCCGTGCCGCTGCTCGCCCGCCTCGACGAAGCGATCGAGCACGGCAACGCGGCCGTCGCCCACGGCGCGGTCGCGGTGCCCGAGCAGGCCGGTCGTCACGCCCCCGCGTCGGCGGACGCGTCGATCTCGATCGGCGAGGGCTGACCCGCCC
>CAWHIA010000008.1:0-68413 GCA_963829155.1 uncultured Chloroflexia bacterium | reverse complement strand
GGCCGTCCGCGGCCGTCGATGTCCTAGACTCGGGTCAATCCCAGCGGCGACCGCCGCGGAGCCCCACCGGGAGGGTGCATGCCGCCGAGCGTTGAGCGCCGCCTCGTGATCCTCGCCGAGGGCAACTTCGGCTTCCACCACGGCAAGACCGCGATGGGCATGATCCGGTTCGGGCACGACAAGGTGGTCGCGGTCATCGACTCGACCCAGGCCGGGCACAACGTCCGCGAGTGGCTCGGCGATTCGGGCCGCAACGACATCCCCATCGTCGGCACGCTGAACGACGCGCTCGGGTTCCTGCCCAAGGCCAACGGGCTCCTGATCGGCATCGCGCCCACCGGGGGCAAGCTCCCCGACGACTGGCGGCCCGTGATCCTGGCGGCAATCCGCTCCGGCCTCGACATCCTGTCCGGCCTGCACACCTTCCTGGCCGACGACCCGGAGCTGGCGGAGGCCGCCCGGACGTCGGGCGTCCGATTGATCGACTTCCGACGCCCGCCGGACCGCATGGACACCGCGGTCGGGCGCCGACACCTGCCCGGCAAGCGGGTCCTGCTCACGGTGGGCACGGACTGCGCGATCGGCAAGATGTCCGTCGCGCTCGAGCTTCGGCGCGTCGCCCAGGCGGCCGGCCGATCGGTCGTGTTCGTCGCCACCGGCCAGACCGGGATGATGATCGAGGGCTGGGGGGTCACCGTGGACCGGGTAGCGGCCGACTTCCTCCAGGGCACGGTCGAGTGGCTGGTCGAGGACGGCGAGTCGCGCGGCGACTGGGTGATCGTCGAGGGGCAGGGCTCGCTCGACCACCCGGCCTACAGCAGCGTGACGCTCGGTCTGATCCATGGATCGACGCCGCACGCCATGGTCATGATCCACAAGCCCGGCATGGCCGACCACGACTTCGACCACCTCCCGGAGGCCCGGTTCCCGATCGCGCCGCTGCGCCCGTTCATCGCCGCCCACGAGACGGTGGCCGACCTCGTCGCGCCGTCGAAGGTCGTCGCGGTGGCGCTCAACACCTCGCTGATCGAGGACGACGACGAGGCGCGCCGGATCATCGCCGCGACCGCGGCCGAGACCGGGCTGCCGTGCGACGACCCGGTCCGCTTCGGCGGCGAGAGCCTGTGGCGAGAGATCGAGGCGGGCGTGGACGCGCTGCCCTGGGTCGGCCTCGCGGAGCCGGTCGACCCTCCCCGTGCTCCCGAGGACGCCGCCGCCGGCGCGGGGGACGCGGGCGCGAGCGGCGAGGCGTGACCTTCTCGATCGAGCTGCGGACGCTCGTCCTGCCGCTGCGCGACCCGTTCGTGATCGCACGGGGGTCCCACAGCGAGGGGCTGCGTGCGACGACGGTGGTCGCGCAGCTCCGGGACGACGCCGACGGGCCCCACGGCCTCGTCGGCCTGGGCGAGGGCTTTCCTGATCGGTTCTACGGCGAGACGCCCGAGACGATCAGCGTTGTGGTGCCCCTCCTGCTCGAGGCGATCGAGCCCGCCGAGGCCGGACTCCGGGGCGACCTCGCCGAGGCGCGGGCCGCCCTCGACGACGCGGCGGACAGGATGGCCGCGGCGATCGCCCACCACGGGGCGGCCAAGTGCGCCATCGACATCGCCCTCCACGACCTCGTCGGCAAGCGGCTGGGCCTGCCCATCCGCGACCTCCTGGGCATCGACGGCCCCATCCCGCCCACCGACTTCACGCTCGGCATCGACGAGCCCGCGGTAGTTGCCGCGCGGGCGCGCAGGGCCGCGGACTTCCCGGCGCTCAAGGTCAAGGTGGGCGGTCCGTCCGACGTCGAGACCGTCCGCGCGGTGCGCGCCGTGTTCGCGGGCCCGATCCGGGTCGACGCGAACACCGGCTGGTCGCCCGACGAGGCCGCGGCGCTGATCCCGGAGCTCCAGCAGCTGGGCGTGGAGCTGATCGAGCAGCCCTACCCGCCGCGGCGCCTCGACGACTTGCGCGCGCTCCAGGCCCGGTCGCCGCTGCCGCTGGTCGCCGACGAGAGCGCCGTCACGATCGACGACCTCGACGCCCTGGCCGGGGTTGTCGCCGGTGTCAACGTCAAGCTCGCCAAGTGCGGCGGCGTCGGCCCGGCCCGTCGGATGCTCGAGCGTGCCCGCGAGCGAGGGTTCCGGACGTTCCTCGGCTGCATGGAGGAGACCTCGATCGGGATCGCCGCATCGGCCGCCGTCGCCCCGCTCGCCGACTGGGTGGACCTCGACGGCTGCCTGCTGCTCGCGGAGGATCCGGTCGAGGGCCTGGAGCTCGCGGCCGACAAGCGGTGGGTGCTCCCGGATTCGCCGGGACTCGGGCTGCGGTGGCGGGGGTCGACCGGCCGCTGACAGGGTCCGCCGCTTCCGACGTGCACCTCGCCATGCCCCGTTCGGGGGGCCCGGCGGTCATCCCGTCCACAGCTTTGCCGTCGCCCGCGGGCCCTGTCCACCGACGGTCGCGGGCTGTGGACAAGTCGGGGCGCAACATGGTGGAGAAGCCCCTACCGACGCCCCGGCGCAGGACCTACCATGTGCCGATCGCCGGTGAAGAGGGACCCGAGGGAGGGAGCACCGGGCGTACAGGCAGATACCACCGGCGGCGGGTTGCCCCGGCCCGCCGCCGGACCGATCGCGCACGCCCGAGGGAGAGGAGACCCCCATCGATGCTGTCCGCCGGCACCGCCGCCTGCTCGTCGCCTGAGGCCGAGGCCTTTGTGCGCTTCTGCTACCAGCGCCGCCGCGTGGGGTGGCCGGAGCTCTATGACGAGATGTGTGCGGTGGCGACGCGAGGGCTGTACCGGGGGATGGGACACGAAGCGCTCGCGGAGATCGGCGTCGGTTTCAGCCTGTTCGAGACCCCGAGGCTGGCGCAGCTCGTGACCCGCATCGTGACCGAGGAGCAGGCGGCGAGGCGCGCCGCACGCGCGGCGATGATCGAGGCTTCCGAGGCGGCGCGGGCGGCCGAGGCCGCCGAGGTTGCAAGCGCGCCGGTGGAGGCGCTCCAGGCGGCGTCGGCCGCCTGATCGGCGATCAGGCCCGGATCTTGCGCCGGGCCATCTCGCCCTCGATCTGGCGCTCGGCCTCCACGTAGCGGTCGATCTGCTCGCGCAGCTCGTTCGCCTCGGGCGTGTACAGGTGCACCTGCTGCTGCAGGATGTACGACAGCCGGCGACTGGTCATCCGCACGTGATCCAGGTTCTTCATCAGGACCAAAGGGTCCATGGCGGCCAGATCCGACGGCGGGTACATCTGCTTCATCGAGGCGTCATGCTAGCCCAAGCGCCCGCCGGCGCGGGTCGACCGACGTGGCGAGGCTGTGGAGGAGTGCGTTGAGCGGACCGGTGGTGTTCGTGTCCGACCTCGGCCTGCGGGACGAGTTCGTCGGGGTCTGTCACCTCGTGATCGCGAGGATCGCCCCCGACGCGCGTGTCGTCGACCTGTCGCATGGCGTGCCACGCCACGACATCCAGTCCGGCGCGATGATGCTCGCCAACGGCATGGCCCACGGCGGGCCGTACGCGGTCGGGCTGGGGATCGTCGATCCGGGCGTCGGGACCGGCCGGCGCGCGATCGCCGTCGCGACCGCCGAAGGCCCGAGGCTGGTCGGGCCTGACAACGGCCTGCTGTCCCTCGCGTGGAAGTCGCTGGGCGGCCTGACGTCCGCCGTCGAGATCGATCCGCAGGCGGTCGGGTCAACGTACGTGTCCGGGGTGTTCCACGCTCGCGACGTGTTCGCGCCCGCCGCTGCGCACCTGGCCGCCGGCGCGCCTCTTGATCGCCTGGGCACGGCCCTCGACCCCGGGATCCTGGAGACGATCACCCTCGAGGACGCCGAGTCCGAGCCGGGCAAGATCCATGGCCTGGTGGTGGACGTCGACCGCTTCGGCAACATCCGGCTCAACGCCCGTCCGGCCGACCTGGACAAGGCGGGCTTCCCCGTGGGCTCCATGGTCGAGGTGGCGACGACGGCGACGTCAGTTCGGGCGCGCCGGATCGTGGCCTACGGCGACGTGGAGCAGGGCGAGTACGGGATGCTGCTCGACGCATGGGACTGGGTGGCGGTGATCCGGTTCGAGGCGAGCGCCGCGGACGGAATGGCCGTCACGCGCGGGGACCCCGTCTGGATCGCCGCGACGACCTAGCGGGCTCCCGTCAGGCGCCGGTCCCGCCCGATGACAGTGCGGGGGCGCCGCTCGGCAGCGCTTTGCCCTTGAGCTCGGCGAGCCGCGCTTCGACCTCGATCTCCTCCTCGCCGCTCTGGAGCTCGTCGAACTGGTCCTCGAGGGACGCCGAGCTGACCTCCGCCATGCCGCGTGCCTGCGCCTCCTGCCGTCGCACCTGCTCCTCGAACCGATTGAGCTCTGAGGTCGGATCGAGCACCGACACGTCCTTGAGGGACTCGGTGACCTGCATCTGCGCCTGGGCCATCTTGGCGCGCGCGACCAGCTCGTCCCGCTTCTGGACCAGCTCTTCGCGCTTGAGGCGCAGCTTGTTCAGGCCGTCCTTGAGCTGATCCGTGAACTGGCGCTGCTGCTCGATCTGCGGCTCGAAGTTCGAGAGCTGCTGCTCGAACGACAGCTCCCGACGGAGCGCCAACTTGGCCAGGGCGTCGAACCGATCCGCCTCGGCCGTATTGCCCTCGGCGCGCAGCGCGTCGGCCCGGTCTGAGGCGGCCTTGGCCTTGATCATCCACTCGCCACCGGCCTCCCGGGCCTCGCGCGCGTCGTCTTCCATCAGCCGCAGGTTGCCGATGGTCTGCGCGACCGCCTCCTCCGCCTCCGCGATGTTGTTTGTGAAATCCCGGATGAGCTGGTCGAGCATCTTCTCCGGGTCTTCGGCCTGGTCGAGGAGCGCGTTCACGTTGGCGCGCACGAGCTGGCTCATGCGCCCGAGGATCGAGGTCTGTGCCATGTCGGTGTCTCCCGCTGCTATGTCTCGTTCGATTGTCGGGCCGTCCGATCGCCACGTCGACCCGTGACCCGGGATTCCGTCGGCTTACCAGCGCCCGCCGCGCACGCGACCTCCACCGCCACCGCCACCGCCCCCGCCGCCGAACGGCCCCGGCAGACCGATCCCGCCGCCCCCGCCCGAACCTGGCAGCCCAAAGCCGCCACCCTGCGAGCCGCCCCCCATTGGACCGCCCCACGGCGACCCGCCCCAGCCGCTGCCGCGTCCGCCGCCGGACAGGACGCCGCCGATGATCCCGCCCAGGATGGCCCCGGCGAGGTCGCCGCCGCCCGTATTCCGGGTCGAGTACGGTCCGGCGACCGGCCCGCCGCCGCCGTCCCACGCGCCGAACTCGCTGGCGGCGCGATCGTAGGCCTCGTCGGCCAGGCGCGTCGCCTCCTGGGCGGCCCGTGTCGCGCCCTCAGGGTCGGAGATCTCGAGACCGCGGGCATCGGTGAGGCGGGCGTCGGCCTCCGCGGCGCGGGTGCGGGCCGTGCGTCCGACGCCGTGCCGTCTCGTCGTGATGAAGTCGATCGCGCGCTCGACGTGGGCCTGCGCGGTCGCAATCGCGCTCGTGGCGAGCTGGGCGCGTCGCTGGCGCTGGGCCTCCGCCTCTCGCAGCCCCGCGAGGATGGCATCCGCAGCCTCGTTCGCGGCCGTCGCCTGTGCGAGTGCGGCGAGCGGATCGAGGGGCCTTGCGCCAGCGAGCCGGCGTGCGGCCTCGAGCCCCTGCTGGGCGGCGTCGAGGGCCATGGCCGGAGACTCGGCAGGCGGATTGGCGACCGAGGTTGACGTTGGGCCTCCCGCCGGCGCGTGCGTCACCGCGGTCGGGGCGGCAGGCGGCACCGGGCGCGCTCCGGAGATCGCGTCGCTGGCCGCGGAGACGTCGGCAGTTGCGGCCGCGAGCTCCGCGGGCAGGCGAGCCGCCGCCTCGTCGAGCTGCTGTGCGAGGCGCTCCACGCCGTCGACGAGCCGCGTGGCCTGGGCCACGCCGTCTTGCGCATGGCGCAGCGCGACCACGGCCTCGTGGGCCTTCGTGCCGGCGATGTCGCGTCCGCGAGCGGCTTCCGCGTCCGCCGAGGCGATCGCCTTGTCGGCCTCCGTCAGGTTGCCGGATACGGAGCCAGTGGCGGACGCCGCATAGTCCGATGCCAGCCTGGCACCGAGCATCGTGACCGCCGCCTGCCTGGCGCGCAGGGCGTCGATGACCGGGCCGATCGCCTGGAGCTGCTGGGGCGCCGTCCGTTCGAGGTCGCGGAGCTGGTCGAACCGCTGCTCCTGCTCGTCCAGGAGCTTCCGGGCGGTCTCGGTGCGCTTCAGGATCTCCTGCAGCATCCGGTCTCGTTCGGGCGGCGCGTCTGGCTCGGCGTCGTCGAGCAGATGTCGAAGCGAGAAGGCGGCCTTGAGCTCCGCGGAGGCCTGGGCGATCGCGTCGCGATACGCAGCCACCTCGGCGTCACCCCACTGCGCGGCGGCGAACTCGACGTCGTTGGTCGCGTCCTTGAGCGCCTCGTCCGTCGCCAGCAGCGCGCGGTTCGCGTCGCGGTTGAGCTGGTCGGCATGGGCCGCCGCGGCCCTGGCCCTGGCGCGCCGATTCCAGGCCGCCCAGCCGATGAGGAGGATGCCGCCGCCGAGCAGCAGGACCACGAGCACCGAGGTGAGGTTGATCCGGGAGCCGTCGTCGCCCGCCTCGCTCCCCGGTGGCACGGTCGTCGTTTCGCCTGCCGGCGGGGCGGTGGCCGGCGGCGTGACCGCGGCCGCGATGGCCGCGTCCGCGAGCGCGTCGCCCCCATCGACGATGGCTGCGACGAAGTCCCCGCTCTGCAGGTTGGGCTCCACCGCGTCGACAAGGATCGCGTCGATCTCGGCATCGGTGACGCCGTCGAGCGACGGGCCCACCCACAGGGCATCCGACCGGTCGTCGACCGCGACCAGCAGCAGGGCGTCATTGCCGCCGAGAGAGTTCATCTCGGCGGTGGAAGCGGCGAAGTCGGTAACGGTCGAACCGCCTGTCGTATCGACGTAGGCTGCGAACAGCTGGATCCCGTGCTCGGTACGGAGCCGCTCGAGGTCGTCGGCGACCCGGCGTTCCTCGTCCGCGGTGAGGACGTCCGCCTGATCGGTGACGGCCTGACGGAGCACGGGTTCGCCTTCGGCGACGACCTGCCGGGGCAGCGCGACGGCGACGGCCGCAACCAGGACCAGGGCTGCGCCCGCGGCGCGGCCGACGCGCCTCTGCGCGTGCGTCCGGCCCCCCTGAGCGGGCCCCGTCGTCACGGGTCTCATCGTGCCTGGATCGTACCCTGAGCGTCGTCCGGTGACGGCAATCCGGAACCGGGCGCCTCCTAGCCCTACCGCGCGTCCGCCTAGATCGAGCGCAGCCTCGTCGGCGGCCACGTCCAGTCGATCGGCAGGTTCGCGGACGCGAGCGCGCGACGGCGTCCCGCCTCGTTGGCGCCCAGCACCAGGATTCGGTCGGTCTTCGTCGCCTGCCCGGCCTCGTCGCCCCACAGCCGGGTCATCTTGCGGTTGGCCGCGACCTCGTCCCGGACCAGGCCCGCCAGCCGGTAGCCCGCCGGGTACGCAGCCTCTTCCCACACGGACTCCGCCAGGCCGAGCCCCGCCTTCGACGGCTTGCCGCGGTCGGTCTCCACGTCGCCGATGATCACCACGGCGATTCCGTCGTCGGTGAGCGCCGGGCGGAGGTCCGCGAGGACGTCGCGCAGGAACGCGAGGTACGGGGCTCGCTGGTGGGCGTCGTCGAGGGCGTCGTCGATCGCCCGCGCGTCGAACCCGAGCATCCAGGTGCGCAGCCAGTTGTAGTAGCCGTACTTGAGCACGCGAAGGTAGGGCGGCGACGTCACGATCAGGCGGGCACGATCCGGCAGCCCGCGGGCACGCAGCGCGGCGCGCGAGCGGCGACCGGCGGTCCGCGCGTCGCCCAAAAGGCTGATCCCGTCGGACGCGGGGAGCGGCTGGCGGTACAGGCGGTCGAGCTTCGCCGCCAGCGAGTCGAACACCTCGCGCTCGGGCGCCTGGAATTCGGTGCGCTGCACGAAGTCCAGGACGTAGCGCGGCGCCATGCTGAAGGTGTTGGGCATGACCGTCGACAGGTACGCGGGCGTCTTCCCGTGGAGGATGCCGGCCATCGCGCCGGCGAGGAACCGGTCCGTCCGGTCGTCGAGCCGGAGGTGGGAGCGGACGAGCAGCAGCTGGGCGAGGGTTCGCGGGTGGAACGCGACGCTGACCTCGTCTGGGACGGGCTCGGTCCGGGCGTCGGGGCCGTCGCCGCTGCCGGCGGCCGGCACGAACGCCGACGGATGGCCGGGTCGCGTCACGATCCGATCGGCGAGATCGAGCCAGTGGCCCGCCTCGCCGGCCCAGACGAGCCGCAGCGCCGCGAGCCGTGTCCGCGCCTCGGCCGAGGTCGCAGGCTCGAGCTTGGCGGAGGTCAGCACGTGGGCGAGCGGGTTGAGGTCGTTGCCGACGCCGATCCGGCCTTCTGCCGCCGCCTGGACGGGCGCGGTCCCGCGGCCGGCGAACGGATCGAGCACGACATCGCCCGGGCGGCTGTAGCGCGCGATGAAGGCGTGGGCGAGCGCGGCCGGGAAGCTCGCGAGGTACGAGCACATCGGGTGCAGGGTGTGGCCCCACAGCCGCTGCTGCGCCTTCCACTCGGGCTCGAGGGCGAGGCTCGGGAGCGCGCTCGGCAGCTCGAGAGCGAGCTGCCCGGGGTCCTGGCGGATCGTCTGGTCGGGCATTCCCGGGCTTCATGGAACCGCGCGAGCTTGGGCCGCCCGCGCGAAGGGCCGGGAGCATAGCACGCGGGATTCGGGGTGCGGCAGTGCGTCGAACGCCGCATCCGGGGGGCGGGTCATGGGAACCTGAGCGACCCGGTCGACCGACGGCCGCACCGGTAGTGTTGCGTGCGTCAACCGTGGTCACGCAGTCGCGTATGCAGGTGCCCCCATGCCGCGAGTGGAAACGAGCACGCCGCCCAATACGCCGAAGCCGATCGGTCCCTACAACCACATCGCCAAGGTCGACCGGTTCATCACGATCGGCGGGACCGCGGGTATCGATCCGGCGACCGGCCGGCTGGCCGGCGACGACGTCCAGTCGCAGACTCGCCAGATCCTCGACAGCTTCGCGGTGATGCTGGCGTCGGTCGGCTCGGACCTGGCCCACATCGTCCACGTCAACGTGTTCCTGGCGCACATGCGCGACTTCGATGCGATGAACGCCGCGTACGTCAAGAAGCTCGGCGAGCACCGGCCGGCCCGCACGGTGATCGGCGTCAGCGAGCTCCCGAAGCCCGGCGTGCTGCTCACGATGAACCTGACGGCCGTCACGATCGACTGAGGAGGCTCGGCCAGACGCGCAGCCCGTCGTTTGTCTGGTGGCTCAGCAAGGGCGTACCGTGCGGCTCCGTTGGAGGCGGCGCGGTCGCCTCGCGTTGGTGCGCAGCCTGACATTTGGCCGCGCCCCCACACGTAAGGCCTGGAACGAGGGATGCGAGCAATTCTGCCCGCCGCCCGCAAATGCCTCGTTGCGAACCCCCATCACTTCAATGGCACGCTCGTGGTCGCCGAGTTGTTCGTCGTCGTGGCGTCGCGGGTTGAGCTCGTGACCGTGACGGTGTTGTCCACTCGATTGCCCTTCCTGGCGACGACCGGCGTCGTGACCAGGATGGTCTGGGTCGCGCCCGCCGCGAGGGACGCGATCGTGCACGACAGCATCCGGGTGGACGCGTTGTACGTGCATCCGGCGGGGAGCGACGTGGGTGCGCCGAGGTTCGTGCTCAGGACGTCGCTGACGACGATCCCCGACGCGGTGATCCCGCCGCCGGCGTTCCTCACCGGGATCGTCCAGCTGATCGACGACCCCGCTTTCGAGTACGTCCCCGTCTTCGAGACCGACACGTCCGCCGAGCTCGCGGCGAACTGCGCGACCAGCGGCGTGGACCAGGTCGCGGGCGCGACGAACGTCCGGCTCGCCGAGGTGCTGCCGTCGCTCCACGAGGAGTACGTGTACTCGATCCCGCCGAGGACCTGCGGCGTCGGGGCGCTCACGGTGTTCTGGCTGTTGACGATCACGCGCTTCGTGATCGTCGGGGTCCCGGACGTCCCGGCGAGCGACGTACCGTCGACGCTCAGCGAGAGCAGGTTCGGCGACGTCTGGAACGTGAGATCGACCGTCTTCGGGTCGAGCTCGACCGATCCCGTTCCCTGGAGCCCGCCGGCGTCCGTGACTGTCGCTGTCAGGGTCAGGAACGACGGATAGTCGTGATCCGGCGCGTTGAAGTTGCCGCTCGTCACTCCGGTCCAGGTCTGGATGTCGTGCGTGTGGCAGGTCGTCGGCGTCGTGCAGTGGTGGATCGTCAGGACCCACGAGAACCGGGATGCCGGCTCGGTGCCGTCCTGGGGATCCGTCGCGCCCCCGCTGAACATGTAGGGGTCGCCGACCACGTAGAGGGCGCTGGGCGCCGGGTTCGTGCTGACCGTGACCGTCGGCGCGCTGTTGTTGGCCGAGATTGTCTTGGTCGTGGACGAGGATGCGCCCTTCGAGTCGGTGACGGTCAGCTTCGCTGTGTAGGCGCTCGCGGCGGTGTACGTGAACGAGGTCGTCGACGCCGTCGCGTCGGTCGTCCCGTCGTTCGTGAAGTCCCACGCATAGGTGAGGGGGTCGCCGTCCGCGTCGGACGATCCGCGGCCGTCGAACGACACGCTGAGCGGCGCCATGCCGCTCGAGGGCGTCGCCGTGAATGACGCCACAGGCGGCGTGTTGGAGCCGCTGTTGTAGGTGACCCGGTGGATCGCGCCACCTTCGAGATCCGAGTAGAACAGGTCGCCGCCTGGTCCGATCTCGAGGTCGACCGGGTTGCCCGCGGCCCCGATGAACAGCTGGCGGTTGTTCGGATCGGGAAGTCCCCCGGCCCCGGGGAGCATCGCCCAGATACAGTTCCGGGAGTGGTCCGCGAAGAACAGGGCATTGGTGTACGTCGACGGGTAGCTGCCGCCGGTATAGAAGGCGAGACCCGTGATCGCAGATCCGTTCGCCGTGGGGCAGGCGTCGCCCGTGACGACGGCCGCACTGTGGTTGTACGTGTAGTAGGGGGCCCTCGCCGGGTTGATGGTGTCGGCGTACAGGTTCTGGCACATCGTCAGGCCGGCGTAGCCGGACTGCTGGCCGACGCCCTCATAACACGGCCAGCCGAGGTTGGTGACCGCGGCCGTCGGCGACTGGATCCGGTCGATCTCCTCCCAGGTGCTCCAACCCACGTCGCCGACCCACAGTTCGTTCGTTCCGGGTCGGAACGTGAACCGGAACGGGTTCCGCATGCCGTTCACGACGATCTTCCGGGCGTTCAGGTCGGGTGACGACCCGAGCGGGTTCCCACTCGCAGCAGCGCCGGTTGCCGGGTTCACGCGGACGATCGTGCCGTCCAGCCCGGTCGGGTCCATGTTCGTCCCGCCGGTCGAGTTGCCGGCCGCGAAGTGGGCGCTGACCTGGGCGGCGCTCAGCGCCGTGTTGTACACCGCAACCTCATCGAGCGTGCCGTTGAAGGGCACCCCCCACGTGGGCGCGTGGTTCCCGATGGCAGCCTTCGTGCCCGAGGGGACTGCGGCTGCGGAGGGGATCGCGCCGCTTGCGAGGACGCCGTCGACGTAGAGCCGCAGGTTCGCGCCGTCGTACGTTCCGACCACGTGATGGACGCCCGCCGAGAGCGGGGCTGCGACGGCGAACTGGTCGCCCGAGCCTGCGTCGCGGGACAGGTACAGTGCCGAGTTGGATGACTGCACCTTCATGATGTTCACGCTGGACGCGTCGGCCGCGCTGAACAGGTACCGGAACGCCCCGTCCGGGGTGTGGTTGACCCACGCCTCAACCGACCACGCGTTCCGGCCGCTGAACAGGGAGGCAGCGCCGTCGACCTCGACGACCGAGTAGGACGTGTCGCCGTCCCACCGGGCCGCCGTGTTCGGGTCCGACGTGATGAGCCCCGGCGTCCCCAGCGTGGGTGCGGCATTGCCGCCGGCGTAGACGCCGTCGCGGTTGAAGGCCGTCTCGTCGTTGGCGACGCTCCCGCTCGCCTCGGCGAGGCGCCAGTACGCGCTCGGCGCGTCGGCGAGGACGGTCTGCGCGTAGGTGGCCCCGCCGCCCTGGGTCGGGATCGTCCGGACGTCCTGGCTCCGGAGCGCGCCGCCCTCGGCGCCCGGTGACGCCTCGATCCCACCGAGCCTGGCGGGCGGGTCGCCGCACGGGTTGAGCGGCGTCGGGCTACCGGCGCCGCCGCCGTACTGTCCGTAGTCGACCGCATTGAAGTTCGCGCCCTCGCCGCCGCCGACGTAGAGCATGCCGTCCGGTCCGTACCGCACCGTACCGATCGAATGGCTCGGAAACTGCTGGCACCAATCCTCGATGAGCACCTGCTCCGGGCCGGCGACATTGTCGGTCAGCACGAGCTTCGACAGGCGAGCGCTCACGACGCAGCCATCGGTCGTGGGGCCAGGCGGGGTTGGGCAGGCATCGCCCCAGCGGGGCGGGGCCGCTGTGTCGCCCAGGATGTGGTCATAGGTGTAGAGGACGTAGATCGCCCCATTCGTCGTGAACAAGGGATCGAGCGCGAGGCCGAGGAGGCCCCGGTCCCAGTAGTCGTCGACCTTCGGGCGAAGGTCGACGGCGACGATCGGGCTCGCGCCGAGCGACGGGTAGACGAGGACGAGGCCGTTCTTTTGCGTGACGACGACGCGCCCGTCGTTGGCGAACTGCATCGCCGACGGGTTGGTGAGGCCGGAGATCACGATCGAATCGGTGAACCCCGCAACCGGGGCCGCGGTCGCGACCGCCGTCGTCTGGCTGCCGCCGAGGAAGCGGTGCTTCGGCGGGTTCGGGTCCTTCGCAACGACCGGTCCTGAGAGCACGGAAGCGGCGAGCAGCGCAGCCGCGACTACAGCAGCCCCACGGAGGGCGGGGCGCAACCTCGACATGACGGGAGTCCTCCCCAACGGGCGACGTTCAGGCTGCCCCCGACTGCGGACCGCGAGCAAACTGGCGCGGGTCCCCACTCAACGGGAGTACTACGCGTCCGCCGGACCTCCGTCAAGGATGTCGGTCCGGGCATCAAGGCCTGCGCGCGCCCGATCTCGTGCACGGATCTCGCCTCGCCGCCCCAATCGGTGCGTCGCGGGACCCTGACGGGCCCGGTTCGTGGTGCATCGCGGCACCACGCACCCTGCCCACGCACCGCGCGACGAGATGAGGCGGGTGCCCGCTGGGGATCGGCCAAGGGCCGTCGCAGTCGGCGTTTGTCAGCTCGGATCGTCGTGCCTGGACTCGGCCTCGAGCACCGCTTCCTGCTTGTCGAGGTCGTCAAGCTCGCGGTGCTCCTCCTCGATGCGGCGTCGGGCCGTCGATTCGAAATCTCCGCGCATCGCCAGTCGCTCGTTCTGGCTGATCAGGTTCAGGATCGCCGCTCTCGCCCGCCGGATCTTGCCGAGCGATCGTGCGCGTGAAGCCGCAAGGCGGGCGTCAAGTTCCGGGTCGTCCATCAGCGGATCTCCGCGGCGACCCCCCGATGTCATCGCGCTCGAGTTTGTCTCAGGACTTGATGAGCATCGACGGCGGAACGCGTCGCCAGCGTGTCGTTCGCCTCGCAAACGGGATGCGGGCGAAGGCTACGCGTTTCGCGGGCCCTCGCGCTAGATGCGAGCGGGAGCCTGGGCATCAACGCCGTCGGTTGGTGCGTAGACTGACCCCGGCCGCGCCCCCGTAGCTCAGCGGATAGAGCAACCGCCTTCTAAGCGGTCGGTCGCAGGTTCGATTCCTGCCGGGGGCGCCAATCTGCCCCTCCTGTGCACGTGAGCGCCGCGGCTGGTGGTCAGGCGCGGAGAGCCTCGAGGATCGGGGCGAAGCGGTCCAGGGCCTTCGCGGTCAGCGCCGGGTACTGGTGCCCATCGTCCTCGTCGCCGATGAAGCACGTCAGGTGCTCGATGCCCGCGGCGTGCAGCTCCGCGAGGCGAGCCGCGATGGACTCAGGCGTCCCCGCGATGGTGTCAGAGCGATCGGCATCAAGCCGCCCATCCCGCGAGGGAGCGACGCGGGTCCATGCCGTGAGGCGCAGCGTCGACGGGTCGCGTCCCACCGTCTCGCACGCGGTCGCGACGCGCTCGCGGAACCGATCCACGGAGGCGACGTCGGTGATCGAGCTGTGGTCGTTGACCGCGTCGCCCCAGCGCGCGGCGACCTCCATCGTCTTCGGCTTGCCCGCGGCGACCCAGATCGGGGGACCGCCAGGCCGGGGCCCCTCCGGGCCGATGTCGGGCTCGGCGACCCGGTAGAACTGTCCGTCGAACGTCAACGTCCCGGTGCGGAGCAGGGTCGAGACGATCTCGACCGCCTCCCCGAAGCGAGCCACGTGTGACGCAGCGTCCCAGCCGAACGCCGGCCAGCGTCGGTCGCTCGGGCCGGACCCTGCGCCCAGGCCGAGGACGAGCCGGCCGGCGCTGGTCTCGTCCAGCGCCCTGACCATCGTCGCGAGAAGCGCGGGGTTGCGGTAGCGCGTGCACACGACGAGCGGCCCGATCTCGACGCGAGTGGTGCCCGCGGCGAGCGCCGTCAGGACCGTCCAGCATTCCCAAAAGCCGGGCTCGTCGGCGACCCACAGGGTGTCCACGCCCAATGCCTCGGCGTCGATCGCGAGCGCGCGGATCCCCGCCCAGCGGGGCGCGACGCGATCGGCGCCCGGCCACGTGGGGGCGTACAGGCCGATCCGGAGGGTCACGCGGTCACCATGGCGGCGACGGTACCGGACGCGGCGGCTGGCGTGGCTTCGCAGTCGCGCCGCCGTATACGCGACTGCAAGCCGTTCGACATCTTGTCGCCGGTCCGTGCCGGCCCCATGATGCCGCCGTCGAGCGCACCGGATCCCGGAGCGAAGCGATGCCCGGGACCGGCGGCCGCGAACGATCGACGCATGGTTGTGCCCCCACGCCTCGCGTTTGCGGTGCCGGTCCGACGGGCCTGGGGCCTCGGCGGCGAGGCTCCCCGGACGGTGGTGAGACGCACGGACCCTGCCCTCCCGCAGCACCCTCCCAAGGCCCGTTGGTACCACCGGGTAGACGAGAGTACGGCTTGGCGGAAACGCCCTTCACTCCGACACTCCCGACAGCAACGAGCCGGACCGCACCGCAGTGCCCTCACGGACCGCCCGGTTCAACACAACAGACGAGGCAAGACACCGAATGGCGTCCATGGCGATCACCGATCTCGGCCCGATGCTCACCGCGAGTGAGGTCGCCGAGATGCTCCACCTCCACGTCAACACCGTGAAGCGCCTCGGCGATCGCGGCGAGCTGCCCTATTACCGGGTGTGCAAGCGCGGCGACCGTCGGTTCCGTCTCGAAGACGTGATGGCCTTCCTGGCCCGCAACCGCTAGCCGACATACCCTCAGCCCGATGGGGCACACGATCCTCGCTTCCCGCATCGCGCGCGCCGTCCTCGCGCTCGCCGTGTCGGCGGGCGCGTTCGCGTCCCAGGCGAGCCCGGCCGCCGGCTGGTCAAACGGCGGTGGCGACGGCTACGGCACCCACGACTGGATCATCGACCAGGCGATGCGGGTGCTCGACGGGCGCGTCGACGGGTGGTTCGACGCCCAGACGGCGCGGGTCCACAGCGACGACCCCGACACGATCGAGCGCGCCGCGGGCGACCAGGACGACCACGTCTACCACGAGAAGGGCAAGCGTGGCGGCGCGATCGACCGCATCGCAACCGAGTTCGACAAGGCGCAGAAGTCGTACGCGGCGGGCGACTACGAGGACGCCAGCTACCACATCGGCCTGCTGTCCCACATCTACGGCGACATCCTCCAGCCGTACCACACCGCCTACGCGGCCATGAACCGCGACACCGAGCACCACAACTTCGAGCAGGTCGTCGCGCCGCTGACGCGCAAGGCGAGCGACATGCCCGCGTGGCAGAGCTCGCGCCGCACTGTCTCGACGTTCGGCAACATCCGCACGAAGGCGGTGGCCTCGGCGAAGTACTCGCGCTCGCTCTAC
Source organism: uncultured Chloroflexia bacterium (assembly GCA_963829155.1). GTDB lineage: Bacteria > Chloroflexota > Limnocylindria > Limnocylindrales > CSP1-4 > CAIXZV01. The sequence goes on along the minus strand of CAWHIA010000008.1, from coordinate 52,412 downwards.
CCGGCGCTGCACAAGGCCTTCGCCCCCGACCAGCACCACATGAACGAGACGGTGAAGGCGATCACCGGCAAGGTGATGAAGCGGGCGGCCAACGACCTCGCCGACGTGATCTGGTCGGTCGCCCAGGGCACCGGCGCCCAGCCGCAGGTCGGGTCGCTCAAGGTCTCGGTTCGGTGGGTCGGCGTCAAGTCGGGGTATCCGACCCAGTGGGTCTACGTGACCGCGAAGGACGTCGACGGGAAGCCGATCGAGGGCCTGATGGTCAGCGTAGCGTGGCCGACCACCAACGGGACCCGCGAGGAGGTGCTGTACACCGACCCGCACGGGTTCCAGATGCGCAAGGGCCCCGTCGGGACCGCGCCGAAGCTCACCCAGCTCGACGTTGTCGCGTCGGCCACCGTGCGCGGCCTGCTCCGGCAGGCCCACGCGTGGTGGGCGATCACGCCCGTCCTCAAGGCCGGCGGCGCCGGGTTCAAGACACGGGTCAGCGACGCGACCGTCGTGCCCGGTCAGACGGTCGTCGTCACGTCGACCGCCCACGATGGCAACGGCCGCCCGGTCCCCAACCTGCTCGTCCGGTGGGTCTGGGACTTCGACGGCAAGAAGGTGACGACGAAGGGCATCACGGACGCCACCGGGCGCGCCTCGAGCTCGCAGCTGATCACGACGTCGACGACCCGGACCCGCGTGCACGTGACCGCATTCACGCAGTCGGCCAGCCGCAACCGCAGCTCGACGACCGACTTCAAGCGGGTGCAATAGGCCGCAGGGCGAACCGCCTGATCGGCCGATGGGCTGGGCGTCAGCCCGCCAGGGCGCCCTCGAAGATCCGGAGCGCCTCCTCGACCTCCGGCACAGTGACGTCGATCGGCGGGATCCAGCGGATGACCTGGTGCTGGACGCCGCACGTCAGCAGGAGCAGCCCCGCCTCGATGGCTCGGTTGGCGACGGCCTCCGCCGCGACCCCGTCGGGCTCGCCGGTCGCCCGGTCCTTGACGAACTCGACGCCGATCATCAGGCCGGGTCCGCGGACGTTGCCGATCGCCGGGTGGTCCGCGATCAGCTCGCGCAGGCCGCCGCTCAGCTCGGTCCCGCGAGCTCGGGCGTTCTCGACCAGCCGCTCGTCGCGGATCGTCTCGAGCACGGCGACGCCGGCGGCGCAGGCGACCGGGTTGCCGCCGTACGTCGACCCGTGCGCGCCGCGACCCCACCGCTCGCCGAGCTCGCGTCGGGTGACGATGGCCGACAGCGGGAGGCCGTTCGCGATCGCCTTCGCCACGCACACGACGTCGGGGACGATCCCCGCGTGCTCGAAGGCCCACATCTCGCCCGTCCGGCCATAGCCCGACTGCACCTCGTCGGCGATCAGCAGGATCCCGTGCTCGTCGCACAGCGCGCGCAGCGCGCGCATGAACGCGACCGGCGCGGGGTAGTAGCCGCCCTCGCCCTGGACCGGCTCGATGAGGATCGCGGCCACCTGCGACGGGGCGATGATCGTGGCCAGCAGCGACCGCAGGATCGCGAGGCTCGACGCCGTCGCGCCCGCCTCGTCGCCGTCGAACTCCGGGTAGGTGGCCGGGTAGGGCGCGAAGTAGACGCCCGGCAGGAGCGGCTCGTAGCCGGTCCGGTAGTTGAGGCTGGACGTGGTCACGCTCGTGGCGCCGAACGTCCGGCCGTGGAACGCGCCGCGGAACGCGATGATCCCGGGCCTGCCGGTGACCCGGCGGGCGAGCTTGAGCGCCCCGTCGATGGTCTCCGAGCCCGAGTTGAGGAACAGGACCGAGTCGAGCGGGTCCGGGAACGTGCCTGCGAGCATCCGGGCCAGCTGGACCGTCGGCTCCGAGAAGCCGATCGCGTGGACGGGCCCCGTCAGCCGGTCGACCTGCGCGTGGATGGCCGCGGTGACCCGGGGATGGGCGTGGCCCAGCGTGGTGACGGCGATCCCGTTCGCGAAATCGAGGTACTCCCGCCCGGCGGTGTCGTACAGCCGGTGGCCGACCCCGTGCGACCAGCTCCGGTCGGTGTAGCGGCCGATGACGGGGGACATGTTGGCGCCCGCGAGCGCGGCCAGGTCGAGCGCGGCGGGATCCTCGGTGGTGCTCACCGGCCGAGTATAGAGACGGCGTCGGCGCGCCCGGGGCGTGTCGCGGACCGGCGACGGCGCCGATGGCGGCGGTAGGATCGGCGGCGACCGCAGTAGGGGATCCCGAGCGCCGTGATCGACTTCACCCTGACCGAAGAGCAGCGGCTGGTCCGCGACGCGGCCCGCGCCTTCGCCGAGGCCGAGATCCTGCCCCACATCCGCGAGTGGGACGAGCGGGGCGAGGCGCACCCCGAGGTGTTCGCGAAGATGGGCGAGCTCGGGTTCCTGGGCGCCCCGATCCCCGAGCGCTACGGCGGCGCGGGCATGGACTACATCAGCTTCGCCCTGCTGTGCGAGGAGCTCGAGCGGGCCGACACCGCGTACCGGGTGGTCCAGAGCGTGCACGTGGGCCTCAACAGCCTGACCCTGCTCCAGTGGGGGACCGAGGCGCAGCGCCAGCGCTGGCTGGTGCCCCAGGCGAAGGGCGAGAAGCTGGCCACGTTCGGGCTGACCGAGCCGGGCGTGGGCACCGACGCCGCCAACCTCGCCACCACCGCCCACCGCGACGGCGACTCGTACGTGCTCAACGGGCACAAGATCTGGATCAGCCTCGCCGACCTCGCCGACCACTTCCTCGTGTTCGCCACCGTCGACCGGGCAAAGAAGCACAGGGGCATCACGGCGTTCCTGCTCGAGCGGGGGATGCCCGGCCTCACCACCGGCACCCTCCATGGCAAGCTCGGCATCCGCGCCGGCAACACCGGGCTCATCGACATGGAGGACGTGCGCGTCCCCGCCGATCACCGGATCGGCGAGGAGGGCGAGGGCTTCCTGATCGCGATGAGCGCCATCGACCAGGGCCGGTACACGGTGGCCGCGGGTGCGGTTGGCCTCGCCCAGGCGTGCCTCGACGCCTCGGTGCGGTATGCGCACGAGCGCGAGACGTTCGGCGAGGAGATCGGCCGCCATCAGCTGGTCAAGCAGATGATCGCCAACATGGCCAAGGGCACCGAGATCGGCCGGCTGCTGGTGTTCCAGGCGGGGGCGCTCAAGAACCGCGGCTTGCGCAACACGCGCGAGACCTCGCTCGCCAAGTGGCACGCGACCGACCACTCGGTCCAGGCCGCGCTCGACGCCATCCAGATCCACGGCGCCAACGGCTACTCGAACGAGTTCCCGGTCGAGCGCTACCTGCGCAACAGCAAGGCCGCCGTGATCTACGAGGGCACCAGCCAGCTGCACACCCTCATCCAGGCCGACTACGCCCTGGGCTACCGCGAGGACCGGCCCCTGCGCTGCGAGCCGTGGCCCGCCCAGGGCTACGAACGCGGCTAGCGCCGGTCCCTCGATGGCGCCCGCCGAGCCACCCATGACCCCGCTCGGCCCACCGACGCCCGCGCCCGCCGGCTGGTCGACGCGGGAGCTCGACACCCTCACGGCCGTCGCCGACACCTTCGTCGCGGGCACCGCGCCCCGCCGCGCCAGGCTCGCCGCCGAAGCCCTGAACCAAGCCGCTGACCCCGACCAGGTCCTCCAACTGCGGCTGGTGCTACGGGCGTTCGACTCGCGGCTCGCGAACGTGCTGCTCACCGGGCGGGCGGTGCGCTTTCGGCGGCTCGACCTGGCCGGCCGCGAGCGCTACCTCCTCGGCTGGTCGACGTCGCGCATCCCGCAACGGCGGGCGGCGTACCAGGGCCTGAAGCGGCTGCTCGCGTTCCTCGCCTACGCGGATCCCGGCGAGGACGGCGACAACCCTCGCCTGGCCGAGATCGGCTACGAGCACCGGCCCGAGCCCGTCACCGGCGACCCGGCGCCGATCGTGCCGCTCGACGTCCGCTATCTGGCGGCCACGACACCCGGCGACGACCCGATCGTCATCGAGGCCGACGCGGTGGTCGTCGGCTCTGGCGCCGGCGGTGGCGTCGTCGCGGCCGACCTCGCCTGGGGCGGCCGGTCGGTGGTCGTGCTCGAGGCCGGGCCGTTCGTGCCGGAGCCAGAGCTCCCCGTCGACGAGCTGGCCGCCTTCGACCAGCTGTACCTCAACCACGGCCTCAACGTCTCGTGGGACGCGTCGATCATGACGTTCGTCGGCGGGGCCGTCGGGGGCGGCACGCTTGTCAACTGGATGACGTGCATCGCCCCGCCCGCGCCCGTCCGAGCGCGGTGGGCGGCGCATCACGGCGTCACGGGGTTCGACGATGGTGTGGTCGACGCGGACGTCTCGACGATCGAGCGCGAGCTCGGGGTCCGGGAGCCGCCCAACGTGCCGCCGAAGGACAGCCTGGTCCTCCGCGGGGCGGCTGCCCTGGGCGAGGAATTGGGCGAGACGCGGCGCAACGGCATCGACTGCGGCGACTGCGGCCGGTGCGGGTACGGCTGCCGCCGGGGCGCCAAGCAGTCGGGGATCCGGGTGCACCTCGCCGACGCGTGGCGGAACGGCGCGCGGATCGTCCCCGATGCGCCGGTGGAGCGGGTCCTGGTCGAGGGTGGGCGCGCCGCGGGCGTCGAGGCCGGCACCGTCGTCGACGGCGTCCGGCGCCGGATCGTGGTCAGGGCGCCCACCGTGGTCGTCGCGGCCGGGACGCTGCGCACTCCCGTCGTCTTGCTCCGGTCCGGCATCGATCACCCGGCGATGGGTCGCCATCTCCGGCTGCACCCAGTCTCGATCGTCGGCGCGTTCCTCGACGAGGACGTGACGATGTGGCGCGGGACCACGCAGGCCGCGCGCTCGCTGGAGCACGTCTCCGCCGGGGCCGACGCCGACGGCGGGGGATTCGTCGTCGAATCCGCGCCAGGGACGCCGGGGCTGATCGGGCTCATGTTCCCGTGGGACGGCCGGGCCGCGTTCCGGTCGTTGATGCACGAGATCCGTCACGTGGCGCCGCTGCTCGCGATCACCGCCGATCGCGGCGGCGGGCGGGTCCGGATCTCGCGCGCAGGCCGCCCGCGCATCGACTACTCCGTGGCGCCCGAGGATCGCGCCGCGCTCCAGCTGGGGCTCGCCACCGCGGCCCGAATCGCCTGGGAGGGCGGCTCGCGGCGGATGGTCGCGCTTGGGACCCCGCCGGCGTGGTTCGCCGCGAAGGGCGGCCCCGGCGACCGGGCGGCGTTCGACTCGTACACGGCGCGGCTTCGGGACTTCGACTTCCGGCCCAATCGGGGCACGGTCGCGTCGGCGCACCAGATGGGGTCGGCGCGCGCCGGCGCGGCGCCGCGCGACTACGCGTGCGACCCGTGGGGCCGGGTGCGAACGGCGGACGCGGGACCGGGCCGCGATGCCGTGATCGGCGGGCTGTACGTCGGCGACGCTTCGCTGTTCCCGACGGCGCTCGGAGTCAACCCGATGATCACGACGATGGTCTGGGGCCGGCGCGTGGCGCGCACCGTGCTGTCGGAGGCGGCCCGCGGTTGACGGGCCAGTCCTCAGGCGGCGGCGGGCTCCGAGCCCCGGTCGCCGGCGAGCTCGACTGGTTCAGACTCGATCGACGTCGCGGCGGGCTGGACGCGTGCCCGGGCGGTCACGATCAGCACGACCGCCGCGATGATCACGACCGAGGCGACCCACGTGCGGGGCGACAGCGGCTCCTGGAGGACGATCGCGCCCAGGATCACCGCCACGACCGGGTTGACGTACGCGTAGGTGGCCACGCGCGGGAGCGGCGCGACGTGCACCAGCCACGCGAACGTCGTGTAGCCCACCAGGCTGCCGACCAGGAGCAGGTACAGGATGCCGATCCAGCTCTCGGTCGAGACCGCGGCCGGGTTGAATGTCGCCAGCTCGCCGGTGACCGCGCTCGCGACGAGCAGGACGAGGCCGCCGGCGATCATCTCGAGGCCGCTCGCGAACAGGGCGGGCGCCGGCAGGACCGCCCGGCGGGCGGCGTAGATCGCGCCGAGCGCCCAGCAGACCGGGGAGACCAGCAGCGCGAGCAGGCCGGCCGGGTCGAGGTCGTCGACCCCCGCGGTCGGCCAGGCCAGGATCGCGACCCCCACGACGCCGACGGCGATCCCGATCACGCCCGCCCGCGGCAGGCGCTCGCCCAGGAACACGAGGCCGAAGATCGCGAGCCACATCGGCATGAGCGCAATCAGGAGCGCGGCAATGCCGCTGGGGATCGTCTGCTCGGCCCATGCGACCAGGCCCATGCCGCCCATCAACAGGAGTGCGCCGACGATCAGGGTGTCGGCGATTGCCCGGCGGCTCGGCCGCTGGATCGTTCGCCGGTTGCGCACGGCGACCACGCCGGCGAGCAGGATCCCGGCCGGGACGAACCGGATGAAGCCCATCACGAACGGCGGGACGGTCTCGACGGCGACCTTGATGCCGAGGTACGTCGAGCCCCACACGAGGTAGAGCACAATCAATCCGGCCCAGACGGCGATCGGGCTGGCTGACGGTCGCATCTCGAAGGCTCGCTCCCCGCTGACGGATGGCCGCGAGTGTAGCCGCTCGGACCCGGGTTGCGCTAGTCCACTAGGCCAAACGTGGCGCTGTCGATGGGACGCCTCAGGCGGCGGCTTCGACCGCGACCGGGCGGCAGATCTTGCACGGCCGGTAGCCCTTGGCCCGCGCCTCACCGAGCGATCGGAACGAGACCCGGTAGCGGTCCTGCACGCGCCGCGCGTGGCGGCAGGTCGGCCAGCACACGATCCGCGTCGTCGTCGAGCCGGACAGGCGTTCGCCGCCCCGGGCGGCCGCCTCCATCGCCGTCGGGTCGAGGCCCTCCGCAGACAGGATCGTGCGCTTGTTGCCGGGGCCGCCGAGGCTGTACTGGCCGATCGTGCCGTCGGTGCGGACGACGCGGTGGCAGGGCACGATCAGCGGCACTGGGTTGTGACCCAAGGCGGTCCCGACAGCCCGCACCGCCTTCGGCCGGCCGATCTCGGCCGCGATCCAGCCGTACGGCCGGACCTCTCCTCGGGGGATCTCCAGCGCCTTCGTCCACACGGCTACCTCGAACTCGGTCCGGCCGCGGAGGTCCAGGGGGATGCGGACCCGCCGCTCCCCGGCCAGGCGTCGTGTGATGGCGTGCAACAGGGGAGGGGGGAGCGACGCGGCCACGGACGTCGGGCGGCCGGTCCGGGCGGCGTGGCGCCGAGCGGCCTCGTGGCCGTCCGCCGCCTGCTCCACCTCGGACACGCCGCGCCCGTTCCAGGCGACCCAGAGCGTCCCCAGCGGGGAGTCGATGGGCGCCATCCGGTCGGCGAGCCCGATCTCGACGAGGACGTCGTCGGCGAGGGTGGGCGGGGCCGGGACGGCGATCGTGCGCAGACCGCCCGGCGCGTCGTCGGTGAGGGATCGGAGATACGAGCGGTTCATGCGGTCTGCTCCTCGAGCTCGGTGCCGGCAGCGGCGGCCCGGAGCATCGCGAGCCCTCGCGAGACCTGGGCCTTCAGCGTGCCTTCGGGACGGCCGAGCACCTCGGACAGCTCGGCATAGGAGAGGTCGTCGACGTGTCGCAGCACGACCGGCACGCGGTAGCGGTCCGGCAGGGTCGCGAGCAGGGCCGCCAGGCGCTCGCGCTCGAAGGCGCGGTCGGCCACGTTGGGGGGCTCGTCCGCGGTCGCGGCGGCCGGCTCGGCGCTCAGCTCCACCAGCGGTGCGAGCGGGGTTGTCGCGGGCGCGTGCCGTCGGGTGCGGTTGCGACACAGGTTGACGACGATCGTCGCGAGCCATGGTCGAAGCCGGAGCTCGCGGATCCGCTCCGCTGGGTAGCCCGCCATCGCCCGATACGCGCGGACCAGCGCGTCCTGGGCCACCTCCTCCGCGTCGTGGGGGTTCCCGAGGACGCGCAGCGCGATCGAATAGCAGCGATCGGCGTGGGCGCGGACGAGGGTCTCGAACGAGCCGTCGAGGTCACGCGCGAGCGATTGGGTGAGCTCGGTGTCGTCCATCAACTCCCAGAACACGGGCGCCGCCGTGACGGTTGCATCCCGTCACTTGACTGGCACCCGGAGACCCCGGGGCAGCATGTCACAATCCGGCCATGCGCCTGGACGACCGGTTCGACGAGCTCGTGGTCAGCCTCGGCGGCTTCTACCGGACGTGGTACGTGTTCGCGGGCCTCGAGCTGGGCCTCCTCGCGGCCCTGCGCGAGGCCGGTGCCGACGGCCTCACGGCGGACGCGCTCGCCGAGCGCACCGGCACGGACGCCACGCTGGTCCGGCAGTGGTCGTGGGGCGCCGACGTGCACGACCTGGTCGAGCTCTCGGGCGACCGGATCGTCCTGTTCGACGATGTCGCATGGATCCTGCTCGACGCCGACCGGCCCGAGTACCTGGGTGGCCAGTTCCTCCATGCGGCCATCGGCAGCCTCGACTTCGCGGGCCTTCCGGACACCTTCCGCAGCGGCAGCCCGCTGGCCTCGCGCCCAGACCGCTACCGGATGGCGATCGAGCGCCTGACGGTCCAGGACATTGCCGTGTTCTTCCAGGAGGCCCTGGCGGCGCTGCCGCAGCTCGTGGTCGACCTCCAGGACGGCGCCATGATCGTCGACATCCACTGCGGCGGCGGGCGCTGGCTCATCGCGATGGCCCGCCGATTCCCGGGCACTCGCCTGCTGGGCGTCGAGTTCGAGCCCGACTCCGTCGCCCGGGCGCGCGCCCACGTCGAGGAGGCCGGCCTCTCTGACCGGATCACGATCGAGCAGGGCGACCTGGGACACGTCGGCCACGCGAGCGAGGTGACGCTGGCCTATTTCCAGTACGCGCTGCACCAGCTCGCCGACCCGGTCGGCGCCATCCGGTCCGCCTGGGCCGCGGTGCGGCCGGGGGGCTGGCTGCTCGCGCTGGACTGGTACCTGCCCACCGACCCCGACGAGCTGCGCACGCGCCATGCGGAGCTCATCGCCGGGGTCCAGCTCGACGAGCTGATCCAGGGCACGCGGCTGGTCAGCCGCAACGAGGCGCTCGGCTGGTTCACCGACGCCGGAGTCGAGCGGGCGTCGCTGATCGACCTGCCGTCGGGAGCGACGGCGATCGTCGCCCAGCGCGCCTGACTCGCGGGCGACGACCGCCGGGGAGTTACTTGACCTCGAGCGACGAGGTCATGTTCGGGTGGATCTTGCAGTGGAAGGCGTATGTCCCCGGCGTGTTGTAGGTGACCGTCACCGTCTTCCCGGCGTCGACCGGCGTGTCGCACGACCCATCGTCGAACGTGACCGTGTGGTTCGCGCTGTCGGCGTTGGTCCAGGTGATCGACTGGCCCGCGGCGACGCTGAGGCCCGTGGGGAACGTGAAGTCCTTGATCTGGGCCGCCGTGCCGGACCCCGACCCTTCGCTGCAGGCGGCGGCCGCGGGCGCCGACGCGGCAGGCGCCGATGCCGCGGCGGGCGCCGACGCGGCGGGCTGGGACGCGGGCGCGGCCGTCGAGCCGCTGCTCGAACAGGCGGCGAGGGCGAGGGCCGCGGTGGCAACCAGCACACCGAGGCGGAATCGCGTGGTCATCGGGTCATCTCCTGTGTGGGCGCGGGCACGGGAGGGCAGGTGTGCCGCACGCGTCTCATGCCGACGATACGCCCGCCTGCAACGCCCCGGTTTCGCCTGCCGGGCGGCCCATCGACCGGCGACTATCGTGGAACCGTGATCCGAACCGTCAGACTCGACGACGCGACGACCCGCCGCCTGGAGTGGCACGAGACGATGGCGCACGCGATCCCGAGCCGGGTCGTCCGTGACCTCGGCGACGCGCTCGTCCTGCACGACCCGCGGGACCCGGATCCGTTCTGGAACCGCATGGTCAGCGTCCGCTGGCCGGCGAGCCGGGACGCGTTCGATCGACGCCTGGACGAGGCCGTGACGATGTTCGCCCTCGACGCGCGGCAGCCCCACATCTGGCCGTCGCCCGCGCACAGCGCCCCGCCGGACCTCGCGGCCCGCCTCGTCGCGCGCGGGTTCCGGGACGTCGGCGGCGGGCACGTGATGGTCCTCACCGAGCCCGCCTCGTGTCCGCCCTTGGCGGCCGACGAGCTGGCCGCGGGCGTGACCGTGGCCGGCATCTGCCGTGCGTCCGACGCGATGGACGGCGACGTCGACGACATCGCGGCCGTGCTCGCCGAGTCGTTCGGCGCGCTGCCGGACCGCGCCGGCGAGCTCGCCGCCGACCTGCACCGGACGCTTGGCGACCCGCGGATCGCGCTGGCGCTGATCCGGGTCAACGGGGTGGCGGCGGCGGTCGCGAAGGCGACGTCGTTCGACGGGTTCACCTACCTGTCGTCGATCGGGACCCGCGCGCCCTTCCGTGGCCGCGGCCTCGCCGGGATCGCCACGCGCCACGCCGTCGCGATCGGGGGCGGGACGGCGACCCACGTCGTCTACCTCGGCGTGTTCAGCGGCAACGCCCCCGCCCTCCGGCTGTACCACCGGCTCGGGTTCGCCTCCGGGGGCGAGTCGCCCGATCTCCTGCTCGAGTGAGGATGTGGGCCCGCCTCACCTGGCAGGCCGACGAACCCGAGCGCCTCGCGGACGACCTCGCGCGCCGGCTCGGGGCGGAGCCGTCGCGGCACGACTGGCAGGAGCAGGTCTTCGCGATCCCCTTGGGCAACGCGACCCTCGAGATCGTGCCGTGGCGGCGCGAGTCGCCGTCCGACGACCCGCTGCCCGGCGGCCGCCTGGTGTTCGAGGGCGCGCCCGGCGGGCTGGCGAAACCGGCGCCGGCCGAGCTGCTGCCGTTCGCGCTGGCCGGGGTGGGGTGGGCGACCGTCGAGCTCGACCGGGCCGAGCGCGAGCTCGCGGAATGGCTGGCCGGCGAGGCGGGGGACCCGGACGACGACGTCGCCGACCCGATCCTCGGCGCCCGGGCGCGGCGCCGCGTCGCGGACGGCCTGCCCGGCGAGGAGATCGTGCTGCTGGAGCCGACGACCGAGGGGCGGCTCGCCGGCTCGCTCGTCCGCGACGGCGAGGGCCCGTGCGCGCTGTACGTCCACCCGGCGGGCGGCCTCGATGGCTGGCTGGAGCGAGCCCGCGAGCGGGGCGTCGGGACGAGCACCATCGAGGCAGGTCCGTTCGGCCGATCGGTCCTCGTCGCCGGCGGCCCCGTTGCCGGGCCGCACCTGCTGGTCGTCGACGCGCGCTGATCGCGACCCACCCGGCGGGTACCATCCGGGCATGAACGACGTCGCCCAGATCACCCTCCGTGCCGCCGCCATCGACGACGCCGAACGGCTGGCCACGCTCCTGACCGACGAGGGCTATCCGGCGGGCCCGAGCGACCTCGTGGCCCGGATCGAGCGCTTCTCGACGCCGGACGCTCGGGTCACCGTGGCCGAGGCGGGTGGCGAGGTCGTCGGCTTCGTCGCCTTCCACGTCGCGCCGCGGTTCGAGACCGACGAACGGTTCATCCGGATCATCGCCGTGGTCGTCGATGCGCTCGAGCGGGAGCGCGGCGTCGCCCATCGCCTGCTCGCCGAGGTCGAGCGGGTCGCCCGCGATGAAGGGGTCTCGTTCATCGAGGTCACGGCCGGCCACCACCGGCCCGAGGCCCGGCAGCTGTTCGAGTCGCTCGGCTACGACGCGGGGGTCACGGCTTACCTGCGCAAGCGGCCGTAGCCGCCCCCGCGCCAGCGCGCCGGCCCATGACGCGACCCCCGTCGCCCAGACGGGCCCCCATGGCCAGCGATCGCCGATGACGTTTCCCCGCCTCGTGCTCCGGGACGAGGTCGCCGACCTGCTCGACCTCCCCTGGGAGCGGCCGCTGGGCTCGTGGGGCGACACCGGCCACCGCTTCCGCGAGCTGCCGGTCGGCCCGTCGCGCCATCTTGTCCGGTTCCTCGTCGTGAACGGGATCGTCTACGCGCTCAAGGAGCTGCCCCACGAGGTCGCCGAGCGCGAGTACGCGGTGCTGCGCCACCTGGAGGACGCCCGGCTGCCGTCGGTCCGGGCGGTCGGCCTGGCGGCTCGGCCCGACCGGGGCGACGCGATCCTCGTCACGGAGTACCTGCGCCACTCGATGCAGTACCGGCGCCTCCTGATGCTCCTGCGCCCGGGCAGCACCGGGTACCGGGGCCACCTGCTCGACGCGATGGCGCTCCTCCTCGTCGACCTCCACCGGGGCGGCGTCTACTGGGGCGACTGCTCGCTCGCGAACACGCTGTTCCGGCGCGATGGCGACCGGATCCAGGCCTACCTCGTCGACGCGGAGACCAGCGAGACCTTTCCGGCCCTGTCGGACGGCCAGCGCGCGTACGACCTCGAGATCCTGGTCGAGAACGTCGCGTTCGGCCTCGCCGACCTCGCCGCCTACCTCGGCCGCGAAGAGGACATGGACGAGGCGATCGACGCCGCCCAGTCCGTCCGGACCGGCTACGAGGCGGTGTGGAACGAGCTGCATGACCAGCCGGAGATGATCCCCGGCGACCGGCAGGCCATCCGTGCGCGCCTGCGGCGGCTCAACGACCTCGGCTTCTCCGTGGACCTCGAGGTCGACCCGGTCGGGCCGCACGGGGCCGTCCGGCTGCGGACCTCCGTGACCACGCGGCGCTACCACGCGAGCGAGCTGGAGCGGCGGACGCGCATCCGGGCGCTGGAGGGCCAGGCGAGGATCCTCCTCCACGACCTGGCCGAGTACCAGGCGTGGCTGGAGTTCTACGAGCGACGGGCTGTCCTCCCCGAGGAGGCCGCCGACCGCTGGTTGCGCGAGGTCTACCGGCCGACGCAGGCACGCATCGCCGGGATCGTCGGGCGCGACCGGGACCTCGTCCAGGCCTACTGCGACGTGCTCGAGCACAAGTGGCTGCTGTCCGAGCAGGCCGGCCGCGACGTCGGGCTGGAGGCCGCGATCGAGTCGTACCTGGCCGAGGGCGCTCCGGCGCCCGAGCGGCCCGACGGCGAGTCGGCGGACGGCGCAGATCCCGCGCTGGACGGGCTCGACCTCGATGACGGGTTACCCGGCGGGCCCGGGATCTCCGAGATCGACGACGCGCGGCCCGAGGGCTGAGCTCAGCCCTCCCAGCGCTCGTGGTGCACGAGCTCGTCGAGCGCGCGCCGGCCGCCGGCCTTGTTGGGGGCGGTGAGGGCGGCCGGGTCGGCCGGGTAGCCGAACGAGAGCACGTACTCGCAGTGCATGTCGGCCGGGAAGCCGAGGATCCGCCGCGCCTCGTCCGGCTCGTACACGGTCGCCGGGCAGCTGCCGACGCCGAGGTCCCAGGCCACGAGCATCATCTGCGCCGCTGCGCCGCCGAGATCCCACAGGATGCTCATCGGGGCATCCGGGCCGTACGGGTCCGGTGTCACCAGCGCGACCGCGGCCGCCGCGCCGGCGATGTGGCCGGCGAACGGGCCGACCGTCGACAGGGCCTGCAGCCGCTCGCGGTCCTCCACGACGATGAACGCCCAGCGCTGCTGGTTCTTCGAGCTGTGGGCGCGCCGACCCGCGTCGAGGATCTGGTCGAGGTCGGCCTGCGCGAGCGGGCGGCCGTCGAACGACCGGATCGCGCGCTTGGTATGAACCGCCTCGCGGACGTTCATCCCGGGATCGTCGCGGCGGGGTCGGAGAGCGCGGACGTGGCCATGTCAGCGCCCGACCCGTCCGTCGTCGGCTCCGGCCGCGTCGTTCCATTCGAGGTCGACCCGGCCGACTCCTGGCGCCTCAACACCCGCGACAGCGACCGGAAACCGCCCGGCTCCTCGTCGAGCGTCGTCAGCCGCTCCGGGTCCGGCAGGCGCTCGGCCTGGACGGCCGCGGCGACCCGGGCGGCCTCGTCGGGCGTGAACGGGCCGCCGAGGTTCGCCGTGAGGAACCGGGCGACGGCGGCCCGGTACTCGGGAAACTCGTACAGCCACGAGTGCCGGCCGCCCTCGACGAGCAGGGTCTCGGTGACCGCGTTGGGGCGCGCCGCCAGGCGGGCAGCGGCGAGGCGCGCGAGATCGCCGATCGGCACCACGCCGTCCTCGGACCCGTGGATGAGCATCACCGGCCGGTCGATGGCCCGCACGGCGCTGGTCGCGCTCACGGAGCGGACCGTGTGGCCGCGAGGCCGGAGGAAGACCTGGGTCGTCAACCAGGCGAGCGGCCAGGCGATCGGCGCGGGGATGGGCAGCCGGGCGAGGCGGAACGTCTGGCGGGTCAGCCGGTACGGGTCGGCGGGCGTCGACGCCGCGATCACCGCCGTCACGTCGTCGTCCTCGGCGGCCGCCACCAGCGCGCCCGCGCCCCCCATCGAGTGGCCGAGCACGCCGATCGTCGTGACCTCCGGGTGGCGGCGCAGCTCGGCGACCGCCGCTCGCGTGTCGGCGGCGTACTCGCCGACCGACATCGGCAGCGCCTCCGGCCCGTTGGCCCCGTTGCCCCGGACGTCGAAGGTCAAGACGTGGAACCCGGCCTCGTGCAGGATCTGCGCGTGGGGGATCGTTCGGTCGCGAGCCGACTCCCAGCCGTGGACCAGCACCACGCCCGGCCGCTGCGCCGGGCCCGCGGGGAGGTACCAGCCGGGCAGCCGGAGGCCGTCCGACGACGGGATCTCGATCTCCTCGTAGGCGAGACCCACCGAGTCCGGCGTCCAGACCGGCGGGTGCCGGTGCGGATAGCCCGCACGCACCCGATACACGAGCGCGAAACGGTAGGCGAGCGCGAACGGCAGCGCGGCGAGGGCCGCGGCGATGCTGGCCTTGCGGGTGCGCCGGAATCGTCGTCGGGCCATGCGCACAGAGGACCGCGGCTGCGGAACCCTGTCAAGCGTGGACGCGCTCGCGGGACCCCGCGGACCGGTCGGTACACTCTCGTGGTGCCCGCCAAGGATCCCCATGCCGTGCTCGGCGTCGAGCCCGGCGCCAGCCCCGACGAGATCAAGGCCGCGTGGCGCGCCCTCGCCCGGCAGCACCACCCCGACCTCATCGGCGACGACCCGGAGAGCGCCCAGCGCGCGACCCGCCGGATGGCCGAGATCAACGCCGCCTACGCGGCGCTCACCCGGGCAGGCGAGACGATCGAGGGCCGGCGCCGCGGCGCGAACGGCTCCGGGTCGGCGAACGGCACCGCGACGCCGCCCCGGCCGGCGACGGGGACCGAGCGACGCGGCGGCCCGCCGCCCGAGAGGCCCACCCGGCCCATCACCGCTCGCCTCGACCTCAGCGGCACGATCCGGCCACGCAACCAGACGACGACGCCGCCCGGGTCCCGCATGCCGCTGACCGGCCAGCCGCCGCTGCGCATCGACCGGTCCGTGCCCGAGCTCCGCGCGTCCCAGCCGTCCGGCCCGCTCGAGCGCGACATGGTGGCGGACCACCTCCGGCCCGAGCCCCCCAGCCTCGACGACGCCCTCGACGTCGAGCTCGACTTCGGCAAGTTCCACGGCCACACCCTCGGCGAGGTCGCGGCGTTCGAGCCGTCGTACGTGGACTGGCTGGCCGGCACGGTGACGCGCGATCCCGCGCTGACGCTGGCGGCGCGGGTGATCTGCCAGGAGCTGGACCGGCGGGGGATCCGGCGGGCGCATCGGCCCGCGCGGCCGGGCTGGCAGTCGAACCCGTTCCGCTAGGAGCGCCTGGGAATCGAAACGCCCCCGGCAATATCGCCGGAGGCGTCAATGATGTAGTCGATCAGTCCGACCGCCCCGCGACTCGGGCCTGCTGGCCGATTAGCCCTTGTTACTCGACTCGTGACCGAGAGCTCGGTGCCCCCGGGCCGCCTAGCGTCCCAGACGGCCGGGTCGTCCGGCTCCCGATCCGTGGCCGATGCCCCAGGTTTCCCCCGGTGTGTCGCGGGTCGGTGCGTTGCGAACGCGGATCACAACGTAGGGCCGCCCCCATGGGATCACAATGGCCAACCCGTCCCGTTTCTCGTGGGTGCGAACGTCAGGCGCGTGCGGGCACCGCCGGGACCATCGGACCCCGTCGCCCTGCGACCATCGGACCCGGCCGATCTGCGGCGCCGACGCCGGCCGAACGGGGATCGAGGCGTTTCCCGGCGCGTCCGCGCACCGCCCGGTACGCTCAGGCTATGACCCGTTCCCTCCGGGCGTGGCTCGTACGAGCCAGCCTGCGACCGCGCCTGCCCCGGACCGTTGCGGTGTTTCTCGGCCTCGGCGTCGTCCTCGCCGCCTGCGGGGCCGCGATCCCCGTCGTGTCCTTCGATCCCGCCTCGGCGTGCACGACCGACGGCCGCCAGCCGGGCGCCTACCCGGAACTCGAGGCGCTGCTGCCCACCAGCTACCAGGGAAAGGCGCCCGACAACGTGGACTCCGGCCGGAACTGCACGACCGCCGCGCTCGGCGCGCTCGCCGGCGAGGGCATCGACGGCGTCCGGTTCGCCGGGGCGACCTGGGGCCTCGGGGGCTCGTCCGGGCTCACGGTGGCCGCGTTCGAGGCCGCGGGCCTCGACCCGATGAAGATGCTCAAGTTCTACAAGCAGAGCGCGACCGCCGACAGCCATACCGAGAAGCTGTCGACGGCCGACGTGACCGTGGACGGGAAGGCGGGCCGGCGGCTCGACGTGCTGGCCAGCAACGGCGGCGGGCACACGATCGTGACCTGGCCGGCGGGCCAGGCCGATACGGTGTTCGTGCTGCTCGCGTCCGACCTCGGCGACACCGCGGTGACCCAGGCGCTCGAGGAGCTCGCCGGTTCCTGAATGCTAGAGTCGCGGCCATGAGCGACCGTTCGGAGGCCTGGGAGGCCCGAAGGCGCGCGTGGCGGGTCGAACGACTGACGCCGTCCCTCGAGCGCCTGCCGGAGCGGCGCGCGCGGTTCACGACCCTCGGCGACCTCCCGATCGACGGCCTGTACGGCGCGTGGGACTGGGACGCCCCCTCGGACGGCGAGCCCGCCGGGCCGGGCGGCCCGACCGCCGTCGACCACCACGGCGACCCGCTGCGCGAGGGTGCAGGCCGGTACGCCGACATGGACCCGCTGCGGGACGTCGGCCTGCCGGGCGAGCCGCCGTTCGCGCGCGGCATCCACCCCACCGGGTACCGATCCCGGCCGTGGACCATGCGCATGTTCGCCGGGTTCGGGTCGGCCGAGGACACCAACGTCCGCTTCCGCCAGCTGCTCGACGCCGGGCAGACGGGCCTCTCGATCGCGTACGACATGCCGACGCTGTACGGCTACGACACCGACGACCCGGAGGCGGAGGGGGAGTTCGGCACCTGCGGCGTCGCGGTCAGCAGCCTCGCCGACATGGAGCTCCTGCTCGACGGCCTGCCGCTCGACCGCGTGAGCACGTCGATGACCATCAACGCGCCGGCGGCGCCGATCTGGGCGATGTACATCGCCGCCGCGGAGAAGCAGGGCGTGCCGCGCGCGGCCCTCGAGGGCACGACCCAGAACGACATCCTCAAGGAGTACGTCGCCCAGAAGGAGTTCCTCTACCCGCCCGAGCCGTCGATGCGGCTCGTCGTCGACACCATCGAGTTCGGCTCGCGCGAGCTGCCGCGCTGGAACACCGTCTCGATCAGCGGCTACCACATCCGCGAGGCCGGCTCGACGGCGGTCCAGGAGCTGGCGTTCACGATCGCCGACGGCATGGCCTACGTGGAGGCGTGCATGGCCCGCGGCCTGCGGGTTGACGAGTTCGCGCCGCGGCTCTCGTTCTTCTTCAACAGCCACTCCGACTTCTTCGAGGAGATCGCCAAGTTCCGGGCGTCCCGCCGGATCTGGTGGAAGCTGATGAGCGAGCGCTACCGGGCCGAGAACGAGCGATCGACGTGGATGCGCTTCCACACCCAGACCGCCGGCGTCTCGCTGACGCCGCAGCAGCCGCTGAACAACCTGACCCGCGTCGCGACGCAGGCGCTGGCCGCGATCCTGGGCGGGACGCAGTCGCTCCACACGGACGCCTACGACGAGGCCCTTGCGGTCCCGACCGCCGAGGCCGCGCTGCTCGCGCTGCGCCAGCAGCAGATCCTGGCCGAGGAGACCGGCGTGGCCTCCACGGTCGACCCGCTGGGCGGCTCGTGGTTCGTCGAGGCGCTGACCAACCGCGTCGAGCGCGACGTCTGGCGCTACCTCGACGAGATCGACCGCCGGGGCGGGATGGTCGCCGCGATCGCCGAGGGCTACCCGCAGCGCGAGATCGCGGACGCCGCCTACCGATTCCAGCGCGAGTTCGACGAGGGGGAGCGGGTCATCGTCGGGGTCAACCGATTCGTGAACGACGAGCCCGTGACGGTGCCGGTGCTTGCCGTGCCCGAGGGCTCCTTCGAGCGGCACATGGCCCGCCTGGAGCGCACCCGGGCTGAGCGCGACGCCGAGGCGGTGGGCGCCGCGCTGGACGGCCTGCGTGAGGCGGCCGCGAAGCCCGGCTCGAGCGCCAACAACCTCATGCCGCACTTCCTCCGCTGCGCCGAGCGCTACGTGACCCTGGGCGAGCAGTGCCGCGCGCTGCGCGAGGTCTTCGGGGAGTACCGCGAGCCGGTCTCGGTCTGACCGGCCCGGGCTACGATGCCCGCATGTATCTCGATGCCCTGTCGTTCCTCGAGGACGAGCGCGATGGCTTCCGCGCCTATGAGGCCCTCGACGCGCTGACCGACGAGGAGCTCGACCGCCCGGTCGAGGCCGCGGGTGGCTGGTCCGGGCGCGACCTGATGGGCCACATCGTGCTGTGGCAGGAGGCGGCGCTGACGACGGCCAAGGAGCTCGCGGTCAACGAGACGAGCCCAACCAAGGACTGGCTCGACGCCGAGTGGGACAAGCCGGGGGTGGGGGACCGGATGAACGAGGACGGCCTGGAGCGCTTCCGCGCGCTGCCGATGGCGGAGGTCCGGCGCCTGTTCCACGAGACGGCGGGCGAGCTGCGCGGCTATCTCACGGTCGTGCCCGAGTCCCGGTGGATCAAGCACACCGACCACCAGAACTTCTTCTTCGGCGAGACGCTCGAGCACTACGAGGACCACGAGGCCGAGCTGCGCGCGATCCTGGCGGCGGCGGGTCGATGACGAACGGCGCCGGCGGCGTCGACGGCCGCGATGACGACGGGCTGGACGACGACGCACCACTGGACGAGGCCGAGGCTGCCGACGCGGCGGCGCTGGCGGGTGCCGACACGGACGAATCGCTCGACGAGCGCGTCGGCACGGTGCTCGATGGCCTCGCAGACGTGACGCGCGCCCGCGAGGGCGACGTCGAGCGGCTGGCGGTCGGCGGGCGCGTGTTCGCCGTGCTCGGCACCGACCTGCTCGAGGTCGGGCTCGACGCCGCGATCGCGAAGGCCGCGCTCTCGACGCCCGACACAAGGCCGTCGCCCCGTGGGGCCGGCTGGATCGCCTTCACGCCGGCCACCACCGATCGATTCGCGCTCGACCGCGCCGAGGCCTGGGTCCGCCTCGCCTATCGCCGGGCCGGCGGCGCCGGCTGACGCTCCCGGGTCGGCATCCGGATCTCAAGCCTCGGCGATGACCGCGATCGAGATCCGCATCGTCGGCAGCTGGAACGGGTGCTTGGCGCCCTGGCGTGCCGGCGGGTCGGTCGCGAACCAGCGGACCCACTCCTCGTTGAAACCGGCGAAGTCGTCGGCGTCGCGGAGGATGAAGGTGGCGCTGACCACCTGGTCGATGGAGCTGCCCGCCGCACGCAGGATCGCCTCGACGTTCCGCAGGCACTGCCGCGTCTGCTCGCCGATGGTCTCGCCGACAACCGTGCCGCCCGGGTCCGTCGGCGCCTGGCCCGAAACGAAGACGAGCCCCGCGGCCTTCACGGCCTGGCTGTATGGGAGGCGCCCATCCGAGCCGGGTGCCTCCGCTGTCCGCACGATCTCCCTGCCCATGCTCGCCTCCACTGCGACTGGCCGCGTGGCCCGATGCTCGGTCTTCGTCACGGATGGCGGATCGGTTCGGGCATGAAACGACCCCGGCCGGTGGCCGGGGTCGGGTCGGTGCCTGATTGGGGCGAAGCCCTAGGCGTTCGGCGCCGGGGCCTCGATCGTCGTCTTGGTCGCGGCCGGGGCCTCGACGGAGCCCAGCGCGAAGGCCTGCTCGAGCTGCTCCAACGGCCGGAAGCCGACGACGCCCTGCGGCTGCGCGCCCGGCTTGAAGTAGGCGATCGTCGGGATGCTCATGATCCCGAAGGCCTGCGACAGGCGAGGGTTGGCGTCCACGTCGACCTTGACGACGTCGACCAGGCCGTCGTACTTGGCCGCGAGCTTCTCCATCTCCGGAGCGACCATCTTGCAGGGCCCGCACCACGTCGCCCAGAAGTCGACGACCACGGGCTTGTCGTTGTGCAGCACCATGGCCTCGAAGGTGTCGTCCGTTGCGCTCTTGATCTCCGCCACGTGGCGGCTCCTTTCTCCCCGCCAGACCGGCGGGATCTCCCAGGCCCGACCTAGCGGGCGATGGTCTGGAGTAGCTGGTAGGCCTCGATGACCCGGGGGTCGGTGAGGCTGTAGTAGACCGTGTTCCCGTCGCGACGAGTCGTGACGAGGCCGGCCGAGCGAAGCACCGCGAGGTGCTGGCTCATGTTCGGCACCTGGCAGCTGACCCGGGACGCCAGCTCGCCCACGGACGCCTCGCCATCGGCGAGGGATTCGAGGACGCACAGGCGCTTGGGGTCGCCGAGGGCGCGGGCGACGGCGGCTGAGCGCTGCCGATCGGCCTCGGTGGAGGGCTGGGTGTCGAGCACCCAACAAGTCTCTCACTGGTTGCGCAAGAACGCAAGTATTGTTCGGGTTGCGGACCCGTCACCTGCTCCGGCATTGCCCATACACTCGCGCGCATGCCCGACACGCCCGTGACCCTCGCCGCCATCCGCGAGACGCGGGGCCTGCTGGGCGACCGGATCCACCACACGCCGATGCTCTCGTCGGCGACCGCAGCCCGGTTCATCGAAGGGGCGACCGGCGTCAAGATCGCGGACGGGCGGCTGTACCTCAAGGCCGAGCACCTGCAGAAGACGGGCTCGTTCAAGGTGCGGGCGGCGCTCGCGCGGATCTCCTCGCTCACCGCCGACGAGCGGGCGCGCGGCGCGATCACGATCTCGGCCGGCAACGCGGGCCAGGCATACGCGTGGGCGGGTGCGCAGGCCGGCGTCCCGGTGACGGTCGTCATGCCCCTCGGCGCCGTCGCGTCGAAGGTCGCCGCCTGCCGCGGGTATGGCGCGGAGGTCGTATTGCACGGCACGTACGTCGGGGAGTCGCTCGCGCACCTCCAACAGCTGCGGGAGGAACGAGGCCTGACGCTCGTGCATCCGTACGACGACCCCGACGTGCTGCTCGGCAACGGGTCGTGTGGCCTGGAGCTCCTCGAGGACCTGCCCGACGTCGACGTCGTGGTGCTCGGCATCGGCGGGGGCGGCCTGATCGGCGGGGTGGCGACGGCGATCAAGGAGAGCCGGCCGTCCGTGCGGATCTACGGCGTCGAGCCGGTGGGGTCCGAGGCGATGACCCGCGGCCTTGCGGCCGGCGAGCCCGTCCCCGTCTCGCCGGTCAGCGTCGCCGACGGCCTCGGGGCACCTTCGGCCGGTCACCTGGCCTTGGGCGTCGTCCGGCGCTACGTCGAGGAGGTCGTGCTGATCGACGACCCGACGATCCTCGCCGGGCTCCGGTTCGGCGTCGAGCGCCTCAAGCAGGTCCTCGAGCCGGCCGGCGCGGCGGCCCTCGCCGCGGTCCTCACGGGCGCGATCCCGCTGCGCTCGGGCGTCCGCGTGTGCGTGATCCTCTCCGGCGGCAACGTCGCCGTCGAACGGCTGGGTGAGCTGCTCGCCGCGGCCGCGCCGCTCCCGGGGCAGGCCTGACCGCCCCGCGCCCGGTGGGCGACGCCGCCGGCACAGGCGACGACGGGCCGGAGGACGACGCGCGTACCGGTGCGCCGTCGGTGGCCCGGGCACGTTCGGGACCGCCGCCGCCGCTGAGCCCCGGCGTCACCCGCTACGCCTTCGCCCAGCCGTTCATCGGGCCGCTGGTGCCGCCGCCCTCGGTGGCCGAGCTCGCGACCGCGTCCCGGCCCCGCGTCCCGGCGGAGGTGCTGGCCATCCCCTCCGACACCGGCACGCTCGTCGGGCGATCGCTCGACCTCGTGTTCCGGGGCGACTCGGGTCTCCGGCTGCCGTCGTTCTACATCGGGTTCATCGTGCTCGCCACCGTGGCCCCGTTCGTGGCGATCCTCGCGCTCCAGGCGGTCTCGGGATACCCGCTGTTCGATCCGTCGGCGCCGCCGACCCCGGTCGACGGCTGGATCGCGCTAGCGGCGCTCCCGGCGGTGATCGGGTACATGGTGGCCAGCGTGGAGGCGCGGACGCTCGCGACGGCCGTCGTCGGTGGGCGGATGGAGGGTCGCCCGCTCCGGCTGCCGGAGTCCGTCTCGATCGCGCGGAAGCGGTTCTGGCGGATGTTCCTCGCCCAGGCGGTCGTGACGATCCTCACGCTCATCGTCGCCACGATCGTCACGCTGGTCGTGGACTTCGGGCTGCTCGACGTCGGGCCGGTCGAGTTGATCGACGTCGGGATCAGCCTGATCGTCGGCCTGGTCGTGGCGCTGCCGTTCGTGTACGTGCCGGCCGGGCTGGTGCTCGGCGAGGTGGGCCTGGTCGAGGCGATCTCGCGCTCGTTCCGCCTGGTCCGCCTGCGGGGCGCGCTGGCGATCGTGCTCGCGTTGTTCGCCTCCGCGCCGCAGATCCTGATCGGGATCGGCATCGGCACGGGCCTTGACCTCCTCGTCCGCGTCGCCGGTGGTCCGGACGGGCTGGCGTCGTTCCCGCTGGCGCTCGTGATCCCGGTCACGGCTGTGCTGTCGTTCGCTCTGGGGACGCTCGTGTTCGTCGCCGAATCGTTCGCCGCCTCGCCGGCCGTGCACGCCTTCGCGTTGCTCACCCACTACACGCACGGGCTGGAGGTTGGACGGGCGGCGCCGGTCGACGTGCGGCGGCTCTGGGCGCCGTGGTTCACGCCGGGGCTCGCGGTCGTGGCGCTGATCGCGATCCTCGCGCTGGTCGGCGGGGTGCTCGCCCTGGACTAGGCGGGTCAGTCGATGCCGAGCTCGGCCAGGTGGTCCTCGTCGTCGATGCCCAGGTGGTGTGCGAGCTCGTGGAGGATCGTGATCCGCACCTCGTCGGCGAGGTCGTCCGGGTCGGGGAAGTCCTCCTCGAGCGGCAGCCGGAACACCAGGATCCGGCTCGGGACCGGCGCCCAGTCGGCGCCCCACTCGGACCGCGGCACGCCCTCGTACAGCCCGTACAGCGTCTCGTCGGGCTCGAGGCCGTTCTCGCGCAGCTGGTCGGGCGTCGGGTCGTCGGCGATGACGATCGCGACATCGTCGAGGGCCGCGCGGAAGGGCTGGGGGATGCCGGCGACGGCGCGGTCGACGAGCCGCTCGAACCGCTGGTGGCGCGGCGCGCGCGGGCGGGTCGCCGCGAGCCTTGAGCCGCGTCTGCGCTTCGCCATGGCGCCCGTATCCTAGCGGCGATGACCGCCCGCCCCGATCCGCCGGTGCACGCGTCCGGGATCGACCCGTGGGCCCCCGACCCGGCAAGCAGCCCGCCGGCCGATCCGACTCTTGAGCCCGCCGGCTTCATCGTCGTCGCGGACGGCGACGTCCGCCTCCACTTCCACGACTGGGGCGGCCGTTCGCCGACCACTCCGCTCGCCGGTGCGCTGCTGCTGCCGGGCCTCCTCCAGCCGGCCTGGTCGTGGGCGCCGGTCGCGCGGCGTCTCGCGTCCGCAACGCCGACGGTGGTCGCCGACCTGCGCGGCCAGGGCCTGTCCGACGCGCCGATGGAGGGCTACGACATCGCGACGCTGGCCGACGACGCGGTCGCCGTGGCGGAGGGCTCCGGCCTCCTCCGGGACGAGCCGATCGTGCTGGCCGGGCACGGCTTCGGGGCGCTGGTCGCCGAGGCGGCCGCGGAGGTCCTCGCCGACCGGTGTGCGGGCGTCGTGCTCGTCGACGGCGGCTGGGAGCGCATCGAGGTGACGTCCGAGGTCGACGTCGACGAGTTCCTGCGCGGCCTCGACGAGCCACCGGAGGTCATGCGGTCGATGGACGCCTGGCTCGCGGACCGCCGGGGCTTCGACCCGGCCACGTGGGACGCGGACCAGGAGCGGCTCGCCCGGGACGCGGTCGTTGAGACGGCGGCGGGCCACGTGGTCCGCGCCGTTCGCCCCCACGTGGTCGAGGCCATCGTGCGCACGATGTTCGCGACGGACCCGGAGCCCGCGCTCGCCTCGATCGATGCGCCCGTGGCCGCACTTGTCGCGCTGGGCTCGGGCGACAACGGCGCGCGCCTGTCGGAGCTGCGCCGGTGCGCTGAGGCGCGCGGGGCCCCGGGTCGGTCGCCGATCCGGCTGGCGGGCTATCCGGGCGCGGCCCACAACCTCATGCGCTACCGACCCGCCGAGGTCACCGCAGCGATCCTGGAAGTCGCGAGTGGGTCAGCCTGATCAAGAGGACTGGGAGCGTCGGAACTCGCGTGACGCGGCGACTCGCAGCCTGGCTGCGGTGAGGAGGACCAGGACGACCGGGATCAAGCCGGCAACGAACGGCAACCGTCCGTTCGCGATTCGGGAGACGAGGAACACCGCACCGGATGTCGCGAACACCGACAGGCCGACGTACACGATTCCAAGGGCTCTCGTCCGGATCGTCGGGTCACGCAGGCGAATGAGCATCACCACGAACGCCGCGACGGTGATCGCGAGGCCAACCAGCAGACCGATGATCGCCAACATGCCGAGGCCATCTGCGATCGACAAGGCATCCTCGCGGTGCATCCGATGACGTGAGCCACATCATGCGTCCTCGGCGCGGCTAGGATCGCGGCCATGCGCGTCGTCTATTCGCCCGTCCACCTCGGCCACGAGATCCGATCCCAGACGCAGATGGGCGTCCAGGTGCCGGCCAGCGAGATCTCCGAGCGCGCCGAGGTCATCCGCGACGCGCTGGAGGCCGACGGCGGCTTCGAGCTGATCGGGCCGACCGAGCACGGCGAGGATCCCATCACCGCCGTCCACGACCCTGGTCTCCTCGCCTTCCTGCGGGACGCCTGGGCGGACACCGTCGCGGCGGGGATCCCGCACGGGTTCCTCGTGCCAGAGACGATCGACAACGCGCTGATGACGGAGGGCATGTCCGATGCCGTCCGTCGCGACCCGCTGCACATCGCAGGCCGTTCGGGCTACCGGGCCCTGGACACGTCCACGCCGATCGTCGAGGGGACGTACGCCGCGGCGCGCGCCGCCGTGGACGTCGCGCTGACCGCCGTGGACCTCGTGCTGGGCGGGGATCGGGCCGCCTACGGGCTGTGCCGGCCGCCCGGCCATCACGCCGCTCGCTCGATGTACGGCGGCTACTGCTACTTCAACAATGCCGCCATCGCGGCCGAGGCGATCGCGCGCGCCACCGGCGAGCCCGTCGCGATCCTCGACGTCGACTACCACCACGGCAACGGCACGGAGCAGATCTTCTGGCGTCGTGGCGACGTCCTGTACGTGTCGCTGCACGCCCACCCCGACCGTGAGTATCCGTACTACCTCGGCTGGCCCGAGGAGACCGGCGAGGGGCCGGGCGATGGGACCAACCTCAACCTCCCGCTGCCGGCGGGGACGACGGACGTGCAGTACCTCGAGGCGCTGAACCGCGGGCTCGAGCGCACCGCCGACCACGGCGGTTCGACGCTCGTGGTCTCGCTCGGCTTCGACACCTACGGGCTCGACCCGTTGGGCGACTTCGCGCTGACGACAGAGGTGTACCACGAGGTCGGCCGCCGGGCGGCGGCGACCGGCAGGCGCCTGGTGATCCTGCAGGAGGGCGGCTACTACGTCCCCGACCTGGGCGCCAACGCCCTCGCTTGGCTTCGTGGCGCCGAGGGCCCGCCCTAGCGCGACGTGCCTGGCGGCCCTGGCGGCATGAGATTCGCGAACGCGCGCGCCGGCATCCCGGCCTCCACGACACGCGCGATGACCTCCGCGGCCTCCTCGGGTGACTGGACGGACGTGTCGACCTCGAGGTCGTAGCCGCCGGTCTGGTGGACGACGTCGAACTGTGCCGCCGCCTGCCCGATCGTTCGATCTCGCCTGGTCCGTTCCCGCTCGACCACCACATCGCGCGGACAGCGCACGCCGACGAACAGCACCTCGTGGGCGGCGAGCCCTCGCGCGAGGTCGAGGGTCCAGTCCGGCTCGAGGAGGACGTGATCCACGATCACCGACAGACCGGCGTCGGCGAGCGAGGCGATCATCCGATGCAGCCCGCTCACCAGCCGCTCGCCCAGCTCGCCGGCCTCGATCAGGAACGGTGCGTCGGCCCCCGGCCCGGCGTCGACGTACCGGAACACCTCCGCCCACAGGGGCTGGTCGAGGTATCGCTTGGGCAGCGCGAACACGACCGTGTCGATGCCGACCCCGAGCCACGCACCGTCGAGTCGGGCCTGGAGCGCCCGCATCAGCGTGGACTTGCCCGAGCTCGAGGTCCCGTTGAGCACGATGACCCGTCCGGTCGACACCCCGTGATCATGGCGGTTCCGACCGGCCGGCGGTACGGGTTGCCGAAGGCCTCGAACATGGATGGCAGCGCGCGGACAGGCGTACGATCGGCCGCGATGACCGACCGAACCGACACCCGCGACCTGCCGGACCACGTCCGCGAGCTGGTCGAAGAGATCGAGAGCGAGATCGGCGACGAGTCGGCGGCGTCGCGGAACGGTGCCGAGCCCAACGGCCGGATCGAGGCCGCGGTGCGCGAGATCCTGGTCGAGATCGGCGAGGATCCGGACCGCGAGGGCCTGCAGACGACGCCGGACCGCGTCCACCGCATGTACGCCGAGCTCACCGCGGGCTATCACGTTGACCCGGACCGCCTGATCAACCGGGCGGTGTTCGAGGTCGGCTACTCGGAGATGGTGGTCGTCAAGGACGTGCCCTTCTACTCCCTGTGCGAGCACCACCTGCTGCCGTTCTTCGGCAACGCCCACGTCGCCTATATCCCAGACGGCCGGGTGATCGGGCTGTCGAAGATCCCGCGGGTCGTCGAGATGTACGCGCGCCGGCTCCAGGTGCAGGAGCGACTGACGCAGCAGATCGCGGACTTCCTGATGGAGCGGCTGGAGCCGCAGGGCGTCGGCGTGGTCGTCGAGGCGACCCACCTGTGCGCGGCGATGCGGGGCGTGCGCAAGCCCGGCACGGTGATGACGACTGCCGCCGTGCTCGGCCTGTTCCGGCGCAACGACAAAACCCGCGCCGAGTTCTTCGCTCACCTCGGACGGCCGGCGCCGGGCACGTGACGGCCGCAGCCTCCACACGGCGGACCTGATGGCCCACATGCACATCACGCCCGCCGCGGCCAACCGCAACCGGCTGGCCGCCGTGTTCTTCGTGACCCTGGGGGTGTTCGCGTTCGAGCTGGTCGGCGGGCTGGCTGCCAACAGCCTCGCGCTCGTCGCGGATGCCGGCCACCTGCTGACAGACCTCGCCGGCATCGGGCTCACGCTGGTCGCGATCTGGTTTGCCGGCCGGCCGGCGAACCGCAACCGGTCGTTCGGGCTGCTGCGCCTGGAGATCCTCGCCGCGATCGTGAACGCGATGCTGCTGTTCGCGGTCGCCGCGTACGTGCTGGTGGAGGCATGGCGGCGCTGGAACGCGCCGCCGGAGGTCGCCTCGGGACTGATGCTCACGGTGGCGGTGATCGGCCTGCTGGCGAACGGCGCATCGCTCGTCGTGCTGCGCGACGCCCAGCGCGAGAGCCTCGCGATGCGAGGCGCCTATCTCGAGGTCATGGGCGACCTCGTCGGGTCGGTGGCGGTCATCGTGGCGGCGATCGTGATCATGACGACGGGCTGGGTCCAGGCCGACGCGCTGGCATCGGTGTTCATCGCCGTGCTGATCCTGCCGCGCACGTGGTCGCTCCTGAAGGAGGCGGTCGACGTGCTGCTCGAGGCGTCACCCAAGGGGATCGACCTGGGCGAGGTCCGCTCGCACATCCTCGAGGCACCGGGCGTGGCCGACGTGCACGACCTCCACGCGTGGACGATCACCTCGGGCGTCAACGTCGTATCGGCGCACGTCGTCCTGGACGAGACGGCCCACGCGCCGACGGTCCTCGACTACCTGTGCGGCTGCCTGTCCGGCGACTTCGACATCGAGCACTCGACGTTCCAGCTCGAGACCTCCGACCGCCGGCGCCTGGAGACCGCGCACCACGCCTGAGGCTCGGCCCGTCGATCGACGGCTGCGCTCTCGCGCTCGGCTCAGGCGGCGCCGGTGCCCGGCTTGAAGACCATGAGCGCGATGATGATGGCGAAGCTCACGAGCTCGAGCCGCGAGACGAGAAAGACGCGGCTCATCAGCGCGCGCGCCGCCGTCGAGGTCGGCCCTTCCGCTTCGAACAGCTCGGCGATCTTCCTCGTCCGCGGTCCGACGTAGATCGCGCCGGCGATGACCGACAGGATCCACAGTCCGATCGCCACCGCGACCCAGGTCTGGCCGAAGCTCCACTGCTGGGCGACCATCGCGGCGCCGGCGAGGAATAGCAGGATTGCGGCGGGCAGGAACACACGCAGTCCCAGGAACTCCATGTTCCGGCCGAACTTCGGCAGGTCGGCCGGGTCCGTGGAGCGCTCGACACGAATGGCCAGCAGCTGCGAGAAGAACGCGCCTCCGACCCAGATGACGGCGCAAACGATGTGAACGTAGAGCAGGACCTGGTACACGGACACCTCCCTCGGTCGCGAGGATACGGCAGCGGAGGAGGCCCGCGCGCCGATCGTCCTCGACGCCCTTCGGGGCGATGATCGCGCGTCGAGACTCGCGAGATGTCAGCCGGGCATCGGGAAGCCGGGCGGCAGCTCCGTGATGGACACGACGTTGTCCTCGGAGTCCTTGAACCACGCAACAGCCCCGCCGTTCGGATCCCGCGAAACGCCATTCTCCGTGTTCGGGCCCTGGTCGCCGAGCGCGTACTCCTCGAACGTGACGCCGTTGGCGCGAAGCTCGCGCATCGCGTCGTCGATGTTCGTTACGACCCATCCGCCGAGGGTGTGCTTGCCGGTTCCCGCCGACGGCGTCTGGTAGATGATCCAGTTGCTGCCGCCGCTCTGATATGCCAGGCCACCCCAGCCGAGCTCCATGACGGGCGTCAGGCCGAGCTTCTCCTCGTACCAGCGTTTCGCGCGATCGAGGTCCTTCGCAGGCAGACTCGGGAAGAACGGTGCTGCGGCGAGAGACATGGCTCGTCTCCTTGTCCTGGTGGATCCCCATTTTCCGTGATCCGTCACGTGCTGCGTCGATCCCGGTTCGCTGACCTTCCGCGCCCCGATGATCCTCGCGCCCGATCGGCCCGCCTACAATCGGCCCATGACCGATCGACCGATCAAGGTGCTGATCGCGAAGCCCGGCCTCGACGGGCACGACCGCGGGGCCAAGGTGCTCGCACGCGGCCTGCGGGACGAGGGGTTCGAGGTCGTCTACACCGGCCTCCGCCAGACGCCCGAGATGATCGTCACCGCGGCGCTCCAGGAGGACGTCGACGTCGTCGGCCTGTCGATCCTGTCGGGCGCGCACATGACGCTCGTGCCCAAGGTCTGCCGCCAGCTCAAGGAGAAGGGGCTGGACGATGTGCTGGTCACGGTCGGCGGCATCATCCCCGACGACGACGTCGAGCCGCTCAAGGCCGAGGGTGTCGCCGCGGTGTTCGGCCCCGGCACCACCATCCGCGAGGTCGCCGACTTCATCCGCGCCAACGCGACCCCGCGCGAGTAGCGCGGGGCGGGCGACGATCGTGGCCGAGTCCCCGGCGGCGCGCGCCGCGCACCTCGCCGACGCCGCCCGCGGGGGCGACCGCCGGGCGCTCGCCCGACTGCTGACCGGGGTCGAGAACCACACACCCATCGCCGAGCACGCGCTCCGGCGCCTCTACCCGCTGGCGGGCGGGGCCCACCTCATCGGCATCACGGGGCCCCCGGGCGCGGGCAAGTCGACGCTCGTGGCGACGCTCATCGCCGCGCTCCGCGCGCAGGGGCGCACCGTCGCGGTGATCGCGGTCGACCCGTCCTCGCCGATCACCGGCGGCGCGCTGCTGGGCGACCGCGTCCGCATGCAGGCCTACGCGGGGGACGACGGGGTGTTCATCCGGTCGATGGCGTCCCGCGGCCACGCCGGCGGCCTGGCGGCGACGTCGACCGTCGCGGCGACCGTGCTCGACGCCGCCGGCTTCGACATCGTCCTGCTCGAGACGGTCGGCACGGGACAGAGCGAGGTCGAGGTGGCGGCGGCCGCCGACACGACGGTGGTCCTGGAGGCGCCCGAGATGGGCGACGAGGTCCAGGCGATCAAGGCCGGGCTGCTCGAGGTGGCCGACATCGTGGTCGTGAACAAGGGCGACCGGCCCGGCGCCCAGCGGACGGCCGCGCAGCTGCGGGCGATGCTGGTGCCGACGGTGGCCCGCAAGGACGCCGACCCGTCCCGGCCCGCGCCGAAGCGGCCCGAGGTCCTGGTCACGACCGCGCTGACGGGCGACGGCGTGCCGGCCCTGCTGGCCGCGCTCGAGCAGCACCGTGCCGCAGGCGGCGATGGCGCGTCGTCGCGGTCCCGTCGCGCGCGTGCGGCGGCGCAGGTCCGCGCGGTCCTCGTGGAGCGGCTGTGGGCCCGCCTAACGACGGCCGATCGGGCGACGGCGACAGACGCGGCGATCACCGCCGTCGCCGACCACGAGCTCGACCCATACGCGGCGGCCGACCAGCTGCTCGAGGACGAGCGAGAGGCGCCGTGACGCCGCTCGACGCGCCGCCGCGCCTCGTCACGCGGCCGTTCGTCCTCCTGCAGGCGACCGCTCTGGCGTTCTTCACGGCCGGCGGCATCGTCCTCCCCGCCTCCTCGCCGTACGCCGTCGAGGTCCTGGAGGCCGACGCCGTCGGCGCGGGCGTCGCGGTCGGGGCGTTCGCGCTCGCGTCCCTGGCGATGCGGCCGGTCGTCGGGTGGGCGTCCGACCGTTTCGGCCGCCGGCCCCTGCTCCTGGGCGGCGCGCTGCTGACCGTCGTCGCCCTCCTCCTGCACCTCGCCGCATCGACGCTCCCGCTGTTCATCGCCGTGCGTGCCGCGTTCGGCGTGTCCGAGGCGTTCTTCTTCGTCGCGATGCTCTCGGCCGCCAGCGATCTCGCGCCACCGGACCGCCGCGGGGAGGCCCTGAACCTCGCGTCGCTCGCCCTGTATCTCGGGCTGGCGTTCGGGCCGCCGCTGGGCGAGGCCGCGCTGGCCGTCGGCGGCTACCCGGCCGTCTGGATCTCAGCCGCGGCCCTGGCCGCACTGGCGGTCATCCTCGCTGTGCCGCTCCCGGAGACCTCGCCGGCCGTCCTCGCCGGGACCGGCGAGCGCGTCCGGACGCGCCTGTTCCACCCGGCGGCCGTGTTCCCGGGCGTGCTCGTCGGCTGCGGCGCCTTCGGGATGGCGGGCTTCCTCGCGTTCGTGCCCCTGTATGCGCGCCAGGTGGGCCTCGACGGCGCGGCGCTGCCGCTGGCGGTCTACGCCCTGATCGTCGTCGGGCTGCGATTCGCGTTCGCCAAGCTGCCGGACCAGGTCGGCGCGGCCAAGCTGTCGGGCGGTGCGCTCGTGGTTGCCGCGATCGGCCTGCTGCTGACAGTGGCCTTCCCGACCCCGATCGGCCTCGTCATCGGGACTGGGGTCTACGCCGCGGGCGTCGCGTTCCTGTTCCCGGCGCTGCTGTCGCTCGCGGTCTCCCGCGTCGCCGAGACGGAGCGCGGCGTCGCCGTGGGCACCACCAGCGTGTTCCTCGACGCCTCGTTCGGCGTCGCGCCCGCCGTGTTCGGCGGGATCGCCCTCGCCTGGGGGTACGGCGGCGCGTTCCTGCTGGGCGCGGCCGTCGCGGCGTTCGGCGCTGTCCTGCTGACGGCCCGGCGGGCGTCCCTCGTCGCCAGCGATCCCCGCGGCGTACGCTCAGGCGCATGAGCATCGAGCGCGTGTTCGTCGCCGGCGCCGGGCTGATGGGGCACGGCATCGCCCAGGTCCACGCTGCCATCGGCAAGCAGGTGGCCCTGTACGAGCCGGAGCTGGCGCGCGCCGAGGCCGGCCGCGACCGGATCGCGGGCAACCTCGACCGGTCGGTCGCGAAGGGCCGGCTCTCCGCTGAGGACCGCGACGCGACGCTGGCGCGCCTCGTCCCGACGGACGACCTCGCTGCAGCCGGCGACGCGGACCTCGTGGTCGAGGCGGTGTTCGAGGACCTCGACGTCAAGTCGCGGCTGTGGGCAGGGCTGGACGCCATCGCCGCGCCGGCCGCCGTCTTCGCCTCCAACACCTCGTCGATCTCCATCGACACGCTGGCGTCGTCGGTCGCCGGAAGCCGGCGCGCCCGGTTCGTCGGGATGCACTTCTTCAGCCCGGTGCCGGTGATGCCGCTGATCGAGCTCATCCGCGGCACCGCGACCGCCGACGCGACCGAGGCGGCCGTCCGCGACCTCGCCGCAGAGCTGGGCAAGCAGGTCATCGTCTCGGCCGACCGGCCGGGCTTCATCGTCAACCGGATCCTGATGCCGTTCCTCGCCGAGGCCATGCGGGCCTACGAGGAGGGGCTGGGCACGGCCGAGGACATCGACACCGGCGCCAGGGTAGGGCTCAACCACCCGATGGGGCCGCTCGAGCTCGCGGACTTCATCGGGCTCGACGTGTGCCTCGGGATCCTGCGCGTCCTCGAGGACGGGTACGGGCAGCCGCAGTTCGCGCCGCCCAAGGTGCTCGAGGACCTCGTTGCCGCCGGGCACCTCGGCCAGAAGACCGGCCGCGGGTTCTACACCTACCCCCGCTAGCGAGCTCGCAGGCCGCGCTCAGGGCGTCGTAACGGGCAGGACCACGCGACGGACGGCCGCCTCGATGGAGGCGAGCTCGAACGGCTTGGCGAGGACCGGCACGCCCGTGGCGCGGGTGAACGCCGCGATGTCCGGGTCGTCGGGGTCGCCGGACAGGAGCACATACCGCGAGGCAAGGTCCGGGCGAAGGGCCGTCGCGCGCACGAACAGGTCGATCCCGCTCATCCCGGGCAGGCGATGGTCGGACACGACGGCGTCGACGACGCTCGTCTCGACGAGGAGCAACGCCGCCTCGCCGCTGGCCGCCTCGACCGCCTCGCAGCCCGCCCGTTCGAGCACGCGGCCGAGGAGGGCGCGCACCGATGAATCGTCGTCGCATACGAGGACCACCGGCGCCCCGGCCCCATCATTGGAGCCGCCGGCGGCCGCGGGACGGCCGTCGGTCGCGACGGCCGGATCCGGATCGAGCGCCTCGTCGCCGTCGGCCACGGGAAGGTCGATCACCGCCCGGCTCCCAGCGTCGGTCGCGACCTCCAACCTCAGGATCCTGCGCGCGCCGATGGCGTCATCGGCGACCATCGAGCCCGAGACTCGCAGGCGCCCCCGGGCGTCGGGCCAACCCAGGGCCTCGATCGCCTCGACCAGCGCCGTCGCGAGAGACTGGCGCACCACCGATGGGTCGCCGTGTGCATCGGGCAGGTCGGCGTGGACGTCGACCTCGACATCGACACCGGCCAGCGGATAGGCGGCGAGCTCGAGCATCGTCCGCACCACGGGCTCCATCGCGATCGGACGATCCGCCAACGGGCGGGTGCGGGCCAGCTCCAGCAGCGCCGACACCATCCGGTAGGTGCGGTCGGCCTCGTCCCGCAGCAGCCGCGCATCGGTCCGCAGGTCGGCGGGGATGCGCTCGTCGGCGGCGAGGATCGACGCGAAGGCGAGGATCGCCCCGAGCGGGTTCGCGATGTCGTGCGCGACGCCGTCGGCGAGGAACCCAAGCGCGTGCATCCGGCGCACCAGGGCGAGCTCCGCGGGCGCGGTCGGATCGTCCGGGACGGGTCCGTCGTTGAGCGCGGGCACGTTGGTTGACACGGCCTCCGTCGTGCGGGCTGGGCGGTCCATCGTACGCGGCGGCCTCGGTCGCGCGAGCCCGGTGTACGCTCGGCCGCATGCAGCCATCGAGCGGGCCGGACGGCCACGCGTTCATCGTCAGCGCCGCCAGGACGCCCATCGGGAAGTTCGGCGGCTCGCTCTCGTCCGTGCCCGCCGTCGAGCTCGGTGCCGTCGCCATCCGCGCGGCGGTCGACCGGTCCGGGCTGCCGGCGGACGCGCGGATCGACGAGGTCATCATGGGCCAGGTCCTGCAGGCGGGCGCCGGCCAGGCCCCAGCGCGGCAGGCCCTGCTTCGGGCCGGGCTGGCCGACACGACCTCGGCTACCACCATCAACCGCGTCTGCGGCTCGGGCCTCAAGTCGATCATGTTCAGCGCCGCAGGCATTCGCGTCGGCGACGGCGACGTGTACGTGGCGGGCGGCATGGAGTCGATGAACCAGGCGCCGTTCCTGTTGCGCAAGGCCCGGTTCGGCTACCGGCTGGGCAACGGGACGCTGGAGGACTCGACGGTCCTCGACGGGCTGTGGTGCAGC
The DNA here is from genome assembly GCA_963829155.1 of uncultured Chloroflexia bacterium. GTDB lineage: Bacteria > Chloroflexota > Limnocylindria > Limnocylindrales > CSP1-4 > CAIXZV01. The sequence continues at coordinate 18,014 of CAWHIA010000008.1, read as the reverse complement.
ATCGAGGATTGCCACATGGGCACCCACGCCGAGCGGGTGGCGATCAAGGACCAGGTCTCGCGTGAGGACCAGGATGCGTTCGCGCTGGCATCCCACCAGCACGCGGTCGCCGCCATCGACGAGGGCCGGTTCGAGGCCGAGCTGGCGCCTGTCACCGTCCGCGACGCCAAGGGCCGCGAGACCGTGGTCGCGGTCGACGAGGGCCCGCGCCGGGACACGACCGCCGAGGCGCTGGCGAAGCTGGGGCCCGCCTTCGATCTCCCGGACGGCGAGGATCGCGGCTCGGCGACGATCGGGACCGTGACGGCCGGCAACGCGCCCGGGATCACGGACGGCGCGGCGGCGACCGTGGTGGCCTCGGAGCGGGCCGTCGAGACATTCGGCCTCCAGCCGCTGGCCCGGATCGTGGGCTACGCGCAGGCCGAGGTCGCGCCGAAGTGGCTGTTCCTCGCGCCGGTCCAGGGCGTGCGCGGCCTCGAGGCGCGGACGGGGCTGCCGATCGACGCCTATGACCTGATCGAGATCAACGAGGCGTTCGCAGCCCAGGCCCTGGCCGACGGCCGCGAGCTCGGCTTCGACTGGTCGAAGGTCAACGTCAACGGCGGCGCGATTGCGCTGGGCCACCCGATCGGGGCATCGGGCGCCCGGATCGTGGCGACGCTCCTGCACGAGCTCAATCGCCGGGGCGGCCGCTATGGGATGGCGACCCTCTGCCTGGGGGGCGGGGGATCGGTCGCGATGGCATTCGAGCGGGTCTGACCGCCGGCTCAATCGGTCCGGCGGCGGGTTCGTGCCAAGGGTGGTTGGCTACACTCGGTCGATGACCGAGCGAGCCGTGACCGAGCCGGCGGCGACCGGCGCCGCGATCCCCTCCTACCAGCTGTTCATCGCGGGCCGCTGGGTGGACGGCGTCCGCGGCGACACGTTCGACAGCGTCAACCCCGCCGACACCCGCGACGTGGTCGGACGGTTCCAGGCCGGGACGGCGGCGGACGTCGCGATGGCGATCCGCGCCGCCGAGACCGCCGGACCCGCGTGGGCCGCGACGCCGGCGCCCAAGCGCGGCGAGGTCCTGTACCGGTTCGGCGCGCTGATGGCGGAGCACAAGGAGCGCCTCGCCCGCGCCATGACGCGCGAGATGGGCAAGGTCATCGCCGAGGCGCGAGGCGACGTCCAGGAGGGGATCGACATCGCCTTCCTGATGGCCGGCGAAGGCCGCCGGATGTTCGGGGACACGGTGCCGTCGGAGCTGCCCGACAAGTGGGCGATGAGCATCCGCCAACCGATCGGCGTCGCCGGGATCATCACCCCATGGAACTTCCCGATCGCGATCCCGTGCTGGAAGATGATGCCCGCCCTGGTTGCCGGCAACACCGTCGTGTTCAAGCCGTCATCGGAGACGCCGCTGTGCGCGACCCTGCTCGTCGAGCTCATGGACGAGGCGGGCTTCCCGGCCGGCACCGTCAACCTCGTCACCGGGTCGGGGGCCGAGGTGGGCGACGCGATCGTCGACAGCCGCGACGTGCCGGTGATCTCGTTCACCGGCTCGTCCGACACCGGGCGCGGCATCGCGGAGCGGGCGGGCCGCCTGCTGAAGCGGGTCAGCCTCGAGCTCGGCGGCAAGAACGCCGTCGTCGTCCTGCGCGACGCCGACCTCGACCTCGCCGTCGACGGGATCCTGTGGTCGGCGTTCGGGACCACGGGCCAGCGGTGCACGGCGTGCTCGCGGGTGATCGTGGACGCGCCCGTCGCGGACGAGCTGTGCCACCGCCTCGAGGCACGGGCGGCCGCGCTCAGGCTGGGTGACGGGCTCGACGAGGGCGTCGACGTCGGGCCGCTGGTGAACGACCCGGCCGTCGACAAGGTCGAGCGCTACGTGCGGATCGGCAGGCGCGAGGCGGAGCTCGTGACCGGCGGCGAGCGGGCCACGGGGAGCGGCCTCGAGCACGGCCATTTCTTCCAGCCGACGATCTTCACGGGCGTGGCGCCGATGGCGATGATCGCGCAGGACGAGATCTTCGGACCCGTGCTGTCGATCGTCCCGGTGGACGGCTACGACGAGGCGATGACGGCCGCCAACGAGGTCCGCTACGGCTTGTCCGCGTCGATCTTCACCCGCGACGTCAACGCGGCCTTCCGGGCGATGCGCGACTTCGAGACCGGCATCGTGTATGTCAACGCCGGCACGACCGGGGCCGAGACGCACCTCCCGTTCGGCGGCTGGAAGAACACCGGCAACGGACATCGCGAGGCCGGCCACGTGGCCCTCGACACGTTCACCGAGTGGAAGGCCGTGTACGTCGACTACAGCGGGCGACTGCAGCGCGCCCAGATCGACAACCAGTGACCGTGGAGGATCCCGCCAGCCTCGCGCCACCCGAGATCGGCACCGTCGGTGCCGCCGATGTCGCCGTGTGGGCCGTCGAGCTGCGCAAGACGTTCGACGTGCCGGTGCGAGAGGGCGGCGTCCGCGCCGCGACCCGCAGCCTGGTCCGGCGCGACACGCGCCAGGTCCAGGCGGTCGACGGGATCAGCTTCGAGATCGCGGCGGGAGAGGTCGTCGGCTTCCTCGGTCCCAATGGCGCCGGCAAGACCACCACGCTCAAGATGCTGTCCGGCCTGCTGTACCCGACGGCGGGCGAGGCGCGGGTGCTCGGCCACACGCCGTCGAAGCGGGAGCGCGACTTCCTGCGCCGGATCACGATGGTGATGGGCAACCGGAACCAGCTCCAGTGGGACCTGCCCGCCCTCGACTCGTACGAGCTGATCCGCGCGATCTACCGCCTGCCGCGCGCCGAGTTCACGCGCATGCGCGACGAGCTGATCGAGCTCCTCGACCTCGGCGACCTGGTCACCAAGCCGGTCCGCAACCTGTCGCTCGGGGAGCGGATGAAGGCCGAGATCTGCGGCGCCCTGCTGCATCGGCCGGCGGTCCTGTTCCTCGACGAGCCGACGATCGGGCTCGACGTCACCGCCCAGAAGCGGATCCGAGCTTTCCTCGCCGAGTACAACCAGCGGACGGGCGCGACGGTGCTGCTGACGAGCCACTACATGGCCGACGTCCAGGCGCTGTGCAAGCGCGTGATCGTCATCCACCACGGCCAGATCCTGTTCGACGGCGCCCTGGCTACCCTGGCCGACCAGTTCGCGGCGACCAAGACGATTGGCGTCACACTGCTGGACGGCGCACCCGACCTGTCGAAGTACGGCGAGGTGCTGGGCAGTGAGGACGGGCGAACGACGATCCGGGTCAGCCGTGCGGACGCCCCGAAGGTCACGACGAAGATGCTGCGCGAGCTCCACATCGCCGACCTGACGATCGAGGACCCGCCGATCGAGGACGTGATCGAGCACGTGTTCGCGAGCGCGCTGCCACCGGCTTCCGGCTCGGCCGCCGACGACGCGGCCCCGCTCGCAGACGCTTCCGCAGCCGGCGTGGCTGCCGACGTCGAGGCGCCGATCGGCGCCACCCCGGGCACGGACGAGGAGCGATGACCGCGAGCGGCCAGCCCGCGGCCGCCCCGGTCGACCAGCCGGTCGACCTCGCCACGACGGCGCGCGCCTGGATCGACCTCTACGCGACCACGATGCGGATCGCGATCGCGGAGCAGTTCCAGTACCGGGTCGCCAACTACTTCTACATGATCGGGATGATCGCCGAGCCGGTCGTCTACCTCGTCGTGTGGACGACGGTCGCGAACCAGCAGGGCGGGTCGGTTTCGGGGATCACGTCGGGCGAGTTCGCCGCCTACTACATCGTCTGGACGCTCGTCCGAAACATGAACGTGGTGTTCACGCCGTTCGGCTGGGAGTTCCGGATCCGCGAGGGCCAGTTCTCGGGCCTCCTGCTGCGCCCAGTCCACCCGATCCATTGGGACCTCGCCTACTTCGCCGGCTGGAAGGTTGTCGTGATCATCCTGTGGCTCCCGATCGCGTACATCCTGTCGCTGCTGTTCCATCCCACGGCGCACATCACGCCGCTGGGCGTGGTCGTGTTCTTCATCTCGATCTGGGGCGCCTACGTCATCCGGTCGCTCAACCAGTCGACCCTGGGGATGGCGACGTTCTGGACGACCCGGGTCGGGCCCCTGTTCAGCATCTACTTCGCGGCAGAGCTGCTCCTGTCCGGCCGGCTGGTGCCGCCGCAACTCCTCCCCGAGTGGGCACAGCGGCTGGCCTCGATCCTGCCGTTCCAGTACACCTTCGCGTTCCCGATCGAGGCCCTGATCGGCGACCTGGCGCCGGAGGTCCTCCTCGGCGGCCTGGTGATGCAGGGGCTGTGGATCGTGATCGGCGCGTCGCTCGCGCAGCGATCGTTCGCCATCGCGATCAAGCGCTACTCCGCGGTGGGCGGCTGATGCGCGCGCTGCAGCTGTTCTGGACGTTCGCCCGCGTCGGCGCCCTGAACGAGCTCCAGTACCGGGCGAACCTCGCGATCCAGGTCATCGAGTCGCTGATCACCCTCGCCACCGGGCTGATCGTGTTGGCGCTGGTGTTCAACCAGGTCGCCGACCTCAACGGGTGGTCGCACGCCGAGCTGCTCGCGGTGATGGGCGTGTACACGCTCGTCGGCGGGATCATCGGCACGTTCATCCAGCCGAACATGGAGCGGCTGATCAACGACGTCCGGCAGGGCACGCTCGACTACGTCCTGACCAAGCCCGACGACAGCCAGGTCCTGGTCAGCGTCCGCGAGATCCGGATCTGGCACCTCGTCGACGTCGTCCTCGGCATCGTCATCCTGGTCATCGCGGCGGGCGAGGTCCCGGGCACGCTCGGCGGGTCGGGGATGCTCGCGTTCCTCGCCGCCCTGGCCCTCGGGGCGTCGATGGTCTACTGCTTCTGGCTGATCCTGACCACGGCCGCGTTCTGGATCGTGCGCATGGACGAGATCGTCGACCTGTTCCAGGGCGTCTACCAGGCGGGCCGGTGGCCGGTGACGATCTACCCGGACTGGCTGCGCGTCGGCCTCACGTTCCTCGTCCCGATCGCGTTCGCGGTCACGGTGCCAGCGGAGGCGTTTACGGGGAGGCTGACGGCCCCGACGCTCGGCCTCGCCGCGCTGTTCGCCCTCGGCCTGCTCCTGTTCACCCGCTGGCTGTGGCGTACCGGCCTGCGGCGCTACTCGGGCGCGTCCGCCTGACGTCAGCGCCGCGTCCGCGCGACTGCGTTTGGCATGCGCGTGATGGGCATGTAACGCCACTGCAAGACGGGCCGGGCATCATGACGCGATGCGCTGGAGCAGGGGGCACACGGGTGGCATCGAGGATCGCCGGAGCCAGGGGGGCTTCGGCGGCCCGAGCATGGGCGGGATGGGCGGCATCCCGATCCCGGCCACCGTCGGCGGGGGCGGCGGGCTGCTCATCCTGGTCGCGATCATCGTCCTCAACCTGCTGAGCAGCGGCGGCGGCGGCGGATCCGGCGGCGGCCTCGGCTCGATCCTCGATCAGCTGGGCGGCGGCGGTGCGATCGAGCCCGGCGGGACCGCGGACCTCTCGAACAATGGCGACGAGGTCGAGTTCATCGGCTACGTCCTCGACGACGCCAACGACCTGTGGGCGGGCGTCTTCCGCGATTCGGGCGAGACGTACACGCCGACGAAGCTCGTGCTGTTCACCGTCGGGACGCGGTCCGGCTGCGGCCCGGCGAGCTCCGAGACCGGCCCGTTCTATTGCCCGGTCGACCAGAAGGTCTACCTCGACCTCGACTTCTTCACCGAGCTGCGCAACCGGTTCGGCGCCAGCGGTGACTTCGCCGAGGCGTACGTCGTCGCCCACGAGGTGGGCCACCACGTCCAGCAGCAGACCGGGATCGAGGCGCAGGTCCGGCGTCTCGAGCAGCAGAACCCGGACCGCCAGAACGAGCTGTCGGTCAAGACCGAGCTCCAGGCCGACTGCCTCGCCGGCGTCTGGGCGCAGTCGGTGTATCAGGAGGGCGACCTGGATCCGGGCGACATCGACGAAGGGCTCCGGGCGGCCTCGGCGGTCGGCGACGACCGGATCCAGGCGAGCGCGGGCCAGGCGGTCAACCCCGAGACCTGGACGCACGGCTCGGCGGAGCAGCGCTCCGGCTGGTTCAACAAGGGCTACACGAGCGGCGACCCGGGCGCCTGCGACACGTTCGCGGCGAGCTGATCGCCGATCCGCCGCCGATCGCCCGCGGCGAGGCACATGCGGTATCCTCTCGGCCGGTTCCGGGCCGGTAGCTCAACGGTAGAGCAAGTGACTCTTAATCACTAGGTTCAGGGTTCGAGTCCCTGCCGGCTCACCACCCGATTCGAACACGAAAGAGCCCCTCCGGGCGTACCTGGAGGGGCTCTTCATGTTGCAGCTTGAACGCGCTGAGGTCGCTACGGGCAGGCGTCGTCTCCGATGATGGAGCTCAGATGGCTCCCCTTGGATCGTCGGCGGCGGTCATCGGCTCCCCGACTCGCGGCCGGACGGGGCTGAGGCGGATCTTGAACAGCTCTCCGGGCGCCTGGAAACCATTCTGCAGGTGGGTGTTGTCGCAGAACGGCTTTCGCGCCGATCCGCCGCAGCGGCACAGGGTAGCCCGCGGCAGGACCTCCTCCGTCCCGTCCTCGAGGCGGACGTGGACCTCGCCGGTCACCAGGAGGGGGCCGTTGCGCATCGGCACCACGGACGTCGACGCGTGCGACTCCCCGGCGCCGCCGTCGAGCCGCCGGTACTGGAGCGCACCGCTCGGACAGCGCTCGACGGTCGCGGCGACCGCGTCCGGGTCATCAGCATTCGGGTCGATCCATGGTCGACGCCGCAGGTCGAACACGTCGGGCTGGCTCAGCAGGCACTCGCCGACGTGGATGCACCGGTCGAGGTCGAAGGTCACCTCGATCGCGTCGCCGCGATAGGTCTTGCGCATCCCTGCTCCCGATGAGCGATCGGCCAGCCTCCCGATGAGGCGGACATCGATCGTAGCGGCGGCGATAGACGCGTGCCGAGCAGGTGCCGATCGGGTGGCGATTGGGGTGCCTCTCATGCGACTCTCACCGCGGGCCGGTTGCATGGGATGGCATCGACCCAGCCCTTGGAGCACTCCCGATGACCTCAGCACAGCCTTCCAGGCCGCGGGGCGCGATCGTCGTGATCGGCGTCGTCGTCCTCGCCGTCGCCATCGCCGCCGCGGCGGGCCTGTGGTACCTGTTCTTCCGTCCCGCCGGGCCCGCGCCCGTGTCGCTCGCTTCCCTCCCGGCCGCGACCGCATCACCCAGCGCGACCGGCACCGCGACGGCGGTCGGCGCCGATCCGAGCACCGACCCCGCGGCCAGCGAGGATCCGGCGGCGACCGCCGCTCGCCGCCGGCATCGCCGGATCGTGGACCGTCGACCCGTCGATCGGCTCGGGCGACACCGGCACGTTCGTCGGGTACCGGGTCCAGGAGACCCTGGCGACGGTCGGCGCGCAGGAGGCCGTTGGTCGCACCTCGAACGTCACCGGGACGATGACGATCGACGGCACCACCATCACCGCCGTCGACATCACGGCGGACCTGACAACCCTCCAGAGCGACGAGGCCAACCGGGACCGCCAGCTCCAGCGCCAGGGGATCGAGACCGGGACCTACCCGACGGCGACGTTCAGCCTGACCCAGCCGATCGACATCGGGTCCGTCCCGGCGGACGGCCAGGTCGTCGACGCCACCGCAACCGGGAACCTCACCTTGCACGGCGTCACCAAGGAGGTCCAGATCCCGCTCCAGGCCCGCATCGACGGAGGGGTGATCACCGTCGTCGGCTCGCTGCCGATCCAGTTCGCCGACTACAACATCACCTCGCCCCAGGGGATGATCGTCCTCTCGATCGAGGACCACGGGACGCTCGAGCTCCAGCTGCACTTCGCGCGCGCCTGATCTCACGGTCCTCTCAGCGACCCGCGGCTAACTGGACCTCGACGCGGCGCTCCCGGCGGACTCCTCCCCACCGAGAGCGCCGCGATCTTTCTGACCGAGGACACCGACCATGGCCATCCAGCCCGGCACCCGTCCGATGCCCGTGCCGCTGCCGCGGCGCTGGGGAATCCGGCAGACGGACGTCGTGGCGCTGCTCGCCGGGAACGGCCTGTTCATCGTCCTGCTCTGGGTCCGCCACGGCGGCCTCGACCAGCTGGGGACGACGGCCGGCGCGCTGACCGCCGCCGGCCAGCTCACGGCGCTCCTCGGCACCTACCTCGCCCTCATCCAGCTCGTGCTCATGGGCCGCAGCCCATGGCTCGACGAGGCCTTCGGCATGGGCCGTCTCGCCGTGGCGCACCGCTGGCTCGGGTTCGCGACGGTCTGGCTGATCGGCGCCCACGGTGTCCTCACGACGACCGGCTACGCGATGGGCGACGGCGCCGGGGTCGTCGACGAGCTCGCGATGCTTCTGACGACGTACCCGTATGTCCTTTGGGCGACGGCCGGGTTCGGGCTGTTCGTCCTGGTCGGCGTCAGCTCCGTCCGGGCCGCCCGGCGCCGGCTGTCGTACGAGACCTGGTACGGCCTCCACCTCTACGCCTACCTCGCCATCGCCCTCGCGTTTCTGCACCAGCTGTTCGTCGGCGCGGACTTCATGCACGACCAGCTCGCCGCGATGTACTGGATCGGCCTGTACGTCGTGACCGCCGCGCTGGTGCTGACCTTCCGGGTCGGGCAGCCGCTGGTCACGTCCGTCCGTCACCGGCTCCGCGTCTCGGCGATCGTCGAGGAGGCGGAGGGCGTCGTCTCCGTCTACCTGACGGGCGTCGACCTCGATCGCCTCGCCGTGCGGTCCGGCCAGTACTTCGTGATCCGGTTCCTCACCCGCGACGGATGGTGGCGCGCCCACCCGTTCTCGATCTCCTCCGCCCCGAACGGCCGCTGGCTCCGCTTCACGGTCAAGGACCTGGGCGACGACAGCCGGCGGATCGGCGCGATCCCGGTCGGGACGAGGGTGTTCGTCGAGGGCCCCTATGGCATGCTCACTGGCGCCCGCCGCACCCGGCGCGGGGTGACGCTGATCGCCGGCGGCATCGGGATCACGCCGCTCCGGGCGCTCCTTGAATTGCTGCCGGGCGGGCCTGGCGACCTCACGCTGATCTACCGCGCGACGACCCCCGACCAGCTCGTGTTCCGGACGGAGCTCGACACGCTGGCCGCGCACCGCGGCGCGGAGGTCCACTACCTGGTGGGATCGCGGCGCGCAGGGGAGCCGGGGCGACCGATGGCCGGCCCGTCGCTCGACGCCGCCACGCTGGCAAGGCTGGTGCCCACGATCGCCGAGCAGGACGTCTACCTATGCGGTCCGACAGGGCTCATGGACGCGGTCCGCGGCGCGCTCGACGAGCTCGGGGTGCCGCGCCGCCACGTGCACCTGGAGCAGTTCGCCTACTGAGCCTGCCGACGGGCAGAGGCGCGGGCTCTCACGACGCTCTCAGCGGCGTCCGCGAGCCTCGGGGACAGCCAATCAACCCGACGCAGACCCGCGGAGACCCGTTCATGCCGAAACGCGGCGCCGTCGCCCTCGGACTGACCACCCTCGCCCTCGTCCTGCTGCTGAACTTCCAGACGCCGGGCACGATCGCAACGCAGGAGGAATTGGCGCGGTCGGGATCCTCGACGGGCTCGAGCGTGGCCGGCGCGGCGCCGACGACATCGCCCTCCGGCGGCACCTCGTCCGGTGGCACCACCGCCGGCGGGACTGCGGCAAACGGCACGACCTCCAGCTCGGGGTCGACGACGGCGACGGGCCCCGAGGTCGACACCCGGTATGGCCCCGTCCAGGTCTCGGTGACGGTGGTGAACGGGCAGGTGACCGACGTCACCGCGCTCGAGCTGCCCTCGGGCGGCCGATCGGGCCAGATCTCGAGGGAGGCCGAGCCCATCCTGCACGACGAGGCCCTGAGCGCGCAGAGCGCCAGCATCGACGGCGTGTCGGGGGCCACGTACACCAGCCTGGCCTACGAACAGTCGCTCCAGGCCGCGCTCGACGCCGCCGGCCTGCACGCCTGACACACCCGTCCGATGATCGCGCCCGACCCGGCCATCCATCCCTCGGCAGTGACGCCCGACCCGGCAGCACCGACCGATCGGATCGTGGTCGTCGAGCACGTGATGGGCACGGTCGTGACCATCGATGTCCGGCCGCCGCTGGTCGAGCGGTCGGCCCTCGAGCCCGTGGTCGCGTGGTTCCACGACGTGGACGAGCGGTTCAGCCTGTTCCGGCCAGACAGCGAGGCGAGCCGGGTCGCGGCGGGCGAGCTCCGCCTCGACGACGTCAGCCCGGAGCTGCGCGCGATCGTGACGCTCGCCGACGAGGTCAGGGATCGGACGGACGGCTACTTCGACGCCCGCCGGCACCGTCCCGATGGCCGCCTCGACCCGACGGGGATCGTGAAGGGCTGGTCCGTCGACGAGGCCATCCTCCGCCTCCGGCTCGCCGGCGCCCGGAACGCGCAGGTGAACGCCGGTGGCGACCTCGTCGCGACGGGACACGCCTCTCTCGGGACCCCGTGGCGGATCGGGATCCAGCACCCGACCGAAGCCGGCCGCGTCGCGGCGGTGCTCGCGATCTCGGACCGCGCGGTCGCCACCTCCGGCCTGTACGAGCGCGGCGGGCACATCCGCGACCCGCACACGGGGCGGGTGCCGGACGACGTGATGAGCATGACCGTCGTCGGTCCCACCCTCGCCCTCGCGGATGCCTTCGCGACCGCCGCCTTCGCGATGGGGGAGCGCGGGATCGAGTGGATCGCGCGACAACCGGGGTACGGCGGCCTCGCCGTGACGCGGGACGGACGGGTCGTCTGGACGCCGCTGGTCGACGAGCTCCTCGTCCGGTAAGGGCCGGCCGACGACGCGGTTCACTCTCACGCCAATCTCAGGCGCCGGGCATTGACTGGGGCCATAGACCTGCATCGCCCCAGGAGCGCATCCCTGATGACCGACCCCGCGCAGCCCGTCGACCCGGCGTCGAACGCCGATCGCCCGGTGCTCGCCCCGCCTCCGGGCCCGGCGCAGACACCCGTCGCGGGCTCGTCGGTCCCGACCTCGACACCGCCCCAGGCACCGCCGCGCTCTGCGCCGTCGACCTGGTCCGCCGCGACGTCCGCGCGGACGGAGCCGTTCGGTGCCTCCGTGCCGACCAGCAAGGTGGTGCCCCACGGCCGCTCGACGACCGGTCGCGGCGTCGGCAGCGTCGTGGCGGCGGCGATCCTCGCCGCGCTCCTCGCGTCGGGTGGCACCGCCGCCGTCGTCGGGCTGCTGGTCCCGCCCGCGCCCGTCGCGTCGACGCCCGTCGCCCCGAACGCCACGACGACCAGCACCGGCTCGACCACGATCACCGCGAACGACCTCACCGCCATCGTCGCCGCCGACAAGCAGTCGGTCGTGACGATCACCGCCGACGGGCTGACCACGGACCGCTTCTCGCCGTTCGGCCAGCCCACGACCGGCATCGGCTCCGGGATCATCCTCACCGCCGACGGCTACATCCTCACCAACCGCCACGTCGTCGAGAACAGCACCAGCCTCACGGTCGAGACGGCCGACGGCAGCACCTACCCGGCCAGGCTCGTCGAGCAGGCGAAGGACAACGACCTCGCGCTGATCAAGGTCGACGCGACGGGCCTGTCGCCGGCGCGGATCGCGGACTCCGCGGGCGTCCAGGTGGGCGAGACGGCCATCGCCATCGGCAGCCCGCTCGGCACCTATACCGAGACGGTGACCAAGGGCATCGTGTCCGGCCTCGGCCGGGATGTGACGGTCGCCGACGAGTCGACCGGGCGCTCGACCAAGCTGACCGGCCTCATCCAGACGGACGCCGCGATCAACCCCGGCAACAGCGGCGGGCCGCTGCTCGACGCCTCGGGCGCCGTGATCGGCATCAACACCGCGGTCGCGTCCACGGCCCAGGGCCTGGGCTTCGCCATCCCCATCAACGACGCGTCGGCGCTGATCGCCCGCGCGACCTCGGGCCAGGGCGCCTGAGACCCGTCATCCCCACGTCGAGACCCTGAGGAGAGGACCGTCGCGCCCATGAAGCTGAAGCTGCTCGTCATCGTCCTGCTCGTGGCCGCGGGGGCCGCGGCGGTCGCCTACTCGGCCGGCGGCCTCCAGCTCGCCGGGTCCGCGAACGCGACCCAGTACCTCACGTCCGCGGCGACGACCGGCGACGTCACCGACAGCGTCGCCGCCACGGGCACGATCGCCGCCAACCAGACGTACGACCTCGGGTTCGGGGCGGCGCCGGTGCTCACGACCGACTCGAGCGCGGCGGCCGGCTCCGGCACCTGGACGGTAACCGAGGTCAAGGCCGAGGTCGGCAAGGCCGTCAAGCGCGGCGACGTCCTCGCGAAGGCCTCGACCGCGGACCTCGAAGAACAGCTGCTCAACGCCCAGGCCTCGCTCGCCGCGGCGCGCCTGCAGGAGAAGCAGGCACGGCAGGCGTTGAAGAATGCCTCCGGCACCGACGCGATCCGCCAGGCCAAGGTCGGCCGCTACAACGCCGCCAACGCCCGGCGCGAGGCGCAGCAGCAGGTCGACGACCTGAAGACGCAGATCCGCTACGCGACCCTGACCGCCCCGATCGACGGCACGATCACCGCCGTCGACATCGCCAGGGGCCTCGACTCGACGGGCACCGCGATCTCGATCGCCTCGTCCGGCTACGAGGTCACCGCCGACGTCGTGGAGAGCGACGTCAGCTCGATGTCGGTGGGGCAGGACGCCACCGTCACCGTCGACGCGATCGACGCCACGATCCAGGGCACCGTCTCGGCGATCGCCCCGACGGCCGGCGACAGCAGCGGGTCGGGGAGCGTGGTCTCGTACCCCGTCACGGTCACGCTCACGGGTGCGCCGTCGGCGCTTCGGGCGGGCATGACCGCGGACATCACGATCGTCACCGCGTCGGCGACCAACGTGCTGACGATCCCCGCCGAGGCCCTCCGCGGCACGACCGGCAACTACCGGGTCCAGGTGATGGGCGCCGACGGCACGCCGACCGTCAAGGCGGTCGAGGTCGGCCTCGTCACCAGCACCACCGCCGAGATCAAGTCGGGCCTCACCGAGGGCGAGACCGTCATCACCGGCACGGCCGCGGACCGCACGGCGACGAGCGGCAGCGGCACCAACGGGTTCGGCGGCCGCGGCTTCGGCGGCGGCGGCGTCACCGTCAACGGCGGCGGCGGCCCCGTCTTCACGCGGCCGTGAGCACCGAGTTTGTGACGGCGCCGCACGCCACCACCAGCGCCGGCGCGACCGAGCCGATCATCAGCCTGCGCGGGATCAGCCGCACCTACGATATGGGCCACGTCACCGTCCCCGCGCTGCGCGATGTCGACCTCGACGTCCACCGGGGTGAGTTCCTGGCCATCGTCGGGCCGTCGGGGTCGGGCAAGAGCACGATGATGAACATCGTCGGCTGCCTCGACCGGCCGACGGAGGGCACCTACCGCCTCGCCGGCACGTCCGTGGAGGAGCTCGACGACGACGGCCTGGCGCGAATCCGAAGCCGGACGATCGGGTTCGTCTTCCAGTCGTACAACCTCCTGCCGCGGACGACCGCGCTGGAGAACGTCGCAACGCCGCTGCTCTACCAGGGCGTCGGCCGGGCCGAGCGGACCCGTCGGGCGACCGAGGCGCTGGAGCGGCTCGGCCTGGGCGATCGCGTCCATCACGAGCCCTCGGAGCTGTCCGGCGGCCAGCAGCAGCGGGTGGCCGTCGCCCGGGCGCTGGTTACCGACCCCGCCCTGATCCTCGCCGACGAGCCGACCGGCAACCTCGACCAGGCCTCCGGCCACGACGTGCTCGAGCTCCTCCGCGAGCTCAACCGCGCGGGCAGCACCATCGTCCTCATCACCCACGACGCCGAGGTCGCCGCGTCGGCCGGCCGCCAGGTGCACATCCGCGACGGGCGGCTCGTGGCATGAGGATCCTCGAGCTCATCCGGCTCGCATTCTCGCGCCTCCGGACCGGCCGCCTCCGCGCGGCCCTGACGATGCTGGGGGTCATCATCGGCGTCGCGTCGGTGGTCGCCCTCGTCGGCGTGGGGCAGGGGACGACGTCGAGCATCACCCAGCGGCTGTCGAGCCTGGGCACGAACCTGCTGACGATCTCGGCGGCCGGGGCGAACGGCGGCGCCAGCTCCACGCTGACCAGCGAGGACGCGGCGGCGATCCGGGCGATCGACGGCGTGGCCGGCGTCGCCCCCGAGTCGCAGACCCAGGCCGTCGTCGGAGCCGACGGCGAGACGTCGACCACCTCGATCATCGGCACGACCGCCGACTACGCGTCGGTCCGGGCCTACGACGTGTGGCAGGGCTCGTTCCTGACCGACACCTCGGTCGAGCAGAACCTGCGCGTCGCCGTGCTCGGCGCCACGACCGCCGACGACCTCAAGCTCGACGCCAGCTCGATCGGCAGCCAGATCACCGTCGGCGGCCTGCCGTTCCGCCTGATCGGCATCCTCCAGCCCAAGGGCGGTGCCGGCTTCCAGGACCCAGACGACCAGGTCATGGTGCCGATCGGGGTCCTCAGCAAGTACTTCGTCGCGGGCGACGACGTCCGGACGATCGGCGTCAGTGTCGCCGACCAGGCACAGATGACCGGGGTCCAGGCCGAGATCACGACGCTCCTGCGGTCGCGCCACGACCTCGCGGCGACCGACGACGACGACTTCTCGATCTTCGACCAGTCGCAGCTGCTCCAGACGGCCAACGCGATCAGCGGCACGCTGACGCTGCTGCTCGGGGGCATCGCCTCGATCTCGCTGATCGTCGGCGGCATCGGGATCATGAACATCATGCTGGTCTCGGTCCGCGAACGGACCCGCGAGATCGGCATCCGCAAGGCGGTCGGCGCCCGGCGCCGCGACATCCTCGCCCAGTTCCTCATCGAGGCGCTCACGCTGTCGGGCCTGGGTGGCCTGATCGGCATCGCGGTGGGCCTGACGGTCTCGGCGCTGATCAGCCGCGTTGGCAACATCACCTTCGCCTTCAGCCCGACAACCCTCGCCGTCGCGTTCCTGTTCAGCCTCGTCGTCGGCATCGTGTTCGGCGTGTGGCCCGCCCGCCAGGCGGCGCGCCTCGATCCCATCAGCGCGCTGCGCTACGAGTAGGAGACCCCCTCAATGACCACGCCCGTCGACCCCTCGAACGCCTCCGCAGACGCATCGCCGACCGAGCCGATCCCGCCGCTGCCCCCGTTCGAGCCGTCGCTGCCTGCGTTCGAGCCGCCCAAGGCGACGTTCGAGCCCGCGCCGCCGGAGCCGGCGCACGCCGTCGGACCCGTGGCGGGCGGCGCCCCGACGCTCGTCGCCCCTCCCGCCAAGCCGGCCCGCAAGTCCGGCGTCTCGGTGCTCAACGTCGCGCTGGGCGTGGCGGTGCTGGTCGCGACGGCCGGCGTGGCGTTCGCGGTTGGCCGCACCACGGCCCCGGCGGCCACCTCGCAGACCGCGGTGGGTGGCGGCGGCCAATTCTTCACCGACGGCAACGGGCCCAGCGGCAGCTTCGCACCCGGGGCCGGCTTCGGTGCAGGCAACGGGAACGGCGGACGCGGGTTCGGCTTCGCCGGTGCCGGAGGCCTGTCGATCACCGGCACCGTCGACTCGATCACGGGCGATTCCGTGACGATCAAGACCGCGACCGGCAACACCATCACCGTCGGCCTCGATTCCTCCACCACGTACCATCAGCAGGCCGAAGCGAGCGCGTCGGACGTGACCGCCGGCAAGACGGTCATCCTGCAGGTCGGGGCGGCAGGGTTCCGGCCCGGGGCGAACGGCAACGGGAACGGCAACGGCAACGGGAACAGCGGCAACGGGAACAGCGGCAACGGGAACGGCTCGATCAGCCTCGGGACCGCCAGCGCCGTGACCGTCGTTCCCTGATCGAGGACCCACGCTCACCATGCACCTGCTCCTGGTCGAGGACGACGAGCGGCTCGCCCGCGCCCTGACCCGACTCCTCGAGGAAGACCGCCACGTCGTCGAGCACGCGCCCGACGGCCGGACCGGCATCGAGCTCGCCGGCGCGATCGACGGCCTCGACGCGGTCATCCTCGACATCGGGCTGCCCGACATGTCCGGGCTCGACGTCGCTCGCCGGCTGCGCCGCGACCAGGTCGACGTGAGCATCCTGATGCTCACCGCCCGCGACACCGTCAACGACCGCGTGACCGGCCTCGACGCCGGCGCAGACGACTATGTCGTCAAGCCCTTCGCGTACCAGGAGGTCGCGGCGCGCCTGCGCGCGCTCGCCCGCCGCGCCGAGCCCGGGCCGCGCCGCCCGGACCCCCGCCTCGAGGTGGGCGCGATCACCCTCGACGAGGCCGCGCGTCGCGTGACCGTGAACGGCCGCAACGTCGACCTCAGCCCGCGCGAGTTCTCGCTGCTCGAGGCGCTGATGCGGCATCCCGGCCAGACGCTGACGCGCGACCAGCTGCTCGACCACGCCTGGCCGTTCAGCGTCGCGGTCACGCCCAACGCCGTCGACGCCTACGTCCACTACCTGCGGACCAAGCTCGGCGAGGCCGGCACGCAGGTGGAGACCGTCCGAGGGGTGGGCTACAGGCTCGGCGATGGCTGACCCACGCCGGCTCGATCCCCGCGACGACGACGCGGAGCAGGCGGCCCTCGCCGACGAGGCGAAGCTGATCCGGCGGGTCCGCTGGCGCCTCGTGGCGTGGAGCGGCATCTCCACGCTGGTCGTGCTGGTGATCCTGGGCGCGGCCCTCTACGCGGCCGTCGCCAACTCGCTCGAGGCGGCGAGCGTGCAGCAGCTCGAGAACCGGGCACGGCCGCTGGTCGCGCTGCTGGAAGGACCGAGCGGCGCCGGGAACGGGCCCGAGCAGGGGTTCGCGTTCGGGAGCGGCAACACCCTGCTCTACATCTTCGACGCCAACGGGGCCCCGGTGCAGGTGGGCGACCGGCCTGTGGTCGTGCCGTCCGGCCTGCCCGAGCAGGCAGGCCTCACCGCCGCCGCCGCGTCCGCCGACGGGACCGACATCCGGACCGCGACGCTCGAGCTTGTCGCTCCGCTCGTCGGGCCGCCGGGGAGCGGGCCCGGGACCACGGTCCAGGTGCCCGTCCGGGTGCTCACCCACGAGGTCGTCGCCCAGCAGGACGGCAACACCTACTACCTGCAGGTCCTCCAGGACCGCTCGACCGAGGTCGAGACGCTCCAGGCGCTCCTGACCGTGCTGCTCGTCGGCGGCCTGCTGGTCGTGGTGGTCGCCGCGGCGTTCGGCTGGCTGTACGCCGAGCGCGCGCTCGTGCCGATCCGGGACTCGTTCGGGGCCCAGCGGACGGCCCTCCGCCGCCAGCGCGAGTTCGCCGCCGACGCCTCGCACGAGCTGCGCACGCCGCTGACGGTGATCCGGTCGTCGCTGGAGCACGTCTTCCGCCACCCGGAGCGTCCGGTGTCGGAGTCCCGCGAGGCGCTCGACGACATCGACGCCGAGGTCACGCACCTGACCGCGATGGTCGACGACCTGCTGCTGCTCGCCCGCTCCGACTCCGGCGCGGTGGCCATGGAGCGGATGCCGCTCGACGTGGGCGACGTGGCCTTCGAGGCCGCCTCCGCCCTCGGCCGGATGGCGGAGGAGCGCGGCGTCCACGTCCAGGTGGACCCGGAGCCGGCGATGGTCGTCGGCGACCCGGCCCGCCTGCGCCAGCTGGTCACGATCCTCGTCGACAACGCGGTCCGCCACAGCCCGCGCGGCGGCTCGGTGACCGTGTCGGTGCGGCGGCTCGGGCCTGTCGCGACGATCGAGGTGGCCGACCAGGGCCCGGGCATCCGGCGGAGGACATGGCGCACGTCTTCGACCGGTTCTGGCGGGCGCCGGGCGCGCCGTCCGGCGGCACCGGCCTCGGGCTCTCGATCGCGAGCTGGATCGTCGACCGCCACGACGGCCGGATCGGCGTCGCCAATCGGGATCCCAGCGGGGCCGTGTTCCGCGTCGAGCTGGCGGCGGAGCCGGGGACCGAGGCGCCGGCCGCGGTTCAGATTCCTTCGTAGTCCTCGGCTGGCTCCGGTCGTCAGCCG